>CAWJVS010000025.1:0-49164 GCA_963846335.1 uncultured Bacteroidales bacterium
CTCCGAACATTCCGCTGTCGGAATCGCCCGGAAGATAGGAGACATTATATTCATTACCTCTGATATTAAGTATATAAGGATGTTCACCATGTATCCTCGAAAGAGCCCTTATACCGTAGGAACTCAGAAATTCATTCTCGTCGAGCATCACAGTCAGAACCCTGCGTAAATTTGTCTCATTCAGAACCGATGCCAGTAACCTGCCATTCTGACCAGGTTTGCCCGGATCATGAATAAAAGCTGTTAACTCGGGTTTGGGAGACAGAAATTTTGATATCATCAGGGGAACCTGCGGAAATCTTTCTGCCATTTCCCTGTTATAAACAGTGACTGCGCATAAGGGAAGCAATCCAACCATAGAACGTACCTTCAGCCTCTGGTTCCCGCCATCGGGGAGACAGAGTACATCGTAGAAAAATCCATCTTCCTCATCCCACATCCCTCCATCCTTGTCGGCACGTATCATGGAAGATGAGATCCACAGGAAATGTTCATATAGTTTCATTGTTATATCAACATACGCCGGATTGACCAATGCCAGCTGTATGCTGATTTCCATCATGTTCTGGCAGAATAGCGCCATCCAGGCTGTGCCGTCAGCCTGTTCGAGGTATCCTCCGGTGGGCAGTGCGGAACTCCGGTCGAACACACCGATATTATCGAGTCCCAGAAAGCCACCTTCAAAGGCATTATTTCCTGCCCGGTCCTTCCTGTTGACCCACCAGCTGAAATTTAGCATCAGTTTGTGGAAAGAGCGTTCAAGCCATTCCAAATCACCTTTGCCCGTGTTTGACTTTTCAAGGAAAAAGGTGAATATTGTTGACCATGCATGCACGGGCGGGTTGACGTCGCCAAAATTCCATTCATAAGCAGGTATCTGACCGTTGGGATGCTGGTAGTCTGCCCGCAGCATCAATTCCAGCTGGCCCTTTCCAAACTCCTCGTCAACAAGGTTAAGGGCTATAACATGAAAGGCAAGGTCCCATGCAGCGTACCAGGGATATTCCCATTTGTCAGGCATGGATATGATGTCTGAATTGTTCATGTGGTGCCACCGGTCGTTACGAACATTCCTCTGCCCTGATTTGGATGGATCCACACCATGTTGCTTCAGCCACTTGTTAACATCATAGTTGAAAAATTGCTTTGACCATAACATCCCTGCCAGCGCCTGGCGCATCACGTTTGATTCATCGGCCCCCAGCGATGCAGGAATTATTGTGGAATAGAACTCATCAGCTTCCTTAAGACGGGAATTGAATATGCTTTCAAAATCTTCCCCTGCAGACACGGGTGACTTCCCCTTTAAAGATCTGGCATTTCCGGGAGCTGTTTTTGTCAGACGCAAGTTAAGAGTTACGGATTTACCACCTTTAATATCAAGAATATAATGAGCGGCTGCTTTAGTCCCTGACATTTCAGGATTCACGGCATCTTTATTGCCTTTAACCAGATAATTATTGATACCATCCTTGACATAGGGGGTAAAGTTTGGAATACCCCAGATCAGTTCCTCATTGGTTTCATTGTTTGTGAAGAGGAGGTCTTTTGCACCCAAGGCGGTAAACATCCATTCACCCAGATCCGGATGCGAAGCTGAAATACCTCCTGATGTCTTATTGAGGCCGGCTTTTTTCAGCAAAGGGACATCATTATAGATAGTGTCATGCCAGGTATTGCGGAACCAGAGAGTGGGTAAAACATTTAATGAGGCTGTCTCAGGTCCACGGTTGAAAACGGTTATCCGGATAAGAATGTCTTCAGGTTCTGCCTTGGCATATTCCACGAATACATCAAAATATCGATTGTCATTAAAAATGCCGGTATCGAGTAACTCATATTCAGGTTCATTTTTACTGCGAAACCGGTTAGTAGTGATAATGTCATTGTAGGGATAGGCATTATGAGGGTACTTATACAGGTATTTCATGTATGAGTGGGTAGGGGTGGAATCGAGATAGAAGTAGTATTCCTTTACATCCTCACCATGGTTACCCTCGCTGTTGGTCAGGCCGAACAGCCTTTCCTTCAATATCGGATCCCTGCCGTTCCAGAGTCCGACTGCAAAGCAGAGCAGCTGTTTGTCATCAGAGATGCCTGCAAGACCATCTTCCCCCCATTTATATGCCCGCGAGCGGGCATGTTCGTGAGGAAAATATCTCCATGCGTCTCCGTTCTCGCTATAGTCTTCGCGGACAGTTCCCCACTGACGTTCACTAAGATAGGGGCCCCATTTTTTCCAGGGGTGTGACTGCTTACGGCACTCTTCCAGTCTTGATCTTTCTGCACTCATTTCATTTTTATTTTAAATTATTTTTTCCGCAGATCGCGCAGACCTGCCTGCCGGTAGGCAGGTTTTCGCAGATTTGTCCTCTCTGCGCTCCACGCTTTTGTCTTTTCCCTTTTGTCTTTTTCCTTTTGTCTTTTGTCTTTTGTCTTTTGTCTTTTGTCTTTTGTCTTTATCAACCGAACCATCCTTTACTTTTAAAATACACATACATTGTTCCGGCTATAATAATCATTATCCCCACGGCTATATAGGAACCGTACTTCAATGAAAGCAGGGGCATGGATTCAAAATTCATACCCCATATCCCTACAAGAAAAGTTATCGGCATAAAGATCGCAGAAAGTACAGTGAGTCTTCCCAGTCTGCGATTCGTCCTTTCCTGTGCATACATATCGATAAGAGAACGCATTACATCGATACGGCGTTCCAGCCACTCCAATGTTCTGTCGGCTGATCTGAGATTTGCCCCTGTCCATCTCAGATATTCAAGTGTGGTCTCCGGACTTTTTGAGGGCCTTTCGGAGGTGATGATCGTCTCCATTATTGGTAACTGTCCCTGGACAATTGATTCAAGCGCCAGTAATTCAGAGCGTTTGGCTGATATTTCTTCAATTTCAACCGAATCAGGAAATTGTTCCATCCGATCTTCAATTTTTCTGATCGTTTCGCTCAGCCTGGCGACTCTCCGGAGACAATCAAGAGAAAGCCCCATCATAAGTGCAGAGATCAGTCCGGCTATAGTATCGTCCGGAAGAAGATCAGACGAATCACTGAAAGAAAGTTTATTACGGAAGCGGGCCATTTTACTGTTCCGAATGGAAAGCATAAATTCATTATTGAAGAGGATGGCCAGGTACTCCATTGTATTTGAATCCTGGGTCTCCATCTGGACCGGTATAACAATGAGTGCAACCGGGGTCAGCGGATAGAAACCGGGATGATCGCGTGATTCGACACAAAAGTGTCTGATCAGTCCATGAACATTTAATTCGTCCAGCTTCTCTTCAAGATCTGTATTTTCAGCGTCCAGTATGTCGATCCAGATTCTTGCGCTCTTTGACCTGATAGAGTCGATTGCAAATTTGTATTCACAGAAAATTAATTGTGGTCCGTCAGAAATCTGGTAGCAGTTTAAGGTCATGATCAGAGTTCCTTTTAAAGTTAAGATTTATATCAGGATGATTTCCCCCGGCTTCCATCCTGAGAAATCAGATTCCTTCACCTTATAAATACGTATCACTGCATGCCATCCTTTACGGGGGATTGTTTTTATCCAATTAGTTTCATTTCCGGCTGGCGGATCAGGGCCAAACAAGATATCGACTGCACCATCCGGGTTCACAATGAGGTGCTTGCAATTGCTGTGAACTGACGGCCATGGCTGATCTGTCTTAATAATTAAATGAGTCTGGTTGTCATATACTATCACAGACCAGAAGTCAGCTTCCGGCATGTCTGCCGGAAGCATAAGTTTATATAACTTGCTTCCGTTCAGATTTCTACCGAACGAATCAGTTGCAATAATATATTCGGCAAATTCATTCAAGATTCTTCGTACTTGTATTGTGTGCAAAAGTATAATCCGCCATGTTTTTGTAATTTCAGGACGATTTCTGTAAAATCTCCTCTCTGATGGCTGACACAGCATCAATATGAGTAAGATGTATTTTCCCGGTCAGATGTCCCGGCAGGTGTGAACACTTCAGCCGGTCCATAACGGGTCCCTTCACTTCAGACAGGTGCAGTTTTATTCCTGAATCCTTAAGTCGCAGGTTTATTGCTTCAAGGCTTTCGAGGGCAGAAAAGTCAATTGTATTAACGGCAGGACATTCGATGATGACATGCTTGACCGCAGGATTTGCTGCAACAGAATCATTAATAAGGTCCTCGAGGAACCTTGCATTCGGGAAATAGAGACTTTCATCAACCCTGAGCGAGAGAATTTCAGGATCAGTGATGACTTCATGACGTTTTACGTTCCTGAAATGTGTTGTACCCGGGATCTGTCCGACAACAGCAACATGCGGTCTTGAAGTACTGTACAGGTGCAGTATTATTCCAAGTGCAACCCCTGCAATAAGACCCGCCTCAACTCCTTCGGCCAGTGTGACAAGTATTGTTGCCAGCATTGCAGCAAAGTCGGTTTTGGAGAATGACCAGGTATGTTTCAGTCCGTGAAACTGACGAGCGACATAACGGCAACAATTATTGTTGCTGCAAGAGTGGCTTTGGGAAGAAAGAACAGAAGCGGAGTAAGGAAAAGTGTTGCCAGTGCAATACCTACAGCAGTAAATGCTCCGGCAGCCGGTGTTTCTGCTCCGGCTTCAAAATTTACAACTGAACGTGCAAAACCACCTGTTACAGGAAATCCGCCTGATATCGCAGAGCCAATATTTGAAGCACCGAGGGCAATAAGCTCCTGGTCGGGATCGACACGCTGTCGTTTCTTGGCAGCCAGGGTAAGGGCCACTGAAATTGATTCCACATACCCGACAATTGAGATAAGCAGGGCCGGAACAAGGATCTTCATCCATAATGCAAAATCAAGAGGAGGCAATCGCTACTTTCGGCAATCCACCCGGGACTTTACCAACGATTTTTACCCCTTTTTCGTCCAGTCCCATACCTGCAGTAATGACAATCGTTAAGATTATTGCAATCACCGGTCCGATCTTTACCATTATATCGGCAACCTTTTGCTCCCATGCCGGCCTTAACCAGCAAAGGCTTAAGTCCTTTTCGCACCCAGAAGAGAAACAGGAGTGAACCTATCCCTATTGCAGCAGTTGCAAGATGTGTTGAGGTGATGCTGTGCCATAGCGAGATTGCAATATCGAGGAAAGTCTCTCCTTCGGCATGAATTCCAAGAACAGGTCCAAGCTGACCTGCAGCTATCTGAATGCCTGATGCAGTAATAAAGCCGGCTATTACCGGATGACTTAAAAAATTAGCCAGGAATCCAAGTTTAAGGAAGCCCATTGCAAGAAGCAGTAGACCTGAAACCATTGCAAGAGCAACTGCAGCACCAAGGTATTCAGGAGTGCCCTGCGATGCCAGTTTCCCTGCAGCAGCAGCTGTCATAAGGCTGGCAACTGCAACCGGTCCTACGGCAAGAGCCCGTGAAGTACCGAAAATAGCATACAGAATAAGCGGAGCCATTGATGCATAAAGACCGATTTCGGCAGGCAGGCCGGCCAGAATTGCATATGCCAGCGACTGGGGGATAAGCATCATCGTCACAATCAGTGCAACGATCAGTCATTCGAAAAAGTCTTTGCCGTTATATTTTGCCCCCCATTCAAGAATTGGTAAGTAGCCTTTAATCACACTTGCAAATGTCACTTTCTTCTTTCCAGAGTCATTTCCGGTTGATTCCATTAATCCTGGTGTTTTGTTAATTTATACTGCAGCGGCAACTTTCTATCCTTTTTGCCCATAATGGGGGCAATAATCAGACTGAGAATAAAGGACCAGAGAGTCCATATGATAACCATTGCCACCATATTTGGTGTCACATCAGCAATGGTAAGCACTCCTATCAGAACCGCAGCTATATTCCGTGTGCCCATTCCAAGGGACATGACAATTTTCTCGCCACGGTTAAGACCAAATCCCGAATAAAAGGAGATCAGTCCCATTACAACCATAAAAATTGTCAGTGAAAGCATTGCCATGCTGCCGGCAGTAGCCCACATCTGTTTGTAATACAGCATTAAGCAGAAGATGACTGTCAATAATGTAGTCAGACCTGCCAGCTTCTTAACAGGATTGAAGATCTTATCGGCCACTTTTTCGGCGAAAGTCTTGATTAAAGCTCCAATAAGCAATGGCAACAGCACAGTAATAAAGAGTGGTTTCAGAAGCGACATTACACTCAATTCTATCCCCTTAACAAGAAAAGGTGCAAATAAGGGCATTAAAAGGGATGTGCCTATTGCTGCTACAGGTATGAAAGCTCCGGCAAATATTACATCTCCATGCGCCTTGGGAAGAAGCGGCGGGAGGAATGGTGCACACGGAGCCAGACTACCTATGAACAACACTATTATGTATGTATTATCAAGGGGAAGTAATCAATGTAATCAGATATGCGATAGCTGGACCTATCACCCAGCCTAATCCGAATGTAAGTCCCAGAAACTTCGGATTTCCGACTATTTTGATCATTTTTCCCAGATTCACCTGAAGCCCCATGCTGAGGAGGTTGGCAACGGTGAAGACTATTACCAGTGGGTTAAATATAGACTGACAAAACTGTAAAAATTCGTTCATAATTAACTATTTTTTAAATTATTACCTGCTATAGAACGGGCCAGCATACTTCCGGAGATATTCACTGCTTTAAATCCGTTCTGCATCAGAATACGTGTTGCATAATAAGAGCGTTGTGCAGATCTGCAGAATGATGCTATCTGTTTGTCCTTTGGCAGTTCTGCCAGGCGGGAGCGCAGCTGCGGAAGAGGTATATTTACAGCTCCGGGAACAGGATCTGCTTCCACTTCCTGCGGATTGCGCACATCCAGAAGGAAGCTGTCACCCAGAGTGTCCCAGTGAACAACCGGCATGTCGCCCCTCAGGATGTTTGCAGCGATCATCCCTGCGAAGTTTACCGGATCTTTTGCGCTTCCGAACGGAGGAGCATAGCAGAGTTCGGATTCCTCGAGATCATAAATTGTACAACCCATCTGAATTGCCATTGCAAATGAATCGATACGCTTTGTAACTCCGTCTTCTCCGAGAACCTGCGCTCCAAGCACTTTGCCATCCGACTTGCGGAAGATCAATTTTATGATGAGCATCTTTGCTCCCGGGTAATATCCCGCATGTGAGTTGGGAAACAGGTACACTTTCTCGTAATCGGTATCCCCTAGCTTTTTGAGAGTCTTCTCGCTTACACCTGTCTGTGCTATGGCAGCGTCGAACAGTTTGCATATTGATGTTCCCTGTGTTCCGCGGAACTTCGATTTGCGTCCGGCTATCACATCGGCTGCAATACGTCCCTGCCTGTTTGCAGGTCCTGCCAGCGGTATCAGAGTCCACTGCCCTGTAACGAAATCCTTCACCTCAACTGCATCACCAACAGCCAGAATATCGGGATCGGAAGTGATCATGTGTTCATTTACCCTTATACCTCCAAGTTCTCCGACTTTGATCCCTGCCATTTTTGCAAGTTCAAGCTCAGGTTTAACTCCTATGGACATGACAACTATGTCAGCCTCATAAACCTTCCCTTTTTCAGTAAGAACTTCCAGTCCTCCTTTCTCCCCTTTGCGGAAGCCTGCCACACCGTCACCTGTCTTCACGGTTATCCCGTGTTTCTTCATATATCTTTTAACAACTCTTGCCATTTCCGGATCGAGCGGTGGCATTACCTGGTCGAGTTTCTCAATAAGTGTGACATTCAGGGCTCTTTCAACAAAGTTTTCGGCCATTTCCAGTCCGATGAAGCCGCCACCTATGACAACTGCTTTCTTTGGTCTTGAAACCTTGTCAACGCCTGTGAATGAATTTCCTACAGAATTGTCAGTATCCCTGTCGAGCCACTCTTTAATGTTTTTTGAGTCTGCAACTGTTCTTACTGAAAATATACCAGGAAGATCGAGCCCCGGAAGGGGAGGTCTTACAGGTGCTGCACCCGGAGAAAGAACAAGTTTGTCATATTTTTCTGTTGTGACTTCGCCGGTAAGATGATTCTTCAGCTTAACCGTCTTCTCCTTTGCAGAGATACCCACCACCTCACAATTTGTCCGGCAGTCCATGTTGAATATCACCTTGAACATCTGTTCCGTGGCGACGAGAAGCTTTGATTCTTCGTCGATAGCCCCGCCTACATAGTAAGGTAATCCGCAGTTTGCATATGATACGAACGGTCCGCGTTCGACCATCAGGATCTCGATTTTTTCATCAAGCCTGCGGAGCCGTGCTGCACACGATGCTCCTCCGGCTACTCCGCCAACAATAATTACTTTCATAGTACTTTATATTTCGTTTGAGTATTTTAATAAAATTTAATAACCTTTGAAGTACTTCTTAACCACGGAGTTACGCGGAGTTTGCACGGAGTTGCACGGAGTTTTTATTTACGGTAGAGGCACTCCGTGTCTTACTCAGTGTTACTCAGTGTAACTCCGTGGTAAATGAGTTCCTGATTCAAGCTCAATGTTTCTCAACAAATGGAATCTCATCAAGAATTTGTGCCCGTATTACTGCCAGGATATAGTTCTCAATCTGATAGAACTGGGTTGCAACAATAGCATCAGACACTCCTTTTACCTTACCATAATAAGTTGCTATAAGGGCATCAGTTTTTTTCTGGAGATCCATAACCTTCTTTGTCCATGCGTCTGCCTGTTCACTTGTCAGGGTTTTGTACTGGTTTGCATATTGCTCCAATAGAGTAATTCTCTGTTTACCAAGTTCTTTTCTTTGTGTTTCATATTCATCGTACAGCTTCCAGAATGCATCTTTCTGTGACGCTGCGAGGAGTAACAAATTCAGCAACAGCAGCTTTTTTATCCATACCGAATGCAGCCTGCATAAGGTCAACCTCTTCTTTATTCGATTGTGCGTAAGTAAATGAAGCCATTAGCGATGCAGCAACAAGTAAGATGTACTTTTTCATGATTTTTTAAATTTTAGATTAATATTTATGTGAATAGTTTTTTTTAAAACATTCTTGTTATGATTCAGAGTATCCGACAAATAAAATTACGCTCTTTCCGAGGATTGCGAAATACTTACTGGTGGGTATTTTTCCAAGCAGTTTTTTCTGGTCAAACCATGGCAAAGCTGTATTCACATGGAGTCAGTTTTGGTCCGTCGGAAATCTTGTAGCAGTTTAGGGTCATATCCGGGATGCTTATTCTTTGTATTATTAATTCGCATGTACAACCCGGAATCAATCTTCCATTATTTCTTCGGAAATACAAAGATCAGGGCCGTCCTGACACCAAAGGGTGATCCGGCACCTTCGGGGGCGGCAACCTGTATGCGCGGCCCAACCTGAAGCTGAACTAACTGCTTGCCGAATTTAGTAAGCCCGCCCGCCATAATATTAATATAGGCATTGGTGGCATTTGCTTCCCAGTTGAGTGTTGTTTCAGAATTAACCGTAAGTCCAGAACCGCTTTTCCAGTTGTGGGTAATAAAGGGTTGTATGTACATCTGGTTAACATCACTTCTGTCAGCATCACCTGCAACCGACCAGATTTGATTTGCCAAGGCTACCGAATGTCCAGCCGTTCTTTTGTTGCAGAACAATTACTGTTGGGCCAACTCCAATTTTTTGGTTCCCAGGTAATCATCTGTAGCAGTAGGAATTAAAAATGCAGCCCCCACACCCCATACAAATCCATTTTTTACTACAGCGTTTGATATCCATCCGCTTACAAGGGCATCAGAAATTCCGGTTTGCTGTGTGCCTTCACCTGTAATGTCGTATTGTGCGATTACAGGCACAATATATCGCGTAATAAGGCTGTATTTTGCATTCAGGCTGAAGGGAACAATCGGCTGAATGTTCAGTGTATTTCGCGATCCATTGTAATCACCGATCCCAATATCCATATTATTCTGAAATGGCAAACTGATGAGTGCCCCGATAGGATTTGCCAGTTTCTTGGCAATAGCTGCAGCATCATCTGCTGCCGGCTTTTGTTCATCCTGCGCCAGCAAGGTATTAGGAGCAAAAAAAATGAGTAAAATTAGGTGTACTAAACTGTTTTTTCCCATTTTCAAATTGTCAAATTGTCTCATTTTCAAATTGTCTCATTTTCAAATTGTCTCATTTTCAAATTACACAGTTTCAAGAGTCTTATCGGCCCTTGAGGCAAAATAGCGGGATAATAATAACCACACAAGAACCGGAACCGGAACTGCCAGCAAAATCATCACCAGCACATTTGGATCCTGGACCGGAAAAGCTGCAAAAGCCACGAACATGGCACCCCCGTTACGTGAGCAGATACCAAGCGCCACAGCACTGCGTTGTGCCTGATTCATGCCAAAGCCAAGTAAATAAGCTGCAAACGCAATTATCACCACAAACAAAACCTGAGCAGCCACCGCAAAGCTACCGAGCGCATGAAGGAGTTCCCGCCAATACATTGCCATGGTAAATCCCAGTAAAAGCAACGTTGTAAGGCCTGCCAGTTTTTTTACATAAGGGAAAACAGCCGTACCGGCTTTTTTTGCATATACCATAATCAGAACGCCGGCTACCAATGGTAAAAGTACAGTCAGAACAAGTTGTTTGGCCAATGCCAAACTGCTTACCGATACACCCGGAATTAACACAGGAGCCATTAACGGCATCAGAATAACAGTTCCCACAACTGCCAATGGCATCATGGCAGCGGAGATGTCCATATCTGCCTTAGCTTTTCTGATTAAAATGGGTAACATGGGAGCCGTGGGCGCCAGGCTGAAAAGAAGCAAGCCGGCTCCATGCGCTTCGGACAAAGGCAGTATTTTAATGATTAAAACAGCCAGTAAGGGCCCGATAATCCAGCTCCATATAAGGGTTAAGATTACAAGACGCGGGCTGCGTAAGGCTTTCATGGTTTCCGTCAGGTTAAGTTCCAACCCCATCGACCCCAGATTCGCAACACAGTAAAGTATAGCAACAATTCCAAAAATATCCTGGGCACTCATTGTCTTAAATTATTTACTTCTCCTGAGTCTCGCGTCCAAATGCCTTATCAATCATAGCCTGATAGCGCTTAACTACATCATCTGCAGGTGTTTTGTAATCATCCAGTTCATAAACAACACCGAGAGATTCATATTTGCCAAGGCCAAAACGGTGATATGGCAAAAGCTCATAATCAATAACGTTTTTGTGTGGTTTAATGAATTCCAGTACACCCAGAATATGTTCATCATCGCAATTAACCCCCGGAATTAGTGGTGTGCGGGCAATAAAATCAATGTTTGGAAATGTCTCGTATGCTTTTTTAAAGTTTGCCAGAATTCGTTCGTTGCCAACGCCAGTCCACTTTTTGTGCCTTTCCGAATTCATCAGTTTTATATCGTGCAACATGGTATCAACATGTGGAAGCACTTTCTCCAGATTAGCCCAGGGTGCATTGCAAGCGGTTTCGACAGCAGTGTTAAAACCCCTGTTGTGAGCTTCCTGTAACAAAGCCGCAGCAAAGTCGGGCTGAAGCATCACTTCGCCGCCGCTGATGGTCATCCCGCCTCCGGTACTGCGATAGATGGAGGAGTCTTTCTCTACCTGTTCCATTACTTCGGCTACAGTCATTGTTTTGCCAAACATTTCGAGGGCACCTGTCGGGCAAAGCGAGGCCATTTCCTCAGTAACACCAGCAGCCAGCTGCCAGTTGACTTTTACCTGTGAATCGTCTCCCTCCACAAAATAAAAACTACCTTCGGGGAAAGGCGCCTTCAGGCATATACTGCACTTCTTCCCTGCGCATTTTTTCGGATCGTACGAAACTTCAGGTTTCAGCCTGATACTTTCAGGATTGCCACACCATTTGCAACGAAGGGAACAACCTTTGATAAAAACATTTGTCCGGATTCCCGGTCCATCATGGCTGCAATACCTCTGGATATTCAGTACCCTGCCTTTTATGTCCAATATATTTATTGTTTGAGTTGTCATAATCATCCTCCTTATTTTCCGAAGTAAATACCAAGTGAATCTGCGACCTGAAAAAACATGCTTTCAGGGGGTACTGTTCTTACCTTGTTAATAGCTTCAGCAAGCGGGATGAATTTAATATCTGGTGGTACAAATGACACCATGACTCCTTTACTGCCAGCTTCAAGAGCCTGAATCGCTCCTGCACCATAAGCCACTCCCAACTGGCGATCGACTGCCGATGGAGCACCACCTCTTACCCATGGGCCGATTACCATTGGAAAAGTTTCTTCAGCTATTCGCAGTTGTAAGCCTTCAGCCACAGCCTGAGCTGCCTGGCCTGATTTCCGGATAACATATTCACTGTTGGAATCACTGGTTGCCAAAGGCGATAAAGATGCCTTTAGTGACGATACCGGTTCTTCATTCTTAGGCTGATTGACAATTTTTGCACCTTGTGCCACGACTACCAATCCCCAGGATTTTTTGCCTGACATGTTATTTCTTTAAGTGAGCGGCCACATTTTTAAGATCCACCGGAATTTCGGGTATCATTACCACATCGGCAGCAACAGCAATGCCGGCCTGCAGGGCAATCCATCCGGCTTCGCCGCCCTGTACCTCAACAACTGCAATTTTATGGGCTGCCCTGGCTGCTAAACGCGCACGATCAAGCATCTCAATTGTAAAAGTGAGGGCAGTATTAAAACCGAATGACACCGAAGTTGAGGCAATTTCATTTTCGATGGAGCGGGGAACGCCAATTGTATTAAGTCCTTTTTTACTGAAGCTGGTAAAGAATACTAAGACCCCTTTCGCCAACTATTGAAATGACTGCATCTATGTTTTCTGCTTTTATTTTTTTAAGCAGCTCATCCGACATGTCCACTTCTTCCACCATTTCATCCTTGTTGATGGTGCGGACATTAAAAGGATCGATTCGGGCCGACTGGCCAAGTACACTGCTTGTGTTCGGATCTAAATTCAATTTCTTCGGGTCGATTGCAAATAATCCCCCCTCGGGATATTTTTCAGGATGAAGAATTCCTTCAAACCCATCTCGTATTCCCAGTAGTTCCCATCCCAATTTGCCGGCAGCAAGAGCAGCACCTGCAACAACAGCATTAATTCCGGGAATATATCCGGCGCCTACCATGATGGCAACACGCTTTTGTCCTGTATCTTTACTCATATAATTTTATTTTTCTTTTGCTTTTTTACCCCCTTCCCCTAAAGGTGGTTTGTAATATTGAAGCCCCTTGGAGATGGAAAAAGTAAGGCATGGCAACCGCCATGCCTAAGCTCTGTTTTTCAAAACTATATTACTTCTCGAAACTCTGCAACGTACGTTCGATGACCTCGTCCTGTACACCCTTCGCCAGTTTGGTGAAGAACGCACTGAAACCGGCTACGCGAACAACAAGGTCGCGATAGTTTTCCGGGTGTTTCTGTGCGTCCCTGAGGATGTTGGTGTCAAGCACATTGAACTGGATGTGATAGCCACCGTTATCAAACAGGGTTTTGACAAGTCGCAGCACATTTTCACGTCCTTTACGTGTCTTCAGCTGATCCGGAGGAAGTTTCATGTTCATGTGGGTTGCCGTGTACTTGATGGCATCCTGGGCCTTTGCTGCAGACATCACTAACGCAGTGGGTCCGTTGACATCGGTTCCCGGCATGGCCGAAAGACTACCATCGGTAAGCGCAACACCTGCATATTTACCGTTTGGCAGAGCTCCGGTCACCATTCCCATCAGGTTGTGGATGCTCTTGGTATAGGCATCCGGAGTTGACTTGATCTCCTGGCTGAGGTAGTTACCACCACCGTCAACATTATTAAATGCCGTAAGAATGCTTTCGTAAACCCTGTGAGTCATATTGTTAACTTCAGGAATATCGTTGCCGTGCTTGGGCGCTTCAAAGCACATCTTGCGTACATTCTCGTATCCTTTGAAATTGGCGTCCAGAGCCTTCTTCAGTTCAGCCATGGTGATCTTCTTTTCGTCAAAGACAAGATTTTTCACAGCCATAAGCGAGTTGGCAGCATCAATACCACCTACAACGATCTGTGCAACGGTATAGTAATTGGCTCCGCCATTCCAGACCTCCGTGCCGGTTTCAATGCAACCTCCGGTCAGAAGGGAGCGCCATGGAACAGGGAGGAAGTCAGCACACAACATGCTGGCAATCCATGCTCCCCGGCGGAGAACCTCCTCATTGAACAGCAGCTGCTTCTCGAAGGCGGTATACAAGTCCTCGAAAGTCTTGAACTTCACAGGATCCCCTGTCTTGGGGCCGACCTGCTTTTTGGTGCGTGGATCGAAGCCATCGTTCATTACCAACTCGATAACCTTGCCCATATTAGGCTGACCTTCAACCGGGTGACCGGTTTCATAGGGAATGTATGAACCCACACAGGCGCCGATACAGGTGCGCCTGGCTTTCTCCAGGGTAAGACCCTTTTTGGAGTCAGCGAACAGATTAAGGGCGCGTTTCAGCATCACTTCGCCACTTACGAACTGAGGCATGCCCACACCGGTACCGATAACATCAAGTACCTTTTCAAGGAATTTGCCGCTCATCCTCTCTGTGTAGATACAGCTCAGCGGAGGCTGTGGCAGGTGAAGGTAGCCGGCGGCATCGAGGACAAGGTAGTCCATTTCTGCAGTGGCATCTTCGCCATCCTCGGTATAGCCTCCGAGCGAGATGCTCTGACCCAGGTCTGCTGAGTTCTGCAATGCAACTTTCTCTCCGAAGTAATAGCCGATTTCATTCAGCTTGATAAAAAGGTTCTGAAGCATGAATGTTGCGTCATCCGGACCTATCAGCCCGGCTGCCTTATCGCGCTGGTAGAAAGGTTCCAGGTTCTGTCCCATATAAGCCTCCGAATAACCGCAGCCGACCTGTTCCAGTTCTGCGCAGATGTGACAGAAGAAATGAACCTGTATTGCTTCTCTCAGATTACGGGCAGGATTCTCGGGCACCCATTCGCAGGTCTCGGCAATCGCTATCAACTCCGCTTTGCGGGTTGCGTTCTTCTCCTTTTTTGCCATTTCACGGGCCAGTTCTGCATAGCGATGAGCCAGGCGGACAATGGCTCTCATTATGATGAGGCTGGCTTCATAGAAGTACAACTTACTGGCATTGGGTAAACGCATGTCGAGGGCTGCCTGTCTTTCCTCGACCTCCTTTATCATGGCAGAGAGTCCTTCGTTATATATTCTTGGGTAGTTCAGGTTACCACCGCCACCGGGCCAGTCGAAGAAACTAACGACAAAGCCTGAGTCATAGGATGGACGTGGATCAAAACCATACTTCTTCTCAAAGATCTCCAGTGTGCGTGGCTTCAGTGCCCGCTTTTCCCAGTAATCGAGAGCCCATTGGTTTACCCTTTTGTCCTCCGGATCAGTGCACTTCTCAACTGTATTATCGTCCTTCATCCAATCGATGTTCCATTCAGGATACGTATAGATGCCGTTGACTGTGCCGGCCATGCTGCCCACGAAGAGGTTTTCGTCTATGTAGAGCTTCTTCCGCTCCAGAAGGGTGGCCATGAATTTGGCGCGACGCATTATATTCTGGTCGCCCTGAGTGGCCGCGTAAACCTCCTCCATTATCCTGATCCTCTCAAAATCAACCTCGGCAGGTGTGCTCCTGAGTTGTTCTTTCAGCCTGTCGATACGAGCTTTGTCGGCTTTTACTTTAGCGGTGCCTTCATATGGCTTGCCATCTAATTTTCGTCCCGGAATTGTGTAGTACGGGATACCTGATTCATCTTTTTTCATTTTTTTACTCTTATTAACTTTTAACTGATAATTATCTTTTTGGACTGACTTATTGTTATGATTGTTTTTTGACAGCGTCGTTAAATGCTTCCCAGCTCAGTTCAGATCCTGCTTTCATATCCTCCCAGGCATTTCCGCTTGCGTTTTGTATGCTGTTTACTTTTTCCTTCAATGCTTCCTTTTTAAGGAATAGATCATCTATTTGTTGCCGGTATTCAGCCTTGGCCTCCAGGACTGCCTTGTCAGCCAGTTCCCCAAGTTCCCGGATTTCACTCTCCAGCTCTTTGAGCCTGACAGCCAGTTTTTCAATGCACTCTCTCCTGTTTTCCATTTCCGGCTGTCTTTATATTTGTGAGATAAGAATCTGTCCTAAGCTCAGATTCAGTTACATATTATTAGGTAATCAAAGGTATTCCAGGTTTAAACACGGTTCAATACCTACTCATCTGTATTTTTTTTGTAATTTGCCACCCGAAATAACTACAGGTTTTGGAGATAAAAACTGCCAGATACGAGGATTACAGCCTCTTCTATAAGTTCTTTGTAACTTATTCTGATGGTGACTTCACCGGAATTAGTCCTGATGACCCCCTTTTACAGGAACTTGAAATTTACATGGACCAAAACAGGCAGCTATTTTATATAACCGATGTTATACAACTGGATATAAAATTTATAAGTAAGGGAGTTAAGTCCATGTTCGGAGTTGACCAGGATAAGGTCAGCACAGGTTTCTTTCTTACAACCACACATCCCGATGATCTGAAAAGGCATCATCTTGCCAGGGCAAAACTTATAAGCGAAGCTCAGGAGATATATATCCGGAAAAGTGGCACATGTATCATTTCTTCCAATTTCAGGGGAAGGATACCCGGGACCGATGAATATGCTGATTATCTTTATCAGTGTTTTCTTTTCTACAGTAAAATTCCATACGAATCAGTATTTCTTATTCTTGTAATTACCGATATTTCAGGATTTGAAAAAATCCATAAAGGATTTCATTATTACATCGGGAATGATCCTAAAGTATTCAGATTCCCCGATGAGGAACTCCTGTCAAAAGGAAGTATCTTTTCCCATTCTGAATTCAAAATAATTGAGCTCATTGAGCAGGGATTAAGCACCAAAGAGATTGCCGGGAAGCTCTTCAGGAGTCCGCTGACAATCAACACCCACCGTTCCAATATTATTAAGAAAGCGGGGAAATCATCCATTAACGAAGTGATACGTGATCTGAAAGCGAAGGGGTTGCTGTAACAATAGGCACCGACATTCCATTGGGAGCGCATCCGGAATGAAGAATCTCCCTGAATCAGGCACTGTATAAATCAGAATGCAGAATAAAGCTGGAGATCCCTCGTCCCGCTGGTGCGGGACTCGGGATGACACGCTGTTAGTTTGATTTGAGGGGGGAAGAAGCGGCGATCCGGAACGGGTTTTTGTTTATTAATAGAGTTTCAAATCCGGCTCGCCGCTTCTTCCCCAAGTGACCATAAAGAACCCTGTCATCCCGATCCGCCGACAGGCGGAGAGGGATCCCCCATAATAGAACAAACAATCTAAAATGAATCAGTAAGTTCGCAGGTAACCTGAATTCAAAACAAGGTAGATTAGTGTGGGGTATCCTTATTTAAAGTAGTATGTGATTGAGCCACAGGACTAAACAAAAATCCGCAGAGCCCACATAAAATTATGGGCTCGCGGATCTAAAACTAAAAAATCCCTCTAACCTAACCTATAATATTATCCGATCCTTCCTCCTGAAGCAAGCGGTGCAGCCGC
The DNA here is from genome assembly GCA_963846335.1 of uncultured Bacteroidales bacterium. Classification (GTDB taxonomy): domain Bacteria; phylum Bacteroidota; class Bacteroidia; order Bacteroidales; family VadinHA17; genus LD21. Next base: position 17,465 of record CAWJVS010000025.1, read on the forward strand.
ATCAGGAAGCTTCGCAGTCGTTCTCTTCTTCCATTCCAGTTCAAGCAATTCTCTGGCTGCCTTTTCGAGGAATTCAGGTGCAGCCCATTTCTGAACATCGAAATCATTTTTAATGTAGCCATGGCTCAGCATGAAATCCTTGCCGATCTCAACCGACCTGAGGTTCTGTGGTGAGAGGTTGGGAACCATGTCTATATGCTTGATACCTTCATACGTATGTTCAACATCGAGATAGAAGGTCTGCTTGTCGAGTATAGCTGCTGCAGCATGTTTATGCTCATTTGCCCAGCGACCTGCCTTTATCATACCTTTCAAAAATGTCACGGCAAGCTCAGGATGCTTTTCTGCCATTTCTACCGTGCAGGTAATTGCGGCAGGTATATTGGCTACCTGCAGAGTCCAGTCGGGATACCTTGAGAGATCTTCAATAGCCTTGAAATTTCCCGTTGCTTCGGAAAGCTGTTGCAAAGGTCCGCTCTGTATATACATCGCATCTATCATACCTTTTTCAAGTGCAACTTCCAGCGGACGGAATGCCAGATCGTGTTTATGATCGCGGCGAAGCCATAACTCAGAAGGGTTTTCCATTTCAGGTCCCATCATTGAAGGATTATCGTACCAGTCATCCGGGTATGGGAATTCAACAATCTCAACATCTTTCCTTGTCATGCCGTTCATTCTAAGCATCAGCTCTATGCCCTGCTCTTCCTGGATTCCCCACCAGTCGGTCTTGATTTTATTCTGGCTCCTTGACAGTCCAATCTTCTTACCTTTTAATTCAGCCATCCGGTATATATCGTCCCGTGAGCGCACCATCATTGCTCCGCCTTCATGTGGGGCATGTGTTACACCCAGCAGAACAGTTCTTCGGATATCGGCATGAACGTGAACTGGCGGAAACAATCCGCCAAACCGGATCATATTATCGAGGTTATGAATGTAATGAGGATACCAGTCATTCTCTTTACGGGCGCGCAGATACAGGTACTGAATACCGATCTTCTTATACTCTTCTTTAGTCCAGCCAAGTTCCTGGTCCACATTACTTGCAGATACGAGAGGGCAATTGGTGTAGTAAACCTCATTCCAGTTCAACGGCACCGTTTTCAGCTTTCCTTCCTTCTTTGCATTGGCAATGATCTCCTTCATATCAGGAGCAGTTCTTTTTAATTCGTTAGACATAGTCAGCAGATTTAATGTTATTATTAATGATTGAGATCTTATAAATCAGCAATAGATTAATTATAGGGGAATCTGAAAGTAAAATTACACCAGTCAGGAAGTGCTGGCAATACTTGATAATGAGTATTTTTTATATATTTGTCCTCGCTGACATAAATTAGATTAAAAAGAAATATGAAATCTGATCATGGATATGATCTGTTTCTAAGATTCATTGAGACTTATTTACCATCCGGGTTCAAAGGGATTGATCGGGATAGTGTTCTTCTGAAACAACTTGAGGCAGTTACTGAAGCGAATAATCAATTTTTTCATGTGGCCAATCTGATTCAGGCGAAAATCACATGGGCAAGCCTGAGGTGTGAACAGATGATGGGGATTAAACCGGAAGATCTTGATGCTTATCATTTTATGGAAGCCACTCACCCTGACGATGTTTATAAACACACACTTGGAAGGTCTAAAATGTTTAATCTGGCAAATGATCTTTTTGCTGCACGGAAAGGGAGTGCATACTTGTCAATAAATCTAAGAATACGAAATGCTCAGGGAGAATATCCCGATCTGTTGTTTCAGTTATACTTTACTTATAGTGAACTATATAGAACAGTCTTTCTCTTTCAGGTTCATACAAATATTGATTCTTTCAAAAAGAGAAAACATGGCTATCACTACTATGTAGGGAACGACTTTTCCAAATTCAGATATCCCGACGAAGAGCTACTGGCAACAGGCAATCCTTTGTCAGACCGGGAGTTTGAGATTGTCCGGCTGATAGAATCGGGCCTCGCCAGCGAAGAAATAGCCAAAAAATTGTTTTTGAGTGTACATACCGTAAACACACACCGGAGAAATATTCTCGATAAGACAGGCATGGGAACGATGGCGGAACTCATCTATGATTTTAAGGAGAAAAGAATGATCTGATCATTCAACTGTCATTCAATAGTCATTTGCGCGGAGTTTATCCCGATTTTCGGGACGCGTCATTAATTGGCATTAAGTTGTACCGATTAATGACAGAGAAAAGACTGATCTGAAACAGGTCTCTCCGAGTCGTGACCGGAAGATGACAAGGTCTTTTTTCTGATTCTGAGTTTATTTTTCATACTTTTGACTTCTGTTACAAGGTAAATCGGGGAATATTAAAAGTATGATATCAGATTTTCACGATTATAATTTGTTTTTCAGGTTTATTGAAGCCTATACACCTTGCGGATTCCTCGAAATTGATCAGAACGATTCACTGATTGAGGAGCTGGAAACTGAAATGGAACTGAATGATCAGTTCATCTACATTGCAGATGCAATTCAGATGAAAATCCATTTCACAAGTAAGGGAAGTAAAAGAATGCTGGGAATCCCCCCTGAAGAACTCAGTTTCTACCATTTCATGGAAGCAACACACCCTGATGATATTCAAAGACTTAATCTGGGGAGAACTAAAATCCTCAAGATATGCCAGGAGCTTTACATTGCTGAGAAAGGTGCTTGTGTATTATCTACCAATTTCAGAATGAGGACTCCTGCGGGTACCTATTCTGATTTTCTGATTCAATGTTATGCCTTCTTCACCACAATACCTTATAAAACAGTATTTTTTATTAAGATCCATACCAATATCGACTGGCATAAAAAGATTAAATATGGGTATCATTATTATATCGGCAATAACCTTTCAAATTTCAGATATCCTGATGAAAAACTACTGAATCTGGGAAATATTTTCACCGGGAGGGAATTTGAGATAATAAAACTTATCGGATCCGGCCTGAGCAGCGAGGAGATTGCAGATAAAATATTTCTGAGTGTTCACACCGTTAATACCCATCGGAGAAATATTCTTGAAAAGTCAGGGAAGGAGACAATCTCGGAACTGATTTATGATCTGATGGAAAGGGGAGTGCTGTAAGAAATTACGGATTTCGGATTGTCGATTTCGGATTTAAAAACCTCATACTGAAAACTCCAATCCGTAATCCACAATCCGCAATCCGAATTCTTTAATCTGGTTTTTTCCCATTCGGGATCCCCCCTCCCCATCTGTATTGCCAGGCCAGGCCAATAGCATTGAAATCACTTCCCGTGCGTGTTGAAACACCAGTGCTGAGGTACAATTTCAGAGAATTATGGATGTTTAAAGGAAGGGCAAAAGTAAATCCTAAACGGGTGTTCTTCTGAAGGTCATTACCCTCAACTCCTTCCAAAGTAGTGCTTCCGCCCCAGTAATAGGTACCATCCAATGAGGTCCATATTCCGTGCTTGAAGGTGTAGATGACATGGCCCTGGACAGAGCCTATAGGTTTCTGGGATCTCGTTTTGCCCTGGTAAAATTCATGGTTGATTGTAAAAAATGCCGCCCCGCCTGTCAGTTCAAGGTACAGATGACTGACCGTCTTCGAAATTCCAATTTCAGGTTTAAACGTAAACCGGTTTGTTCCTATATTGACAAGCCTGTCCGGATCGTACTGACTCAATGGCATAAAGATCTGCAGGCTTGCACCAACGATAAGATCCTGTTTGTAATCCTTAAATCCGGAAAGAGGTAATGCCGGCGATCCGATAAAATTCAGGGACATTCTGATCCTTGGGTCACCAAAGCCTGAAATAACCCGGGATACAGTTTCTCCCTGAAAATCGGCTGTGCCTGAGAGCCATGCATAGGGTAATATCATATCAATTTTGCCTGACATGCCTCCGATTTTAATGGAACGGGCATAGGCGAAGACGGATCCATGGATCTTTATATTTGCATCCTCAAGCGGAACTGCAGGATCAAACAGTACCCCGCCTGCTGTATAAGCATAGCCTGAAAGTATAAAATTCAATCCGACGGGAATATTCGAGTAGGCTCTCGGTTCCAGGTCCTGAGAATTCAAGGGGGATAGCTCTGTAAGTAAGATACAGGTACTTACTACCAGCATTAATTTTTTATATATCTTTCTCACTTTTCTCTCTTTTTCTTCCAATTGCAACACATCTTTTAACAGGTTTTGATCAGAGTCTGATATCAATTATTGCTGCTCATTATTAATCAGGAAATAGAATCCGGATACACATAAATCCGGCTTCATTTGAAGGCAGAACGTAATAAGGTAAGAAGCCTGCTGCAACGGATCTGTAAATGCCCAGGATGGTATTAGTTTTCGGATATTGAAACGAATGATGCTTAAATTAAACCTGTTTTATTTTAATTTTCCCCAGGCCTTTTTTACTGAATCCTCAAATATCTGCCAGCTTTTTTCTGCACCCTCTTTCAGCTCTTCCCAAGCGTCTTCTCCGGCATCCTGAATTTTTTTAAGTTTTTGCTGCGCTTCAGCTTTCTTAAGACGCAACTCCTTAATCTGCTGATTGTATGAAGCTTTCACATCAGCTTTTGCAATTTCAGCTTTTACCTCAAGTTTCTCAATTTCAGTGTCCCATTCCTTGAGCCGGGCAGCCATTTTGTCGATGTAATCTTTACGATTTTCCATTGTGTTTTTCTATTTGTTCAGATAGGTACAAATGTAAGAAATTTCGGATTTAGCTTAACACACTAAATTTAAATTTACCTATATCCGTACGCCTGAATAATTTTCACGAATAAGTATATAACTTTAGGACCTTAAGTAAGCCAATACCACTTATGACAGTTGAATCACCGGAAAAGAGGCCGGCCAGAGCCTGGTATAATTTAATCCTTCACCTTCATCCTCGAAAGGTAAGGCTCTCTACCCTTGATTTTACCCTGACCTTTGGTCTTGGAGGAATGGCAGCTCTTCTTGTTGTAATTCAGATCTTCACAGGGCTGTTGCTGAAATTTCATTATATTCCCTCTCCTGAGGGTGCGTACAACTCGGTTCTGAATATAAATGAAGGACTCCTGTTCGGGAAGCTTGCTCATAACATTCATCACTGGAGTGCGATCTTATTATTGTGGATCACCTTCCTTCACATGCTAAGAGTGTTTTTTACCGGAGCTTACCGAAAACCAGGACATGCGACCTGGATTTTCGGAATTTTTTTGCTGATACTTGTCGTTCTTTCAAATTTCACAGGATACCTGCTTCCCTGGGACCAGCTCTCATACTGGGCGGTAACTGTATGTACCAGTCTTTTACAGTACATTCCTCTCATTGGTAATCCTGTAAAGGAAGCGCTCCTGGGAGGAAATGAGGTGGGTAGTGTTACATTATCGAATTTTTTCAATCTTCATACAGGAGTTATTCCGCTGATCACTATTATCCTGATGGGATATCATTTCTGGAGGATCCGAAAAGCCGGCGGGGTTATTGTCCCTGAGAACGGAAAGGATTCTCCAATGGTTGATTCACAGCCAAACCTGGTTGCCCGTGAGTTTGTTGTTGCCCTCGTACTTCTGGCCTTGCTGCTGACATTAAGCGTTCTTTTCGATGCACCTCTCCGGGAGAGGGCAAATCCGGCATACAGTCCCAATCCGGCAAAAGCCCCGTGGTATTTTATGGGATTGCAGGAATTGCTTATCCACTTCCATCCCTTCTTTGCCGTTGTGGTTTTTCCGTTAACAATCATTGCCGGAAGTGTCTGGTTGCCATATATCAGGCTGAATGATATGAACCACGGGATCTGGTTCCTGTCGGAAAATGGAAGAGAAAGCGGAAAATATTCACTGGGTGCAGGTTTTATTTTTACTGTTATATTTATTATGATCAGTGAACTATTGCCCGATCCGGAATCTTTAATTCCGATGGTGCCATCACTTATTACAACCGGTCTCATTCCATTCACAATAGTAACTGGTTCTATCTATTTATTTATGAAGTATTTAAAAAGGAAATTCTCGCTGAAAAGGTCGGAATATATACAGTCGCTTCTGATAATTCTAGTTATTTCATATACGGTTTTATCATTGACAGGAATAATTTTCAGGGGGGAAGGAATGAAACTAATGTGGCCATGGGGGATATGAAGTACTTAGAGTGACTAAAGTTTGGAGTGACTAAAGTTGAAAACATTATTAACCACGGAGTTACACGGAGTTTCACGGAGTCATTCACGGAGTCATTAAACGAGCCAAACAGTGCAACTCCGTGTCAACTCCGTATTACTCCGTGGTTAAAAAATCACAAAGCTGTATGAAGCTAATTAGTAAAATGGATAAAAAAATAATCCAACATACTGAACCAAAAGAAATTGAAAAAACCGGCAGGCGGAAATTCCTTTCCAGGATCTGGGGGATTCTCGGTCTTGTGGCGCTTGCTGAACTTGCATTCTTTACAATCAGCATGCTGAGACCCGGCAGGAAAAATCTCAAAGACAATCCTCTCATCAATATTAAAGTAGCAGGCAGCGTTGAAGATTTTCCTGTAAATTCAGTAACTCCTGACAGGATTAACAAGTTCTTCCTTGTAAGAACCGAAGATGGAGGTTTTCTTGCCTTATCGCTGATATGTTCCCATCTGGGATGCTCTGTCCTTTGGGATAAGGCAAAGAATCAGTTTATTTGTCCGTGCCATTCATCAGCATTCGATAAACTGGGAAATGTTATCAATTCACCGGCTCCGCGTGCACTCGATTATTACCCTGTTATTATTGAAGCCGGAAAAGTTAAGATTGATGTGAGTCAGAAGACGAAACGGAAAAAATTCGATAAAAAGCAGGTTACATATGCCATTTGATCCGGAGATGAAATATTGGAAAAAAGCAGGGTTTATTGCCACAGTTGTTATTGTACTGGCATTTCCCGCTTACCTTGCGCGGATGGCATTTGAACGATCACGACCAGCCATTCAGACCGGACCTTTTTTCACCGGGCGGGTTTCATGCATCGAATGCCATAAGAAAGAGGATGATCTCTGGGTAGGTTCGCATCATGACCTTGCAATGGATACTGCTTCATCCTCGACAGTCCTTGGGAATTTTGACAATTATGAGTACAGTCATAAAGGGCAGACACACCGCATGTTCAGGAAGGATGGGAAGTTCTATATCAATACCAGCGGACCTGGCGGAAAATTCGGCGACTTCCGGATCGCCTATACGTTCGGATATACTCCGCTGCAGCAATACCTTGTCCCTTTTGAGGGTGGTAAACTGCAATGTCTTCCCATCGCGTGGGATACAGAAAAGAAAAGATGGTTTCACCTCGGCGATACAGTTTATAAAGGTCAGGATATAAAGCCTGATAACTGGCTCTACTGGACAAACCAGGCGCAGAACTGGAACGGAATGTGTGCCGATTGTCATTCGACAAATCTGAAGAAAAACTATGATCCTGCAACAAATACCTACAATACAACCTGGTCGGAAATTGACGTCAGTTGTGAGGCATGTCACGGACCAGCTTCAGATCACATTGAATGGGCAAAACTGCCGGAAGGATCACGACCAGCAGATGTGAACACAGGATTGGTTGTAAGAACACGCGACCTCGATAACAAAGAGCTGCTGAATGTATGTGCACGGTGCCACTCAAGACGATCAATTATGGGGGATTATGACAATAATAATGAAGATCTTCTCAATTACATGATACCCCAGCTTATTACTTCTCCAATCTATCATGCAGATGGACAGATACTTGAGGAGGACTATGAATATGCATCCTTTACTCAGAGCAAGATGTTTGAGAAGGGAATTAAATGCAACGATTGTCATGATTCCCATTCGGTGAAAACACTTAAACCCGACAACGAGCTTTGCCTTAAATGCCATCGTCCGGATATTTATGATTCACCGTACCATCACTTTCATAAAATGGCTGTTCCCGGAGCTCTGCCTGCTCTTGTTAACAGGGGAGAGCCGGACTATAAACAGGGAACCGGTGCCCAGTGTGTAAACTGCCATATGGTAGGGCAGTTCTATATGGGCAATGATTACCGCCGTGATCACAGCTTCAGGAATCCGAGACCTGATTTGTCAATAAGTATTGGTACACCTAACGCATGCAATGACTGCCATAAAGATAAGACTGTAGCCTGGTCGCAGAGTTTTATTGAAAAGTGGTACGGATCAAAAAGGCGACCACATTACGGTGAGACATTTGCTGCTGCCAACAGGAGAGATCCGGGAGCTATTCCTGAGCTTATTCTGTATGCGGGTAATGAGTTGTTCCCATTGATGGTCAGGGCAACTGCGGTTTCACTTCTTGCCAATTATGATGATACTCTTGCGAAGAAGGCAATTGAAAGGGCACTCGGTGATCCTGCTTCTCTCATTCGTCATTCTGCAATCAATGGCTATGAGCCGGAAGATTTAAGGTCATTTGAAAAATTAATGATACCGCTTTTAAATGATCCGGTTAAGGGGATACGCACAGAAGCAGCCATTAAGTTAACTGAGGTACCTGAAAACCAATTGAGTGAACCGGCCAGGAAAGCACGGAAAGCCGCTCTTGAGGAGTATACTGATGTAAACCTCTATGTATCCGATTTTCCCGGGGGAAGTTATAACCTTGGAATAATGTATGCCAATGCCGGTGATTTTGAAAAAGCTGCGGAATACTACAGGGCAGCCATAAAAACAGATAACCTGTTTTACATGGCCAAAGTTAACCTTGCAACTGTTTATAATCAGCAGGGGAAGAACGGGGAGGCCGAAAGACTGTTAAGAGAGGTACTGGCCGAAAATCCTCAGATTTATGATGTTAACTATTCACTTGCCCTCTTGCTGGCGGAGAAGGGTAACATTCCGGAAAGCAGGAAATACTTCCTCAGATCGGCAGAACTGATGCCTGACCGGCCCAGGATACTATATAACCTGGCACTGCTTGAAAATTCTCTGGGAAATGTGATCCCTGCAGAGGAATATTTGTTAAGGGCTTTGAAAATAGAACCGGATAACTATGATTTCCTATATGCGGTTTGTACTTTTTATCTGGAGCATAAACAGAATCCAAAAGCAGCAGGAGTATGCCAGGCAGTTAGTTGTAAAATATCCGGATAATCCTGTTGGAAATCAATTGCTGCAGGCAGCGATGCAATAGATATATCTTACTTTTCCTCAACCAGCGGCAGATCCCATTTATCTCTTGGGACTATCTTTGGTTCTTTTGGATACTTCTAGTAAGCAGGAGTCATTTTCTGAACATTATTTTCCGTATTTTATAGCCTGAGCCGGAAAAATTTCACCCTGGTAGGAGATAGTCCCCCGGTTATTACTTATTATTGACATTGAAGCGTTTCCTTCGAACATTACAGAAAGTGAAACCCTGTAAATATCATTCTCTCCTTTCACTTTTCCATCAATCTGAAAATTTTTCTTCTTTTTCTCAATATTGAATGTTTCAGGTTTATCCTTGAATTTTATTGTAGGATCATTGTATCCTATTCCTGAAGTAGCCGTACCGAAGAATGGCATATAGCCGTCCATCAGATCCGGGCTGAACCTTACATAATTAGGATTTGATGTAAGATCTACCTGTCTTGCGCCCATCGGCAATGCATATTTTGCGACAAAGACAAAATCCTTGGAATATACAAGTGCTTCAATTTGAATCTGTTTTTGAAGCTTTTCTTCCTCTTTCAGTTCTTTTTTGCTTTTCTCCTGCGAAAAAGCTGAAGGTAGAATTAATGACATAAGCAGCATTAAAAGCGGAAATCCTCGTTTCATAATATTGGAATTTTAGTAACTAATCAGTGAGCTAAAGTTTGGAGTGCCAAGAGTGACTAAAGTGCCTAAAGTTAATAATAATAGAGTGAATCAAAGAACAATTACTTTCCTTGCAATTGTTTCTGCAATGTGATCATAGGTTTCTGATTTAGTTTTGCCAGTCCCTTTTCAGGCCTGTCAAGAGCCAGGATCAGTAACATTACCACAGCAAAGATCACAGCCAGTAAAAGATTAATCCTGAAACTTCCCTTTCCTGAAATTCCGAAATGATAACCGAGCGTGAGCATTGAAAAAAATGCAATGATAAATAAAACCAACAGAACTATTGAAGGGATACGATACTCAAGAGTCATTGTTATCCGCTGATTGTAATTATCAACCAGGTCGTTCACTGATGTTGTGAAGAGGGCATATACCTCCGAACTGCGATCCTGCACCGCCAGAGTTTCAGCAAAATACCAGAGACGATCCAGAATCTGCTGTGACCGAAAGAGAGATGAATCGAGTTTTAAAAAATCTTTTGACAGCCCTATACGAAGATCAACATATTCAACAAGCAGCCTCCGTGTCTCTGAACGGATCGGTTCCTCTATCAATCCGGCCCTGAGAAAGGTGGTCCTGATATTCGTAACTTCATCCAGAAGCAATTGCTTTCGCGAATCATAGCGGTTGGCAGCAATCTGAAATGTGAAAGCAAGCATAAATGCCAGAAGGCCAAATGCCGCGCCAACCACAGTTCCTACAGGAGCTTCCTGCAGATTTTCCGAATTCTTTTTACGGTATATTCCGTACCTCTGACCTATGAAGATGGGTACCAGTACTACTATCAGCGGAATAAGGAACATTGAGGCTAACCCAAAGAGAGAATGTATATTCATAACTTAAAAATTATTACTTTATAATCTGTTGATTTTTTTAACAGCTATAATTTAATAAAAATCATCTAACTGAAGAAAACAATCCTCTCTTTTTTGATTGCCCTCCATTTTTTAATTAATTACAGTATCTGATCAGCTTAAGTTATCATTATGAACAAACCTGCAAAGGATTTTTCTTAATCCCTTAGCATATTACGGGCTTCCTTTTCCATATCCAGGTATTGCTTACCTTCTGCACTTATCGATACAAAGTATACAGTACCTCCTTTAAACTCACCTGGTTTTGGATAATTTTCACTTACCGGATCTTCACTATCGTAGCCAACGCAAAGTCCATCGCCGCCCAAGGCGAATTTACCTGTCTGGGAACGCATCGGGCCTTCTGCAACCATATTTTCGTTTATATAGAGTTTTGCTGTTCCGATTGATTCTTTATATTCGCCTGCTTTTTCACGGATAAATTCCATGCCTACAGTATATTTTCCAGGCTTAAGAACACCTGAGACCAAAACCTGTTCTGGTTTAATGCCAAGGAAATTATATACGTAATACAACTTTTTTTCTTTTATAAACAAGGCATGGCCACCAAAACGGGATCCATGAGCAAAAATAACACCTGAGCAACTGGCATTGGCGATTTCGATGTTTGCAATAATTTTATATGAACGACCCCTGATACTTGCGGCTACAGCTTCGGGAACCGGTGCTGTATGCGGATAATATGTATATCTTTCGTGGGGTTTTTCTTCTGTGGGCCTCTCAATATTCAGCATTTCAAGTGCAGAACGGTCATCCAGTGGCAAAGCGAAATTTTTCTCAGCCTCTTCAAACCAGACTTTTTTTAATGCTTCCAGTTTTTCGGGATTTTCTTTTGCCAGATCATTTGATTCGGCACGGTCAACGTCAACGTGATAGAGTTGCCATTTATCCTTGTCGAAGTTTCCTTTACCAGTGAGGGGTGCATGAACAGCAACAGCTTTCCATCCATCCTTCCAGATTGCACGGGTACCCATCATTGTATAATACTGACATTTTCTTCGAGTCGGATCATCGGGTGCAGCATCAAAGGTATAACGCATAGAAACACCGGATAACGGATATTGCTCAACACCTCGGTATATCTTTGGCATTTCCAGACCACAAATCTCAAGTATGGTTGGTACAATATCTAGAATGGTGATACTGGTTTCGAACTTCTCCACGTGCTTTAATACCTTTTGGCCAGGTAATAACCAGGGGATCAGCGGTTCCACCTGAATAATTGGAATAACGTTTGAACATCTGGAAAGGTGCCGAGAATGCAGCTGCCCATCCTGTAGGGAAATGCTCATAGGTATTTGGTCCACCCAGTTCATCAATGAGTTTCATGTTCTCTGCCAGATCATCAGGGAAACCATTGAAGAATTTATTCTCATTAACAGAACCGTTTGGTGTACCTTCTCCTGATGCTCCATTGTCGGCAGCATAAATAATTACTGTATTTTCGTACTGTCCGGTTTTTTTCAGGTGATCAATGATCCGTCCGATCTGAACATCGGTGTATTCTGAGAATCCGGCATATACTTCACACAAACGGGAGAACAGTTTCTTTTCGTCCTCATTGAGGGTATTCCAGGGACGTACAAAATCAGCCGGATTGGCCATTTCTTCGGGTATCGGGTTAAATTCAGTCAACTGTGTTCCTTTTGGAAGAATACCTCTTTCAATCATCCGTGGAAGAACCCATTCACGGTAGGCATCATATCCTTCATCAAATTTACCTTTGTATTTGTCAATATATTCTTTTGGGCCTGGTGAGGTGCATGGTTTGCTCCCGGACAATACCACATAAACCAGGGTTTTGAAGGATTTGCGGATTTCTGGTCGCTGATCATTTTTATGGCCTGATCGGCAAGATCTTTTGAAAGGTGATAACCCTTCTTCGGGATGATATGGTGGCTCAATATAATGATTATCTTCCACCAGGTCGGGGTACCATTGGTTGGTTTCTCCACCGATAAAACCATAAAAACGGTCGAAACCCTGTTGAAGCGGCCATTGCTTTTGCTGGCCCCTGCGGAAAGGTCCGTTTCGGGAACATTATGGTCCTTACCCAGCCAGAATGTGCTCCATCCATTATCCTGTAAAATCTGTGCCATTGTTGCGCATTGCTCCGGCAACTGGCAGCTAGAATCCCGGAAATCCATTGGCCCCTTCAGTAATACACCCATATCCGTTCAGAGTTGTGGTTTCTTCCTGTATTGATACATGGAACGGGTTGGGGAACACAAAGCAACTGTATGCCATTGTGTATAAGTTAATCCATCCGCAGCCAGCTTATCAAGTGTCGGCATATTTACGGCTCCTCCGTAAGGAGACCAGGTAGCCAGACCGGTGTCATCATACAGGATAAACAGAATGTTTGGGGATCCTTCAGGGCGCTTTTTGGCGTGTAGGGTTCCCAGTCAGGAGTAGATTCGCGGACATCAAGTTTCATGACACCCTTGAATTCTTTGGCAGGTATCTGTTCCAGACTTATCTTCAGATCAGGGTTGTTTGCATCCGGATGCCATGACAACTGCCAGAACTACCAGAAATAGTGGGATACATTTTCTTTTCATATGTCGGTTATTTAAGTAAGATTATTAAGCAGGGGCTGTTGGAAAATTGTTTTTACCCCCTGATCCCCAATGAGGGAATTGAATGCCTCTGATAGCCAAGAACTCCCCCCGGGGGGATTTAGAGGTAAAACTAAAGGAAGGAACTCTTTCAAGAGCCCTCAGCATAAGTAAAGCAAAATAGTATTTCAAATGATAAATTTGTTATATTAAACGAAATATGAACATAATGGTTCAAAGAGGTCCTGAAGCTTTAGCGGTCTTCAGTTTCAGGATAGTGTCTAAGTATCAAGCGAGCACTGGCAAACCCCGGGGCCGGGGTAAAGCGAAGAAAATCAATAAACTCAGGTGCATGATTCCTTCCAATTATTTGTTTTTTGATGCAGCCAGTTCTTCGGGTGATTTTATAAAGGGCATGCTTAATCCGATCTGAAACAGGGAAATGTTTGCAGTGCCAATTTCAGGATCTTTGAATATCTCCATAAATCCATATTCATAACGGACAAAAAGATTAATGTCAAGCGTGGAAGTGGATCTTTTATTTGCAAGGCTGAATAAATATCCGATTTCCGCAGGGAAACTGACATTAATATTGTTGAAAAAAGATTCTGCATCGATTTTTATAGTTGACTCAGAACCGTTTTCCATGGTACCTGTGGTGATTTGATCTGCACCTGTAAGGAAACTGATCTGGGGGCCTGCAGATACAAAGAATCTGGGAGTGATATTGTATTGCAGAAAAACCGGAATGTCAATATAGTTCAGATTTAATTTTGATTCTTCCATTGTAATTTCACCAGGTACTTCGGTTATAGGATTAACGTATCTTGCTTTTTTCCTGGAGAGAGGTTTGAATTCCGGTTTGAGATGCCATTTTTCCCCTAATTTTATATGAGTCCCCAGACCAAAATTCACACCCGTACCTGCTTTCCAGTCTTCAAGACCCGGATATGAGGAGATGTTCAGTGCTCCGTCAATGCTCAGATGAAACTGTTCAGTAGCCACTTTGTCACCGAGAATGAGAACAATTAGGGCCGCCTGTCCGTAACTAAATGATATTGAAGAAATGTACAAAAAAGCTAGAAGGAGCAATCCTTGCAGGAGTTTTTTATTTTTCATATGATTCAGGTAAGTAATTCGGACAAATGTACGATTTATTTTATTGGATATTAATACTTCCCCATAAAGTAATTATACAGAATTCGGATTTCTTTTTTCATTCCGGAATCTTTACCCGGAATAAGTAAAAGGATCCGGTGTATATCTCACTCGGATCTGGCAAAATAATATGTGTATCCGAGCACGACAGAATATGACTGGGCTGAAAGAAGAGCTTCATCTGTAAACTCGGGAGTCTGGTTAATAATTGTGTATGGCGGAATATGTTCGGAGGGAGTTATGGCATATGAGAATCCAAGGGTCACAGTATGCTTTTGTTTGTGATAAGATGAGCCAATTGAGAAATGATAGATGTTCCAGCCACCTGATCCATGCAATAATTCATTGGCTTCCGGAGGTTTGTCATAGCTGCTGAAGTCGGTATATGCTCCCAGTAACAGGGTTAATTGTTTGTGCACTGCCTGACTTAAACCTATTCCGACATTTAAAACAGGCCTGGAGGCATTCTCAACATGTAGATAACTTTCAATAAATGGTTTGAAACTGGCTGAGTCAAGATATGACGTCGGATACACGAAAGGTTCTGATACAGGTTCCAGGAGATGATATGTATTTATCCTTGAAAAATATTCAGCTGATATGGCAATACGGGTTGTTGATGTGTGATAATCTGCTCCAAATGCAATGGAAAGCGGATGTTTATATGTTGCCCTGATGTCAGATTTACTGTCAAGTATCATGAAATTATCCGTCATATCGGCAGGATTTTCAGAAACTATAATACTTGAATTTTCCCGCTGAATTGAACCTGATCCGTGTATGCCAAGTGATGGTGTTGTTACTGTAAGTCCGCATTTCCAGTTGCCCGAGATATAAGATAATCCAAATTTCGCCAGCAGTCTTATAGAGTAGTACTTAACAGCTTCGTCATTGGTTTCTGTTCCGAATACATAATATGGGTCGATAAAATTCACTTCTCTGACAAAATTTGTGAGCTGATAGCTCTGTCCCCTGTAGCTGCCGAAGAGAGTCACCCCTATCCCCGTTTTATCAGATAACCTGTATCCGGCACCTAATCCAAGCCATTGTTCATCAAGCTGGTTCACATAATCATAGGCGCCGACAAATGTCGTTGCAGAAGGAACCGGATTTTCAGGGTCGTTCATGGAGGCTTTACCGGTATACCGCGTATTCATTAAGATATTATTGTGATTGCGGGTTAGGAGGGTGTATGAAAACCTGAACCTGTCATTTTTAACAAGTTTCACCATACCTGAAATAATCTGCGGGTAAATACTGATCTGAGCCGAATTGAGGTTTATTCCATTGCCTGCTCCATCAGTGATCACGGTTTTATCCATCCTGTAAACATTTGCATCTACCGACAGGCTTGGATTGGTTATAAAAGCAAGTGCACCGGGATTGTAATAGACTGCTGAATTGTCGTTTGCTCCTCCTACCATCGCTCCTCCCAATAGTGTGCTCTCGGCTCCGTATTGCTGCGACCAGTAATGATCATCCTGTGCCTCCAGTCGTATTTCATTTCCCCAAATGATTATCAGGGATATTAATACTGATTGCAGGGCATGCCGGTACTTCATGATTGCTGACAGGACTTTATCTTACTTCAGTGGAATTTTAGGATCCGGCTTATCATACCTGTAAGAAGCATCAAGTTCAGCATTGCCTTTGACCAGGTCTATCTTACATATCTCGACTTTCTCAATGTTGATCCCCGTTCTTGCAGAAATATCTTTTATCAGCAGATCCATTTTATCCGGATTAAGTAATTCAAGGTTGTCATAGACCACTCTGTGTTTTATCCATAGATCGTTATTCTTTGACTTATTGTGTCCCTTTTCCTTCTTCTTTTTGCCATCCTTTTTAAAAAAGATCTCAAGCAGGAATATGGTCAGTATTATTATTGAATTAACAAGTATGGTTCCCCTTACAGGATGAGGATAGTCTAGCAATGCATTGATTGCTGAGATCCCAATTACAGTAAAGAGATACGACATATCCTTAATGGCCATGTTCCTCGTTCTGTACCGGATTATGGAAAAAACGGCAAACAGGCCAAGTGCCATTCCCATCTGAAGTTCAACATCCTTCAGAAGGATACAAACCATAAAAATAACAGTGCCCATCAGAAAAAAGGAGAATAGATTCCCTTTCTTGTCGGAATATCTGTTATATATGAGCTTAATTATTATAAATAAGGCTGTTAAATTGATGGCCAGTCGTATTAAGGCTTCCCATAAGGGATCCTTTGCCATGATTAATGATTCTGCAGTCATTTTGGTCAGTATTAATTTCTCAGTAACTTTTACACTCATTTAGGAGGTTAAAAACAATGCTGTTTCGCTTATCAAAACCGGCATAAAAGCTATCCAGGTAACCTGTCATTTTTTTTCTTTCTTTTTCGCTCAGCAGTGTAAATTCGTTAATAACTTTGTAAAATTGGTCCTTTTTGTCAGAAAACTCCCGGAGAGCATTTATATATGCATCTTCACTTCTGCAAATACCGAGATATCGACGCTGGAGAACTGATTCGATGCCAAGACCTTCAGGGGGGACAGCATATTCTGCATTCACCAGACCTGAATAATCGAAATCATAAGGTACGATCATTCCAAGGCTGATGCCCTCGAACACCATGGGCGTAAGCACTTTGCAATTATGCTGATTTGGAACTGACCAGTCGGTATTGCCTATCATATAAAAGAATATAGCCATGCGGTCCATCATCTCCGGAATTATGTGCTTCTGATTCAGATTTACTGCATCTATGGGAACTGCTTTGATTCTTTCGCCAAGGATTTCAAGCGGTTCAATAAAAAATGCAAAAGATTTTATCGGCTTTGTCTGTTTGAAGGTGTTGATATACTCAACTCTGACAAGCCTTGCCCTGAAACTATTATCAGTAAGCACGTTATAAAGCTTATATATGAGGTATTCCTTCAGCAGGTACTCTTCATGGCCATATTTGCAATGAGTCACCATCTTGAGCTTATCAATCTTTTTAAGGTCTTTCTTCTGAAAGTCAGTCTTGGAAAAGTTAAGTTTTATCGGGGGAAGATCGCAGTAACCATTACGAAACTCGCCGCGTGATTTAAGACGTATCTCTTTATTGATCGAATCCGTCTCGCTTATATGATAGGTCAGAATGGCCTTCATATATTCCTCCTTTGGTTTTTTCCTTTTATAATGTGTAAGGTCAAACCGAAGCGACAGATCCAGGATATCGTCTTTTCCAAAAAGATCAAAGTTCTGATCCAGGGTATCAACTACATCCAAAGGATTGACAATTGTATCACTCTGGCTTAATGCAGGGAGGATTAATAAAAATGCCATGGCAATTTGAAGCAGAATAGATTTTTTCATATTAATCAGTTTTTGGACAAACTATGAAATCACTAACCATATAATGGACGGTAAAATATATTTTCCTTCAATTTAATATTGAGCATAATTTACTTTTTACCGATATATTCTTTGAAATCAGCATTATCGGTTTCTATAAAATCAGGTTTGGCATCCCATGCTGCCTGAATATCTTCCGGTTCATTCAAAACCCATAAGATCAAACCGTATCCCTTGTTGTGAATAAGTGATACTACGTCTGCATTTACCTCTTCCACACCGTATTCGAGGGATATGCCTTTTGCTTTGGTAGCTGCAGCATTTGCAAGTCCTTCATCAACATCACCAAACTCAATAAAACATTGACCCACTGAATTCTGATTGTCCAGTTCCTGAAGGAATTCAATTGAGCTGGATTCAACAAGGACTTTATTTTGCATACTATATTTCTCCACCAGTGCAAGCACCGACTGAGCCATCTGGCGCATCGTTTCAACAGAATTTCCTATTTCGCAATACTGACCCTTTATATCCAGTGAAATATATGAATCGGGATATTCCGAAGCCATAAGTTCAAAAACACTCTCCAGCGGTATGATACCTTAGAGTGTCATTACAGGTGGCATGAGAGAGGATCTCCTCATCAGTCAAAGTCTGAAAACAGCCGACAACATTACCTTCGCAATCATGAACTTCATTATCATGATCAAGCCAGAGGGTGCCATCCTTGCTGAGCTGAATATCCTGTTCAATTCCATCCAGAACACTTAATCCATACTCGGCAGCGGGCAGAGTATTCTGAACAAAGTCAGTGTTGAAACCATTGCCACGGTGCATAAGCACCTTTGTAGGCAAACCGGAGAATGGGTTGTCCGGTTGATATTTTATCTTTTCACACCCGCCAGAATTGATGATGATTATTGCAAGTATAACTGCAAATAGATTTTTCATTTTACACCAAATTTGTAGATAATACTCAGCCTCACATTTCCATTGAACCGATCCGGGTATCCGGCTTCAACATTTTGCTTACGGTCTGACTCCAGGATTGCATTTAAAATCATTCCGCCTTCTGCTCTGAAAGTAACTGCATCCGATATTGGGTAAGCCAGCAGGGCCATAAAGGGGAAAGCCAGGTTTTTGAAATAATAAAGGTCATCATTACTGGTCCAGTAAAGCATACCCAATGAATAACCTGGCCTCAGTTTCCATACGAATAGGTTTAAGGAATGTCTGATCAAATGACATGCCTGCGGACCATAATTGTTTCTCCTTTGTTCCCATATTCGCCCCGGCATATACTGATAGTGAAGAGATCTGCGTTATGTTCCATTGTGCCCCGATATTGACCAGTTCATAATAACCCCAGCCTGCTGTAACTGAAAATTTGCTTTGAGAAGAGGCAACACTGCTCAAAGCAAAAAATATTAATATAAGTACCCCGGATCCGGAAGAATATCTCCTGGCTTTTCTGCTTATCTCCATTGTCAGCATTGATTATAAGGGTTTATGTACTAAACCGGAAATTATTTCTTAAAAATCGCCTCCGCAATACCATAAATATCCTGTGGAATATATTTCCTGGCAAGAGTTAGTACAAGTGCAGAGACGGAAAAAACTTCCCTGGTCTGAAGAATATCAATTTTAATTTTTGTCTCGATAAGTTTGCTTTTAAGGATCAGCCTTGCTCTTTCGAGACGCAGATCTTCGAAGGAGTCAATCCCCGAATAATGATAGTCATTATTTCTTTTCATCGTCTTCAAATTTTGGGAAAAACAGTCTGACAATGGCTTTGATAACCGGCCGTTCAACGATCTGTTTCCTGAATGCCAGAAAGAGGACCAGAAGCAATGTGTAAAAACCTGCTACACATAAGAAGCCAAGCTCAGTTGAATCCAATAGCGAACCAATATAGTATCCGCCGGCAAGGGATATAAAAAGAATAATAAAGAAAAGCAGATAGCCAATAACTGCTATTGTTGCAACATTGCTGAATATCCTTGAAAGGTTTTCCGCTGTATGAAGCCTTATGAGGTCGAGTTTTACCTCGATATACTCCAGTACATCTTTTTTAAGGTCATTGATATCATCCAACATCTTGGCGCCGGATTTATTAAACAGCTTTGGAAAGATTTTCTATTTCTCTCTGGAGATCTGCCAGTTTCTGCGCCAGATCATCTTTTATCCTGCCTGTTTTCTGGCTTGCCTGACCCTTCAGATTCTCGAGTTCCTTTTCAAGTTCAGTGAACTTATTTTTCAGTTGTTCACGGGTCTCCTTACCGCTTTTGGGAGCATAGAGCAATGCAATGATTCCTCCGATGGCAGCTCCAGCCAGTAATCCTGTTAAAAATGAATTGCCTGATTTCATCATAATATAATTTTGATTTTAAAGGTATGATGGAACCGCACATGATTGACAATTATATTTCTTTTGTGTTTGTGATTGTGGTCAATCATGTGGGTTTCATATTGATTCTGTATAAATTACTACTGTTAAGTATTGAATTTTAATCTTCGTATACTTTTTAACAAAGATAGTAAAGTAGAATAATCATTGTAAATACTTATTTATGAGTATTCCTGCAAATGAAATCTTATTTACTGTTATTGATGATCTGTTCTCCGATATAACTTCCGTAGCTTGTAATGCAAAAGGAAGCAATCAGGGTAAGCAGTCCAATGATGAGAAGGAGGTAGGTACCACGCTTTACTGCCTTCCACTCTTTCATAACCACTCCCACAATATAGCTGAAGAAAATAAGCATTGACATATGCAGCACCCAGCTGGCAAACTGGAAGTTACCCATTTTCACATGTCCGAGACCATAAAAGAAGAACTGAAGGCACCAGAATGTTCCGGCAAGAGCAGACCATAACCAGTTCCGGAATATTTCCAGTCGGGTAAGATCATTTTTGGGAAGAAACTCCTTCAGTGTACCATTCCTGATACCTGCAATTATGAACCAGATGAAGTTTACAACAAAGCATCCGGAGGTGGAAATAATCATTTTTGCATTTCCCTGGAAATTTACTGCCCCTTTTTGTGCCGCCATATCAGCAATTGGCTGTCCGTACTCCAGCGAAAGATTAAAGACTCCGGAAAGCAAGCCGGCTACTATGGTCAGGAATAGTCCGACAGACATATTGAAACCAGTTTTCTCTCCGGCCAATGAATTCAGATCCTTTTCTTTCCTAAACCCGCTCCATCCGCAAAGGATTACTCCCAAAACGGAAATGATCATTCCGGATAGTACTATGCCGCCTCCGGGTTTTGAGAAATATGAACCAATCCCTCCCAGAATCAGCATTGGCAGGAGGGTCCCAAGTACTGCCGAAATACCTATGGCGAGAGTGTATGTGAGAGAATACCCTATATGATTGATTGCCTTTCCAAATGACATCCCTCCAAAGCCATAAGCGGCGCCCAGCAGGAATGCCATCCAGAATGGCTTCGAAGGTGCGTCATGAAGAATTGAAAAAAAACCTGGTATTGTCAGGAGTCCGACAATAATTGGCATAATAATCCATGCAAAAAGAGCCTGAACGAGCCAGAAAGTGCCCCATGACCATTTACGGGTCTGAGTATTTGGTAAATAACAGGTAGCTGCAGAGATACCCCCTATCGCATGGAGGCCTGTGCCAAGGATGGGATTGGATGGAACCATAATTTATTTTTATAATGGGGGTTAATATATATCAACAGGTATATTTCCCATCTTAACTGTCAATTTCCCTCCCTTTACAATATCTGAAAATGGCAGAAACGTCTCTTTCAGGCTTTGGCCGTTTAGCGATACAGACTGGATATAGATATTGTCCTGGATATTATTTTCGGTTTCAATTACAAATTGTCTCCCTGTATAATATTTTTCATTCAGGCTGATTGTAACCTTATCGAAAAGAGGGCTGCTCAGGCCGAACCGGGGCGTCAGATCTGTCAATCCTTTAACATCGAACAGTCCGATCCCTGCCATAACAAACCATGCTCCCAATTGTCCCTGGTCTTCATCCTGTCCGAAACCATAACCATGGATCCCTTCTGTCCCATAGAAATCTTTGCATATCGCCCGTACCCATTTCTGGGTTTTTGATGGTTTCCCCGAGTGGTTAAAAAGGAAAGAGGTATGCAGGCACGGCTGGTTACCATGGTTGTAAGGCTTCCTGATGCCGGCGAAAGCATGTATCTGAGTTCCGCCTCCAAAGAGGTCTTTCCGGGATATTATGAAGATGCTGTCGAGCCGGTTATTGAATTCATCCTTCCCTATTTTTGACACAATGCCGTCCGGATCGTGAGGGACATAAAAGGAGTACTGGTATGAATTACCCTCCTGGAAACCGTTATGGGGTTCTGTGGGATCAAACTCCTCAAAGAATTTTTCGTCCTCTGTCTTAGGCCACATAAGCATGCGTTCCAGGTGAAAGATCTTCTCCCATCCTTTCGACAGGTCCATGAGCATGCTGTAGTCCTGATCTTTGCCAAGGGCCTTTGCCATCTGCGCTACTGCCCATGAGGTGTATGAATATTCAAGTGTATGGGAGCAGGAAAACTTCCATAATTCATCAGAGACATTCATGCTATCAATATATGGGACATAACCATATTTTACAAACTTGCCAACGTCCATCTTTCCCGCACCAAAGATCCGGTTTTCTGAGGTTATTTCGTTCTTCAGTGAAGCTTCATATGCTTTCTGCACATCAAAATCCCTTATTCCGCACATGTAGGCGGCCACAATTGCAAGGGGAACCTGGTTTGTCCCGACACCCGACACATATTTGCTGCAGGCTATTCCATCACCTAGCCATCCGGCATCCACGTAAACAAGCAGGTGTGCTTTGATAAAGTCCGATAAATATTCAGGATAAGCCATGGCCCACAACTGGACAAGATTCCACTGTCCTCCCCATATGCCGTCGGTATTGTAAAAATTATGCTCAGGCTTATTTTCTGCTCCAATGGGAATCTGTCCCACCGTCCCGTCATTCCTGGGATAGGCCCCGTTCACATCGCTGGCCAGGCCGCGACCCAGCAGTGCATGGTAAAGGCCTGTGTAGAATTTGACTTTGTCACTATGGTCCCTGCCCTCTACCCTGATCCTTCCGAGAAAGGCGTTCCAGTTATTGTGAGCTGTCTCCCTGGCTTTATCAAATGTCAGATCATTAGCTTCACTCTCAAGGTTGAGCCTTGCATTTTCAACAGAGGTATAGGACAATCCGGCCTTGATAGTAATGCTTTCATTTTCTGTTGTTGAGTAAGTTAAATAGAGCCCGGCTCCAACTCCGGCTGCTTCATTTTTCCCTGATTCTGCCAGTGTTCCATGAAAAATGCCATAAGATTCAGGCTGTTTGTCAATATCTGCCGAGAAATACATTTTCACACTAGCTCCGGTCTGGTACTTCTTTACATATTCAGGATAAGTTTCCACAAAACCTTCTATTCGCCCGTCTGATGTTAATGTGACCCTTGCATCTTTAACCTCGCCGCTTTCGCCCTGTTTGTTGCCAATGTCGAACAATATGTGTGAATCTTCTCCGGCAGGGAAGGTGTAGCGATGGAAGCTTACCCTTTTTGTTGAAGTCACTTCAGCCTTAATGCCATAATCCTTAAGTATTATGGAATAATATCCGGGATGCAGTATCTCATCCTTTTTATCAAAAGCAGAGCGGTAACCCTCACCAGGTGTGTCAGGGTTGCCGGGTATGGTTTTCAGCTTACCATTTGCCGGCATGAAGACAACACCGCCAACCTGGAACTCATGGAAATTCGGAAAACCCTCGATGGATGTGTGCCGGAAATCATATCCGACAGCTTCCCAACCGGTCAGATTTCCCAGATGGCCATCTGTCGACGGACCCGGTTTTGCCATACCGAAGGGATTAGCTCCCGGTGCAACATGAAACCATCTGCAGTGAGCGGTGCCAATAAGAGGATCGACATATTGGGTCAGGTCTTCATTGTCTGAACTTTTTACACTGCCGCTTTTACAGGATAATATGCTTGCAGTTATACAAATCAGGAGGAGCAATAATAAGGTTCTGGATTTCATGGCAGGTCAATTAAACAATATTACATTTCAAATGTAGCAGAAAAAAGTACAAGCCCCTAAATCCCTCTTCTAAATTCAACCCCTAAATCCTTCAATTGGGGGACTTGTCTCAGTATTTTAGATAGCCTTAAGCTTCCCATTGGGGGGTGTGGGCGGATGGGTTTGAGATTGAGGCTTGGTCGAAATGTCAGATCCAACCTGAAACTAATTCAACAGATTTTTATTCTACAGGTAAGCCATTATCTGATATGTACTGTTTGTACCAGAACAATGATACATCAGCATAGGAATAATTTTCAGTTCTGAAAAGTTTTGTATTGAAGAATTTTTTATCAATCATTTTTTCTATTTCGGCAGAACTTTTATTGATCCCGAAATTGTAGGCTGTAGCCAGAAATCTGAGCTCCGAATTCTCATCCATCCGGTTGGTTCTGAATTTTTTCTCACATATCTTTATAAATGCAACCAGGTAATTGAATTCAGTTTTTGGATCTTCAAGATCTTTTACGATCGATTTACGGTAATCCTTGATGTCATCATAATCAGATCTGCTCTTAAAATTTATTCCCGATCTGCGGGACAGCACCGAACCGGGCTGCTCGCGGACTATAGCAGCAAAGGATGGTTTCATCTGGAACTGACCAATCGAGAAATTTGCATAATCATCCCCCAGGTTAACATAGAGAGCCTTGAGAAGAGTTATCTCCATCTTGTCACGGAGTGCTGAATATCGCACCAGTTCGGGAAAGATCACTGCAACTGCCAGTGGATACGAAATATTGTTATTTTTGAGAACAGGCTCCATCCAGCTTCTGTTCTCGCTTTCAAACAGCATAGCCTTTTTCCAGTCATCTCCGAAAATTTCAGGATAGTTCAGGTCCTGGGAGTATCCGTGAAAAGGCAAGCCTGTGGCAAGAAGAAATACAAGATAAGATCTATATATATATTCGTTTAATTTAACCACGGTGTTATACTGAGTTGGCACGGAGTTGCACTGTCATATCCGGGATTAATATGTTTCAAGAAAAACTCCGTGACTTTCTCTGTGAAACACCGTGTAACTCCGTGGTTAATGATCAATAATGTTTTAAAATGGTATCTTATGTTGCATTACTGCATTATTTTTCGGAGAGTAGTACATATAAGTCAGAAAGACTTTTCCATCCTTTTTAACCAGGTATGGGTTGAATAGATCAGTCATTGTTTTATTATCACTGAAAGTGAGGGTTCCCGAATTATAATATGCATACATTGTATTGTTTGTATTCACGAACAGGTCTTTGGCTCCAATGGTTTCAGGTTTAAGAGTAAGGACAACCTTCATCTGAAGATCAATGATTTTGTCATATGCATATATGAGTATATCGTCATATTTAAGATTGCTGTTAAGTGTGCCTCCTCCTGCTTTTAAAAGATCGTATTTTGCATTGGGAATGTTTGTTACAAGTTTTGCCTGGGTACTTTCCATTCCTCCTTCCTGCGACACGACCTCTGACATCTGCTGGGCATATTCCATTGCAAGTTCCATACGTTCATCGTCGCTCTTGGCATTTGCCATAGCCTCTTCCATCTTTTTGCCCTGGTCTTCAGTCACCAGGACATTTTCCGTAGCCAATGCCGCAAACTTGTCCTTTGATTTTGATACTGTGAAATTGTCAATTTTGGCATATGGTCCATATTTTTTCCCTGCGAATGTGATCAGGAATTTGTCACCTGACTTGGTGATATAAGGTTTGTTTTTTGCAAGAAAAGCTGCCTCACTCTTATCGTCATTATTTTTTGGCACAAAGTCAGCAATCTGGGGATCTCCTGATTTATATGGGCCGGTTGTTACGCCATCCTTTGCCACATAATATTCATCGCTTCCGATATGCCTGGCAAGAATCCTGCCATCGCTCAGTACACTTATTGATAATTCGCTGTAATCAATCTGCAGCTTTCCGGCAAGATCCATGACCTTAACTGCCTGATCGCTGGCACATGGAGGTTCCGGTTGGATTTTAGCCTGATCGTCTGAGACAGGTTTCCCAAGGACTTCTTTACTGACAGAATTCGAGACCTTTTTTATAAAACCGCTCTGGGCAATGATGTAGTTTCCTGTAGCAAAGCCGATTAACAGAGTAATAATGATTACCTTTTTCATGTGACTGACTTTAAATGATTATAAAAATAACTTTAACTAACACTATAACATATTAGCATGATTAAAGTTAATAAAAATCTTTACAGGTTTATCCGGACCTGAATGTAATTCAAATCATTTCTTTAATGCCCCCATCCGAACTGATTGCCGAACCGTGGATTCACAACATTGTTATAGATTGATCCGAATGTGAAGGAGACTCCGAAATTCCCCCAGTACTGGAACTGTGTGGCAAGCTCTTTTTTCTGAAGCAGGATCTCTTCGGTTGTCGCACCGCTTTTGACAAGACCTAGCTGATCATGGAGAATTGAAGCACCTCCGCCAAAATTCAGGGATAATCCTTTCAGGACCCTCAGGTGGAAATTCCCGTAAACAGAGACATTATTTTTTGACCAGTCATACAAATAGTTGCTGTATTCCGAACTTAAGTCGATTGTTCCCCACTTCTGCACTACTGCATATGCCACATTAATCGAATGCTGTGCATGGCCCTCCTCAGTCTTGTCGTAAATAGTTGTATCTGTATAATTAAAATAGTTGTATCCAATTGAATACAATATTCTTAACTGTTTCCTTGTAGACTGAGAATAGGGAAAAATATCATATTCGATTCCAGGCATTACCGCGATGGACCGGTCGAGGTTGTTGTAACTGGAAGATCCGTTATAGATTGTTCCTCCCAACGACCAATGATCAGATATACTCTTGACTACCAATGCACTTATTGATCTTGAATTATTCTCGCTCCTGATCAGCTCTTCATCGATTTCAAACTTTTCGATACCATAATTATATCGTGCCCGCAGGTTTATTTTCCACTCCTCAGTTACCCTGTTTGCCGAAAAACTTCCATAGAGGTTATTCGAGGTATATGTTTGCTGACCTTCAAACCATCCGTTTACCTGAGCCTTGAATACCCAGCTGTCCCATTTATCAGTGGATACGGTCTGTGCAATGGGTTCGCTGAAACTTATCTGTATATATTGCGCGAGAGGTGTTTTTGCAATGTAACGTATCAGGCCTAGTTTAAGTGTGTTGACCTCCTGTTCCCTGATCTCTTCATAAGTGGCATCGGGAGCGGAAACGAATGAAAGGGTATCATACATTCCGCTGTTAGTGTTCTGCCCCACAAGAAAATATGTGTATTGGGTTCCTCCGGCACCTGTCCTTTGCTTTGTGGCAAGGATATAAACGCTTGCATCCCTGATATCCCTGACGTAATTTATATAAGGAATCTCTTTCCTTATAAAGTCATTTGTTTTGTTGTCGCTGGTTTCCATATAGACAAGCAAGGCATCCTTTCGCAGCGAATCGGATTTTGTATCCACTCCGTGTGGGAAGGACGGAGACATAACTGCGAGGAATGTAATGAAGAGAATAGTTTTTCTCATAGCTATCGTTGGAATGATGGGAAATGTTGGTTTACGGGAGCGAATATAAATAAATGGATTGTTAGAAGTCACTTTAAAATTTGCGATTAACAATATTTAACTTTTTCAGAAAGAGAATCCGGCACCTGAAAAAGGGTGCCGGATGTCATTGAAGATAAAAGGAATGAAAACAGGAATTACTTTTTTTTCAGTGTTGATCCCTCCGATGGTTCAAGGCCGTCATCAGTGAGTATCCATGTATCGCTGCATATCCCTGTCCCGTCTATTTCATCAGCGTTATAATACTCTTTCGAGATATAGGAATGAAGCAGTCTAAGCGAGGGTTTATCAAGTTTCAATACAGTTCCGGCCGGAAGATAGAGGTTGATCCCAACATTATCTGCCGCCCATTTACGTCCTGCCGGGATAGTAAAATATTCATCAAGGATAAGTGTATCTCCACTGATGCTGTAATTATAAACAAGATCTTCGGTCTTTTTCATCGCATCAATCTCATTCCGGCCGGATGAACGTTTTCTTAATTCAACCCTTGCATCACCATTCTCAGAATTATAGACCTTTAGATAAGGCCGGATGTAGAGCTCTTTTTTGTCATTGTTTATCATTATATTATAACCTTCTTCCCTGAAGTTAAGTTCTTTTTCGATATTAAGACCTGAAGCTGCGTTCCCTGTCTTAATATACAGAGTTTGGGGAGATTGGGGAAAGACCTTCTGCGCCGAAGTCCTGGCGGTTTCTGCAAAACTCAGACCTTCTGTAAACAGTATCACCGCCAGAATCGCAATAAACATTACCCACAACACCAGACCCACAAGGCTGAAAACGCCATCTTTTGCCCTGAACCAGAAGATCATCTTTACACCCCAGTAGATCAGGGCCACCATGGGGATAATCAGGATTGCCAGGGTAAGTGCTATTACCCATGGAACAAGGACAGGATTGACAACATAATTCAGGAAATCGGATAGATAGATCAGGTTCATATCAACACTGCTATTGGAAATGTTCACAGGGTATTTAAAAACCAGGAGCATTACAAAACTCAGGCTGAGCAAAGAACCAATCAGTACAAGAGAAACTCCGATAAGAATCAGCAGAATTCGTATTGTAATATAGAGTACTCTTCCAAGTGCCCTGAAAATTTCATTAATGGCATTTCCGATTCTTGAAGTGTTGTAGTATCCTCTGTTATAGGAAGGAGCAGCTGACCCATTAAAGACAGCTGCAGTAATTTTGTGGGATATCACTGACTCATACGATTTTCCGTACATTTCACGCTTTCGGGATTCTGTATTAGCCAGCGGTAGCGAAATCCAGAGAGCCAGATAGATAAAAAACCCAATCCCGAATGTAGCTGTAAAAAGAACAAAAAGTATCCTGAACAATACGGGATCTGTATTCAGGTAAGCTCCTATACCACCGCAAACACCACTGATAATTGTGTCATCAGGATTGCGGTACATTCTTTTTTTCTGGGAGGTATAGCTATGAACCTCCGGTTCAGCATCATTGTTGTCAAAATCTTCAGGTTTACCGATTATTTCAATCATCGCCTTAACATTATTCACAGAGATTGTTCCGGCAGTGCCTTTTTGCGACTCGAAAATTTCAGCTATCCGTGATTCAATATCCTCAACTGTTTCAACTCCTCCGCGGACGTTCCTGAAACGGCTGTTTATTGCCTGCAGGTAATCACGCAGGATCCCGTATGCCTCTTCGTCTATCTGGAACAGAACCCCGGCAATATTAATATTTATTGTCTTATCCATTATTTTCAGTTTTAATAGGTTAGTAGTAATTTACCTGGTTTTGATAAGATTGACTGATTCAACGAGTTCCTGCCACGAATTGTTAAGGTCGTCCAGATATGCTTTCCCTGCTTCGGTTAGCTCATAATATTTCCGGGGAGGTCCCTGCTGGGATTCTTCCCACCTGTAACTCAGCAATCCTGCATTTTTTTGCCTTGTAAGGATCGGATAAAGCGTGCCCTCAACAACAATTACCCTTGCTTCCTTAAGCTCTTTTATAATATCACTGGCATAACAGGAATTTCTGGAAAGAACCGAAAGGATGCAATACTCAAGTATCCCCTTCCGCATTTGTGCTTTTGTATTTTCTAAATCCATGATGTTAAATTTTAGTGATTTTCAACAATTAATTTTCTCAGACTCCCCCCCCTAGAATTTCATGTTCTTCCTTACAGAGTCAAACTCTTTTTTTACTGCCTCCTTAATATTGTGGATGTTGACAGGATCGCCTTTCATCTCAATTTTCTGTGCTGTGGTTTTAGCTTCCGGCAAAACAATATACAGGATCAGGTAAACCATTACTCCGATGCCACCTGCAAAAGCCAGTGCAATGAAAATAATCCTGACTATCACAGGGTCTATATTCCAGTAGGCTCCCATCCCTGAACAGACGCCCCCTATTACCCTGTTGTCCGGATCGCGGTACATCCTGTGATACCCGGGAGATGAGAATTTTTCGCGCGAGGTGGGTCCTTCTGATTCAGAAATATCTTCAGGTGTTCCCAGTACCGATATTACCTGGCGTACATCCTCTATATTTATTACCTGCTTGTAGCTGGTAATTTTTGCCCGGAACAGCTCTGCCATCCGGGTTTCAATGTCGGAAAGAATCTCGGATGAGCTTTCCTCTCCGGCAAAATGGAGTTCAAGATTCCTGAGATACATTTTCAGATCAGCATAGGCATCTTCATCTATATTGAAAGAATACCCGCCAAGATTAATGCTTACTGTAATTTTCATAGTTCTTTTTATTATTTACTACTGTTCAATGCAAGTAACATGACAATACAAAGATATATATAAATAATTATACTATGCAATACATAGTACTAAAAATATTTACATTTTTATAAAATATTTTTTAATTTGCAGAAAATAAGGAGTATAGAACCGAAAATACTTTACTCTAAATGACAAAACCCCCTCTGTCGCTGCGCGACATCTCCCCCAGGGGGGAGAAAAACTGTTGTATTTACCGGCATTAATTTTAAGAATCAGGATTTTTCCCCCCCTCTGGGGGGAATTAAAGGGGGGTTTAGTCAAAACCCAAAACCCCCTCTGTCGCTGCGCGACATCTCCCCCAGGGGGGAGAAAAACTGTTGTATTTACCGGCATTAATTTTAAAGATCAGGATTTTTCCCCCTCTGGGGGGAATTAAAGGGGGGTTTAGTCAAAACCGAAAACCCCCTCTGTCGCTGCGCGACATCTCCCCCAGGGGGGAGAAAAACTGTTGTATTTACCGGCATTAATTTTAAAGATCAGGATTTTTCCCCCTCTGGGGGGAATTAAAGGGGGGTTTATGTCATTTAAGAAAATTTATTGTTCATACAGCACTCAGTCTACAATTCTCTATATTTATCCAAATATTTTCAGGATGAAGAAAAAATACAAATGGGGCATACTGGCTCCGGGAAAAATGTCGGCAAAATTTACCAGGGGGCTTAAACTGCTTGATAATGTAGATTTGCATGCTGTCGGATCACGTAATACTGAACGGGCCAGACAGTTTGCTGAAGAATTCGGTTTCCGGAAATATTACGGAAGCTATGAAGAGCTTGCGGCTGATAAAGATGTTGATGTGATTTATATCGCGTCGCCTCATTCGCATCATCATGAACACACGATGCTTTGTCTCGGCAACGGAAAGGCTGTATTGTGTGAAAAGGCATTTGCACTGAACAGCCATGAGGCTGAACAGATGATTGCTGAGGCCGCGAAGCAAAAGGTTTTCCTGATGGAGGCACTCTGGCCACCTTTCCAGCCAATATACAGGCAGACCAAAGAGATACTTCGCGGAGGCGAACCTGGCAGAATCCTTCACATCAGCGCAAGGTTCGGATTCCAGCCTCCCTTCAATCCCGTTGACAGAAAATTCAACCTGAGCCTTGGCGGAGGGTCTCTTCTGGATATCGGACTTTATCCGGTTATGGATACTTTGTTTTTCATGGGTGTGCCTGCTGAAATTATTGCAAAAGCATCATTCACGGAGACAGGGTCGGAGGATTCAATAAGCATGATCTTTGGATATGAGGATGGCCGGATGGCAACGCTGTACAGCTCCTTTCGCACCAATGCGGGTATCGCAACCGACTTGTTGTGTGAAAACGGGAATCTTTATTTCTCCCGGGGGCGTGATATGTCTCAACGTCTTAATGTATCTATAAATGGTAAAGAGAATATTGAATACTCGCTTCTTCCTGAAGGCATGGGCTACCATTACGAAGCTATTGAGGTAATGAGGTGTCTTGATGAGGGCAGATTGGAGAGTGATATTGTACCTCACTCATTCACTCTCGATCTGATGAGGACGCTCGACAAAATACGGGCAGCAGCAGGGATTTCATTTCCGGGGAGAGAGTAAGAAGGAAGGGGAGAAGGGGAGAA
>CAWJVS010000026.1:0-53319 GCA_963846335.1 uncultured Bacteroidales bacterium
AGCTCCCTTGGGAGCGGCAATACCCGTGATGTTCCTGTCAACATGGGAGGAGTGAATAATGCGAAGAGCACTCTTAAGAACCGGAACCTTCTGCTCGTACAAAGATATACAGTTGGTAAAAAAAAGGTTGTCAGGGCAGACAGCGTAACTAATAAAAGTGCCGGTTCCGGTGGATTCAGCGGTACATTCTCACATATACTGGTATTGGATAACAGCCGCAGAGGCTATACGGACGATTCTCCGACATCTGGCTTTTATGACAGTGTCTATATAAATACTGAATCAACTTTTGACTCTCTCGCCTCCCGGAGTATCAAAAATACTGTAAGGTTTGATTTTGAAACCGATGAGACAAGAAAGTTCAGACTTGGCGGAGGATTTGGCTTCAGAAATGAAATATTCAGGTATGGCCAGATTATACCGACGCACGATACAGCATCCCTGGCGGATACGGTAAGTTGGAAAAGAAGCAATAATGTACTTGTGGGAAGGTTGTTTAACAGCATCAGGGGAAAAGTTCCGCTGGGTGGCAACCGGTGAATTATACATCAGCGGATACAGGGCAGGTGACTTTGACCTGAACGGTGTAATAACAAAAACGTTCGACATGAAGAAGGGCATGGCATCATGGCTGCTGACCGGCGGAATGATGAACCGGCAGCAGCCATCATTCTGGTATACTCGGTGGGGCAGCAATAATTTTGAATGGAATCAGGATATGGATAAGGAGTTCAGGATCGATCTCGGAACTTCTTTTTCATATCCGGGTAGAAGTGCCAATGTCAAATTCAATTATGCAGTCATAAAGAACTACACTGATTTTGATACAACGGCTGTTCCCTCTCAGCATTCAGGAGGGCTTTCAGTTGCCGCGCTTACTTTGAGCAAGGGATTAAAAGCATGGAAATTTCATCTTGATACCGATGTTATCCTGCAAACCAGCAGCAATGATGAAGTACTTGACCTTCCGACAGCTACCATTCGTGCGGCACTATATTTTGAACATCTTTTCAGATTCAAAAAGACCAATGGTAAACTCAACACCCAATTCGGTGTGGATGTGACATACAATTCCCTGTATCATCCCTATTCGTACATGCCGGCCACTGGCAGGTTTTACAGACAGTACGAAGTCGAGGCAGGTAATTATCCGTTTGTTAATCTTTTCGTTAACCTGAAACTGCAAAGGACCAGGTTCTTTGTAATGTTCGATCATGTGAACTCCGGGATGATGGCGAGTCCTGTCAGTAAAAGCTACTGCATGGTTGCCTTTTTTATCCTATGAATATCAGTATGTTCCGCCTCGGGTTTGGCGTGGACATTTTATAATTAAAAATAAAGTCGTACCTTTGCACCCGTTTTAAAAGGTACAACTAAAAATTATATTTTGATAAAGAAAATATTATTTCTATTAATTAT
The DNA here is from genome assembly GCA_963846335.1 of uncultured Bacteroidales bacterium. Lineage (GTDB taxonomy): Bacteria > Bacteroidota > Bacteroidia > Bacteroidales > VadinHA17 > LD21. The sequence continues at coordinate 1,420 of CAWJVS010000026.1, forward strand.
CCTGGCAGCAGTATTGTGCCTGCTGGACATTTCACAGGCCTTCTTCCGGGAAGAATTCAGGACCAGGCTTCATTCGATCTTGATTCTATCAGAAACAGAGGCAGATTAATTGCAGTTACCGACTTCAATTCCACTGATTATTTTATTTACAAAGGGGAACCAATGGGGTTTAATTATGAACTCCTTAAATCATTCTCCGATTTTGTCGGAATCGATCTTGAGATAATAGCTGAGAATAATATTGACCGGGCTTTTAACATGGTACAAACGGGTGAGGCAGATCTTCTTGCCTTTGGACTGACGGCCGGTTCGACTGAAAGAAAGGATATTCTATGCACCGATCCTGTCGATGAAACACGACAGGTCCTTGTTCAGAGAAAACCTCGCAACTGGCGTAAATTAACTGACGATTCACTTGATAAAATCCTGATAAGGGATCAGAAAGGTCTTGCAAATAAGGTTGTTTATGTGCAGGATAAATCCCCGCATGCCGAGCGCCTTGCATCGGTGGAGAAGGAAATCGGAGAGAGGGTAAATATTATTCCGGTGCCCTATGAATCCGAGAAACTGATACAGCATGTGGCAAATGGTGAGATAGACTATACGGTTTGCGATGAGAATGTTGCAAGAGTTAATGCCACTTACTATGCTGATATAGACATAAATACACCGGTCAGCCTTGCTCAGGAAATGACCTGGGGTGTGCGGAAGAAAAACTCTGAAGATCTGCTTGGAGAATTAAACAGGTGGATATCTGTTTACAGGAATACAACTTCATACGCTCTGCTTCATGCAAAGTATTACAGGAATGCCCGTTCCAGCTATATTGTAAAAAGTGACTATTACTCATTGAATACCGGCAGAGTCTCCAAATATGATGATCTGATCAGGGAATTCAGTACCAATATCAACTGGGACTGGAGGCTGCTGGCTTCACTTATCTGCCAGGAATCGCAGTTCAAACCTGACGTTACATCTATTGCAGGAGCTTACGGATTAATGCAGATTATGCCTGTGACCGGAAGGAATTTTGGCATTGACATAACAGCTTCACCGGAGAATAATCTCAAAGCAGGCATCCTTTATATAAACTGGCTCTATAAAATCTTTAACTCAAAGATTACCGATGAACAGGAGAGGCTCTTTTTCGTGCTTGCCTCATACAATGCCGGACCGGGGCATGTACTGGATGCCATGAGACTCGCTGAGAAAAACGGAATGGATCCGCAGAAATGGGAAGGGAACGTTGCTGTCTGGTTATTGAAAAAATCAGAACCTCAATACTATAAAGATTCAGTCGTAAGAAATGGGTATTTCAGGGGGAAAGAATCGGTAAAATTCGTAAGTGAGGTGCTTGACAGGTTTGAGCACTACAAAAATATTATTCCTGAAGAAAAAAGCCACCCCTTCTGATAATTACCAGCAATTCATGAAGTATCATGGCTGTTGCACCCCATATCACATATCCATCGCAGTCGTAGTATTTTACATCTATTGTCTCCGACCCGATATTAACCGGTTTTGTTCTGATTACAGATGGGTCATAGAATTTTCTGATATCGGAGTCAAATAGAAAAACAACCTCTTCAGCCTGATGTCTGAAAGACGGTTTTTCATCAATCCATGCCACTACCGGTGTTACCAGAATATTACTTACCGGAATAAACAGAGGGGTAAGCATACCCAGAATTGTCAGCTCATCAGGGTTAATTCCGGTCTCCTCTTCAGCTTCACGGATAGCTGTCCGGACTGCATCTCCGTCGGATGGTTCCTGCTTACCACCGGGGAAACTTATCTGTCCGCTGTGTACTCCGTCATAATCGGGGCGTTGCATGAATACAGTATATATCGATCCGTTATATGGATAAAGAAGAATCAGGACAGAAGCCGCACGGGCATCCTTCCCTGGTGTCCTGGGGAAATTCCTTACCATCCTGTCTGAGGAGGCCATCTGCCACTGCACTTCTGTGCCTGGCAGACCTTTCAGGATCTCGGTTTTTAATAACTCAGGGAATCTTTCCATATCCTTTTATAATCAGAAACATTTACATCTTTAAAAGGGTTCATAGGGATGTTGAAAATTCAAAATCCATTAAACGCAAAGGACGTCAAGCATTTAAAAACTCACTTTTGTCTTGTGACTTTTGTCTTTTATCTTCATTACTCATAGCGTAAAGCTTCCACAGGATTCCTTGTTGCTGTTTTCCAGCTCTGCAGGCTAACAGTTATTATGGCAATTGTAAAGGCTGTTATGCCGGCCAGCATGAAAATCCACCAGTTAAGTGATGTTCTGTAAGCGAAATTGTTCAACCACTGATCCATCAGGTAATATGCTACCGGGATTGCAAAGAAAAGGGCAACGGCAACTATCATTATAATATCTTTAAGCAACCAGGCTATGATCTGAATTATTTTTGCGCCATTTATTTTCCGTATACCTATTTCTTTGGTTCTGGCCTCATAAATTATTCCCGTTATCCCCCAGAGTCCCAGACATGAAAGCAGCATTGCAATCAGACCCAGAGCCAGACTCATGTTTTTTAACTGTATCTCGTTTTTATAAATCTCCTTATAGAGATCTTCAACGTAATCATATTCCAAAGGATAATCGGGATAGAGTCTTTTCCATGTCGTTTCAATCTGGTCGAGGACTCCGGTCAGATGAGCAGAATCATATTTTATCTGGGCACTGAATAACCAGAAAGATTTTTGATAGAATACATATGGTTTTATTTTATTTTTCATCGACGACATCTGGAAATCTTTGACTATCCCCACAATAGTTCCACCTGAAAACAGATTATTCTTTTCAAGTTCAAATTTAAGGGTGAATGGTTTTCCGATGACATCCTCCGCCTGCCATCCAAGATATTTCAGTGCACATTCATTCAGGATATAGTCTTCACGGATAGTATCATTGCCGGAAAATTCCTTGAAATTCCTGCCAGCCACAAGCTCAATATGATAAAAATCGAAGAAATTATCATCCACAGGATATACATAAAGCATTTTATCTCCTGATTCAAGCCCTGCTGTTTCAAATTGCATCATGTCAAGGTTTTCACTTGAAGGATCTTCAAAAGAGCTTGTAACATCTTTAATGTCAGGGTTAGCCATTAATTCAGATCTAAAGACCTCATATTTGTTATAAACCTGTACCGGAAGCCCTTTAACACATATTATATTATTCTGGTTATTACCCAGACGATGATTCATAATGAAGTGAACCTGTTTATTTACCACCATTACTGTAATTAACAGTGTAATTGAAAAAATGTATTGTACTGTTATCAGGCTTTTCAAAATCTTAAAACGATTCCGGCTTATTAACTGGACTGCCATAATTGTTGTCATGTTTTGATGTTATTGAACTTATTTTTTTCTTTAACTGAGTGATGAGGAGAGGATACAATCCGGCAAAAGAAATAATTAAAATAATTATCGGTACCAGGATGAATAATGTCGGAAGTATTATTTCATTACCGGCCTCAGGAGATTTTCCCAATAAATGATTAAAGTATTTATGCAATGATTCAAAGACAATTATACCTGTCAGAGTTGACATAATTCCATAAATAGCAGATTCGAAAAATTGCGTAACAAGATGATCTGAGAAACCTGCCCCGGCATAATGCAAGACAGCTATTGCCTTATGCCTGCGCAGAAATACAACATATTGCAGATTTAAAAAATTCAGTATCGACACGAAAAACACAAACAAGGCCAGGGCGCCAAGGAGGAATAGGATTTTTTCATTCCCATTCTCTTCCAGTTCCCGGTCCTTGGATGATTCCAGATGGATGTCTGTTATCTTTTGTAAATGAGGAGTTAACGTTTTTACTTCATCAGCTTCAATGTACTTTTCTGCAAATTGATTAAACTGTTCAATTATATGTGAAGGCTGAACATTGTCCTCAAGCATTACGTAATTATAATACCAGGTCCAATCGGTCAGATCTGATTTATCCATTGCCAGAACAAAATCGAAATGAAAGTGAGAATTGACGGGAAGGTCTTCAACAATTGCTGTTATCCTGTATTCCTTACGTTCCTCGCTGTTCCTCAGATAATCCCGGATTACTTCCCCCACCGGATTTTCAGCGCCAAAATATTTTAATGATGCACTCTTGCTTATTATTGCAGTATTCGGTTCTTTAAGTGCAGTTGAGGGATTTCCCTGGATGAACCTGATTGAGAAGATTCGCAGGAAATCTTCATTTGCTTTCAGGATCATGGAATTAAATACCGAACTGTCAATTTTAATAGTTGTCTCACCACGACTTATAAATCTTCCAAAATCCTTTATGCCTGTAACATCATTCTTAATATTCTTCAACCATTCATACCAGCTCCGGGCAATATGAGTATGATAGCCGGTGGTATTATCGTTTTTTTCAAGTGTCAAACGGTAGATTTTGTCTGAATTTTTATATGAAGAATCATAGCTTAACTCATCCCGTATCCAAACCGAAGTAAGTAAAACACAGGCAATGCCGGTTGACAGCACAACTATACTGATTACCGGATACAATGGTTTGTGAATGATATTCCTTAAAAATATTTTAAGTTGTGAGTGAAACATAAGCTTATGGGTTCATTTTCATGTCAATATTTTACTTTCTGAATTAAGATCAAAGCTTTGCCATTAATTACACTTCGAACAGGATAAAATCGAGAAGATTCATTTGTTTTATTCCCTGATAATCGTTGCCTATAATACAAGTCATTTAGTGTAATAACATATTTCGGATAATTGTTACTGCATTTATTGTTGAACTAAAGTCATTATTCAGCACAAATTAACGATAAACAGTAAATAAGATATAAATTAATACATTATTTCATTTATACCTACAATCATGAAATAATTGGTAAGTTGTTCTGAATTTGAAACTCGATTTTTTAATTGTGCAGACAGGGTAATCATGTTCATTAAATACGAGGGTGGTAAGACAAAAACTATTCAGTCCGATGGCACCACATTACTGATTGCCGGATACAGAGTTTGTGAATGAAATTCCTTACAATTATTTTAAGGTTTGATAGAAAATCATACCTTTGTCCATGAATATTTAAAATATAATTTTAATATTTCATGGTAAAGATATTTTATTATCCATGATATTTTTAATTTATTTTATTGGTTTAATTTTCTAAATTAATGATATTAAGAAGAATAGCTGCAGATATTAAGAAATCGCTTGAATTTTTCCCTGTAGTTGCATTAATTGGTCCCCGGCAAGTGGGAAAAACGACTTTAGCCAAACTAATAATGTCTGCGCTGGAAAAGCCATCTCTTTATCTTGATCTGGAACTACAGTCAGATTTATTCAAACTCAATGACGCTGAATTGTTCTTTTTACAACATCACCGAAAAGCTGATTATAATCGACGAAGTTCAAAACAAAATAGATCTTTATCCACTTTTACGGGCTTTGGTTGACCAAACCAGAAGACCAGGCCAGTTTTTGTTATTAGGTTCTGCATCACCTGAATTGATCAGACATTCTTCTGAATCATTAGCGGGGCGTATTGCCTATCACCAACTTCATCCGGTTGATTTAACTGAAGTCCCCGATGATATTTCGCAGAATGATTTGTGGGTCAGGGGTGGTTTTCCGAAGGTATTGTTGGCTAAAAGCGATGATTTGGCGCAGCAATGGCTGGAAAATTTCATAAGTACCTATTTAAACCGGGATTTGTTGCAGCTGGGACTAAGTGCTTCCCCCAAAATCATTCGGAATCTATGGACAATGATGGCGCATTTAAACGGTCACCTGCTTAATGCAACAGCCCTGAGCAATTCGTTGGGAGTTACAATACCAACAGTTAAGAGGTATGTCGATTTTCTTGAAGATGCATTTCTCTTAAAAAGCCTCCATCCTTTTTCCTGGAATATGAAGAAACGTCTGGTAAAAGCTTCCAAAGTTTACCTTACTGATACAGGGATTCTTCACCATCTGTTAGGAGTTAAGGATTTTGATGATTTATCCGGAAACCCGATTCTTGGAAGCTCCTGGGAGTCATTTGTGATTAACCAGATTCTGGCATTGAAAGATAGTCAGATTGATCTTTATTTTTACAGGACTCATCAGGGCACCGAAATGGATTTAGTCTTCACAAGAGGTTTGAATGTTATTGCAACCGCTGAGATCAAATATTCAAATTCACCTCAACTGACAAAAGGTAATTTCCAGGCGATCGAAGATCTGAACACGCTCAATAAATTTTATAATCACACCATCATCCGATGATTTTCTTCTAAAAGAACATCTCAGAGTTTGCTCTCTGAAAGCTTTTATTCTTAACTATTTACCTGCCCTGTAAGTCACCGGTTTCCATCTTATTCATGGAGCAACGTGTTAACCTGATGTTTCAGTAGGAGTAGTGCAACTTTCAGTTTATTTTTAATAATGTATCATTTATTATTGTCAGGTACTTTTGTCTTGTGCCTTTTGTCTTTTATCTTCATTACTCATACCGCAGTGATTCCACCGGGTTTCTATTGGCAATGATTATATAGTTCAGAGCAGAGATAAATGCAATCAGTGATAAAATAAACAGACCACATGAGAAAAAGATACCCCAGTGAAGCGGCGTTTTGGAAACAAAGTTCTCCATCCATATATTGGCAGCGAACCAGGCACCTGTTAATCCTGCTAAAATTGCCGGCAGGGCGATATACTCAAGGTCTTTGATGAAAATCATTAAAATATCCGAAAGCCGGGCTCCGCTTATCTTTCTTATAGCCAATTCTTTGCTGCGACGGGTTGCTTCAGTTGCAATATATCCCAGTAAACCCATCAGGGTAATCAGAAAAACAACTACATTACCAGCAGACATAGCACTGCGGAATCCTTTTTCTGATGAGTACAGCCCGGTCTTTTCACTTTCCAGTCTTTTTACGACCGCGTCTTTATGAGGTAAGGCAATGTTCAAAATATCCGTTATTTTCTTCATGATGTCAGTCTGTGCTCCATCGCTTGTTTTTACAAGGACATAACATGAAAAGGAGGGATCCTTCTCGATTCTTTCCTGAAATTTATTATCCGGTAAATAGGAAAAAAGTGCCGGACGTTGATCGGGATCAGTCATTGAATGAATGACAAAATCAGGAAATATACCTCGTATTGTATGGGTCCCATGTTCACTAACCCTGATTTGTTTCCCGGGTACACCATCTTTCCAGCCACTGCTGAGCAAAAGCAAATCTGCCCCTTTCCGGCTGATAAGATAGTCATCCGGCAAACTGGATTCCTCCGAAAAATTAGTGCCTTCCATCACCGGAATGTTTAGTATGGAAAGATAGTTTCCGTCAATCCAGTAAAAATCAGCAACATTAAAAAGTTCTTTTTCGTCATCAGGTAGGGACACATTGTTCCCAGCAGCGCCTTCTGTAGGAACACATATTCCAAGACCAACTGTCTCGATCTGTGGAAGTGCCCTGAGTTCATTTATTACGATCGATAGCTTGTTACCCGGCATTCCGCTGGTGGATCCAAAATAAACACCCTGTGCACGATAACCATGATCAGCATCCCTTAAATTATCATATTGAAGTATCACAATAACAAGTACAGTCAGGATGAATGTTGCCCCTGCAAACTGAAAAAAAAGGAGCGCCAGTTTCCATTTATTACCTTTCTGCTGATAACCATGAAACACAGAAGCTACGGGGATACCCGGCAAAAAAGCGTCCCGGCAGATAACTGATACTTAAGAGCAGGACTACAAGTAATAACAACAATGGCCAGATGACATAGGGATTCAGAGCTGAGGAAAGCTGATGACCTAATTGTGATTCAACTAAAGGCTGGACCGTCGTAATAATCATAAATGCCCCTGACAGTGATACTAAAAAGAGCAATGAAGTTTCAGTAAAAATCATCCGTTGCAGATTTCCTGCCTGCGCGCCATAAGTTTTAAGAATGGCGGATGTTTTAGCCCTTCCGACCAATGCGCTTAGTGTCAATAAAATATAATTCAGTATTGAAACCAGAAGAACAGCAAATGCAATTGCACTTAAGATTATTATCATATCTTTAACCTCTTCAGAATGGATCTTCTTAATTGGCTGAAAGCTGTATTTAAAAAGCAGACCATTCTGTACCTTTTCGAGTCGTACAATATCCTGGTGAACTTCCTGCATTTTACGTACAGCCGGTGCAAGACTTTCCGGATCAATTCCGTGTTCAAGCCTGACACAGGTGTAATAACGGTCATTTCCCAGCCAGTTATCTGTACCATCCCACATAAACTGTGAAGTGGAAACCATAGAAATAAGTATATCGTACCTGTAATTTGTATTCTCGGGCAATTCTTTAAAAATCCCTGCAATTATCAGTTTCTTATTCGGGAATTCTTTTAATTCTATCATTTTCCCAATAACATCTCCACCTATCATTGCTGCAATCTTGTCTGATACCATGCAGGTCATATGATTTTTCAGTATCTTTTTAGGATTTCCATAAATCACCGGACGCGGAAGAACATCAAACACAAACTCGTCTGCAAATGAAAATTCCCCTTTATAACTCTTTTTATCGTCAGTATAAAAAACTGATGGACCTATGCTGTTAAAACGTGTTGCAGCCTCAATACCCGGAACTTCAGCTTTTAATCCGGGCGCTATGGCGCCGCTGACACAGTTATGGGTACTTATCTTTTCAGCCGACTTATCTAATTTAAAGTTCTCATAAACTGCATAAATGCGGTCGGCATCGGGATAGATGCTATCAAAGCTGTAGTAATAAAATACTTCCGACAAAAGAAGTATCCCAAAAGCCAATCCGGCAGCCAGTGATATTATCCGGGTTAACGAGTGTTCTCCTTTACGAAACAGCTTACGGCATGCGATTTTTAATGTGTTCACTTTTTCTGAATTTTGTTATTTATTCTCTTTTATTGCGGGATATCATTCATACCTGAGCGCCTCCACCGGATTTCTTGTTGCTGCCCTCCAGCTCTGCCAGCTTATTGCCGCCAGAGCAATAACATATGCTATCATCGGACCGGCTAAAAATGCCCAGTATGGCATTGCAATTCTGAAATTAAACCGCGACAGAAATACATTGCCAAGAAGAAAAGCCAGCGGAATAGAAATTATTGAAGCAATTGTTAGCCACCTGGAATAGTTTATTCCCAGTAATCTCATTATTGAGGATACAGATGCACCATTAATCTTCCTTATACCGATTTCCTTGGTACGGCTGGCAGCAGTGAAGGAGGCTAATCCGGTCAGCCCCAGACAGGCAAGAAGGATCGAAATAAAGAAAGCAAGACCGACAAGATAGGAAGCTGTAGTCAGCTCTGTACGTTTCAGAAGATCGCTATAGAAAAATATCTGAAAGGTTTTTTCAGGTTCATATTTTTTCAAAACCTCACTTATTTTAGAGGATAGATCTGAACTATTTCCTGAGGCAGTCTTAATCAACAGATTGCCCCTGCTTTCATTTGATAATGAAATTATTGTAGGTGTATAAGGCCCGGCCAGATCGAGTGCATGAAAGTCCCTGAAAATTCCGATAATTGTCCCCCGTTTACCTTCATATGTTATTGTTCTGCCAACAGGATTTTCATAACCAATTACCTTTGCTGCAACATCATTAATTAAGAAACAGGCTGAATCGGCGATATATGACTTATCAAAATATCTGCCGTCAGTAATTTTCAGATTCACGGTTTTGTCATAGCTGAAATCAGTGTTAATACACCAGAAATGTAGTTCCTGATTGGCATCCTTGCCATCCCAGCTGATCTCATTGGACACTTTTGCTCCCCTGGCAGGGATACAATTAGTGAAACTTACTGTTTCAATACCGGGAAGAGAAAGAAGATCGGTTCTGATACTTTCAGAATGAGCCTCAGTTTTCTGTGTATTGTAGATAATCATCAGTCTTTCCTTATCAAAACCCAGATCAAAATTTCTCAGATAACTGTCCTGTGCCTTTATTATCAAAACTATTATTATCAGAACAACAGGAATAGTAAACTGAAAGACTATGAGGCTCTGCCTGAAAAATGAAAAGCTATGGCCTGACCCATTTTTACCCTTAAGTATTTCGACAGGTTTCGGGGAAGAGAGATACAAGGCCGGCAGCAAGCCTGATGCAATAGCTGTGAACAAAGCAATTCCGGCAAATATCATTATTATCCGGAAATCGCTGAAATTAAATTGTACATCGCCGTTTAATGCCCTGTTTAATAAACTGACTGATAACCTGACCAGATCGATCGAGGTAAGAAAGCTTAAAAGTGTTAATAGGAAAGTTTCACCCAGATGCTGGAAGATAATATTTGATCTCTGAGCCCCTATAACCTTTTTTATGCCGACCTCCCTGAATCTCTTAATATTCAACGCTATCGTGAGGTTTATAAAATTGAAACATGCTATCAGCAATATTGCAAAGCCGATGCATCCAATTAATACAACATTTTGCATCTCACGCCAGACCCTCCTTCCGCCTGCATAGTAATACAATATTTTCTCTTTAAGAGGAAAAAGGAACAATTCCTGATTCAGGGTAGTTTCCTGTTTACTGATAAGATCTTTTATCTTGTCATTTACTTCTTTCACGCTGGCGTTGCCGTTTAAGAGGATCCATGTCAGGCAGGCTGTTGCACCCTGGTCCAGGGCCTGGCTGTTCATCATAAGGTATTTGGAAAACGGAAGAATGAAGTTGAACTGAAGATACGATTGTGCAGGAACATTCTTCAGAATACCGGAGATTGTGAAAGCTGTCAGAGTTGAGTCTGCCTTAAGGATCAGAGATTTCCCGATACAATCTGTTGTTTCAAAAAACTTCAATGCCATTTTCTCAGAAATGACTATGGAATTATTATCTGCCAGAACTGACGAGGCTGATCCCTTAAGAAGCGGGAAGGTAAAAATATCAAGAAAGCCGGGTTCAGCATAAATGCCGTCTTCAGAAAATATTTCATTCCCTTTTACAAATTGATAGCTGCAATTTACTACGCGGGAATAATCATCTATCTCTGGCACATTCTCCCTGAGCATATCAATCAGAGATGCGGACAGCATTTCTTTGGGAAAGCGGTCACCGTTGAAATATGTAACATGTGCATCAACTTCATGTATCCGGTCATAGTTTACATGGAACTTGTCATATCTGAATACACGGTTCATATTCAGGCTAGCCACAATTGCACAGGTAAGTCCGAATGACAGACAGAGATAATTAAGAATAGTATATTTTTTATTTCGCCAGAAGAATCTGAAAGCCGTTTTGAAAAAGCTCCGTAACATTGTTGGCAATAATTAATTGATTATAAAAATTTTATTAACTGAATTTAATCATTCATACCGCAGCGCCTCCACAGGGTTCCTTGTTGCTTTCCTCCAGACCTTTTCTCTATTCATATTTAAGCACATCAACAGGATTTGAATTGGCAGCTTTCAGTGTTTGAGACAGAATCGTCAATATTCCAAATATAAAGACAATAGCAATACCCCTGCGAGGATTGTGCCTGCACCGAATGTGACATGGAAGGCAAGGAACTTAAGCCAGGTTGTGTTTATTAAATATGCAACAGGAGCAGCTATTAGCAGCTGCAATTGACAGCATGATAACGAATGTACGGGCAATATGCAGTGCAACACTTCCCGATTGCGAACCAAAGACTTTCCTGACTCCTATCTCTCTCAGCCTTGTCTGAATGCTGTAGGTGGCCATGCCAAAAAGTCCCAGACATGCTACTACTATTGCAAGAATGGCTGTAAAACCAACTGTATATAAGACATCTCCAAACATGCTGTAGAAATCCTTTATCTGATATTCAAGAAATGAACCATCAAGCTCATGATACGGATCAATAGATTTCCATGCATTTTTAAATTTAGCTAAGGTGGCCTCTCTGTCCTGTGTGTTGATCCTGAGAACAGCAAGATTATACTGCTCAGGATTCATCCTGAGAATAAGCGGTTTAACAGCCATAAATAATGCCGTATATTTGTAATCATCAACCACCCCGATGATCTTGACAGGAAGCGTATCATAGATAAATATATCTTGTCCTACCGCATCCTGAAGAGATTTATATTTAAAATGTTCAACTGCCTTTCTGTTGATTACTACTAAATTGGTATTTATGGCCGGATCTTTTGGAAAATCTTCTCCGGCAATGAGTTTTATTCCCATTGTACTGAGGTAATATGGATCGACTGAAAAATAATGCAGCATCGTATGCTTCATCTTCAGGTTTTGCTTTAATATTTGTGGACCAGGTGTTACCTATCCCGGGAATATGAGATCCGGCTGAGATTGAGGTTACCTCAGGAAACTGGCTATAATTGATCTTTTACTTTGGAGAACTGCTGACCATTCAGTGTGATGTTATAGACTATATCCTTGTCAAATCCAAGATCAGTTGTTAGCATATAGTTCATCTGCCTGTATATCAGAATTATTGATATAATAAATATTATTGAGAAAGTGTACTGGGTTACAAGCAGTATTTTTCTGAAAGTAACTCTTTTTAAGAGTCTGATGTTTGAAGAGGCTTTAAATACTTTTACAGGATTAAGGGAAGAAACATAGAATGCAGGAATTATTCCGGCAAGTAATCCTGTAATTACGGCAAAAATGAAATATGCAACATAACTGATTGTATTCTGATGCGGATCAATCTTTAGCAGAGTCATAAACTTCATACCTGAAAAAGCAGGAAGAAGCAACTGAAGGATCATATCGGCAAAAAAGAGTGAGATCAGTGAAAGGACTACAGCTTCAGTAACAATCTGGAAAATAAGCTGACCTGATGATGCTCCGAACGATTTTCTTATTCCATATTCTTTAGCCCTGGTCAGAGATCGTGCTATTGAAAGGCTTGTATAATTAAAAGCAGCTGAAAACATAATTACGATGGCCAGTCCTGCAAAGAAAATTACAAAGGGTTTTGGAAGGAACATTCCTATCTCATTCGCAAGCAGAGGGCCGGGAACTATACCTGACAGAGGAGTACTGTAAAATGAGAGATTTACCTCTTCATTATCATAATATTTCAGTCTGCTGATCTTTGCCAAAGCTGTGTCAAGATCACTTTGTCTGGCATTTTCATCAAGTAAGATATAGACATAATTCTGGTAATAATCCTCCCAGTTGTCTGTAATCTTAGTTATCTTTCCTTCTTTCTCAAGTGACTGAAAGTGTTGCAGATGAAACCAGAGCCTCAAACTGCAGATGAGATTTCTGCTTTGTTTCCGGGAATTACTCCGGTTACTTTTAAGTTGCCATAATTCTCGAAAATTATAGTTTTACCTATCGGATCAGTATCACCAAAGAATTTGTCAGCCACCTCCTCGGTTATAACTATTGATGATGGCTCAGTGAGCGGGTTTGATGCTGAGCTGTTCTTTAATTTAAAATCAAAAAGATTGAAAAATGAGGGAGTTGCAAAATAACCACTGACATTAAATCTTTTTTCATCACTGATACCTTCACCGCCGAATCGGGTATGCACAGTGCAGCACTTTCTTCCACGAAAGGATAATTATCTTTCAATTCTTTTGCCAGCGGCCATGTTGTCGAAGCATATTTGCTTAATGCTATTTTGCTCAGATTATTCTTTGACTGAATCCTGTAAATGCGATCACGGTTCTTATGGAAGTTATCATACGAAAACTGATCCTGCAGGATCACAATAATAAGCATACAAACAGCCATACTTATTGATAGTCCGAAGATATTAATTAATGAAAAGCTCCTGTTGTTTAATAAATTTCGGAATGAGGTGAGGATATAGCTTTTTAACATTGTTCTGAGTTTTTAAAAATTTATTTTGCGTATTTCTGTATATTCATTTCGTTTGTGCTGTTGAGTTCTTTTCCAGCAAGATTTCCTTCATATACTGCAGCCGTTGTTTTATTGTTTCCGCATATTCAGGGGTGAAGTTCATGGTGGCATCCTTTATATTATCCAGAAATTTTTGATAATAAAAGATTGCTTTCTCCTTGTCATTTATTTTTACATCATACAGATTTGCTATTATCATGTAAATATTAGGATCGCATTTAATGTTCTGGGCTTTCAGGTAGCTTGCAATTGCCTCCTGATACATTCCATTCCCTTTTTGTGATTCTGCGTAAAGTATATAAGTCAAACGCAGCTGCAAATTTGCAGGTGCAAGGATCTTAAGTGCTCTGTCATAATAGCAGATGCTGTTTTTCATATCCTTAAGTTTGTAATATGATTGCCCGAGATAACTGCATGTCTCATAATCAGAAGAATCTTTTTTATAAGCCAGCAGAAGATATCTGATCGACTCCCCGGGCTGGAGGTCATTGCAATAACCTATTCCAATTCTTTTTAGATAGAGTTTTGAAGAGTCTCCTGATGAAAGGATTACCAGATAATCATCCATTGCGCTCTTTGTGTCTTTCATGGAATAATTCAACTGAGCCCTTCTTGAAAAAAGATCCATATCGGAGGAATCTATTTCTAAACCCTTGGTCAGAAGTTGAATCGCTGTATCAGGTCTCATCGCAGCCGAGTACAAATAAGCCAGGTTCTTAATTGCTGAAATATTTTTATTGTTGATTGACAATGATTTATTGTACAGGTAAGTGGCATATTCAAAATCTTCCTTCTTCAGGCTAGCATAAGCCATTTTGTCGAGATAAACATAATTAACGGAATCTTTTAGTAAGAACATCTTGTAAATATTTATTGCATCGTCAAATTTGTCAGTCTGCATATATATGCTGGTCAAATAATATGCATAAGCCCAATTCATCGAATCTGATGAACACAGGTTTTTTAAGACAGGCTCTGCAAGCTTGAATTTTCCTCTGGCATAATAACTTTTAGCCAGCTGGAAATTAAATACTTTGTTGTCAGGATCCAGACTGGCTGCATGGTAATAACTATTGAGTGATAAATCATCCTCAAGGAGGTTCTGGTATGCGATACCCATTTTGTAATAGATCTCCGGATTAAGGCTGTCACAGCTGAGTATTTGCCTGCAGGTATCTATTACCTTCTCATACTCACCCCGCATAAAAAGCATATCAATCTTTGAATTATCAGCTATTTCCTGGGCTGCCAATGGATAAATTGCAAAGGCACTTATGGTCAATGCAAAGAGATGAGACAGAATATTCGTTTTTGTTTTCATGACTTAATATTTGTATTTTGAAATATGTCTTTCTAATTGATGTTGATAGTCTTTATAATAAGCATTCAGATCTCCTGTAAATTCTATTCATATCGCAAGGCTTCGACAGGATTTCTTGTGGCAACCCTCCAGCTCTGCCAGCTTATGGTTAAAACGGCAACCAGGATTGCTGAAATGCCTGCAATTGCAAATATCCACCAGCTTAAGTCAGTCTTGTAAGCGAAACGGTTTTGCCAGACAGATATCAGGTAATATGAAACCGGTATCCCTATAAGTAAGGATGCGAATACCCACCTTAAGAAATCTTTGTTCAGCAGGAATAAAACCTCGGGATTTGAAGCGCCGTTAACTTTTCTGAGCCCTATTTCTTTTGTCTTTCGTGCAATGCTGATCAAAGCTATTCCAAATAATCCCATTATTGCGAGGACGGTTGCCAGAATGGAAAAGGCTCCAATTATCTTTGCCTGATTCTCCTCATGTGAGTACCACTCTTTAATATGTTCCGATAAATATTTTGAATAGAAAATTTCGTCCGGTGAAATCTGACTGTATAACTCACTGAGATTTTGTATTATTGCCTTATCATTTGTCCCATCGGTCTTTATCGCAAGTAATCCCATTTTAGATGGATTCTGCTGAAGGATGAGAACAGGTTCTATGGGAGTATAGAGAGAATGGGAACTGAAATCCCTGACTATCCCTTTAACCTTAAGTCCCTGATATTTATCTCCACTCTTAATATTAAATAATTTAGCGGCCGACTCATTAAAAAGAGCTTCCCATTCACCAGGTTTGAAGCTGCTGAACGGTTCCCCGTCTATAACTTCTATATTTAACATTTCAGTCATCCCTTCTCCCAATATCAATATTTCAAGATTAATTTTCTCACCCTGCAGATTTGTAAAAGGGGTGGCCATATAATCAGTATAAAGCGGAATAAATGAGGCACCTGATATTCTTCTGACACCCGGTATTTTTTGCAAATCATTGTTAATTACTGCAAAGCTGGATTGAAGTTCAGGAGTGTTAAGTTCGCTGATAATGATATTTTCCGGATTTATCCCTTTATAGCCCGACATCGCATATCTGACTTGTTTGGAAACAGATATGACACTCGCAACCAGAATAATGAAGACTGTAAAATGAAAAACTAAAAAGGAGTAATCCCATTTTTTTGATCCTGATTTTTCTGATATCCTTCCAGAAAGTAACACGATAGGTGAAACCCGTGATATTTTATATCCAATCAGGAGTCCTGATAGTGTTCCTGTAAATAGCACAACAGAGAAAAGAAATACCCACATTACAGGATTGGAAAAAACTTCATTGCTCAACGTTTTGTTGAGTGTGGAGTTTATGAGTGACATGCCAGAGTCAATGACAAAGGATGCGGGGATGAGGCTGAGAAGGGTTATCAGGTTTGATTCCAGAACAATTTGCCGGCGCAATTTATTTGGTGAAGCTCCCATTACTTTCCTTGTTCCCATCTCATGAAGCCTGTCGACCGTAGATGCCCTGGTCAGAAAAATGTAATTTGAAACAGAAATCAATAATATAAGAAAGGAGATAGACCAATAGTATTTCAATTCCTTTGCATTGCCTGCTCTGAAGAATTGAAATCCTTCAATGTAACTGTCGGATTTTAAATAGGTATCACTGACTGGTTGAAGATCATATTCAAGTTTCTTGGATGCTTCATTTGAGATCATCTCCCTGTATTTCTGCATTTTGGAGACTATTGACTTTGTATCGGCATTTTTCTCCAGGACCACATAAGTATAGAATGCTCTTAAGTCCCAGTTCAAATTAACAGACACCCCGGTTCCATATTCACCAAGCCTGGTACTGAAAATCCCAAACAGTTTCTCCGAAAGTTTTATTGTTGCCAGGAAATCAGGATAAAGGGTTGCATTTGCAGGGAAATTCCTGTAAATACCAGATACTGACAGGTCAATAAATTCATTGTTGAGTTTCACCCGCAAAATTTCACCAAGGGCCGGGTCGTTGCCAAAATATTTCCTGGCCATATTCTCTGATATTGCAACCTCTGTAAAAGACCTTGCAGGTCTCCCTGCAATTAATCTGACTCCCAGAATCCTGAAGATTGAAGAATCGGCAAATGCAAATTCCTGATTCCTTCCATATTCATTTCGTTTTATATTCCGGACCTGAACAATATTTGCCTGGTTGATCCTGAAAAAATCTTTTACCTCCGGGAAATCTTTTTTCATTTCATCAGCTAATGGATATTGTGCGAAACCATTTGAACCAAATATTACTTTGTAAACATTTGGATAATCAGGGATAAACCTGTCAAATGATTTTTCATGGACTATCAGCGCCATCAGAAGGATCATACTGCCAAGTCCGATTCCCAATCCGAGTATGCTTATTGCTGATTGCACTTTATTCCGTAAAATGTTTCTTACCGCAATCCTGAAATCTGAAAGTATCATAATTCTGGAGTTTTTATATATATTACTATAACTATACCAGAAATGTATGTGATTGATATAGAATAGAATATAGTTCCTAATGTAAAATTTAACCGTAAATATATTTTACGATATCGCGTAAAATAATTTTACGGATAATTGGATTTTGTTTTGGGATGATGTACATTTATTGATAGAACTTTCGCCGCGGGGATGTTGAAAAAGTCCTCAGTGGAGCTCTGTGCTCCCTCCCGATAGCTATCGGGATGCTATCGGGACTCTGTGTAAGTTCTTAAATTATTGTTACACAGAGATCCACAGAGAAAACACAGAGTCACACAGAGAAAGCAATGGTGTAAACTTCGATTTTATCAACAGCTCCCCGAAGCATGGGATTTAATTTGTGACAGTAATTTAAAGTTATATATATGCAGAAAGGAAACATCCTCATTGTTGACGACAATAAAAGTATCCTGAGCACTCTGGAGATATTGCTCATGCCTGAATTTCAGACTGTGACAACTCTGGCCAATCCAAACCTGATCCTCTCTGAATTAAAGAAAATGGATTATAACCTCGTAGTTCTTGATATGAATTTCAGTGCAGGCATCAATACAGGGAACGAGGGAATCTACTGGCTCGGACAGATAAAGGAATCAAACCCGGAAATCTCAGTTGTGATGATCACTGCTTACGGGGATATCGACCTTGCTGTCAAGGCACTGAAAGCAGGAGCCTCCGATTTTATCCTGAAACCATGGGATAATAATAAATTGCTGGCGACCTTAAAGCTTGCCATCCAGCTGAATCTGTCAAGGGAAGAGGTTAAACAGCTTAAGGAAAGAGAAAAGGAGCTGAAGAAGGAGATAACCCGCGAGCAGAAAATGATCATCGGTTCATCGCCCCAATGGTTAACCATGCTCAATATGGTCAGGAAAGTTGCAAAGACCGAAGCAAATGTTCTGATAACCGGGGAGAACGGAACAGGAAAAGAGTTGATTGCACAGGAGATACACCGTCTGTCACACCGGTCAGCCGAAATAATTGTAAGTGTTGATATGGGATCATTGAGTGAAACCCTTTTTGAGAGCGAGTTGTTCGGACATGTAAAAGGCGCATTTACGGATGCCCGCGAAACCAGGCAGGGCAAGTTTGAAGTAGCACATAAAGGAACCCTGTTCCTTGACGAGATCGGGAACCTCTCCTTTCACCTCCAGGCCAAGCTGCTGGCAGCAATTGAGAACCGGACTATTTCCAGGATTGGTTCCAACCAGGTCATACCAACCGATATCAGGCTGATATGCGCAACCAATAAAAACCTTGAGGAGATGGTACAGTCAGGTCTGTTCCGTGAAGATCTCCTTTACCGTATCAACACGATACATATTGAATTGCCCCCTTTACGTGAGAGGGGGCGGGATATCATCTTACTGGCTGAGTTCTTCCTGAAAAAGTATGCCGCCAAATACAATAAACCAAGCCTTAAAATCAATCAGCAGGCCATAGAAAGGCTGCTTAATTATCCATGGCCCGGCAATATCAGGGAACTTCAGCATACCATCGAGAAAGCAGTCATACTGTGTGAATCAGATATTATTAAAACAGATGATTTATATCTCCGACAGCTGAATCATTTTTCAGGTAATCAGCCATTTTCAACACTTCAGGAGATGGAAAGCAGGATGATACAGCAGGCCCTCGATAAAAACAACGGAAACTACACAGCAGCAGCTGAACAGCTTGGGATTACAAGACAGACTCTTTATAACAGAATTAAAAAAGCCGATCAATGATTAGCAGGAGATTGTATCTTAATATCATTTTCAGGATCTTATTCATTGTAGTAATCTCTGCATTGCTCGGGTATCTGGTGGCAAAGGGACAATCCCTGCGTTTTATCGTGGTATGCTTTCTGACCGTACTGGGTGTCACGACCAGCCTGATATCCTATCTGAATACGACCAACCGGAATATTCGTTTTTTCTTCGATTCGGTAAAGAACGATGATTCAAGCCTTTCTTTTTCGACAGATGCACATAGCAGGACAGACAGTGAATTAAACAGGAGCATGAACCGGGTAAATCAGCAGATAAAAGACCTTAAAATCCAGAACAGGAGCCAGGAGCAGTATTTCCAGATCCTGCTTGAACATATTCCGACTGGCATTATTTCATATAATGAAAAAGGATTTATAATACATGCAAATTCATCTGCAAAAAGGCTTCTTTCGGTGGATGTCCTCACTCACCTGCAACAAATTGAACATATAGACATGAAGCTTTATCAGGCGATTAAAAGTATTAAACCGTCGGAGCGGAGATTAATTGCCCTTGCCATCGGTGCAGGAGAAATTCAGCTTTCACTGAAAGCAACTTCATTCAGGACAATCGAGAATGACCTTATAATTATCTCAATTGAGGATATCAAAAACGAACTCGAGGAAAAGGAACTCGAATCCTGGATGAAGCTGATCAGAGTTATGACCCATGAAATAATGAATACAATTACTCCGATTACATCCTTGTCGGAAAGTCTTTCAGGAATATATTACAGGGATGGTCATCCGGTTCAGCCTGTGGAGGTCACCGATAAAACAATTGCAACTACCTTACAGGGGCTGAATGTTATAAAGGAGCAGGGCAGGGGGCTGAAATCATTCGTGGAATCCTACAGAAAACTGACACGGATACCGGAGCCGGACAGAAAACGCTTCAGGGTGGCAGACCTCATCGGCCGCCTGGAAGTGGTCTATAACACACTTGACAATAGTATAAAAACTCAATTAAATGTATCGATAAAAGATAACGATCTTGAAATATTCGCAGATCAGAATCTGATCTCACAGGTTCTGATCAACCTTGTTAAAAATGCCCTGGAGGCAAATGAGAATACTCCGGATGGCAAAATATTGATTGAGGCAGATGTTGATCAGAATAATCGCCCGATGATTTCCGTGATTGACAATGGCCCCGGTATAACCGAGGAAAACCTTGATAAAATATTTATCCCCTTTTTCACCACCCGTCAGAAAGGATCAGGTATCGGGCTCAGCCTCTCAAAGCAGATAATGAGGGCCCATGGAGGCAATCTTAAAGTCAGATCAGTGCCCGGGAAGGAGACTGTATTTTGTATGAACTTTTAATCGTACCTGATCGCTTTTACCGGAGTAATCCTGCTGATCAGCTGCGAGGGGACAAGCAGCATTATGATTATTACTGCCATTGTACCTGCGTTCAATAACAAAATATGAAAAAGTTCAAGATTAACAGGGACTGTTTTTATGTAATATGAACTTGGGTCAAGGGATATCATTCCCGTTTTCAGCTGGAAAAATGCCAAGCCTATTCCGATAATATTACCCCACAACAATCCCTTTCCTATCAGGTAAGCTGCCTGGAAAATAAAAACCCTGCGAATAGTCCTGTCCTCAGAACCAAGCGCTTTTAAAACACCTATCATATTAGTCTTTTCAAGAATAAGGATAAGCAGGCCTGAGATCATATTGAATCCGGCGACTATAAGCATCAGGAGGATTATTATTATTACATTGATATCCTGGAAATTCAGCCAGTCAAATATCTGCGGGTACTTTTCCCTGATATTCTTAACTTTGAAATTATCTTCTTCCTCCGTTAATCTGTAACCTATGGCATCCTCCACTTCAAGTGTCACTGCATCGAGATTGTCAAAATCATCTATGAATATCTCAAAGCCGCTTACCATATCATCATCCCATCCGTTAAGCCTTTTTATATGCCCTATATCGCAAAAAACATACATCTTGTCAAACTCCTCAAGGCTTGTTTCATAAATGCCGCTTATCGTAAATTTCCTCATCCGGGGAGGATCCTGAACGAAGTGCATCACAAAGGAATCTCCGGTCCGGATCTTAAGCATATCAGATATCTTTTTCGAGATAATCACCTTGTCGGAACGTCCGGTATCAGCAACAGTGAAGACTGATCCGTCTACCAGGTTGCTCCGGAAATAAGACCAGTCATAATCGCTTCCTATCCCTTTCAATACAACGCCCTGTATATCCTCGTCAGTTTTAATGATGCCTGCTTTAGTTGCAAATACCTGAATATGACTTATTCCGGGAATCTTTTTTATTTTGGGTATAAATTCCTGGGAATCGCTAATAGGGATTGTTTCAAGGGATAAATTTGAATCGTTATGCATAATCTGAATATTCGAACCGAATCCAACTACTTTCTCCCTGATCGCCTTTTTAAAACCGGTAAGTGTGGACACGGCGAGTATCATTACTGCAAGTCCCATCCCAATGCCAATTATAGCTATAACATTGATGGGACGGGAAAAGGAAGTCCCTTCACGCCGTCCCTTTATGAGCCTCTGTGCTATGAAATAGGGTAAATTCATATGATAAAAAGTTACCAAATTTAAGAAATAAAGTTATATGAGTCAAATCTGGCAATGAAACCTCTGTGACTCTCAGTGATTCCTCAGGGATCTCTGTGAAGCTCATAGAATATTACACAGAGAGAACACGGAGGGCTACAGAGATGAAAATAGTTATAGATTTACATTGCAAATGAACATTATGAAAACATCTTTATCTCAATCTCCTTTTACTGATAATAATCAGCCAGCCTCTGTTTTCCAGATCAGACAAATCACCTGTGCCTGGAGCATACCAGATTGAGCTCTACAGAGATCTTATTGAAGGTAAATCAGTTGCAGTAGTTGCCAATCAGACATCCATGATCGGACAAACACACCTGGTTGATAATCTCCTGTCTGTCGGGATTGATATTAAGGTGATTTTTTCCCCGGAACATGGGTTCCGAAACATGGCTGATGCAGGCGAAAAGATAGACGATGGCAAAGATCCTGCGACAGGCATTTCATTGGTAAGCCTTTATGGCAGTCATCTGAAACCAACAACTGATGATCTGAAGGGAATTGATGTGGTGATTTTTGATATTCAGGATGTAGGAGCAAGGTTCTATACTTATATATCCACTCTTCATTATATACTGGAAGCATGCGCAGAGAATCATGTTAAATGCCTGGTATTGGACAGACCCAATCCAAACGGGTTTTATTTTGACGGAAATATTCTTGATACTGCCTACAGTTCGTTCGTCGGCATGCATCCTGTACCCGTGGTGCATGGAATGACTGTGGGCGAATATGCACAGATGGTAAATGGTGAAGGATGGCTGAAAGGAGGAATAAAATGCGATCTCAGTGTTATCAAATGCAAAAACTATGATCATAAATCATATTATATCCTGCCGGTCAGACCTTCGCCAAATCTGCCGAATCAGAATGCTGTTTATTTGTATCCCTCAATCTGTTTTTTTGAGGGTACCAGTTTATCACTGGGCAGAGGTACATCTTTTCCTTTCCAGGTTTTCGGTTCACCTGAGCTGCCTGACAGGGGATTCAGCTTTACCCCGGAAAGCGTTCCGGGTGCAAAGAATCCGCCTCTCCTTGGGATAAAATGTTATGGTACTGATCTCAGGGATGCGATGAAAAGGAAAGCTGGTCCCAATGCGAGAGACTGAACCTCGACTGGATTATAAGTGCATATAATGATTTTCCGCAAAAGGATAAATTCTTTACCCCATATTTCGATGTCCTTGCGGGTGGCCCTGTTCTGAGGGAGCAGATTCAGAAGGGAATGACTCGGCAAAAGAAATTCGTGCAAGCTGGAAGAAGGGATTGGAATCTTTCGGTAAGATAAGGGAAAAGTATCTTCTGTATAAATAGCTGATTATTGGTCTGTGGTTTTACTCTCTGTTGAACAGGCATTTATCCACGTTGTTTTGTGATTGTTCCATGAGCAATCTTTAAATCTCATCCTGAATTAAAATATGATTCAGACCCTTCCCGGATAAACCTTCAAAGCCTCTTCAAGTGTTTTAACGGCATTCTTCAGGTCATCGATCTTCAGAACATACGCGATGCGTACCTCATTTTTCCCTAGTCCGGGTGTGGAGTAAAATCCTGTTGCAGGAGCAACCATAACGGTCTGATTTTTATAGTTGAAATCCTCAAGAAGCCATTGGGCAAACTTATCGGAATCATCAACGGGAAGCCTGACAATTGTATAAAATGCACCCTTTGGTTTAGGGCAATATACACCCGGAATCTTATTGAGAGCCTCAACCATATAATTTCTCCTGGCAGTGTATTCGTAATTGACCTCCTTAAAATAGTCAGCCGGTGTGTCAATCGAAGCTTCAGCAGCTATCTGACCCAGTCCGGGAGGGGAGAGCCGTGCCTGGCCGAACTTCAGCGCTGTCGATATCACCTCTTTATTCCTGGTTATAAGGGCTCCTATTCTGACTCCGCATTCACTGTAACGTTTTGATACGGAATCGAGCAGTATGACATTATTGTCAATGCCTTCCAGATTCATTGCAGAAAAATGTTCCGCCCCGTCATAGCAGAACTCCCTGTATGCTTCGTCGGAGAATAGAAACAGGTCATGCTTTTTTACAATTTCCCGCAGATGAAGAAGTTCTTCTTTGGAATAGAGATATCCTGTGGGATTATTAGGATTACAGATAATGATACCCCTTGTTCCGGGAGTGATCTTTTTTTCTATCTCCCCTATCGGCGGAAGGGCAAAGTCCTCTTCTATTCCTGAGGTTACGGGTACGATCTTTATTCCGGCTGTTGTGGCAAATCCGTTATAGTTGGCATAGAATGGCTCAGGTGTAATAACTTCATCCCCCGGATTTATGCACGACATGAATGCAAAAAGTATCGCCTCCGAGCCTCCGGTGGTTATGAGAATCTCGGTGTGATCGATGTTTATCCCGATACTCTGATAGTATCCTGCCAGTTTGCGCCTGTATGATTCATTCCCTGCTGAGTGGCTGTATTCCAGTACCTTCAGGTTGATATTACGGATAGCATTCAGGGCCACATCGGGAGTCGGAATATCAGGCTGGCCGATATTCAGGTGATAGACTTTTATCCCCTTGCGTTTGGCTCCTTCTGCATATGGAACAAGCTTCCTGATGGGTGAGGCTGGCATTGCTTTGCCTTTTTCAGATATTGATGGCATTATTTTTAAGGTTTTAGCTCCTGATGAAACAGATTGACAAAAGTAAATAAATTAGAGATGGGAAATAGTTATTTATGTCATTTAAACTACAAGAAATCCTATTTTTAGGTTACACAGAGTGCCACTGAGGAAGCATAGAGATTCACAGAGTTTGAAAGTGGAGCTTACCGCATGACGCTCAGATTAAAAGTAAGCAACAGACCTTTTTGAACTTATATTCAGCTAATATAATGAATTTTTATAATTTTGCATTTCATTATTTTTTCAGAAAACATCAGCATATTATGGATATTCCCTCAAAGTATGAACCCGGCAAGGCAGAGAGCAAATGGTACAGTTACTGGATGGAGCATGGATTTTTCAAAAGCACTCCCGACTGAGAGGGAGCCATATACAATTGTAATTCCTCCTCCAAATGTGACCGGGGTGCTTCACATGGGGCATATGCTGAACAATACAATACAGGATGTCCTGGTACGCAGGGCCAGGATGCAGGGTAAAAATGCCTGCTGGGTTCCCGGAACCGATCATGCCTCAATCGCAACAGAAGCAAAAGTTGTTGCCAAGCTCAAGGCGGAAGGGATTGAGAAACGGGATCTTTCACAGGGAGGAATTTCTGGAACATGCCTGGGAGTGGACAAATAAGCACGGAGGGATAATCCTTGAGCAGCTTAAGCGTCTGGGAGCTTCATGCGACTGGGACAGAACACTTTTCACCATGGATGAGAAGCGTTACGATTCGGTTATCAAGGTTTTTGTTGACCTTTATAATAAAGGGCTTATTATACAGAGGCGTAAGGATGGTCAACTGGGATCCTCAGGCGATGACGGCAGTTTCGGATGAGGAGGTAAATTATACCGATGAAAAATCAAAACTCTATTATGTCAGGTATAAGATCGTCGGTGAAGATGGATATGTTACTGTTGCAACAACACGTCCTGAGACAATACTTGGAGATACTGCAGTCTGTGCAAATCCTGACGATGAAAGGTACAAACACCTGAAGGGAAAGAAGGTCATTGTTCCGATGGCTGACAGAGAGAGGTCCCTTTTATTTTTGACAGTTATGTTGATCCGGAATTCGGAACAGGATGCCTTAAGATAACTCCGGCGCATGATATCAATGACTATGAAATAGGACTTAGACATAATCTGCCCTCAATAGATGTCTTCAATGATGATGGGACAATGAGCGAACGGGCAGGAATGTTTGTCGGAGTTGACAGGTTTAAGGCAAAGGAGCTTGCAGAGAAAGAGCTCAAGAAAAGCGGGAACCTTGTAAAGGTTGAAAACTACAATAACAAGATAGGCCGTTCTGAGCGTACCAGATGCAGTTATTGAACCAAGGCTTTCGCTTCAGTGGTTCCTGAAGATGAAGGAACTGTCAAAACCGGCCCTTGATGCAGTCATTAGATGGTGATGTACATATTCATCCGGCAAAATTCAAGAATCTTTACCGGCACTGGATGGAGAATGTCCGTGACTGGTGCATAAGCCGTCAGCTCTGGTGGGGACACAGGATACCTGCATGGTATTACGATAATAATGAGTTTGTTGTTGCTGAGAATATTTCAGAAGCACTTGAACTGGCCAGAGAAGAAAAGCGGTAACCCGATGCTCAGGGAAACAGATCTGCAGACAGGATGAAGATGTTCTGGATACATGGTTCTCATCATGGCTTATGGCCGATAACATCATTTGATGGTATAAACAATCCTGATAATGATGATATTAAATATTATTATCCTACAAATGACCTTATAACTGCTCCTGAGATCCTGTTCTTCTGGGTTGCCAGAATGATAATTGCCGGTTATGAATACAGGGAGGAGAAACCATTCAAAAATGTTTATCTGACCGGCCTGGTACGCGATCAGCAGACGAAGAAAGATGTCAAAATCACTCGGTAATTCACCTGAACCGATCGATCTTATTGAGAAATATGGAGCCGATGGTGTAAGGGTTGGCATGCTGTTGTGCTCTCCTGCAGGTAATGACCTGCTTTATGAAGACAGCCTTCCTGAACAGGGACGGAATTTTGCGAATAAAATCTGGAATGCTTTCAGGCTTATTAAGAGCTGGAAAGTTGATGACAAGATTGCCCAGCCTGATTCATCAGCAATTGCAGTAAAATGGATGGAGGAGGTGCTTAAGAAATCAATCCATGAAATTGATCTCAACTTCAGGAAATTCAGGATTTCCGAAGCACTCATGATCACATACAAATTGTTCTGGGATGAATTCTCAGGCTGGTATCTTGAGATCATAAAGCCTGAATATCAGAAACCTGTCGACAGGGTTACCCTGAATGCCACCATAGCCATATTTGATAAGCTTCTGAAGACTGATACATCCATTCATGCCATTCATCACTGAAGAGATGTGGCAGCTTCTGATTGAAAGGAAGAATGGTGAAAGTATTATGGTATCTCTGATGCCGGAAGCAAAAAAATACAATAAGGATCTGATCACTGACTTTGAATCTGTTAAAGAGACAGTCAGCGCTGTTAGAACGGTCAGAAAGGAAAAGGGGATTCCGGGCAGGGATAAATTTGAACTTCAGATCCGTGCTGATAGGGATTCCTGGAATGTTCACTTTCTGCCGGTTCTGGTTAAAATGTGCAATCTGACACATATTTCATTTGTGTCGGAGAAACAGGCAGGTACAGTATCATTTATGGTTGGGACAACAGAGTACTTTATCCCGCTTGGAGGCAGCCTGGATTTTGAAAGTGAACTTGACAAAGCTGCATGAAGACCTGAAATATAACAGGGGATTTCTTGTATCTGTCATGAAAAAACTTGATAATCACCGCTTCGTTCAGAATGCTCCGGCCACTGTTCTTGAGCTGGAAAGAAAGAAAAAGAGCGATACAGAGTCGAAGATCAAGTCTCTGGAAGAGCGGATAAGGGAGCTGGAAAAATAACCACCCTCCAGCCTCTAGGGAGGACCACCCAACCCCTCCAATGCTGTTCGTTTTTACCCCCCAATCCCTAACGAGATTAGCCCCCCAACCCCCTAGGGGCAGGGGGCAAATACACAAAGGAGAATGGGGCTGCTCAATAAGCAGGGCGGCAAAGACAACAAGGGGCAGGGTGGCTTAGCTTTTTACGGCATCAGTTTCCTGATGAAATAATTCTGATTTACTGCAACTAATTCATAATCGTTGTCCAGGATAAGGACCCAGTCCTCACCTGAGATATGCTTTTGATCGGCTCTGAATCCTTTTGCAGTTATTCTCAGAGATTTAAAGTTATTTGAAACCAGGCATCCTCCCTTATTTACTGTGAGTCTACCCCAGTTATCGGAGACCCTGATTGAATTATAGAGAGTTCCCAGAGTATCAAGTGAATGAATATCTTCCGGTTCAAAATCAAAATAGGGACTTTCAAGTTCGATAAATACAACCGGTTTTTCGGTAAAAATACTAATCTGTTTATGTATGCTCTCCCGGAGATCAGCCAGTCGCTGATCTTCTTCCTTATGTATTTCAGCGATATTGTAATTCATGGCAAGACTGCCCGCCACATCCCTGCAGATCGAAGGCAATTCGATGTTATACAGCTCTTTAACGGTTCTTCCTAAATCAATCTCATTGGTTTTTATTTTTGAGAAGTCAAATCCCTTCTCATTAAGCAAGGAAGCATAAAGGGCTCCGTGAATAAATCCGTAAGACCTTGAATATGATTGCATTAAGTAAATACGGTCAAGGTTCTCAAAGATCCTTGCCTTATACTCATCCTGAGATTGGGAGCAAAGCAATGTATAAGTGAATGTTGCAAGGCCTTCATAATTTTCGAAAAGGTTCTCATCCTTTGCATATTTCTGGTAAAGTTCCCTGTTGGCACCTCTGAAAATAAGAGCGTCCCGGATAGCCAGCCGCTGTTCTTCCCCTTCAGTAGTTAGAGCTTTTCTGAGGGCCTTCCATTCGAGTTTGATCCAGAGACGAGCTTCCTTTTCATCCATAATGTTTGTATTATAGCCGAAAGAGCTGGTGCCTGCTATTTTCTGGAAACGGTGAAAAAGGCTGTGGAGAGCCTGGGTTTTTATCCTGAATTCATCCTCCTCAACAGGAAGCGGTGTCATCGCAAATAATGTTCCACCATAATAGACCGGGGTATTGCTTATTAATAATTCCCTTGGATAAACGCCGGTAAATACTCCATCCTTCCCATTCAGAAGACCCTCCTTATCTGGCATGTTGGATACAATTCTCCGGCTGGTCCTGTCAATGAACATTATGGGTCCATACAGGTTCTTTCCCCAGAGATTTCCATTATCCCGATCGCAAATTTCCTTTATGCTCTTAAAGTACTGCAGCGCCTTTTCCGGAGTGAAATATGTACTTGTCTTTTCTCCTTTACAGCTCAGCACCAATATGAGGATTAGGATTGCTATCCTGTTTTTCATTTTTACCGTTTTGCCGGCCCGAAATTACTAAAAAAAACTATAAAAACGTATTTATGCATCAGGATCGTTGCTTGATATCAATGAAAGATAGCTATGTTTAGACAATTGGGAGTCGCTCTTTGTCGGCAGGAGGACTATCTCCTTCTGATTTCAGTAAGATCAGAATGGCTTTAAGGCTCATATCAAGACTTTTTATGTGGTGAGTAAGTGCGCCGACCGAAATGTAATCCACCCCGCATTCCGCATAGGATCTGATGGTTGCAAGTGTTATTCCACCGGATGATTCTGTTTCGTATCGGCCGGAAATTAACTTAACAGCAAGAGCTGTCTCTTCAATGGTGAAGTTATCGAGCATTATCCGGTCAACCTGACCAACGGAAAGGATCATCCTGACATCTTCAAGGTTTCTTGCTTCAATTTCAACTTTCAGGTTCAGGTTATTCTTCTTCAGGTATTCCCTTGTAAGTTTGATTGCTTTTTCTATCCCTCCGGCATAAGTCGATATGATTGTCTTTCAGCATAATCATATCGTATAGTCCCATCCTGTGATTAATTCCACCGCCGATCCTTACAGCTTCCTTTTCAAGAAATCTGAACCCCGGTGTTGTTTTCCGTGTATCAAGAATCTTTGTTTTCAGCCCTTTCAGTTTTTCTGCATATTCATGAGTGCTTGTAGCTATTCCGCTCATCCTTTGCATAATATTCAGGGTAAGGCGTTCTGCTTTCAGAATTGACTGCTGCCGGCCTGATATGAAAAATGCAATATCGCCCGGCTTAACTTCAGTCTCCGTCATTAAGAAGAACTTCAGGTTTTAATTCTTTATCGACAGCTGAGAAAATCTCACCTGCCATCCTGATGCCTGCCAGCACACCTTTCTCTTTGATAAGCAGCTTTGCATTCCCGGTTGCTTCTGCCGGAATGCAGGCAAGGGAAGAGTGATCTCCGTCACCAATATCTTCTGCCAGGCTTCTGAGGATAAATTCCCTGAGTACATTATCTTCCATTGTCAGCTTCAATTCGTATCTGATGGATCAGCAACTCCATGTTAACTTTTTTAAGGAGAAAATATACACGGAAATCTCCCTTTTCTGTCTTAAGATTGCCTATGGCATACTGAGCATCGTTTTTTGCACCCTGATGACGGATGGTAAAATCTTTTGTCTGGTATTCATTGAAAAAATCCTTCAGAATTGTCTCAGCAACATTCTTTTTATAGAAATCCTCTTTGTCAAGCAGAAGAAGTTCTATAGTTGAATTCATATATTTTGCCAATTCAGAAGCATTGCCAGGCTTTAATTGCAATTGAAATTCCTCCGGGGATACTTGACTGTTCCTGGCCTGCAGCTGCAAGGCAGCTGAATGCAAGAAATATCACGGGAATTATTTTGAAAGATTTCATCTCACTTCTGTTTATATAATGCTGACTATTATAATCGATACCCTGCAAATTTAATACTAATTTGATTATGAATTTAAACAGTTTCCTGTCAATAAGTTTTTTAATTCATACGAATCATTTTTTGAGCACTTACAATAACCCTGCCATGATCTGGATTGGAAGTATTAAATTGTTATTTTTGTATGAAAGGCAGATTATTATCTTATAGTACTTCTAATGAAGATCGCTCTGGTGCAGACAGGAAAGACAACTGATAAACATGTTGCAGGAATTGCAGATCTTTACCTCTCACGTATCAGGAAATACATCTCTTTTGAAATCATTACACTGCCCGACTTAAAAAATTCAGGCAATCTGTCTGTTGCAGGAACAAAAGATAAGAGAGGGTAAAAAGTTGATCCTTGCACTATCAAATGATGATTATGTAGTTCTTCTGGATGAAAAGGGTAAGGAATTCAGGACAATCGGATTTTCAGTATGGATGGAAAAGATTTTCATGATCTCCAGAAAGAGGATAGTGTTTGTAATTGGCGGACCATGGGGGTTCTCTGATGAAGTATACAACAGAGCCGATTTCAGGATCTCACTTTCAAAGATGACATTTCCTCATCAGTTGGTACGATTGTTGTTTCTTGAACAGCTTTACAGGGGATTTACAATTATCAGGGGAGAACCATACCATCATGAATAAGATAAGACATTATGAAAGGTAAGCGTTACATTATAGTCCTGAGTGTTCTGACGGCAATTATGATTCTGTGCTGCATTAATTTCTGAATCAATTTATTTCAGTGATTTTGAATACCGTTTCAGAACAAGAAATTTCAACAGGATACTTGGTGAAAAGGAAAAGATCATGGAAATGTGCCTCAATAACATGAGACCAGTTCTTGCCAGAGAAGATCATCATGGTTCAGTAGGTGAAAATAACCTGTTTTCAACAGCTGAGCAGAACAAAATCACCATACTTGAATATATTGACAATAAACTTGTTTACTGGTCGGATAACGAATTTGATGTTCCTGCAATTATCAGTGATTCCATCTTTGGCAGGAATCTGGTATTTTTTCAGAACGGCTGGTTTCTGTCCCGGACGATAAGGGCAGGTAATGAGGTAATTGTGGGGTTGCTCAGAATCCGTACTGAATACAGCTTTGAAAATGATATAATTAAAAGCGGGTATGAAAAGGATTTCAGAATGCCGGAAAGTGTCGGATTCAGCCTGGAAAAGAGCGCTTCGGATTTTCATGTTTCAGACAGTAACGGAGAATTTCTTTTTTCGCTTACTCTTCCCTGATATCAAGGTGAAAACGTATCTTATCTTTATTCCACTCTTTTTATGGGGATTGTCATTTATAATTATCATTTTTCTGATTCTTGAACTGGCAAGATTATTTTTAACAGGTGAAAATAATCTTCTGGCAATTGGTTTTGTGCTTTTCTCCTTTTCACTTATATACGCCTGAATTCTCTACACAGGCAAGCCTCAGGTACTTTTCCAGACGGAGCTGTTTTCTCCATATATCTTTTCTTACAATTTCTTTATCCCCTCCCTGGGTCACCTGTTGCTACTGAGTATTCTGGCTGCTGCCTTTTCAAATGTATTTTTCAAACATTTTCCCCTTAAGGAGTTTAACAGCTCCAACTCGCTGAAGGAACTGTTTGTATATGACACTATTGCTGATTCCCGGGGCACTGCTGGTAATTCTCTATCACCTGATCTTCAAACAGCTTATTTCAACCTCAAATATTAATTTTGAAACATATAAGGTTCTTGAAATAAGCGTGTTCAGTATTGGCGGGATTCACTGCCGCCATACTCCTGGTCTTAGTTCCGGTCCTGTATCTTATGAAAATTTTCCATGCTGCCGGTAAGTTAAAACCGGGTATTACGCTCGCGGCGATCATCGCTTCACTTCTGATTATTGTTGCAGCCTTTCATAATGATAGCGGTACTCTTATCCCATTGTCGCTATTTTATTTTGTACTGGCAATAAGTATATGGAAATCTGTGCAGATCCGGGTTGGATTATTTAGTATGGCTGTTATCTTTTCTTTATTTTTCGGAATTTACTCCCTGTATTTCATTACAATACTCTCGGATGAGAAGACAACTGACAATCTTAAAATCAGGGCAGTTTCCCTCTCTGCTGAAAATGATCCTGATGCTGAACATTTGTTTCTGGATCTGTGGCCTGTAATTTCAAAGGATACTCTTCTTAGCTCGATGATGCAGATGGATTATTTTGACAAGGAAGACGTCGACAGGATCTCCGGCTACCTTCAGGATGCCTATTTCGGTGGCTACTGGAGTAATTTCAATTTCAATATTGTTCTCTGCAGAGAAGATGAGTTGCTGATAGGGCCAGGCAATGATGTCTTCGGAAACTGTTTCAGATTTTTTGATGAACGGATCAAAAGAAATGGACACAAACTAACGGGAACCGAATTTTACTTTATTGATAACCAGGGCGGAAGGTCCTATTATCTTGGCAGGCTATATTATAAAACCGGAGGGGAAAATACAAATGGCTTGTTTATAGAGCTGTACAGCGATATAAATGTATTTCAGCCGGGTTATTCTGAACTGCTGCTCGATAAAAAATACCATGGATATGCCGGGATCGAAGGATTACTCATTTGCCAAATATATAAATGGTGAAATGGTGCTCAGCACCGGTGATTTTCCCTATGATAAGACTGATGCTGAATATGTCGATAAGATAGCTGATTACAGGATATTCAGCACTGATGGTTCAGGCATGTTCGTTTATAAAAACGGCAATGCAACAGTCATGATTACAAGGCCCAATCTGACTGCAGGAGATATTATCATCTCATTTGCCTATATCTTTGCCTTTGTTCTCCTGTTTTCAAATCTTGTTCATACTGATAATACGAAGGCCTGTTGTAAGGCCTCTAAATATCCTGAATTTCCGTCAGAAACTTCAGCTGTCTTTTATAGGGATACTATTATTTTCATTCTTGCTGATAGGCATTGTCGTGGCTTATCTGACTGTAAACCAATATTAATTCGAAGCATTATGAGAACATAAAGGAAAAGCTTAACTCCGTTTACCTGGAACTGGATAACCGGCTTTCAACCGAAAAACAACTTTCGAATGATCTGCAGAAACAACAGTTATTCATCATTAAATGAACTTCTTATCAGACTTTCCAATACATTCAATACTGATATTAACCTGTATGATCTGAATGGTTTTCTGATAGCAACATCACGTCCGGAGATATTTTACAGGGACCTTACAAGCCGGAGGATAAATAATATGGCTTTCATCAATCTTGCAGATCTTACGAAGAGTGAATATATCCAGAAAGAGAAGAGTTGGTTCGCTGGAATATATTTCAGCCTATGTCCCCTTTATGGACAGCAACAAAAAGGTGCTTGCCTATCTGAATCTTCCTTATTTCAGGATGCAAAGCGTCCTTGCCAGGGAAATATCAAACCTTATTGTTGCTGTAATCAATTTCACGCTGCTGCTTATTGTTATAACAATGAGTATGGCAGTTATTATAAGCGGACGGCTTACAGCTCACCCCTGATGATGCTGGGCGAGGGTCTGGCTTCAGTAGAGGTAGGAAAGAAAAGCGAACATCTTGTTTACAGGGGAAGCGATGAGATTGGGGAACTTGTAAAACAATACAACAGGATGGTTGATGAGATAGAAGAGAGTACCCACAAGCTTGCCAATTCGGAAAGGGAATATGCATGGAGGGAAATGGCCAAACAGATAGCCCATGAAATAAAAAATCCGCTTACTCCGATGAAACTTAATGTTCAGCAGCTATTTAAGTCGTGGAATGATAAAGCTCCCGGATTTGACAGGAAGCTGGAACGTTTTACAAAGAACCAGATCGAATATATTGACAACCTTTCAACTATAGCCACAGCCTTTTCATCATTTGCCAAAATGCCCGGGAACAATCCGGTTGAGGTTAATCTGACTGGATCAGATCAGGATCTACTCTGGAACTATTTAAGAACAGCGATAATATCACATTCGATGTTGAATGGCCGCAGAAGAGCAAGGTCATTGTTTATGCAGACAGGGAGCACCTTAACGGTGTATTTTCCAATCTGATCAAGAACGGAATTCAGTCAATTCCGCCGGGAAAGGAGGGGATCATAAAGGTTAACATGGCGATTCAAGCGATAAGGTTGTGGTGTCACTCTCCGATAATGGAAGTGGTATTCCTGAAGAACTAAGGAGGAAACTGTTCACTCCGAATTTTACAACCAAATCATCGGGGATGGGTTTGGGATTATCAATAGCCAAGAAATATATTGAAAATGCCAATGGCAGAATATGGTTCGAATCAGAGGCTGACAAGGGATCTGTATTTTTTGTTGAACTGCCTCTCATATCTGCTGCTGAAAAACCGGGTTGAGTTCAACCGGGAACAGGATTTTTTAACCGGGTATGGTTAATAAATTTCCCCGTTTGTTGGATAAATCTAAAATCCAGACTATCTGAATTTGGTTATCTTTAGTTGTCAAAAGTACTTATTTCTGAAAATTGTTTAATATATTGTTATATTAGCGGATAATATCGTGTTTTGATGATAAGAGGATCTGGCATTTATAGCAGGAAAATATTATTAATTCTTTTATTTCTTTCAGGAGTAACTGTTTCAGGTTTCTCACAGGGAAGATCAATCGGAGGTGTTATTAATGAATATATGGATGTCGTGTCTGTTAGCGGCTCCGACAATGTTACCCTTAGTAATGCCGGTAATTTTCATGCCGGAGATACAGTCCTTCTTATTCAGATGAAAGGGGCTGTAATGCTTGGTCCGGAAAGCAATGAGTATGGTACATATCAATACAGCCTCGGTACTCCTGGTGCGTATGAATTCCTTGTTATTCAGTCTGTTATCTCCACAAATATTGTCTTCACAAGGAACCTTGTAAACACCTATAATACCGCAGGACATGTGCAGCTGATAAAAGTACCTTCATATAATGCGGCAACTGTTACGAGTGAACTGACCTGTCTGCCATGGGACAGTGTTGCAACCAAAACCGGTGGAGTTCTTGCTATGATAGTGTCAGGAACCCTGACACTGGATGCTGATATAAATGTAAGCGGGAAGGGTCTCATCGGCGGCGTTCCATTTACGGGAGACGGATTATGTTTAAACACTAACACTCTATTGTATGACAAATACGCTTACCCCTACACCTACACAAATTCGGGCTATAAAGGAGAGAGCCATGTGAGCAGGGCATACCTTGCATTCGATGATATTCCCGCAATATACCCGGACTTTGCTAAAGGAAAGGGAGCCAATTTCACAGGCGGCGGAGGCGGAAACGGCCGATTCTCAGGAGGAGGCGGTGGCGCAAGCATCGGAGCAGGAGGCAAGGGAGGCAGGGAAAGTGGACTCTGCGGACCGCCGGGAGATGGCGGACTGGGTGGAAAACAGGCGCTTAACACTGCAGTTGACGGAAATATGCTGCTGGGTGGAGGAGGCGGGTCCTCAACATCTGCCGCCGGAAGTACAGCTTCGGCAGGAGGCAGGGGGGGAGGAATTATTATAATTGTTTGTGACAATCTTAAAATCAACGGTATAGATTCTATTCTGGCCCATGGCAGCTCTGCTGCTGCTGCAAGTGGAAATGCGGGTGCCGGAGGCGGTGGAGGAGGAGGATCAATAGCACTATACCAGCAAAATTTTTTATTCCAGACTGCAGGTTCAGAACTGGAAATTTCTGCAAACGGCGGCAACGGAGGCAATTCCACCAATAACAATGGTGAAGGCGGAGGCGGAGGCGGAGGCCTGGTACTCACTAACCTGACGATACCTGCAAAGGTTACAGTGAACGTTAACGGGGGGATCAAAGGAACCAGAACAGGATATTCGTCGAGTGCATTTAATGGAGCCTCAGGCAAAAGCTTAACTACATTCAACCCATTGCTTAACGGATTCCTTTTCAATACTATATGGTCGGACAAAACAAAAAACCAGGTTGATTCCGTATGCTCGAATATGATGCCTCCGCTAATTACCGGTACCAGACCTGTGGGAGGCCTGGGATCATATACATATTTATGGGAACAGAGCACGGACGGATCTACAAACTGGGTGCCTGCAGCCGGAACAAATACATCAGTCGATTATCAGCCACCTGTCCTTGCCAATACATTATGGTTCAGACGTGTTGTCATGGATGCCGGCCCTCCTGCAATTACTGATATAAGTAAGGCAGTTGAAATAATTGTTCACCCGGGCATCAGCAATAATACAATCGGAAACCCGGATACATTCTGTCAGATCGGCAATCCGGATACATTGAAACAGGCAGGCGTGGACCTCATCGTGCCGTCAACCAGATATCTCTTCTACACCTGGCAGGACAGTACCGGCTCCGCTCCCCTGTGGAACAATATTACAGGGTTTGTAAATACAAAAGACTCAGTGTACCTGCCACCGGCTTTGACTGCAACAACAAGTTACAGACGGATTGTAATATCAGCCAGTTGCATTGACACATCAAAGTCCGTGAGAATGACAATCCTCCCTGGAATAACCGGAAACGCCATATTCAGCCCGGCGGATGACAGTATTTGTTCCGGGATGGATTTTGAGGTAATACCCGGCACAAAAGAATCAGGAACAACTCCTCTTCTCGAAGGAGGTGATGATTCATACACCTTTAAATGGGAGAGCAACAATAACTACTCAGGCTGGATAACAGCCCTGGAACCCAGCGACAGAGACAGCCTGAATCCGGCAAAACTTCCTGAAAGGATCCCATGGAATGACTACGTCTATCGAAGGATAGTCTATTCAGGGATGGACAGTGCGTGTAAGGATACAAGTAATGTAATCATTCTCAAAGACTTTCCGAAAATTACAAC
The DNA here is from genome assembly GCA_963846335.1 of uncultured Bacteroidales bacterium. GTDB lineage: Bacteria > Bacteroidota > Bacteroidia > Bacteroidales > VadinHA17 > LD21. The sequence continues at coordinate 38,728 of CAWJVS010000026.1, forward strand.
TAATAATATATACCCGGTTGATCAGACGATCTGTTCCGGTTCGGATATATTTATCTCAGGCAATCTGCCCAATAATGGAAATAATCTTTACACCTGGCAGGATAGCACAAACTCAACCACACAGTGGGAAGATATTTCCGGATTTGTCAATGTACCTGATCTTGAATACCAGTCACCGGTACTTACACAGACTACAAGTTACCGGCGCATTGCTTATTCATATGGGTGCAGCGATACCAGCAATGCAACAAAAATTACAATTCAGCCGCCGATTACAGGAAATGATATTTTCCTTGCGAAAATCGGAGGATCCCCTGACACTACAATTTGCAGCGGACAAACACATAACTCTGTGATCGGGACTGTTGTATCAGGAGCTATTTATCAATGGTTCTCTTCAACTGTTTCAGGAAATCTTACCCCGATACCGGGAGCGACACAGGTAAATTATCCAAATCCGCCGCCTTCACTTAATGTTACGACTTTGTATAAACGACTGGTCACTTTGGGTGCCTGCAGCGATACCAGCAGTTCAGCGGTCACAATAAGCGTACTTCCTCCGGTATCAAACAATGTAATAATTCCGGGTGAGGCAGCTGCTTGCGAAAACGCAATTCCTGAACCCATTGCCGGATCATCCGTTGCAGGAGGCTCAGGAACATATTTATACTTATGGGAGCAGAGCGCCGATGGTGGCACCAGCTGGGCAGCGGCTGAAGGGACCAATACCCTGCCCGGTTATCAGCCTCCGGTGCTCGCCAATACAATGTCCTACAGACGTAATGTGTTCTCCGCTGATTGTATGCCAAGCGTCTCACCTGCTGTGGATATAATCATCAATCCGGCACCCCTGGGCCCTGTTTATGCTGGTGAGGATGAAAGCATATTTTCTATTGACACACACTACAACCTGAATGCTGATCCGCCTGTTGTGCCGGGTGAAACAGGTTCATGGACTGTGCTGGAACCGGGCTCCGCTATGATTGTGAATGACTCTGACAGTAAATCAGAGGTAAGAAATCTTTCAGCCGGCAGAAATCTCTTTGTCTGGTCGGTAACAAATGGCCTGTGCAACATTTATGATTCAGTTTATATAGAATTGCTGCCCGATCTGATACCGCAGGGTTTTTCACCAAATGGCGATGCATGGAATAATGAATTCATTATTGAAGGATTGAATCTGTCAGAAAATCAGACTGCTGACCTGAGTATCATAAACGGGGCAGGAACTGTTGTATTTACAACATCCAACAGGGATGGCCAGGAATGGGTTGACTGGGACGGAAGGAATACAAAGGGTAATGAACTGCCTGAAGGAACCTATTACTATTTGCTGAATATCACAACCAATGAAAAGGTTGTTATAAGGAAAAGCGGATTTATTGAACTCAAAAGATATTGATATATATGTTCCGGGAACATGATTTAGTGAATTTCTGCTCATGAACAAGATAAGGGTAATACTATTTATTTTAATCCTCCATGTATCTGTATCTGTATCTGTACAGGGGCAGGCAGGCTCGGATCCAAAGGAAATCAGCCTGGGGTATCCCGTCTATAGCCAGTATCTTCAGAATGGACTTCTGATAAATCCTGCCTATGCCGGTTCAAGAGGCGCCTTAAGCGGATTCCTGTCTTACAGGATGCAGTGGATGGGGATAGAGGATGCTCCTGTATTTCAGACTTTGTCCCTGCACACACCAATGAAAAACGACAGGGTTGCCCTGGGAATAATGGGGCAGTTTATGCAATATGGTTTTACCCGGTCAAAGAGCATTTACGCGAGTTACGCATATAATATCAAGCTTGGACATGGCAAACTGTCATTCGGACTTAAAGGAGGAGTGGATCTTTCAAATACAGACTATACGGGTATAGACCTGACTGATCCCGGTGATCCCCTCTTCCTTGAAAATGGAAAGTATGTACTGCCCAATATTGGAGCAGGTGTCTATTATTATAGTAATAAACTGTTTGCAGGTGTCTCTGTTCCCCGGTTTCTGAGTTATCAGAAAACGGGAACCAATGGCGTTCAGGCTTATCACAGCTTTAATAATTATGATTTTATCTTTACGGCAGGCGGGTTGATTGCATTCTCAGATTTTTTGAAATTCAAGCCATCCGTGCTTGTAAACTATTCGCTTGAGGAAACAACGAAGCTTACACAACTGGATATAAACGGGAATTTTATTTTGGGAGATCTGCTATGGGTCGGTGGTTCATGGCGGACAACAGAAGATGTCGCAGTGGGTATTCTGCAGATACAGCTGAATCAACAGCTGATGCTTGGATTTTCCTACGACTACCCTGTAGGTACAATGAGCTCCTATTCCAAAGGATCTGTTGAGTTTATTTTGAGATATGAATTCGGGTCAAAGATTAGCGCTGCTAATCCGAGATATTTTTAATTTCTATGTATAAAAGAGTTATATTTTTAATTGCAGTAATCCTGTCAATGCCAATTATTGCAACCCGGACAAAAGGTCAGCAGCCTTCGGTCTATAAGGTTGAAAGAATGTCGTTTAATTCTCCTGTTTTCAGTGAAATATCTCCGGTTATTGTAAAAGACGGACTGGTTTTCTGTTCCGACAAGCGCTTTAGCATAATTAAGGATCGCACAGCTTTTGATGGCCGCCGCCTCTATAATATCTATCTGGCTGAGATGCAGGATACATCAGACTGGGAAAAGCCAAAGGAGTTAAAAAGCGAGAGGAACTCCCTTTTCAACAACGGTCCTTTCTGTATTGCACCCGATGGTAAAACGGTCTATTTTACCAGTGAAATTGAAACAGGACCGGCTGCCAGGCAAAGGAATTATAAAAATCACAGCGGAATTTTCATAGCCGAACTCAATGGTACAAATCTGACTTCGCTGCGTCCATTCAGGTACAATAGTTCTGATTATGATCTTGCACAGCCATCACTGAGCATTGACGGAAAATATCTTTACTTCTCATCCAATATGCCGGGAGGGCAAGGTGGATCGGACCTGTATTACTGTGAATCAATAAACGGAGAATGGGCTGCCCCGGTAAATTTTGGATCAACGGTAAATTCACCCGGAACTGAAAATTTCCCATATTGCCACCCTTCCGGCAGAGTATATTTCACCTCCGGCAGGTCGGACGGCATCGGAAACCTTGATATCTATTACACTTCTCTTACAGGGGGGAAATGGGAAAATCCTGTCCTCCTGCCGGAGCCCATAAATTCATCATTTGACGATTTTGCCCTGGTGGCTGATGGTGATCTTCAGAAAGGGTACTTTTCTTCCAACCGGAAAAATAGCGATGACATATACAGATTTGTATCCACAATAATGAGGAAAACTTCCTGCGATATGATTTCTGAAAACAGTTACTGTTACAGGTTTATCGAAGAGAATTCTGTCAAATTCGATACAATACCTTTCAGATACGACTGGAGTTTCGGGGATGGCGAAAAGGCCTCCGGCGCTATGGTAGAACATTGCTACGGTGGTCCGGGTACATATGTCGTCCAGCTTGATGTGGTGAACCTTATTACCAGAGAGATATCATATAATGAAAAAACTGATACTGTGGTTGTAACCAGAATAGAACAGGCATATATTTCCGGCCCTGACAGTATTGCAGCGGGACAGAGAATTGAGTTGAATGCGGAAGAGACAAATCTTCCTGGATGGGATATTGCGCAGTATTACTGGAACTTCGGCGATGAAACAGTCGCAATCGGCCGCAGAATAGATAAAACCTTTGTGAAACCCGGATTATATAACGTTCAGCTGATAGTATCAACTGAACCTGAACCCGGCGGACCTGTCAGGGAAACATGTGTGTCAAAAAATATTTTAGTGTTTAGTAAACCATGATGGCTGAAATGATTAATTTTGACCTTGATGAAAGTTGATAAATCGAAATACAGGTTTCTTATTCTCATTTTGTTACTGGCGTTCTCCTGCACTTCATTTCTGGGAGCTCAGGCTGTACCCGGCAAGGATGAGAATATACCCTTTCTCGTGACTTTCGGGAAAGAGGGCAAGACTTCATGGGGTGATAATGATTTTTATCAGATCTTTTTCTTTTCTGTACTGAAAGATTACGCTAAGCCGTTCTATATCAGAGTTTTCGATCCGGATTGTGGTGGTGAAAATGATGAAATTCAGGGTAACTTCAATTCCAGATTCGTATTTTCCGTATATGGGGGCAAAGGTGTGGATCCTGATAAAAATGAAGACTCCAAGGGCCTGGATAACAAGGTAAATTTTAAAACAGGCAATCTGCTTGGTTCCAGAACTTTTGGGTCAGAGGCACGTTATGACAACAAATACTATACATTCGGACCATTTAATCCTTCGGAAGGAGATTTTAATGAGAGATGGAACAGCTATATCTTTAAGATTATATGTGAAGGTACTGCTGGTGATGATGGAAATCTTTACAGATACTTTCTCAGCCGTGATCAAAATAACAATCTTCCTATTGAAGGAGCCAATGCCTTTACCTATGCCTATACTTTCCGGATGTGGAACGACTTTAAAAGCGTGGCACATATCTATCCTTTCGTAGATACCGGCATCGTCTTTATCAATCAATCTAACTTTGACTGGGACAATGACGGGAAAATACTGGTTGTATCAAGATACAAACAGGGTGTTGAAGTGCCCATTTCAAATGAAAATAACTGGGAATCCTCCAATATACCCATTGAACCTGCCGAAGTGAATTCTTCACTCGACTTTCAGTTCCATAAGAGACAGGGTGATCTTGTGAAAAACAATAATGTTGTAGTCACTCTGAAAAACCAGAGAGGAGATGCATTGAAATTCTATAGTTCACCTATTGGAGGAGTTCCTGTCTATATTCCCAAGACGAATATTACTAAAATCGCGCCAAAAAAATAGAGGGATCCCCGGATGAAATTCATAAGCAAAATGAAAATTTCAATATGCACTCTATTGTGCCTGTCTTTATTTTCTCAGGTCTCATTCAGTCAGACTTACAGTTTTAAGAATTACGGTGTTGAGAATAATATTCCGGATGGATTTATATATACAATTGAACAGTCAGATGACGGATTCCTTTGGGTTGGTACGGGGAAAGGACTAGCACGGTTTGACGGCTATAATTTTATTAATGTTCAGTTCCCTGACTCCTCTCTTCTGAGATATACAACATCAAGCCTGAAGGATAAAAACGGGACTATCTGGTTCGGATGCAGTGACGGTTCTGTTTATCATACAAGCAGGAATAAGCTTATTCAGGTTATCCTTTCCAATGATAAACTCATCAGCGATCTTGCTGAGGGACCTGATGGCCTGATATATGTCATCCCACAGGGCAAAGCAATTTTCAGCATAGACCCTGCCCGGACTGACCAGATTCGGACATACTCTCTGTCAGTGGATCCTGTAATGTTATCGGCTGCATTTGCAGGCAATCACAAACTACTGATTGGTACCCAGGAAAACCTGCTTGTCTGCACAATTGGAAAAGATTCCGTTTCAGTGGAAGATGTCATTGAAGGATTCGACTATTCAGGCATTACTGCAATACTTCAGGCTGGCGACACCTCCGGATTTGTCATTGGTACTGATGGCAACGGGTTGTTCAGACTGGATCTTTCTGATAGCAGAAACAAACCGGAAAGATTTAAAAACCATCCGGAGCTTGAATCACTCAACATTCAATCGATAATCAGGGATTCTGAAAATTGCCTCTGGATAGCAACCAATGGTTCAGGCGCAATACAGTGCATCTTTTCTGATAATTATGAAACAGTAGAATCTGCACGTACCTATGATATCAATTCGGGATTTATTATAAATGATGTAAAAACTGTATTCCAGGATATAGAAGGCAATTACTGGCTTGGGACTTATGGTGCCGGAATATCAATGCTGACTTCCTATGCTTACGGTTATTATATGCCCGGAGAGACTTCTCTCCGGAACAATATTATTTATGTTAACAGCTATCAGGATAAATATATCCTTGGCACACCCTCCGGATTTCATCTTTTTAATTCATTAACAGGTAAATCAGTATTATTTACGGATCTCACATCTCATGTTGGCAACAGGGAGATCACTTCATATCTGCTTGATAAGGATAATAATCTCTGGATAGGGACAGGAGGCGGAGGCCTTTATTTGAGAAACAGCACCGGTTCAGTAAGGAGATTTTTCAGATCCGGTGACTCCGGACTGGACTTTATAAAGGATATTGAAATTGAAAATCAGAATATCTGGCTTGCAACCACTAACGGAGTGATTGTCGTCGATAAAATCAGTGGTACGGAAACAAGAAGATTCGATATAAACAATGGATTGCCGCATAACAGTATTAATAAAATATTGATTTCAGGAGACGGGAATGTGTATATCGGAACGGAGAGTGAGCGTTTGTTCAGTATTGACAGTAATTTTAATATTATTCAGGGCAACGGCATTATGTATGGCAGCACCATCAATAAGATACTTTCATTTGCACGGAGTTCTGACGGAGAGGTGTGGGCTGCAACTCAAAGCAACGGGGTCTTCAGATTCCTGAATGATTCGGTCTTTGCCATAAACAGATCCAACGACCTGATGTCCAACTATTGTTACAGCATACTTGCTGATGCTGATAATAATATATGGGTTGGTCATGAAAAGGGATTTTCGAGATTCAATCCGGAGAAAGGTACTATGAGAATCTATGGAAATGATTTCATAAAGTCAGGGGTATGTAACCCTGATGGTATGTATGAATCAGCTGACCATAAGATTTTCATCGGTACAACAGATGGCTTGATTATTTATGACAGGGTGAAAGACAGGACAAGGGAAATCGCTCCTTTTACCAACATTAATTATATTATGATTAATGATGTCAGATACGATTATCAGCCTTCCTTTACTCTGCCATACAATAAGAAATACATAATCAGGGTCAATTATGTAGGCATAAATTTCAGCAACCCGGGTAAGGTATATTACAGTACCTACATGGAAAATTATGATGATGACTGGAGCAAATTAACGACATTAAGAGAAATACCTTTCAGTCTTCGTGACGGAAAGTATAAATTCAATCTCCTGTCAGTAAATGAGGATGGCATATCGCAGGAATCTGAAGTCTCGTTTAATATTCTTATCAGGAAGCCTTTCTGGAGCACATGGTGGTTTATCCTCCTGGCATTATCGGCAATAACCGCAACCGTGGTTCTGATAATCCGGCAGAGGGATAAGGCACAGAAGAAGATACAGGAATATCTTGAAAAAGAACTTGATGCAAGGACCAGCGTAGTTCGGAAGCAGAAAGCAGAAATAGAACTTCAGAACATTGAGATTACTGATAGTATTAATTATGCTAAACGAATCCAGTCGAGCATTCTGCCTGATCTCAACAAGCTGAAGGAGTCTTTCAGGGATGCTTTTATTCTGTTCCATCCAAGGGATATTGTGAGCGGGGATTTCTACTGGTTTGACAAGCTCGATGATGACAAGTTTATTCTGGTCTGTGCCGATTCAACAGGCCATGGTGTTCCGGGAGCTTTCATGTCGATGATTGGATCAACTCTTCTCCAGGATATCATTGCAAGAAAGAAGATTTCAAGACCATCAGAAATACTTACAATGCTTGACAGGCAGACTCTTCTCGACTCTTAATCAGAATCTGGAACAGGGTATCTCAAATGACGGTATGGATATGGTGGTATGTGAATTCAACATTAAAACCAGGCATCTCAGATTTGCATCGGCCATGCGGCCTGTGATATTAATTCTCGATGGCGAATCATATTATATAAAAGGCAACAGGTCTTCAATCGGGGGCGAGTCAGTAAATGACAAATACTTTGATGATCAGGAGTACTATCTGAAGGAGAATGATACAATCTACCTTTTTTCAGACGGATTATCTGATCAGTTTGGAGGACCGGACGGAAAGAAAATGAAAATAGCCAGGTTGAAAAGAATAATAGAACAGGTTTCAGACTTACCAATGGCTGAACAGAACAGAGGCTATTTCAAAATTTTATGATGAGTGGAAGGGTAAATTTGATCAGGTTGATGATATACTTCTGATGGGTGTGCGGGTATGAGGTCCTATTTCAGATATACATCATTTGTTGATATTATTATTTCACCTGTAGAGGCTACATTACTCTCATTCAAAGCCCTGTCTTTAAGAAAAAATTCATATTTTATGGTATCGGCGGGGGTATAAAAAAGGTACAAAAAAGTGACCGATATTGTCCCTTTCAATATTTTATTCTGTCCAAGCCTTTCCATATAGGGAATCCTGTAAGGAGAAGGGTAGAGCGGATCATCCTCATTCGCAGGTACCATGACTCCATCTGTTTTTCTGTAAAGGGAGAAGAAGAGATTTGTTGAGTCAGCCTGACCCTCTGAAGGAACCTTTAATCCTATATCGCCGTCGCCATCTTCAAAATAGAATTTCAGCCTTCCTGCCTTTGATTCGTTCCCCAGAATATCGGTTGTATCAAAAATAGTAAAGCTGGTGTAACTTATACTCGGGATAGGAGACAAATGCTCTATCTTGGTGCATGAAACCAGATGCAAGAAGGGATATTAAAGATATGACCAGATACCTGTTTTTTCTCATGGTTGTTCACTTGATAAGTTTTTATAAACAAAAACCACACCAAATTTGATCATTTTTTTCTGAAAAATATCCTTACCGGTACTCCGGTAAACTCAAATTTCTCTCTCATCCTGTTCTCAAGATACCTTTTATAGGGATCTTTTACATATTGAGGGAGATTACAGAAAAACGCAAAAGCAGGCGTATATATTGGCAGCTGTGTAACATATTTGATCTTTACATATTTGCCCTTTAAGGCCGGAGGAGGATTATTTTTGACTACCTGCAGCATTACATCATTTAGTTCAGAAGTGCTGATCTTTCTGTTCCTGTTCCTGTTAACCATCTCCACAAGTTCAAGCACTTTGTGAATTCTCTGCTTGTTGATTGCCGATATGAAGAGTATAGGATAATCGGTAAATGGAGCTGTTTTTTCCCTTATCTCCTTTTCAAACTTTGTGGTGATATTGTTTTCTTTTTCAATAAGATCCCATTTATTGACAAGAACTATCATGCCTTTGTTGTTCTTCTGAATCAGCGACATGATATTCATGTCCTGAGCTTCAATTCCCCTGGTGGCATCGAGCAGCAGAAGGCAGATATCTGAACTTTCAATTGTTCTGACAGCTCTCATTACCGAATAGAACTCGATATCTTCACTTACTTTTCCTTTCTTGCGCAGACCTGCAGTATCAACCAGCAGAAAATCGTGCTGGAATTTATTATATCTTGTATATATTGAATCACGCGTTGTCCCGGCAACAGGAGTAACAATATTTCTCTCTTCACCCAGAAGAGAATTTACTAGTGATGATTTGCCTACATTCGGTCTTCCCACTATTGCAATCCTTGGCAGATCAGGAATAGCTTCAGGCAATTCTTCCGGCAAATTCTTCACCACAGCATCCAGCAGTTCTCCTGTACCGCTTCCATTCATGGAACTCAGAGGAAAATAATCTCCAAGTCCAAGATTGTAAAATTCTGTGGCATCCATGAGTCTTTCCCCATTGTCAACCTTATTGACAACAACCATTACTTTCTTTTTACTCCTCCTGAGCAGGGAAGCAACTGACAGATCCAGATCGTGAATCCCGCATGTTACATCAACCATAAAAAGTATCAGATCTGACTCTTCAATGGCAAGCAATACCTGTTTGTTTATTTCCTCTTCAAAAACGTCATCCGAGTTCTGAACATATCCGCCCGTATCGATAACTGAAAAATCGATGCCATTCCAGTGTGATGCCCCATAGTTGCGATCACGTGTTACTCCGCTTACCTCATCAACTATGGCTTCCTTTGATTCGGTAAGCCTGTTGAAGAGAGTCGATTTTCCTACATTTGGCCTTCCAACTATTGCAACTATTCTGCCCATTTTTGATTCTATTATATAAATTCTGAGAAGTTAAAGATTATTGCGCCACAAGTATGATAATTTCGGATTTCGGATTGTGTATTGCATAATCAAAAAATCCGAAATCTCAAATCCGCAATCCGCAATCATACTACCTGTAACCAAATCTCTTAAGCACCGCAGGCTTATCTCTCCAGTCTTTGGTCACCTTAACATATAATTCCAGGAAAATCTTCTTCCTGAAAAAATCTTCCATATCTTTTCTGGCTTCAGTCCCCACTCTTTTCAGCATGTTTCCGTTATGCCCTATGATGATCCCTTTCTGGCTGTCTCTTGCAACATGTATAAGCGCCCTGATCCTGGTAATATTCTTCTCCTCTGAAAAACTCTCAATCTCAATCTCCACCGAATAGGGGATCTCTTTCTTATAATGGAAAAGTATTTTTTCCCTTATTATTTCGGAAGCAAAAAACCTTTCATATTTATCTGTGAGCTGATCTTTGGGAAAATACGGCGGGCTCTCAGGCAACCTCTCAAGTATGGCATTCAACAGCGAGTCGAGATTAAATTTATTAAGTGCCGAAAGTGGAATGACCGGGGACTGAGGAAATGCAAGATGCCATGATTCCACAATTTTTTCAAGATCATCCTGATTGGTCAGGTCAATTTTATTAATAGCAATTATTACCTGAATCCCTGATTCCTTAATCTTTTCAATATATTCACCCTGGTCAGCAGTTTGTTCAGTTACGTCAGTTATATAAAGAATCAGGTCGGCATCTGACAGGGCAGAGTTGACCGAATGCATCATTGTCTCCTGAAGCTTGTACCTGGGTTTCAGTATTCCCGGCGTATCGGAATAGACAATCTGGAAATCATCACCGTTTACGATCCCCATGATTCGATGCCGTGTTGTCTGGGCCTTGGGGGAGATGATGGAGAGCTTTTCACCGACAAGGGCATTCATAATGGTTGATTTGCCTACATTGGGATTGCCCAGGATATTTACGAAACCTGATCTGTGACTCATTTGTTATAATTAAAATACACCCCGTTTTAACATGCTAACCTCTTTATCCGTGAGAAACCTCCATTTTCCACGCTTGAGATTCTTTTTGGTAAGACCTGCAAAATAAACCCTGTCAAGCTTTTTCACCTTGTAGCCAAGTGTCTCAAACATCCTCCTGATAACCCTGTTCTGCCCGGAGTGCAGTTCAATGCCAATCTGGCTTTTATCCTCGGTGTCAGCATAAGCCACTGCATCTGCTACTATAATTTCACCGTCAAGTTCTATTCCCTCAGCAAGTTTGAAAAGATCGTTTTTTGTCACAGGATGATCCAGAAAAACATGATAGATCTTTTTCCTTTTATACCTGGGATGTGTCAGTTTGCCTGTCAGATCGCCATCATTTGTCAGCAGAAGAACACCTGTGGTTGCCTTGTCAAGCCTTCCCACCGGGTAAACCCTTTCCCGGCAGCTGTCATCAATAAGATCAAGTACTGTATGTTCGGCATGAGGGTCCTCAACTGTGGTGACATAGTCTTTTGGCTTATTCATGAGAATATACACCTTTTTTTCAGCAGTGAGTTTTTTATTCTTCAGGCGCACATCATCATCATAAGTTACTTTTGTTCCCATATCTGTTACAAGATGTCCATTTACCGTAACAAGTCCATTTCTGATATGATCATCAGCATCCCTGCGCGAACAGGCACCACTGTTTGCTATAAACCTGTTAAGCCGTATCTCCGTTGTGATTTTCTTCCCTGTTCTTGAACCTCTTTGTCTTGGTTTGGTATCTTTTCTCCCTTCTTCTTTACCAGGTTTTAAATATTGTCTCTCCTCAGGTTTTACTTTTTTTACGACCAGCTTCCCGGCAGATCCCGGCGTCCGGTCATTCACTCTTCCTGATGGTTTTTTGTTCTCCATATCAATTAATTATCAGGGTGCAAAGGTACAATTATTTAGGGATATTTTATTTGGTGAATTTTTTGCACCTTTGTCATTCTGAAAATATTATCCGAATGGCACTTATAAAATCAATTTCAGGTATCAGGGGAACAATTGGAGGCAAACCGGGAGAGTGTCTTTCTCCTGTTGATATTGTAAAGTTCACGGCAGCTTATGGCATTTGGTTGCAACGAAGACATCACAGGGAAGGACTGAGAGTCATTGTTGGCCGGGATGCACGAAAATCGGGCAGCATGGTAAACAATTTTGTAATAACAACCTTGCGCAGCCTTGGAATAAATGTGACGGACCTTGGAATGGCAACAACCCCAACTGTGGAAATTGCTGTCATGGGAACACAGTCTGACGGAGGAATAATAATTACTGCAAGCCATAATCCGGGAGAATGGAATGCATTGAAATTGTTGAATGAGAAAGGTGAATTTCTTTCAGGCGATGATGGCACGGAGGTTCTGACTATTGCTGATAAAGAGGATTTTAATTTTGTATCGGTAGATTCCGCCGGAGCTCTTGAGTATGATGATACATGGGCTGAGAAGCATATCGATCTGGTGCTTGGCTTAAACCTTGTTTCAGTGCAGGATATAAAAGCTGCAGGATTTACAGTTGCAATTGATTGTATAAACTCAGTCGGGGGGATTGTCCTGCCTCTTTTGTTAAGGTCACTGGGAGTCGAAAAAATAGTTGAACTTAATACTACTCCTGACGGAAATTTTGCCCATACTCCTGAACCATTGCCTGAGAACCTCAGGGATATTTCGGAACTTGTTGCAAAAACAGGAGCCGATATCGGTTTTGTAGTTGATCCGGATGTTGACAGGCTCGCTATTGTTTGTGAAGACGGAACGATGTTCGGAGAAGAATATACTCTTGTAGCTGTCTCGGACTATATCCTGAAAACTACTCCGGGAAGTACAGTGTCTAATTTATCATCTACAAAAGCTCTGCGTGATGTCACGGCCGGATATGGCTGCAAACATTATTCCTCAGCGGTAGGAGAGGTAAATGTAGTGGAAGAGATGAAGAAGAGGGGAGCGGTGATAGGGGGAGAAGGCAACGGTGGTGTTATCTACCCGGAGCTTCATTATGGAAGGGATGCCCTGATCGGGATTGCTCTCTTTCTTTCACACCTCGCAAAAAGCAAAATGAAATGCTCTTCACTGCGACGACTCTATCCTGAGTACGTGATTGCAAAGAAGAAACTCACACTGTCGCCTTCTGCAGATTTCAGGAAAATAGCAGATGCTGTAAAGTCGCAATTCAGTGATCATGCCTTTGATGAACGGGATGGTTTGTGGTTTGAACATCAGGATGGATGGGTACAGATCAGAAAATCAAATACTGAACCAATAATGCGCATCTACGCAGAGGGAAAAACCGTGAAAGAAGCCGGCGATCTTGCTGATTCAGTCATAGAGATTGCTAAAAACCTCTGATTTCGTCACATTTATTATCGGATGAAGGGATAAATCCTCCGGAGGGATTGTCATAATAGAATATCAACCTTAAATAGAATGTCAGCTCATTTTTGAAGGAGTTTTTAAAGTTGGCAGTTGGCAAAAGGCAGTGGGCAGAAAATAATAATTGCCAACTGCATATTGCTTATTGCCAACTCAGAGATTATGGCAGAATAAATTTAACTTGATAATAGTATTGATGTTAAATATTGTTAAATGCATATTAAAGGATATCCCTTTTAATACTTTTACAACTGGTTTTTTGATTTCTATAAATTATTATTTCAGATGAAGCGAACAATTATTATCACAGGAATTGTTGTTGCAGTGGCAATCATAGTTCTGATAGTTTTCAGCAAGGCAAGCTCAAGGAAAGATATTGCAAATCTGTATGTTGAAGCAAAAAGAGGCCAGTTCGACATTGTAGTGACTACAACAGGTGAACTGCAGGCAGAAAACTCGACTGATATCCGGGGACCTGAATTTTCCCAGCTAAGGAATATCAGGGGGATGGATATAAAGATACAGGATCTGGTGCCGGAAGGAACTGAAGTAAAAACAGGTGATTTTATAGCAACTCTTGACAGGACCTCTTTTGATAACACTCTTAAGGATGAACTGGAGAAGCTTAAAACATTTGAGACAAACCTGGAAATGAAGATCCTGGATACTGCTGTAACTCTTAGTAGTTTAAGGGATAATATTAAAAATCTCCGGTTTACAGTGGAAGAGGCTGAGATTACACTTCAGCAGTCAAAATATGAACCACCGACAACCATAAGACAGGCTGAGATCGCTCTCGACAAGGCAAACAGGGGTCTTGATCAGGCTATAAAGAGTTATTCACTCAAAGTAGAACAGGCTAAGTCAGATATGAGAACTAATAAATACAACCTTTCTGAACAGCAAAGGCGTGTTAACGATCTTCAGGTGTTGCTTTCCAAATTTGATATAAAGGCACCATCACCGGGGATGGTCATTTATAAAAGAGACAGGATGGGAAACAAAAGAAAGATCGGCTCCACAATAAATCCATGGGATAATGTAGTTGCCACACTACCCGACATGTCTTCAATGATATCAAAGACTTATGTTAACGAGATCGATGTCAGTAAAGTTAAATCCGGCCAGAAGGTTGAGATCATGGTTGATGCATTTCCTGAAAAATCATATACGGGAGCAGTACTGAGCGTGGCAAATATCGGGGAACAGTTGCCTAATGCCGATGCCAAAGTATTTGAG
>CAWJVS010000027.1:0-27409 GCA_963846335.1 uncultured Bacteroidales bacterium
ACAGAACATCACTTAACTGGTGCATTTTGGGAGGCTGGCTGGGTACAGCCTTTACAATTGCCAGAGAGGTCTGTCAACCAGATGGAAAAATACCAACAAGGAATCTGTGAAGCTTTATGCTATGAGTAATGAGAAAGCAACAAAAGTCAGAGCTGTAGTGAGTGGGAGTATCACGTTAGCGTGGACAAAAGTGAGTTTTTAAATACATACGTCCTTTGTGTTTAATGGATTTTGAATTTGAACATCCCTATGAAATCTTTTAACAAAGTAGGTGTTTCTGATTATAAAAGGATATGGAAAGATTCCCTGAGTTATTAAAAACCGAGATCCTGAAAGGCTTGCCAGGCACTGAAGTGCAGTGGCAGATGGCCTCCTCAGACAGGATGGTCAGGAATTTCCCGAGGACACCAGGAAAGGATGCCCGTGCGGCTTCTGTGCTGATTCTTCTTTATCCTGATAACGGATCTGATTTATACTGTATTCATGCAACGTCCCGATTATAACGGAGTACACAGCGGACAGATAAGTTTCCCCGGTGGTAAGCAGGAACCATCCGACGAAGATGCAATCCGGACAGCTATCCGTGAAGCTGAAGAAGAGACCGGTATAAATCCTGATGAGTTGACTATTCTGGGGACGCTTACCCCTCTGTTTATTCCGGTAAGCAATATTCTGGTAACACCGGTAGTGGCATGGATTGATGAAAAAGCCTGTGTTTCAGACATCAGGCTGAAGAGGTTGTTTTTCTATTTCGATGCTGATATCAGAAGATTCTATGATCCATCTATAATCAGAACAAAACCGGTTAATATCGGTTCGGAGACAATAGATGTAAAATATTACGACTGTGATGGAAATGTGATATGGGGTGCAACAGCCATGATACTTCATGAATTGCTTGTAATTATCAGAAGGGGTGGCTTTTTTCTTCCGGATAATATTTTTGTAGTGCTCAAACCTGTCAAGCACCTCACTTACAAATTTGACCGACTCTTTCCCCCTGAAATATCCATTTCTTACGACCGAATCTTTATAGTATTGAGGTTCTGATTTTTTCAATAACCAGACAGCAACGTTCCCTTCCCATTTCTGGGGATCCATTCCGTTTTTCTCAGCGAGTCTCATGGCATCCAGTACATGCCCCGGTCCGGCATTGTATGAGGCAAGCACGAAAAAGAGCCTCTCCTGTTCATCGGTAATCTTTGAGTTAAAGATTTTATAGAGCCAGTTTATATAAAGGATGCCTGCTTTGAGATTATTCTCCGGTGAAGCTGTTATGTCAATGCCAAAATTCCTTCCGGTCACAGGCATAATCTGCATTAATCCGTAAGCTCCTGCAATAGATGTAACGTCAGGTTTGAACTGCGATTCCTGGCAGATAAGTGAAGCCAGCAGCCTCCAGTCCCAGTTGATATTGGTACTGAATTCCCTGATCAGATCATCATATTTGGAGACTCTGCCGGTATTCAATGAGTAATAGTCACTTTTTACAATATAGCTGGAACGGGCATTCCTGTAATACTTTGCATGAAGCAGAGCGTATGAAGTTGTATTCCTGTAAACAGATATCCACCTGTTTAATTCTCCAAGCAGATCTTCAGAGTTTTCCTTCCGCACACCCCAGGACATTTCCTGAGCAAGGCTGACCGGTGTATTTATGTCTATATCAGCATAGTAAGTGGCATTAACTCTTGCAACATTCTCATCGCAAACCGTATAGTCTATCTCACCATTTGCCACATGCTGTATCAGTTTCTCGGATTCATAGGGCACCGGAATAATATTTACCCTTTCTCCGATTTCCTTCTCCAACCGATGCAAGGCGCTCGGCATGCGGGGATTTATCCTGCACATAAACAGTCTTATTTGCAAGACCTTTCTGATCCCTTATCAGGATTTTATCAAGTGAATCGTCAGTTAATTTACGCCAGTTGCGAGGTTTTCTCTGAACAAGGACCTGTCGTGTTTCATCGACAGGATCGGTGCATAGAATATCCTTTCTTTCAGTCGAACCGGCCGTCAGTCCAAAGGCAAGAAGATCTGCCTCACCCGTTTGTACCATGTCAAAAGCCCGGTCAATATTGTTCTCAGCCATTATCTCAAGATCGATTCCGATAAAATCGGAGAATGATTTAAGGAGTTCATAATTGAACCCCATTGGTTCCCCTTTGTAAATAAAATAATCAGTGGAATTGAAGTCGGTAACTGCAATTAATCTGCCT
The DNA here is from genome assembly GCA_963846335.1 of uncultured Bacteroidales bacterium. Classification (GTDB taxonomy): domain Bacteria; phylum Bacteroidota; class Bacteroidia; order Bacteroidales; family VadinHA17; genus LD21. The sequence continues at coordinate 2,223 of CAWJVS010000027.1, forward strand.
CTGTTTCTGATAGAATCAAGATCGAATGAAGCCTGTCCTGAATTCTTCCCGGAAGAAGGCCTGTGAAATGTCCAGCAGGCAAATACGGCTGCCAGTATAATTAATAGAAATAATATTTTCTTTATCAAAATATAATTTTAGTTGTACCTTTTAAAACGGGTGCAAAGGTACGACTTTATTTTTAATTATAAAATGTCCACGCTAAACCGAGGCGGAACATACTGATATTCATAGGATAATAAGGAACCATGCAGTAGCTTTTACTGACAGGATCTCCCATCATCCCGTAGTTCAGATGATCGAACATTACGAAGAACCTGGTCCTTTGCAGTTTCAGGTTAACGAATATATTAACAAAGGGATAATCACCTGCCTCGGTTTCGTACTGTCTGTAAAACCTGCCAGTGGCCGGCATGTACGAATAGGGATGATAGAGGGAATTGTATGTCACATCCACACCGAATTGGGTGTTGAGTTTACCATTGGTCTTTTTGAATCTGAAAAGATGTTCAAAATATAGTGCCGCACGAATGGTAGCTGTCGGAAGGTCAAGTACTTCATCATTGCTGCTGGTTTGCAGGATAACATCGGTATCAAGATGAAATTTCCATGCTTTTAATCCCTTGCTCAAAGTAAGCGCGGCAACTGAAAGCCCTCCTGAATGCTGAGAGGGAACAGCCGTTGTATCAAAATCAGTGTAGTTCTTTATGACTGCATAATTGAATTTGACATTGGCACTTCTACCCGGATATGAAAAAGAAGTTCCGAGATCGATCCTGAACTCCTTATCCATATCCTGATTCCATTCAAAATTATTGCTGCCCCACCGGGTATACCAGAATGATGGCTGCCGGTTCATCATTCCGCCGGTCAGCAGCCATGATGCCCTGCCCTTCTTCATGTCGAACGTTTTTGTTATTACACCGTTCAGGTCAAAGTCACCTGCCCTGTATCCGCTGATGTATAATTCACCGGTTGCCACCCAGCGGAACTTTTCCCCGATGCTGTTAAACAACCTTCCCACAAGTACATTATTGCTTCTTTTCCAACTTACCGTATCCGCCAGGGATGCTGTATCGTGCGTCGGTATAATCTGGCCATACCTGAATATTTCATTTCTGAAGCCAAATCCTCCGCCAAGTCTGAACTTTCTTGTCTCATCGGTCTCAAAATCAAACCTTACAGTATTTTTGATACTCCGGGAAGCGAGAGAGTCAAAAGTTGATTCAGTATTTATATAGACACTGTCATAAAAACCAGATGTCGGAGAATCGTCCGAATAGCCTCTGCGGCTGTTATCCAATACCAGTATATGTGAGAATGTACCGCTCAATCCACCGGAACCGGCACTTTTATTAGTTACGCTGTCTGCCCTGACAACCTTTTTTTTACCAACTGTATATCTTTGTACGAGCAGAAGGTTCCGGTTCTTAAGAGTGCTCTTCGCATTATTCACTCCTCCCAGGTTTACAGGAACATCACGGGTATTGCCGCTCCCAAGGGAGCTTAAATCGGAAACTCCACCGTTTTCAAAAGAGAGAATGTTATTTACCCCGACTGAAGCGTAGAGTTTATATTTATCCCCTGTATACGATGAATAGAGTGTAGCCATCTTATCTTCAGCCCTCTGATAGCTGTACTGGCCTAGGTCGAAAATAATATCATAGATCAGTCCGAAGTTGAGAAATCTGTTAACATTCTGTGAATGCCTGACCCTGAATGTCTGCTCTGCAGTCTCCTTTTTTCCCGGCGAAAGTCCATAGCAGTTCAGTATACGGAACCTGGGTATTCATAAATAAAGCTTTGTCGGGGACAAACATGAAAGGGTAAAAAGTGCTGTAAAGAAATTTATCAGGATCAGTAATCCTGTCAAAAAAGTTGATCTGGTAAAACGGAAGGCCGTAATTCCCCAGGGTTGCATTAACCGGCGAGTATTTATCCGCGATTCTGAAGCGGTTAAACAGGGAGAACACCGTATCAATCGGACTGGCAACCTCTTCCGAGAAGTCGGAAGAAAGATTCCATTGGCGCAGAATTCTTATGGATTTTAAAGAATCACGTTTCTGCGCAGATGCACTTTTAGGCAAAGCAGCTGGTTTTTTCGTGGATAAACCTGCCGGCTTGTCAATCGGTTTCTGGGCATATAAGCCTGAAGAAAAGGCAATAAGGAATATAATGGCAATGTGTCTGATCATCGACAGCAAATATAGAAAATATGAAAGAGATTGTTGCAACCGTAAAACATACCAGAAAACCAAACACTGTTCACCTGATGCGCCATTCGGAAATAAAAATTTATCAACCACGGGGTTGCACGGGGTCGCAGTGTCCCTCCGTGAAAACTCTGTGATACTCCGTGGTTAAGCAAATTCTTAATCTACATTATCATTCAGGTATGCGTTATTCTCCCGCAAAACAGGTTCGTCATTATCGCCCGATGTAAGAGTGAATTTAGACAATTTGCTTTCCGGTTTGCTGTCCGGAACTCCCAGGGAGAGGTTTCTTCTCACATAGGCAGGTACATCTTCAAAGGTGTCAATATTTTCCTTCATTGTCTTATTGGAGATCCCTTCTTTCTTAAGCAGGTTCTGCATATGTTTTACTTTTCTCAGTGTGGCCTCAGGTTTCTCCCTGGACTCGCCCTCTTCATCAGATCTTCTGTCCTCTGAATTCACTGAGATTTTCGCTGTGATCAAGACTGAAATCGATCACCCCCTGGGATTCTTCTTCAAAATCAGTTATAATGGGCTTTTTACCCTTTTCATGACACTGAGAATGTATTATCGCCCTTTTCTGAAGTGAGTCTGCGCGGAATGGCGTTATTGGGAGGGAGCAATTCAACCTTGCTGGGTTCCTTCTTCTTGTACGGCTGGAATATGCTGTTTGATTCAAAACCGGTAGCAATAACGGTGACGCTAATCTCCTCATTCAGAGATTCGTCTTTTGACAATCCCCTGATAATCAACGCATCATCGGATGCACACTCGTACATATAATCAGTTATCTCCCCCAGCTCATCCATGGTAATTTCATGGTCACCTGTTCCGGATGAGATATTCAGTAAAATGCTGCTTGCACCTGTCACATCATTGGAATTCAGAAGAGGTGAAGAAAGGGCATCTTCAATCGCTTTTATTGCCCTGTTCTCTCCCGATGCCTTACCCATCCCCATTATGGCAACTCCGGAGTTCTTCATTACAGTCTCAACATCTGCAAAATCAACATTTATATATCCGGTAACCGTTATGATTTCGGCAATTCCCTTCACTGCAGTTGTAAGAATATCATCTGCTTTTGCGAAGGCGGTTGATACTGGCTGGTTTCCATAAATCTCCCTGAGCTTTTCGTTATTTATTACCAGAAGCGAATCAACATTATCCTTCAGATCTGTCACCCCGTCAATTGCCTGTCTTATCCTCACTTTGCCTTCCGATTTGAATGGGATTGTTACAACAGCAATTGTGAGCAGACCGGAATCCTTGCATGCTTTTGCAATTACAGGGGTGGCTCCTGTACCTGTTCCGCCGCCCATTCCTGTTGTAATAAAGACCATTTTGGTGTTCCCCGATAACGCATCCATGACGTCATCAATATTTTCGATGGCAGCCTGTTTGCCTACCTCAGGTTTACTGCCTGCACCCCTTCCCTCGGTAAGGGATTCGCCTATCTGAACCTTTATCGGGACAGGACTCTTTATTAAGGCCTGATGATCGGTGTTGCAGACAACGAAGTTAACATCCTTTATCCCCTTTTCAAACATATGATTGACAGCGTTATTGCCACCGCCACCTATTCCGAGAACCTTAATAATGGAAGACCTTTCAACAGGCAGGTCAAAGTTCATTATATCGTCTGACATAGTATATATTATTAATTGATTATTAACACCATACAATAATCTGAGATAACAGGATCATTTGCATTATTTAATAGGATGATCCTCGACCTCAAACATCTTCGACAGTATAGTCTTGATTTTTTCTGTCAGGGGTATCTTTTCCTCTTCGTGAACAGGTTCATGAACAGTGTTTTCAACTTCCTCCGTCTTTTCCGCCATCTGACTGACGACCGGAGGAGCTTTTGGCTTCATATACTCATCTTCAGGGCCTGCATTAAACGGTTTCTTATAGGTCTCCAGGAATTCAAATCCTCTCATAATCAGGCCAACACTGGTTGCATACATAGGCTGGTTTATCTCATTTTTTGCTGATCCGGCCAGATGCTCATTTGGCAAACCGATTCTTACATCCATAGCCGTTTTAAACTTCATAAGCTGTGGCAGATGCTTCAGCATGGCTCCACCTCCTGTAATGACAACACCTGCTGCGAGCTTGTCAGCATAGCCGGAATTCTGGATTTCGAAATTCACCGCATCAATTATTTCTTCCATTCTTGACTGGATTATATATGCCAGGCTCTTGAACGAGATCTCCTTAGGTTCTCTTCCGCTTATGCCGGGGATAGAAACAACTTTATCTTCAGGGGCTATGTCACCAAGGGCTGAACCATACTGTATTTTGAGCTGCTCAGCATGCCTCTGAAGAATGGCGCAACCTTCCTTAATATCCTTGGTCACAACATTTCCACCAAAAGGAATTACAGCTGTATGACGGATGATATTATCATAATATACTGCAACATCAGTTGTTCCGCCGCCGATGTCAACAAGGACCACACCAGCCTCTTTTTCATCCTCTGTAAGTACTGCATCGGAAGAGGCAAGTGGCTCAAGTATCATATCCTTTACAGAAAGATGTGCTTTCCTGATACACTTTTCGATATTCTTGGCAGCCGCAACCTGGCCGATTACAATATGGAAATTTGCCTCGAGGCGTCTTCCGCACATCCCGATCGGGCTCTTTACCCCGGTTTCATTATCGACTATGAAATTCTGGGGGATTACATGAATTATCTCTTCGCCGATCTCGATATGGATCTTATGCATATCTTCAATCAGTTTGAAGACTTCCTCCTTTTGTATCTCATCCTCGTAAGCTTCACGAGTTATGTAACCGCGGTTCTTCATACTTTTGATATGCTGCCCGGCAATTCCGACAAAGACCTCGGAAAACATTATACCGGATCTCCTCTGCACATCCTCAACAGTAGTCTCTATAGCGGAGACTGTCTCTTCAATATTAAGGACAACCCCTCTCTTAACGCCTTTGGAAGGAGCTTTGCTTAGTCCGAGAATCTCTATTTTGCCATTCTCGGTTTTCTTACCGACTATTGCCACAATTTTTGTGGTCCCTATGTCGATAGCTGCTACGTACTGTTCCTTTTTATTCATAACTTAAATATGGTTTTCTGATTATCTCTTTTTACATACTATCTGATCCTTAAATTCCAGATTTATTACAGAATATTTATTCCATCCTACTTCCGGAAGTACTTTGTCATAAAAAGCCTCAAGGTTCCTTAGCTTACCCTTGAAATTTTCAATTGTCCCAAGGTGGACTGTCTGGTTGCCGACACGTGGTATCAGATCAATTTCGTTGTTATCATCAACGTAAATCTGGTCAATCTGTGCCGACCAGAAATTATCATCCCTTATATAATTTACCAGCTGATAGATATCCTTCAGGATAGTGTTTTTTATGCTGGTATCCAGGACGCTGATCCCGTTGAGCATGGCTGAGCTGATGTTTATATTTCCCCCGACAATATGCAGTCTCGGAGTATAAAGATTCCTTCTGCGTACAACTACTCCATCCTCATCAAGGAAGAAATCACCTCCGTTATCAGGCATAATTCTCATGATTGGTTCCCGCTGGTCAGCATATATATGAATATTGCCATCAATAGTCCTGTAAACCTCTGCAAATTTTAATTCCCTCAGGACATTAATCCTGTTTTCAATTTCAAGCAGATTAATCTTTTTGAACGGCTGGCCAAGTATCCCCGAAGAATTTCCATAAGCAAGATTGAGCAGATGCTTCCTCGTAACAAAATGATAATCAGATGAATCTTTAATATCAATTACAATTCCGCCACAAGGTATTGAGCTAATTGAGTTGGCAAAATAAACCGGCAATACCATGAGGTACAGTAAAGGGATCAAAGCCAATATCTTCAATAACTTTCTCATCAGGTTCTCTCCTTTTTAAGCATCTCCTCTATCGGACCCACAAGGGTATCAATATCTCCGGCTCCTATTGTAATAAGGACATCAATATTTTGAATATCAAGCCTGGCGGGAATATCCTTCTTATCAAGCAGTCTTTTATTTTTTAATCTCATCTTTTTATAGATCAGCTCAGATGAGACTCCTTTAATCGGGAGCTCACGAGCCGGGTATACGGGAAGAAGAATAACCTCATCCAGTTCATCGAGTATTCTGGCAAATCCCTGAGCATGGTCGCGTGTCCTTGAAAAAAGATGCGGCTGGAATATCCCCGTTATCTTCCTGCCTCTGAAAAATTCCCTGACTGACCTGATACAGGCGTTGATCTCTTCAGGATGATGCGCATAATCGTCGACATATGCAAGTCCCGGAATATTGATCCTGATATCAAACCTTCTCCTTACTCCCTGAAACAGCATAATACCTTTTCTTAATTCCGGTTCCGTTACCCCGCAGAGCAGTGCAATAGCCGAGGCAGCAGTAATATTCTCAATATTAATTATACCGGGATAGGTAAAATGCAAGTCTCCGATTGTTTTGCCCGGTGTCCTTAGATTGAAACTGTAATAATCTTTATGATGATCAATATCAAATGCATGGAAATCGGATTTAGGATCACTGCCATATGTAAAGCATGTCACACCTGAAGGAACTACTATATCCTGCATCAGGCTGCTGTTAACAACCAGCTTCCCTCCCTGCCTTATTTTCGTGCAAAAGATATTATATGCCTCAACCATTGAACGATGGGTCACCATAAATATCAAGATGATCGGCATCAAGTGAAGTTACAACTGCCATCAGCGGACTGAGCCAGTGAAATGAGCGGTCATACTCATCAGCTTCTATAATGGTGTATCTGCTGTCGCCCAGCAATAAATTAGAATCATAATTCTTCGAAATGCCACCCAGGAATGCCGAGCAGTCGATATCCGATTGTTTGAGCAGGTGGGCAATCATGGTTGAAACAGTCGTTTTTCCATGTGTCCCGGCGACGGCCAGTGTATCTGTATTTACGGAGATCTCTCCCAGTACCTCTGCTCTCTTGACAAGACGATAGCCCTTGTCCCTGAAAAATGACAATATCCTGTTAGCCGAAGGAATTGCCGGGGTATAAACAGCAAGGATCTTGCTATTATCCGGGCAATGGCGGAAAGATTCCGGTATTGTGTCAGTAATATCTTCATATGAAACATCACACCCGAGGGAGGAGAGTGATCTGGTAATGCTGCTTTCTGACCTGTCGTAACCGGCAACGGTATATCCACCCTTAATAAAATAAAGAGCGAGCGCACTCATTCCGATGCCTCCGATCCCTACAAAATAGATCCCTTCTATATTTTTAAAATCTATCATATTTCTGAAAGCCTGATTACCTCCTCAGCTATTCTCATGTCAGCATTTCTTAATGCCAGTTTTGAAATATTTTCCGACAGCATTCGTCTTTTATTAAGATCTGAAATCAGTTTTACTGCTTCATCAGCCAGTGATGATGCTGCCTGCCGGTCAGGAATCAGCACCGCTGCTCCCTTCTCCGATAATGCCAATGCATTCCTGGTCTGGTGATCTTCGGCTACATTCGGAGATGGTACGAGGATCACTGGTTTTCCAACAAGGCACAGTTCGGAAATTGTCCCTGCCCCTGACCTCGAAACAATTATATCAGCTGCTGCATAGGCATAATCCATCCTGTTAATGAATCCGTTAACGGCAATGTTGTTATATCCGGACGCTGACACCCTTTCATTTACCTTCACGTAATAATATTTCCCAGTTTGCCATAGCCACTGACACTCTGAGATTCCAAGCCTGGTGATGTTTTCAGTAAGACTGTTATTGATACTGCCGGCTCCAAGAGATCCTCCCAGAACAAGCACCACTGGCAGCCCGGCTTTTAGGTTAAAAAATGCAATTGCTTCATCTTTCAGACCCTCAAGATTTTCAAGATTCTGGCGCACAGGGTTGCCTGTCATGATGATTTTTTTTGCCGGAAAGTATTTTTCCATCCCTTCGTAAGCGACACAGATTGCTGAAGCCCTGCGGGCAAGCAGTTTATTTGTAACGCCAGCGTAACTATTCTGCTCCTGGATAAGCGTCGGAATGCCCATTTTGCCAGCCTGCCTCAATACAGGACCACTTGCATAGCCACCTACGCCAACAACGACATCAGGATTGAATTCCATCAGTATCTTTCTTGCCATCCTGAGACTTTTAAGAAACTTAAGCAGAACAGAGATGTTCTCAAGTGTAAAACGCCTTTTTAATCCTTCAACCGGTAATCCTATAATCCTGTAACCGGCATCGGGAATTTTTTCCATTTCCATGCGACCCAGTGCGCCGACAAAAAGGATCTCAGTCCCCGGGTCAATCCTGCGGAGAGCATTGGCCACAGATATGGCAGGGAAGATATGTCCTCCTGTTCCGCCTCCGCTGATAATGATCTTTCTATGTCTTTGCGGGTTCATATATTTTTTCTCCTTCGTCAGCAACCTCCCCGTCAGGGAGTTCCTCCTTCTTAATTCTGGCGTTTACGACCCTGCTTACGCCGAGCACTGCCCCTATGGAAAAGCTCATCATAAGAACTGAAGTTCTTCCCCAGCTAACCATGGGCAGAGTCTGTCCGGTAACAGGAAATAATCCCACTGCAACCAGCATATTCAGCATAGCCTGGATAACTATCATTACTGTCAATCCCATAACCAAGTAAGCCGGAAATGCTGTTTCGCATTTCCGGGCAATCGTTATTCCCCTGAACAGCAATATCATGTATGCCAGAATAAGTGGGACAGCGCCAAACAATAGTCCATATTCCTCTATTATTATTGCAAAAATGAAGTCTGAATTCGATTGCGGAAGCATATTTCTCTGTGTGCTTTTGCCAGGGGCTTTCCCGAAGAGACCCCCTGTTGAGATAGCAATCTTAGCCTGGTTTGACTGATAATCGCCATCGTCATCTGTTGAACCGGCGAAAAAATGCTCTATCCTGTTTTTCCAGACCTGTACCCTGTTGTCTTTCGAAACCATTGTAAGCAAGACAGCAAAAAGAATAACTCCCACAACTCCTAAACCTATATATGTAAGGAGAAACCTGAACGGGACCCTGCCAATGAACATTATTACCATACTTATGCCGAAAATCATTAATGCAGTTGATAAGTTCTCAGGTAAAATAAGTCCGCAGATTATTCCGACAGGCAATATGAAATTTCTGGTCACAAGCATAAAATTATTCAGCTCATTCTGATATTTGGCCAATGATCTGGCCAGATAGAGCACCAGGGCAACTTTGGCGACATCGGATGTCTGAATGCTGAAACCTATACCGGGTATCACGAGCCACCTGGTCGCTTCGTTCACCCTGGATCCGAATGCAAAAGTAAGGATCAGCAATCCGGCGGAAATAATAAGAAACAGACCGGCCAGGGAGAAATAAATCCTGTATGGAAGATAATGAACAATGACAATTATTGCAAGGCTTGCGGCAAGAATAAGTAACTGAGTCCAGAGAAAATATGAGGTATTTCCTCCATGCCTCACAAAGGCCACTCCAACAGATGAGCTGTATACTGCAAGCAGGGAATAGAACATAAAAAGCGCCACAAGACCCCATATGATCCTGTCGCCTTTGAATTTCTTTGTAAGCCAGCCCTGCTGCATGTCAGATTATGATTAAAGATTTCTTACGGCCATTTTGAACTGACGTCCCCTGTCTTCATAGTTTTTGAACAGGTCAAAACTTGCGCAGGCAGGTGACAACAATACCGTTTCGCCCTTGCGGGCCAGATAATAGGCAGATCTTACTGCCTCTTCCATTGATGAGGTCTCGACAATTGTCGTAACCTTATCCTTAAATGCTTCTACAATCTTCCTGTTATCCTTTCCAAGGCATACAATTGCCTTGACTTTCTTCCTTACTACGGGATATAGTTCCGAATAGTCATTCCCCTTATCTATTCCTCCCACAATCCATATGATATCATTTTCCATGCATTCAATGGCATACCATGTCGAATTGACATTTGTGGCCTTTGAATCGTTAATGAAGTTAATACCACATACTGTAATAACTGGTTCAAGCCGGTGTTCAACCCCCTGAAAATCTGCAAGACTTTCCCGGATTTTATCCTTCCGGATATTAAGCACCTTACCGGCAATGGCTGCTGCCATTGAGTTGTAGATGTTGTGGCGGCCTTTCAGAGCCAATTCATGAATTGTCATAAGCTTGGTTTTATTCGGGTAATCAAGTATCAAATCGTCGTTTTCCACGTAAGCGGCCATACCTTCTCTTCTTTCATCAGAAAAAGGGAGGAGGGTCATTCCATATTGTTTTTTTGATAATTCAGACCTTATAACCGGATCTCCATCCCAATAAATAAGGTAATCAGACTTTGTCTGATTCTGTGTTATCCTGAATTTGGAATCTATATAATTCTGAAATTTGTAACCATATCTGTCAAGATGATCAGGCGTTATATTCATGAGTACAGCTACATCAGCCTTGAAATCATACATCCCGTCGAGCTGAAAACTGCTGAGTTCAATTACATAATAATCATAAGAGCCTTCTGCAACGGCCATTGCAAAACTGTTCCCGACATTTCCTGTCATTGCGACGTTCATTGCCTGCCTTTTTCAGAATATGATAAATCAGGTTGGTAACCGTGGTCTTTCCATTGCTCCCTGTTATACAGATCTTTTTCCCCTCAGCATATCGTCCGGCAAACTCAATCTCTGAAATTACGGGAATTCCTTTCTCCCGTATCATTTTTACAAGATGGAGCATTTTCAGGAATTCCCGGACTTTTAATCACCTCATCGGCCGAAAGAATTATATTTTCACTGATGCCTCCCTTCTTCCCATCTTATTTTATGGTTGTTCAAGAATTTCCCTGTACTTATCCTTTATCTTGCCGTTATCCGACACAAATACATCAAAGCCCTGTTTTTGTGCAAGCACTGCCGATCCTGCACCACTCTCGCCTGCACCCAAGTATTACAATTTTCCTTTTCATATTTTATCTGATCTTCAGTGTCACAATGCTTATTACTGCAAGTATTATTGCCACTATCCAGAACCGTGTTACAATTTTCGGTTCCGGGTAGCCCTTTTTCTGATAATGGTGATGGAGGGGAGCCATAAGGAAAATCCTCCTGCCTTCTCCGTATTTTCTTTTTGTTCTTTTAAACCAGGCAACCTGCATTACCACAGATAGGTTCTCAACAAGAAAGATCCCGCACAGGATCGGTATCAGCAGTTCCTTTCTTATTATTATCGCAAATACGGCAATTATGCCTCCGAGGGCAAGGCTGCCTGTATCGCCCATAAAAACCTGGGCAGGATATGAATTATACCAGAGGAAGCCAATTGTTGCACCGATAAATGCACTGGCAAAGATCACCAGCTCCTGCGAGTCTGGTATATACATTATATTCAGATAGCTGGCATATATAATGTTACTTGACAGGTAGGCAAGTATTCCCAGTGCAGCTTCCGGTTATTGCTGAGGTGCCTGTCGCCAGTCCGTCGAGTCCGTCGGTAAGATTTGCACCGTTTGAAACCGCAGTAACTATAAATATCACCATTATTACAAATGCCAGCCATGTCCATGGCTGCCTGTAGTCTTCATCTATAAAGGCCACCAGCCATGAATAATCAAATTCATTATTCTTGACAAAAGGAATTGTGGTCTTTGTTGATTTTCTTTCCATTGAGACTCACCGACTGTGAGGTATACGGTACAGCTGGATCCAGCAGTTCAATTTTTTCCGTTGACGACAGATTTGCAACATTCACTTTCTCCTCAATTATTACATCATCACTGAAAAAAAGTGTAAGTCCGACAATCAGTCCAAGGCCAATCTGTCCTACTATCTTAAATCTGCCGGCAAGCCCCTCCTTGTTCTTTCTGAATATTTTAATATAATCATCAAGGAATCCTATTGCTCCAAGCCAGAGTGTTGTAAGCAGCATAAGGATGACATAGATATTGTCGAGCTTTGCAAATAACAGGGTGGGAATAATTATTGATGCAAGAATTATTATTCCACCCATTGAAGGGGTTCCCTTTTTCTGATACTGACCTTCAAGTCCCAGATCCCTTACAACTTCACCTACCTGTTTTTTCTGAAGGTAGAGTATTATCCTTTTCCCTATAAGCAATGATATAATAAGTGATGTAATCACAGCCATTGCCGATCTGAAGGATATGAACTGAAAGACTCCGGCTCCGGGAATATTAAGTGTATCAAGATATTTAAAAAGGTATACCAGCATTTCATCTGTGGTTATTTCATTGATAATGCAATTCTTAGTTCTTCCCTGTCATCGAAGTGATGTTTGACTCCCTTTATCTCCTGGTAAGTTTCATGACCTTTACCTGCAATCAGTATCACATCGCCCTTTCCTGCAAGCATGACAGCAGTTTTTATTGCCTCACGCCTGTCGGCAATCCGGAGGGTCTTTCTTTTAAGGTCGGGAGATAGATCCCGCTTCCATATCATCAATGTATCTTTTCAGGATCTTCACTTCTGGGATTGTCGGAGGTGAGAATTGTCCGTGTACTGCCTTCAGCTGAAATGGCAGCCATCTTCGGACGCTTTGTCCTGTCCCGGTCACCTCCTGCTCCTACTACGGTTATAAGCTTGGCACTTCCCTCCCTTATCTTGTTAATTGTATCTATCACATTTAAAAGGGCATCAGGAGTATGTGCATAATCAACAATACCGGAAATTCCACCCGGCGATTTGACTACTTCCAGTCTCCCTGCAACAGGATGCAGATCACTCAGTATTGTAAGTATCTCATCTTTTGCAGCTCCAAGCAGTTCTGAAGCAGCATAGACAGCCAGCAGGTTTGATGCATTGAAATCTCCTATGAATCTTGTCCACACCTCTTCACCCTGAATTTTCAGATGCATTCCTTCAAATCCCTGTTCAAGGATCCCGCACCGGAAATCGGCCATCGCCCTTATGGAGAATGTATATTTCGGTGCACTGGCAGTTCTGAAGCATTACCCTGCCGTTCCTGTCATCAATATTCACGAGTGCAAATGTCCCGACGGTAAGGAGTCGAAAAAGCTTTTCTTTGCTGCCAGGTAATTATCAAATGTTTTATGATAATCGAGATGATCGTGAGTAAGGTTGGTAAATATCCCTCCGTCAAATTTCAGTCCTGCAATTCGTCTTCTGATCGGCAGAATGTGAACTTACCTCCATAAATGCATAGTCGCATCCTGTCGGCTACCATCTCTGACAAGAACCTGTTCAGCTGAACCGGATCGGGAGTTGTATGGGTTGCAGGAAGTTCTTTCCCGTTTATATAATTGCAGACTGTCGAGAATAGTCCGCATTTATACCCCAGCCTGATAAACATCCTGTAAAGCAGGGTTGCAACAGTTGTTTTGCCGTTTGTACCTGTTACACCAACCAGTTTCAGTGAAGATGAAGGATTTCCGAAAAAGTTTGAAGCTGCATACCCAAGGGCTTTTGCAGAATCGGTTGTCTTAATCCAGCATACCCTGTTATCAGTTTTTTCCGGAAGTGTTTCGCATATGATTGCCGATTGCCCCTGATGCAACAGCATCATTTATATAATTATGACCATCGGTATTGTATCCCTTTACAGCAACAAAAAGGGATCCTCCGGTCACTTTTCTGGAATCAAATTCAATATTTGAAACTGCAGTATTCTCATCTCCCTGCAGGGAGACAACATCAATACCATTTAATATTTCTTCTAATCTTCATCATTTCACATATTCATTTCAAGTGATACCACTGATCCCTTCAAAATATCTTGCACCATGTTCAGGAGATTGTCTGAGGACCCTTCCCTTACCGCTGTATCTTACTCTTAATCCTGAATTCTCCAGGAGGTAGACAGCATCCCTGAGGCTCATCCCCCTGACATCAGGGACAAGTCCTTTCTGAAGTTTTACTCCTGCCAGCCTTATTGTATCGCCGCTTTCCCGTGTGGCAACCCAGTCGTCATCATGCGGTCCGCCTGTACCTTACATTCGAGATTCTTCAAGGACTTCATTTATATCTTCCCTGTAGCCATTGCCAACCTCCGGTAGCGAAGCCACGATAGCTTTTACTGCTTTCCAGCTTGTAATCGCGGAAAAATCTTGTTGCATATACCTTGTCAGAAATCTCCTTGAAAACCGCTCCTGCAACCAGATTGCCATAATAGACTCCATTTGAAGGTGCATTGACAACAACAATACAGGAGTAAAGAGGATTCTCAGCCGGAAAATAACCTACAAAAGAGGCCTGGTAAGATATTCCTGCATCCTGCCGGTAACCCGTCTTTCCTTTGCAATCTGGGCAGTACCTGTCTTTCCGGCTATTTTGTAGTTCTGGTTATTCAGGTTGATTGCAGTACCATGTTCAACCACTCCCTCCATCATCCTTTTTGCCTTTCCTGATGGTTGAACGTGATGCTATTGAGTTAATAATAACCTCAGGTCCGTATCTCTTTATTACGGTGCCGTTCCTGAGTATTTCCGTGACAAACCTGGGACGCATCATTTTACCGTCATTTGCAACAGCATTATAGAAGGTAAGTATCTGCAGCGGGTGTCATCTGAACCTCATAGCCGTGTGACATCATCGGGAGTGAAAGTCCTGACCATAATTTATCACCGGGATATCTTATCAGAGGAGTTCCTTCACCTTTGATCTGAAGATTGAGCTTTTCATTCAGCTTCATTGCATAAAGCCTGTTTACAAAATCCTTGGGATTGTCCTTATAATGTTCGTAGATAATCTTTGATGTGCCAACATTTGATGATTTCTCAAAGACCTGTTTAACAGTTATTTTGCCGTATCCCTCCTCTTTGGTATCCCTGATTATCTTGTTATAGAATTTTATGCTGCCTGTTCCCGTGTCAACTATATCACCTGTATCAATAACTCCATCTTCAAGGGCAGCCATAAGTACAGGAAGCTTGAACGTTGAACCCGGCTCGGTACTCTCACCAACTGCATAATTATATGTTTCATGATAGTCTACCATCACTTCCGATCTCAAGGTTGGCAGATTGCTTTTATATCACCTGTTTCAACCTCCATCAGCACTGCACATCCATGATGGGCATTATGCCTGCGCAGCTGGTTCAGCAATGCGGCTGAGGCCACATCCTGCAAGTCGATATCAAGTGTTGTGACAACATCATTTCCATCTACCGACTCGACGCTGTTTGTATTATCAACAGTGATCCAGTCACCTCCTGTAAGTCTCTGCTTTACAGCCACACCGTTCCTTCCGGCCAGTTCCCTGTCAAAAGAGCCCTCAATACCTACTTCATTGCCTTCGTTTCCAAGATTCAGGTAACCAATTGTACGTGCAGCAAGATCATTATTCGGAAGAATTCTTCTGTTTTCAGCCTGTGCCACCATACCTCCCTTATACTGGCCTTCCCGGAATATAGGAAGCTCCTTCAGCTGCTTCAGTGTTTCATAATCGACTTTTCTTTTAATCAGAAGATACCTGTCGCCTTTCCGTCGGGCATTTGTAATAAGAGCTTTCCAGCCTGCAGCAGATCTTTCACCAACAAGCGGGACAGTCCTGCTGATAATCCGTTTATGCCGCTTGCGAAGGTGGAAGAGGACATCCCTGTACTCCGGGTGTCCATGTAAATTGTATAATATGGAACCGAGCTTGCAAGCAGCCGTCCGTCATCTGTCAGAATATCTCCTCTGTTGGCCTGTACCTCTCCGGTCTTGAAAACATATTTCTCACTCATGTCGGCCCATTTGCCATGCTGAACATACTGCAGGATAAGGATCCGGATAAGCAGTGCAGCAGCCAGTAAGGCTATTGTAAAATATACAACGCCGCTGCGCCATACTATCTCATCCCTGATTGCCATTTTTTCTATTTTTTATTTACAAGCAGTTTATATGGAGGAGTTTTCAGTTCCTCGAGATTCAGCCCTTTTTCCCTTACCAGCCTGTATACTTCCGATTGCCTGCAGACATACATCAGGTCGGCTGATGTGGATAGAGACTCTGCCTTGAGATCCTTTACCTCCCGTTGAAGCCTTGCTGTCTCCCTGGTAATTTTTTCAGCATGAAATCTGTTTCCGATATAGATGGCTGCCAGCAGGGTTATCAGGGATATATATCCAAGGTTTTTAAGTATGATCTTTTCGGAAATCATACTACCGCTCAGGAGTTCCTTCAATGAAACCCGATGTTTTTGGCTGTTTGGCGTTATTTTCCTTTTCTTCTGCCATCTGTCAGATTTTTTCAGCTATTCTTAGCCTTGCACTTCTGGCTCTCCTGTTAATAGCTAATCTCCTCCTCACCGGGTGTTATTCCCTTTCTGGTTATGATCCTGAATGGAGTTTCTATATTTCCATAGAAATCTTTTTTCTCCATCCCTTCAAAATTTCCTGTCTTCATGAAGTTTTTTACGACCCTGTCTTCGAGTGAATGATAGGTTATTACCACTAGCCGGCCTCCCGGATTGAGAACATCAAGGGCCTGTTCAAGCATCTCCTTCAGATAATCGATTTCATGATTTACAGCTATTCGCAATCCCTGGAACAACTTTGCATAGAACTTATGCTCCTGCCTGTGGGGAGCAAGTTTCCCGACAGCGTCAATGATATCATTAACGGTGGAAAGCGGCTTTACCGCCCTGAAGGCAACAATTTCCCTGGCAATTCTTCTTGAATTTATAAGCTCCCCGAAATTGTAAAAGAGATCTGCCAGGGACTGCTCATCCAGGGTATTGAGAAGATGGACAGCTGTGATTGTACCACTTTTATTCATCCTCATATCGAGCGGTGCATCCTGCCTGAAGGTAAATCCTCTTGCAGGTTCATCAAACTGATGAAATGAAACTCCGAGATCGGCGATGAGCTCCGTCAATCGATTTGACACCGTTGAAATGAAGGTTGTTTTTCAGAAACCGGAAATTCTGATTAAGGAACAGAAACCTCTTATCATCAGGTACATTTACAGCGGCCTCATCATCCTGATCAAATGCTATCAACCTCACTTTTTTAATCCTCTTCAGAATCTCCATCGAATGTCCTCCTCCTCCGAATGTAACATCAACATAAATCCCGTCAGGCTTTAGATTCAGTCCATCAATACTCTCCTTGAGCAATGCGGGAATATGGTACGCCATTATTTTTCAGGATCATTTAAATTACCACCCATAAGTTTTTCAGCCAGATCGGCAAAGTCACCTGCTGCCATATCAATCTTCTCATAGACATTTGCTGCCCATATCTCGATGCGTCCATCCTGACCAGCCAGCACTACATCTCTTTCAGCACCTATGAGATCCATAAGCCGTTTGGGTACCAGCAGGCGGTTGTTATTATCCAGTGAGAGTTCCGCTGTTCCCTTAAAGAAATTTCTGAGGAACATATTATGCTCACGGTTATAGGTATTAACTCTCTTCCTGATCTTATCAAGCTGTCTGTTCCAATCCTCGATGGAATAAAGTACAAGGCAGTTCTCGAAGATGTCCTTGCGCACCACAAAATGATCCTGTGCATCAGCAGGCATCTGCTTCTTGAATGCCATTGGAAGGATTATCCTTCCTTTGACATCCACCTTGCACGTGTAATCACCTATAAATGTGGCCATACTCGTTTTTACATAAAAAGCCTAAAATAAGTAAAAAATATCCACTTTACTCCACTTTAACCCACTTTTTTATTTGTTTGTTAATAACTTTTATTACGGTTTCTTCGACGGGATGGAGAAATGCAGTCATATAAAGGCCAGAAAATAGCTTGCACTCTGGTAATACTAATCAACCACCTCCCCCTGTTTTATCAGATTAACTCACCCCTATTTCCCTTCCTTATGCCTCATCCCCCTACCCCTTCTCCGGATCTTTTAGCCTCATCCCCAGGGGCTGTAGACCTCTGTGCTCCCGGGGGAGATAGGACTGAGAGATAACTGACCAAAGAATAAGATAATCAGAATCTTAGCCCCTCTCCCTTGGGAGAAGGGTTGGGGTGAGGCTGACTAAAAAATGAGAGGGGTTGGGGTGAGATCATGAATAAGAGATGGGGCGGGGCCACTAAGGTTTTTCAACGGGTTTGTCATTTTTTTTGGTAATTTTGATTTATAGATTTTAACCAGATTCAGATTAATGGATATCGAAAAGGTCAAAGACTGAGGTTCCGAAAATAGATGTCGAGAAGGTCCTTTATTCCAAAAACCCCGCTCTCAGGAAAGTGGTTCCCGGATTTATTGTCAATTACCTGAAACGGATTGTTCATCAGGATGATCTGAATGGATTTCTGGATAATTGGGGTCATCTGAAAGATGCTGAATTAATTGAGGCCGGACTGAATTATTTTGGCATTAAGGCTCAGGTCCATGGAAAAGAAAACATACCTGCGGAAGGACGGTATATCTTTGTTTCCAATCATCCGCTTGGAGGGCTTGACGGGCTGGTTTTTATTCATGAATTATCAAAGGTATATCCGGATATCAAATTCCCTGTCAATGACATACTTACGAGTATAAAAAACCTGTCAGGCATTTTTCTCCCTGTGAACAAGCATGGTCCGCAGGGGAAAGAAGCTGCAAGAAGGATTGAGGAAGCATATGCATCAGATAGCCAGATACTTTATTTTCCGGCAGGACTCTGTTCCAGAAAAACCAGGGGTGTAATTAAGGATCTTCAGTGGCATAAAAGCTTCATTACAAAATCCATACAGCATAGAAGGGATATTGTTCCGGCATACTTTTCAGGAAGGAATTCAGATTTCTTCTACAACCTCTCCAACTTCAGGAAATTTTTTGGCATTAAGGCCAATATTGAAATGCTTTATCTGGTTGATGAGATGTACAGACAGAAGGGTAAAGAGATACATCTTGTCTTCGGACAGAGAATTCCGTGGCAGACATTTGACAGGAGCAGATCAGCCCCGGAATGGGCAGCCTGGGTTAATTCAAAATCATATGAACTGGAATCTGTTTGTCAGGTGCAATCAATGAATCAAAAAAATCAGTAACTTGCATTTGAATTTTCGTTTAACTTATTCGGATTCCCTTTCACCATTTACAATTATTGCATGAAACCTGTTGTTGCCCAGCTGCCAAAAGATCAGATTATATCCGAATTAACACCTGACAAATTACTTCGCAAGACCAACAATGGCAATAACGAGGTATACGTTTTTGACAATAATAACTCTCCCTCCCTTATGATTGAAGTTGGCCGTGTAAGGGAGATCACATTCCGTCATGCAGGAGGAGGCACCGGCAAGGAGATCGATATTGATGAATTTGACACTGCAAGTCTGGCTCCTCAGAAGCAGCTGATTGTATGGGACCCTGAGAACAGGGAAATCATTGGAGGGTATCGTTTTTATTTTCCTGAAAAAGGGCAGTCAGAATATGATATCAATAAACTTGCCTCTTCAGCCTATTTCCATTTTTCTGATAAATTCATGAAAAAGTATTTTCCTCATCTGATGGAGCTTGGAAGGTCATTTGTTCACCCCGATTATCAATCGCGCAACATGGGCAGAAAAAGCCTGTTTGCCCTTGATAACCTGTGGGATGGTCTGGGCGCTATTATCATCGATAACCATCATCTTAAATTCCTTTTTGGGAAAGTCACGATGTATCCGCATTTCAATCAGAAAGCCAGGGATATGATACTTTATTTTCTCAAGAGGCACTTTAATGATCCTGATGGTCTTGTTATTCCTATTGAACCGGCTAATATTGAAATTCATCAGGAGGAGATGCGGAAGATTTTCAGGGGATGGAGATATAAGGAGAATTATAAAATCCTTTCAAGGGAAGTGAGAAATCTGAATGAAAACATCCCCCCTCTGATCAACGCATATATGAATCTTTCGCCAACAATGCGGACATTTGGAACATTTATCAATCACAAATTCGGGAATGTTGAAGAGACAGGAATCATGATTACCTTAAGGGATATTTATGTTGAAAAAATCAACAGGCATCTCTCATCCTATAAAAAAGACTTCATGATAACCTGGTTTTCCCACCAGAATCAATAGGCTCTGATATTTCTTCCCTCCACAAAATTGATGAAAGACTGGTTAGCCACTTTGTTTCCTCCGGGGGTCGGATAATTACCCGTGAAATACCAGTCGCCGGAATGACCCGGACAAGCTTCATGAAGGCCTTCAATTGATTGAAATACAATATCTACTTCTGCATTTATCTCTTCAGATTTTAGCAATTCGGAGATCTTTTTTGAAATTTCTTCAGGGCAGAATGGTTTATAAACTTCCTTAACAACATTTTTCATCTCCTCAACAGGTTTGCCCAGTTCCACCAGAGCTTCATTGTAGATGGTCTGAATCAGGGATCCCCTGTCAGTATCCTTTAACAGCGCTATTGCAGCTTTAAATGCAATAAAATCTCCAAGCTTTGCCATATCAATTCCATAGCAGTCAGGATACCTCAGCTGAGGCGATGAAGAAACAATAACTATTTTTTTCGGATCAAGTTTGTCGAGAATCCTTATAATACTTTGCTTCAGAGTGGTGCCGCGAACAATCGAGTCATCTATAACGACAAGGTTATCAAGTCCCCTCCTTATAACTCCGTAGGTAACATCATATACATGGCCTACCAGGTCGTCACGGCCTTTGTCCTCGGATATGAATGTTCTCAGCTTGGCATCCTTGACCGCAATTTTCTCGACCCTTGGCCTCTGATGAATAATTTCTTCCAGCTTCTCCCTTGTAATTTCTTTCCCAATGCTGACGATTTTCTCAATTTTTGCCTCATTCAGATAAGTCTCAACACCCTTTATCAGTCCGTAGAATGCACTTTCCGCCGTGTTGGGAATATAGGAGAAGACGGTATTGTCAAGATCATAACCTACTGCCTTTAAAACCGGGTGTGTCAGCAGCTCTCCAAGCTTTTTCCTCTCGCCGTATATTGCTTCATCCGTACCGCGTGAGAAGTATATCCTTTCAAAGGAGCATTTTCTTTGTTCGGTCTCTTCCCTCAGCATCTCAATTGAGGTTTGCCCGGAGGCCTTTATTATAATAGCGCTTGCGGGAGGAAGCTCAATTACATCCTGTGTTGTGACATCAAATATGGTTTGAATTACCGGCCTTTCGGAAGCAACAACTACCACCTCATCATTAATATAATAATAAGCCGGTCGTATTCCTGCCGGATCTCTCATAACAAATGCATCACCATGACCGATCATGCCGGTCATGGCATATCCTCCATCCCAGTTCCGGCTGGCTTTTCTTAAAATAGATGCAACATCCATATTGCTTTCGATCAGAGGGGATATATCATGTTTTGAATATCCCTGATCCTTGAACTTCCGGAATAGCCTCTCATTTTCCTGATCAAGCCTGTGGCCAACATTTTCCAGGATAGTCACGGTATCGGAAAAGTCAATGGGAGTCTGTCCAAGTCTGACAAGACTGCTGAATACTTCACCGACGTTGGTGAGGTTGAAATTACCGGCCATCACAAGGTTACGCGATTTCCAGTTATTCTCGCGGCTCACCGGATGAACATAGTCGATGTTGTAATTGCCATATGTTCCATACCTTAAGTGCCCCATATAAATATCGCAGGCAAAGGGCACTTTTTCCCTGATGAAGTCCGGATTTGTGAATTCCTCTTCTCCTTTTCTCTTTCTAAATGCATCTATATCCTGATATATAGCGCTGAAAATTTCCTTAATCGGGTTTGCCTGATTGGATCTATGCCTGAAAATGTACCTGTTCCCCGGCGCCAGATTCAATTTTATACCTGCTAATCCGGCACCGTCCTGTCCCCTGTTATGCTGCTTTTCCATCATCAGGTACATCTTCTGCAAACCATAATTCCAGATCCCGTATTTTTCAATATAAAATTCCAACGGCTTCAGCAATCTTAACATTGCTATACCGCATTCGTGTTTGATATTATCACTCATAGTTATTGGTTATTCAGGTCCGGGAAATTTATTATATCGGGGACGAGATATGCCTCAGGAAACTCTTTTCTGACCAGAAGCAACAATTTTGTTGCTTCCGTTTTAGTTCTGAAGTCGCCTGCTCTTATTTTGAAATAGCCTGGCTCGGCGTACAACTGATATGAATCAATATCCGGAAATTTGCTTATAAATGCTGCTCTTGCCTTATTAGACTCTTCCCTTGCATTTCTGTTTGAGCTGCTGTAAATCTGGATTCGGAACCCCTTCATCCCATACCGTCCATTTTCCCTGTAAACATTTTCATTTACCAGTATATATCTGGTTATCAGAGTATCTATTGATGGATCCTGAATGATGGTGAGCTGTCCGGTACTATTATTTCCATCAGCTCTTTTAAAGAGATCAGTTGTTTTAACAAATGGCTGTGCTGTGGTGATTCCTGCTGAAAAGAAAAGTATGGTTAGGAAGGAAAAGAGGTTTCTGATCATGACGCAAAAATAATAATTCCCCGACAGGATAGAAAGGTATTCCAAGGATTTATAATTTTTTTCCACTTTGTAACTGTTATCCCAGTTCTTCAGCCAGTTCGTCCGTCATTTCAAGGTTATGATACACATACTGTATATCATCATCATCCTCGAGTGTGTCAACCAGTCGCAGGACTTTCTTTGCAGCCTCAAGTTCGAGCTTTTTGGTGTCGTTAGGGATACGCTTCAAGCCGGCTTCCTGAGGTTCTATTCCAAGCTCATTCAGCTTCCTGTTGATACTTCCGAAATCTTCTTTGGCACATGTTATTGTAAGCATTTCACCCTCAACCTCAAATGTTTCTGCGCCGGCGTCTATCATTTCGAGTTCTACTTCCTCGGGTGAGAATCCTTCATTCCTGATGGAAAATATCCCTTTCCTGTCAAACAGGAAACTGAGCGATCCGTTAGTTCCCAGATTGCCTCCATGCTTATTGAAAGCAGACCTTACCGAAGCGACTGTCCTGTTATTATTATCTGTAAGAGCTTCAACAAAAATAGCAACGCCATTTGGTCCATACCCTTCAAATGAAGTCTCGCTGAAACTTTCAGCATCAGTGCCGGTAGCTTTCTTTACTGCCCTTTCAATGTTATCTTTGGGCATATTGGCCCCTTTCGCGTTCTGAATTGCAAGCCTGAGACGGGCATTGGATTCAGGATCACTCCCTCCCTCCTTTGCTGCAATAATTATCTCCTTGATGATCTTGGTAAAAATCTTTCCCCTTTTGGCATCAATTGCTCCCTTTTTACGCTTTATTGTTGACCATTTGCTATGACCTGACATACCCTGTATAATTGAATTTACAGCTGCAAATTTAAATAATTCTTTCATACCTCATTCATAGTTCATACTTTTGTGGCAATTTGAAAATGAAAGGGAGATGGGGAGAAGGGACTGAGAGACGGAGAGATGAAGAGACTGAGAGACAGTTTGGATGTAATACGGTTTTAATAACCGAGTTTAAAATGCCGAATAAGAAAGTATATATAGAAACCTATGGTTGTCAGATGAATGTTGCTGACAGCGAGGTTGTTGTGTCAATTCTGAAGGGAGCAGGGTATGATCCCTCAGAAAATATAAATGACGCCGGATTAATACTTATAAACACCTGTTCAATCCGGGATAATGCTGAGCAGAGAATATGGGGACGTCTTAAGGCTATCAGTCATCTTAAGAAGAAGAGAAAAGATCTGAAAATAGGAATTATCGGTTGCATGGCTGAGAGGCTGAAGGAGAAGTTGCTTGAGACAGAACAGCTGGTTGATATAGTTGTCGGTCCCGATGCCTACCGTGAGCTGCCTATTCCTTGTGGCTGAAGCCGAAGCCGGGCATAAAGCAGTAAATGTACTTCTTTCACGTGAAGAGACATATGCTGATATCTCACCTGTTAGAATGGACAAAAACGGTGTGTCATCCTTTATTTCGATTATGAGAGGCTGCAATAATATGTGCGCATATTGTGTTGTACCATATGTCCGCGGCGCAGAAAGAAGCCGCAATCCTGAATCCATAATGAAAGAGGTAAAGGAGCTTTCTGGGACAGGTTACAGGGAAGTTACCCTGCTTGGTCAGAATGTTGACTCATATAAATGGCATAGCAATGGAATCTGACCACAGGTTTCCCTGAACTTCTTGAAAAAGTTGCAGGGATAGAGCCCCTTATGCGTATAAGGTTCTCGACATCTCATCCGAAGGATATTTCAGATGAGTTGCTGTATGTCATCGCAAGCCATGATAATATTTGTAAACATATTCATCTGCCGGCTCAGAGCGGGAGCAGCCGGATACTTAAGCTCATGAACCGTGAATACACAAGGGAATGGTATCTGGAAAGGATTAATGCTATACGTACAATTATTCCGGAATGTGCCCTTTCAACAGATATGATCACCGGTTTCTGCACCGAAACCGATGAGGATCATAAAGAATCTCTCTCCCTGATGGAACAGGTCGGATTTGATTTTGCCTATATGTTCAAATACAGTGAAAGGCCCGGAACAAAAGCAGCCAGTAAATAGAAGGATGATGTTCCTGAAAGTGTTAAATCAGATAGGCTCAGTGAGATGATAGCATTTCAGAACAGGCTCTCCGCCGTATCAAAGAACATGGATGTCGGGAAAAACTTTAGTGGTTCTTATTGAAGGAGCTTCCAAAAGATCTGAAGAATTCCTGTCAGGACGTACTTCTCAGAACAAAGTTGTAGTTTTTCCCGGAGGAGATCATAAAGGGGGAGATTATGTCAGTGTCCATATCGAAAGGTGCACTTCGGCGACACTCATAGGAAGAAAAGTTTAGGCAGTTATTTTTTATCCTTTTCGCCCAGTATAATATGAAGTTCTTCCAGCTGTTTCGCCGATATCCGTGAGGGTGAATCAAGCATGACATCCCGTCCTGAGTTATTTTTCGGGGAACGCAATAAAATCGCGGATGGAATCCTGACCTCCTAACATGGCAACCCATCTGTCAAAACCGAATGCAACGCCTCCATGTGGCGGAGCGCCGAACCTGAAGGCATTCAGCAGGAAACCAAACTGTTCATGAGCCTCTTCCTCACTGAAGCCCAAAACCTTAAACATCTGCTTCTGAACCGATGCATCGTGTATTCTTACTGAACCTCCTCCGATC
>CAWJVS010000028.1:0-86159 GCA_963846335.1 uncultured Bacteroidales bacterium
GCGAAGCTCGCCGGGACCCGCGTGGGGGCTGGGCACGCTCGGCTCGGCGCTGGTCCTGGCAGGTGCGGCCAAGGCCGGTGGCCTCTGGCTGGCCGCGGCGCTACTCGTGCTCTCGGCCGGGCTGACCGGGTTGGCGACGAGGACCACCGGGACAGCGCGGATCCTCCTGCAGGTCGGCGGCGCAGTGTCCGCAGCCGCTGCGTGGGCCTCGGCCATGGCTGGGTGGGGCTGGAGCGCCCAGCGGGCCTGCGATGTCACCGCGATCGCCGCGGGGACCGTCACGGTGGCGGGCGCTGCGATCGCCTGGACCCGGCGGGTGGAGCGGTCGTGGGTGCTGGCGTGGGCGTCGGTGGCAGCCGCGATGGTCGGGGCGGCGGCCCTGGTCGCACAGCTCGGGGTCAGCACAGCCGACGCCGCCAGCTCCGCGAGCGCCCCGATCGCCATCGGGCTCGCGCTGGTCGCTGTCGCATGCTTCGTCGCTGCCATGCCGCTGGCGATCGATGCGCTGCAGGACACGGGGGTGCTGTGGGCGTTCGCCGCGCTCGCGGTCGGTTTCGAGGCGGGGGCTCAGACCGCGGCGGTCGAGGTTGCGATCCTCTCGGGCACCTCTGCGCTGTGCGCGCTCCTGCTGCTGGCTGTCCGGAGGGCGAGGACGTGGGTCCGCATCCTCGTCGAGTTGGGAGTGCTGACCTCGGCGGCATCTGTCACCGTCGCCCTGGTGCCCAGCGCGGATCCGGCACTGCTCGTTCCTGCGCTCGCGGTCGCAGCGGTCCAGGCTGCGGCCGTTGGCTCCGCCCTGCGGAGCGTGTGGGTGCAGATGCTGGCACCGGTTCTCGCCTGCGCCTCGTGGCTGGCGTTCGCCGCCGAGTCCCTGACAGGCAATGCCCAGTGGACCACCCGTGCCGATAGGCCTGGCGATCCTGGTCATCGTCGGCCTCTGGCGCCGTGACCGTGCGGCCCGCGGTGCGCCGATCGCGTCGACGGAGATAGTCGTGGTCGAGTCGGTCGGGATCGCCTTCCTCGTCGGAGCCTCGTTCGTCCAAGCCGTGACGATCAGCATCGCCTACGCCGTGCTTGCCATGGCCCTGGGCCTGGCGATCGCCGGATGGGGACTGGTCACCCGGGTGCGCCGTCGGCTCCTCGCCGGGGGCCTGGTGATGCTGGCCGGAGCCGTGCTCCTCGTGGCCGTCCCTCTCGTCCAACTCCTGCCGAGTTGGGGGGGTGCCGGCCTGTGGATCCTCATCGCCGGCATCGGCATCCTCGCCGTCCTGGTCGCGACGTTCCTGGAGCAGGGACGCACCGTCATCAGGGCCGGACTCGGAAGGTTCAGCGAGGAGACCAAGGACTGGGAGTGAGTCGATTCCGCCGACACTGCCTGCACGGATCGATGACGTTCGGGTGCGCGGGGTTGCCACCCGGGCCGATCACGGGGAGGTACCTCGGTACAGTCGGCGGGTGACGCGAGCGCTGGATCTCACAGCCAGGGCGGTCGTGTTCGACATGGACGGCACGCTCGTGGACTCCACCGCCGGGTCGTAGAGGTCTGGGCCGAGTTCGCCGATCGGTATCGGCTCGGATCTCGACGAGGTGCTGCGCTTCTCGCACGGCCGGCTGACGGTGACTCGGTGCGGCACTTCCTCCCCGCTGCGCACGACCCACTCGCGGTCACCGCCACCTCGACGCGCAGGAGCTGGTACGCGTCGACGGGGTGGTGGAGGTCCCGGGCGCCGGGGGGTTCCTGGGTGCGCTGGGGGGTGCGCGGGTGGCAGTGGTCACCTCGGCCTCGCGTGAGCTTGCCCGCCGACGGATCCGGGCGGCCAGGCTCGGGGCGCCCGACGCGCTCGTCGCCGCCGAGGATGTCGCGATCGGCAAGCCCTCGCCGGAGGGGTATCGGCGAGCGGCTGCCCTGCTCGGCGTCGCCCCGGGGACTGCGGCCGTGTTCGAGGACGCCGAGGCGGGCCTGCGAGCCGCGGTTGCGTCGGGGGGCCAGGTCGTGGTGGTCGGCGATCATGTGTCCGCGACCACCGAGGGACTGCCCCGGATCGCGGACTTCACGGGGCTCTCGGTCTCCCGCGTCGATGGCCGCATCCGTCTGCAGCATCGCTGAACCCGGGAGCCGGGCAGCACAGCGGCCTCCAGGATCCCGGGGCAGGGGCAGGTCAGACCTGTTGGCAGCCGGGGCAGGAGTAGATGCTCCCGCCGAGGTACGTCTCCTTCACCTTCGCCGAACCGCACACCGGGCACGGCTCCGCGAGGCGACGGGCGCACATCACGGTCCGATACCCACCCGGCCGGCCGAACAGGTCCTTCTCGGTGTCCCGGCCCCGAGGGCCACCATCTCGGCGAGCACCGCCCGGATGGTCGCGTGGAGGCGGGCGGCGTCGTGATCCCCGACGTCCGCGACGTGTCGCCGCGGGTTGAGGCCCGCCCTCCACAGGACGTCCTGCAGCACGCCGTTGCCGAGGCCGGGGATGCGTTGCTCGGTCGCGAGCGCCGCCTTCAGGCTCAGCCTCCGCACGTGCGCCGGCGCGAGGAGGCCCGTGAACCAGTCCAGGTCGAAGCCGTCCGTGAGCGGAGAGGGCTTCTGCCTTGCGAGCCAGGTAGTACGCGTTGTCGCACGTGCCGGTGGGGTGGCAGAGCAGCCCGCCGTACATCTGGACCGTCGCGGTGGGCGCGCCGCCGTCGGCGAACTCGAGGAGGAGTTGGTGCTTGGTCGGCCGCCGGGCTGCCGGCGGGTGGACCGGAGGTTCACCCCGTCGTTGAACAGCAGGCTCATCCCGCCGACGGCGATCTCCACCCACCCCGCGACCGCGGCCGCCTGCGTCACCACCTGGCCGCGGAGGGCGCCGTCGTACGCCTCGGGGTCGCCGCTGAAGAAGGCGAACCGGTGCGGCGACTGCGCAGCCACCACGCGCGCCACGCGGTTCCCGACGACCGTGTTCGCCAGTTGGTCGGCAATCACATGCGCCTCCGGGAGCTCGAGCACTGCGGATTCCCTCCCTCGTGCGCCTGCTACTGGCGCCTCATGGCGACGCGAGGCTCGGCCTCGGTGTCGGCGTCACCTTACGGTTCCCCAGGCCGACCCTCTCACCGGCAACCCAGTCGGCGCCCAGGACGTGGGGCGTCGATCTGCCGCGGGGGAGCCCCACGCTGGCCTGCGGCACGCGAACGACACTGTCACGCCAGCGGACTGGTGGCGCGTGTTCGCACGGCTGTAACAGTGGGTCGCTACGGTGGCTCGATGAACGATGACACCCGGTCGGGATCGACCCGCGCTTCGTCCCCGATCCCGGCCGACGAGAGTCCGACCACTGGTGTCCATAGTGTTGGCCCGACGTTCGAGCCGACTCATCCGTTGGCCGTCGCCCCGGTCGCTTCCCCGCCGCACTCGGTGGACGGCTTCGTCCGGGAGTTCCTGCGGGAGTTGAACACAGGTCAGGGCGTTTCCCTCTCCGGGTCGACCGTCAACGACCAGTACCTGGCCCTGGCCCGCACGGTCCGCCACTACCTGATGGCCCGGTGGCTGGAGACCGTGCGGCACAACCGGACGTCGGGGTCGAAGTTCGTCGGCTACCTGTCCGCGGAGTACCTGCTGGGCCGGCAGCTCGGCAATGCGCTGATGGCGACCGACCTCAATGACGTGGCCGAGAAGGCGCTGGCCAGTTGTGGGCTGGACCTGGCGACCCTGCGCGCCCAGGAGGTCGAGCCCGGTCTGGGCAACGGCGGCCTGGGCCGTCTGGCGGCGTGCTTCATCGATTCGCTGGCCACCATGAGCGTGCCGTGCATCGGCTACGGCATCCGCTACGAGTACGGGATCTTCCGCCAGACCTTCGTCGACGGTCGCCAGGTCGAGAAGCCGGACACGTGGCTGGCACTCGGCGGCCCGTGGGAGTTCCCGCACCCGGAGGCCGCCGTCCGGGTCGACTTCGGTGGCTTCACCGAGAAGTACGACGACACGACGGCACCGAGCGCACCCGCTGGGTTCCAGGGTGGAACGTGCTGGGCATCCCGTACAACTACATGGTCCCGGGCTTCCAGAACGGACGGGTGAACACGCTGCGGCTGTGGAGCGCCCAGGCCACCAAGGCCTTCGACCTGGCGATCTTCAACGCCGGGGACTACGCCGAGGCGGTCCGCGCGCAGACGTTCGCCGAGAACATCACCAAGGTGCTCTACCCCGAGGACTCCACGCCGCAGGGCAAGGAACTGCGCCTCCAGCAGCAGTACTTCTTCGTGGCGTGTTCGCTGCGTGACTTCATCGAGCAGATGCTCGAACCGGATATCGACCTGCATGAACTGCCGCAGCGGATCATCTTCCAGCTGAACGACACCCACCCCGTGATCGCAGTACCGGAGCTGATGCGGCTGCTGGTCGACGAACGGAGTTCGAGTGGGACGAGGCGTGGGCGATCACCAAGCAGTGTTTTCGCCTACACGTACCACACGCTGCTGCCCGAGGCGCTGGAGCGTGGTCGGTCGACCTGCTCGGACGGCTGCTGCCGCGCCACCTGGAGATCATCTACCGCATCAACGACGACTTCCTCGCCGAGGTGCGCGCCGCATACCCCGACGACGAGCTGCGGGCCCGGCGGATGTCGATCGTCGCCGACTACCCCGACCGTTCGGTCCGCATGGCCCACCTGGCCACCGTGGCCGGGACGGAACAAGGTCAACGGCGTGGCCGCCCTGCACTCCCAGCTTCTGGCCGACAAGGTGCTCCGAGCAATTTTGCCAATCTTGGTACAAGTTATTAGTCCCGATTTAGCAATACTCTG
This sequence comes from uncultured Bacteroidales bacterium, assembly GCA_963846335.1. GTDB lineage: Bacteria > Bacteroidota > Bacteroidia > Bacteroidales > VadinHA17 > LD21. The sequence continues at coordinate 4,776 of CAWJVS010000028.1, forward strand.
TCCACTAGCAGCCAAAGATTTAGTTGAGTATCAGTAGTTTTGGTGGTCATGTAAACTGTCCGGGTGGGGATGCAAAAATCTTGACGAGCTTATTAATTATACCGTCCGTGTTATATGGAGGGTTAATTTTAAAACTGTCCTGATGTACTAGAACTCTGTCGTCCAGTCATTAATCAAGTCACACAGGTAGCGTCGGACTGTAAATCTCTTCCGGCAAACTTTAAACTTATCATTGATTTGATATGTGAAGTTTGCGGGATATGGTTTACAGTGAAGGGCTGAAGATGATTAGCGAACTAAAGTCTAATCTACAAAGGCTTTCCTCTCTTTTGGTAATGCATTGTTATTACCAGTGCTTCTAAGGAGTATACTCAGAATAGTATTTCCTTCAACCCTTTATAGGAAGTTTTTTATGATTTGGTTAAAACACCAAGGCATTTGGCAGTAATCCCCCCTATGATAGCTATCAAAAAAGAGTTTACAAATAAATCGACAACTATACGTTTGTCTGTATACAGGTTTAAAGATGCATATATGAAAGCATAAAAATACAAGGTTATCAAAAAACCGACCCAGAGCGCAAGGAGAAAGCCTTTTGCAAAAGTTTTAATATTCATTTTATAGAATATAAATGATAGTAAAGTTGCAATACTTAATCCATGCAAGAACAGTGACCAAATAACCGGAGGGTCTTTTACAAGACCCTTGTATGGAACTACATTGGACAGATAAAAGTCAATCATCAATGTACCAAACACCAGCCAAGCTAAAAGAAAAAAAGCAATGGCTCCAATTAACGATGCTATAATGAAATTTTGCTTCATAATCTTAAAATATTTATCATTTTGCAATGAGGTAAATTTATAGGATTCCAGCGGTAATCGACTTGGAAAAATCCGACAAAAAAAACTCTGTTGGCGCTTTTCCTGTATATCGTTTGAAATCATTGGTGAGATGTGCATGATCATAATAACCTGACTCCCAGGCAATATCTGTAAGTGTTTGTTTATTGTAACTTTGGAACTTCACAAATGCGTTATTGAATCGGGTTAGATTGATAAATTCTTTAGGGGACACACCAATTTGCTGATTAAATTGTCGTTCTAAATGTCGAATAGTTGTAAAATGCCTTCTCGCTAATTCATCAATTTTTAAGATACCTGTGTGTTCGCAGATGTCTGCCACTATCTTTAAAATGGAGTATCGAGGAGGTGATAATCTATCCAGGTAAAACTGATCTATGTATGGCAAAAAATACTGAATTGTTTTTATTATGTCAGGAAAGTCTCTTCGGTTAAATTCATGAAATAGATTAGAGTACTTGTCTAATGATTCAAATTGGTAGAAATGAGTAAATGCACCTGGCTTGAATTTTACTCCTAATATTAAAACTTTCCCAAGCAATACCTGTTCATCTGTCTGCATCATGGTTCCTACCAGATATGTACAATCATGATTAATGTTCTTGCGAAATTTTAAGGATTTGATGTCTTCTCCAAGATTTAGAACGAGGTTTATCCCTCCATCTGGCATCAATTGAATTACTTCCTCTTGCTCCACATAACCGGAGAGGAGCCAATACATTTCTATGTAAGACCGTAAAGCAGCAGCAGGGATATAAGAATTAAATGTCATTTTTAAAACGATAAAGACATGCGTATAGCTATGCTATCATCTGACATACTTCAACAATGGTTATAACATTTGGCGGGATAAAAAGTTGCCGATTACGGGCGATTTCCTGTCAAGGTCCACGAAAAGTTGAAGCGGGATACAACCTCTAATATAACCTACATACTCGGCAATTTTTATACCACGTATTTAGGGCTGCCATTTCAGGAGTCGTCTCATTGTATTCCAGCACTGGGGAAAAAAGTATGTGTTTGGCAGCAGCGTCGGGTGTCGTGGTGGCGGCTGCCAAACTCTTGCTTGAGCGTTGGAAGTCCTGGTAAATGTATTGACCCTACTTTTTTGCAGTTATATGTAGGGTGATTGTCATGCTAGTCTAATTGTCAGGGGCCGAGAACCTTACATATAACGGCCCGGCGGTTGAGGGAGTAAACGTTGGTGGCGCCGTCCGCCGATACGAGTCCCGGTACTTTAGCCAGAAAATAGTCCCGGCGGGCAAGCCACCATGGCGCAATTTTTGCAAGTCCCGGCGAAAGATAAAGTTGTCTCGGTTAGCAGGATTTGTCCAGAGCCGAAGTCACGAATTTGGCAGATGAGTGAAAAGTTAAGTGTCATGATAAAATTGTCAAGGTGGCGCGCAAAAATTGTGACAAGTTTATTACCCCAACCGTCCGTGTTATGGGCCAGGCCTTTTTTATTTGTCAAGTTACCAGAAAATTGTCATGGTGTACAATTTATTTTTATTTTGTTAGTCTTGTGCATAAATTATATTGCGACAGCGCGAGGGAGAAAAATTTTAAATTATTAGTTTCTGATTTGCAAGCTCTTTGCCAAAGCTTTGAATGAAGGATCGGCTAGCGGGGCTTTGGCAATGTGCTTGCATTAAGCAATAACTATTTCTAATCCTATTGAATCTTTACGTTTTTCTTAATAAATATTAGACCTGCTGAATGTTGTGATATTATTGTAAGAAGAATGAATTGTTCTGTAAATGTGTAAGATAAGAGCTTAGGTGCTGAAAGGTAACTTTACTCAAATCTTACTTAAACAATGTATAGGTAAATATTTCATTGTTATTTGAGATATTCCTTAACATATTTTATTATTCCTCTGCTCTATTTCTATAGTCACCTTTAAAATCGAGAAACTTCAATAGAATTATTTCCACATAGAATATTCCCAAAGTTAGAGTTTGATATCTACCAATAGGATCTAACCCTTTTAGTGTTTTTCTTTTCTTTTCATATGGATGGACGATACAATTTCTAATGCTAATAAACAGTTCAGGTCCATTTAATATTTTATTCTCCTTCTCATATTTCTTTAGTGCAGATAATTTTTGTGGTATTTCTGGACTAATGTCAAATAGTGCCAGAAGAAAACCAATCTTCGCTGCTGCAGAAATACTAGTCGCATCTGAAGACGTCACATATTTCTCGGATTCACCAATAATCCAATGAAAAAGAAGCTCTAAAGCGTTTTGGATAAGAACAATTGATCCCTCCAATTTTGTTGAATTTCTATTGGCTTCAATGTACCAATGAAGTATAGTTTTAAGGCACTCCCGATCATTTTCCGATTTCCACTTTGAACTAAATTTTATCCAAAGATCATTAAAGTTGGCAGTACTAGCTGTATTTGCCCAAGAGAGGACATTCTTATAACTATCTGTTTCATATGGAGTATATGATTTCCATACTAACGTATTATTGAAATATCCATGGCGAAATATTGGCGAGGAACTACTTCCATTTATAAAATGCATAAAATAAGAAAACTGATCTAAGATACTTTCACTTTCTGAGATAGAAAATGTCTCAGATGTTAAGGATGTAAGCTCACCTGTAAAGACTAATTGATAACCACCATTATTTTCGAGCTGAGTATTTATTTCCCGATAATCTTTATGCTTATCCAATACAATTTCGTATTCACCATTATTAAAAATGAGTCTATTTCTGAAAGCAGTATTCTCTGATTTTACAGGTTTCCCTATGAAACCACGTACATTAGGTAAATTAATGATCACTTTGTTAACCAACCTATCCTTATCCCCGATAACAATTGGTGGGGCTAATTGACACATGATATCGATAGAGCCAACTGACTCATTTAAAGCAAGACTTAATCCATTGAGTTCAAATTCTTCATTATTGTTTTCAATCTTAATTTTAGACTTATCGCCGAAGAATTGAAATTTCTTTAATTGAGAATCACTTGGAAACGAACCATAGAAACGAACTGCCATATACGGTAGCCAGTTGAACATTAGTTTACCTTGTAATTCAACTTGTCCATTGCTATTAATAAAAGTTACATTCCCGTCTTGAATTAGAATTTTTTCATTGGGATTAGTCATACAAATATTTGACATTAACATATTGGGAAGTTCGTCTGAACTTTGTGTTTTTTTATTCGACATATAAGTTTAAATAATATGTGAGTCTACTCTGGCGATTATTTAATCATCTGTCATTAAACAACAGCATTCACGTTTGCAAAAAATTATATTACGTCGGCGCTATGGATCTAAATTATAAAATTCAATCCTTAATTTTATTGGTAGTCAATTGAAATATAGCTGCTTTCAATACATTCCAGCAAATTTTAGCTGTATGTTCATCTGGATTAAATTTTGAACTTACCTGTTCATATGGATGAATATAGTTTCTAAAATCCCTTAAAGAGTGGCTAAATTTTTTTACATCATCTTTAAGTAATCCCAAATCATGAGCAACATCGATAAAACTGTTTAAAGTCCATTCATGAAACTGCTTTATCTTACCTTCTTTGTTCTTTGGAGCTAAAAAAGAGCTGTTAAACTTACTAGGATATTTTAATGCAAATCCAAGTAATATTCCTTCTAATGAACTTCCGGAAAGGAATATTACTGACATTGGAGCTTTTGCTGTTAAACACTTTTTTATCTCCTCAAAACGAATGCTTAATACATCGGTAATGACTCCGTCCAGGCCTAGTTTGTCTAATGAAATTTCACTGAACTCTTTCTTCAAAAAATCGTCTTCCTTTATTTCAGGACCAGATTCAAAATTTATTTTACCGGCTTTAGAAAAAGATATTTCCTTATCAATTCTAATTACTTTCCAACCATCAAAGGCCAAATATTGATTGAACTCAGTAATAAATTTGTCTAAATCTGAAAATCGACCAACAAAATTAACCGGAGCGAATAATTTCTTAACGCATTTATCTAATTCTGAGGTTCCATTGATTTTAGATAGCTTTTCATCTGTATATAACCATCTTGAAGGAAAGCCTCCCTTCCATGAGTAAATATCTCTGAATCCCAGATCATTAAAGAAATCAACCAATTTCGGACCTGAACGATATTCAGTTTCTTCATTAATTAGGTTTCTTAATTTTTCTAATGTTTTTGATTGTAGGTACATACTTATAATAATCTGTCATTCATGAAACGTATATTAAAGTTTTTAAAGCTACTGAATGCGTTTACCCTATTTAAAAGTTCACTTAATTTCACCTTTTTTCCTGTCGGCTTCGAGCCTTAATTGACTTTCTAATGGGATTCCAAGAAATTCACAAATGCGCTGTTTATCTTTATAATTTACTGGATGTCTATGTAAGTGATTTACAACAATACGTTTTAGCAGGTAATATGACATGGGATGTTTTTCAACATATACTTTTATTAATTGTAAGTCCCTGTCAGGAAATCCTGATAAATGGTCAAGTTTAATTAAGAAGTTGATTAGCTTTACAGAAGCAAAGTCTAATTCTTCTTGAACTTTTGGATACTTGTCCATTAATCTATTAGTCCCTATTGAATCGGAAATTTTCTTTACAAAAATATAAGAGACTTGAGTGCACAATGAAAAAAGCAAATGCCTCGCTACTTTTTCAACCTTATCTTTTTCAACTTTTTGGAATTTTGAAAGCAAGTCTTTTAATTGATTCAGTATGAAGTCTGAGTTTTCGTTAAGAACTGTGAAGAATACATTTAATGTTCGTAATCCGAGTAAATATGTTTCTTTAAGCATTTGATGCTTTATTGGCCCGCTCATTGAGCCACTTGGATTATTCTTAAGAATTTGGCCAAGAATTTCAATTAATTTAAAACTTAAATTTAGTTTTGAAATTATATCAATTTCGGACACATCTTCATCTAAATCCCACGTTGGTTTATCCTCCGATTCTTGGTCTTTTATAGAAGTATCATCAAGTTTTTTATTTTCTTCATCACGATTTTCATCAATGGTTTTACTTTTTAAGTAAAGCTTAGGCAATTCTGTTACTAGTTTATGTAAATTTGAAATATCATCTTCCAGTTTACAAGGGCTTAGTTCATTAAAGACTTCATTTGAGTTTCTAATTAATTCATTTATAATGAATTCATCATTGGAAAAATGGATTAAAAACATTAGGATATTCGCAAACTCAATTCTATAAAGGCGTCGGCAGAGTTTTGCTACAACTTCTTTTATTTCTGGTTTTGAAATATTACGTGCTAAATATTGGGCTTCAAAATAAAAATAAGTATACTGGTATTTGAACTCTATAACATCATCAAATGAGTTTAAAACCCCAACCTGGGAAAGAATATCAATTGTCTTTTCTGGTGTCATTGACACCGGTAGATCCATTCTTTCATATTTGCTTATTTCGCTATGAAATTCATGAAATTCTTTCAAGGAAATAATCGTAGTTTTTTTATCAAAGAAAAAATGTGCAAGTTCTCCACAGTAACTTTGATAAGTATTTAGATCAGATTGCTCTCTAATCCTATCGGTCAATGATTTAAGGATGAGGAGCTGATAGTAATTTCCATATGAACTTACTTGTAAATCATGAGGATTACTTGTTTCCAAAGCTTGGAGAAGAATTAAAAGAAAAATAGGATAATTTGGAACAATTCTTGTGCCCATAGCAATGTTAATTGCGAGTACTGCAGCATCTATTTTCTTATAAGTTTCTTCATCAGTAACAAAATCCTCTCTTCCTAATGTATACCAGCGATGAATAAGTTTAGCGCGCATTGAATGGTTAAATTCAAGGATTTCATATTGATGAAAATCAGAAAATAGATCTCCATCTGTTTCTTCATCGGTTAGAATTTCCTCTATTGCTACCAATTCGTTTCCAATCAGTAAAAGATTCTTGTAATAGTTGCAGATTCCTTTAATGAATCTTCCTTTGGCCTTTTGATTTTTTAATGGATTTTTATCGATATCATCAATTAAAATGTAAATGTTAGAAAGGTCTTCTTGTTTTAATTCTTCAAGACAGTCTGAGCCATATTGCAGGATGAATGATTTTTCTACCAATTTCTTAAAATCATCTATTCCAGAATTCTTAATACTCTTTCCATCTATAATTATTGGAACCAAGTTCCTATTATACAGGGCATTAAAAGTAGTCCTAATTAAAGAGGTCTTCCCTATGTTTTCACCACCAAATAATAAATATTTAGAACCGGGTTTAATATTTCTAATTACACTTTCTGCATTTTCAACAAGGGATGAACTACCCATTTCGGAATTTCCTTGGATATTGAAGTATCTGAGTGTAGGGTATAGGTATATATCACTCAACTTTATATCCGATTTATATGGATGAAGAAATCTTCCTCCAGCATCATTTAAAATATCTCTGAAATCTGGTGTCAGGTTATATTTTGATTTAAGTTTTGACTTTCCTCTTTTGTAGTTTATCCAATCACTTTTTTCATTAGCTAGTTCATATTTATCATCTTTCCAACCATATTTTTCAATTTTAAATGATTCTGTTTCAATATCAAATCCAATCAAATGAAACTCGCTTTCGAAGATGTTTTCAGAATCTTGTAATACAGATCCTTCAATGTGGTATACTGTATTATCTTCTAGGTCATCAATTTTTTCCTTAGATGATTCATGCTCGTGCCCTGTCAAATAAAAATCAGCTGTTTTATGAATATGTGTTGCAAATTCTCTTCTATTTGTAGGATTCAGCCAATGAAAAGGATGGTGAAATAGGCTTATTACCAAATCTGCTTTAACATTGAATACTGACTCAGGCAATAAGGTGATTGGAAAAAACATTCTCCCAGGTTGCTCATGAATTTCGGATATATAAGAAGTATTATAACAATGGAATACTATTCGCTTACCTTTTAATTCAAAATTATAAGCAAATAGTAAAGGTTGATTAATTACTGGTTTTATTCCTAGATGAATTGAATCTCTAAATGAAAAATATTCTTTTTGAACTTCAATACATTGGTTTATTACTGAATTATCGATTGCGGAATTACCTAGCTTTTGGATTATATTTAATTGGTTCTGTCTAGCTTTATTATCTAGATCAAAGTTGCAATCGTGATTGCCTGGAATTGAGATGATATTGACCTTTTTATTGCTATATGATTCTAATTTACTTTTTAGGCTAGTTAAAAAATCAGTCGCTAATTTATATTCATTCGCTTTGCCGGAAAAAGCAGTATCGCCAGTGATTAGAATAAATATTTCATCAAATTCTAATGTTGAATTGCGTATAGCCTCAAAGAGTTTTTGTTCTTTCTTTAGAATGGCATTTTCACTCTCAATGAAGTGAATGTCTGATAATTGAATGATTAGAAATTTCATATATAATGATTTTATAATATATTTTATACCAGAAAGAATTTAATACTCATTAAACGCCCTTCGACTCAAACTCTCATACAAATTTTCTAACTCAAGCAAGCTTTGTTGTGAATATGGTTGGCTATGCTACCCAATTCTTCCCTTTTTCTTCACGGCGCTGTAAATGTTCTATATTTTACTTCACTTTCACTTGCCCGTTCATCAGCAACGGCAACAAGAAATCACGAAGGGGAATGAGTTCTTGGTTTTCTCTGCTTCTTGTCAAAATCATTTTATCGTATTTACCTGCAACAGCTTGGAATTGTTTTTGCAGTTCAACTGGCGGTTTTGCAAATTTTAAATCATATAAGGTGTCCTTGTCTATTGAACCAAAGGTTGTTCCCGTTCTGTTTTGAACATCGAACATTGCTTTGAAATAAAACATGAGGTAAAGCACGAATGAGTTTGCTCCAAACTTGCTGTTCAATGCTGCAAGTCCTCGTCCAATGCAACACTTTTCGTTTGCAATATTCAATGTTCCCGACTGGGGCACGAACACTTAATAAAATATCTCCCTCATTTGCAATTCTTGCTGGTTCAGTGGTGAATATTCGTACATGAGGAAATCGAAAATTAAAATCAGTACTCCCCTGAAAAAAAACCATTCCTTTTCCTTCTTCATTGTATGATTCACCGGCAGGTGATTGACCCATTGTGATGTTTGCAACTTCACTCAATTTTCCTTCACTTCCCACCCCTCGGAATTTCCCTTTTCAATTCCTCATTCTAAACCATTTTGCCGCCCGAGGCTTTGTAGGGCTTGCCTTCTTCATTCGGAAAATCAAACTGCACAAACCAATAGTTGTAAATGGTTTTTGCCATTGCTTCTAATTCGGAATTGATGCGGTTGTTGAGGTAGATTTTGGCATCTATTGCAGTTAGAATGTACAATGCATATTTCTTTCTGAGTTTTTTTCATCAGGATAATTCGAATTCCAATTCTCTCAAACATTAGTCAAGAGGTAAATTTTGATTTGAACCTACTGCTTTTCAGAATAAGCTCTTTAAGCCAAATTGTAAGAAATAATTATAATATTAGTTCATTTTGAAAAGTACTTTTTAGTAATTTGATTTATTATTCTTGCAAAAGTTTTTTTGAAAAGTATTGCACCCATGTTCCTTTCCAGAGCTGAAACAAGAAAATCCCATTGTGAACATAAATTTTTTTAGATAGATTATTATAATCTTTCTTTCGAAATATAATATGCCTCTTTAATTTGTTTTGCTTCTCTCAAGAACAACTTCTTGCCATAAACTTAGATGTTTCCAACTTTTCAACAAACATTCAGGTTTTCTTAAGTCACCACCAAAAACCTCGTTGCCACCATTGTATTCAATAACTAATTCTTTAAAGTATCACATCTTATTCATAACTCAACTAGGCTTAAGTTTTTTATAATTTCTTTTTCTAAGTCTTTTGCTTCAGTAAAATATTTATCAATTTGATTTTGATGCGACTTTCATTTTTTCATCAAACTCATCAGGAGTAATATCGCTGTATTCAATTTTTGTATCAAAATATTGACCCTGCACCAAATGAATATGATTTGCTTTTTATTTTATCGGTGTCAACAATAATTGAAAAATCTTCAATACTGCTTCGTGTTGTTTATGGTGTTAATGATTTTTTCTTCATCATCGAACTAAGTAAAGTTTTTTGATTTTTTCCGTCTTTTACTTTCGTTGCCAAGCTTTGAAGCATCAACCAAAATGGCTGTGTTATTGGTTTTGCCTTTGTCGATAAACAGTACAGAAACATTGGTGCCTGTGGTGGCAAAAATATTCGGGGGCATTTGCACAACGGCTTTTAGCCAGTTACTATCAACCAATTTTTTCCGTATATCCTATTCCGATGGCAGCTTTTTCGGTGCAAAAACCTGTCGGTACAACAACGGCGGCTTTGCCTTTTGTATCCAGTGAATAAATGATGTGCTGAATGAACAACTGGTAAATTGCCATCATTCTCTTTTTCTTTGTCGGAACGGTTGGCACACCTGCAAAGAAATCGTTTCTTGTGGTAGGTCGCTTGCAAGTGTTTCGCTATCATCGCTGAAATCAGTTTTGAATGGTGGATTGCAAACAATATAATCGAACTTTTTTAAATCATTTTTGTCATCATTTACGTGAAAAGGATTCGTTAAAGTATTTCCTTTAATCACATTGTGCAGCGAATGTACCAAGATTGTTCAGGATTAAATTCAGACGTAAAAACTCTGATGATTTTTGCGAAATATCCTGCGAATAAATGGTGCATTTGTCTTCGCCAATTTGGTGTGCCAAATGCCAGCAACAAACTGCCCGAACCAGCGGCTGGGTCGTAAAGTTTTACATTTTTTACTGCTTATCGGCACAAGTATACTTGCCATGATTTTGGCAACTGCTGGCGGTGTGTAATATTCGGCATATTGTCCGCTGTCTTTGTTGTAGTCTTTAATCAGGTATTCAAAAATGGTTGAAAAGAAATCGTATTTTTCTTCAAACACAGGCTCAAAACTAAACGCAACCAATTTATTGATAATAGCTTTGCAAAATGGCGACTTTCGGTTGCTTTCGATAATGTGTGCAGAAAGTTCTATCGAACAACCGAATACTTTCTCGCTCCAATGGTAGCTACCGAAAATATTTTAATGTTAAAATCAGCAATTTCAATCAGCGTATTATCAAATAGTGTTTGCAAAATCATTTTCGTTTTGTTTGTTAAACAGGTAGCTGATAAAATGCGTTTTTCTTCAATTTGGCAGCTCGTTCGCCAATTTTTTCGAGCATATATTCATAATCGTTGTCCGACATTTTCTGAATATCCTGTTCAAGTGTTTTGCTGTTCTTTGAGTTTCTTGTTTGCTTCCGTGCTTCATGTAGAAATTTATCGTTTAAAAATTTATAAAGAAAAACTTCCGTAATGATTTTGTATTCCTTCCGTGCATTGCCCAAACCGTAATTGCTGCAAATGGTTTTCAAGCCATCAATCAAGTTCTTTTGTGTTTTTGTGTATGTTCTAAATGGTTTGTCATTTATGCGGCTCTTCTTTGATAAAAATATTCGTTAACTAATGTTTGATTAATAAATCGAACTACATCTAAATTTCTGATTCCTTTTTCTTCTAATGTTTCAATAATTGTTCGCTTGGTGGCTTCTGGCAAAATAATCTTCGTTGTTTAGCAATGCCTGATTGTTAATTACTGTTTCGTCTGTTTTGTGTTTAATGATAAGCAAAACTTCGTGCAAAGCTATATCGCTATTCAGTACTTCAGTTTGTTTTCTTTTATGCGTTTGTGGATTCTTGCAAACTTTGTGTCGTTCTCATACTTGGCGGCAAGCTGTGCATCTTTATTGTTAAGTGCATTTGCCTGTTCGTAAATGCTTTTCAGAATTTTTAATTGCTTCGTCCATTTCTTCCGAAGTTAATTCTTCAATGTTTTTCTTTTTAAATAATCGTTTCAATTCTTCAAACAAGGAAATGAACTTTGGGTCTTTTTTGTCAAAGTTACCTTCCAGTTCTTTTCTTGCTCGTTCCAGTTCGCTTCTGAATTTATCAGCAATCTGCAATTCATGTTCCGCAATTTTGCGGAAAGTGAATTGCATTTTTTCCAAAGCAATGTTCAGCAGGTTGGTATTGTCAGAAGCATTTTCGAGATTTTCTTTCAGATTGATTATATCAATTCTGTTCGAATACTTCGGCATACAGTTTATTCACTTTATCAAATGAGAATTTATCAAGCAATTCGGTATAATCCATTATCTTGATAATGTTGTACAAACTCTTCAGGTTCTCCAAACATTTTTTCAGTTCAGTAATTTCTTTTTTGTCAGTTATCTGACTTACGACTTTTTGAAACTCTTCCAAATTAGAAAAATCGTAGAGAAATAATTTCTCTTTTATTTCCGCAATCTCAGCATCAATTTCTTCTGCTGATTTAAAGAGGTTTGAATACTCTTTGTATTCATCGCCCAATTCTGCTTGTAGTTCTTTAAAATATTCCTTGTTGGTTTTGTCAAACTCTTTTCGGATGTCGGCAAAGTCAACAACATAGCCATATCTGAAATTTTTGTATGGTCGGTTTACTCTTGTGAGTGTTTGTAAAAGGTTGTGTTCTTTCACAACTCTAGTTAGATACATTTTCTTCAATCGCTTTGCATCAAACCCGGTGAGAAGCATATTGTAAACAATCAGCAAATCAATTTCACCTTGTTTAAAATCCGTTTGATTGTCTTTTCTGATTTGTTTTGTGTCAACATCGTGCAGAATTAGTGCCGCAGTTAATGGTTCATCTTCTTCTTAATAAGTACTATTTGGATCAGCTGCAATATTGTATTCTGAACCGGTTCGCATATCAATGTTATTTCTCTAGTTCTGTATTATATTTTTGCATTTCCTCAAAAATCATTTTAGCCTGCTCGGAAGAATCACAAACAATCATTCCACCAATAGTATCGTCATTGTGTATAATTCTGCTTTTCTTAAAATCGTCAATGATGTATTGTACCAAAGGTTCAACAAATTTCTGGTGAGCAAACACTTGACTTTTTGTAAACTCACCTTGTTTTACAATTTCTTCATACACCTTATTTATTTCAGTTCTGAATTTTGTTTCAATTGCTTCCCGAATAAGTTTCAAGGTGTAGCCATCGGCAATGGATTTGTTATAATAGTACTTATGAAAATAGTCGCCAAAAATTTCTTTGCTCTTGAAGTCGCCTGAAATTAAAGGAGTTCCAGTAAGTCCGATTAATACTGCGTTTCTGTCGGAAGAAATAAGATTAGAAAGAAATGAACCATTCGGATTGTAACTGCGATGCACTTCATCGAGGAAATAAATTCGTTGAATATTCAGATTATAATCGGAAACTTGTGATATGGATTCGGTCGAAAATTTTTGAATATTGACAACTGTGATAGTTTGAGCTCCGATATTGCTTGCTGTTGCTCCAGCGTTTTTATGTTCTCTAATAAAATCATCTTTGGAATTAACCAATTCCACTTTTAAATCCTCTTGCTTCAAATTCATTTTTAGCTTGAGTTGCCAAATCAAGTCGGTCAACTATGAAATAGAACTTTGCAATGATATTTTGTTTCTGATAATAATCGCTTAAATAGTAAACATTATAAAACGGCAAGAGCGGTTTTTCCGCTTCCTTGCGTATGCCAGACAATTCCTTTTTTGATTCCCTCTTTTAAGTTTTTTTTCAATCGCTAAAGTTGCAAATAATTGAGGATAACGCATTATGTGTTTCTCAATTCTGTTTCCGATTTTGTCGATACTGTTTACATAAGCAATTCCATATTTTAGAATTATTTTTAACCGTGTCTTTACTAAAAAGTGAAGTCAGGATTCTATTAGTCGGAGAGTTGTAATTTTTGGTTGTTTCGTATTCAGCTGTTCCAAGAATGGACACGATGTTATTGTCAAACAATATTTGCTTTTCAATTTCTGCATCTTCTACGGGAACATTCTGAATAATGCTTGAATCTTCTTCTCTGAAACAATTGAACTTTACTTCTTCAGAGTCGGGTGTTGCATAAAATGCTCCTTGAATTGGTGTGATGGATTCCTCATCATATTCCTGATTGTTGGAGAAAACCAACAATTGAGTAATATTCATGAACTTTTTAAACTTCGGATTTTTAAATCGTGTAGTTATTCTATTTCTTTCGGCTAAAATTCCTTCTCGTTATTTGGCTTCTTTAACTTCAATGAATGCCAAAGGCATATCCATTAATCAGTAAAGTAATGTCAGGTCTGAATTCTTCTTCATCGTTTTTGTAGGTTAGTTCTGTTACAACATGGAAAAGATTGTTTTCAAAATTTTCAAAATCTATAAGTTTGCAATCAAAATCTCCCTGTAAACTTTTATAAAAAGCTTTGCCAAGATCGTTGTTGTCAAGTTGTAATATTGAGTTCTGAATAAAGCAGTTGATTTCTGTGTCCGTGAATTCTTTATCGTTGATTTTAGAAAGTCCTTCTTTGAATTGATCAATGAATATATTGGTGTCGCTATGAAGATTTGTCATTTTTGCTTTTGGCAAATAAGATATCCCAACCGTGTCAGATGCACGATTGCAGGAATTTTTACTCTTGAGTCTTCATTAAATTTCATTTTGATAAATCGCTAAATTTAATTGCACAAATTACGAATATTTAACCGTGCGCAAGCAAGAAATGGCTCTTTTGAATTTTGCCGAAGGGTTGGCTCTGTGTGTCGGGGCAAAAGCAAATGTGACATTTTGTGTGGGCTCAAGAATTTTAAAATTTTTTGCGCGCGGGCAAGTCCCGATAGAAAGCACCAAGTTTTCTTGTCACGTTTAAGTTGTCAAGGTTGCAGAATTTTGTCACTATGCACTTAACTGTCATGGTTATAGAGGCTTGCCCATAACACATTTATTTCTTTATAAAAAGTACCGTTTTATTTCACAGCATTTCAGATAAGACAATGTTTGTTACTTTTATCTGATATACTCTAAATCGCCTTCCGGATACCGATAATCATAAATTTATAAAACCCGCTATACGAAGCCTGACCATAATCAGTTCCGCAACTCCTGCCCATACTCCCGTCCCGTCAGTCACATGGATCCGGACCAACATATTGCCATTGAATATGCAGTGCTCTTTAAGCCGGAACCCGCCGGTAAAATCGTACCTTATCGACCGATATATCCGGCGGAGAAGTACACACCAACAGGGTATATCCGAACAAAATTGCATTGCAATCTAAATGTAGAAAAAAATCGGGATTATTAAGAATACCAGGAAATTATTTATTGATTACAGTGAGGGGTAGAGGTAGAGGTGAGAGGTGAGAGGTGAGCCCTTACCCTGAGCTCTGAGCCCTGAGCTCTTCCTAAATCACCTTATGCCTCGCAATGAAGCCGGGATCAATCTCCACCCCCAAACCCGGTCCTGTCGGGACTTTCACCATCCCTCCACGCTGTTCAGCGGCGAGGTCTTACACTCATAGACTGTATCTGTCTTAAAACCCTTGAACTCATGATAATCAAGTGCATTTGGCAGGGCCGATACAAAATGCATCATGTACAGGAATCCCAGGTCTCCTCCTGACATATGCGGTGTGCATTTTTTGCCTGCTGCCTCAGCCATCAGAGCCACTCTCATCGACCGGATCATCCCTCCGAAATAAAAAGTATCGGGCTGCACTATCTGAAGACCATCATTGGCAATCAGCCAGCGGAATCCGTGCAGACTGTACTCCTGCTCACCTCCTGCAACAGGTATAATAAGAGCATCGGCAACTTGCTTTGTCTCCTCATACCAGTCAAAGGGTACAGGCTCTTCAAAGAACTCATACCGGTATTCCTCAAGAAGCTTGCCGACCCGTATTGCTTCCTCAACTGAATAGAAGCCATTGGAATCGGCATAAAGGACCATATCGTCACCAAAGGTTTTTCTTACCAGTGGTATCATTGTTTCAGTCCTGCCCGCCGGACCAACGGCATTCATGTCATCTGTCATGAACATTAACCCCCCAACCTTAATTTTCAGCGCTTTTGCATTATACCCGGCAACATCCCTCTTTATGAGTTCCATTGACTCTTCCACCGGTTTTTCACGGTACTCGGTAGCCTGGTAAACAGCCACCTCGGGATGATGTATCTCACCTATCAGCTGACCGATAGATTTTTGTGCTATCCGGCCCATCATGTCGAGGATGGCAAACTCTATCGTTGCCAGCGGCACACCCAGCGCCATTCCCGATAACCTGAAATTGAGATTGTAGATATAAACCTTTTCAATCAGCAGGTCCAGATCCCTGGCATCCTTGCCTATAAAAAACGGCTGTACAAGGTTAGTGAAAATGGGGTATAACGACCTTAACTGTCCGCTGTGACCCACAGAAATGCCTTCAGCGCCATCACTTGATCTGACACGGCATAAGAAACTGTTATTGTACCTGAGCAATTCAAGAGTCTCTATTATCACGGGCGATGTAAAGAGCTCTCTTTTAAAAATGGGTTTTTTGAGGATCTCATCAAGCTTCGAATAATCAACTGCAGGATTGGCTGATGCTTCTCCTGATGCGACTGTCGAACATGCAGAGAATGGAATTGAAGCTGCCAGGCCTCCTGCAACGGAGGTTGAGATGAATTTGCGTCTGCTGGTTTTCATTGAATGTGATTTCTGGTATGTGAGTAAAATTATTGACAGGAAGTAGAAATTATCTTATGAAATTACAATTACCTCATGATCTGTTATTGAATTTATTACAAATTCCGACCATCCGTTTATGCTGGTGAAGTCAATCGTCTCTCCGGAGACCAGCAGCCGCAGCTCCCTGCTGTTCACACCTGACGGAAGCCTGACCCTGACCCTGACAGGACCAACCGGAACATATTCATCAACAGGCTGTCGCCAGGTACCGGCACTTGTGAGATTAACCAGATGAATTATCAGGGCATCTTTCTTAGTGTACATGTTACAGTCTATCAGACCGGCACACTCCACGGAGATAGGAATATTGTCGTTTGCTGCCCACCGTATGAGGTTTGCCAGCAGGTTTCCATGATCAGGGAGGTTATAACGGCCAAACTGCCTGTCAATATCTGCAGGCATAAAGGCTATGTTGCCGCATCCCGGGATCCTGTTGATGATAAGACCCGGGATATCTGTTTTCGGCTCCCTCATCCATGCTGTCTCAGGAGGATAGACCGGAAACTGTGGGATAAATGTCATCAGCACCTCTGTTCCCGGGTCATCTTTGACCGGGTCAAGCAATCCTCCAAAGGAAATAATATCAGTCTCATCAAATCCCCTGAAAGCAGGATGACGTTTGCCGGCAGCAACCGGTTCATTTGTGCCTGCCGGGCCATCTGCATTTTGCCTGAGCTCAGGTGTCAGCCGTAGATATGTATGCGATGTGTCAGATAGTTTTTTCTTTCTCCGATTTTCGGAATCCGGTTGTTTCATTTCGAATGTATGAGCGCCAAAGAGATCACTCAGTCCGTAATCATCTCTCCGGTCTCCCCATTCGTTATACAGGCTGCTGTCACCGGTGGCAATAAGGCCTCCCCCCTGTTTTACAAATCTTCTGACGGCTGCCTGCTGATCGTCTGTCATCACTCCCAGATCAGGAAGTATCAGCAATGAGAGTCCAGACGTTTCCCGGTCTATATTGTCAGCATGGACAGGTATATACGGGATCCGTGAACGGACCAGAGCCTGCACAATGCCGCGCCAGGGAAGCTCTACCATCACTTCGGCATCATCCCTGCCGTAGAAGTCCATATTCAGTTGCGACCAGACGACCCCGACAGTTGCCACCGGCTTCCTGTTCACAAGATATTCCTCATTGGCTTTATGCCAAAGGAACAGTGGTCCTGCTGTATGGTAGATCCGGCGATCCTCGTGCGATGCTCCCACATAATGCCACCAGGGCTGTATCCCGCCGGCAATGCCTTCTATCATCCACATCCTGGCTTCTGTGACAGGTTTGGCGGCCATCCTGAAGGTTGGCCTGCCTGCCTGGTACATCGCCATGCTCTCCGGGATCAGCTTATCCCATCCCAGTACTCCGTGAATACGTTTTCCTGTATCTGCATTCTGCTGAAAACCGCCTGCATCGCTTCTGGCCTGACTGTCGAGCATAATTATCTCAGCCCGCTCACAGATCTCCCTGTAATCACGAAAGCTCTCCGACTGCCAGCTGAGTGAGCCGCTGTTCATTCCTGACCAGATACAGGTCTTTCCCCCGGCATTTTTTGTTGTCCTGTTATTCAGATCCCAGATCTCAAGCCTTCGGCTATAATTCCACCTTATCCATTCGCGGTATACCTGGTCGTCCCAGTTCACTGTGAGAGGAATTTCATGACCGGTTTTGCTGAAAAAATCTTTTCTGCAATTCTCACAATAACAGATTGAATCACGGCCAAGACCGCTCCAGCTGTTGTCAGTGAATCCTTCAGGTTTGTATAATTTTGCGATCTCGGTCAGTATCGCAGGGATATGCTCGTTATAGTAAGGGCTGTTTATACATGTAATAAACAGATCCCCGGCTTTGTATGGTTTTCCGTCAGCGTCAACTGCAAACCAGCCGGGATTGGCAATGTAAAACTCTTCATGCGCCCGGTTTGAATCCATGCGCGCAAACACTGCCAGACCGTCATCATGGGCAGCATGGCAAAGATCCCCGAAAAGGTCACGATCTCCAAGGTACTGAGCCTTCCGGTGCAATGGCACACTGCCTGGGTAATAAGCCACTATGCCTCCTGCATTTATGATCACCCCCCCGGTTGCCGTCTCTTTCCAGTGCCTGCGCCACCATGCTATATCATAGCTGACCGGATCTTTCTCGGTGATATTTGTCTGGCCCCAGCGGGTAACCCTTCTGTACCATGGGATCTCCGCTGTTTTCTCTTCTACCCCGGTGAGAATCGGGTCAGTCAGATTGATCATGTCCGGCGCCAGTGTCAATGTTGCTGCTGCGGATGTTGCTTTGATAAAATCCCTTCGGTCCATGGCATTGGTATAAGAGTTCAAAAGTTAGGAAAAAAAATGGTTTTATGCAATCCGGCTACATTCGCCACATTAACACTGCGTTAACCCGCCATTAACTCATTATTTCACATTATTGTGTCACATTTGCAATAATCAGACGTCATTAATAAGTATAAACCTAAAATTTTCATACCATGGATCATGTTGTCTGTCCTGATGCCGGATCACAGGAACTGGAAAACCTGCTTAAAGGTAACAAGTCTATGATTCTCAGGGGAGCTGATGTGAGGGAGCTTCCTTATGGCTGTGTAAATGAGGGAGATATTTTATACTTTGTCGATTGCATCATTAAAGGTGAAGTAAAGGCAAGAGGCATTGTTTCATATGTATATGATTCCGGAAAATTATCTGTGGAAGAATCCTTTGAAACAATAATAAGAAACCAGGATAAGCTGCAGCTGCCCGATAAGCAGTTTGAGAGATGGGCGGGAAAGAAATACCTGGTACTGATCGGGATCAATTATATTGAAGAGATCGAACCATTCAGAATCGATAAATCCAGATTCACATATCCTGATGACTGGATTCCTGTAAATAACATTGAACTGGTCTCTCTGGACCCCTGCTAAAAGTCGGGGCTTTTACGTTATCTTTCTCTGTGTGTCTCTGTGATCCCGATTGCTATCGGGACTCTGTGGGGCTCTGTGTAACAATAAGTTAAAAACTCACACAGAGAGCACAGAGGTGGCACAGAGTTCCACAGAGGACTTCAGAGGGGAAGTAATTTGCATTTTTCCCTGCAGGATATCCGGTAACATTTCCTACTTTTAGGTAAATTTCCATGGATTGCTGATGTTCAACCTTACAAAAAATACATTTATTATGAAAAAACTTATTCTGCTTTTCTTTCTTATGCTGGCAGGCATTGCCCGTACCGCTGTTGCCCAGGAGTATGACAAAGCCGCACTGGCCAAAGGGATGAACTTTATGGAGACAAAGACTTATTCTGCGGATGATGATGCCAGAATACTCGCTCTTTACAAAAATCTGCGTGTCGCTGACGTTTCTGACGGACTCGATATGGTAGGACTCCCCGGGACAGGGCTGGTTGACCCGGCAATACATCCTGACTGGGTTGATCTGAAGGATTTTGCCCATATAATAAGGGGCATTGCAGTAACTGTAAGGTATGTTCCCACCCAGAAACCTGCTCTTCCCGCACCGGGTGTTGAGTTTCAGAAATGGGAAGGAAATTTCTACGGCACCTGGTCGCATGAGGCATTTACGCAGGTGTTAAGAAAAGGTTCAGTTGTGGTTATCGACGATGTGGAAGATATGGATATCGGCTCAATAGGTTCAAATAATATCCTGAATTATGTGAAGGCCGGAGCTGTGGGAGTGATCACTGATGCCGGTGCAAGGGACACTGATGAGATAGGTCTCGAAAGAGTGCCGATCTATCTGAGAAAAAAAGGGCGCGGCATTCGTCCGGGCAGAAATGAAATTGAATCAGTAAACCGGCCGGTAGCAATCGGCGGGGTGCTTGTCTGCCCCGGGGATGTTGTCGTTGCTGACGGCGACGGCGTGGTGGTGGTTCCAAGAGCTGTAGCAGAGCAGGTTGCAAAATATGCAAATGATATCCTGACAAATGATAAAGCGGGAAGGAAGAGCTTGTACGAAGATCTTGGCCGCCCGCTGGACAGAACGGTGAAATAGGTGCTGGGTGCTGGGTGCTGGGTGCTGGGTGCTGGGTGCTGGGTGCTGGGTGCTGGGTGCTGGGTACTGGGTGCTGGGTGCTGGGTGCTGGGTACTGGGTGCTGGGTGCTGGGTGCTGGGTGCTGGGTGCTGGGTGCTGGTACTGGGTCTGAGTACCGGGAGGAACTTCAGCACCAGCACCCTGAATTTTATATAGTCAATTAGCTCTGCACCCTTTGCATTTCGCTGAACTTTGATCAGCATCTGCCTCTTTTCATCCCACAGCCTTAAAAAGAGCGACTCAAATGCAGTGAAAAAGGTCAGCGGTTTGACCTGCTGGAAGATTGAGTTTTCATTATGGCAACTTTTCAGATTATAATTGGGGATCAGCGGGCTGAGATGATGAATATGATGGTAACCAATATTTCCTGTGAACCAGTTTAGCAGAGCCGGCAGCTTGAAGAGAGAACTGCCGTTCAACGCTATAGTCATATAATCCCATCCTTCCGTTTCAGTCCATTTCACATGCCTGTACTGGTGCTGGACATAAAACAGCCAGACGCCATGCACGGTTGCAATATACAGTACCGGAAGCTGGATCAGTAAAAATGTCTTCCAGCCAATTGCCAGTATAAGTAATGTAATCGCCACAGCAAGAGCGAGATTCGATAAATGAATATAGAGTCTTTCTTTTGCCGTCATATCCTTTTTGGTGAACCGGAGAAGAATTGTGAACAGTAAGATGGGAGCAATACCGAAAAGGAAAAATGGATTCCTGTAAAACCTGTAACCAAATTTCTGCCACCTGGTCAGTCCTGAATATTCCTCAACAGTAAGGGTCGTAACATCCCCGATTCCACGCTTATCGAGGTTACCAACTGTCTGGTGATGTATCTTATGCTCCTTGTGCCATCTGTGGTAGGGTGTAAATACTATTAACCCTGTTATAATTCCGACCACTGTGTTTAATCTCTTTGACTTAAAGAATGAGCCATGACCACAATCATGGAAGATTATAAAGGTCCTTATCATAAAACCGGCAGCCAATACTGATAAGAACAAAGTAAGCCAGTAAGATATTCCTATGGTTTTGACCATTATAACCCAGAGGATTATATATGATCCGACTGAATTAATTATCTGCCACCAGCTTTTAAGCGGGTCAGGTATATTATACCTTGAGATAATCTCCATCCATTCAGGTCTTTTATTTTTATTTATTGTTGTGTCATCTGTTTTCATATTTAACTTTTAATATTCATAACTGCCTTGAAGGCAATACTTTGATAATCAAAGTACAAAGATACAAAATCCTGCTCTAAAATTCAAGATGGTTGTATATAACATACCCTCGGGTCAGATATTTGGCAAGGGAGAGAGATGAGAGCTGAGGATGAGAGATGAGAGATGAGAGCTGAGAGAAAAGAGCGGAGAGGTTCTCTGAGAGTGCAGAGGTGAGAGCTGACGGGTGTGAGTGAGAGTGGAGACGGAGAGTGACAGGTGCGGCTGGCGTACGACTCAACGTGAAAACTCAGTGAAAAACTCAGTGGCACTCCGTGGTTAAATTTGTTAATTAAAAACTGTACCCTAAAGATTCACTCCTCTGAGTCATTTGTGAAAACCTATATGCGACTTCGTGTTAAAATAAAAAGTTATGTGCTAATTTTGATGACAGATACTTAAATATATCGCGGTCAATGATCTTTTTTTGCATAATATAATCTAACCCTTTTATCTATGACTGGTCAAATTGCATTTGTACTGGCTCTCACATTCCTGATAAACCTTATAACAACTCTCTCCTATTCCGTCAGGATAGTCGGAATAAGGACCGGAAGAATTGCTGTCTCGTTTGCCCTCTTCAATATTCTGGTTCTGGTATCACGCACTGCAAACGGATTTCAGGCTCCCTTGCTGGCGAGCACAATTGAAAATAACATCAATGCTGGTTCAGGATCAAACCTTCTGGATTTCAGGCTGATCATCCTCTCCTGTACTATTGCAACAATATTCGGAGGTATGCTGATCCCTACTTTCCAGAGAATATTATCAATTGCCGTTGAGAAATTCAGTATTTATAAATCAGTACCAAAGGTCCTGCTCTACAGCTTTACCAGATCAGGTATTACTTCAATTAAGGAAAACATAGTCATTCCAGACACAAAGAACATCACAGGCATTGATCTGAAGAATGACTTCCCCTGGAAAGTGTTCATAATGAATGTGGTGGCTGTAGCGATCATTACAATCGGAGTATTGTCTTCACTCTATGCAGGTTATTTCAATCCCGAATACCGCACCACTGCAAGCAGTCTGTCCGCTATTATAAATGGCCTCTCGACAATTCTTCTGTTCATTTTCATTGATCCATTCCTCTCCGTTATGACCGATGACGTTGTCCTGGGGAAAACCAGCGAAACTATTTTCAGGCGGATCATTGTATATATGGTTTTTGCCAGGGTGCTTGGAACAGTTTTAGCCCAGTTCATGCTTCTGCCCGCGGCTAGGCTGATTGCACTGGCAGCAGGGAAGATCTGACCAATCCATTCTGCAGCCGCGATTTATAAACTTCTTAATGCTCACTCCCGGAAAGTGATTAAATTTCGGTATATTTCACTTCTGAATGCAAATAAATACTACTTAAAATATTACAATGAAAAAGTACCTGACCATTTTACTACTAATGTTCCTGTTTAGCTCTCTTCCCTCTGCAGGTCTACTTTTTTCACAATCCAAAGGGGTAAAGACAATTACTGAAAAGGAACTGAGGTACCATCTTGAATTTCTTGGTGCAAAAGAATTCAGGGGCAGGGAAACCCCCTCCCCTGAACTCGACATTGCAACACTATATGTTGCCAACTGGGCAAGAGATGCAGGATTAAAGACAATTATGCAGGATAGTTCCTATTACCAGGCTGTCCCTGTAACCGTTACAGAAGTTTTTCAGCCAGGGACCAGGATAACCATCTCCGGTGCAGAAGGTGAACGGATCAGTTATTACAGACAGGCTTTCGGAGGGAACTTTTCCGCAAGCGGATCGTATGCGGGTAATGTTGTTTTTGCCGGACTGGGCATTTCTGATCCGGCAAATGGCTGGGATGATCTGAAGGATCTGGATCTGAAAGGAAAGATAGTCATCATTCTGGACGCAATGCGGCCTGGTTATAAAGCCGCTTCAGGACCCTATTTCTATTACAGGCTGAATAATATTATATCTGCCATATATAACAGGGGCGCTTCAGCTGTACTGTCAGTTGTAAGTCCTGAAAGAGAGGAAAAGTTGAATGCCGGATTCAATATTTTCGGGGATATCCCTTCCGGAAAAATAGGTATCATTTATGATACACAGAGGACAGACTTTGAATCAGGATCTCCCGGGAAGGCAGCAGAATCTACCCGGCCCTCCCTTCCGTTTGAGCAGGCAGAGATATCTCATTCGCTGGCCGCCGAAATCATGGGGGTACCGGTAAGTAATATCGGAGCAATGTTCATGAAAATAAAACAGGGGCAACAGATCCCGTCAAAGGAGATCAGGCGATCAAGAGTTCAGCTGGATGTAGAAGTGAGATCTCTGGAGACAACATCCCGTAATGTTATCGCCGTTATTGAAGGTTCAGATCCCGTACTCAGGAATGAATACATTGTAATCTGCGGTCATCCTGACGGTCTGGGCTTACGCGAGGGAGAGGTACTTCCGGGCGCAGATGATAACGGCACAGCTACAGTTGCCCTGATTGAGATTGCGCAGGCTTTGCTCACAGAACGGCCTAAAAGGTCGGTAATAATAGCATGGTTTACCGGGGAAGAGAAGGGGATGAACGGTTCGCACTATTTCATAAATAACTGTCCGGTCCCCGTTGAAAAGATAAGCGCCTGCCTCAACATGGATATGCTGGGCCGAAATCATACTGACAGCCTCTTCCTTGTTTGTTCAGACCTCCTCAGTTCAGAACTGGATGCATCAATTAACGAGGTTAATAAACAATCGGGGATCAACTTCGGTTTTGATTACACGTATTCCAATATAAACCATCCTGAACAGGTATATTTCAGAAGCGACCATTATCCTTTTATCCGTTTCGGAATACCCTCTGTCTGGTTTTTCTCCGGTTTCACCCCCGATTACCACACCCCAAGGGATGCGACTGAATTTATCAATTATGATAAGTTTTACAAGATTACCAGTCTGGTTTATCTTACTGCATTTGATATCGGCAACAGGAAAGATCTTCTGAAACTTGACGTTAATCCTGAAGTGACCTTCCGCGGAAAACATAATCTGACTGAAAGCAGCCTGTTCAAATATTCCGGACGATAGATCCCCGGAATACTATTCAAAGCTATACCGATATGATATACAAGCAATTGTACCCGGTCGCTGATTCTAAGGAGTTAAAAAGATGTATAACTTTCAGGATATTGTTTTTATCGATACTATTATTGTATGGATGCGGCAGAAGTACGGTGATGGCAGAAGGACAGACGAATGATGCAGAAATACATCAGCTCTGGCTTGAGTGCGAACTTGAGAAGATCCTCCCTTTTGAAGTTTTCAGCTCTGCTGTCACGGGGTATAAAAAGACAGACAAACTAAGGAAGAAAAATATCATAACAATAATTGATTTTTCGAAGCCTTCGACAGACAAACGATGCTATATAATTGACTTGGATAACAGGAGGCTGCTGTACCATTGTTTGGTTGCGCATGGCAGAAACTCCGGGGATAATGTTGCCGCAACCTATTCCAATCAGTCCGGATCTCTCAGCAGCTCGCTGGGGTTCTATCTGACAGCAGAGACCTATTCTGGAAAGCATGGTTACTCCCTCCGTCTCGACGGACTTGAAAAGAATTACAATGATAATGCAAGATCGAGGGAGATCGTTATCCATGGAGCCGATTATGTCAGTCAGGAGTTTATTGACAGGCACGGCAGGCTTGGCAGAAGCTGGGGATGCCCTGCCCTGCCGGTTGAAATCACAAAAGAGATCATTGACAGGATCTCCAATGGCAGCTGCCTTTTCATTTATGGAAAAGATGACGGCTATTTTGCCAATTCAACTTTTATTAATATACAATGAACAGACGAAAAAATACTAATTAACTTAATACTGACACAAATGTTTATAAGACTCTTTCTGATCGCATTGCCTGCCTTTTTTATAATAGATATGGTATGGCTTGTCCTGGTTGCAAGGAAATTTTACGCCGGACAGATAGGTTTTCTTATGAGACCCGATATCGGATGGACTGCGGCTATTATCTTCTATATGCTCTTCATTGCCGCTCTTGTCACCTTTGTCATAGCCCCTGCCGTTGAAAAGCAATCCTGGACTCACGCGCTGATCTATGGCGCATTCTTCGGCCTGGTAACATATGCCACATACGATCTGACCAATCTTGCAACGCTGAAAGACTGGCCAGTACTGGTCACTATAGTGGACCTGATCTGGGGATCGGTGTTGGGAGCGTCAGTCTCGGTTGTAACATATTTTATCTCCCTGAGAATATGATAGAGATAGGGACTCCGTGTGACTCGGTGTAAACTCCGTGTAAACTCCGTGGTTAAAATAATTTGGAACCCATCCTTCGCTTCTCTACGGTAAGATATGGCTGGCAAAGTCTGCGTCCTGCCTCCCGGTCTCAGTACAGAGAAAAAATTGACTCGCGTTGTTAATTGGTTTAACTTTGTTTGAGTCTAACTCATTCCACATAATTTTTACTGCTATGAAAAACATAATTTCAATTTTGTTTCTTCATCTGGTGGTCTTCCTTGCTCTGGATGCCCAGCCAGTCACGAACTACGTTTACAAGCTCAACAATGGCATCACCGTGAAAACTGAACGCTGCTGGAACCAGGTCTGGGTTCAGCAAAGCTATACTCCAATGAATGAAGGAGATAAAACATCTCCGCTGACAGTCAACATAAGAGCTCTTGGCGACCTTATTGCCGGTTCAGAATTCAAACTTCTGAGTAAAGGTAAAGAGGTTAAGATGCAGGGAGCGGCCCCGGGGAATTACGATCTCCAGCTTAATTTCAAGCTCTCGGCTAATCCGGGAACTCTGGGTTTTTTAGTTGGAAATATCGTGATAAAACCGAAAACAAGAACAACCGTTTCAGTTACTCTTTATGACTACCAGATCAACATAGAGGAAAAACAGGCATCGCTGAATGGACTGGCTCAGTATGAATCACTTGTACACAGATGTAAATCACATACAATTCAGGATTCCTACTTTGGGATCCCTTCTTTTTATGAAAAAGAGAAACATGAAAAAGCTGTCACACCCGACCAGTCTGAGGGAAAAACCAAAGGAAAAATAAAACCCGGTACTTATGATTTGCTTTTATCAATAGGGATCTCAAACCAGACACATAAGGTCTGGCTCGATAACTTCCAGATGAAGGCTGATATGAGCTATAAAGTATCTGTTAATCTCAATGCGGGTGGAATTGTTTATGCAGGGGGTAACACAGATGTCAGGGCAATGCATCTATACCCTGCCGGAACTGCCCTTAAACAAACAGGGAAACCCGAGCCAATAAAAAATCTGGAAACAATAAGCTATAGTAATGTTACAGTAGCAAATTGCTGTTCCCCCGGCACCTATGATGTCCTGCTCATGTTTGCCAAAGACAACAGATACGAGTGGAGAAAGAATGTGGCAATTTCAACGGGGGTAAGAACAGAGGTGAAGTAGGCGTCAGGCTTCAGGCTTCAGGCTTTAGGCGTGAGGAGCCCTGAGCCCTGTGCCCTGAGCCCTGTGCCCTGTGCCTCCGTGTAAACTCCGTGTAACACCGTGGTTAAAATAATTCCATTTATAAAAACCTCCTCTATTTTTATTAAATTGCATCCTGATAATTTAACCGGGAAATTATAAAACTGTACCATTATGATCAGACTTGGTTTTGTAAGTGCGATATTAGGCGATCTGTCATTTGATGAGGTTGTTGATTTTGCTGCGGACAATGGTTTTTCCTGCGTGGAAATGATGTGCTGGCCGTCGGGTAAGGCTGACCGCAGGTATGCCGGGGTTACGCATGTTGATGTTGCCTCCCTGGATGATAATGAGCTCGGGAGGATCAGAAACAAGCTGCAGCAAAGAAACATCACTGTTTCCGGACTTGGCTATTATCCCAATCCGCTTCATCCCGACAAGGTCAAATCTGACTTCTATATCGGGCACATTAAGAAAGTAATTGATGCTGCAGTCAGACTGGATTTAGGGGTAGTTAATACTTTTATCGGAGCTGACCCCGCCAGGCATGAAGATGACAACTTTGAAAAATTCCTGGAGGTGTGGCCACCGATTGTGCAATATGCAGAACAGCGGAATATTAAGATTGGAATCGAGAATTGCCCGATGTTCTTTACCCGTGATGAATGGCCGTCAGGCAACAATCTCGCTCATTCGCCGGCGATCTGGAGAAGGATGTTTGAAGCAATCCCTTCAAACCATTTCGGACTGAATTACGACCCCTCCCACCTGATATGGCAGATGATGGATTATGTGAAGCCGATATTTGAGTTCAGGGAGCGCATCTTCCATGTGCACCTGAAAGATGCCAGGATATTGAAAGACAGAATTAATGACGTCGGAATACTTACAACTCCCCTCAACCTGCATACCCCTAAAATTCCGGGTCTGGGTGATATCGAATGGGGAAAATTCTTTTCTGCACTGTATGAGGTTGGCTATAATGGTCCTGCCTGCATAGAGGTGGAGGATAAATCATTTGAAGGGTCAATTGAAAACAGAAAAACCTCCCTCATGCTGAGCCGGAATTACCTCAGACAGTTTGTAGTTCTTTGAGTGACTAAAGTGACTAGAGTGACTAGAGTTTATAATAATGTTATGTAACTTTAGGCACTCCGGATTTTAGTTCATTTTAAGTACTGATTATTTACTAAACATTAAATAAATACTGAAACTCATGAAAAAAATCTATCTGTCAGTTTTTGTACTGATTCTTCTTACAGGCTTTACAGTTCCTGAAAAAAAACAATCACTTTTTAATGGAAAAGACCTTACCGGCTGGAAAATATACGGCACCGAGAAATGGTTTGTTGAAAATGGCCTTCTGGTTTGTGAAAGTGGTCCTGATAAGGAGTACGGATATCTGGCAACTGAAAAATCCTATAAAAACTTTGACCTGACCCTGGAGTTTCTCCAGGAGGCTGACGGAAACAGCGGTGTATTCTTCCGTTCTACGATTGAAGGGACAAAAATAGCAGGATGGCAGTGTGAAGTGGCTCCCAAAGGGCACGATACCGGCGGCATATACGAATCGTATGGCAGGGAGTGGCTTAAGCAGATTGACGATGATAAAGAGAATATCCTTAAGCCCGGCGAGTGGAATACACTGAGGATCCGTGTTGTCGGCGACAGGGTACAGACCTGGCTCAATGGTCAGTCAATGGTAGATTTCTCCGACGAAAAGATCGGTCAGGGCAACGGATCGATAGCCCTTCAGATACATTCCGGAGGAGGGATCAGGGTAAAATGGCGTAACCTGGTAATTGAAGAGATATAATATACAGAGGCAGTTGAAAAAGGGCTCAGTGGAACTCTGTGCCACCTCTGTGCTCTCTGTGTAAGTTCTTAATTTATTGTTACACAGAGCTCCACAGAGAATTCACAGAGATACACAGAGAAAAGGAGGGGAGAAATTCAGGACCTGACTGAATTTCAATATTAAAATACGGTTACCATTACAGATCCTCCCTTCAATACCTATTTCAGCGTATAGAATTCATAACGGATCTTCCAGCTGAATTCTTTGCCCGGATCAATTTTTATTTTAATATACGGCTCGGGGCACAGGGTTGTAGAACAGCACCAGAAGTTCAGTTTCTCAATCGGCTGGTCGCATGTAATCCGCACTCCGGCGCCGGCAATCCTGTTTTCAATCCTGAAATCATAATCTACGGGAGAGGAACTGAATCCCTCAAGCGGGCTGCAGAACACATTCTCTCCATTGTTCACATTTCTGAGGAATAGTATCTGTTTGCCCTTTATTTCAGCGAGTTCACCTATTCCCTGTCCGGTTCCTTTGATATCATACGGGACTGTTATTGAATAACCCGGACCAACAGGCTGGTTATCAATAACAAAGAAATTATGATCATAAACGCTGGTTTCAATGGTGCTGCTGCCAGTATTCTTCAGGGTATGGCTGAGCAGCAGTTCAGGCTTACCCTTTACCAGTTCCACACACTTTTCATATTTATAAGAGCAGTTTTTATCGTTCAGTTCATGTGAAAACAATACCTGATCACTCTTCTGTTTCACATCCCATTTTCCCCTGTTCACAACAGGGTATATTCTCGCAAATGCGTATGGCTTATCATCCGGTTTGGTAAGAACACCCACTCCGATCTTCACAAAATTTTCTCCGGGTTTTGCTTCCTGGTAACCGATAGCTGTAAACTCCTCTACAGGCCCCATAATAACATCATGGATCTCCGGTCTGTAGGTTGTGAACCACTGTCCGAAATATTCATGTCCTGCAAATTTAAGGCTTGGCATATTGCCTGACCAGTCAAATCTCGTACCCTGATAGTACCCTTCCCTGGCATCCGGAAGATAGATCTTTGCCTGGATTAATCCGTTGGAGATCTCTGTTTGTGGAAATTTCATTAATGGCATAGCTGCAATTGTTAGTCCTGACAAAAGATAAAATAATTTTTTCATCATTAAATATTTTAGATTCACGCCCTAACTGTTTTTGGCAACCGCCTCGATCAACCCCCTGATATAGCCGGCTGCATAGAGGCTGCCCAGTGCGCTGTAACCGGGACGCTCATTACTGTCACCGGCCATTGTGGGAACATGATCGGGCCGCAAAGGTCCCCTGAACCCTATGTCGATATATGCTTTCATGGCTGCATACATGTCGATCTGTCCTTCATCGTGAAAAGTCTCAACAAAGTTCATTTTGCCCCCCCTGACATTCCTGAAATGGACAAAGTGGATAAGGTTTTTGCTGCCGAAATCCCTTACAAGAGCCGGTATATCCTCTCCCATAAGTGAAAAATTACCCTGGCACATTGTTAATCCGTTATTCGGACTCGGGCAGATCGCAGCCATTCTCCTGAAAGCGTCAGCTGTAGTCATGATCCTTGAGATACCCCTTATGCTGTCCACCTGGGGATCATCGGGATGCATGGCAAGCTTTATACCTGACTTTTCAGCTTCAGGGACTACTGCTTTCAGGAAATATTCAAGGTTCTTCCAGAGACTCTCTTTAGTAACTTCTCCATACTTTGTTGGTGAAAGGTCCCTGACATCTTCATAATCGAAGGCAGTAACCAGTGCCCCGCCCCTGCCGGGCCGGTCGTTGGTTGTACGGGCCCAGCTTATTACCGGCATCCAGTTATAGCATACGGTATCAATACCAGCCTTGGAGAGATTTTTCATGAAGGTGATGAAGTTTGAGATCTCTTCATCCCTGCCTTCCAGACCCAGTTTTGTTTTTTCGGACAATGCGGGAGGTCCCTCAATCACTTCAAGTCTGAGTCCGGCTTTATCCCAGGCATTTTTAACGGCAGATACTGCTTCAAATTCCCATGGTTTGGCATTTGGCAGAGAAACCATTCGCGGATCGATTCCTCCTACGGCGCCAAGGACATTCAGCTGTTTACCAAACTGAACCTTACGCTCTTCCGCTTTAATGCCGCCAAAATAGGCAAAACACATTTTAATCCCGGCATCATTGATATAATCCTTTGATTGTGCCCCGCTGACCCCGGTTTTTCCCCGACTAGCAGTACTGCCTGATAATCCGGATGCTGCACCGCTTAACCCTGCAACTGAAAGGGCAGCCAATGCGGTGCTCTTCCTTATGAATTCCCTCCTGTTATTTTTCATTCTGGTATTTCTTATGGTCTTATAACCGTACCGTCATTCTTCCTTACCTGCCATCTGGATTTTGTGCCGATCGGATATTTTGCTGCCTCCTTTTCATTTATATCAACTCCGAGTCCGGGTACTTCATTAACTGACATAAAATCCTTGTTCATTGTGGGACAACCTGAGAAGATAGTCTGTAGTTTTTCGGAAAATCGTACGGCTTCCTGTATTCCGAAGTTCCATACAGCCAGGTCCATATGACAGTTGGCTGCATGTCCGACGGGAGAGACATCACCCGGGCCGTGCCATGCAGTTCTGATATTAAACCACTCTCCCAGCCTTGCGATTTTCATTGCAGGTGTAATTCCTCCAATCTGTGAGACATGCACACGGATAAAATCGAACCACTGGTTAACCATCGGCATTTTGAACTCATTTATGTTATTGAACAGCTCACCCATGGCAATCGGAACTGATGTCGACATCCGGAGCTGTTTAAACCACTCCATATTTTCAGGGGAAAACGGATCTTCAATGAAAAAAGGATTATATTCTTCAAGTCTTTTTATCAGGTTTATTGCATCCATAGGTTCAACACGTTCATGGATATCGTGAAGCAACTCCACTTTATCGCCGCATGCTTTTCGTACTGCCTCAAACATTTTTGGCACTGAATTCAGGTACGCACGCTGATCCATGAAATCATCACTCTCCATGCCAAAACCGGCCTCCCTGAAGGCTGGTTTACTACCAAGTGTTCCGACCCCTCCATATGCTCCCATCTGGATCCTGATATGCTGATAACCCATTGCCATATATTTCTGTACATCTGCAACCACCTCTTCATTTGTTCTTCCGCCGGCATGTGTATAGCATTGTACTGCAAATCTTGATTTTCCTCCCAGCAGCTGGTATACAGGCATGCCGGCTCTTTTTCCTTTAATATCCCAGAGAGCCTGATCGAGTCCGGATAAAGCATTATTCAGGACTCCCCCATTCCGCCAGTATGAGCTTACATATGCATTATTCCACATATCTTCAATATTGTCAACATCTCTCCCGACGCAAAAATCGTTCAGATATTTATCGATAGCAGTAACAACCACTTCTGCCCTCTGAGTAAAAGTGGCACAACCAAGACCATATAAGCCGGGTTCTGTTGTTTCGACTTTGACAACTATCAGGTTTATGCCTTCAGGCGCTGTGGCTATAGCTTTTACACTTTTTATTTTTACAGGGGCCATTCCCTTTGCATATCCGGGAGTTTGATATTCTTCTGCCCTTGCCAGTGGGCTTCCAAGCAGGCCGAGAAGTCCTGCAGATCCACCTGCCGCAATAAGTTTCATTGCATCGCGCCGGCTTGTCATAATTTTGTTTTCAGAGTTTTTCATGTTACAGGCAGTTTAATGAGGTACTATTAATTTTGCGATCTTTTAACCAGATAATCAATAAATTTTCTAAATACTTATTTGCTGTTCTTTACGAGTGTATCGGGGATTGAGACCAGTTCAATTCCCTTTTTAAACCCCAGATTCCCGGAGTATTGTTTCGACTGAGCATTATTCCAGTGTTCGTGAACCCCCAGACTTGGTAAGGGACTGCCGCTGTTATCAGGATCATAGGTAATACCCTCCGGCCAGTTGGCGGAATCTGCTGCCTGGTGAAGGTAATCATCCACTCCTCTGATGCTTGGTGCATAGTCCGGCTGACCATTGGCCGGGTTATGCTGGTTTATGCCATTCCATTCCGTCCTGAGGAAATCATAGCAAACCGATTCAAGTGCAACCTGGTCCTGGGAAACAAAAATCGAGCTGCTCCAGTCATTATTGAATGGAGGCATGAAATATTTGACAGGAACCTTGGTTTCTATTGCACCTCCGCCAAATAATCCGTCGACCAGATAAAGGAGAGTGTTTCTCCCGAGGTATTTGCTTCCCATAAGATCGACCTGCACACGATACTTATGATATCCTCCGTTGGAACCCAGAGTACCTCTTGGGGTTACAAGTGAATTGTGCAGGTGCTGGGCTGTGGCCCGTGCCTGTGACCCAAAATGATTTTTTGCTGTCAGGGAAATACCTGCTGCATAATGAGGCTTAAGGCTGGCAACATTAATAAGGTAATCAGCATTCTCAATAACATCATAAACCTTATCCTTCTGGTTCTTGTTTGCATAAAATATACGGTCGTCAGCTCCGGGAGCGATAAGGGTCCTGCCATACCTTGACGAGAACTTGTCAATGTATTTTACGTCCGGAAACTCGGCATACCAAACCTGGTAGTTATGACCATAGATGTCTGTAATCGGATCTCCAACTGATATGTCAGCAGGATTTATGCCTGCTTCATTTACCAGTTCCCTTAATAACTCAAGTACGACATAGGGGTTGGTTTCTGTTGTTCCGTAATTGTCGGCCCCTCTCAGAGCAGTCGGTTTAAATGTCTGCGGGAAAAAATATCCGTTATCCTTATCTTCCTGTGTGAGCAGCCATCTTGAGGTTCCCTGGTTTATTTTTATCAGGATTTTCTCCCCCTTAACATATCCTTTGCTTTTCTGATGCTTAATCTGATTATGATAGCGGAAAAGTACATCCCAGGCCTCAGGAATACTTTTTTTGCCGCTGAGCTTTGTCAGAGCATCCCTGATCATTGTCCTTACAATCTCCTTGTTCGTATTCTCAGGTTTGAAGTAATAATCCCTGCTCTCGAATGTATTCAGACAGTTTTCATTTGTTGCCATTGGATTCCACACCCAGACCACCCTGCCCGGATTTACCCCCATGCCCGTACCGAAAGGTTGATTGGGACCATCTTCGGGGCCTCTTTCAGGCAGATCGCCGCCATATGATGTCTGGCTGCCCCGGGTAAGAGTAAAAATCATTCCTGCCACAGCAAAGAGCAAAAACAAGACGGTAGCCAGATACTTCCCGCGTGTAATGTTCTGTCCGGCCTTCCTGAAAGCAAGGGAAATCCCGCCCAGCGACAGCAGATACACAATAAAACCCGACATAAAGGGAGCGGCGACCTGCATACATGGATACGAGGCTCTGGAGGGTTTTGGTATAACCCTGATAAGAAACCATACCGTTGATAAAATTCCCAGCATAAACAATGCCAGCCGTGGGGGAAACCTGTGATCATTCATCCAGTAAACCATCCGTTTTATTCCTGCCTTAAACCTATCCTTCTCTGATCTTTTCATACCAAGCGGTTTTCTGTTTTTATATGTATACAAATATAGAATTTTTATGCTGCCGCTGTTGTAAACAACTGACGGAATAATGCATTTTGAAAAGCTTTATGAAATTTTAACATTTCCATGAACTTGTTCTCTCAGAGCAACAATGTGATCCTGGTAAATAACGGAAATCAGAGAAATATTAAAATCAGCAAGGTCAAAATTAACTCACAATTCTGTCAGATTATCTAACTGTTTTTGTACATTTGAATGATACGGCTTCTGCAGAGATGACTTTTTCATAAATATTCTCCTGAATTAATTTCTTAACATAAAACTATATTTAAGCAAATGACAACTTCAAAAAAGATTAACCGTCGCGCATTCCTGGGATCAGCAGCAGCTGCTTCGGTGGCATTTACAGTGGTTCCCAGACAAGTACTCGGAGGACCCGGCTATATTGCGCCCAGCGATAAACTCACACTTGGTTATATTGGTTGCGGGACCCAGGGCTTAAGAGAGATGACCGATCTTATTCAAAATCCGGCGCTTCAGATCGTGGCTGTCTGTGATCCCAACAAATTCACAACAGATTATGTCGACTGGTCATTAAATGGCATCCGGGATGATATCCGGGAAGCCCTTGGCGATAAGTCATGGGGGGAAGGATTCAAGGGAATTCCCGGTGGAAGGGATATCGGGCAGGAGTTTGTCCAGAAATACTATGGCAAAAATATGCCCTCAGGAACATTTAAAGGATGCAAGTCATATGAAGATTTCCGTGAATTACTTGAAAAGGAAAGCGATATAGCCGCTATCAAGATAATGACCCCTGACCATCTTCATGCCGCTGTGGCTGTTGCGTCAATGAAAAAAGGCAAACATGTTGTTACGCACAAGCCGATTGCCAACAGGATGCATGAGGCGAAACTTACCATAGATACTGCAAAGAAAACCGGTCTTAGCACACATCTTCTGGCATGGAGCAAAAGACCCGAATATGATGTAATTAAGAAATGGATCGCGGAAGGCCAAATTGGGACACTGAAAGAGATACATAATTGGTCGAACCGACCTGTTTGGCCGCAGTGGCAATCCAATCCTACTGATACTGTACCTGTACCGAAAGATTTCAACTGGGATCTGTGGCTGGGGCCAGTGCCAAACCGTCCTTACCACCCTAACTACACTCATAATGTATTCCGGGGCTGGTATGATTTTGGTGCCGGCAGTATTGCCGATATGGGACATTACAGCCTCTTTCCCCTCTTCCTGACTCTTGGCATCGACACCCCGGCATTAAGCGCGGAGGCTTATGCCACTACAACACGGACAATTGTCAATCATGTTTCAACAAATGTTAAAAATGATGTGGCATTTCCTTTGTCATGTATTGTCCGCTTCAGGTTCGCGGCACAGAAAGCTCTCGGTCCTTTTGATCTTTTCTGGTACGACGGTGGGATGAAACCGGTTAACCCTGACGAATTAAGAGCAGAAGACAAGGAGCTGGCACCTGAGGGACTTATGTTCGTCGGTGACAAGGGAAGGATCATTGGCGATTTCAGAGGCGAAAAACCGGTATTGTATACAGGCAACAAAAAGATAATGGCGGATGAACCGGCTTCGGCAGCAGACAGGCAGGAAAGGAATGATGTCTGGATAGACTCTTTCAAAAACAAGACCCAGTCACCGGGAAGCTTTATCTATGCGGGACCCGTTACCGAGACAATTCTGCTGGGTGGAGTGGCGCTGCGTGCAGGAAAAAGAGTGGATTACAACAGCCGGGAAATGAAGATTACCAACATCCCGGAAGCCAATAAATACCTGGTAAGGGAATATCGCAAAGGCTGGGAACTTTAATCTTAGCCCCGACTGATGATTAAAATAAATGCATAATTAAACCAAATCTCTCAGATGAATAATATAACAAGAAGAAGTTTTCTCGAAAAATCGATAGCAGCCGGGGCAGCAGGCATTGTTGCTCCGTCGGTAATCGGATCATCCCTTGCAGCACCAGTGGCACGGCTGGTCAAAGATGATATTTCACTTGCCCAGTGGGCCCTCGTTGATGAGGTGAAGTCGGGCAAATGGAAAACCCTTGATTTTGCAAAGATCGCAAGGAAGGATTTCGGGCTGAATGGAATTGAATTTGTAAACACCTTGTTTGAAGTAACAACAGAAGGATATCTTAAACAGCTGAAGAAGAATGCTGCAGACAACGGAGTCAAAATGGTATTGATAATGGTTGACGATGAGGGTGACGGCTGTTCGGCAACGAAGGAAGAACGGCGTCAGTTTGAGATCAATCACCGCAAGTGGATCGATGCAGCGCATTTCCTGGGATGTCATGCAATAAGGACCAATTGCCGTGGACCTGAAAATGTTTCAAAGGAGGAAGCTCTTAAATGGGCTTCAGAGACATACCAGATGATGATGGAATATGCTGTTCCCGCAAAGATAAGTGTTCTGATAGAAAATCATGGCGGAGTTTCAAATGATGCCGACTGGATGGTATCACTCCTGAAAGAGGTTGATAACCTTTATTTCGGAAGCTATCCTGACTGGCGCCAGCCATGCTGATAATTTCGACAATGTCGATTACCTGCAGAAGATGCTCCCTTATGCCGGTGGAATGTCATACCGCAATCAGCCAACCGAGGAGCTGACAGCAAAAATGATAAAGCTGGCCAAAGATTCAGGATACCGTGGATGGTATGGCATCGAATCATCGGGCCGTGAGGAGATAAAGAAAGGCATTGAACTCCTTAAAAAATATCTCTTCTGAAAAGATGGCGTCAGGCTGCGGGCGACAGGCATCAGGAGTATTTTCACTAATCAATCTCCCCTGAGCCTGATGCCTGATGCCTGATGCGTATATTTATGCTTTCTTTAACGCTTCAAGCACCCTTTCCGGAGTGAATGGCATTCTGGTGAGCCTGTGCTCCTGTTGCATTGAAAATTGCATTTCCAACAGCTGCCCCGACAGTTATAATTGCCGGTTCTCCACCACCCTGCGGAGGTTCATCCATCCTTTGAATAATAAAAGTGTCTATTTTTGGCAGCCATGAGAACTTAGGAATTTCATAGGAATCAAAACCTCTTGATATGATATTCCCCCCTTCAAAGATGAGCTCTTCCGAAAGTGTATATCCGAGTCCCATTGTCATACAGCCCTCCATCTGAAGTGTTGCTCCCTGAGGATTTACGCATAATCCCATATCCTGTGCGCAGGCCACCCGTAAAACCTTAACCTTGCCTGTCTTTTCATCAACCTCAACTTCAGCCATCTGGGCAACAAGAGCACCGACATCAGTACCCATTGCAATGCCGACTCCTCTTCCTCCCTTGCCTTTGCCCGGTTTATATCCGAACATATCAGCCACTTTTTTCAGAACTTCGATCATCTTTTCATCCTTAAGATTCTTAAGACGGAACTCGAGAGGGTCAGTCCCGGCTGCTGCAGCCATGATATCTACCTGCATCTCCCTGGCGAAAGTATTTGTATTGTTATTCGGAGCACGCCACGGTCCTGTATCAAAGGGATGAACAATAGGAGCATTTTCCTTACGATCATGTTCAGTAAGCCTAAGATTGGGGACATCATAAAGTATCTCAGCGCCTCTTGTGCCACAATAATAAGTATTGTAATCCCAGAATTTTATCAGTCCCGACTTGTCGATACCTGATTTGATTGTAATCACTCCGGCAGGATGAAAATTATCGTAGAAAAACTCCTCGTCGCGTGTGCATAAAACCATTACTGGCTTCCCACTCAGCTTTGCCAGCTTTGCCGCTTCGACAGCCTGATGGTTTGTACTCTTGCCACCAAAACCTCCTCCGACAAATGGCACAATTACTCTGACCTTTTCAAGAGACAGTGCCAATACTATCAGCCAATTCATCCTGAAGAGGATAAGGCGTCTGCGTCGAAGCCCAGACAGTCATTTTGCCTCTTTCAAATTGTGCTAGAGCCGCATGAGTTTCGATTGGTGAATGAGCCAGATACGGATCATGAACAACTGTATTCGAATGTCTTGTCACAAAGTTTCTTTCCTGCCTCAAGGTCACCGCTGGTTGTTTCAACATTTGAATACGAATCAGATTTCAGCATGTATTCGAAGACCGTTTTGTCATTAACAGGCAATTCATTAAAAGCATAATCAGCTTTTATCTTAACCAGCGCTTCATCAGCCCTGTCGCGGTTTTCGTGCAGAACTGCAATCAGGTCTCCATCGCGGACCACTTTTGTACCTTCAACCTTTTCAGCTCCGAGATGTATCTACATGTTGTAAGTTTTGCACCGTGTGACGGCGGTCTGAGGATGCGGGCAAAAACCATACCGGGTAATTTCATGTCACCTGTATATTTCGCTTCACCGGTAACTTTCAACCTTGCATCCAGCCGGCTGTATGATTTCCCGACAAATGTAATTTCGTATAGTCTTCAGCTGAAGGTTTTACATCGAGGATATCTCTCAATTTTCTTACCCTTTGGCAAGCTCAGCATAGGTAACCGAATTCGCACGGATTACCTGATATCTGAAATAACTCCGTCATTCACAGTAAGCTTGACTTACGGGCACCTTCAGCTTTTCCGATGCCAGTTCAAGCAATACACCTTTTGCTTCAGCTAAGGCAGCCCTCATAGATGGACCAAAATGCCTGGTAGTCATTGAACCCCAGGTACCTCCATCCCACGGACAGAGGTCGGTATCTCCCATTACAAGCTTTATCTTTTCCATAGGAACATTCAACTCATCAGCCATCATCTGAACCAGTGATGTAATAACTCCCTGACCCATCTCTATTTTTCCGGTATAACAGCTTACAGTTCCATCCTCACCTATCTGCAGGAAAGCATTGTAGTCCTTGGGAGATCCCTTTCCAGTGGGGCAGCCAGTGAGTACCGTCGCCGGCACACCCCGGCAGGAAAAAAACAATAATACCGCTTCCGAGTATTTTGAAAAAGTCACGTCTTGGCATTCCGCTGCGTCTTTTATCCGATGTTGCAGCCTGATTTAAAGTCTCTTCTTTTTTCATGATTATTTCCCTCCTTTCATTTCTTCTGCAGCAGTCTGAACAGCTTCAACAATTCGAACATGTGCACCGCAACGGCAGAAATTATTTTCCATACCCTCCTTTATCTCTTCTGTGAGGGAGAAGGATTTTTCAGCAGCAGACCTGTAGCATTCATTATCATGCCCGGAGTACAATAACCGCACTGCAGTGCATCATGTTCAACAAATGCCTTCTGAACAGGATGCAGCTCACCATTGGTTGCCAGGCCTTCAATTGTAACAACATTTTTACCCTTTACATCACCCACCGGAATTGTGCACGACCGTACTGCCTCATTGTCGATGAGTACTGTGCATGATCCGCAGAATCCCATGCCGCAGCCATACTTGGTTCCCGTGAGCCCGAAATGATTGCGCAACACCCAGAGGAGTGTCTCCGTGGGATCAATCAGGGCATCTGTCTTTTTCCCGTTTAACTGAAAACTGATTGTTTCTTCCATAGCTATCGTGTTTGATTAAATTCCTTCCTGTAATCGTCATAAGTATCAAAATCCCTTAAAATACCCGGGTCATCTGTCTCGACCTCCAGAACATCATCTGAATTAAGGTAAGTGATTGAGCGCAATCCTTCTTCCGGATTAAGCTTATCGATCTGATCCCTGTATTTATTGTCAAGCAGAAGCGGATGTCCCCTTTTTCCGTTAAATGCAGGAATAATGATCCCCTTGCCGGACTGACCGGTATGCCCCTATTACCTTATTTATCACCTCAGGACCAATAAACGGCTGATCGCCCTGGAAAACCAGCGTTGCATCGGTATCTGAAGGCAGATTCTTAAATCCGCATTGTACAGATGAAAGCATTCCCTCCCTGTAACTTTCGTTATAACAATACTTTACATCATATTTCCTGACCAGGTCAATAAGCTCTTCCCTGCCGGCGCCAAGAACCACTAATATACCATCTGAATCCGATTCTGCAACATGGTCCAGGACATTTTCGATCATGGTTTTTCCATTGAATTCCAGAAGCATTTTCGGAAATCCCATACGCTTTGATTCACCTGCTGCAAGAATAATACTCCAGATTCCGCCCATTCAAGAATTATTATTATAAATTATATATAGTTTTTAACCTTTTTGGGTCTGAAATCTTAAGATCTCACAAAGTCCAATTGAATTGTCATAAAAATAATTTATGTCGTTCAATTTAACATCCCCCTGCCCCCCTTCAAAGGGGGAATTTTGCCAGGCTATCCAGCACTCTGCACCCAGCACCCAGCACCCTGCACCCTGCATCGTGTATAATTTTATCTTGTACTATTTCTTACCATTACAAGCTCT
This sequence comes from uncultured Bacteroidales bacterium, assembly GCA_963846335.1. Taxonomy (GTDB): domain Bacteria; phylum Bacteroidota; class Bacteroidia; order Bacteroidales; family VadinHA17; genus LD21. The sequence goes on from CAWJVS010000028.1 coordinate 45,579, forward strand.
GCAGCAATACTGACAGCGATCTCTTCTACTGTCTGGGATTTGATAGGAAGCCCCACAGGAGCATGGATCTGATCCCATTGAGCGGAGGTGGCCCACCCGTTTTCCAAAAAGTGTGCACGCATGGCAGCAATCTTGTTTTTACTGCCTATCATTCCGATATATGCCACCCCCTTTCCGATACATGGCTTCAGTGCAGCAGCATCGTCCCTGTGTCCCCTGGTGACAATAACAACATAGGTATTCTCTCCTTTTTTCACATCACCGATGGCTTTGCCGATATTATCAACAATGAAATGGTCTGCATCAGGTATATTTTCCCTGTTTGCAAATTCACTACGGTCATCAATTACGGTAACCTCGAAATCGAGCAGACTTCCCAGATGTGCCAGTGCCCTGCCTATATGACCGGCACCTGCTATGACAAGCTGTCCGGGAGGGAAGAATGGCTGAAGAAAAACCGGGACTGATGGTTCCCCGCCCGGAAGACCAATTTCCAGACCACTGAAACCAGAGGGATTCTTTTCATTCATCAGCTTTGTAACTTCAGGTTCAATCCTGGCAAGAAGATCATCCGGAAGTGAAGGTCTGACCATTTCACTTATCCAGTAACGGTTAATCTTCACACACCCTTCCGTAGCAGGTGTAACCCTGGTAATCAGGACTCCCGGAATGCCGTTTGCCAGTGACAGTTTAAGCTGGTTAAAGACCTTAATATGTTCTGAGGGGGTGGCATCTGCAAGGACACTTATCTCTCCACCGCAAATAGCTTCTTCAGTCTTTGAGATATCATTTGCAAGATTGAAGTGGTAAAGTCCTGAATTCTTTGACAAAATTGCCTCAGCTGCCAGTTTCTGCACTTCTCCTTCAACAACACCCCCTCCTACTGTGCCTGAAACAAGTCCCTTTCTGCCAAATAATGCTGAAGATCCAGGTTTCTGGGGAGTGGACCCGATGGTTCTGACAACGGTGGCCAGTACCAGAGGAGCATCAGGAAACTCCGGATCCGGAATATGCAGATAGATGTTTTTCATTTTCCCCCTGGCGCTTTTAAGAATTATATAAAAATGAATGGATCCTGAATATGCAATGATGATCTACAACAAATATATTCAAAATTATTTGCCGGATCAAATATTTTGGATTGGGTATAAAACTTCACTCATTCATTAATAATGTACAGGACCCATGATCCGGACTATTAAGAAAAAATAACTGCCTGTATTCTGCTTTCCGGACTGATATAACTATCTTTGAAGAAGTTGCTTTGAGATACCGGTAAGATAGAATGGAACTGTCGCTATTAAAGGATATTGTAATAATTTTTGCCCTCTCCACCGTTGTGAACCTGGTCTTCACAAGGTACAGGATCCCTACTGTTGTCGGATATCTGCTTACGGGCGTCATTGCCGGACCGCATCTGCTTTCACTGGTTTCCGGGGGACATCAGATAGAGCTTTTAGCTGAGATAGGGGTAGTACTGCTGCTGTTCACCATCGGAATGGAGTTTTCCCTGCAGCACCTGCTGAAGATCAGAAGAGATTGTTTTTCTTGGCGGATTTATACAGGTAACCGTTACTGCCGGGGTATTTTTCATAGCATCACATTTTTTCGGGATGAGCTGGCAGAGTGGAATATTTATAGGTTTCCTGGCTGCCCTGAGCAGCTCAGCCCTTGTTCTGAAAATTCTCCAGGAACGGTCCGAACTCACATCAAACTACGGACGAACAGTTCTTGGTATACTTATATTTCAGGATCTGCTGCTTGCACCGCTCCTTCTGCTGGTAAATCTCCTGGCTGATAATTCACTTGACATTCAGAAGGAATTAATCACACTTACGCTCAAGGTAATTCTCATAATAGGTCTTGTCTATGCTGCCAACAAGTGGCTGTTGCCGAAACTGTTGCACCTCATAGCACTCACAAGGAACCAGGAACTTTTCATGATGAGTATTTTCCTGATATGTTTTGCAATTGCCCTTCTCACCTCAAAATTAGGGATGTCACTTGCATTCGGCGCATTTCTGGCAGGACTGATGATCTCCGAATCGGAATACAGCTACAATGCTTTTGGTAATTTTCAGCCTGTCAAGGATATCTTTGCCAGCTTTTTCTTTGTTTCCATCGGGATGCTGCTTGATATCTCATTCGTTATCGATAACTATAGTCTGGTTATATTCAGCGTGGTTCTGATACTACTGGTAAAAACCATAATTGCGGGAGGTACAGGATTCATTCTGGGTCATACTCTGCAGGGGACAGTATTGATCGGCCTTGCACTGAGCCAGGTGGGTGAATTTTCATTTATCCTGGCTAAATTCGGTTTTGACAACTCCATACTGTCAGCTTTCTATTATCACCTCTTCCTTGCCGTAGCGGTTATTACAATGGCCTTTACACCATTTATATTTTACCTGTCCTCACCTTTGTCAAAACTCCTCCTTAAGCTGCCACTGCCCGGGGTAATGATCAACGGATTATTTCCACTGAAGGAGATTGAGATACCCGATTTCAAGAACCATCTTGTAATAATAGGCAAGGATGCAGCTGCAATAAAACTGTCGGCTATGGCAAAACAGAATAACCTGAAACATATCTCCATAATATTTGACCCGTCAATGGCACGCGAAAAAATAAATTCCGGTGACATGGTAGTTTATGGTGATGCTGTAAATGAGCCAATTCTGAGAAAGGCACATGTGGATACTGCAGATATCGTAGTCGTTTCAGTAGGCAGTATCATCCCATCCATGGCTATTATCGAAAAAGTAAGAAGGATAAATAAAAATGCCTATATTCTGGCAAGAGGGACCCTTGTAAGGAATATGGAAATGCTCTATAAAGCAGGCGCCGACCAGGTGATCCCGGAAAAGCTCGAGTTAGCCATTGATCTTTTAAACAGCATCCTTTTAAAAAGGCTCATCCCTCAGAAAGAGGTTAACCGCATCCTTACACATATCAGGAATACCAGTCTGGGAGCTTTCAGTGAAAAGGACATTGTAAATCAGCCTTCTGTTCTCGATGAATTTCCAAATATAAGTATTCAGGCGGTAAAGGTTGAACAGGGTGCCCGGGCGGAAGGAAAATCAATCCTCGATATTGATCTGCGGAAGATTACCGGAGTTACCCTTCTGGCTATCAGAAGAGGATCGGATATTATTGAACATCCCGTACCTGAGACTGTGTTCATGGGTGAAGATATTGCATATTTACTTGGTGACCCGGAGCAGGTAAATTTTGCTTCCGAGTTGCTTGTCCAGAAGCCAGCTGATACCTGAGGAATATTAACCGCTTAAATAATACCCTTATGATACTGAAAACCAGCTTTTACAGATTTTTTTTGCTTTGCGTCCTGGCAATAAGCTTCCTGATGACATGCAAGTCGCCTTCCGGTAAAACTTCGCCTGAAGAAGGTGATACCGGATGGATCGAAGAAATGACTATTTCACAGCTGCAACAGGGTTACAAAGAGGGCAGGTATACAATCGCCGACATTGTGAAAGTATATCTCGATCGAATAAATGAGATCGATAAAAACGGACCAGGTCTTAATTCGGTAATACAGGTTAATCCGGATGCCTTACAGATAGCTGAGGAGCTCGACAGCGAGCTTGCTGCAGGCAAGACCAGGGGACCACTGCACGGTGTCCCTGTGATACTGAAAGACAACATCGACACTCATGACAAGATGGCGAATACTGCAGGATCAACTGCACTGAGAAACTCTTATCCAAAAGAAGACAGCTTTGTTGCAAAAAAGCTGAGGAATGGCCGGAGCTGTAATAATTGCCAAATCCAATCTGAGTGAATGGGCCAATTTCCGTGCTTCTGTGTCATCGAGCGGATGGAGTGGCATGGGAGGGCAAACAAAAAATCCATATGTACTCGACCGCAATCCCTGCGGTTCAAGCTCCGGGTCAGGTGTTGCTGTCTCTGCGAATCTATGCATGATTGCAATAGGCACTGAAACCAACGGTTCAATCGTCTGTCCCTCAAATAATAACGGTATTGCAGGCATCAAGCCAACTGTAGGCCTTATCAGCCGTTCAGGCATAATCCCTATTTCATTCTCCCAGGATACACCCGGCCCTATGGGAAGAACAGTACAGGATATTGCAATAGCTCTGGGCACAATGACTGGCATCGATTCCTCCGACACCAAAACACTGGATTCAGAGGGCAGGTATTTAACCGACTACTCAGAATATCTTATAGCAGATGGTGTAAAAGGTAAACGCATCGGACTTCAGAGAAAGGCAATGGGCTTCTCTGACAGAGTTGACTCCCTGATGGAAAAGACAGTCAGGTGGCTTAAGGCAAATGGCGCGGAGGTGATCGATATTGACTTCCCCGAAGGTGAAAATTATGAGAATGCTTCATTCGAAGTTATGGTCTATGAATTCAAAGACGGACTTAACCGATATCTTGAAGGACGCGGCTATGATTCTCCGGTAAAGAGCATAAATGAACTTATTGAATTCAATAAGTCAGACAGTGTTGAACTTCGCTATTTTGACCAGAAAACTCTTGAACTGGCTGCCAGCAAAGGTGATCTGTCGTCACCTGAGTATAAGAAAGCCCTTGAGCTTATGTTGAAAGCAACAAGAGAGGATGGAATTGACAGGGTGATGAATACAAATAACCTTGATGCAATAATGGCTCCGACAGGTTCGCCGGCATGGAAAACAGATTTAATCCTGGGGGATCACTTTATCGGAGGAAGTTCCTCACTTGCAGCAATAGCAGGATACCCTGCAATTACTGTTCCCATGGGTTTCATTAATAACCTGCCGGTAGGTGTGACTTTCTTTGGAAGGGCATGGAGTGAGCCAGTGCTCATTCAGATAGCATACAGCTATGAACAGGGGACTAAACACAGAAAAGCACCACAATATATAGTCTCAGACTGATTGCCTGAGGAAAAACCCGTGCAGCCTTTACTTCTTCGCTTCCTCTTTTGGCTCAGCACTCATTTTTTCCTTATCATCGTCCACCCTTGAAGCCCTCTTAAATTCTTTCATTCCCTGACCAATACCTTTCATGAGCTCAGGTATCTTCCTGCCTCCAAACAGTAAAACAACAACAAGCAAAATTAAAATGATCTCTGTAGCTCCAAGATTTCCCATCTTTTTAAGTTTTAAGTAACGTTCAAAGTTATTAATAGTATCAATCAATACCAAATGAAATAAGTTAATGTTTCTTAAGATGCTCTCTGGCGCAGTCTCCTGACTGTTAAGCGAAGTCTCCTGACTGCTAAGCGAAGTCTCCTGACTTCGCTTTTAAAACATTGTAGTCTCCTGACTGCTAAGTATCTTGCGGCGAAGTCTGGAGACTTCGCCGAGCGCGTGTACCATACTAGATCTGCAGTATTCCCCAGGCTAACAGAATAAGTACTCCTACAACAATCCAGCTTAAGACAAAACCGGCTATGTCCTCACGGTAACGTTTGAAAAAACCTGTCCATCGCGATTTATGAAGCCATCCGGGAAGATCGAGCAGGATAAGGTCATCGCCTGTTTCTGAAGCGAGGGGTTTTTTGCCGTCACTTCCGGTCTGCTTAGCGTCTGATTTTCTTCTCATGTTATCAAAGAAAGCTTCATTCTTCGCCCTGTCTTCAGGCTGTGTCAGAATGCTGACAAGCCAGAATGCGAAAAAACCTGAAAGCATGGCCAGACCGAAAGGACCCGCTTTCCATTGATATACAAGCATTAATTCACCGGTTAGCACATAATTTGATATAAAATAGGTTAACATTGATGCGGCTAAGGCAGACGCAGCACCATACCTGTTTGCTCTTTTCCAGACCAGACCTCCAAGGAAGATTATACCCATAAATGCCGCAAGTGTCTCAGTAAAAAGAAAGGCATGCAACACACTCTTTATACTCATGGCAAAAAAAACTGCGAGCACTGCAAGGCCAAGACCTGAGATCTTGCCCATCTTTAAAAGCCGGCTATCCACAGCATCGGGATTAATATATTTCTTATAAAAATTCTGAGTGAAGAGAGCGCCGGTATTTACCATGAAATTTGAACATGCCGCCATATTAGCCGCTACAATTGCTGAGAGCATCAATCCAACCATTCCGGGAACAAGAAGGACGCTGCAGGCATATCCAAAAGCCATCTCAGGATCCGGAAGGGTAACTCCTTTCTTTATTACAAGCGCTGCCACCACTAATCCTGTCAGTGCCCATCCGATTGTAACCAGGCGTTTTACCATCGAACCGAAGGTTTGGCCAATACGTCCTGCCCTCTCAGTATCTCCGGTTGCACACATAGAAATCATATGGGGCTGAGCTGTTATTCCAACGATCCCGTTGACAGCCAGCATGGCTATTGTGAATGCATCAATACCGCTGGCAGAATTGAAGAGGTCGAAGAAATGGTCGGGAAGCACAGCTCTCATTCCCGCAAAACCGCCAATCTGCTTTAATCCAAGTGGTATAAGCAGGATAGAGAGGAGAATTATAAGAAATGCCTGGATGAAATCGGTGTAGGCAGCTGCTATGAGCCCTCCTGCATAACTGTAAATGATAAATGCCAGTGTCATGGTCAGAACTACCATATCAGGAGATATGACATTCCCTGAGGCGACTGAAATTATTTTAGCGGCGCCCTGCATCATCACTCCCATATTGAAAACGAAGAAACATACAGCAAATATTGAATATGTCAGTCCCATTTTAGGGCCGTAGCGGTCTTCAATAATCTCACCGATTGTTGTCCTTTCACTGCGCCTGTAAAAAGGGGCAATAAGCCAGTAAAAAGGAGTTATAAGCATGTTTTTCCACTGGTACCAGATTGTGGCAAATCCCTGACTGAAGGTTGCACCTGTCTGAGCCACAGGCATCTCAGCATGTGTCCCGACACCAAATGCCTGGCCTATCATAATATACCATTTGAACTTTCGCTCTCCCCGGAAAAATGCATCGCTGGTCCTGGTCTTACGTGCAATCCACAAGCCAAAGGCTGTGATTGAGATAAAATAACCGAACAGAACGACGTAATCTATGGTGTTCATGGAGGATTTTGGATTGCGGATTTCGGATTGAGGATTTAGGATTTCGGAAAATTATAGCCGGGTTTAAACAGTTTAAAAGTGAGGATAAATATAGTAATTTATCAGACAAATTCTTACTCGCGGAAAACTGGTTCTCCGTTCAGGAAGGTTTGTCTGATTCTGATCTGATAATCATCAATGTCAAACAGGATCAGATCAGCTCTTTTTCCGGCTGACAGGCTCCCCCTGTCGTTCAGTCCATAAACGCGGGCAACATTTCCGGAGGCCATATTTATTGCATCTTCCAATGTGCAGCCTGTAAATTTCATCATATTGCCGACTCCTGTTCTGAGAGGGAAAGATGCCCCTGCAAGACAGTTCATGGCTAAATTCTTCAGCATACCTTCCTCAGTGAGTAAAACCTCGCTTTCCAAAAAGGTATATTTTCCGGGAGCCATTCCGGCAAGATAAATTACATCCGATGTAAGAATCAACTTATCCGGACCTTTTACTTTATAGAATACTTTGAGTTCTTCCGGAATCAGATGAAATCCGTCAGCGATAATTGTGGATGTGAGTTGTTCATTTGCGAGCTGAGGCCATATAGGATTATTATGGCGGTGAATGAAATTGGCGCAGCCATTTCCAAGATGGGTTGACAAACTTACTCCTGCTTCAACTGCCCTTATAACATCCTCAGCAGTTGAGTTTGTATGCCCCATGGCAACAATAATACCGTTAAGCTTACATAATCTTATAAACTCCGTGGCATCCTGCATTTCCGGAGCAAGCGTCACCTGGATGATTTTACCTCCTGCTGCATTCTGATATAATATGAATTCATCCCAGGAGGGTTTTCTGATATACTGAACAGGATGACATCCCCGGTATCCTTCATCAGGCGAAATATATGGCCCTTCAAGATGAAATCCCGGAACAGAGGCCGCAAGCATGCTGTCTTTGTTAAGAGCGTCATGAAGAACACTGAAATTTTTAATAAGGTTTTCATGACTTCCGGTTATAAGTGTCGGCAGGAAGGTTGTTACTCCGTCACTCCGGATAGCTCTGGCCGCTTCAATCACACCAGCGGCAGAAAGGCTGTTTCCCGAGAAATCAACATTAGCATAACCGTTTATCTGATTATCTATCAATCCGGGAGCAATAAACAGACCAGGGGAATCTTGTTCAATCCTATCAGTTTCTGCAACAGATATTATCAGTCCATCCTTAATACCGATTTTGACCGGTTTACCGGTTGCATAATGTATTCCCCCGATCATATACTCATTTGCGTTTCCCTTTGTCATCATCAAATAATTATAACAATGGTTCAAATGTAACGAATTTGGAAAATATATTCTCAGGTTTAATGTATTTCATGCACTTAAGATTCTTTAACATTTCATTGCATTCACCTTATCACATTTTTCCTATATTGCGCCAGAATTTTTAAATTTAAGATGCTCAGATCCGTATTTTTCCTGCTTGCACTGATTCCCCTTCTTCATACCACATTGCTTATTGGTCAACCAAAGGGAATAAACCGGGAGAAATACCGGATAGGGATTTCAAAAACTGATGAAATCATAAACACAGACGGGGTTCTGGATGAGGCGATATGGTCGTTAGCTGAGGCAGCCACACGCTTTCAGAGAGTGCAGCCTACCGATACCGGTTATGCAATATCTCAAACCGTTGTGAGTCTGACATATACTGAATCAACCCTGTATATGGCAATCACCTGCTATGATTCCACGCCAGGCAAGCGGCCTGTTGAATCATTGAGGCGTGACTTCAACTTTGGGAAAAACGATAATTTCCTTGTTTTTATTGATACCTATAATGATCAGACAAACGGGTTTTCATTCGGTGTATCGGCTGCAGGGGCACAATGGGATGGCGTTCAGGCAAATGGGGGACTTGTGAATCTGGACTGGGATATCAAGTGGAAATCGGCAGTTAAGAATTACCCTGACCGCTGGGTTGCGGAGTTTGCAATTCCGTTCCGGAGCATAAGATATCATGGAGGAGAGCCGGAGTGGGGAATAAATTTCAGCAGGCTCGATCTTAAAACAAATGAAAAATCAAGCTGGGCCCCGATGCCGAGACAGTTTGCTACAGCCAGCCTTGCATTTACAGGCTCGCTGGTATGGGATAAGCCTCTGCCGTCATCCGGTGGCCCGAGGTTTTCACTCATTCCTTATGTTTCGGGAAAGGCCACCCAGGACAAGGAGGCAGGAACAGATATCCAGCCCAAAGCCAATGCCGGAGTAGATGCCAAAGTTATTATTTCCACATCCATGAATCTTGATCTCACTGTTAATCCTGATTATTCACAGGTCGAAGTCGACAGGCAGGTGACCAACCTGGACAGGTTTGAACTATTCTTCCCTGAGAAGAGGCAGTTTTACCTTGAGAACAGTGACCTCTTCGCAAACCTTGGATCTGAAAACCTCAGACCTTTTTTCTCAAGGCGGATAGGTCTGAACACTCCTGTGGTGGCCGGCGCAAGGCTGAGCGGGAAGATAGGGAATAACTGGAGAATAGGTGTAATGGATATGCAGACCAGGGAAAAGGATGATGTACCGGCAGGGAACTATACTGTTGCTGCCCTGCAGCGAAAGGTTCTGAGAAGGTCAAATATCTCGGCATTTCTGGTTAATAAACAGGTCATGAATGTAAAAAATGACACCTCATTCACAGGTCTCGGCTATAACCGTGTTGCCGGGATGGAATTTAACCTTGCAAGTGCCGACAACAGGTGGACAGGCAAAACTTTTTACCACCAGGCATTTTACACCGGAGCAGATGGAGATGCTTCAGCTGTGGCTGCAAATATAACTTACTCAACCCAGTTCCTTACAGCTACACTTAACCAGTCGTGGGTTGGAGCCGATTATATAGCAGAAGTAGGATATATAAGGAGGAAGGGATATTACGAAATTAATCCTATGCTGCAGTATAAATTCTTTCCTGCATCAAGCAAAATTGCAAACCATGGGCCGGGTGTCAAAGTTGATCTCTTCACTGATCCCTCCTTTAAGCTCACGGACAGGGATGCAACTGTTTTCTACCAGGCTGAATGGATGAATAAAAGCGTTGCCCAGATAAATGTAAAATCCACATATGTATTACTTCAGGCACCTTTTGATCCCACCAATTCCGGCGGAGTTCCCCTGCCTGCCGGTGAGGATTTCAACTGGATTGATGCAGGGGCTTCATTTACTTCTGATATCAGAAAATCATTTAACTTCCAGCTTGCAGGCCGTTACGGAGGATATTACAATGGCACGGGCTGGACGATGAACGGGGAACTGAACTACCGTGTTCAGCCATATGGAAGCCTTGGCATAGTTTCATCGTACAATAATATAGAACTGCCGGCTCCGTACAGCAGCGCCAGGTTCCTGCTTGTCGGGCCAAGGCTCGATTTTACCTTTACCGACAAGGTCTTTTTCACAAGCTTATTGCAGTATAACGATCAGATCGACAACATAAACCTCAACCTTCGCTTCCAGTGGCGCTTTGCACCGGTATCAGACCTGTTTATCGTATATACCGAAAACTCCTTCCCGCAGGATCATAATATCAAGAACCGCGGACTGGTGCTGAAGATTTCGTACTGGTTTAACTGAAAATGTCTATTTTAGTAGTGACACGCCATGGCATGACCGGTTCGGCGAAGTCTCCTGACTTCGCCGTAAAATATAATGTAGTCTTCAGACTACAATGTAAATGAAGCGAAGTCTGGAGACTTCGCTTAACTAATAGAACTTCGCTTAGCTAATAGAACTTCGCTTAACTAATAGAACTTCGCTTAGCTAATTGAACTTCGCTTAGCTAATTGAACTTCGCTTAGCTAATAGTTAATAAATATTTAATTATTTTATCCGAAAATCCAACAGTGGCTTGTCTTCAAGATAGGCAACGAGATTATCGTTTTTCTTAAGCTGTCCGACACCTGACGGAGTGCCGGTGAATATCAGGTCTCCGGTCTTAAGGGTGAAAAAACCCGATACATATTCAATTATCTCATTGATGCTGAATATCATATCTGAAGTATTGCTCTTCTGAACCACTTTATCATTTATTTCAAGCCTGAAATCAATATTCCCCATATCGGAGAATGTATTCACCGGGATAAATGTGCCTACAGGGGCTGCACCGTCAAAACATTTTGATATTTCCCAGGGGTATCCGGCTGCAGACTGGCGGCTCTGAAGATCGCGTGCTGTGATGTCGATTCCAAGAGTAACCTCATCGAAATAGCGCGAAGCAAATTTTGAGGAGATGCTTTTCCCAAGTTTACTGATCTTAACGACAACCTCCACTTCATAATGGATATTTTCAGAGAAACCAGGGAGAAAGAAAGGCTTATTGTTTTTAAGGAGGGCTGAATCGGGTTTAAGGAATACCACAGGTTCCGCAGGCAGGTTCCACCCCATTTCCATAGCATGCTGGCGGTAGTTTAGTCCGATGCAGATGATCTTCATTTCAACCCTGGGTTTTTCCGAATGACCTTAACTTGATTTCTGTCAGAACTTTTTTGGTATAGAGTGGAAAATCACCGTTCATCATCCAAGAATAATAGGAAGGCTCCTCCTTAAATACCTGTTCCACGGATTTTCCCTTGTGTTTGCCGAAGTTGAATATCTCAATGCTGTTTTCATCAAGTATAATCCTGCCAGCGAAATCCACTATGCTGTTATATGAACTGAAATCTGCCAGCTTCTCAACATCATTTTCCAGATCCTTATACTTATCGAGCTGTGATTTAAGCACTTCGTACGTGGCTGCCGTATCTGCTTTTGAGCCATGAGCCCCCACAAGATCTTTTCTGCAATAGAACTGGTAGGCTGCGGCAAGCGTCCTTTGCTCTTTCTTATGGAAGATTACCTGGACATCTACATAACGGCGCTTTCTGAAATTAAAATCAATATTTACCCTGAGGAATTCCTCGGCCATAACGGGGATATCAAATTTTACGGCATTATAACCGGCAAGGTCGCATCCCTCAAGGAAAGAGGCCAGGTTCTTAGCGATCTCCCTGAATGTCGGAGATTTTTCCACATCTGCATCCGTAATCCCGTGTATGGCTGTTGATTTAGGAGGTATGGGCATTTCCGGATTCACCCTGGTGCTCAGCCACTCCTCTTTTCCATTGGGGGATATTTTCAGAACTGAAATTTCTACAATGCGGTCAACAGCAACGTTGATACCTGTTGTTTCAAGATCCAGAAAAGCGATGGGACGTTTAAGATTCAGCTCCAAGGGTTAAGCATTTATCATCATTGGCATAAGCAGCATAAGCAGGTCTTCCGATTCATTATCGGTAACTGCCGGTAGAAAAAGCCCTGCTCTTGTAGGGTCAGCGAGTTCAATCATTACATCCTGGGATGCTATGTTTGCCAGTATCTCCAGAAGGAAAACCGATTTGAATCCAATCTCAATTTCATCGCCTTCATACTGACATTTGATCCTTTCATATGCAGATATCGAGAAATCGATATCCTGGGCAGAAACCATTACCTGATTGCCCTTCATCTGAAGCTTAACAAGATTGCTTGCCTGATTTGAGAATACTGAAACCCTTTTGAGGGTATTATAGAATTCCACCCTGTCAATAGTGATCTTGCGGGGATTATTCTTCGGAATGACTGAATTGTAATTAGGGTAATTACCTTCAACAAGACGGCATACAACTTTATAATTGCTAAGATTAAAGAATGCATTTTTGTCATCAAACTCCACTGTGACCGCACCCTCTTCCTTTGGCAGGATATTCCTGAGAAGAGAGGCCGGTTTCTTAGGCAGGATGAATGAAGAGTTATCGTCGGCCTGTGCGTCAGTACGCTGATAACGTACAAGTTTATGGGCATCGGAGGCAACAAATGTAATCTTGTCAGTTGAAGCTTCTATAAAAATCCCTCCCATAACAGGACGCAATTCATCATCGGCAGTTGCAAAGAGAGTCCTGGTAATTCCTGCCAGCATAATATCCGCATTTATAAGGAATGAAAACTTCTTCTCTTTTTTTATTGCAGGCAGAGCAGGAAAATCGATTCCGTTTTGACCGACAACATTGAATTTACCATTCTCGGAACTGATTACAACAGCCATTGTTGTCATATTTATATCAAATGTGAGAGGCTGCACCGAGAACTCCTTAAGGGTTTCCAGGAGGATTCTTGCCGGCAGGGCAATTGTTCCGTCTCCATCGGTATTTTCAAGTTTCATCCTGGTTATAAGTGTCGATTCAAGATCTGATGCAGTTATTTCAAGATCGTTGCCGGAAAGATTAAAAAGAAAATTATCAAGTATGGGAAGTGTATTTTTTGAACTGATTACCCTGCTGATAGCTTGCAGGTGACCAAGAAGTTCCGAACTGGATACTACAAATTTCATATCGGTGCCGTTTTAAATTTATTGTTAGAGTAATAAGATTTCTATTTATATCAAAATGAATAAATTGAGCCACATACCGGCGGTAATTCTTATTTATCAATATTACAAAAAAAAAACTATTACCCAAAAATAATTATTCCGGGAAGAAATAAGATCTCTTCTTAAGAAGCGGGTCAATATCGAAATACCTCATTACGAAAAATTCATTACTGGTTTGTGTCCTGCCCAGCAATCTGTCGCTGTCTGGTGTCTGCTCCCCTTCTTTCAATTTTTCCCATAATGTGAGTATGGTCTTTTGCCCGGCCGGAGTGGTTACTGTAATCCTGTACAGAGGTAACTGAGATTCAACAGTTTTCTTTTCTTCTGACCCCATTTCCAGTGCCCATTTTTCAAAGGGAATCCAGGCAAAATATGACAAATAACGCGTTACCAGAGTGGAATCCCACCCGGAAAGCTCTTTGTTCAGGGCTGAAAGTGTAAAATGATGGTTCCCGGAGCTTATCAGGAATGAGGCTGAGGTATCGGAAAGGTTTTCCAATTTTACTGATTCAATTTCGGAAGGCAGCAAATTAAAGACTGTATAAGGCTGCCAGAAAAGTTCACTGAGTGTAAATGCGGAACCAATATCTCCGTCGTATCCCGGTACATATACAATAAATGGTTTTGACCTTTCCCCTGTTTTCATAATATTCCCATACCTGTTCGATGATGTTTTGTAAACCAGGAAGCTCTTTAAAAGTTTTCTGCCTTCATAGATCTTAACTTTAACCGGTTCTATTCCCTTATCGGTAATCTCTGATTGAAACATTTCATCAGAAACAGGTGATTTTATTTTAATTTCCATGAGAATCCTCATGATAAACAGAATTCCGCTTTTTCTTGCCTCTTTATTTCCATTGATTAACCAGTTTTCACCTCTTCTCTCCAGTGATAAACTCTTTCCATGCTCCAGAAATTCGATCCTTGTAAGTTCCTGTCCGGGTTCAGGTGCAAAAGAGCTGTTAGCCTCTCCGAAAGGCAGCCTGTTCCTGAAAACCAGAAACATAATCAATACTATCGCTATTGATATCAGTAAAATTCTGATGACAATCTTGTGCATTTTCAGACTCTGGTATAATTTCTTTTCCTGAACCAGGAATAAATCAGTCCGGCCAGAATGACTAATACCACCGGTCCAAGGACATTAATCAGCTGCCACATTGTTTTCTCTGATTTTACCTGTGCTTTGTCCAGAAGCCGGAGTTTCAGCTCTCTTGATCTAAGTCCCATTATACCATGATCGTCAACAAGGTAATTGAGACAATTGATCAGGAAATCACGGTTTCCGAACATCTGCCCCGTATATTGATCCTGCCCGAGGGGAAGAGGTGTTTCTTCAAGCCCTGCCCGTCTCACTTCATTTCTTATGATATCTGCGTCGGCTATAACGATCAGCTTTGTTTTTCTGCTTTCAGTTCTGATTTTAAGATTCCTGTCACCGGTAAGGTTGCTGATTACCCTGTTCCTGAATACGGAAGGGAAAACTCCCTCAAGCAAGACCCCGACAGGAAGACCGGATTTGTTATAGTCTCTGGCATCGGGAGTCTGTTCTGCTTCTTTCAGACTTATCAAAAGAGGCGGCGATAGTGTACGGCTGCTTTTTGAAGTTGATAGCAGAACTGTCTTTTTAACTGCCGTATCAAGGCCTACTGTATCGATATAATTTGTGAATTCTCCCTTTACCCTGTTGAGGTTTCTGGTAACCGGATGATCTGCAGAAGGGATGAGTAATGGATAATATACCCAAGGCGCCGGTACAATCTGCTGGTTTGTATTTCCCGTACCTACCTTCAACCGTATTACCATGCATTCAAGATCCTGAACAATTGCAGGGTTAACCCTTGCTCCATACATAAAAATCTGGTCCTCAATGTTCAATGGCCGGTAAAGTCCGACGGTTTCACCGAATGCAAGACTGTCAGCATTTACTGCCACCTCCTCAAAAAGCCATATAACCTTCCCTCCATTCATAATATACTGATCAAGAACGAGCTTGTCAGGTTCTGTAAACTCATTTTCAGGACCGGCAATTATGACTGCCGCATAATCGTCGAGTATTCCGGGCTGACCTCCGATAATTCCCCTGTCAATGGTAAAGAATCTTGCAAGGTTCAGAGTAAGGTCTGCCGTTTCAATTTCAGGGATCTCGCCATGACCTTCAATGAAGGCAACTTTGTAAATTGTATCTGAACTTAGTGTAGCAATATTCTGAATCAGTTCGTATTCAAGCCCTTCGACCGAGTGAAGGAGATTCTGTTCATACGATATTGAAGGATTGTTATTCAGAAAATTCACAGGAACTTCAATTCCATTGCAGTTCATCAGCATTCCCGGGAAGATGATTTTTTGAGTCGAACCTCCCTCAGCATCACCTGCCTGGATATTGATCGGACGCAATCCTTTATTTATGAGTGACTGATATCTTCCCTGCCTTTGCTTTGCATCACTGCTCTCCGAAGGATTTATGAATTCATAATCTATCTTCCTGCCTGAGGCTATTCTGAACTCATCGAGCATCTCTCCTACTGTCCTTTTTAGTTTTTTTAAGGGGATTGGCATTTCACCATCAAGATAAACCTGGACGTAGATGTCATTTTTTATTCCGGAGAGGATCTTTCTCGAAGGATTGGAAAGAGTGTATCTTTTATCTTCTGTCAGGTCAAGTCTCAACCTTAAAAATGAACTGGCTGATGCAACAAGAAGTATACCTGCCAATACGCTTAAGAATTGTACCCAGCTTTTCAATCTTACCCTGTTGATGCCTGAAGTGTCTGTCATAGCTCACCTTATTTTTCTCCATTTACGCGATAACAGCACCAGCCTTGTTGCTTCGATAAAGATAAGGGCAACAGCAATAAAATATATAACATCTTTGATATCAATTACTCCCCTGCTTACAGATTTATAGTGCTCATTGATTCCCAGTCCTATCACAAATTCATCAAGATTCTTCAATCCAGGAAGGTATGCAAAAGAATCAAAGCCCATGAAAAGGAAGAAGCATATCAGAACTGACAAGATAAAAGCAACAACCTGATTATCTGTGAGAGATGATGCAAAAATACCGGCGGAAGCATAAACTGATGCCAGGAAAAAAAGCCCTATGAAACAACCAAGTGTTCCCCCCCTGTCAAGATTACCCGGAGACTCCCCAAGCATAAATACAGAAATATAATATATCAAAGCAGGAAAAAGTGAGAGCAGTACAAGCAATATGGAAGCGAGGTATTTACCCCAGATGATACCTCTTTCGGTAATTGGCCTGGAGTATATCAGCTCAATCGTACCAAGCCTTTTCTCCTCAGCAATCATCCTCATTGTAACAGCGGGCACGAGAAAGAGGAATACCCATGGTGACAGGAAAAACAATGTATCAAGCCCGGCATATCCACTGTCGAAAATGTTCCATTCACCCGGAAAAACCCACATGAAGAGGCTGTTGACAAGCAGAAAGACAAGGATCACTATGTAACCTGTAAGGCTGCTGAAGAATCCGCTTATCTCTTTTTTGAATATTGCGAACATAAATTATGCTTTAACTATATACTGTCCGGGTGGTTTGAAAAAAGCTATCAGCGAGCTTTTGCTGTAATCTTTCCATTCAAAATTACTGCATTTTTGATGTCTGCAATTTTAATATCAGAATAATAGAAATCTACTATCTCCCGGTAAGTAAGACCCTTTTCTGCCATTATCATTGCACCCTCCTGGCACAAGCCTACCCCATGACCATAACCTCTTCCCCTGAGAACGACAGAATCCCCTTCAGCTGTAACTGAAAAGAAGGTTGACCGGAGATTCAGTTCCTGACGTATTGTACTTAGCGGGACCGTGAATGAGCCTATACGGTAAGTACTCTTCCTTGTCTTCTGTGTAAAATCGAAAAGTACCGGATTGGCACATTCTCCTTTATATCCGGACTTCTTCATCAGCTCTGCCCAGTCGTTAAGACCCAAACTCCTTTTCCATAATGCGTTTCTTGAAGAGGTACAATAGGGATCGGCTACCTTTTTCAGATAAGGGTGACTTGTAAGCCATACATCTTCCGGAACAGATGTTTCACCTCCGCAATTTGAATGGAATGCAGATATTATCAGGTTGCTGTCGCGATCGAGTATTACCTTTCCTTTCGTTTCCAGAGCTGCCCTGTTGATTAATGTGTCATGAGACAATCCGTTAAAAGCCTGGCAATGAGTGTTATCGCATACATTATACCTGTCTGACAAATGCCTTTCGAAATACCTGTACATATATGTCCTTGCGAATATAGCCTGAGTCTTGATAAACTCTTTATACCTGCCGGTTCCACCTTCCGCTTTTACCACTCCGGCTATATAACATTCAACATTACAGTTATTAATCATCAGAATGGTTCCCAGATCAGGGAAACACAGAAGATCACCGGAATAGTACTGCCGGAGAGGTTTACCATTGTTAATCCTCAGGGAAAAGAAATCACTTCCTGTTTTACCCAGAAGAACAAGGGAGTCGCAAATGAAGCCCTTCTCATCTCCTGCCTTTACTGCCAGTTTACCATTGAACCTGGAGATTAACACCGATTCGTTTTGTTTCACCGTCAGGTCTCCCCCATTGTAGGTTTTAAGTTCATATCTGCCGCCGGTAACCGAAAAGAGCGCTGACCCGGGAGACTGGGAGGAAAAGAGCCGGATCCTTACCTGCCCGTATGTTAACATAGCGAAAAGAACATCAGCAAGAAGAATAAGGATAAGCTTTCTGTACATTAATTAAAAGATAGTATGGCGGGCAATTTAATGAATTTTAGTTATCACTGTCAATTAAACTTTTCAACATTTTAACATCTCAACCCTTCAACTTTTCAACTTAACTTTCAATTCACCAACCATTTCCCTTGCTATCCTTCCGGAAGCTCCTGCCGGACCAAGTTTTTTCTTCAGTGCCTCATAATCAGAAATGATCTTATCCCTCCTTTCACCTCCGGGAAGAATTGCGGAAAGCTCAGGTAAAAGATTTTTTTCTTTAAGGTCATATTGTACCAATTCTTTAATAACCTCAAAGCCCATTATAAGATTCACAAGTGAAATATACTTTACTTTAACAACAGCCCAGGCAATAAGCATCGAGATGAAGTCACCTTTGTAACAGACAACCTCCGGTGCGCCCAGAAGAGCCGCTTCAAGCGTCGCAGTACCTGAGGTAACTAGCGCTGCCTGAGAAATATGGAGGATTTCGTAAGTTTTATCCTTAATTAAAAGGACTTGTTGACCACCGATTAACTTTTGGTAAAATTCATCCGGAATATTCCTGACTCCGGCAAGGATAAATCTGTATCCAGGAAAGTGCCTGACCATTTTGATCATTTCAGGAAGGATCAGTTCAATTTCATGCCTGCGGCTGCCTGCAAGCAATGCAATTACAGGTTGCTCTTCTATTCCTATGGATCTGAAGATTTCATTTTTCGGAAGGAAGGATGATATTCTCTTTTCTGTCTCATCCACAATCGGATTCCCGTAATATTTAACAGAAATTCCATGTTTTTTATAGAACTCTTCTTCAAAGGGGAAAATTATAAACATCCGGTCCACGTATCTTTTAACAATCTCAACTCTTCCTTCGTTCCATGCCCAAAGCTTTGGGGAGATATAGTAGAAGGTCCTTGTGCCGGTTTTTTTTGCAAATTTTGCTATCCTCAGATTGAAACCAGGGTAATCAATTAAAATCACCACATCCGGATTAAAATCAAGGATCTGCTTTTTGCAGAGAGACAGGTTCTTTTTAATTGCCCCCAGGTTCTTTAACACTGCAACAAAACCCATAAAGGCCATCTTTCTGTAATGAACCAGCAGCTTTGCTCCTGCTGCTTCCATCAGGTCACCTCCCCAGCAGCAGATTTCACCATTTTTATCGGTTTCGAGAATGCTTCTGATCAGGTTTGATCCATGAAGGTCTCCCGATTGTTCTCCGGCAATAATAAAATACTTCATGTTAAAAATTTTACAGCAAATACAATTATTGCCCAGATAATGGTAATGCCGAGCATTCCCCTGGCAGCCCGAAGCATATCATATCTGTTAAAAATCAGAAAAATAAATATATTCGGGAATACACACAGGGTGATTGAATGTGTGATGATATTGGATTCTTTAAGTCTGGAGAGGTATGAACCAAGTGAAATATCAGCCGATGAAAAAAGAAAAATGATAATTCCGATTATAAACGGGAAAACAAGTCCTGTGACCAGTCCGGTAATCAGCCTGTCATATTTTTCCGGTATAGTCATTTTTTAAATTTTAGCTTAAGCTGATCAATATACCAGTGTGCCGTCATATCTACAGTTACAGGAACCACCGACACATAATTATTGGATAGCGCCCATTCATCAGTATCTGTCGCATCCGGTTCATGGTTAAGAAAAATCCCCGTGAGCCAGTAATATGTTTTCCCCATGGGGTCCTTCCTCTTTTCAAATTCCTCCTTCCAGTTTCCCTTTGCCTGGCGGCATATTTTTATTCCTTTTATTTCTTTCCTGTCGGCAACCGGAATGTTCACATTCAGACAAATACCCTGAGGAAGCGGTTCCAATGCAACTTTCCTCATAACCTGCCTGATATATTTCCGGCAGATGGAAAAGTCGGCTGATGGCGAGAAATTATTAAGTGAAAAGCCGACTGAGCTGATACCATAAAGGCATCCCTCAATTGCAGCCGCCATCGTTCCCGAATAAAGTATGCTCACAGATGCATTGGCACCATGGTTTATACCTGATACAACCCAGTCAGGCGTCCTCTCAATCAACTGATTGATAGCAAGTTTTATACTGTCTGTAGGAGTGCCGTTGCATGCATAAATACGGTGTTTCTCATTCTCCTCCAGTAACTTTACCCTGAGAGGAGTCTTAACGGTAAGCGCCTGGGACATTCCTGACATGCTCTCAGTTGTAGAGACCAGAACCACCTTGCCAAACTCTTCCATCACACCCAGAAGTGTTTTTAATCCTCCGGCATACAAACCATCATCATTTGTCAGTAAAATCAGCCTGTCATCTTTTTCAATTACCATAGTAATACTTGTTTGAGCTACAAATATAGATAATTTCAGGTGACTCCTTAGAACTAATTGTGGCTGCAGGTATGGCCGTCCTGATGATGTGCCTCATGCTGATGGCAGCTGCTGCCGCTGTCTTCAACCAATCCGGACAGATAAAGTTTTACAACTTCTGTGGCATCGCCCGAGCAGCCGCGTACAACTTCTATTCCGCTGTTATTAAGTACATTTATCGCTCCGCCACCGATACCACCAGCCAGCATAACGGAAACGCCATCAGAGGCGAGAACACTGGCAATATCCGACTTACAGCCACAGCCCTGGGGTGATTCAACATTTTTTATTTCAACAATTTCATTTTTATCGGATACAGTAAATACGCCATACGATTCGCAATGTCCGAAATGGCTGTCTATCTGGTTTTCTTTTGTCACGGGAACTGCAATTTTCATCATGTTATTATTTGTTTTCATTAGTTATTATATATCAAAATTAATTTAACTTAATCAGTTCATTTTCTCCAAAAGCAGTGCAATCCTTGCATTCCAGGTGGTTTTCCAAACCCTCAATAAGCTTATTGCATTTTTTGCAGCGATACCACTCTTTTTCCAGCAGGTAATTGCCCCCTTCAATCTCTATTGCTTTACCTTCCACAAACGATTTAGCTATCTGTTTTAGTGCTTTGTTGTAGATCCGGGTAAAAGTCGGGCGTGAAACATTCATGTGTTCAGCTGCCTGATCCTGATGAAGTCCGTCGTAGTTTACAAGCTTAATGCTTTCGTACTCCTCAAATTTCAAAACAACAGGCTCTATTCTGCACTGAGGCATCCCATAGGGCCTGAATCCTTTCATTTTCGGCGGGTTTGAAATCTTCCTGCATTTTTGAGGCCGTGCCATGTTTTTTAAGTATATATTCATTAGCTAATATCAATGGTAAAGCAAAAATAATTGAAGAAGAATGAAGCTTTCACAGCTTACATTTTTTGTAAAGATAATGAACCTACGTTCATAATGCAAATATAAACCAACTTTTTTCAGAATTAAATATTTCAGGGATAGCTTAATATCCGGTTAAGCGGGAATGAGATGTCAGATGCCGGAAATAAGCTGTTTTTGGATTTTAATGTTACCACCTATGGTTAAGTCTGAAAGAGTGTAACCTCTTGTGGTCATAGCGAATGCCTGTGTGCAATTTTAATTTCCTGAGAAAGGTGTACTGCAACAAACCAAAAGCTTCTCTATGATCCCTGTCGTTTCCATGAACTATGTGTCAGATATATCAATAATTTTCGCAGTGACCAGAGAAAATGAACAGAGAACCTAAAGAAGCTTTAATCAGGTAAGGTTCGATTTTACTTTTTCAATATGGTTTTTAGTACCTTTTCCTTATCCAGTTTTTTAGTGCAGAAGAACCAGTCGTAACAATGCATCTCATCTTTGTTCTCCATTCTCTCTTTTGCCACACCGCAGGAACCGGCTGTAGGGACAATCACATCGTCACCCGGCTGCCAGTCGGCAGGTGTTGCTATTGAGAAAGCATCAGCGGTCTGCATTGCAATGAGAGCCCTGTAGAGCTCTTCAAAATTACGGCCCATGCTCAGGGGATAGTAGATGATTGCCCTGATAATACCTTTTGGATCAATAAAGAAGACAGCACGTACAGCTTTGGTGGTGCTTTCGCCCGGTTGGATCATACCGTAGGCTTTAGCCACATCCATTGAAATATCCTCTATCAGGGGGAAGTTTACTTCAACATTTTTCATCCCTTTGTATTCTATTTTCTCCTTAATTGTACGCAGCCATGCAATATGGCTGTATAAGCCATCGACAGATAACCCTACAAGCTTGCAATTTGCTTCTGTAAACTGCTTCTCCATTGTTGCAAAGGTCATGAATTCGGATGTGCAAACAGGTGTAAAATCGGCCGGATGGCTGAAAAAGATTACCCAGCTTCCGGAATAATCTGCAGGGAAATTAATTGGACCCTGTGTTGTAACTGCCTTAAATTCAGGTGCATTAGCACCAATGCGTGGCATAGCGATCGTTGTGTTCTCTTCCATTTTATTAAATTTTTAGTTAATTGAGTATGAAATTGGTAATTATAAAATATTATTAATTAGGAATTATTCCTATATAATAATAAACAAAATTAAACATTATTTCCGATAAAGTCAAGAACAGAGTAAAATAAATATTAAGATTCTGGTCTCTTACTGCACAACAGCCAACATCAATCAGGGTCCGGTGTATGAACTGAATTTATTAAATCAAATATTTCATCAATTGCTTTTGATCCCGGCAGGACTTCACGGATCAATTCAATATAACCGCGTTCTTTAATACAATCCAGTGTTGGCTGAAAATTTATATCAAAAATCCATCCTGCCTGGAGAAGTTTGAAGTCGTTCAGATTTTTTACATGATCAATGTTCACAATGCTTTTGTTCATTAAACTTCTGTAAACTGCTTCTGAAATTCCCGGGGTGTCAGGCAGGTCAAGTACGATAGCCCCATTCTTCCCATTCTCTTTTCCATGATAGTATCCTGTGACAACATTCAGGATATCAAGCTTATCAGCGTCGCGGATAAGTTTTGCGAAAAAAATGCAGTTTTCATTCTCAACTACCGGCAGTTCCGGCTTGCTGTGATATTTTACAGCGCAACAGACCACCTCTTTGATTGGATCATCAAATGGTTTAAGTATTTCGAAGTGCTCCAGTATTTTTATTCCGAGTTCAGCATGATCAACTGACTTACTGTCCATAAAAGTCTGATAACGGGATATCTGTTCAAAACGGCCTATGTCATGAAACAGCGCAATTATTTCAGCCAGCCTCAATTCATCATCATTTAATCCAAGTTGCTCTCCAATATTCAGGATTTCCCTGCATACCCGCATGGTATGCTCTTCTTTCAGATCTATGTTTCGCTGAATTGCCTGGTCTGTGAATTTAAATGTATGAACATAGTTATGGAACCAGTGTTTCAGCTCAATTGTCCTTTTCTTATTTATAATTATTTTCATCTTAAGGTTCTGATTGCTTTTCAATTGTCAACCATTCAATCACCTTGTTCTATTTTTTTCACATGGGCATGGAATGGGTTTGTGATGCTTATGCTTAGTAGCGCAACCAGAAAGGATGGTTACAGTTATTATTATGATTAGCAAATAAATACCTTTCTTTATAAAATTAACTCTTTTCATTTTGCTATAGTTGGAAATTAATGGTCAGTAAAAACACTTTATTATTCCCTGTAAGAAAATTTTATGCTGGTTACAGGTGAACCTCTGTCGAACTCTCTTGCCATTTTGTGACCTCCTCCTTTACCAAAGATATAATATTTTTCTTCCTGGTGTTTTTCCGGAGAAAACCAGGACATGTTTTCAACAATCCCAAGGATAGGCACTTTAAGATCCTGATTATTAAACATGGAAGCAGCTTTTCTTGCATCATTCAGGGGAATTTTCTCAAATAATGTACTCATAACTATTGTTTTAAAATTTTCTTCCAGATTTTACTGATTTTTTTACTTATAAAAAGGTCTGCATTATATTCTGTTATGCTTTTCCCCTGAACCATTGCTTCAACTACCTGAGGGTTAAAAGCCAGCCAGCCTTCAAGGGTGATTCCGTTTTGACTGCACCACTTCTTTATCCGGGTACTCATGGAGATATTAATATCATACTTATTTATGATAACGGATGCCTTTATATTGAATTTCTGAACAACGCTTATAGCCCTCTGCAAATCGTGCAGACCTGATATTGTAGGCTCGGTGACTATGACGACCTTGTCAACACCCGTAATGGTTGAGATAACCGGACAGCCAATTCCCGGAGGCCCGTCGAGTATGATCGTTTCGAGGCCGCTTTCTTTAGAAATACGTTTGGCTTTATCACGAACCATATTCACCAGTTTACCTGAATTTTCTTCTCCCGGAGAGAGCCGGCCATATACCATTTTCCCATTGCGAAATGAACCTGAGTACATTCTGCTCTTGTCGGCATCAACCATTTTAATGGCTTTTTCAGGACATATCCTGGAACAAAGTACACAACCATCGCACAATATCTCCGATATTGCAACTTTTTCATCTTTAATGGAGATCGCATCAAACCTGCAGTATTCTATGCAAGTCCGGCAATTGGAGCACAGGGAAGAGTCAATAACAGCTTTTTGTCCGCCAATATAAACAACTTCCTCTTCATGCGACGGGTTAAAAAGCAGGTGGAGATTGGCTGCATCTACGTCGCAATCAGCAAGAACCACTTTCCCGTTCAGTGTGGCAAATGCAGCGCTGATACTCGATTTTCCGGTGCCTCCTTTACCGCTAATTATTGCTATTTCCATGCTCCTTTATGATGTTTTCCATTACCGTATGCAGTTGTTTTGCGAGAAAGGCATCCTTTTCTGAAACTATCTTACCCCTTGAGTATAATCCGGCAATTTCCTTTTTATATGGAATTTCAAGCAAAAGAGGTATAGATTCCTGCCAGAGATATTCCTGCACTTTGCTGTTACCTAATCCTGTGCGGTTGATAATCACTCCACATGGTTTGTTTATTTTCCTTAACGTCTCTATACTTTGTTTGAGATCGCTGAGTCCGAAGGGAGTTGGTTCTGTCACCAGAATCACAAAATCAGCGGAAGAGACGGTTTGAATAAATGGGCATGAGGTACCGGGCGGAGAATCCAGAAGTATTATATCAGCCGTACTATCAGCTTGTTTTATTGCCGCTTTAAGAACCTTGACCGGAGACATGACTCCGACATTGATCCTGGCCTCAAGAAGTGAAGGAATTCCTTCAAGCGAATATTCAGAAACCTGCCCCAGAGAAACCTGCTTTTCCGAAATGGCCCCGGTTTTGCAGGCAACACTGCATGCTCCACATCCGTGACAAAGATCCTCTATCACCTGAATAATTTCCATTGGAGGAATAATGAATATAGCATTGTAATTACAATATTCATGGCATTTACCGCAAAAAGTACAGACATTGGTATTAATTACCGGTACCAGCTGAGTGACTTCAGATTTTTTAATGAGTTCAGCATCAAAGAAGGCTGCAGCATTTGGAGCTTCTGCATCACAATCTACCAGCATTGCCCTGTAATTATTCTGCAACAGGGTATAGAAAATATTGGTTGCAATAAAAGTTTTACCTGTCCCGCCTTTCCCGCTGGCAATTGCAATCTTGATCATATCCTGTCCGTCATAATTTTTTCCATTGACTGAATTAATTATCTGTTTCTCATTTTACCATGAATTATTTCTGCTGCTTTAATTAAAGGATAGCCGGCAGGAGAGGCAGTAAGGCATGGATGTGTCCCGATCTGGGATGTCAACAATGAATTGACAGACATTCTGTTCTGGATAGCAAGACCAATTACATTTGTGAGTTCTCCTGCACTTAATCCGCCAATAACTTCACCTCCGATTATTACACCGGATTGACGGGCTGCAATTAGTTTTACAAGTTGTTTGTGAGCATCAGGCAGATTCCCCGGGTGGCGGTCCATTCCTTCAAATGTTCCTGTAATTGAATCAATGCCTTCTTCTTTAGCCCTGGCTTCAGTTACACCTGCTGTTCCGAAACCGGTTTCGCCGATAGCAGTTGAATAAATTGCAATTGTACCACTGAATGTTTTTACAACATTCAGGTTAAAGAGGTTCATTCCTGCAATTCGTGCTTCGGCACAAGCTGTTGAAGCAAGCATGGTTGAAACGCTGGCTGCGGGTAACAAAATCACGTTTTTGGGCACAATCACCAATGCAAATATATCCTTTACATGGGTACGCATATATTCATCAACTGCAATAAATCCGCTTTCATCAACATAAATATCTGATTCTCTGGCCAGTTCAGTATTGGGTTTGTATCCAACTGATAAGAATTACTGCATCAGACTCAATAGTTCACCATTTTCAAGTTTAACTGATTCAACTTTCTTTTCTCCAATTATTTCTTTTATTCCATTTCCTGTAATTATTTTTACACCTCTCATGAATAAGTATTTCTGCAATTTTTTTGGAAAGTTCAACATCAAAGGCAAGACTTAGAATCTCAGGCAGTTTTTCTACAAGAGTTACTTCATGTCCATGTTTTATAAGTTCATCAGAAAATTCAACACCAATAAATCCGGCTCCTATTACAACAACTTTTTTACAGGAAGTGCAGTTTGTTCTTCATTTCATCGAGATACATTTTATCTTTTGGAATAACAAATACATTCTCTTTTTCTCCTCCTATTAGCCATTTTGGTTTAACCGGAATTGATCCTGTTGCAATTACAAGTTTTTCATATTGAATTATTTCACCACTTGCCAGCACTGTTTTATTTTCTTTGTTTATTGAATTACCTCATCAACAAGCGAATTAATACCATTTTTCTCCAGCATTGTATCAACTGGCATAATATTCTGGTCACTATTGTCAAGTGTGCCGAAAATATATGGTATTCCACAAGGAACCATCATCTCTTTTTGTTTTTTAACGAGTATAAAACTTTTTTTGGCCATGAAGACTTTCCTGTCAATGCAGCAACCATTCCTGCAGCACTTCCTCCGATAATTAAAACATCTGTTGTTTTCATTTTTAATGATTTTTAAAAATATTTATATTATTGATAAATAGAAATTTATATGCATTTCAAAACCAATGGCTGTTCAGGTTTGCCTAAATCTTCTCCGTTTAAACCTTTATATTTCATAACCGGATCATATTTGATTCCCAGTCTTATCCAGCAAAGGTTCAACTGCTAACCTGGTGAGTTTGTAAGACCTATATCCCATGGATCATAACCCAATAGAAGTCCGGCAAGTTCTTCATATGTTAAAACCGGGATCCCGTAAGCCATTTTCACCATAAGTTTTACCTTCCATTTCGGCAATAACATATTGCCAGCGGTCAAGAAAAAAGGTACATCCCGGACAATTGGCAATTATTAGATCAGGTTTGAAAGGCTGCATCGAATCGAATTTCTTTTTTGAATTGGTGACAGAATATGCCCTGTTTGATTTAAGAAGATATTGTCTGAATCCGAAACCGCAGCAATGACGTCGTTTCGGGATAATCAACCTGTTCTCCTCCCCATTCATCAATCAGTCCTGCAAGAACATAAGGATATTCAGCACCTCCGATTCCTTTCTGAGGAAATATTTTTGCATAATGGCATCCAATATGATCAACAATTTTAAGAGGCTCTCCGGTATTTTGATTGACAAGTCTGAATTTTGCTTTTGCTCCAATTTCTTTGCGAAATTTGTAGATAACATCGCTGGCATGAACCAGATTTTTAGGTATCAAAAATGTTATGCCGGTAGCATTTTTTTAATGCTTCCCGGGTTTTTTGTTCTGTCTCCGGAAAATGTTTCCATGTTTCCAAAGTTTCAATATAAATTCCAAAGGATGTAACACATGAGACAACGAAATTTTCATATCCGGCTTCATTCATAAGAGCAAACTGACGTGCAACAACTGTCATGGTTGTTTCAAGAGGGATGAATCCGGAATGATATGCAATACCGGTACAGGTAGTTTGTCTGGCATCATCATAAATATCTTTACCAAGTTCATTACGAAGGATATTCAAGATATAGATTTTCAGCAGCAGGGAAAAAATTTTGCCTTATACAACTTCGTGCGAAATAATAATGATCATCTGCTATCTCTTTCTGGTATGCTGCCCATATCTCATTTTTTCTTGTCTTCATTAAGAGTATATCAGTTTGGAAGCAAATCATGCAGGTAATTATTCATTGTACAGGAATTTAAAATAATCATCCTTGCCTCTGATTGAAATCTATGTTAAGTTCTTTTGCCTTTTCTGCTGAGTATTTTTCGATCTTTTCCAAACCGTTGCAGTGCCACCTGTCTCATCAAAGATTTTTTTCAGGTCATCAAGAGATTCCTGTGATGTGTTGCGAAGTGTTCCGGATCTGTTTTTTTTATAGCTTGTTCCAAGACGTTCCAGCACCGATTCCCTGTTATTTCTCAGCCACTCCCATACAGGACCCTGTTCAGGATACATATCATTATCCACTTCATCTATATATACGCAATAACCATATTTCAGAATATGGTCTCCCACGGTGCGTTTGACAGCCAGTTGTTTTCTTCCCTGTTCGCTTTCAATAAACATTCCGGTCTCAATCGATAAAGCACGTAATGCCTGAATAATGTAACCAGGTGTGTTTCCGCGGGGGCATCTTGTTTTACATGACAGGCATTCTCCACATCTCCAGATTGTATCGCT
This sequence comes from uncultured Bacteroidales bacterium, assembly GCA_963846335.1. Lineage (GTDB taxonomy): Bacteria > Bacteroidota > Bacteroidia > Bacteroidales > VadinHA17 > LD21. The sequence goes on from CAWJVS010000028.1 coordinate 74,303, forward strand.
TTTCAATATCTTTTCAAGTTCATCCTCATCTTTTTGCTGTATTGTCGATAACTATCATTCGCGGATCATAATCACTGACTTCAGCAGCAGGACAAATTGCAGTGCAGATGCCACAATTGAAACAGGCTTTTAACCCCTCAATGTAGCGTACATCCTTCTCTAATTCTTTATATAATCCTGCCATCTGTTTTATTATTTTGTATTATCTTTTCCTGTGTCAGATATGAAGATGATATTCCCGCAGATAATATTTGTATCCATTATAAGTGGTTGACCTGATTAATCGTTGTTTGATCAGAGATTTAACTACCCGAAAATCAGCATTATCATTCTGCAGCAGTCTGATTAATGAATCCTCTCTTAACGGATGGACAGCTAATATGTTGAGTATGTCATCATAAATATTTCCTGTAAAACCTGTATCAGTTCCTTCAAATCCTGTCAGGAATTCCGTATTGATATGATTATTTTTAAATGTATGCCATGCAAGATTCAGGTTTTCAGAATCCGGAGGATTAACTGAGTCCAAAGACGGAGGTCGTGTAGGGATAGCCAGATAAGCTGTTTTCGGATTTATCTTTTTTATTAATTCTGAGACATTTGTAATATTATTAATAGTGTCATTCATTCCATCAATAAGCATGGTCTCCGTACATAATATGCCCCTGTACTCATCTGCAAAAAGTTTTATACTCTCAATAGTCCTGCCGAACTCCAATCCTGCAGCGGGACGGTTGACTTTTTGCCATGTATCATTATCACCTGCATCCATTTTAAGGGATACCCAGTCAGCAAGATGAAGGTCATTTCTTACAGCTTCATCAAACAATAACGACCCGTTGGTTATGACAGCTACCGGAATGCCTGTGTTTTTCAATAATTTGATAGCCTCTCCCAGATTTACATCCAGGGTCGGTTCTCCGTTTGAAACAAAAGTCAGGTAATCCGGATGGTTATCCTTGCTGAGTTGTAGAATATGCTCTTCGACCTTTTTATAAATATTTTCAGGCTGAAAAAAGGTTTTTCTTTCAATGCATTTTTCGGGAGTGTTTCCAACCTGGCAATAAACGCAGTTATAGGAACAGGACTTCGGAGAGATAATATTATTTATTCCCAGACTTTTCCCAAGTCTTCGTGATGGAACAGGACCAAAACTTATCATCATTATTTATTTTTAAGGTGTTTCATTTTAACATGAAGAACTATAAATAACCAAATTTTCTTTTCTCACTTTCAGAAATTCGGCAATAACATTGCATTTAACCAATAATAAAAAAAATATCCGGTCATCTTTCAAGGGTATGAGCCCTTCCATGTTACCCTGACCCTTGGATATAATAAGATCAGCTTTCTGAAATAACTTCTGAAACTCTCTGCTCGATTTTTCAGGAATAGTGGAAGGTGCATCGTAACCGCTGGAGATTACATTGGCAATTTCTTTCATGCCGACATAACGGGCATCTTCCATTGTGGCATCGTTAATAATAGGTCCTCCTCTTACTGCGAAAGTCAAATTCGGATGCTTAATAGTCTCAATAAAAAGTCTGTCGAAAACAATCTCCCCTGCATTATCTCCAATGTATAAAACAGATTTGGCCTTATTTAATTCTTGCTTTAATTGTTTTGAATGATCAATTGCAAATTCTGAACTCAAGGCCCTTTCAATAGTCATCAGAATATTAAAATTGTCATTTGCTGCAAAATCTATGATATTTCCTGCAATTGCAATCCTTAAAGAAGTGCCAAAAGGATCATCGGATTGCTTAATAAGCTTTTCATATTCATGTAGTAAATTCATAGCCTGATCGTTGTTCTCCTTCTTTTCTACCTTAAAGGGGTCAGGATTATGGGTATAACTTCTCAATATCTTATGAAGTTCCCGTGAAAACAGAGGGGCGGAAAAATCACTCTGACTGTTCTGATACAAACTGATCATATCAAGAGTAAATGAAGCTTTTGCCTCATTGGAGATATCCTCTTTCTCAAGTAATTTTTCAAATGCCCTGACGAAGCAAAAAAAGCAGCGGTGATCAGAAATCATTTATTTTTCAATAAATAGTCAATTAATTGGATCCACTTTGTAGCCGTTTCCCCTTTCCGACTCCACCACCTGATTTATGGCGTTTCCCTAACCCTTTTCCTAATCTGCTTTTTTCAGCATCTGAAGAATTCTTATTGCACTTTCCCAATCCGCGACCCGTTTTTGGACCTTTGCCTTCAGGGCCTGTTCCATTCATCTGTGGCATGATCTTTTTAGATTATTTGTTCAACATATTGATGATTTCACCGATAGTTTTTTCAGGTTCCTTAAGTACAATCATCTGTATTTTAAGACTGTCGAGCAGTGACTTAATTTTAATCCCGAATTCTCCGGATATTATTTTTTGTACATTACGCGATGCAACGAGCTGGACTGATGCAGGACCAGCTCCTTCCTGAGCATCTTTATTTGGATTAGGAATGAAATTCCATACCCTTTGTCTTCGGTATCGTAAATCATAAAATATCCAGCATCTCCCAAAACGTTGATCAATCTTACTCTCAAGACTGTTTCCTGTACTTGTTATTGCTACTTTCATATTTTATGTATTATGAATTTCTACCGTGCGGAATCCCTTTTCTGACCATATTTTGACTGCACTTAGGGCATATTTCCTCTTTGCATGGGCGTCCAAACCGATGGGGTTGTTCATAACCGCATTCGGACAAATACATATATTCATTACATCCTGTCAGCGACTTCCTCAGGTTCATTGAATCTCTTCATAATTTGTTATATCGTTGCTTTTACATAGCGGACATTCTTTTATTTCCTCGCTGCTTATCCGGATTGTTAAAATAGCATCCGCATGCTTTACATGAGAACCATTCACTGTCGAAATAGATCTTCCCCCTTCAATTATGATTTGTTTCCCAAGGACCAGCGCTTCGGCTATTTTTTGTCGGGCCCTGGCATAAATGCGGGTAAGCGTCGGCCTTGATACGTCCATAATAACAGATGCCTGATGATGATTTAACATGTCATAATCGCACAATCGCAAAGCTTCATATTCTTCAATGTGAAGAAAGACAGTACCAGGTTCCAGTTCGGTTTTTATTCCCATAGGGCTTAAACCCTGAGACTATTGGCGGATTGCTGATTTTTCTTAAGTCTGAATGGACTTGGCGACATAAGTTATGAGCAATGGTTCACTACAAAGATAATGATCATATGTTCAATATCCAAATTTATTTTATTTTTATTGCGGTTTGCAGCTGCTTATCAAGCTTTTTTGAACAGAAAAGTTACAGAGAGAATGTGTATAATATTTAGAAATAAGATTGAATGAACATTTGTGCATATAAAAATTATTAAGATTAAATTTGAATAAAAACTTTATGAAAATTTCAGTGCTTACGGATAATCATCCGGGATCACATACACCTGCAGAACATGGACTGTCGTACTTTATTGAATATGATGGGAAAAGATTACTTTTCGATACCGGACAGAGCGATATGTTTATAAGAAATGCAGAGGCAATGAAGATCAGTATGACAAATATTGATATGGTTATATTAAGTCATGGCCATTTTGATCATGGTAATGGATTGGATTATTTCTCCGGATTCAGTTTGCTTTGTCATCCGGGATGTTTCGTTAAGCGGTACCGGAAAAGTGACCATACTTATATAGGACTGAACAATTCAAAAGAAGAGTTATCATAGTTGTTTAACTTAATTACTTCGGCAGAACCTTATAAAATTTCCGAAAAGATTTTTTTTCTGGGAGATATTCCCCGGGTGACCGGGTTTGAATCACTTACCACTCCTTTTATTTTTGAAGACGGAAGTCCGGATTATGTAATGGATGACAGTGCATTGACTTTAATATTGCCGGAAGGTTTATTTGTTGTTACTGGTTGCGGGCATGCAGGAATAGTTAATACACTTGAGCATGCAAAAAAATTACAGGTATAAACAGGCTTTATGGAATCATGGGAGGGTTTCATCTGAAGGAGATTAATCATCAGACGACTGAGACAATCAGATACCTGAAGGAGAATAAACTAAAACATGTTTTGCCTTCACATTGCACTGATCTTCCTGCATTGTCAGCTTTCTTTGAAAATTTCGGTATTGCATTTGTTTCTACGGGCAGCATTTTTAAGAGTGACCTCCGACAATAATCCTCATGATTCTCAGGTTCAGTACGAAAAACCTGATAATCTGTTTTCCAAGGCTTCGGCGCCAGTACTTTGTAGCTTTGGTTGGAAGTGGGGGGTAAGACTCCTCATAATAACCCCTTACAATATTTTTAGCCATTTTTTCAGATTTTAATATTTTAACACCTTATTCCGGCAGCAGCCACCAGAATGGATATCCTTTGGCTTTATGGAGGAAGAGATAGTGCAGAAGCAACTTGATCCAATGGCCGGCCAGACCTATTTCACCAACAGTATAACTCAGGTCGCGTCCCCATTGAGGATATTTCTCCCAGTCAGGCACAATGGGAAATACTGTCATAGTAGCAGCCTGGCCCTTTAAAAGACCGAAACCCGCCGATACGATGCATGCAGCTCCCATCTTTCCCATGGAAGCTTTGTGTTTAAAATTTGTTTGTCCGGTTTTTATCATGTCCACGATGTTCAATGCTACTATTTTGCCTGTAACTCCTGATGGCATTCCGGTTCTTGGAGGTGAGGGAGTAATAAGTGTTCCGTTGGGACTCTTCATTGGCTTTGAAATCTGATGCGGAGGAGCAAATGCAATGCCTGTTGCAAAGATGTTTTTGTGAACAGGGTTCTGGTAAACGGATGGCCAGTCGGTAATACTCCATTCCTCAAATGGTTTTCCGGAATAATCACCATCAACTTTCATAAATCCGCTCGGTGCAAAGAGAACACTTGAGATATCCTCTCCTCTTTTATTGTATGCCTTCATTCCGGTACCTGAGAAAGCGGGTATCAGCATGGCAAAATCGAAATCCTGAGTGTGTACTGCTCCATCTAGGGTTTCATAATGGACCAGACCTTTTTCCACTTTAGTGACACCGGCGCGTTTAATCCAGCGTATATTATATTCTGCAAGGATCGATTCGGCGAAGACCTTTGTGGAAGAGATATACCCGCCCCGTTTTATAAATGCACCACCCATGCCAAAGTCGCCAATCTCATATTCATTGGTAATCCAGATCAGTTCTGCCCTGGCTGTTAATCCCTCTGCTTTAATCTCACTTGCCAGGTTAAGTGCATATTCAAATGCAGCTCCCTGGCAAGTGGCACCCGGATGACCTGTTCCGATAAGGAACTTAAGATTTTCACCATTCTTCATGCGTGTGAAACATACCTTCAAAGCTTCCCATGTTTGCGCAGCATGGTCGCAGGAGCAGACTGAATGGGTGAAGTTGCCAGGTCCCAGGCCCTCGACAGCCGCAAAGTTTAATTTAGGTCCGGTAGCATTGATTAGATAATCATAATCGATGTTTGCCGTTTCCCCTCCATTTGAAGAAGATGTATATTCTATTGACACATAAGGATTTTCACTGAATTCACCCCCATCAGGATGGATTGCAGTAGCTTTTGCCTGTTCAAACCGGATACCCCACCGTTCATAAAGTGGTCTGAGCTTGAACCGGACCTGTTCTATCGTCATCCGACCAACCCCCACCCAGATGTTTGATGGGATCCACTGGTAATATTCTGACGGACTGACAACGACAACTTCATGTATTTTTGGCAGTTTCCTGCGGATATGAGCGGCAGCAGTATGGCCTGATATTCCTGCTCCCAACACAACTATTTTTGCCATATACTTTTACGGGTTATTGGATAAAATGAATCATGTAATCTATCAAATATAGTGATTTTGGATTATGATTAACTGCTTTCAGAAACAATAACAATCAATAAAGTACCGGGCATTTTCAGAATTTCATCCCCTCCGGCTAATTTCGAGCAAAGAGTCTTCTTTCAATATTTTTATATCCTTTTCATGAAGTTCTATTAATCCATCCTTTTCAAATGTTTTAAGAAGCTTTACAGTACTCTCAGTTGAAATTCCGGCAAAATCAGCAATGTCTTTACGCGAGAGAAGCTGAAAAATTTCAGCTTTACCTGCCCTGATACTATCTAAATACAGCAGGGTTTCCGCCAGGCGTCCGTTCATCTGCTTGTACATCAGGCTTCGCACAGTTGCAAGCAGATTTGTATTTTGTTCACAATACCTTTTTATTATCTGAAACGCAAATTCACCATTTTCTTTTGCCACTTTTGAGATTGCATCTTTTTCAATAAGGAATACCTGGCAATCGGTGACTGCAACAGATGAACAGGTAAAAGTGTTCCCGGAAAATACAGCCGAAAGTCCTACAAATTCTCCTGGTTTGATAATCCGAAGGTTATAGTTCTTAATACCATCACCCTCAAGATATTGCTTTGCATAACCGTCTATAACAAATAATATATAAGAAGCAAAAGCTCCCTGCTTTGTGAGGTTATCATCCTTCCGGAAAAGAACCTGAGTTTTACCTGCCCTGACAAGTTCAGCCTCTTCGGGTATAAGCATCTGAAAGCAGGGTGCATTGATATCACAAATAAATTCACTGTCAGTTTCGAGTATGGTTTTCATGCTTTTTAATTCATTAAGAAGTGTAAAGTTAATCTAAATCAATAAAAAAGTTGTCGGCATTCATCCGCTTAGCTGTTGCATCAGAACTGCAAATCCTTAACAGGTGACGGGACAATTGCTGCACTTGCTGCATCGGGTTATCTTAACGAATTGAAAGTTAAACAGAAGAAATTAATATCAGCTTAATATGGTTGAAAATCTGGTTAAGTATTACCGGACAGTCGCTATCAAAACACAGAAAGAGGGAATTCAGGCGGGAGTCTGAAATACAAATGGCAAAAAATTTCCCCGAAAAAATATGCTTATATTAGTCCCGTAACTTATTTTTATTTAAGAGGTATGGATATAACGATTTTATTTCTCGGATTTCTGTTTGGTGCAATTCTCCAATATGCAAATCTAAACCGGTACAATGTAATAAGCGGTATGGCAACGCTTGAAAACTATGCTGTCGCCAAGGCTATTGCAACTGCTATTGGAGCTGGCGCTGTTTTAATAGCTTTGGAAACGGGTCTTGGTCTTGCGACTTATCACCTTAAACCATTCTTGCTTGGAGGAATTGCAATAGGTGGTATTATTTTTGGCAGCGGAATGGCAATCCTGGGATATTGTCCGGGAACACTGCCTGTTTCTCTAGGAGAGGGTTCAATTGACGCTCTTCTGGGAGTTACCGGAGGTTTAGCCGGAGGTGTTGTTTACACAATATTATTACCCTCAGTGCAATCAATAATGGGACCTGACCTGGGGACATTTTCTTTATTCACATTAACCGGACATAACACACTACTCTTCTATATTCTGGTTTTGATTCTGGGATCTTCATTTGTCGGGATAACCTTGTTTGTCCATAAATTGGAAAAATCGAAAGATTTAAGATGGTTATATTCCGGAATTGGTTTAGCTATTTTAAATGTTATAGTATTTTTGTCGGTTGGCACAAACAGGGTGATCGGGGCATCAACAGCATATCCTTATGTTGCAGACCTGGTAACGGGAACTACCGATAATAACTATTTTTCAAAAATTACAGAATCCGGTAAATGGGAAGTGCTTTTTTTAACAGGCGCATTTATTTCAGGGATAGTAATTTCGCTGTTGAGGAAGGAATTCAAAATAACCGTAATTCATAGTAACTGGGAAAAATATAAAGGAAGTTCAGTTTCGAAAAGGCTCATCTGGTCATTCATTGGCGGATTTATACTGATTTTTGGCGCCAGGATGGCAGGCGGCTGCACAAGCGGACATGTTATTTCAGGGGGCATGCAGCTATCTGTTAGCAGTCTAGTATTTGCTCTCTTTGTTTTTGCGGGATTACTTACAACAGGAAGATTCTTTTATAAGATAAGACGTGCGACTGCCTGACCCGAAATGTCAGAATTTGAAAAACCTAATATCACCAGAGTGATAGAAATTCTGGAATATCAGTCAGAATTACCTTACTCATGGAGTACAATTGTCAATAATATAAGGTTAATTAGTCGTTAAAGGGGGAGCTGTCAATTTTGGAATATACAACTTCTTTACTTCACAAGTTGGTCTAAAGACATAAGGAAGCAGGTCTGCAATTCCATGCTTTGCCATCTCACCTTCCCAAATGATATTGTGACCTATATAATATCCATCTTTATTAAAATAAATGTTGTTTGCTAATATTTTCATACCACTCTCCGTTGGGACGGGTTCATATATTATTGATAGATTTGCAGGGAGGGAGTTAGGATAATAAATGTACTTCTTAGCGTTAGCAGGATCGAGGCTGAGCTGATTTCTTACCAACACTTGTTCAGTAAGTTCCTGTTCCCCATTTTTAACAGTAAATCCCTCCGATTTAAGGTCTTTTTGCCATAGTGATCTGAAGAAATGCATTTTAGATCCAAAATATGCATAATTTCTTCGTAGATCAATAACCTGATCATCCAAAACAAATGTTGAGTCATCGCCAAATAAGAAGTTCCCAGTCAGGTGATTAATTGTCTCTGATTTAATGAATTCAAACTTATCGAGATAATAGGTGATTTTATATCCAAGACCTTTGTTAATAATAACAATCGGATTTATAGAAAACGCCTTTAATGTATCATTGTTTGCACTATTTATAAATCTGATGTCGTCTTCATTTTCTATTTCGCATTCTTTGGCATTTTTTGTTCTTCCAAGGAACTCCCTTCTGAATACTATAAGGTTTCTTTGCCTGATTTTTGGATTCCCTTTTTCTTCAACAGTAACTTCCTGCAATTCAAATACTTTTTGTGTCAGATAGACCAAAATGGCCTTCTGAGGTGAAAAATCCTTGACACTTACAGAATAATATCCTAATGCACTTATTGTTAAAGGCATCGAAGCGATACTTTTTATATCCAGTCTAAATTCTCCTTTTGCATCTGTAAATGATGCAATGGAAGTTCCTTCAAAATAGATGGTGGCGTAGGTAATCGGACTATTTGTCTCCTCATCAAAAATAGTTCCTCGTATGACCTGAGTGTAACTAGTTAAGAAGATATTCAGGAACACTACTAGAAATATTGACTTTTTCATTAATAAAAAAAATAATTAAACTGAAAATTAAATTTGAGTTTTGATTAAAATCAACTTTGAATTGTCCGGCGTTTAGCATTAAAATCAGTTTAAATTTTAATATGTTGAATAAGTGGATATTGTAAAGTTCAATTTTAAAATAAGTCTACAATTTATTGGATTTTATATGAACATGTTCCTGAGCCAATAAGATTTGTAAATGAGAACCCGTTTACAATTACAATAGCGCTTCCTCTTGCAAGATTGTTCGGATACTTAATGGTAATCATGCCTGAATCATTAATTACTACATTGTCCTTCCAGAACATGGTTGCTCTTACCTGATATTTTTGGTCGGGTGCTACTTCCTCTTTTGCAGGTAAATAGAATTTGGTTTCTGCTCGGAATAGTCTTACCTGTTTAAAAAGATTATCATTTCGCTTAACCTTATTTACCGGACTCAATTCATTCTTTGCATATTCTTTACCTGATTTAGTTGTAATAAATATCACCCCTCCAATTGCCTTGGTTCCGTACATTGTAAATCCCTGAGTACCTCTTAGAAAAGTTACTGATGCTATACGGGATGTAGGCATATCTGCAATAGATTCATATGTAGTGCCAATAGGATTATTATCCAATACAATTAAAGCCGCGTTGAAAAGGTTGAGGTCCATTTTCATTTGCTGCTGATCCGTGTCCGCTTATGGATAGTGGCGCACTACGCAGAAAAATCTGTTTACCTGCTGTACCTGCATATATGGATGTTGTTGTCAGTTTATAAGGGTTACTTCGGTATAGAATGTCATCTAAGGTAGATGTATGGTCAAATCCTCGCTATAAATAGTTATAGCACCTGTGGATTGATATGTGGTGGAACGGTTGTCAGAATATTCTTTGGATTTGTCCGGATCTAACGGGTTATTATTTGCTCTGGTTTCTGTCCTAAGATTATCATCTATGTTATTTCCTGGTTGTTTTTCATCGGCAAGTAGTGATTCATCAGTTAAATTGACAGGAAAATTTGCCAATTGCTTTGCCTTACTTATAAAATCTTTGTTCTCAGGAAATGCGATTCTGACAGGGTTGATATTTTTTGAAGAGATATTATCAGGCATTATCATTATCTGTTTAACATTAGGATCAAGTGAATCCAAATCAAGTATTGCTTCCCCATTATTATTTACTTTAAGAGAAATAACATCAGGACTGGTATCAGAAATTAAATTAATATAGGACTCTCCTGCCGTTAAAAGGCAGTTCAGGATTACTTATTTTCAGGTAGTCATAATTTACAAACTCTTTTTCACTATCTTCTGTAAATTCTTTTATAATATATTTCCTCCAACCAAAATTCATAAGTAATCCATCTATTGACTTACAGTCGAAATTTATTAATTCCTCCGATTTTATCTGTAAAGGAAGGTCCTCGTAAAATCCCCTATCGTACAAATATGAAGACTCAATTTGCGAGGGAGGAAGAGCATTATAGTAACCAAAAGTGGAATCTATTACAGCAATTGATAAAACTGAGCTTATTTTATTTCCGTTTTCGTCAGTAGTAGAAATAGTGATTTCTGCTTCCTCTCCTTGCGAGTAAAATGGAGCCGAAACATCTATTTTGACATTCATTTTTTTGTAGTTATTCATGAATATCAATCTTTCGGCAACTTGATTTAAATCATGATCAAAAATTGAAATATATGCTGTTCCTGAAGGTAAATTATCAGTCTGTAATTTTTTACGGTACAATGTATCAATCTTTAACTCTTCGGAATATACCAGGACATTATTCATTACTACTGTGAGAAAATAAGAAGATCCTTTAATTTCCTTTCCTCTAAGGATGATGTCAATCAGTCCGCTGCCGGTATTGTTAACTTCTAAGGCAACTCCTTCTTTTGCAGGATCCGGTAATGGCCATTTCAGACCTTTAAATTCTTTGCCGTTAATTGTTGCGAAATAGGTATCACCCTGTATAGGTGTAAGTTCTACAACCCCAGTACCATATGAAGTAGATCTGTAATCACTTACCTTTTCCCCTTCCTGGTTGTTAATTACTCCGCTTACCTGGAGGTCTTTCCTGTTGATGTAACCGCATTAAAGGCAACTCGTTGTTTAATTCCATAAATGAATGTACCTCCCTCAGGTAAGAAGCTAAGATTAATTTCCGGTACCTGAACAGGTTCCTTGTTTTCGGCTATATCCTGTCCTTTGAATTTCAACTCTGACTTATTACCATCGGATATAAAATTATCAATTCTGACAGGAGTACTGAATGCATATTTCGGATTAAAATTCATATCGCTACTGGTAAAAGCGAGTATCGAAAAATCTCCTGGAGTACACTTTTCTGGTATTACTAACCAGCCAGGTATGGCAGGATAACTAATCCTGAACCTGGCACTGTCAATTGTAATATGATTCCGATTAATTAAAATAGTATATAGCGTACTGCTTTCTGTTCCAAATATTCCTGTCCTGCCGTCCCTTATATATGCCTGAAACCTTATTGTATCCCCTGGTTCATAAAGATTCCTGTCGAGGTGCAGAAACAACTGGTCTGAAGGTATATCTTTCCCAATCTGGTTAAGTGCATCCAACAATTTATCTGACAGACTTTGGGAGAAAGAAGCTTGCTGCAAAAGGGAAAATAAAAAGCAGCAGAAAAAGTTTTTTCATAAAATTAACTATGTGATTATTACAATATCCATGTATTATTAACGCGTGTAGA
>CAWJVS010000029.1:0-33521 GCA_963846335.1 uncultured Bacteroidales bacterium
TATCGGGTCCCAGACTGTCGCATGTGTTATTGAAAAAGCGACAGTTAACAGCCTTGAAACGGCCTCCCCTGACCCAAATAGCGCCACCGCCGTCGTACTCATATTCTGTTCTCGAATTCCCGTCTGAAAAAGTGATGTTCTGAACTGCCAGTCTCGGATGATCCTGATTCTGACAATGCGATGTTGTCCAGTGCTGGTCATCATCGCAGGTATTCATGTACAGGATCCGTGTCTTTCCGCCGCCGCTGAGTGTGATTAATCCTTTACCATCAATAACAATGTCCGGATTTGCATCATTGAATATCTTTGCAGGTCGATTGAGAGTTATTGTAACTGGTGCCGGACCACAGTTAAAAACTATTTTTCCCCCCTGTGCCACTGCATCTATAAAAGCTTCAGCTGTACAACTCTCTGGTGTTCCATCACCAATAATATGATCGGGACTGGTGACATCCTCAGGACCGGCTTCAGGAGGAACGGGAGAATTGCCGTCAGGATTGCCGGCCGGCGGACCGTCCTGGGGATTTGCAAGGGGATTATGAAAAACTGTTTTCTGTATACGTTCATCCCCCTCACATCTTATGAGGAAAGCTGCCATTATAAACCAGATGAATAAACTGAGCCTTCTCATATCCCGATTCAGCCAATGAATTATTTTCGATATTACTTACACCTGTGTAAAGATATAACTTATGGCAGCGAAGATTATTGTGTTTTCAAATTACGCCTCAACGAAAAGTCTGGCCACCTCTATAGCATTAGTCCCGGATCGTCCGAATGGTCTGGGCAGTGGTTGAGCGATACCATTTGCATCAATTGTACGGCAGCGCAGGTCAAACTCACCCGGATCATTAACTTTTTCAAGTGCGGCCCAATGAATAATCGTATTTGGGATTGGCCAGACAAATTAGGAAATATTCCAATAAGTTTGAAATTGATAAAGGAAATAATCATCACTCTTGGAGAACAATGATGCAGTTGTCAACAACAATAAGGCGATGAATGTAAATCTTTATCCTCTCTTGCAGGGCATTTGTCTTCAACAATTTGAGTGTTTTTTTGTTTATTATAGTATAAATCTTATTACTATGAAAAAGTCATCTTCTCAAGTATTAGTTATGCTTTGCGGATTATGTTTCTTTTTCTTCCTGTCAGCATGCAACCGGTCAGGAGATAGGGTAAAATCCGCAGGATACAACCTTTCAGCACGAAATGAATTAGTGTGCGGCCCCGAAGTTCTGGATAAAGCCTGGTACAGTGCCGGGAAAAAAGCTCCTCTTTTCAGCGGACTGGATGGAATTCACTTCCCGATCACAACAAAATCAGCAGGGGCACAGCAATACTTTAATCAGGGCCTGATGTTGGCATACGGTTTCAATCATGCCGAGGCTGCCCGGTCATTTTATGAAGCCGGAAAACAGGATTCATCCTGTGCCATGTCCTGGTGGGGTTTTGCTTATGTACTCGGACCCAATTACAATGCAGGAATGGAGCCGGACAATCTGCAAAGGGCATATGATGCCGTTCAGAAGGCCAAAAGTTTATCTTTCTCGTGTACACCAAAGGAAAAAGATCTGATTGAGGCACTTACATATCGCTATTCAAATGACTATAAAATTTCACGGTCGCTTCTCGATTCAGTTTATGCCTCCAAAATGCGCGAGGTGTTTGGAAAATATCCTGATGATGGCAATGTGGCCGTTCTGTTTGCAGAATCACTAATGAATCTGCATCCATGGAATCTGTTTGTTAAAGATGGAACCATTCAGCCGTGGACATCTGAGATTATCTCAGTGCTGAAACACGCATTAAAAATAGATTCCCTGAATGCAGGCGCCAATCATTTTTTTATCCATGCAGTTGAAATGTCATTAAATCCGGGCGAAGCACTGGCAAGCGCTGATCTGCTCCTTGATCTTGTTCCGGGGGCCGGGCACCTTGTCCATATGCCCTCTCATACATATATTCGGACAGGACTTTATCACAAGGGTGTGCTTTCAAATCTGAAGGCTGTCCTGGTAGACAGCCTGTATACAGAGGCCTGCAATGCGCAGGGTGTGTATCCACTGGCATATTACCCGCACAATTATCATTTTCTGGCTGCCTGTGCAACATTGTGTGGTGAAACCAGGAATGCAATCATTGGCGCTAATGAAACAAGGCTTCATGCACATAAGAATCTGCTTTCTGATCCTGCCTGGGCAACTTTGCAGCACTATTATAGCATCCCTTTCTATATTCAGGTAAAGCTTGGCCTCTGGAAAGATATTCAGCTATCCGCGGAACCTGAAGAACAATTGAAGTATCCCAGGGTGATCTGGCACTATGCACAGGGTATGGCAGCACTCTCCCAGGATAAAACCGTAAGGGCTAAAAGACATCTCCGGGCAATGAAGTCGATCATGCAGGATACTACGATAAGGCAGCTCACGATCTGGGGCATTAACAATTTATCTGATTTATGTCTGATCGCTTCTAAAACACTGGAAGGGGAGATTCAAGCCAGTAAACAAAACTATACCAGCGCAGTGGTTCTTCTGAGAGAAGCTGTCGCCCTTGAAGATGCATTAAACTATAATGAACCGCCCGACTGGTTTTTTTCCGTTCGTCATAACCTTGGTGCAGTACTTATGGAGGCTGGAAATTACCAGGAAGCAACCGGGGTCTATCTTGAGGATTTAAAAAATTTCCCTGAAAACGGCTGGGCGCTGATAGGATTGATGAATGCTTTTGAAAAGCTCGGTGAAAAAGATAAAGTCAATGAAATGAAGAACCGGTTTGAAGATGCATGGAAATATGCCGATATTAAAATCGCCTCATCCCGGATTTTATAAGGAGAAAGAAGAAATTTTACAGAATAAATGCGATTGCGGATTATTTTTCCCCCGGAGCACGATAACTGACAGATTTTTTGGATGCTTTATCAATATCTTCCGGTGAAAGCAAAACAGTAGTCGAAATTGACACCATACCCGATGAATTAACTCTTAAACAAACTGCGGCGGCAGTGACGTCATCGGGAAGTTCAATAATGAGATAAGCATCATGCTCTCCGAATGCATAATAGAATGATTCTAGTTTGCCACCCATTGCAGTTAGCATTTTCTGAACCTCTGATTTTCTCCTGGACCCACCGTCCTCAATTAATCCTTTAGTTCCATTTGCATTGTAAGATGCCTTGATCAGATACTTTTTCATTGTTAATTGTTTTAAAGATTATCACTTATAAGGTCTCCCGGTTGCATTCTGTTTTTAATTTGCTTCAGGTGTATATCATTATAACAATTTGAAATTGAATTTGTTCGATATTCGTTTAACATGATGTTAATTAATGCAGCTTTTTTCAGATTATCAAGAAATGCTACCTGATCATCAAACACATACAACATTGCTTTT
This sequence comes from uncultured Bacteroidales bacterium, assembly GCA_963846335.1. GTDB lineage: Bacteria > Bacteroidota > Bacteroidia > Bacteroidales > VadinHA17 > LD21. Next base: position 3,397 of record CAWJVS010000029.1, read on the forward strand.
CCATAGTATGTCTTCCAGTCGTTCGGATTTAGTTTTATTGCTTTGTCATACTCTATTAAGGCATTGTTTTTCATGTTTTTAGCATCATAATAAGCTCCCTTTGCAAAGTAAGCCTCGGCGAGCTGATCATCATAGAAGAGTGCATTATTTGCCAGGATCAGAACTGAGTCAAGATATCTTTCTGAAAACATATCCTTCCAGTAATTTTTATTCAGGAATACTTCTGCCTGTCCTGCATAGGCATCAGCGAAAGCCGGATCAAATTCAAGTGCTCTTCCAAAAAGCTTTCCTGCACGTTCAAGTGATATATGGTTATCATCCTTAGCCCAGAATTTTAATAATTCTTCCCTGCCCCGCTGATAGAAATCGTATGCATTCAGGTTGGTTGTATGCACTTTTTCAATCTGGCGTTTTTCCTCAGGGGTTATAGATGCCCGTCATGGAGGTTGGTGTCGAAGTAAATGGAGAGAGGTTCTTTGATTGTGGCAGACAGTTCCTCCTGCAAGGCTCTTGCAAACTCCGTTACCCAGCCTGAGAGGTTATCGTTGTGGCGGTAGGAGATGAAGATATCGTATTCGTAACCGGGAATTATACTTGCCATTTAGAAAATCAACTTTTAAAGCGGTATCTTGAGTCATTAACATCCTGTAAATGATTTTGTTCGATAGTCGCTTATCATGATAATTGATATTCCGGTGCGCTGCACCTTTGATTGTGACATTCAATTATCTGCTGCAAATTTTACGGTGCCCTGCACCTTATGGTCTATTTATAAATTATTGATAGCAAGGAAATTTGATCTGCAAGAGGTATATGGTCTGTTTTTGTAGCAGCAGAGCTGCAAAATATTGGTAGAAATGCAATAGAATAACAAAACCAGACCGCTTCTCTTTGCTTTGCCAGCCGAAGCCTGGCGTAGGCGGAGTTTCAAAGAGTTATGTACGGAGTTTCACAGAGTAGTATTCTCCGTGTACCATCTGTGCAACCCCTGATAATCAGTGGTTAAATGATTATAATATAGATATGTCCAAGCGGTACTTACGTCTCTCTATGAGGCATTTCTGCTTGTCTTCGAGACTCAGACCCACATCATGTGTTTCCGGAAGTCGATCATGAGGTGTTCATGTTTTGAACGAAATCGTTATTTCAATGTTTATGAATCAGAGAATTAATCCGTATTATGGAAACCAGCGAAAGAGGACTATATAAAAAGGCATACCAGCTAAGCCTGTTCACCATTTTTTATAACATTATAGAAGGTATATTATCAATGATCTTGGGTTATGAAGATGAAACACTCAGTTTGTTTGGATTTGGTGCTGACAGTTTTATTGAGGTTATGTCTGGTTTGGGCATTGCCGCTATGATATTGCGTATACGAAAAAATCCCGGAAGTTCTAAACATCCTTTTGAGGTAAGCGCCCTGAAAATTACGGGTACAGCGTTCTACATCTTATCGGCAGGTTTGTTTGCCGGTATTGTAGTAAGCCTGGTAACCCGTCACAAGGTAGAAACAACATTCAGGGGTTTGATAATATCATTGATTTCCATTGCAGTAATGGTATGGCTTATGAATGCAAAGCAGAAAACCGGCAGGAAGCTGCATTCCGAGCCGATAATTGCTGATGCCAGCTGTACAAAAATCTGTGTCTATATGTCATTGGTCCTTCTCATTTCCAGTCTTGTTTACGAACTCACCGGCTTTGCGTATGCAGATTCAATTGGCGCTGCAGGGCTGATTTACTTTTCCCTTATGGAAGGAAAGGAAGCTTTTGAAAAGGTGAAGGGGAAGGAATGCAGCTGCGGAGAGCATACACAGCATGCCTGAATATGCAGAGATCTGGCTTGCTTCCGGTGCGGTTTATATTGAAAATTCGGATTGAATCAGATCAATGCAAATGAACATTCCGGTCATTGTAACTGTTAGTTTCGGAAAGCACAAAGATTGTATGTTTTAAAAACTAATATTATGAATTCAAAAAAAACTATAGTTGTTGTTGGCTCTACAGGAGCACAGGGAGGTGGATTGGTAAGGGCAATCTTAAACGACCCGGATCATGAGTTTAATGTGCGTGCAATTACACGCGATGTAAGCAGTGATAAAGCAAGAGAACTTGTAAAACTTGGTGCTGAGGTTGTTGCCGGCGATCTGGATGATCCGGAAAGTATCAAAAAAGCTTTTAAGGGAGCCTACGGCGCCTTTTGTGTTACTTTCTTCTGGAACCATTTTTCTCCGGAAAAGGAGCAGGCTAATGCAAAGGCAATGGCTGAAGCAGCCGGGAATGCTGGTATTCAGCATGTAATCTGGTCTACCCTCGATGATACGCGCAAATGGATTCCGCTCAGTGACAATCGTATGCCTACATTGATGGGGAAATACAAAGTTCCTCACTTTGATGCAAAAGGCGAGGCCAACCATTTTTTCACAGATCTCGGATTGCCGGTAACGCACTTAAATACCTCATTTTACTGGGACAATTTTATCTATTTTGGTCTGGGACCAAAGAAGGGAGCTGATGGCAAACTGGCCATTACCATGCCAATGGGCGATAAGAAGCTTCCGGGAATAGCAGCTGCAGATATTGGTAAATGTGCACTGGGAATATTCAAGGCAAAGCAAAAATATATTGGGAAGACAGTAGGTATCGCAGGAGGACATTTAACTGTAAAACAGATGGCAGATGCATTTTCAGGAGTTCTTGGCAAGGAGGTAGTATACAACTCTGTCTCACCTGAAGTTTATCGCAGTTTCGGATTTCCCGGAGCTGAGGATATGGGTAATATGTTCCAGTTCAAGCGCGATTTTGAGAAGGAATACTGCGAATCAAGAAGCCTCGAATTATCCCGCTCATTAAATCCGTCGCTTCTCACATTCAATGAATGGCTCGATCAGAATAAAGATCGTATATCAACTGAATAGTGGTTGGTCAGCAATCATTTTAATATATTGCTGCCATCGCCTCTGTGATCCCATTTTGTTCCCTGCCAGTTGTTAATCAACCCTTCTTTTTCACATTCCGGGCAGTACCAGTGAATCTCTTGAGTGTCAGGCCTAAGGGCACTTTTTATAACGCCATCACAACTTTTCCCGGTACACCTGACCTCAATTGTGGTTAATGTGGCTGGAAGGGTCCTGGTAGTTGAACCGATAACCTGAGTAAGGAACTCCAAAAGTTCCCTCGGCTCTTCAGGCATCTCCTCAGACATTTTTAATGAAGCATCCAGGAGGTGTTTAATGTTGGTTATGTACATAACAAAATATAGTCACGTTTTACAGGATCTTAAGAAGATTGAATTTCCAATGGCATCTCAAATATAATTAATAAATTTTCCATTGCGATGGCAATTTTGCAGGATAAGAAAGGAACGGGCTTCTTTCTCGATTTGATATAAAATTTCTCATATTGACTAAAAATGACTTCAGCATGAAAATCTAACAATCAGAATATGTGGCTGTTATGGTATTGAATAATTCAAGCACGGAATTTGGATACAGGTAAATACAAAATTGGAGTATAAAATTTATGTTCAGAATTATTCTATTATATACTTATGGTTCACTAATTTAAATTTGAGGAGGATTAATTATGGAAAATGATGTAAACAACAACCGTAATTTGACTAAAGAGAATGCGGTTGAAAGGAACAAACTGATAGCCGCAAAGAAAGCGGGGAGGTCAAACGGTGCTCTCATATCCGGACTTATAGGTCTTATCATTATAATAGCAATGGGTTTGATCGGATATAACATGTATAAGAAAGATCATGAGAAGCAGCTTGCAATGATGGAGGATCAGAGAACGATGTTTACCCAGCAACTCACTACACGTGACTCTGCCATCAACGAATGGTTACTTACCTTTGATCAGATCGAAAAGGATCTGAATCTGATTAAAGAGAAGGAAAACATTATCTCCATGAAGTCATCAGAAACAGAGATGACTAAGGACAAAAAGGATCAGGTCCTGTCTGATATCAGGTATATCAATACTTTACTTGATAATAATAAAAAGAAAATTCAGGCTCTGAATTCACAATTGCAAAGCTCCAATGGAGCAATCAAGGGTTTGCAGGCCAGGGTCACAACCCTTGAAGCTACTATAACACAGTATGAGAGTGATATCGCAGAATTGAAGGTATTTCTTGAAAAGAAAGACTTTGAGATCACCCAGTTGAATGTAAAAATGGCTGTGCTTGATTCTACAGTTATTCAGAAGAATGTAGAAATCCAGGGACAGACGGAAAAGTTGAACGAGGCTTATCTGGTCAGCGGTACTTTCAAACAACTGAAAGAGAAAGGTATCATTTCAAAAGAGGGAGGATTTCTTGGAATCGGGAAGAAAGGGGCTTTGATCCCGGATATAGCTGATAATTCCTTTTCCAAAATTGATATCACCGAGACCAAAACAATTCCCGTACATTCGAAAGATGCAAAGCTTATAACTAAGCACCCTTCAAACTCATATGAGATGGTTCCTGAAGAAGGAGAAAAAATCGCCTATATTGAGATCAAAGATCCGGAGATGTTCTGGAAGATTTCAAAATATGCCGTAGTCGAAATCAAGTAGAGGTTTTAATAAATAAAGATGTTGAGGCTGTCTGAAACAGGTTTTTTCAGGCAGCCTTTTTATTTAATAACTGCATCTTAATATTTGAATATCAACTCATTTTCCTTATATCTATTTCTTTTATTCCAGTCACTATATAGTCTGCCTTTGACAAATCCTGATTTCCGGAATTGACGTTCTGATATCCGATACACATCATTCCGGCTTTTTTTGCAGCTATTGTACCGCTCTTGGAATCTTCCACCACAAGACATTCAGATGGTTTTACCTTAAGGAATTCTGCCGCCTTTAAAAAAATATCCGGTTCAGGCTTGCTTTTTTCAACCTCTTCACCGGTTAAGATTATTGCAAAGTATCGCTTCAGCCCGATTTTTTCAACTGCCGCTTCAATGAAAAGCTTTGGTGACGATGATGCTATGGCTACTGAAATGTGCATAGTTTTTAACTCCTCCAGCAAGTCAACTATGCCAGGTATAACTTTATGGTTACCTTCCTGCAATAAATTTAATTTTATAGGCATCTGCATCTCAATTATCTCATTGATTGATTTTGTTATGCGGAAGTCATTCTTTATTGCTTCCCACATAGCTGTATTTGTCCAGCCTGCATACCTGTCGAAATAATTTTCGGGTGCTTCTGTTCCCAGCTCCTTTAATAGCTGATTATCAGCTATGGCATGCAAGGGCTCACTGTCTATTAATACCCCGTCCAGATCAAATATTACCGCTTTTATCATTGTGGATTTATCTTACAGGATTTCGGAAGTTGCTGTCCAGGTCCCGGATGGAATTTCAAATACTGTGCAGCCATTTTTATGAACCGGTCTGATCAGTTCCATCAGGTCAGCCGGGTTTTTATTATTGATTAAAACACTTTCGGCACTGATAGCAGGAATGTGCACAGTAGCTGTTGTATTTGGTGGCACTGTGAAATCATATTTAAATTTCTTTCCCTCTTTTTTCCATCCGGCTTCAATTTTGCCGCTTATTGAATTATAAGCTTCCACTGGCCCAGGTAAGTGAACCTCCGGGAAGAGGCTTCAGTATAAAATGTCTGAAGCCCGGAGAATCCGGATCAGGCTGTATCCCAATGATATTTTCATACATCCATTCACCAATGGCTCCGAATGCATAGTGATTAAAAGAGTTCATTCCGGCACCCTGGAATCCCCGTCCTTTCACAAAACCATCCCAGCGCTCCCATATCGATGTTGCTCCCTGTTCAATTGAATATCCCCACGAAGGAAACTCTTTTGTTTCGAGCAGCTCATAAGCTTTTTTTTCATATCCTCTTTTTACCAGTTCCTTCATCAGGCATAATGTGGAATGAAATCCTGTATTCATGCGGCCTGCGTAGGGAATGAATTTATCGATCATCCTTTTTTCAAAGATCTTTTCCATCTCTGTCGGGATAGATGTCATAATGCAGAGCCATTGCATAACATGCCTGTGCATCACCTTCTATTTTCCTTCAGCATCAACAAAATGTTCATTGAAGGCGCTTTTTATCTTGGCTGCCAGTTCAGCATAATAGCTGACTTTTTCATTCTTCCCGATGATGGCTGCCATTTTTGAAAGAGTATTTACAGAGTTGTAAAACATGATTGTTGAAAAGACCTCTGAGGGTATCTGAGCTCCTGTTTTCGGAAATCCTTCAGCATTAAGGGTATTTCCATTAAGCCAGTCACCATAGTTCAGACCCAGTCCGCTTTTCCAGATCAGGTCAGGATTGCTTTTCAGGATATTCTCAATGTAGCGTTCATAAGCTTCAAAATGATCCTCAATAATCTCCTTATCTCCATAATTGACATACATGAGCCATGGAAGTTTTAGTGCAGCATCGGCCCAGCCAGGAGCATTTGTGAAGTGTTTTTCATATGCGAAGGGATGAGGAGCTATATCAGGGAATGTACCTCGTGCCGACTGAGCATCCATTATATCAGTCATCCATTTATTGAAGAAAGCAGCCATATCGCGGTTAAACATGGAAGTCTGTGCAAAAATATAAACATCTCCCATCCATCCGCATCTTTCATCACGCTGCGGACAGTCGGTAGGTACTCCTGTCATATTGCTGATATGCGACCGGTTGATGTTTTTATACAGCTGGTTAAGCATCGGATTTGAACATTCAAAATGTTCCGGTCCGAGGCTGATCAGAAGCAATGACTCTTGCTTTCAGGATACTTTTATCGGGAGAATTTCGTAATCCCCTTACTTCAACATACCTGAATCCGTGATAGGTGAATCGTGGTTCGTACTCAAGTTTTCCTGAGGGTCCCAGAATAACTGTATCGGTCTGAATTGCTGCACCCAGATTTTCAGTATACAGTTCTCCGCTGTCATCAAGAATTTCTCCATGCCTCAGGACTATCTTGTCTCCCGGATTGCCTTCAAGACTGAATGTTGCACCATCCTGCAATATTTTCTCCGACATCGAAAAGATAACAGCCATTTTTCGTTTTTGTTACACTTCTGGCTTCAAGTGTTTCGATTATTTTTACTGGCTGAGTTGATCTGTGGGACCAGGTTAAAATCTTTATTCTGATCTGCCGCTACATTATTCCAGTCCTGAATCATTGAATGCTTTTGTATTCCATCCCTCTACCTCCTTGTCTGCATCATAGGTTTCTCCAAGAAAATTATCTGCCATGCGAATGGGTCCATCTTTATATATTTTCCAGGTGCCGTCGCTGACAATCGTCTCTTTCTCTCCGTTGGGATATGTAACTTCCATCTGAAAAAAAAGCCGGCGGTTAAGTCCGTAAGCTCCTCTTTTCGGAAAGTATTCACTCCACCTGGTAGGGCCGAGCATGCCTGCATACCATCCGTCTGCCAGTTGGGCTCCTATAACATTTTTTCCTGCTTCAAGCAGATCAGTCACATCAAATGCCTGGTATTGCACTCTTTTCTTATAATCTGTCCATTCCGGTGCGAGTACTCTGCCGTCCGGCCTCTGACCGTTAAGGAAGAGCTCATAAACGCCCAGGGAAGATACAAATGCCAGCGCCAGTGCAGGTTTTTCTTTCAGCTCAAATGTTTTCCTGAGCAAAGGTGATGGAGGAATGGTCCTCCTTTCAGGGTAGGAGGGGGTGTTGGTAATTCCATCTGTAAGCATATCAGGATCATAGCCATCTTCCCTGTCAATCTTTATCAGTGCATCCTTATATGATGTCTTACACTCTCCTGACAATATTTTTTCACCGCTTTTCACCTCCAGTTCTGCAAGGGAGAAAGCATACATTTTTGATGGATCACCCTTGTCTTCATAATCGTAAATGCGGTGATCATAACGTTTTAGTTTAGTAGCTGTAACCCTGACATAGCGTCCATAAGAAGGGTTGATTTCAATATCTGCAGGTTCTCCCACGGAGCGGGTTTCAGGATCTTTAAAAACACACTTTTCCCATTTTACGCCATCATTGCTGAATTCAATCCTGAAAGCGGGAGGGAAGTAATAGTCTGTAATATTGCTTATGTTATTGAAGGAAGGATATAATATGATCCTGTCAAAAGGCAAGGTCTGTCCGAGATCGATCTGTACCCATTTTTCTTCATCATCATTATCTGTATAAGCACTCAGATAGCCAATATGCTTATAAACCAGGGGATATTCAAGCGGAGGTTCAGGCAGGTCACCTATCCATTGTGCTTTCCAATCTTTCTTGTCAAAGGCTCCTGTAATGAAACTTGCCGTCTCACTCCATCCTGAAACTTTTCCGTTACCATCCCAGACCCTGGATTTCCAGTAGTATTTTGTAAAAGACTTAAGACGGGGTCCCTTCCAATTGGATGCCGAATGTCTCATCACCTTTTCTTTTTCCGCTATTCCGGATATTGCCTTTACCGGCTTCGGCAGTTTTCTGATTGTCACTTATTATTACCTGCCAGGCAGTCTGCTTCTGGCCGTTTACTGCTGAAAACAGTTCCCAGCTAAAACGGGGAGATTGTTTTACAACAACGGCTTCATTCATGTATTCACATCTCGGATTAATTACAGACAATGTATCTGAATTATCTCTCCCGCAACTGCCGTTCAGTAGAATAGAGAGAACAGTGATAATTATAAAGGCCTTTTTCATATAAGACAATATGCTTAATAATAGTTAATTAGTGTCAAAGAAATCTTTTTAACCACGGAGTTTCACGGAGTTTTCACGGAGTTTTCACGGAGGTTATACTGCTTAATAAAATATAACTCATTTTTATATTAAGGACGGATTACGCCGTGTTTTACTCCGTGTAACTCAGTGTAACTCCGTGGTTAATAATTCAATGTTCTTATTAAGCCGACTTAATCATGAAAGATTGCTTTCCTCCGGTTTCAATTGATGTCATCTTCTTCAGTGAAGCAGATCCGAAACCTGTAATCGTCATTTTTGAAATATCTATTTTGCCGTTCAGGACATTAAGAGTCACTGATCTTTCTTTTCCGGCTTCTGAAATTTCCACTGTTCCGTATGCATAGCCGTCCGACCAGAAGTATTTTCCGCTGATATCTCCGAATTTCATTTCATTTGTAACTCCTGAATAATGGAAACCTGTCAATGCAAGCACCGCAGACCAGCTAGCCATTGCTCTGCCATAATGATGGCCGCATTCAGCTTCATCAAACGGACTTCTTTTACGTCCGTCATAGCGGTCCCTGATATTGGAAATGCATTTTAGATCCGTCGCTGGTCTGTCCCTCATAAAGCATACCAACAGCTGCAACATATTCAAATCCTGTCATCACTTCTGTAAAGTAAGGGAAAGGGTTAACAGGTCTTGATTTCGGATAGGAGGCCATTAGCAGGGCAGCTTCATTGCCCAGGGCAAAGCTGCGGAAGTCGTTGAAATGATCTGAAAGATCGGCCTTGTAATTATATTTCATTATACTCTGAAGCGTTTTTGCAACATTCTCTTTTTTTACAAGGTAACCCAGGCCGCAGACATGTGCCAGGTACTGGCCGACAAGCTGATCGACGAGGCAGCCTTCCCCAAGCTGGTAATCGGGATTTCCATAGTCAGATGATCCCATTCCTACAAGCTGTTCTTTTGGAATACTTTCTTTTTCAGGCACTTCTATTTTATGAATATAGTATTCCCCATTGAAAAGATTTTCGTCTGTCCATTTGCTTCCGCTCAGGAAAAGCTTTCCTGCATCTGGAAGCCATCTCTTTGTCCTTCATAAAAATTGCCATCTCCTCCATGGCACGAAGCGCTCCAAGGTACCAGATTGTCATCTGGGGATTCGGGCCATAGTATTCAACATCCATAGTGTTATGCTGTACTCCTTCCATAACACCGTCCTGATTTCCATCCCAGCCACCCTTTTTCCATGCATAGCTTAAGGCACTTTTTGCTTTGGGATATAAAGCTTTCAAAAATTCATTATCGCCTGATAACTGCCACTCCCTGTATAACTTTATAATACATCCCATTTGTCCGTCGGCAGCGACTTTGTCAAAAGTCTGGGGATCTTCAAGCGGGAGTGTGACACGAAAGCTCATTAACCCTTCAGCATTTGCCGCAGCCCCGAATTCAATTCTCCTTTCAATTCTTGCCAGGTCACCGAAGAGGAATGCAGTGGCTGTTTCATAATTCCATACATGCGTACATGTTCCGAAGCAGCAACCGGTTTTATCGTCGCATCCTTCCCAGGCAAAGAAATTTCCGTCGGATATGCGGAAGCAGGTTTGTGTTCTGAGAGTGCTTATATTGAATAATGCTGCTTCCTTTACTGCTTCAGGAAGATCGCTGCTGCAAAGCGCACTTACAAATTCAATTGTCTTGTTCTCCAGTGCCGGAAGTTCAGGTACTGTTTTGAGGACGACATCCCAGGAGTTTGAATATTGTGTGGAATAGTAGTTTTTCAATGGTGCTTCAGACCATGCTACCCTGTTTGGGAAATACCATGTCAGAAGAAACCTGATAGTTTTTGTGCCATGAGGCGGAAGGACATTGCTTACAGCAAGTGAGGCCATTGGTTTTTCAGACTCTTTATCTGTCCTGTTTTCAAGTTTCCCGTCAGCTGAGAAGTCATCCCAGAAATCAAGTATTGATGAGGCCCAGCGTTCTGGCAGCCATGCTGTCCTGTATGAGGTGCTTCCTTCAGAGGTGCTGGCAAGTGTCATATTTCCCCACTGTTCAGCATTCCTGTCAACTCCGTCTGATTCCATTAATATCGCGCTGATACCTTTGTCCTGAATGATGCTGTTTTTATTCCCTTTTGCCTTGCCCTGGCTTCCGTCTTCCCCGATAAAATTCTGCATAGAGCCGCATACAGTGAAAGTTATCTCCCTGTCAGAGGTGTTTGAAAGCTCAAAATCGAGCACCGCAACCGGAATGCTGCTGTTACCCACATCACCGGGGATAAGCGGATTAAATGCCTTTATCTTTACTTTTACCGGTATCTGAGGAGTTGTAAGATTCACCTGACCAAAAGGATAGGCGGCTTCGAAAGAGACTTCATTAAATCTGGGGAGACCATGATTGGTTGCTATAGCGCCCGAGGCTCCCTCATACTGGTAAAAAGGCACTGGTCCTTCAATTAGACGGAGATCTTTCCTGCCTTCAACTTCTGTATAAAGAGTGAAAAAGGGAGAATTATTTCTTCCGGAACCCGGATTATAACCTTTGGCCGGGCGGTTCATTATTTCCCAGTCCTGCAGGTTTCCCCTGCCACCCAGCGATACGGTCCCTGTGCCGATTCCTCCTATGGGCAGAGCTATTTTATATACATGTTCCTGATCATATTTTTTCAGTACAGGCCATTCGATTGAATAACCTGAACTGGTTGCGAGTATGATAAAGCAGAATAGAATCAGATCCAGTTTTTTTTTCATGGCAGTTTTATAATTTTCTGTTTTCAATCAGGAGGTTTTAAAACATATGGGTTACTGCTTCCTGGACAGCCTGCAACGAGGTGTATCGCGGGCTGTAATTCAATAGTCTTTTTGCTTTTTCAATGCTGCAATTCGGACTATGAGCTATATGATCCCATGTTGCAGCAGCTTCCTCTTCGCTCACTGTATCTTTCCACTGCTCCCAGGGTAAAAACCGGAGAATTGCTTCCTTGCCAAACCAGTCAGCCATTGCTGTGGCATAACCCCTTAACGTAAGAGCCTGTTCTGTGACAACGTGAAAACTTTCACCCAAAGCTCTGTTCCTGTTTTCGATTGCCTTAATGAATGATTGTGCAACATCATCGGCATGAACATGATGAACAGTCTCCATACCAAGGTTAGGGAGCACGAGTTCACTCCCTTCAGCAATTCCTTTAAATACTTCAGGATTAAAATGACCGGCAGGATTTAAGGGAGCCCATCCGGGGCCTACGATATGACCGGGATGCAGAATAGTCACCGGGAATCCTGACATCCTGTATTCAGAAAGCAAATAGGATTCAATGGCAGCCTTATTGATGCCGTATTCCCCAAAAGGTTTGCGTGGATGTGTTTCAGCTGTTGGTACCTGTTCACTGTGGCCATGAACCCATATTGTTCCGCAGTGCAGAAAATGCTGAATTTGTCCCTTCAGAGCCTCTGCAATTTTCATGGCGCTTTCGGGGGTAAAACAGATCATATCTATAACAATGTCAGGCGACAAATTGAGAATCTGCCTTCCGAAGCTGTTTGTTTTGTCCGCCTCTTCCCGGTCAGCTTCAACCTGTTTTACAGATTGCCATGCCGGATGATTTATATATGGCTTTTTTTTCTGACGGCTTACCGATATTACTTCATGTCCTGCAAGTACAAGTCGAGGGACCAGGAATGTTCCCACATGTCCGGTACCCCCGATAATTATGACTCTCATAGTATTTTTTTTAATTCCTTTTTTCAGGAGTTAAGATAATACTAATTTAAATGTCACCTACAACAATAATAGAGTCAACAACCGTTTCTGTCTCGTTTTTAGTTATATGAAATTTATAGACACCGGTATTTACAGGTTTAAAGGCGATTGTTGTATCACCGTAGACTTTAACGTCCGGACAGGTGCCATAGCTTTCAAATACGCCGAATGCCTCAAGTGAGTAATCAAAATCACTGTTCTTCGTCAGTTTGAAATTAAGGTTGCTCCAGCACCCGTTTGTCTCCTCAGCTCTGGCTCGTATTTCAGTAAACTGGTTATTTTGTGCAGTATCAGGAAAATCTGTCTGTATAATTGGCACCCGGCCGGAAGTCATTATATAATAACTGTTTTCTGCCGGTTTCAGGCAGGAGACTGCCAGCAATGCAATAACAATATATAAAAATGTTTTCATGCGGTTAACTTTTTAAAAAGGTAAAATCTTATACAGTTCCGGTTTTATGTGCAAAAACAATACCAAAAACATCAATGCCCGGAGGTGTAAAATTACCAATAATTTTCAGAATGTGAAACACTGGTTCATTATGACAAAGGCAGAGACCTTTAACAGGCTGATTTTTGAGACACGATAATGTGCTTATTTACATTAAGCCGGATATCCTCAGGAAGTTTTGGAATATCTGACGTCCTGTCTCTGAGTATTTCGTTCTGATACTCCGGAAGTCCGCATTCAGCTTTTCAATATCGAGTTTTTGCAGGTCAGGATCTTCAATAGTCCAGGTTTTAAACAACTCAGGAGTCAGTTCAAAGTGGCATTGAATTCCATATGCTCTGGTACCGGCTTTTACTATTTGATTCATGCAGGATTTTCCCTCTCCCAAAAGTTCCATTTTGTTCGTCAGGTTAACTGTCTCCCCGTGAAGGTGGAATACATAGAAAGAATCGTCCATCCCATCAAAAAGGGGATCTTTGCGCCCTGCCTCTGTTAACACTACATCGTAAAAGTGATCATGATGATCACGGAATCCGATCTCCCTGACAGGACTCTGAACAACCTGGCCGCCGGCGGCTTTAACCATCGTCTGAAGACCCAGGCAGATCCCGAGATAAGGAATTCCGGAAGCTAATACCTTACTGATGAATGCCAGTTCACTTTTCATTTTAGGGTTTTGGTCATTTGCACTGTCAGGGCCTCCCAGAACAATAACAGCTGCATATTTCTCAGCGGAACTTATTTTTTCTCCCTGGCTGAGATCAATGACTTTGCTTTTAATGCCCTGTTCCCTGATGATGTCTCCAAGAATTCCGGCGTCTTCCCTGGTTATGTTTTTGATGATCAGTATTTCTTTTCTTTCTGAAGAATTTTTCATAAAATTATTTTTATGCGAAGCAGGGTTATAAAGAGAATTAACACTTAAATCCCTCAGCCTCTTCAATCATAATCTGGTAGTTACGGAAGGTCTGTTCTGAGATGGTCCGCCCGTAGGGAGCGGAGGTGGGGGTGAGAACAAAGCCCCGTCCTTCACCCGATGTACCCTCAGCAAGAGTCTTTCCAACCATTTTTCTGAACTGATCCGGAGGCATATATTCAATATCTGCAATTTCTATATTGCCGAAGAGAACCAGTTGTTTACCATATCTCTCCCTTAAGTATTTCAGCTCGGCATCTCCGTGAGGTGGTGGTTCAATAGGGTCTGTTGCATCGGCGCCCATCTCTATCAGATAGTCGGCTACATTTTTTATACGGCCGTGAACGTGTATTCTTGCAAATCCGCCATATTCCTTAATCTTTTTCACCATCGGACCGGTATATCTTACAACATATTCCCTGAAAAGCGATGAAGGCAGAAATGGTTCCGTTACTGCCTCAGGACCGTAAATCCGCCATAGCCTGCCCGGGAATTCCCTTGCTGCCTGTTCAGTGCGTTTATAAATATATCTGGCATGTTTTTCCAGTAGTTTATGAAACAGCTCAGGTTCAGTGAATGCAAGGATCGTGAAAGTCTCCATATTGAAAAGAGAAAACACTGCACAGACCGGATCTTCAGTATCGACCATTACAATACCCCTGTCGCCTAACTTCTTTTCCTCTTCTTCAAGATGAGCAATATTGATATGCTCCTCAAATATTTCATCAGGAAGTTCAAGGAACAGGTTTATATCGTCAGTATTTTTAAGCAAATATTCAACTGTCCATACTGTATCGATGTTCTTGTCTCGACGGGTAAGGCTTGTCAGTTCCCTGTTACCGATTTTGAATATCTGACGCGTAAAGCGGCTGTTGTTTTCTTCCCAGACTTTCTCTGTAATGAACTGGCTTCTGATCCCGACACTTGTACCGGTATCCCATGAAAGATGCGATTGAGCCCTTACCGGACTCACAAGCCTTATAATGTCAGTTTTATCCTCTGCCAGATCAAGCAGAGGTCTCCATGAAGGGGAATTGTAAATATTGTATTCATCAGGGTCTTCGGGATTTACCAGGAATCCTCCTATTTCGTAAAAATTTACTGCAGGACGGTCCACGGTTTCTCCCCTGAGAGTCGCCATTAACCGTTCACGTCTTGTCATGCTTCCCATTTATAAGATTTGGGAGTAAATTTAATATAATTATTGTTCAAGGACCCGCTTAAACAAAGTATCGAAAGCCATTATCAGTTCATTCCGGATTTTGTCCTGCCTCGATATCATAACACATATATCATCCGAAAAATGTGATTCCTTTTCTCCCTCTTTGGTGATGGATTCATTATAAACACAATTGGTCTGTCTGGTTTTTTCATCGGGTTTGCAGTACCAGCAAATTGAACTTGTCCCTTCCAGTGCGGTATCGATCTGGAATGTTGTATTCAGGTGCAGTAGACTGGCTTTAAGTGTGGTCTTAAAGGGACCGTCAAAATCCATATTTACGATAAGTTCCTTGTCCGGAGTAATATCAATTGAATAGAAGAAGGTAATCTCAAGGAAAGTGTCCCTGTAAGGATTGGCCTTGAGAAGTGAATTAATATGGTTGATCTCCTCCCTGACTGTCGGATCCTGGGATTTTACAGCGGCAATCCCTGTCAATAAGTAAGTCAGGGAGACAAAAAGGATTATTCTTATCTTCATAGTGTCAGGTTAAGTCCGGGAAAATAAAATTTTTCACCTGAAATGAGTTTCAATCAAAGTTACGATTTGTTTAATAAAAGTCAAATCTGAAAAAAGAGTGGAGTCGAGGTTAAGTTTCAGAATTCAACAGATGCACTCTCTGCTTTTTGAAATATATTTACTTATAAAAATCAGTTAATATGAAGAGAAGGAATTTCATTACCAGGAATATTGCACTGGGGGCAATGATCCCCGGGGCATATGCTTCAATGGGTTTCACTGACAATGAATCCTGCAGTGAGAAAGGCAAACCGATTGGAGAACATGACATATTTGTCGAAAAGCTGATGGAAGGCAAGCCACATAAGGGGAAAGTGCTGGCTGCTAATACAGCCGCATAATGATGACATCCCTCTTTTTGCTGCGGGGACTGTTGCCAAACTTATTTACGAGGGGTACACAGGATATCTTATCAGAACATCAAATGATGAAGCCGCAGGAAAAGGCAACACAATGGGGGAGAGAGTTCTGAATAATGAAAGGGATAATGACGAGGTGGCGAAGATCCTGGGCCTGAAAAAAACATTCAGTCTCAACTACAGCAACCACAGGATGGATGAGTATAATATACAGGAGATAAAAGGACGTTTAATTTTTCTCTTCAGGTTGCTTAAAGTGGATACACTGATCTGTTTTGATCCATGGGGGACATATGAAGAAAATCCGGATCACTACATAACGGCAAAGGCAGTTGAGGCAGCCCGCTGGATGGCCGGAATGAATACTGACTATCCTGAACATCTCGAGGTTGTTGAACCGCATTCCGTCAGGGAGATGTACTATTTTGCAAGGGGACCTCAAATAGTAAACCGGGTGGTGGATATCAGCAAATTCATAGATATAAAGATCAAAAGTAATATTGCATGCAAAACCCAGGGTCCGGGTGGCGACAATGGAGCCCTGCTTCGTAAAAGCCTTGCAGAAAAGGGAAAAAAACTTCCGGTACTCGGGGATGATGAAGATACTGCAAACTACAATTACATAAAGGAATTTGTACTCGATACTGATTCGCAGTACTGGAGGGGTATCCCTTCAGATAGAAAAACCGGAGAAAAATTTGGGTTGGAATGGGCAGAGTGCTTTCATTATATTGGTCCGGCCACTTCCCGGATGGGAGGTTATATAGAACGGAATGCAGTTACTATTTAGGTATTTCAATCTTTAATACACCTGACACTGAAACCATCTTTTTTGGATGTATTGTTCATTACAGCAACCGCATCGCTGTAGTAAAGACTCAGGTACCAGGCTTTATTATTGTCTGCCTCTGTTGATGACCAGAAAGATGTGAAGTAAGTGAGGCAGAATTAAAAGTGCCCTCAAAATAGCGGATACCGGCAGGCAGGGCAGTGAATCCGGTACTGTTTACTGCTCCGGTGTTTGGACGTGTTCCAGTGCAGGGTACCCTCTTCCTTCAGTTTGCCGCCTCCTGTAAGTGTATCTCCCAAAACATCCCTCAGCTGCTGCCATTCATCCCTGGAGGGAACATGCCAGCCGGAAGGACATAACTTCCCGGAATTTACTGAATAATAATTGTACAATGCCCCATAGGTCGTCCTTATTGGCAACCTCATCATTATTATACCAGCAATGACCCGGGAGTTATGAGTTCACTCCAGTCAGCGGCGTCAGTTACATCCGGAATTTCAGTTCCATCTGAAAGAGTGGAAGTCCTGAGGTTTTCAGCCATCCAGACCTGGTTTCCAATCTGTACAGTTTTGTAAATATTGCCTTCAATGTCAGTCACAGGACCCGGGGGATTGTCTTTTTTACTGCAACCCATGATCAGGCTGACAAGAATGAAGGCTGATAATATGAAGGATGAGATTTTAATTTTCATCTTGTGCATTATTAACAATCAGTATTTTAGTATTTGTCCGTCAGATTCCAGCCTGGTTTTAATTTCTTCATAGTCC
Source organism: uncultured Bacteroidales bacterium (assembly GCA_963846335.1). GTDB lineage: Bacteria > Bacteroidota > Bacteroidia > Bacteroidales > VadinHA17 > LD21. The sequence goes on from CAWJVS010000029.1 coordinate 20,821, forward strand.
AGATCGTAGATGCTTTTGTTCTTTTCAAGGGCCAGCGCTGCTACAGTACCCGCACTCTGACCGAGGATCATAAATACCGGCTCCATCCTTATTGAACCAAAAGCTATATGTGAACCTGACACACAGACTGTGACCAGGAGGTTCCTGCATTCCTCCTGTTTTGGCAGTATTGAACCAAGATCGATCATATAGGGGTGGTTCGTTGGAAGTTCAATATCACCTTCGTTCTCCACAAAACCATCGGGTCTGATATAACGTTGCGTATTATGCGAATCAAGATTATATGATCCCATGCCAATTGAATGAGGAACTTCCCTTTTCCCTAATACATCATTTTCTGTCATGATATATTCGCCTTTCATTCGCCGGGCTTCCCTGACGTAAATATTATAAGGCCAGAAACCATTATCGGTGAATTCATCTTTTGAATATCCCCACAGGGCCATTTCATCCCTGACATCAGCAGGTACGCGTGGATCACTGGCAATAAAATATAACAATCCCTTCTGATAGGTTATATGCTCATTAATTATCTCCTTTCTTCTTTCATAATCCGCTTCCGGATAGTCATAGTTCATTCCGATATTGTCGAAGCTGAACGGGCCATGGTTATTGACATCAGTTTTCATATTGGGAATGGGATCGAATTTATTGAAAGTACCCCTCCAGCCGGCATCATAAATCCTGATAAGCAGTTCATACCGGGAGGAGTCATATCCATCCGGACGTGTGAAAGGCACCCTGTTGTTCTCGTTTTTTGTCAGACAGGTTCTGAAACAATAAGCCTGGATCCTTTTATCTCCATCTCCCCGGATGCCAGGAGCAGCTGCTGAGATCAGCGGCAGAATATCACTTGAAGTATCTCCCGGGACAACGTAAGGACTTATCTTCAGTGTATCGAAGTCATGATGCTTGTGTGGAAAATCACCAACCTGTATTCCGTTCCATTCTTCATTATATTCAGTACCGGCTTCCCTCCCGATATGATAGCTGACTCCGGCAGAAGCCATCAGGTCACCTTCATATGTAGCATCAATAAAGATTTTCCCAAGGAAAGTTTTTCCGCTGAGGGTTTTTATTGAAACTATGGTCCCTTTTTCCTTTAACACTCCGTTTTGCCTGTCAAGCCATTCGTCCCTGTAAACCGATATTTTGTTCCCGGATATCATCAGGTTGAAGGCTTCTTCAGCTGCATGAGGTTCGAAAATCCACATTGTACGCTTATCTCCGTCAATAGCAGGGCTTCCCTGACCTTTATTTCCATATTCAGTTTGCTTCTGCCATTTCCATGATTCAGGCTTCATATAATGGTCATATAAAAGCTGATAAAATTCTCTTGCGAGCCCTCCGATAACTTCCTTATTCCCAGTATCGGTAAACCCCAGGCCTGATGAGGATAAGCCACCAAGATGCCTGTCAGGCGAAACTATAATTACTGATTTTCCCATCCTTTTGACCTGGACAGCAGTTGTTACTGCAGATGATGTGCCTCCGTAAATGATCACATCTGCCTTATACGTATCTGAGCCTGTCCCGGAATTGCAACCCTGTAAAGTTGCCAGGACGAAAAGAAGAAGATAACAAAACGATTTCATGGAAATGAAGGATTAGGTAATGGATAGTTAGTATAATATTTTATAACTAAAAAGTGAGCTAGAGTTTAGAGTGCCTGGAGTGCCTAAAGTTATGTACTGCATGCCTCATTTCATAGTGCTTATCATGAGAATTTTCAATTCGTGTGGCATAAACTGCACACTTTCCTTTTCCTGTGCCGTTTCAGCTTCAGCGGTTTGCGGATCTAACCATTTACGGTTTCCTGTCACAGCTGTTTTAACTTTTGTTGTTACTTTCTCTGATTCCTCGTTAAAAATAATATAGAAATGATCTCCCCCTTTTACAACATGTCTGTACCTGATATTTTCCGTAAAAGGATTAAGTATAATATCTGGCTGTATCAGTTTTTCAATTGAATTCACAAACTCCCCTGTTGAATTAACCATGGTTGCTCCTTTAAACATATCCGAATATGGTGAGTTCTTCCCGATAATCAGCCGTCCGTTTTCAGCGAGCTTCTTCAGGAAAGGGATTGCTTTTTCCGGCATATAGGAAAGGCTATCGATAATAAGTGCCTTATAATGCATTCCTTCTATGTGAATACCTGTCTCATCAACAAGTGAATCTTCGAACAGATGACGTATCTCAAGGTAATTGAAATCACGCTGATTCCGGTAACAGATTTTTGCTGTTTTATCAGGCAGCATGTTCGCTTCACACAGGATTGCCAGGCTGCATACTTGTTTCGAATCGGTGTTCAGCCAGCTTAGTCTCCGGCATGCATCTGAAAATGATTTGTACTTATCCCACCATGTTGCATTAGGTCCGACATCCGGTGGACGTTCATCTAATCTGGGGCCCCTCACTGAATAATAGAAGGCATGTGGGAACAGCAGGTTGTGGCCTCTTACAAAGCACCAGTTTGCAAGCCATACCATCTCATCATAATTCAGGTTATGTCCGTAGGCGCCATAAAGTTCATTCGAATTGCGACGCAGCCCCAGATGGACCATTGCGCTCGAAGCACACTTTGCCATCGTTGAATGTTGTCCCTCAAGGGCTTTTGGTCCGGGTTCCACATATCGCCAGACAAGATCCTGTCCGGGAATCTGAAAATATCTCTCTGTACCAATATCCATTGATCCTGCCGGATGGCCCATCAATGAGATGCCATGATTACTGCACCAGTCACCAAGAAGCCTGTAGTAATTTTCTTCAAGGCATATATTTATTGCCCTGTCATAGTCAATCTGATGTTTCCGCGAATCCGGATGTTCATCATACCAGAGATCGGACAGAAAAGGGGTAAAATCATATCCGAGGATCCTGTTTATTTGAGTTAACAGGGCTGCATTGCCAGGCATTATGCCTTTTTCGGGGCCTCTGCCAAGCGGAGAGGGTTCATCAGTGAAAATGCCAATAACTGTGGTTCCGAAAAAACTGCCGAATTCTTTCGCATAGCGTTCATAAACCAGGTCCATAAAACTTGCAACTGCTTCAGGATTCAGGATATCAGCAGCCGGGGGTGTTTCTTCCCGGATACCGCTGGTGCCTTCACCCATATAGTGGAGTCCGCGGATAACACCACCTGAAGGTTTTTCAACAATGGCAACCTTCCTGCCATCCTGACGGTTTAAAACTGTAATAAGAGATGCCCCATCTTGCAGGTTGAGGTCCTCCCCGGGTTTCAGGTCAATCTTTGCCAGTCCGCGTGCAGCATGTCTGGGATTCCTTGCGACAACCTGCCCGCTGGAAGATCCTGAAGGATACATGCCCTCATCGTAAAGGACAACATACATTTTTCTTTTTGAGGCTTCTTCAATTGCGACTCTCATGAAATGTATCATCTCCGGTGAAAGCCATTTCATTTCTTCAGGCAATCCGATGCGGGGATGGATAACAAATCCGTAGACCCCGTGTTCTTCAAAATCCGCTATCTGACGTACTATTTCCTCATCCTTTAAGGTATCATTCCAGAACCAGAAGGGCATTAATGAAAATTCTCGCGGAGGATCAATGAATTCGCCGTTTACTTCCTGGGATTGTGAACTCTGCAAAATATAAAAGCCAATAAATGACAGGAACAGCATTTTGATTATTGGCTTCATAAAAAGGGGATTTTATTTTTTTGGAAACCAGGGAAAGAATGAACTGGTCTTTTCAATATATTCCCTGTATTGTGGTTTCTCCTGCTTTAAGGTTTTTTCGAGAAGGGCAACGCCTGAGACCTTAATGATCAATGCAGTCATCAGCAGCGATCCAAGGGCAGGAAGATAGCTTCCCGACGCCAGGCATATCAGGCCAAAGCCCCACCACACAGCAGAATCACCGAAATAATTGGGATGTCGTGTGTACCGCCAGAATCCACTATCCAGAACTTTACCTCTGTTTAAGGGATTTGTCCTGAAATGTGCAAGCTGAAGGTCTCCACCCGTTTCAAAAATAAAGCCGGTTATCCATATGGCAATTCCGGCATAATCAAGTACGCCCGCAGGATTATCTTTCCCAAAATACTGCGCCCCCAGCAGAGGTGCCGATATGAGCCACATAAGAACACCCTGCAGGAGGAATGTCTGGAAAAAGCTTATCCACCAGTACCTGTGCAAGCCATACTTCCTGCGAAACTCCCTGTAACGGAAGTCCTCCCCCTTTCCCAGGTTACGCCATGCCAGGTAGGCGGACAACCGAAGTCCCCAGATAGCTGCAAGTGACATCACAATTAACTTCCTGGATTCATTTCCATGGCTGCTGATAAAGTAGAAACCACAGGCAATGACAAATCCTGCTCCCCAGAAAATATCTACAATGCTTACATTTTTTATTATTACGCTGACGATCCATAAGACTATCATAAATGCCATTATGACCAGGAACGCCTGTATGTAAATCTGAAAGAAATTCATTTAAATATAGATCAGTCACATAGCACCGCAACTGCTGCGGCTCCTATGCCTGTATTTGCTCCTATAACCGGTGAGATATTTACAACAGAGACAGGTTTTATAGCTGTGACCTCTACCATCCTGTCGGTGTACCATTTTGCCGCATCACTGTTATTTGCATGCAGGACAATGTAGTTCCAGGTTTTCTTCCCTTTCACCAATTTTGTGATATATCCCATCACTTTTTCCATATTGGCTTTCTGGTTAAAAGACTTGTCAAAGACAATGGCTTTTCCCGATTCATCAATCGAAACTATCGGGTTTATATTAAGGATGCGGGCAATTAATCCCTTGGTTGCTGAGAGGCGTCCCCCGCGTATCAGGTATTTTATATCCCTGACGCTGACGAAAATTCTTACCTGCCTGATCCAGTTTTCAGACATTTCAACAACCTGTTCATGGGAATATCCTGCTTCAATAGCCTGAGCTACCCTTAATACAATAAGTCCAAGGGCACCTGACAGGTTCCTGGAATTAATTACTGTTATCGGCTTGTTGAACTCCTTGCTTATTGCCTGTGCAGCTTTCTGGCTGCTGCCAAAGGTGCCGCTCAGCTTGTCACTGAGATGAATAGCTATTACTGAATCATAATGAGAAGCAAGATGTGAATAAAGATTCGTGAAAGCCTTCTCATTCACCTGTGCGGACTTGGGATGGTGTTTGTTTTCTTCAAGAAGGGAATAGAACTGTTCAGGGTGAATGGTTACTTTATCGAGATAATGATTCTCCCCGAAATTGATATTTATCGGGAGCATATTTACCTGATACTCATCGAGCAGTTCCTGTGCAAGGTCACAGGTTGAATCTGTTACAAGTGCTATTTTCCATTTCCTGTTATAGACAACGTCGCTTTGACGTATCATGTCATCAGCTTTCTGAAATGAGAGGGTTCCGGTTAACCTCAGCTCATTGAACAGCTCTGCCGGTGTATTTGTATGGACATGCAGCCGGCGCATCCTGTCAGACCCTGCTACTACGATCGAATTTCCGTATTTATCCAGGGTTGCACTTAATGTTTTACTGTCAATTGTACTGTTCTTTATAAGCGCTTCAGTACAATACCTGAATTCGACATTCTCAGGTATTGATTCCTCAATCTTTTCAAAAACAGTTGTCTCTGCTTTTACCTGGACCAGTTCCTTAAGGTTGCGATGGGTTATGAATTCAGTTATCCCCTCTACAAATAAAACAAATCCTCTTGCCCCGGCATCAACTACATTAGCCTTTGCCAGTACTGAAAGTTTGGATTTTGTTTCAATAAGAGATTTATTCAGTACTGAAAGCGAACTGAGGAATATTTCGTTGAAATCTGAGAAGCGAAACCTGTTGTCATAAATATAATTGGCCCAATCCTTAATTACAGTGAGCATTGTACCTTCAACAGGATTTGCCACAGCCTCGTATATATACTTAACCGAATTTTTGATGCTTTCGGCAAACTGGCTTACAGTTATAGTTTTATAGTTCCCGGTCTCAGAGCTCATCCCGTAAAGGAACTGGGCAAAGATAATCCCTGAGTTGCCGCGGGCATTTACAAGTGTGGTTTCCGCAATCCTGTCGGCAGTAATCTTGTATGATCTGTGGGGGTGGAGGGAATCAATTACGGCTCTGATAGTGGAGGCAAGATTAGTACCCGTATCTCCGTCATTTACCGGAAACACATTGATCTTGTTAAGCTCTACCTGGTGTTCAATAACTTTTCTGGCGCCGGCTATAAAAGTGTAATAGAGCCTGCGCCCATCCATCTCATTCAATGGGACCAATGTGGCTGGTATCATAAGTCACTACTTGCGAAATACACTGCAAATGTAAACATTAAAATAGATTGGCATTCAAAATATGCTTAAAATGATGTATTTAGAAATATCTTTGATATAATCCGGACTTGTAGGCAAAGATTGCCCTTTTCCGGGCATAGTCATGGTCTACAATCGGTTTGGGATAAAACATTTCAAATCTGTCAGGTACCCATCTTCTGATATACTCACCGTCACTGTCAAATTTCTGCGATTGCAGTTCAGGATTAAAAACCCTGAAATATGGTACCGCATCGCAACCTGTGCCAGCTGCCCATTGCCAGTTGCCATTATTTGAGGAGAGCTCATAATCGAGCAGTTTCCGGGCAAAGTAAGCTTCTCCCCAGCGCCAGTCAATGAGAAGATGCTTGCAGAGGAATGAAGCAGTTATCATCCTTACCCTGTTATGCATAAAACCTGTCTCATTCAGCTGTCTCATTCCTGCATCAACAAAAGGATAACCGGTTTGCCCCAGGCACCATCTTTCAAAATCCATTTCATTGTTCATCCACTGGATATTGTCAAATTTAGGTTTGAAATTCTCGGTTACCACCCGGGGGAAACTGAAAAGTATCTGCATAAAGAATTCCCGCCACACCAGCTCATTCAGGAATACCTGGTTTTCGCGCATAGCCAGATCAACCAGTCTCCTGATGCTTATTGTGCCAAATCTCAGATGAGGCCCGAGGTAAGTTGTTTTATCAGCTGCAGGATAATCACGGTATTTATGGTATTCCTGTATTGCACTGAGTTCAAATGATTTTACTTTAGTGCTGCTTAATTTGAAACCCAATTTTTCTGGAGCCGGAAATTCATGACTGACTTCAGATAACCTTTTTCCCATGTGCTGATCAAATCTCTTCAGCGGAAGGTTTTCTTCAAGGTCTTTTAACCACCTGTTCTTATAGGGCGTGAAAACAGTATATGGTTTGCTGTCGGATTTTAAAATTTCACTTTTCCTCAAAGATCACCTGGTCCTTGAATCTCAGAAACCCTATTCCATGTTTTTTCAGAAGAGCTTCAATTTTATTATCTCTCTGAATTGCATATGGTTCATAATCTTTATTCACGAAAACGGTATTTATTTCATATGATCATACAAGTTTTTCCCATACTGATTCCGGATCTCCTTTCAAAATAAGGACAGAACTGCCATATTCAGATACCTTTCTATTTATTGAGGAGAGCGTTTCGTAAATAAAGGTTATCCTGGGATCATCCTCCTGCAGTTCATCAGTAATATTTGTATCAAAAATGAAAACAGGTAATACAGGAAAATCTGAATTTATTGCCTGACAAGGGCAATATTGTCATCCAGCCTGAGGTCTCTTCTGAACCAGAATATATTGGTCTTCATTTTTTTCATGAATTATTTGAGGAATCTCAAGTTTTAAGGTTCTAAATTACTGTTAAAAAATTAACATTGATCCAGAAATGTTCTTACCTTTTGCATTATAAAAATACTAAAGATTATGAGCAGTAAGAAAAGAAATAGGGTAAGGATGCTGGTAATACCGTTAGCGGCAATAGTCTGGTAGTAACAGCCTTCACTGTCAGCTTATTGGCGCCGCAGGAGGATTTGAAAGGCAAGTATTCATATAAGGATTTTGAGTCAGCAAAGAAATGCAGGTCATGCCACCCGGGATATATGAGCAGTGGTCACAGGCAATGATGTCGCAGGCCTATACTCATCACTGGGATGAGATCGAATATTTCGACCTTGCAGTTGCACATGCAGCGGCAAAACCGGAACTCAAAGATGCTGTGGATGGATGCAATGGCTGCCACACCCCGTTGGCTTTTATGGGCGGACGATGCCTCCGCCCAGGCCATCTGAGAAAACAATGGCCAATGAATCAGTATCATGCGAAGTCTGCCATCTTATTCAGTCAGCCCAGACAGATCCTCCATTTAATTTCAGTTATCTTATTAAACCCGGAACGACCAAATATGCCGGACGAAATCCTGGAATTGAATCGCCGGCCCATAAGATAGTTCAGAATGATTTTTTCAGGACAACAGAATTCTGCGGGAACTGCCATAATGAAAAAAATCCATTCGGGGTCTGGGTTAAAAGCACTCAGCTTGAATGGAAAGAAGGCCCCTATGCAAAAGAAGGAGTCAGGTGCCAGGATTGCCATATGCCAAAGGCAGGCTTACCAGAATGCACTTATGGGAAAACCCTATGATGATGCACGGCTTCATCTTTTCCACGGAGCACACGATCCGGGAAAGGTAAGAGGCACAATTGAGCTAAGAATCCAGCCCGATATTACGAGAAGCTGAACCGGGTGAAACAGTTGTCTTTACTGTAGCTCTGTTTAACCAGAAAACCGGGCATAAGTTTCCGACAGGATCAGTTGAGGACAGGATTGCCTGGCTACAGGTTGAAGCAACAGATGCAAAAGGAAAAGTATATCATCTGAATGTCGATAAAAAGGGATTCGAAGGGGAGGAGTATACAATTTCCGGTGACAACCTCGCCTATCAGGATATGGGTGTTCCACTCGGTAACATTCCTGATTTTAAAGGTGTACAGCGCGATGGTATACCTGAAGGAAACAGAATTTTCAGGATGCCTTACTTTGATCCCGAAGGAAGAATGACAATAATGCAGTGGAATACAGCGAAGCTGGGCGTTGATTACCGGATCGGACCGCGGGAGACTAAAGTGGAGAAATTTACCTTCCGGCTACCATTCGATGTTGCGCCAGGTGAACTGAAAGTAACAGCCGTGCTTAATTATCAGCTACTTGTAAAACCAGTTGCGGATTATCTTAAAGTCCCGGCTGATGAATCAGAAATAATGGTAGTTAATGAACATTCAACATTCGTTAAAATATTACCATAATAACTTTCAAAAACCTAAACATATAATTCATGAAAAGAGTAACTGTTATTCAGGTTTCAATTGTGACTGTAATTCTGTCGGTGTTTTTTCCTGGCAACAAATGCAGTGCAATACCTGCATTTGCCCGTAAATACCAGATAAGCTGCCAGGTTTGTCACTCGCCGGTAATGCCTCGGCTTAAGGCTTTCGGTGATGAATTTGCAGGTAACGGATTCAGGATGACAGAATTTGAATCACCAAGATATTTTATTCCGGCCGGCGACGAAAAGCTTTCGCTCTTGAGGGAATTGCCTCTGGCAATAAGAATGGATGGTTTTGTATCATATAATTTCAATGATGAAGGAAGATCAGATTTTGCAGCTCCATTTGTTTTGAAAATTTTATCCGGAGGAGAGCTTGTCTGACAAACTTTCGTATTATTTCTATTTTCTCTTCAATGAGAGAGGTTCAATTGCAGGCGTAGAGGATGCTTTCCTGGTTTATCGCGATCTGCTTAAATCGGGAATTAATGTAACTCTTGGCCAGTTCTCAGTTTCAGATCCTTTGTTTAAGAGCGAACTACGGTTAACTCTGGAGCCATATAAGATTTATGGAGTAGCTCCCGGCAACTCAACAACAGATCTTAAGTATGACAGGGGGATAATATTTGACAAAGGTTTTAAAACGGGGACAACCCTGGTAGCAGAAATAGTTAACGGAAGCGGAATAGGAGAGGCAGGAGAAGGATATCTGTTTGACAAGGATAAGTATAAAAATCTTATGCTAAGGGTGAATCAGTCAATCGGGACAAAAGTAAGTATAGGTATTATGGGATATAGCGGGAAGGAATTCTCACTGATCCGGGAATGGTATTTCAGAAATGACCAATGAAATAAAAATGATTGGTCCTGACTTATCAGTCAATTTTGACGAAACATTTATTTTAAATATGCAGTATGTATATAGAACTGACTCGAAGGTTTTTCCGGTTTATGGAGGTGCCCCGGATGGATATCGTTACAGCGGAGGATTTGCAGAAATTATCTATTCCCCGAAAGGGGATAACAGCAAATGGTATCTGGCAGGGATCATGAATTTGGTTGATTCCAATTTGGAAGAACTTGATTACACAGCTGCCACTCTGCATGCAGGGTATCTGCTCAGGCGCAATGTAAGACTTGTTGCTGAATACACGCAGATTGTGAAGCCGGAATCATTTGGCAGAGTCAATGCTGGGTTTGTTACTGCGTTTTAAGTGGTTGATATAGAGCTATAAAGTAGAAAGAGCTAAAAAAATTTTAACTTAATTCAAATTTCATTATTGCCTTATAAACTCTTTCTCTTGTTTCTTCAGGTGTCGGATTAAGTTCCTCTGTTGTGAATTTCCCGTTCTGAATATCGATCCTTTCAAATACCATCAGGTAGAGATCAAAAATTATCTCGAGGCTTAACTGATACCTTGGCTCCAGCAGAGGTTTTATCTCTTTTATTATTTCATATGTCTTCAGACGGTATTTGTCAGCAAGAGCATAATAATGCTTAATAAGGTTCCGGAAATTCTTGCTTAACCGGTTTCCCCTCTGCAAATGCCCTTAGATCTTTTCTTGAAAGATTATTTTTAATAATCAGGTCGTCAGCAAAATAGCTGAGATTATTAAGCTGGTCCTTCTGAAAATCGCGGATAATATGAACCAGGTAGCTGAATATTGCACATGGTGTTGCAGGCCCACTTAACATCAAATGGAGGATTCTCATACCGGCCGTTTACTTTCTGAAGTCCGTTCAGATGGACGAATATTGAAGCAGGGGCAACCGATGCTCCGTTGGAATATTCAAGAAAAGCTTCAATCGTCGGAAATCCGTCATTGTTGATATCGTAGATCATCGATTTCGCAAATGCTTCCATTGGCCATAAAGGGATCCTGAATTTTTCAATTGTCTCAATCAGTTCACTCTGAAGCGGATTGCACTCTTTTGAGATGATTATCATCTTGAGCCAATCGTCAACATTTGCAACAAATTCTTTCCTTTCACCTGGTTCGATAAGTTTATTCTTTGCCTTATGGTTATCGATCATATCATCAATTGCCCGCATGAATTTATAGCATGTTTTTGCGGCACAAAACCGATCATGCATCCCAGAAATTTGCAGCAATAAGAATATTCGGATGATCTTTGATCTTTTTGAAATCAATTGAATTATATATTTCCAGGAAATTATCCTGTCTGTGAGTTCATTTAATATTACTGTTTTTTCAAAGATATTAATTGTTCAGGATTCTTTCAGATGTGAGTTTTGCAGAAAGAAGAACATTCGGGATCCCGTTTCCGGGATGAGTGCTGCCTCCGACAAAATAGAGATTTTTATATCGTTTGTGCTGGTTGTGAGGACGGAAATAACCCATCTGCATCAGGTTATGTGCCAGACTTCCGAAGACAGACCCCCTTGAAATGTTACATGCACTTTCCCAGTTTTCGGGAGTATAGCATATTTCAAATTTTATATGCTCTTCAATGTCATCAAGACCGAGTTGTTTAAGTCTTTTTATAAGTGCAGTTCTTGTTTCCTTCTTGAGAGTATCCCAGTCCTGTTTTTTCAGTTTATCAACATGTCCGGCCCCTACAATAAATGAGAAAGTATCCTGATTTTCCGGAGCTGCAGCGGGATCAGTTCTTGTCGGGGCATGCAGATAAAAGCTTGGAGTTTTGCTTATTGATTTGTCTTTGAAAATTGCGTCAAGTCCTTCGCGGAATCCATCTGAGAGGAAAACACTATGGTGTCCGAGCTGGGGGTACTTTTTGTCGAGGGCCCAGTGGTAACAGATAGCTGAGCAGGAATATTTCAAGCTTGTCGATTCTTTTTGATTTTCTTTTATCAGGCAGAAGTTTCCTGTAGACATATGGCAAATCGGCATTTGCAACTATTATATCAGCCTTTATTTCAGTTCCGTCTTCAAGTATTATACTTTCAGCTTTATTTCCGTTAACACTGATCTTTCTGACAGCTTTATTATAATTGAACTTAACACCTTCCGATTGTGCAGCGGACAATAATTTTTCAACTATACTGTACATGCCTCCTTTAGGAAAGAATGAGCCTTCGGTTAGTTCCGCAGCAGGGACCATTGAAAAGAGTGCAGGGGAATTAAACGGACTCTGACCAACATAAATATTCTGAAAAGTATATGCCATCAGAAGATGCTGGTTTCTGAAAAACTTCTTTGCATAAGCCCAGTTTGAGATATAGGTTTTGAGTTTTATCAGCATACCTATATTTCTGAAATTGGCAAACTGGAATATATTATCAAAGTTACGGCCGATAAGCTTATTCATCCCGATCTGAAAAATCTCATAACCGTCAGTAACATATTTCTGTGATTTTACGAAACTTCCCGGTTCTATCTTCTCAAGCTGTTCTCTCATCTTTTCAGCATCAGGAGAAAAGGTTATAACCTCATTATTATCGAAATATATTTTATAAAGATCTTCGAGGGGGGTAATGTCGTTATTCTCAAAGAGAGGAATGCCAAGCGAATCAAATATTTCCCGATAGATCCCGGGCATCATTAGCATTGTGGC
>CAWJVS010000030.1:0-300972 GCA_963846335.1 uncultured Bacteroidales bacterium
TGATCCAGCCATTTTGGTCGGTCCGTAAAATGGTATACCCTTCAAGGAAATCGAGCACCTCCGCATCCGGCAGCCCCTGGCGGTCATCCGCCGCCACGCTGAGCAGGATCACCTGTGGGTTCAGCGCTTTCAGCCACTTTTCAGGGTTGAGCGGCGCATAGCCCAAATCGGCCAGCAGCAGTGCGGTAACCGGGCGGATGGTTGGCTGCAGCGATTCGATGGCCTCGAAATTTATGCCAATGGGTAAGAGCAGGCTGAAATTCTTCCAGGTGAGCAGCAGAGAGGCGCCGCGCCGGTTTGCCTCCAGCACTTGTAGCGTGCTCCCTTCGCCCAGATCAAGCGATTGACCGGTCTCCGCCGGGGTGACGGGTAGGTTGGCGGTGGTGAGATCTTCCCAGAGCTGGCGGGAGGTATAGGTGCCGTGAGTCGCGCCGCCCACAGGATATTATCCGGCGGGTAGCGGTTCAAGATCGATGGCAGGGCCGCCACGGACTCCTCGTCGCCATTGGCGATCACCCAGCCAATCGAACCGGCGCTGGCTGGGAGGCAGTCTGCGCCCCAGGCCGTCCGCCAGCGCCAGGCCGCTTGGCCCGCCGTTGACCAGCAGGTTGCGTCCGCTGGGCGTGCGGATGAGGATCGCTTCACCGCCGCCAACGTCCAAGATGGTCACCTGCAAGGTTCCATCCGGCGCAGACAGCACTTCTCGCCAGGTGGCGACGGTCAGGACACTTAATGCCCAAAGCGGAAGCCAGGGCCGCGCTGGAGATATTGCAGCGCGCGGACGGGCAGGGCGGCTTTGTTCTCCGGCTTCCGCAACGCCGGGCATCGCTGTGCGCCAGGTCGTGCCTCCTTGCTCTTCAGCCAGCGCCACAGCGACCAGCCAAACAGTGTGGCATAGTACAGCAGTAGCGAGACATCCCCAATCCGCCCAGGTGCAGTACCCCTCCAGGCATACCTGCCAGCCATTCGACTGCCCGGATGGTAAAGGCCAGGAAAGGCCAGGCCAGAAAGGCGAGCCATTGGCCTAATGTGGCTGAGATCAGCCCGACCAGCACAGCGATGCCGCCCACGATCATCAGCGGCGGTTGGGCGGGCAGGATCAGCGGGTTGGCCAGCAGGGCGGAGAGCGAAAGGTCACCCGTATAGTGGATGATCAACGGCAGTGTGGTGAGCTGCGCAGCCAGGGTGAAAAGCAGATAAGCGCCCACCGGGCCTGACAGGCGCTTGAGCCACCTCTCGGGCGGCAGGATTTCCCCGGCAATCGTATTGAAGGATTCGAGGGAACGGGTCAGCGCCAGGAATTATCCTGATGATTTCTGGGCATACGAAATTGATCCGGATGCCAGGCCCGGGGTAAATCTCGATTGGGAAGCCTGGCTTGGTCCGGCACCAAAACGCCCATGGGACCCAAGAAGATATTTCCAGTGGAGACGTTACTGGGATTACTCCGGTGGAATTGCAACTGATTTGTTTATTCACCGGGTGACAAGAATCATTAAATCGGTAGGATTAAGTTTCCCGGATTATGTTGTCGCGACCGGCGGCACATGGAATTTTGTAAATAGTGTGGCCGAGATACCTGATACTTTTAACATGATGTTAGACTATCCTGAAAAAACCACTGTCATGGTTGTTTCATCACTGGCAAATGATATGCCGATCAGACACGTGATCAGAGGGCATAAGGCAACACTGGAATTTACAAAGGAAGGATTTACAGTAACACCACAGGAACAATCAGAAATGGCTACAATAAGTGCTACAGGTGAAGCTTTAAAAGGAACAAAACTATTTACACATAAGAAAACCGGTGCAGAAGATATAACATTACACCACAGGAATTTACAATCTGCAATCAGGAAAAACGAACCCCTCAAATGCGACCAGAACCTTGGTTTTTATGGCGTTGTAGCATGTATGATGGGAGTTGAATCATTTCGAAGCAGGAAATATCTGAAATGGGATCAACAGCATAAAAAGGTCATTGAAAGCTAATTAGCAGATCCCGTACCCGTTCCTGAGGAGCGATCAGCCTTAAAGATTATTTCATGAGCGTGAAGAGCATCTGCGAGGCTGGTCAGGGGCATATCCCTGCCGTTATCAAGTGCAGCGAAGAATGCTTCAAACTGGTTCAGGTAGGGATGATCTGAAACATCTCCTGAATCAAGCATTTTCATAGAGAGTTCGCTCCATTTTCCTTTGTTCAGACCGCCCAGGCGCGTGGAATAGAATTTATTGTCCAGCAGGCTTCCTTCACTTCCAACCAGATGTATATGAAAATAGTACGGTTGCAGACAATCAATTACAGAAGTTACCTTGCCTACACGTCCGTCCCTGAATTTAAGGAGGGTAACTGATGTTGTGGGATATTCATATCTGGCAAAATCAGGATTGGCAGAAAAGGTTGAAAAACTGCTGACAGTTTCAATTTCATTACCCATGAAAAGCAGAAGTGCATCAAGTGCATGACAGCCTGCGGACAAAAGGCTGCTGCCGGCTGCCTCTTTCTTTACGTTCCAGCGGAACTGTCCGTACCATGGACCAATTCCATGATAATAATCCACTTCGCCATAATGAATCTGTCCAAGCAGTCCCTGATCGATCACCGCTTTAATGGTGGTCAACTGGCTTGAAAACCTGCACTCAAAACAGACGCATGTTCTGACCCCTGCATTTTCTACTGCTTCCTTAACTGCCAGACAATCCCCCCATGTCAACGCAATAGGCTTTTCAATAATCAGATGTTTTCCGGCGGCTGCGGCCATAACAGCCTGCTTGGCATGATCCGCCGGATAACTGCAGATTGATACTGCATCGAGGTCCGGATCGGCAAGCATTTCAGAAAGATCCGTATAGCATTTGATCCTGCATCCGTGTCTGGAGCTTATTTCGTCATCATCAAACTTCCTTGAGGAGCAAAGAGCTGTAACCTGAGCCCTGGAGGTTTTGTTTATAGCTTCAATGTGGGCACCTGCAGCCCAGCTGTAACCAATGATACCAACATTATATTTTTTCATGTCTGAAGTTGTTAGGGTTCGACACCTAAGTTAGTTCAAAAGTGAAAAATAAATCATGAGAGGATCACAAAGAGGCAATAATTTTCTCAAGGTAATTTTTTGTTCTTAAGATATACTCCCTGTTGTGTTCTCCCAGCTCATACTCTATTGTAATATGGCCGGTAAAACCTCTGTTATTGAGGAGCGAGAAAATCGCCGGAAAATTGACTTCACCTGTGGGGATAGGAACTTCTTTCCCAAGCTCTGCCGGATTTACCGGATACAACCCGTCTTTTGCATGTAGGGCTTTTACATATTTCCCGATAACCTTTAGTCCGTCAACCGGATTTGACTTTCCATACATTACAAGATTAGCTGTATCGTAGTTGACAAAAAGATTCCCGGTTCCGATATCTGTTATCACCCTTAAGAGAGTAATTGGCGTTTCCTGTCCTGTTTCGAAATATATATCAATCCCCTTATTACTGGCATAATCTCCCAATGGTTTCATAGTCTCAATGAATTCTTTATAAAGGATATCCGAAGGATCTTCAGGGATAAATCCGAAGTGAGCATGAACGGCAGGTATGCCAGCAGCCTTGCAGAAATCAATTCCCTGCCTCAATCTTTCAACACGCGCTTTTCTGTTCCCGCGAGGCACAAGACCAATAGTTGAGGGACCTTCAGTGAAATTCCATTTGTATGTGCCTGGCCCCATACAGATAAGCGAGGTAGGCAACAAATTGTAATTTGTGAGAGAATCAGAAAGCCTTTTTGCCAGTTGACCTGAAAAACTGTCTATACTTAGCTGACAGGTGGGGAAGCCGAGATCTTTTACAATCTTAAGATCTGCCTCAGGATTGTCCGCTGCAGAGATGACACCCAGGAGGAAATTAGTTCTTTTTTCCTCACTCTTTGTAACTTTCACTTTTTCAAAGGCTGATAATAAACCTGGAATGGCAGCCATTACAGCTGAAGAATACAGGAATCTTCTCCGGTTAATATTTGTCATCTTATAACTGGTTTTTTATTATGAAAAAAATCCTCTAAATATCAAGTGACAGCCAAATATCAAATATACTTTTTTAAAATCATTTTAACACGAAGGATTCTAAGTGCCTCACAAAGATCAAAAAGGACTTTTCCACAGCCTGTATCAGGCAACAGGGAAATCTGTTTCACCGGTTTATGGAGGCGCCTTCAGTGATCATTGTAACCTGAAGCCTGGTGTTGACACTGTCAGTTTCTTTGCATTTGAAGGAGATGTTATTATCACCATTATTGATAACCGGGATTTTACCTTCAATTTTCACAGTCTTCAGAAATTCTCCTCTGGAGCCATATAGCCTGCAATCCTCAGGCGAATTGAGTTCAAGGTACATCCCGGATTCCATCTTTACTTTGAATATCACTCTCTGACCCCCCACTGTAATTTCCGGATCAATTACGCTTATGGGAACCATTGGCAGAGCCTTGACCGTACCAATCACACACTTTACTTCTTTCCCTGCAGGAAGGTTATTATACCACAACTGTATCTTGTCGACATTGTTGAACTGAACAGTGTGCCGGAAAGGAATCATATACATAGAAACCGGAATCGGGCCAGATATAGTTACTGAATTCAGATGACTCAATCTCAACAAGTTCGAAATACTTCCATCCTGTAAAGTCAATTTTCACAAAGTGGTCTCCACGGGCACCGCTTGATAGATGTTTCGGACTTTCAATCCTGAAATTAAGAAGCTCTCCGTTTCCGTCACCTTTTACCCATACCCCGATGGCCTGATTTTTATTAATATCCAGCCATGGATCAAATTTTTTGACCATTTTAATATACAACCCCTCCTGTGGGGAAGCTGAATCTGCTTTTGCAAAGAAGAGGCCTGATCTTCCTGATCCGTTTGATTTTTCGGTTGAAGTCCGGATCCCTCCGGAAACATTTTCAGAATATCCTTCAACAATGAATTCATCCGGTCCGGAGAAATCAGTCAGAATTACATTTGCCGGATCATTGAATCGCTTTACTGACATCAAGGCTTCAATCCTGAGCCTGACTGGTTGTGCCTCAAATTCATTGGAGACCTTCCAATGTGAAGAGGGGTTATTGAGCCCTGCAATTTTATGTTTCTGATATGAAACTGGTTTGAACCGCCAGGTACTGTCGGAATCCTGAACGA
Organism: uncultured Bacteroidales bacterium; assembly: GCA_963846335.1. Taxonomy (GTDB): domain Bacteria; phylum Bacteroidota; class Bacteroidia; order Bacteroidales; family VadinHA17; genus LD21. The sequence goes on from CAWJVS010000030.1 coordinate 5,177, forward strand.
GTGTGAATTCTTTTCCTGGCTGCCGGAGAAGGGCGCGTATACTGTCACTGAAATAGTTGCTATGCCTTAATTCCTCATACCTTTTTATTATCGGGATTAATCGTCTGAAACCGGGATTTTCATCCAGGGTTTTTTTATCGGCACCGCCAAGCATTGAAAGGCCTGCGTTATTTCCGATCATTTTGCAGCAGAGATATTCTATGTCATCTGTGAATGTTGGTTCCACCTGTGGCGGATTCCATGTCTGGTTTCCCCACCAGCCGAGGTGAAGAGGCAAGAGAAGTCCTCCGTTTTCAATCGCAGCATATTTGTTGATCAGGGGAGTATGTCCGCGCCAGAGACCATGTTCATATTCATTTGACTTTATTACTGGTGGCAGGAACAAGCGTCCCGATTTTATTGCTGCCGAGTGAATATCTTCAAATCGCTTATATCCTCTCACCGGTCTGTCCCATGCCTGCCATCTTGAACGATAGTGCCACCAGTGATGTGCCATGGAGCTCATCTCCATTCCAACAGGATGTTTCAGATGTTTTGCCACCTCAAAAATAAATTTGGTACCATAGTACCAGAAATATTCTTCTCCGGCCAGGATATCGCTTCCGTCAATCGCATCGAAATATATGCCATCAAACCCGCATTCATTTATTATTTCGGCCGTTCGCCGCGCTATTTCATTGAAAAGAGCTGTTTCTGGTCCCGGAACGAACCTTCCGAACATTTCACGCAGATGGAATACATTATCACCGGCAGGGTGATCTGCTTCTTTTGTTCCGTTTGCCCCTCGTTTACAGCCTGTGAACTTATAAGGAGGTGAGTTCGTTACACCGCTGAATTCGATGATCTCCCCACCGATCCTCAGTGAGAGGCTGTTCCTGACAAAAAAGCCTGTAATTGTCGAGATTTTTTCAGTTGGTTCATTGACAATGATTTCTGTACTGCCTGACCTGAGCGGTTCAGCCAGGGTAAAGGAGTTGAAATATCCAAGGTCCTCTCTCGGGACAGGAGTAACGTACTTTGTGTTTTTGTCTATGAAAAATGCATAGGTGTGAAATATCGATGATATGCCTGATTCGTGGAGCCTGTCATTTATTTTCTTATATGTTTGCCAGCCTTCAGGCCATTTTTCCAAGTTCAGTTCAAAATCTCCGAATCTGAAGAAATCACCTCCACCATGATTGTCTATCTGGTTAAAACCCAGGCTGCGGCACATTGAGATCCATTCGTCGACACTCTCTTCAGTCAGTGTACCAAAATTCATAAGGTAAGATCCATAACCCTCTTTCTGCATCAACGCCCAGGCGCCTCCCTTGTCCGAGTACGGTATATCTCCGGCATTTGTCATTACAGTGCGGATAACCGGCAGAATTTGTTCCGCAGGAATGCCAATAATGGTTGCTTCTGCACCTTTTATCCCGAAATGTTTGTAACAGGTGGCCCGGAGCTTACTCTGAAGGGCAGGGAGTTCCCGCACCCTGGTAAAAAGATTCATAGAGAGGATACACCCTGCAAAGGGCTCATAAGGCATTCCTTCAAGTGTAAGAGGAACGTTGATGAAGGTCAGAGCGTCGGCAGGACCTTCCACAGATTCGACTTTGATGGTGACATACTCTTTCTTTTTGGTGATACTTAAACCGACTGTTGTACCGCTACCTTCAAATTTAAAAACTAATTTCCTTCCTTTCAGAGATACATCCGATACGTTGTACTCTGTCCCGGCAGAGATCAGCGTTGCACACATGGTGACGGAGTCATTGTTGAGATAATCTGTACCTGTCAGTTTGTCTATGAAATGAAGGTTCCTGCCATCCTCAGATATTTCATAAACGAAATATTTGTTTTCAATAACTACGACATCTTTTTTACCGGTTGAACACTTTAAAAAGAGCGAGCACCCAAAAAGAATGATCAAAATATTTAATCCGGTGAATGAAGATGGTTTTAATTTCATATTAAATTCAGGTAATTGTTAAAAAGGTAAAATATTATTTTCAGGACATGCAGGGACACGCCATGGAATGACCCTACCGTTTCCAACCATTGCTTTGCATCCAGTAGCAGCACCTTCCAAACCACTCCTCAAAGGATGGTTCTTTCAGGAAACCATGTTCACCCGAAGAATAGATATGCATTTCCGCAGCAACTCCATTCCTTTTGAGCGCATCATAGAACCTCAGACTGTTCTCAGGTTTAACCACTGTATCATCACCTGCCAGGATTATAAAAGCAGGAGGTGTTGTTTTTTTTACCTGAAGGTCATTCGAGAAAAACCGGATCTGTTCTTCAGATGGGTTTTTCCCCAGGAGATATTCACGGGAACCTATATGTCCCAGACTGTCCGAAAAGCTAATTACAGGATAGACCAGTATCATAAAATCAGGCCGGAGACTGATACCCCTTATATTATCTATCAATGCATTTTCAAAATGCGTTCCTGCTGTTGCAGCGAGATGACCACCTGCTGAGAAACCCATTATACCAATCCGGGCAGCATCGATGTTCCATTCACCTGCACGCTCTCTTACAACCTGAATCGCCATCTGTGCATCCTGAAGAGGTCCAATGGATTTGTCGGACATTATTCTGTCATCAGGTAGCCGGTATTTCAACACAAAGGCAGCAACTCCCAGCTTATTGAATTCCCTGGCTATATCCCGTCCTTCCCTGCCGATCACCAGAACATGATAACCGCCTCCGGGACATATTATTACTGCAGTGCCATTTGCTTTTTCCACTGGTGGCAGAAATACCGAAATTGTCGGTTCAGATACATTGTAAGTTAAATTATCGGTTTCGCGATTATAGGTCAGACCCGTCTCGTTTCCCGGGTCTTTTGAATTGGGAATTTTTCCGTCGTAGAGAGGAATTTCCAATTGTCCAAATCCAAGTGTTGTTATTGAAAAGAAAAGACTTAAAAGATATGCTTTTATCATGGGTCAGATAGTTTTAAAAGAGATCCTTTGCGCCCCGCTGTGTAAAAACTTAGTCACCCTGGTTATTAAATATAAACCATTTAAACGCAAAGCGATCACAGGATCTATTTTACATTTCGAAGGTCCAAAAATGGATATCATTCATTTCCTGCTTTGAAATTATATCGTGATCAGGTAATTGCCCCCGGATAATTCAATTTCAAATCCGGTCTCTTTTATGTTTTTTCTGACTGTGGTTTTTGTGTCAGCATTTTCAATTTCTGCAAATGTTTTGCTTTTGTCAGGTATAATGAAGATTGCAGTCGAATTTTCAGGGACGGAGATCTCGAATCTTGCTCCGCTCTTCGTTTTTACCCAGTTTGATTTAATATTTCCTGAAGGCGACTGGTAGTTGCAATTAACATAAGTGAGACCTGATGGCAGAAAAGGTGAAATCATGAATTTCCTGAATCCGGGATTCTCCGGATCAGGCTGAATTCCTCCGAGGTACCGGTAAAACCATTCTGTTACGGTACCGAACATCGGGTGGCAGTTTGAGTAGACATTATCGCTCTCCTTCCATGTTTCCCAGATGGTGGTTGCTCCGCGAGCTATCATGAATCCCCATCCAGGGAACTCCTTACTGTTAATTATATCAAATACTGAAGCTGTATTGCCAGTTTCGGACAGCGCTTCAAGGATATATTTGGTCCCGAAGATACCGGTAGTGAAATGCCCGGAAGGAGCTTTCTTTATGGCTTTTAACAGTGAATCGACAGCGGCTGTTTTCTCATTTTCCGGTACAATATCATAATAGAGTAGTGTGGAGAAAAGGGTTTGCCTGTTTATGGTGTCGGGAACTGATTCTCTCCAGTACATATTCAAAACAGATTCCCTGAGATCTTCTGCAAGCTTCCCGAACTTCTTCTCATTCTCCTTATCATTCATCAGCCTGGCAAATCTTATCATTATCCTTGAGCATTCGAGATAGTGAGTTGTGCCTATAAGCTGAACAGGAACTTTTACCAGAGATTCATGATCACTTAAACCCTTGTCCACAATACCGGCGGGATGTAAACTTTCTGCCTTTTTCATCCATTCAAGGTCAAGGTCGTAGAGCTCTCTGACAAACGCAGTGTCGTTATAATAAAGGAAAAGCTTGTATTGTGTGGTAATAAATGCGGATTCCCAGCTTAGCCCACAGTATTTTATCCCTACAAAAGGTGCAGTATCAACAAATACTGAATCCTGCATTGCATCAATCCAGTCGTAAATTGTCTTGCGATAGAATGATAGCATATCATAGTTGTAGATAAATGATTCGGAAGTTGCATTTAAGTCTCCTCCATATCCGAATTTTTCTCTTGCGGGACAATCGGATTGAACACTGATCAGATTATTCAGAAATGTTCTTTCTGTAGCCTGCTGAATTGAGTTAAGGAGATCGGAAGAACAGGTAAAACTATTTTTGTCTTCAACATTGGTATTTAATGCTATTCCTTCTATATCAGTTATTTCTGGTTCATAATCCAATCCTGATATTTCCATATACCGATATGCATGAAAGGTAAATAATGGACTATACCAGACTTCTGTTTTGTCACCGAAGATATAACTGTCTGTTTGCCAGGCTATGTCAGGTGAGCCAGGACCTCCTGTTCCTTTCTCCTTGACTTGTCCGCAGACTGTTGTCATGGGATTCAGCAGGCCATTTTCATAGAGTCTTTCTCCAAAGCGGAAAACTATTGTATCATTCGTCTGACCCTTGAGCTTTACCCTGTATACACCAGTAAAATTCACCCCCAGATCGATGATATAAGTACCTTTTTCAGGTGATGTTACCTCCAATGGTTTTTGAATCCCGGTAATTTGTATTGCCGGAAAAAATGCCTTTTGAAGCTTTCCTCCGGGCCCCTTGTCATTCACTGATTTACTCCAGAGAGATTCATCAAATCCTGCCTTATTCCAACCTGGAATCTCTCGCCTTGCATCGTATGCTTCACCAAGGTAAACATTGTTTTTTATAATGGGGCCATAAGAGTATTTCCATGAACTATCTGTAATTACTTCCTCAATTTCTCCGCTGTTGTATTCTATCCTCAGTCTGGCAATAAATGAAGGTTTCCCAACAGGCAGGACTTCCCGTAAATTAAAACTGCCCCACATTCTGACAGGCAGGGGATTATAAAAACCATTTCCAAGTGTTGTTCCGATACAGTTCATTCCGGGATTGACCTGGGAGGTTATGTCATATTCAGTGTAGTAAATTCTTTTTGAAAAATCAGTCCATGCCGGATCAAGATAATTCATGTCAAGAGCTGTTCCGTTTATGTATGCACTGTAATAACCTGCTGCAGTGATAAAAAGTGTCGCAGATTTAAGGTCATCCTTTATTGGAAATTCCCTGCGAAACACAGGTGCCGGAAAATCGCCATACATCAGCGAGTCTGCCACAGGCCATTCCCTGTTATCGGTGATCCAGCCGGCCTTTTTAAAATCGCTGTTTTCATCCTTATCCTTTTGATTATGTGAATTGCCACATCCTGATAACAGGAGAAGGATAAAGGATGATATTAAAAGATACTTTTTTGCATCTCCAGGGCTGATAAGTTCCATATGTATACTATTTATTGTTATAAAGAATGTTCTGTACAAGAATTATGTATAATGTTCCTTCCCAATAACCCACCCCTGACCCCTCCAGGGAGGGGAACTCTATAAATTCACATTGTCTCTGCACCCAGCACCCAGCACCCAGCACCCAGCACCTATTTATGTGTATCCCTTTCTTCCCAGCCGCTCTTGCCTTCATCCATGAAGATCTCCTGCAGTGTTTTTGAAACACGCTCGTCTACTTCTTCAACGAGCTGCATTCTCAGAGGATTTGTCAGCCGTTTCTGCCAGCTGATGACGGGTGCATATGGCTCGGTGTTTTTGTCAAAATCATAGATCAGGTATGCCCATTTTTCAGAGAATATATTTCCTTTCAGTACAGGTATCACATGTTGATTATTGGAGGAGAGGAATGTATGTGATAATCCGCGCGCCCAGTAAATCCAGGGGCCGGCAGTTATGTAGAAGAATGGATTCAGCACTCTTACCGGCGATTCAATCCCTGAGTTGGCATAGCTAAGCTGGATACCGGCAAACCCTATCCCTTTTTCCTTGTTGAAAAAGATGATCCACGGAACATCTGCTTCCATCTTGAGGTCGGTAAGATCCGGCATATTGGCTACGTCATATACGATAACAGAATCTGAAAGGATATCGTACCAGGCAGCATGTGTAATCATTTCTCGTTTGAGAACCATTTCTGAATTTCTGAGTGCCAGTGCATTGACTGTTTCATTGATCCTCATGCTTGTTGAACTGATGAAATATGGGACCCCGGGGTAAAACTCATATCTTACCGAAGCATCGACTTCGGGCACCTCCCGTAAAGCGTCCCAGACTTCGCTGCGCGCTATTACAGGTCCGGCAACGGACTTAATGCTTTTTGGAGATTTCCAGTCAGCAGTATGGGTCCAGGCCCGTGGAGGAACATAGATGTCGGGATTCCAGTGCATGGCGCCATTCGTTTCGAGCCTGTGAAACAACGGAAAATCCTGTTTGGTTTTCAAAACCATCTGATCAAGATGACCAGAGTTTGGATGCAGTGAAACTGTCATTGCATTGTTATCGATCTGCAGGCCCGGGGCTTCACCCTGAACGCGGAGGTCGGTCTGATAAAGTTTAACCAGAGCCCTGGGATTATTGTAATACACCAGGAATACGCGGCTTGTTTTTGCGGGTACGTCAGCAAGAAATGCAACTCTGACAGTTACGGTAGGCACCCACAGGGGAACTTTGCGGGTCGGATTTCCGTCCTTGTCAGGTCCGAGATCATCCTCTGTAAGGTACTCCATCTGATCATAGACCTGGCAAGGAACTTCAGTAAGCGCATGTGTAGCCGGATCAACCGATACAACCCTGATATCTCGTGCAAGCTGCTGTGCTTCATCAGGGTAAAATGCCAGAAGCGCCTCAACAGGTTCCCTGGACCTGGTTATTCCTGCTGTTTCACTTAGTATAATCGATTTATAGCTTTTCCAATCCCTGCTGAAGACAGGCGCCCCCTGGGGAGCCGTTACCTTTTTGGTTGCGCTTATCCAGACATCTTCCTCTGAGGCATGAACCGTTTTCTTCATACGTACAGAGATCTTGATACTGTATGTCTGTCCTGGTTCCCATTTTACCCAACCTGTGACACTAAGGTCCTTGTAATGAGTTCCATCCTGAGATAAACTGTAACCTGATGGCGGACGCTCTGAGATAGGAGGTCTGTTAACGTTCTCTACATCCGATTCCCTTCTCAGGTCAGTTGCTCTCAGTACTTTCCCATCGACAGCAGCTTCAACTTCAATAATAGAAGGATCCGGAAGCTCTATGTGAGCGATAAAGTGGTAAAATGGTCTTGCCGGCACAGGATATCCCAACTCGATTTTTTTAATATTCAATTCCTTAATTTTGGGCTTTTGTCCGTTAATATTGAATGCAAATGCCATCATCAGAATGATGACAAATGCTTTCTTCAGTAAGTTCAACTCTGATCTGTTCATAGCTTATTTTTGTTTGATTTATATTCTTCGTTGTTGTGTTTCGTTTTTCGTACTCCCTGCGCCCTGCGCCCTGTGCCCTGTGCCATTTGAGAATCATCCTATTGTTCAGTTATTAAGTTTCTGTTCCTTAGTTCTTTAACGCCATTCTGCCATGGGCCGCCTGACCCCCAGAGGTAATATGAAAAATACATTGTGCTTTTCTGGTAAATAGGTGTCCACGGCTGGAATTCAACATAGTAGAAATGAGCTTCGCTGTTTGTCGGATGATTCATCCACATATGCAGGAAAAAGGGTTCGGTAACTGGAAATGCGCCGACAAAAGTTATGTCCTGTTCGGTGTCATAACCGGCATTCCATCCTTCTTTCATGAAAAATGCCCTGCCGTAATACATCTCGGGTTTCATCCTGTATTCATGAATACCGTCTTTTTCGGGAATGGTAAATACATCTTCGGTCCAGTGTCTTTGTCCGAGCTCAAGAATTGGCTGCGGACCCAGAACATTGGCTTCCGGATTCTTGAATGTTAGTGCAAATTGTACCTCCAGCAGAGGTGAATTGCCATATAGCGTGAAGATTTTCTCAAGTTTATTGCCATAGTAATCTGCTGTCATTTTAACCCTTACATAATCACCTTCTTTCTTAAGAATTTCAGCATCATAAACCTTATGGGTTTCCATACTTCCCTGACCCAGAAAATCTTCAAATCCTCCATACGGGTAGTAACCTCTTTTCCTGAAGGTCCTTTTGTCATCAATAGCCTTATCAGGCCATAGTTTAAAGAGTACATTATCGTTCCTTGATTTTACAATATACTCAATAACCCTGGCACCTGTTGCAAGCAATGTTATCTGTACGCTGTCATTTTCCATCCTGTATTCCGGAATACCATCGCTGTTCAGGTCAACAGGGTATAAGTATGGTCTTCCGCTTGCAGCGCCCACTCCAAGCTGGCTGATGTTTTCCAGGCCAAGGGCAGAGACCTTTACATTATAGCTTCCCGGAGGAACTTCCAGATCGAATGACATGTTCCTGAATGTAGCCCTGGATGTGGTGCATGTCTGGGTACTGCTGTATACTACCTTTTTTGGATTATTCCTGTCCAGAACTTCAACTTTTACCGGGAACGATGATTTATCAGTAAAGTTATGGATTGCAACAGGATAGGTAACCTTTGGAGTATTGCCGTAAAGAAGCTGCTGGACAGAAATTGCCCGTGGAAGATCCAGAATTGCCAGGGTACTCTTTTTTGAGGTTCCCCATTTATAATGAACTGCAACCGGATTTGTCCTGCGCATTGCACTGGCCTGTGGATTCAATGCAAACTGCAATGTTTTTGTCGTGTTTGCTGGCAGACTCACCTGTGTTTTGAGGGCACCGGCCATTTTCAGTTCGGGAGGAAGAACCAGTTCCAGAGTTCCTGTTACAGGGTGGGAATAGGTATTGGTGACAGTAACACTCAGCTGATAGTCTTTTGTGGTTGCCTCGAGACTTATGCTGTCCCCAAAATACTCCTCAAGAAATACGCGGTCGAGCAGCAGAAGTTGCAGGGCATTGCGGTAGAGAGCAGGTCCCATCATCTTCCCTGTTCCAAGCACGCCCACTTCCCGGCGATCCATTATTGTTTCCCAGATAAGTTCTTTTGACAACTGCTCTCCCTTGGCTGTGAACAGTACCATGCACGGAACCGCATCATTGTCCAGAGTCCCTGTTGTTGTGACGAATGGAACATTTTCATTGTCAATCTGTTCCTTATTTCCTTCACCTGCAATATATCCGTCATAATGATACGGATCAGCAGTCGTGTCATACACCTGCCTGAAAACATAGCCTTCCTTTTCCTGTGCGTACTTGATCCAGGAATCCACTGTGAACATACTCTGAACCTGTAACCCGTCATAGTTCTTCAAGCCATAGATCTGTCCGAAACCAACATCGGCAATGACAGGATAATTAACTTTTGCCAGCCACTCATCGAGCTCTTTCTGCATAAGAAAATCCATATAGCCGCTGAATGTGAACCAGCTGTTCCCTTCATTCATTCCCTTTCCGATTACTTCAAGCGGATGCCCTGCTGTACAAGTGACACTCTTCAGAAGAGTTTCTGCGCCAAACCAGCCACGGCGTAAATCATATTTGCCGAGAAGGGTTTTAGTGTTATTTATAATTTCAGTCACCTGATCCCTGAGTGTCTTGCTTTTTGAGGCTATGACAAATATTTTTCTGTTTCCGTTTTCCAGGAAAAAGACTTTTACCTCTGTAAAATCATTTGCATTGTACTGGTGGCTTTTAAGTTTCTCTTTCCAGAGATCCTCTTTCGGCAGTTTACCGGTAAGCATTTTTCCTGTCTCAGATTCCGTGTCAACAAGCGCCAGAACATTACCGCCTGCTGCTGATTCATTCAGTTTTTGCAGTACAGGTTCAACCAATACTGCATATTGCCCTGCAAAAAGCTCATTAAGAAATCCTTCCTGCATGGATAATCCGGGGATCTTCATATCGTCAGCAATATCCACCTTACTCTGGGCAATCGTATAATCTACTTTTGGAATTGCGATTTTAAAAAGATTTCCATAGCTGATCCAGTCACGGTAAATATCGTGCCAGTAGTTCGTATAACCGTTGAACTGGAAATGTGTGGTCACAGCATTTTCAGCAGGATTGAACGATCCGTTGTATTTATAGCCATCAAGATTTTGACTATTTGCCGTGGTACTGAATAAAAGAAATATCAGCCCTGAGGAAAGGAGATGATTTTTAAGAAATTTTTTCATAGTACATTATTAATATTAAGATTATTATATTCGATTATTGATTATTGTTTTTAGTTCAAGGTTCAAGGTTCAAGGTTCAAAGTTCAAAGTTCAATATTACCGATTACCGAATACCGAATACCGCTTACTACCTACTACCTACTACCTACTACCTACTACCTACTACCTACTGCCTACTGCCTTCTGCCTTCTGCCAACTGCCAACTGCCTTCTGCCAACTGCCAACTTCTATTTTCTTACACTAATCAGATTCCTATCCTTAAGCTCCCTGAGGCTATTCTGCCATTTTCCCCCTGCACCCCATAAATAGTATGTAAAGTAGGAGGTGGTTTTCTGAATTATGGGAACCCAGGGCTGAAATTCATTGAAATCGTAATGAGCATCCCCGTTGGTTGCCAGATTCTGGAACATATGAAGGAAATTAGGCCGTGATACCGGAAAGGCACCGACAAAGCTTATATCTTCTGTCGGATCATATCCTGAGTCCCAGCCCTCCCTGGGAAAGATTACCTGGCCAACATAAAACTCCGGTTGCATCCTGTATTCTTTCCATCCGTTTTTTTCAGGTACTGTGAATATATCCTCTGTCCCGTGTTTTTTACCAAGTACCAGTATTGGTACCGGTGCAATGACATTAGCTTCGGGATTGATGAAATCAAAGGCATATCTGACTTCAAGAAGGGGTGAATTTCCATATAGGGTAAAGGTCTTTTCAAGCCTGTTGCCGTAATAGTCGGCTGACATCCTTACGCTGACATTGTTACCCTGACTTTTTATTATTTCAGCTGAATAAACTTTATGAGTTTCCATGCTGGCCTGTCCAAGGAAATCCTCAAATCCGCCATAGGGATAGTAGCCTCTTCTCCTGAATTGCCTTTTGTCATCGGCAGGTTTTTCCGGCCACAACTTGAAGAGTACATTATCATTCCTGGATTTTACATAATATTCGATTACACGTGCTCCGGTTGTGAGAAGAGTCACCCTGACACTGTCATTCTCCATAATGAATTCATCGACACCATCATCATTAAGGTCTTTAACTGTCAGGCTGGGAGCACCGTCAGCTTTGCCTACACCAAGCTGGCTAAGATTTTCAGTCCCGAGTGCGGTCACCCTTACATTATAGTTGCCTGAAGGTACTTTAAGGTCAAATACAATATCAGTATATTTTCCGGTTTCTGCCGAACAGCTTTTTGTACTTGTGAAGAGGACATTCGCGGGATCGTTATTGTCAATCACTTCAGCCTTCACCGGGAAAGATGCTTTCTCTGAGAAGTTATGTACGGAGACGGGATATGCAACTTCAGGCGCCTGACCATAAAGCAGCTGATGGACGGAAATGGCAGGAGGGAGGTCAAGCATAGTCAGTGTGCTTTTTTTCCCTGTTTCCCATTTAAAATGAACTGCTACCGGATTTGTCCTTCCCATAGCATCAACCATCGGTTTAAGTCCGAATAAAAGAGTCTGATTACCGTCAGGAGGCAGATTAATCATGGTTGTCAGTGCGCCTTCCATATTAAGTTCCGGAGGGAGGACTATCTCGAGGATTCCGGAAACTGCATGACTATAGGTGTTCGTAATATTTATGCTGAGTTCATAGTCTTTTGTGGATGCTTCAAGGATGATGCGGTCGCCGAAGTAATCCTCGAGAAATATCCTGTCGAGCAGCAACAGTTCCAGGGCATTCCTGTAGAGCTCAGGTCCCATCATCTTACCATTACCCAGAACGGCCACCTCCCTGCGATCCATAATGGCCTTCCACATCAGTGGCTTTGTGATCGGTTCTCCTTTTCCGGTAAACAGAACCATACATGGTACAGCATCATCTTCAAGATATCCTGTAGTAGTCACAAAGGGAACATTCTCATTGTCGATCTGTTCTTTATTCCCTTCACCGGCAATGTAACCATCATATTGATACATATCTGCTGCCTGATCATATACAGACCTGAATGCATAGCCTCCCTTTTTCCTCGCAAAATCAAGCCATGAATCTACAGTGTACATATTCTGCGGCTGCAGGCCATCATAATCCTTGCATCCGTAAATTGCCTGAGCCTGAATGTTATGGACATAACCTACGTCGGCTCCCACATCTGTAACCACAGGAAGATTAACTTTTGCCAGCCAGGCCTCAAGTTCCTTCTGTACAAGATAATCCATGTAACCACTGAAAGTAAACCAGGTATTGCCTTCATTCATCCCCTTGCCTATAACTTCAAGAGGGTGACCAGGAGCTATTGTTACACTCTTCAGAAGTGTCCCGGTTCCAAACCATCCCCGGTGAAGGTCATAATTATCCAGAATTGTTTTTGTGTTGTCAATGAGGGATAGAACCTTGTCGCGAAGTTCCCTGTTAACTGATGAGATTACAAATATTTTCCGGGGACCATTCTCCAGATAAAATGCATCTATCTCAGTATAATCTTCTGCATTCAGCTGATGGCTCCTGAGTCGTTTTATCCATGAATCATTTTGAGGTATCTTGTCTGAGAGCTTTTTGCCTGTTTCAGTACCGGGATCGAGGAGAACGAGGATATTGCTGTTCAAAGCCGATTCTTCTAGGCTCCTGAGTGTTGGCTGTTCCAGAACAAGATATTTTGTTTTTATCAGGTTGCTTATAAATCCTTCCTGCATGGAAAATCCCGGGATCTTCAAATCGTCTGCTAAATCCCTTTTACTCTGTGCAATAGTATATTCCACATCTGCAACTGCAAGTTTAAAAAGGTTTCCGTAGCTGATCCATGTGTTTCTGATGTCATGCCAGTGATTTGTGTAACCATTGAACTGAAAACTGTTTTTTACAGCATTTTGGTCAGGAGAGAATGTGCCATTGTATTTAAAGCCATCCATTGTCTGGCTAAAAGCTGCACTGTCCGATAATACACCCAGCAGTATAATCAGGTATTGATAATTTTTGAGAAAAGATTTCATTGTTCCGGCTTTTATTTAGTTAGTTGCATTGTATTATTTTGTTCAAGGTTCAAAGTTTAATAGTTTAAACTCCTACTACTTACTACCTACTACCTACTACCTTCTACCTTCTATCTTCTGCCTTCTGCCTTCTGCCTTCTGCCTTCTGCCTTCTCATTACTCATTAATAGTAATCAGATTACGGTCCCTCAGCTCCTTCACGCCATTCTGCCATTTTCCACCGGCTCCCCACATATAGAAGGTGAAGTATGTTGTGGTTTTTTGCAGGATAGGAACCCAGGGCTGGAATTCATGACAATAAAAATGTGCGTCCGGATTTACAGGATGGTTCATAAACATATGCAGGAATAGGGGAGGTCTGACCGGAAATGCGCTTATAAAAGCTATGTCCTCCTTTGTATCATAACCTGCATCCCATCCCTCCTTCAGGAAGAATATCCTGCCATGATATCGTTCCGGTTGCATCCTGAATTCCTGCAATCCATCCATGGACGGAACTGTGAATACATCCTCTGTCCAGTGCTTTTCTCCGAGTTCGAGTACAGGGACCGGTGCTATTACGTTAGCTTCCGGATTTTTGAAAGTAAGGGCAAAGCGTGCTTCCAGCAAGGGTGAGTTCCCGTACAAGGTGTATGTCTTTTCAAGTTTGTTGCCGAAATAATCTGCTGTCATCCTTACCTGAACATAATCACCCACTTTTTTGATAACTTCGGCGCTGTATAATTTATGTGTCTCCATACTTGCCTGTCCAAGAAAGTCTTCAAAACCACCATACGGATAGTAGCCTCTTTTACGGTATTCCCTTTTATCATCAACCGGCTTTACCGGCCAGATCCTGTATAAAGCATTGTCATTTCTTGATTTAATGAAGTACTCGATCACTCTGCCTCCTGTTGCCAGCAGAGTTATCTTTACACTGTCATTCTCCATAATATATTCATCGACTCCATCATCGTCCAGATCCACTTCTGCAAGGGTGGGAGAGCCTTCTCCCTTTCCTACTCCCAGTTGAAGGATGGCTTCAGTTCCGAGAGCCGAGACCTTAACATTATAGCCACCCGGAGATGCTTCAAGATTAAAGGTCATGTCGCTGAAGGTACCTTTTTCAGCGTTGCATGTCTGAGTGGTAGTATAAATGATGACTTGACGGATTATTCTTGTCCAGCACCTCAACCTTAACCGGGAATGTTGTCTGATCAGTGAAGTTATGAATTGTAACAGGGTAGGTGAAGGCAGGTGCGTGGGCAAAAAGGAGCTGGTGAGCAGAAATTGCCGGGGGCAGGTCTATCATCGTCAGGGTACTTTTCTTTCCGGTATCCCATTTATAGTGTACGGCAATTGGATTTGCAGCTGACATGGCAGATGCTGAAGGCTGCAAATCAAAATGCAGAGTTTTTGAACCTTCTGCAGGAAGTTTTACCTCAGTAGTCAGAGAGCCGGCAATTTTCAATTCCGGCGGCAACACTATCTCAAGCGTACCAGAAACGGGGCCTGAACTGGTGTTGCTTATATTCACATTTAACTGATAGTTATTGGTTACTGCCTCCAATATTATCCGGCTGCCAAAATACTCCTCAAGAAAAACACGGTCGAGCAGGAGTAATTCCAGAGCATTGCGGTAGAGGGCAGGTCCCATCATCTTCCCCCTGTCAAGTACAGCCACTTCACGCCGGTCCATAATGGATTCCCACATCCGTTCTTTTGTCATTTGTTCACCTTTCCTGAGAAAGAGAACCATGCTCGGGACTGCATCGCTGTCGAGCGGACCTGTGTTGGTCACGAAAGGTTTATTCTCATTGTCGATCTGCTCCTTATTTCCTTCATCTGCCATATAGCCGTCATAATGATACATATCAGCTGCAGGATCATATACGGAGCGAAAGGCATAACCATTCCTGTCATGTGCATATCTTAGCAGGCCTTCAAAAGTCAGCATTTCCTGAAGCAGAATGCCGCTATAGTCCCTGCAACCATATATTGCCTGATTGTAAGGAGTGGGTATAAAATTGATATTAGTTCCGACATCAGCAACAACAGGGAGGTTTACCTTAGCCAGCCAGTCAGTGATTTCCTGCTGAGCAAGGAAATCCATGTACCCGCTGAAAGTAAACCATGTATTGCCTTCATTCATGCCTCTTCCAATCACTTCAAGCGGATGTCCGGCCATGCAGGTGACACTCTTAAGCAGAGTTTCTGTCCCAAACCATCCGCGGTGCATGTCATACTTTTCAAGTATTGTCCTGGTTTTACTGATCAGATCTGCCAGAATGTTCCTGACTTCACTGTTTGTTGAAGAGATTACAAAAATCTTATTTTTCCCGTTTTCGAGATAAAAAGCATTCACTTCAGCGAAATCTATTGCATTGAACTGATGGCTTTTCAGCGATTCTTTCAGCTTATCCGCTTTTGGCAGTTTACCGGTTAGTACTTTGCCTGCCTCTGATTCCGGATCGACAAGCGCAAGGACAACGGAACTCGATGCTGCATCCGCAAGTGTTTGAAGCGAAGGCTGTTCCAAAACATTGTACCGGGTTTTGAAGAGATGATGGATAAATCCTTCCTGAAGCCATAAACCGGGTATGTTAATATCATCTGCGATATCAACTTTGCTCTGTGCTATGGTATAATCAACGTCCGGAACCGCAATCTTAAACAGATTGCCATACCTGATCCAGTTATTCCGTGTATCGTGCCAGTAGTTGGTGTATCCGTTAAACTGGAAGGAGTTGCTGATAATGTTCTTTTCAGGGTTAATGGTGCCATTGTGCCTGAATTCATCAGGATTTTGAGAGTTAACAGCAATACTTATCAGCGTAAATGCCAGCAAAGGCATAACGTGAAGGATTTTGTTACGAATATTCATGTATGGTGCTTAATTTGTTACGGTAAAATCAATATAAAAACAATATATCCCGGGTAGGTAAATTTAAGAATAGTAATTTGAAAAGGTGCCAAAAATGCAATTTTTTTAAAATCAATTTTTTCAGAGACCGGATTTATTTTCTGTGATTTTTTATTAAAATAATACCGGCACCGGCAAGAGCTTTTACCGGTTTTATGATCAGGTCTATGCAGGTATTAGCTCTGAATATGGCGGCGTGCCGCCTTGATATAGCTAAGGAAACAGATCATTGTATAGCGGTACAAAAATTTTTCAGGGTGAGATATTTCATGAATGTAAAGTATTTGTACAGACATTGTCAAGTCAGTTTTTACCTGATGAAAGAAATTTTAACTATTTTAACATTTCAAATTGGATTAACAGGATTTACTAAAGATGCAGATATATTTTAAATTTGCATAAGAGTTCCGGGAATCGCTTTCAAAAATAATCAGATTAGCCTATCTTGGTAAAATCTAATAAACGGAGAAAGTATCATGAAGGATCAGCTGGCGGGTAGAATTAAACTTGGGGATGAGCAGGCATTCGAACTGTTCTTTCGCAAGTTTAATGTGCGTTTATGCGCATTTGCCAACAAGTTCCTTGATAATCCTGAAGAAGCACAGGAAGTTGTACAGGATATGTTTGTCAGGCTATGGGAGAATCGGGATGAAATAGATCCTGAGAATTCCCTGAAGTCTTATGTATTTAAGATAGTCCAGAATCTGTCCATAAACAGGTTACGAAGAAAAAAAGTTGAGTCAAGATATGCTGAGATATACAAACTTGTTTATATTGATAACCATGAATTCTCAGCTCATGAGTCGCTCTTAGCCAGGGAACTTGAAGCGCATATCGTCCATTCAATTAAGAATTTACCTGTTGAATGCCGTAAAATTTTTGAATTAAGCAGGAGTGAAGGCCTTAAATACCGTGAAATTGCTGAGTCTCTTCATATTTCTGTAAAAACTGTCGAGGCACAGATGTCAAAAGCGCTGAGATCACTAAGGATAGAACTGACGGATTATATCACAGTGGTACTTATCTCTCTGATCAGTAATTTATTGTAGTGCTACATAAGTCTGTATATTCCTAAATATTTTAATTCAAGATAAGGGTAAAACAAAATTATTTTGTATTAGTATGGTACATGCTTTTCTTTATTGCAGGTTTTAGGTTAGTTGAGGTTAGTTAGGTGTTTGTGAAGTGCTGAATCTGATTTGGCACTTCACTTTTTTGGACTTAAAACAAATATATTTTTTATAAAGAACCTGTTTTGAGTAAGGGTAAAAGAGTTTTGTTTTGTAATAGGAAAGGTGTTTTAATTATAAATTTGAAGTAGTACTAGTGGAATATCATAATCTGATAATTAAATTCTTTGCCGGAGAAATTTCTGATTTCGAGCTTAATAAATTGAAATCGTGGCTGGAAATAGATCCTGAAAACAGGCGTATTTTTGATCAGGAGAATGAATTATGGCAGGAGGCAAGCTCTCAGACTAAACTTGAAAACTTTAAAAATGACTCAGCGTGGATGAATATTTCCACGAGGACAGGACTTGGAGGAAAAACTGCCGGATCGGTTGTAATACTCGGCAGGAACAAATTCCGGATTCTCATTGCTGCTGCAACGATTGCCGCTCTGGTGGCATTTGGATGCATGACTCTCTGGATTACATCAATGAACTCATTTCAAAAGCTGGAAGCCGGCATAACTAATGTTACAACAAATGAGGGAGAAAAATCAAGAATACTTCTCCCGGATTCATCTGAGATAATTGTTAATTCAGGCAGTTCAGTCCAATATGACAGGCGTTACAATATCTCGGGACGTGAAGTAAGACTTAGCGGAGAAGCCTTTTTTGATGTAAGTACAAATCCCGGAATACCCTTCGTGGTTCATTTGGATCAGATGACTGTCACTGCAACCGGTACTCGTTTCAATGTTTTTTCTTTCAGTAATGAAAACAGAGTGGAGACAACACTGGAAGAGGGTGCTATCCAGGTTTCCGTAAAGGGAAAAGAAAAAATAAATGTAAGAGCTGGTCAGCAGGCAGTGTATTTTGTGAGTTCAGGAGAAATCATTGTTCGTGATGTGAACACTGATACCTATACTTCATGGAAGGAGAATATGCTCAGGTTTAATGATACTTCTTTTGAGGAAGTATTGAGACGAATCGGAAGAAAGTATAATGTCACATTCGAAGTATCGAATCATGAACTGTTAGACCTTAAATATACAGCAACCTTTATTGATGAGTCTATTGAAGATGTGATGCAGATGTTAAAAGCAGTCAGCCCGATAACTTACAGAATTTATTACCGGACATCTGTCAACGACAAGCGATACCAGAAACCAAGAATTGTGGTGGGAAAAAGAAAAGCAAATATATAAGTAAACCTAATACTGATGCCTATGTAACATCTGCCCTTCAACTAACTTCCAAAAAAAGCAGGAAAGTCCTGGACGACCTCCCTGCCTGATTTTTAAAGCATTAAACCAGATTTAACCCCGGGTTTAATGCGATTTAGCAATTAACTCTCTAAATCATTCAAACTTATGAAAAAAATCAAAATTTTACAACGGACGACTTTCTTTAAAGTCTGTTCGCAAAAAACCTTCAGAATTATGAAACTATCTTCCTTTCTTTTATTAGTGACCATTCTAAATGCTCTGGGGAGTGAAACATACTCTCAGAGCACAAGATTGAGTCTTGATATGAAGGATGCTTCAATTCAGACCGTACTCAAAGCCATAGAAGATCAGAGTGAATTCTTCTTCCTCTACAGTTCCAAGATGATCGACGTAGACCAAAAGGTTGATGTCAGTATTGAGGACAAGAAGATCAATGAGATACTGGATGACCTTCTGGCAGCGACAGATATTAAATACTCTGTCAAGGACCGGCAAATTTTGCTTGTAAACAGGGAGGCGGAAGAATCTCTTGATTTGCAGCAAAACAGAATAACCGGTATCGTTAAATCAAAGGATGGTACACCTTTGGCTGGCGCAAGCGTTGTTGTTACAGGAACAAACCAGGGCACGATTACAGATGCTGACGGTAAATACAGTATTGATGTTCCGGCCGGATCCCGGTCCCTGACTTTCACATTTATAGGGATGGAAGCCCAGGAACTGTCAATTGACGGGTTGACAAAAATCGATATAACGATGGCAGAATCTTCAATTGATCTGGCAGAGGTCGTCGTTGTCGGCTATGGTACCCAAAAGAAGGTAGATCTGACAGGTTCCGTTGCAGTAATGTCTTCAAAGGAATTTGAAAAAGCTCCTGTTAGTGATGCCCTGGATGCTATGCAGGGCAAACTTGCCGGAGTAACGATCATCTCAAATTCCGGTGAACCCGGAGCCGACAAGCAGATAAGGATCAGGGGAGTTCAATCCTGGGGTGCCTCTACTGACCCTCTCTATGTAATTGACGGCGTGATCATGGATAATATGAATAGCCTGAGCCCCAATGATGTAGAAAGCATTTCAGTTTTAAAAGATGCTGCTTCAAGTGCTATTTACGGTGCCAGGGCCGCAAACGGTGTAGTGCTTATCACTACAAAACGTGGAACCAAAAGCGGTGCACCGGTTATCTCCTTTGAGACCTATTTCGGAGTTCAGCAATATTCTGATTTAAAACCAGAGCTTCTAAACTCGGAGCAATGGCTGATGCTGGACGAGGAATCCTACAGAAATGCCGGACCTGCCGCCCTGGATCAATCACCTTACGGAACTCAGAACCCGGTAGATATGAATCTGTTCATGGTGGATGGCAAACTTGTTAATACAGACTGGCTTAAAGTGGTTGGTCAGCCGGGCAGAATACAGAATTATGATTTGTCAATAAGCGGAGGCAATGACAGGTCGACATATTTTACATCGGCCACATATTTCAAACAGGATGGCCTTATACTTAATACAGGTGCTGACCGGATAAGTTTCCGGTATAATGCCGATCATAAGGTCGCCGACTTTATTGAATTCGGAAATTCCGTTAACATTTACAGCACCAGCCGGTTTGGAGGAGTAGGCAATCCTTATCTTGGAGCTATACGTAAAAATCCTATTTCCAGACCTTATGAAACGGATGAGGATGGCAACATCATAAATTATGATTATGTACGATCCTACACAATGGAAGGTGGTGATGTGGGTCCGCTCATTTATGCAAAAGAATATACAAATGCTACCAGGTCATATGGTTTCGTTGGTAACGTTTTCCTTAAAATCAGACTTCTTGAAGGGTTGACATTCACCCCGAGGTTAAGTATTGATTACAGAACCAGTAATACCAGTGCCTTCACACCTGAACTTCATATACAGGGAGTAGAGACACAAAGTATAAACAATGTCTATAAAAACCAGGACTATAATTTTCACTGGACAACTGATTATATGCTGAATTATGAGAAAACCTTTAATTCAGTTCATAATTTGTCAGCATTGTTTGTCTATTCCCAGGAAGAAAGCAGATATGAATATTTAAACGGGCAACGTTATGGCACACCTAATAACCAGATCCAGTATCTGAATGCAGGACAGCTTGAAAATCAAAGTGTTTATAACGGATACCAGGATTGGGCTTTCGTCTCCTATATCGGACGGCTTGGCTATAATTACAATGAGAAATATTTTATTCAGGCCTCTGTCCGTCGTGATGGTACATCCCGGTTTGTCGGAGATAACCGTTGGGGAGTGTTCCCTTCAGTATCAGCCGGATGGAGAATTTCAAAGGAGGGATTCTTTGAGCCACTTCTCGATATCGTTAACGATTTTAAAATAAGGGGAAGTTTTGGAACACTGGGAAACAGCAATGTTGGTTTGTATCCCACCTATGCCACACTTGAAATGCATACAGCTGTAATGGGACCTCTGAACGGTCAGTATCCAAGTCCGAGTTATGCACTGGGAGCAGCTGTTAATTCAGATGTAAAATGGGAACAAACTCAAAAAAATGACATTGGATTTGATGCCAGTTTCCTGAAATCAAAGATCAATGTTACATTTGATTATTATATCTCCCACACTACAAATCTGCTTTATGGCAAACCAATTCCTTTAGCCGCAGGTAAATACTATTATGCCGATGGATGGATCAATCCTTCAGATCCGACTATCAATGGTGGTGAAATTAAAAACCATGGATATGAGCTGACTCTCGGATACAATGATTCTAAAGGCTCCTTTTCCTGGGGTGTCAACGGGTATGTGTCTATTGACCGCAATGAAGTTGTCGATCTGGAGGGTCGTAACCTGAGAGAGTATGGTCTCGAGGTTGGCCAGCCTATTTACGGCTTTTTTGGATATACTTCGAATGGAGTAGTTAAAAATCAGGCCACTCTGGATGCTCACCCTTACCTTACAAACCCGGACAACGATTTCGCAATCGGGCTTGGAGATATATGGACAGTTGATATTAATGACGATGGTAAGATTACTGCTGATGACAGGGGATTTATTGGGAAAAAATATCCGGATTTTACTTACGGACTGTCCGGTAATGCTACCTACAAGCAATGGACCCTTCAGGTTGTTACTTATGGCGCACAGGGTGTGGATCTGAATACAATGGTCGACATTAATGGCTATTTTCAGTACACAAGTAACGACATTACCAGGGTGCTTGACAGATGGGAACCTACACTGAATCCTGATGGAGATATGCCGAAAGTAACCAAAGCCGACCAGGCAGGAAACGCTACACACTCGGCAAGTTTTTGGTTATCAGATGCATCCTTTCTGAAGATCAGTAACGTGAACCTCAGATATATGATTCCGGCTAATATTTGCCAGAAGATGAGGATGAGAGCCCTCGAGGTTTACGGAAGCGTGGAAAATCTTCACACCTTTACCAAATATCCCGGAGGAGAAGTGGATGTAACGGATCAGGGAATGTGGTCACAGCCGGTAACTAAAATCCCCCAGCCAAGAACATGGGTGTTAGGTTTAAAAGTTTCCTTCTGATGTAATTGATTTCATTACTTAAAAAAACTGAAATATGAAAAATAAAATACTTATATTTATTGCACTCTTCCTTGGATTCGCCTTTATCATTGGATGCAGCGAAGATGAACTGCTGACAAAATATCCCAAGGATGCCCCGAATGCGGATAATTTCTTTGTAAATGCAACCTCTGCAAGACAGGCAGCTCAGTCGCCTTTCGCAATTATGACCCAGATCCCGCATGATTTCAGGAGATACTGGGTAACATATCTGGATATCTTTTCGGATGACAGCTATACCAGGAATGTGGGTGACCGCCTTCCTGCACTTAACTGGTCTGCCGATCCTACCTGGTACCATTGGTACTCTTGGTATTTCTGTTTCTACAAGGGAATTAACAATGCAAACTTTGCAATTGACGGTATTCCAACATCGAGCGATGCGTCCTTCACTCCTGAAGAACAGGCTCCTTATATTGCTGTTGCCAGGCTGGCAAAAGGATTCTGCTATCTTGAACTTACAACCTTGTGGGGCGATGTTACCTATTTCCCTCATTTCCTTAAAAATCCTGATAGTGCATTTGTAGCAAGGACCCCTAAGAGTGAGGTTATGGACAGGCTGATTGAAGATCTGACCTATGCAACTGAAAATCTGCCTGACTCATGGACAGGCAATGATGTAGGTTTTCCTACCAAAGCTGCAGGAGCGGCAATGCTTGCAAAAGCATACCTTTATAACAGGGATTGGCCAAATGCTGTTACTGCCTGCGCTAATGCACTGGCTATTGCCGATGCGGAAGGATATGGCCTCATGGATGATTATGTGTATATGATGTCGTATGAATCCCAGGTAAATGGTGATAACACGGAATTTATTTATACATTCCCATTTATTCTTGATGGGGCCACCACAGGTAACCATAATGAAATGCAGGTAGAAAGGCTCTGCAGGGATGCTCCAAACGAAGTAAAAAGTATCTATGGGGCAGGCTGGGGTTATGCTCTCCCCAGTCGTGATTTGGTTGATGCATTCGAGCCGGGAGATCCGCGCAGGGAATATTCAATCTGGCTTCCGGGCGATTTTTATGGCGTTTATAATCAAAACGACGATTTTACTATTCCGGGAGATGCTTTGCATGGCAGTGTAGATACATTAATACAGAAAGGTGATAATATTTATTACAAATATGGCTGGTCATATTCAAACACCAATACAAGAAAAATCTGGCAGCCAATCATGAAAGACGGAACTCCTCTTCAGATTTCTGATGACCAGGCCGGGTATGATATTCCGCTTCTCAGGTATGCTGATCTTGTGCTTTTCTATGCTGAAGCCCTTATTGAAAATAACCAGATAGCCGAAGGTATGGCCCAACTTAACCGGGTCCGCGCAAGGCCGTCTGTCAATATGCCACCGTTAACCGCAACTGACCAGAATGACGCAAGAAAAAAACTGCGTCATGAACGTCGTATCGAACTCAATATGGAGGGACTGAGGCTCCACGATATGATGAGATGGTCAGCTGACGATGGCAGTTCGGGTTCATATCTTGAGCAGATCTTCGGTTCAGGATTGAATGGAAAACCAATCCTGATGAGATATGGTGATGATGCAACACTTAAAGATCAAAGCCTGGAATATCCTAAAAATAATTTATTTGCAATACCCCAGGATGAACTGGACAGAAACAAGGAGTGTACTCCGAATCCCGGATGGTAATTGCTGATATGGTATTAGAATAAATTAATAAGAAGTTGTGCCGGTCCGGCACAACTTCTTTTAATTAAATCTTGGCGTAAATTTATTAATACCTGCAAATAATCTAACTATACTATGAAATATCTCAATCATTTACAGATCATCCTTATTACAATGCTTCTAAGCCTGACGGGCGTTCTTGTGCATGCCCAGATTGCTGAAACTCCGGCATATAAGAATCCTGACCTTCCTGTGGAGCAAAGACTGAATGACCTGCTTTCACGTATGACACTTGAAGAAAAGGTCGGACAAATGAATATACCAACATGTTATTCAACTGAACTGGGATGGGGCTTGAACAGCGATGCCCCATATCTGTGGGACATGGAAGATACAAAGGAAGTGAGGGATAAACAGCTGGATGGCTGCCGGAAATGGACCGAAGGTACCCACAATACCGTCTTTGGTCCGGGAGGCGGGTTTTTTACACTTTCCGACAGGCTTATCTATGAAGGACCTGAGAGGCAGGCAAAAATTATGAACGAACTTCAGAAGATAGCAATTGAAAAAACCCGGCTGGGGATTCCGCTCTTCCAGATTGAGGAAGGAACGCATGGTCTTATGTGCCCCGGAGGAACTATCTTCCCTGAAGGACTTGCAATTGGCTCATCCTGGAATAAAAGTCTTGTGAAGCAGATATATACAGTTGCTGCCAAAGAAGGAAAGGCAATTGGGGTACACGGATTGTGCACCCTTGTTATTGAGCCAAACAGGGATCCGAGAATGGGAAGAAATGAGGAGGGATACAGTGAAGATCCCTATATGTGTTCCCAGATTGCGGCAAATATAGTTCAGGCTCTGCAGGGATACGATATTTCCGCACCCGGCAAACTGGTTGCATTCCTGTGCCATTATCCGGGCCAAAGCCAACCGGTAAGCGGATTTGAACGCGGGGCAATGGAGGTTTCAGAGAGAAAATTCAGGGAAGTGTTCTTACCTCCCTTTACAACAGGAATTAAAAAATACGGAGCACTGGGAGTTATGGCCACATATCCTGCCATTGACGGCGTGGCTGTTCACAGCTCTGAAAAAATGCTCACAAAGATTTTAAGGGAAGAATTAGGTTTCAATGGCATCGTCGTTTGTGAAGGTGGAGGATTGGGAACTATTGTTACTGAAAGACATGCCGCAACACAAAAGGAGGCAGGAATACTGGCAATAAAAGCCGGAGTTGATGTCGGAATATCCATTGAGGACGCTTATATGGGTGGATTGATTGAAAATGTTCATGAAGGGAAAATTTCGATGAAGGATGTTGATCAGGCTGTATCCAGGCTACTGAGACTAAAATTCCAGATGGGGCTCTTTGAACATCCTTATGTTGACCCTGAATATGCAGTGAGTGTTGTCAACTCAAAAGAACACAGGGAGCTTGCATTGCAGACAGCCAGGGAAGGAATTGTGTTGCTCAGGAACGAAAAAAAAATGCTTCCGTTGAAAAAAGATATAAAGTCTATCGCAGTTATCGGTCCGAATGCTGATGCGCCGGTTGACCAGCTCGGGGACTATTTCCCGCATTATGTTCCACAGGAAGTGGTTACCGTCTTGAAAGGGATCAAAAACAAGGTATCTCCGAAGACTAAAATTTCCTATGTTAAGGGTTGCGAGGTAATTGGTGAAAAGCTCAATGAAATTACCAGGGCTAAAACAGCAGCTAAAAATGCTGATCTTGCAATTGTTGTTCTGGGAGAAGGGGGATATATAACAAATGGTGAAGGAAGGGATGTTGCCAGCCTTGATCTGACCGGCCTTCAGGAAGAGCTTCTTAAAGCAGTTCATGCGACAGGAACTCCGACAATTGTTGTTTTAATTAATGGCAGACCATTATCCATCAGATGGGCATCAGAAAATATACCGGCCATTGTTGAGGCCTGGATGTGCGGAGAACAGGGAGGGAATGCCGTTGCAGATGTTCTTTTTGGCGATTATAATCCAAGCGGGAGACTTCCGGTCACTGTACCCCGTCATTCAGGTCAGTATCCTTATTATTATAATTTTTCTGCGACAAAGGATGGTGCAAAATATATTGATATGCCGGCAACACCATTATATGAATTTGGATTCGGCTTAAGCTACACCACATTTGAGTACAGCAATCTGATGATTACACCCGAAGGAGATAAATAATGAAGGTGAAATTGAAATAACTCTCGATGTGAAAAATACCGGAGCAGTCAGAGGAGAAGAGGTGGTGCAACTGTATCTGAATGATGTAATAAGCAGCACCTCCAGGCCTGTGAAAGAATTAAAAGGTTATGAAAAGATATCCCTTGAACCGGGAGAAAAGAAAAGTGTGAAAATGAAATTGAGTCCTGAGGAACTATCTCTTCTTGACAGGGATATGAATTTTATTGTGGAGCCAGGGACCTTTGAGGTGATGATAGGCAGCTCATCCAATGACATCAGGCTCAGGGGAGAATTTGAGGTGAAAAAATGAAAATTTAATAATTTAACGACCTGCATTAATGAAAAATCAAGGTAGAAACATATTCAGGAGAGAGTTTTTGAAGGGTCTGGGTGCATTGCCTTTTTTAGGCTATTTTGCTTTTAATGTCAGGGAAAATATTGCCAGGGATGCCCGGGTTAAACATAAGGACTATCTGAATTTACTCGGAGTGGAAAGTCTTGAGGCTCCTAAAGTCAAATTATTGCCTTCCTCCGGCAATGCAAATAATCGTATCCGCTTCGGACTTATTGGCAATGGATGGAGAGGAGATCAGTTATTGCAGTCCTTCGGATATATACACCCCAATCAGGTGAAGGAAAATACTGTGAACGGAAAATATAATGAGTGGCTGAACGACTTTCTTGCACAGGAAGATTTAAATGTTGAGTTTGCCGGAGTATGTGATACCTTTTCATTGCATGCAAACAGGGGCCTTGAAATCTCAATGAACGACATTCGTCCCGGAGGAGGCAAGGGAGCAACAAAACCTGTCAAAATTTATCCCACTTACAGGGAAATGATTGAAAGCAAAGAGATTGATGCCGTAGTCATCGCCACGCCGGATCATTGGCATGCCCCTATGGCAATTGCGGCTGCCAGGGCAGGCAAACATGTCTTCCTCGAAAAACCAATGACACACAGCATTGAAGAAGCTATTGAACTGAGAAACACCATAAAATCAACCGGTGTGGTATTTCAGCTGGGACACGAAAACCGGCAGCAAATGAGCTTTAGAATTGCTAAAGAGTTGATTAATAAAGGAGTGCTGGGTAATATTTCAATGGTTCAGACTCATACGAACCGTAACGGGCTTGATGGAGCCTGGATCAGAAAAAGAAAATTTGACGATCAGGGAACCATTCAGAACATAAACTGGAAGGAATTCCTCGGAAATACACCATGGCATGAGTTTGATCGTAAACGGTATTTTAACTGGCACCGTTTCAGCGAATATGGTACCGGATTTATCGGGAATGACTTTTCTCATCAGTACGACTGTATCAATCAGGTTCTTAGAGTTGGCATCCCCGACAAGGTAATAGCTCTTGGCGGTCAGTATTATTACAAAAATTGCGGGGACATGCCCGATGTGATGAATGCAGTTTTCAGCTATCCTAAAAAAGGACTGACTGTAACATATGACGGGACTTTGAAGAATGGCATTTACAGGGAAAACTACATCATGGGTTCTGAAGCGGCAATGTACCTCGATCTTGGAATTAAGATATTTAAGGACGATTATTCAGACAGGTATAAAGATAATGGGATGGACTCATCCGAACCTTTGTATCTGTATAATGGGGGAGGTGAGGTGGATGCAGTTTCTTCTGCAACGGCCAGAGCTTATATTAAAGGCGGATATGGCGCTACTTATATCGACGGTAAAGTAATCGATGCAAGTTTCCTGCATGTGAAAGAATGGATCGATGCTATCAGGAATCAGACTACCACAAGCTGTAATATTGACGAAGGCTTTGATGAAGCTGTTACATTTAATCTTGCTAATCTGGCATATGTAAACAACAAGCAGGTTTTTTGGGATCATGTAAACGAAAAGGTTACAATGGTATAGAACGGTTTGAAATTCAATGGTTTTTTGAAATTAATATGATCATAGTGATATCAAATAACAAGATTCATATGAAAAAAGATAGCATCTCCCAATATTATTCCAACCTGCAGATATTCTCATTAACACTCCTTCGGGTTCTGATTGGCTGGCATTTCTTGTACGAAGGACTCACAAAATTATTCTCCAACCCGGCATGGTCCGCCAAAATCATATCTTCAGGGATCAGTCGGCCCTTTTGCTCCAGTATTTCAATCCATGGCATCACATCCTGGTCTGATGACCGTAATAGATAATCTTAATATCTGGGGATTAATATTGATTGGTCTGAGTCTGTTCACCGGATTGTTTTCAAGACCCTTTAAACTTTGCGCGATCGTTTTACTGTTACTATATTATTTTGCCTATCCTCCATTTAGCAGTCTGGTTATTAATACTCCGGTTGAGGGCAACTACTGGATTGTAAATAAAAACCTGATCGAAATGGCTGCACTCTTTCGTATTGTATATGTTTCCATCAAGTCATATCACGGGGATTGACAGATATATTCAAAAAAAGGCAAAACCAGTTTAAAAATTTTGTGATTATGAAAGTCCATATTATCACATTTTAGTTACAGACAGATTAGTATTAAGGCAATATTATTGCTCAATTGTCTTCTTATTTATCTTTTGATACAAAGCGTTTCCTGTCAGAATTCAGACTCAAAAAGAAGTTTGACTGTTGAAATTGACGGGTCTGAAAGATTTCAGCAGATTCATGGTTTTGGGGTAAGTGTCAATCCAGAAAGCTGGAATGACAGCGAACTTATACCTGCCCTTGATTTGTTAACGGACTCTATGAATTTTATTATCTGTCAGGTAATGGTTGAAATGGGAAGTGGATTTGAGGATTTGAATGATAATAGTGATCCATTCAGTATGAATTGGGATTATTATAATAAATTATATGAAACTCCAAAATTTCAAAAAATATGGAATACTCTTGAACACTTAAACAAACATGCCATAATGTATGGCTTATTGGTTGATTTTAGCGGAGCTGTTCCGGAGTGGATGGGAAAAAGTGAGCTTAATCCTGAGTATGAAGATGAATTTGTGGAAATGGAATTATCCTTTCTTATGTATGCATGGCATGTCCGGAAGCTTTACTTCGCTTATTTTACCCCATTGAATGTATCTGATAAACAAAAGGAGGGGCTGAACATAGATGCACAACAATTAACACGTGTAATGCGCAAGCTTGCTGACAGGATTGACAAAGCAGAATTGCAGTTTAGTTTAATTGAACCCAGGATGGTTGTACCTGATATTACAGGTCTTAAGAATGGAACAAATAACTTTATTCCTGAAATTCTGGCCGATTCTGTTATAATGGCAAAGGTGGCACATTCGAATCTGGACCATATAGGATTTAGTCCCACTGCAGAATTACATCCGGCTACATCTTATTGGCAAGCCAGTCTGGAATCATGCAGTAACGAACCTGATAGCGGAAAGATGGTTGGACACAACTATAAATATAGCAGTGAATGTGTAAATAATCTATTACAACTCCTGAAAAATGGAGCTTATGCCGTTATCTGGGAAACTTCTTCCCCCCGGGAACAATTAAATGCAGTTTCGCAGATCACAAAGAATGTGTTCCCTGGTTCCTACCGGATTGCCACAACCGATCCCGGAAAGTACATGGAATTACTTGCATTCCATGATCCTTATTCAGGCAGGTTTACAATTACCGGCATGAACAATACATCCTCAACTATTAATCTGCAGGGATCCTTAAAGAATCTGCCTGCAATCGCTTATATGGAGATGGTTTACACTGACAGCCTGAGTGTTTTGCCCAGATCCAATGATATCCTGGTAAGCGGAACAACTTTTACTGCTTCTATTCCGGGAAATAGTATTTATACCATCTCGGGAATTACAAGCCCGGTAACAACCGGTACAATAGCATCGCAGCGACCTGAGCCACGTGGCTGGTATTCAGGTGATCCGCATGTGCACCGTTATAATTGCAATAAGATATTTGCATTTATACCGGAGACAGAATTGATAACATTGATGGAGGCTGCTGATCTGGCTGTTATCGCGGTATCGGCTGATATAGGAAACGGAGAAGGAGTTGGCTTCGAAGTGGACTTGCCCAAAGTTAACGGTACCGATGCCCCTGAATCCAAACCCGGACGAATTATTCATTATGATGCAGAATGGCATTTTGATCCGGGTGGTAATGTAGTTGGGAATAAGGCCCTTGGTGGTCATTTAATCTTACTTGGGCTAAAGGAAGCTCATGTGATATGGGATGAGTCGACTTATAAAATACTGGAATGGGGAAAGAAACAAGGTGCTATAAGCGGTTTTGTTCATATGCAATATTTAAATGATACAATACAGAATGAACTAAGTTGCTGCACCCCGATAGAATATCCGGTGGAAACAGCCCTGGGAACCGTTGATTTTTTAATGGAGGATCACTGGCCCGGCGACGATGCGATAAAGGCATATTATAGAATCCTTAACTGCGGTTTCAGACCAGGGTGGTGTGCGGGAACAGATGGACCCTGCCTCCGGCCTTTAGGTTCAGTGCTTACATATGTCGATATTAAGGATCAGCCTTTGACCTATCAGCGGTGGATAGAAGGAATAAAGAATGGAAGAACTGTTGTAGCAACCAACGGACATGTTGAATTTCTCGATCTGAAAGTTAATAATGATCTTGGACCTGGCGATGAGCTTGCAATAAAAGACAAGGGTACTGTTGATGTAAATGTAAAGTGGACAGCCATAGAGGAATTATCAGGTCGCATAGAATTAGTTTGCAATGGAAAAGTCGTTGCTGTACAGGAGGGTATAGCCAAACCCGGAGAGCCGGTAATTCTTGAGGCTAAGCTGGATTTTTCACAAAGCGGATGGATTTGCGCCCGCAGAATGAACGATAAAATGCACCAGTCCCATACGGCCGCGGTGTATATAAATGTTAATGATACACCTGTGCGTGCCAGCGCTGATGATGCCCTTTTCTTTGTAAATTGGATTGAAAATATGATAGTTAATACTTCACCCGGTGGAATATGGAGCAGTTTTTTCACACACGATCTGGATGTCGTGCAGGGAAGATATAAAAAAGCAAGAGATATTTATTTGAAAATTGCAGCGGAAGCTAATTCAATAAACAAATAATTCGATCGGTATAATTTTATATCTATAACCTGTCTGCTTATAGTGTTTCTAGTTTATTACAATCGGAAATTCACGGTATCCGCTTCCTATTGTCCATCTAATCTTATAATCTCCTTTATAGCCTGCTTTTTTTGCCGGATCTTTTCCATCCCAGGTAATTAAAAAGATGCCTTCACCGATCTTTCCATTATACAGAGTGCTCAGCTTCTTATTATCGGCTGACATGAGATCAATCTGCAGTTCACCCGGGGTCCATGACTGACATATAATTATTGATACTTCACCTTCAGCTATCCTGTGCGGAAGAACAGTGGCAAGATTAAGCTCTTCGCATTCAGTGAAATTAATAACAGGCACTATGACTTCTCCTTTTATGTATTTTCTTTTAAAGGAGGGAGGGTTTTCACTCACATAGCTTTTATAGCGGAGGTAACCGGCAGATGTCGAATCAGTTCTGAATCTGGTCTCATACAGGTCGCGTATTGTCTGATCAAAATCGAGTAAGCCGGTCCATAGCTCCCCTGAATTTTTTGTTACATTCGAATGTCCCCAGGCTCTCTGAAAATCAGCGATCCCGGTGGTATCAAAATCTCCGCCCAGACCGTTTGAGCTTATGAAGCGCGGATTAACACTATCCTTGTTCCACATCACTTCCAGGTTTGTATTGATGATCCTTTTAATATCCTGTTCATCAAAGACGATCCCGTAGTGGTATGCTTCGGCAATATCCTCTACTTCGCGGGCAGTATAACCCGAACGCCATGGATGCACCCATACGCCATGTCGGGTATCTTTTCTTACAAGATCAACATCACCCTTGTATAACGGCTCATAATAGTTCCAGCAGTAATGGTTATCGAAATACTGAAAGTGGCTCTTGGCGGTTAAATAGATCTTTTCTGCCCGGTCACGGTAAAGCTTGTCCCCCGTTATCCTGAATATCCTCAGGCAAACCCTGGCAGCATCAAACTGCTTATTGAACGGATGGCTTATTCCGATGCGTGATTCCTCAGGCGCCTCTATCCATTCTTTCAGGTTATCCTTGTTCAGGAATTTGCCGAATTCAATATAGCTGCCATAGGGACCATCGTCAATCCAGCAGCCTCTTTTATCCCATTTTTCCACAAAATCCCTTTTTGCAATTTCCACATACGATTTTGCCTTTTCCCCGTATTTATCTTTCAATGCATTATCTTCCAATGCCAGGACAGAGAAATCGAGTATCCCCTCTATAAGAATTGCATCTCCTACAAGTGCATCCTGCCAGTAATTATCGTCATAACCGTAAACACCTATCCATCCTTTATAGCCATCAGGGTCGGTTGCCATCTTACCGATAAGAAAGTCGTAGTACTTAATACCAGCATCAAGCCATTTGGAATCTTTTGTCAATTCATAATTCTCAACAAACTGGTCCAGACCTACACGGGCATGCCAGCAGAAATTTTCACCATTTGCATTTTTAATAAAGTCCGGGTTATTGATCATTTTTGTTGCAAGTTCCTCAGGGGTAATATCCAACTTTATCCCTTTCGGTGCACAGGATGTCAATGTTGTACCCAGTATAATTACATGCAAAATCACCCGGAATTGTTTTCTTAGTTTCTTCATAATTGCATTAAATATGTTTCTTCTCAAGTAGAACTGCCTAATGATAAAGATAACTAAATATATGCGAAAGGTTTAAAAAGACAGTATAATTTGTTTTAAATATATTATATTCATCTATAGCATGATATATATGAAAATATCACTCTTTTTCTGCTGCTTTTTTTCCTGTTTTTATGTAATATCATTACCTTTATAAGGATGAATAGCATCATACATTTAAAACCGGTAAACTCAGGATGAAAAGGTGGAAGATAATTTGTTTATTGCCGTTTGTTTCTTTGACTTGTTTATTATTTTCTTCATGTAACTCACAAACAGAGAGATGCGGTCCTGCAGACAATGCTGTATCCCTTGAAGAAGGTTTCATTAATCCTCCTTCACAGGCACGCCCCCGGGCATACTGGGCCTGGATGAATGGCAATATAAATCTGCCTCAGATAACCAGGGAACTTGAAGAGTACAAGGATAAAGGTTTTGCCGGTTTGGATATATTTGATATTGGTGCAGAAGATCCGAATCATGTAGTGCCTGAAGGCAATAAGTTTTTAGGAAAAGAATCGGTCGAGGCGATTGTTTACGCGGTGAATGAAGCGAAGCGACTCGGACTCGAACTGGGTCTGGTTGCTTCAAGCAGCTGGAATGCAGGTGGAGACTGGGTTACTCCTGAATATGCTGCGATGTTGCTGTATAAATCTGAAGTTGTTGTGGAAGGACCTATGGAATTCTCGGGAATTTTACCATTTCCCGAAGTTTCTGAACAAACTCCCAAAAATGCAGACGGTTTGCCTGTGTTTTTTAAAAATGTTGCTGCAATTGCCTTTCCCGATGCTTCCGCAGAAAATCCTATTCCTGATAAATTAAAAGTAGTGGATCTTTCTGCTCAGATGGATAGCAGTGGTTACCTTGAGTGGAAAGTCCCATCGGGAAAATGGAAAATTATGCGACTGGTCTGTTCAAATTCAGGCCAGAAGCTGGTCCTCCCAAGTCCAAAATCGAACGGATACAATATTGACCATTTCAATCCGGAAGCAACAGAAATGCATTTTCAATACATTATTGACAAGTTGCAGAAGGAGCTTGGTGATTTCGGTAATTCAGCATTAAAGTTCATGTATTTATGCAGTTACGAACTCCAGGGATTAGTCTGGACTCCGGAAATGGTCAATGAATTTCAAAAACGGCGTGGTTACAGCATGATCCCTTATCTGCCGGTCTTATATGGGAACATCATTCAAAATAAAGATATTACAGATCGTTTCCTGTTTGATTTCAAGATGACTCTTTCAGATCTGATTATTGAAGGGCATTATATGAAAGCCAGAGAGCTGCTGAACAAATACGGGCTGAAACTATGCAGTGAGGCGGGAGGGCCGGGACAACCACTGCACAATTGCCCGTTTGAAGCGCTCAGAGCATTGGGCGCTCTGGATATCCCCAGAGGCGAATTTTGGAACAAGCACTCCTATATCGATGAAAAAGGGGAGGATATCCTTTGGCTGGTCAAGGAAATAGCCTGTGCCTCTCACATATATGGCAAATCAATTGTCGATGGCGAGGCTTTTACCAGCTGGCAACACTGGCAGGAGGGCCCTTTTGAGCTGAAACCATTGGCTGACAAGGCAATGTGTGAAGGGCTCAATCTTTTTACCTTCCATACCGGAGCCCATAATCCGCCCGAAGGAGGAAAGCCGGGCTGGGTATACCATGCCGGTACCCATATGAACCCAAACCGTGTCTGGTGGCCGAAGATAAAACCGTTTATTGATTACCTTGCCCGCAGCTGTTTTCTCCTGCAGCAAGGCAAATTCAGAGGTGATGTTTGCTACTATTATGGCGATCATGCTCCCAATTTTGTAAGGCCAAAACATGTTGACCCCTCACTGGGTTCTGGCTTTGATTACGATGTTGTCAATTCTGAGGTAATCCTGACCCGCATGGATGTAAGAGACGGAAAAATTGTCCTTCCCGATGGTATGACCTATGAGCTTCTTGTATTGCCGGATATGGAGGATGCCAATCCGGATGTTCTCGAAAAAATAATGAAGCTGGTCGAAGACGGAGCTACGGTAGCAGGACCAAAACCAAACCGGTCGAATGGATTAACCGACTATCCTCATCCCGATGAAAAGGTAAAATTGCTGGCTGATAAGCTTTGGGGACCATGCAATGGCAAAGATATCAAAGAGAATAAATACGGTAAAGGAAAGGTTATCTGGGGAAGAAACCTCAGGCAGATTCTTGCCGAAAGAGGTGTAGGGCCTGACTTTACATTCACAGGTAAGAGTGACAGTACTGACCTTGACTTTATACACCGCAGTACTGATACGGAAGAAATATATTTTGTCAGCAATAAAAAGATGCAATGGGCAGAGGCGGAGTGCGAATTCCGGGTTAAAGATAAAATTCCTGAATTATGGATTCCTGAAACAGGAAAGATACTGAAAGCTCCTGTTTATAAAAATATCAGCCAGACAACAAGAGTATTTCTTCAGCTGCCACCTGCTGGTTCTGTATTTGTGGTATTCAGGAAAAGTCCTGACCGGAAGCATATTGCTACGGACACAACATTCAATTTCACCGTCTCAGACATTCCCCTTACTGTTATACTTAAAGGGCCCTGGGAACTTAATTTCCCGGCAGGGTGGGGGGCTCCTGCAACAGCTGTATTTCCTGAATTAATATCCTGGACATCGCATAAGGAAGATGGCATAAAATATTTTTCCGGCATTGCAACTTACAGGAAGGAATTTGACCTTCCGGAGGATATGGTAAATTCTGAAGCGGTTATTTATCTGGACCTGGGAGAGGTTGAAATGATAGCTGACGTGTATCTGAACGGTGATCATTCAGGAATTCTGTGGAAACCACCTTTCCGGCTTGATATTACAAAAAATATCAGGCAGGGGAAGAATACCCTGGTCATTGAAATTGCCAACGACTGGTCGAACCGGATTGTGGGTGATCAAAAACTTCCAAAGGATAAAAGGTTTACCTCAACCAATATAACCAGTCCTGCCTCTTCCGGACTATTATGGAAGGATGCACCCCTGTTGAAATCAGGATTAATGGGCCCGGTTCAGATAATTGCAGCAAAGAAAGTTAAATTGGATTTTTAAATATATTAATTATGAGAAGGCTACCAGCTCACCCTCACAGCCAATTGGTTCTGTTTCTTTTTTATTTTCTGATGATTTTGAATTATAGCTGTTCAGAACCAGCCATTGAAATAAAAGTTACTGATTTTGGTGCGGTCCCAAATGATGGTAAAGATGATACTCCGGCAATCCTTAAAGCATTGGAAAACTGTAAGGGTAAAAAGAATGTGACATTAACTTTTGAAATTGGCTCCTATGATATTTACGGAAGTCAGAAAAACGACCGGGGAAATTTCACCCCATGTATAGTAGTAAAGGAATTTGATGATTTTATCATCGATGGCCGTGGAGCCGAACTGATCGGTCATGATCTGTCGACCATGTTTCATTTTTCAAAATGTCATAATATCGCTGTCGCTAACCTTACAACTGACTGGAATCCTCTCCCTTACACACAGGGAAGAGTAGTTGGGGTGGATACAGGTTATGTCGATATGGAAGTTGTCGCTCCTTTCACGGCTCAGGCTGGCCGGCGCACGGAAGCGATACTGGGATATGATATGGAAAATCGCCGGATGGCCCGACGATTTACCGATCATTATCAGAAAGGATATGAAAAGAGATCTGAAGTGATCCGGCCCGGGGTAATGCGTCTGTTTATCGGCCGGCAGGACAGGTTTGCAGGAAAACTGCCTTCCGAGGGAGATTATCTGATTGCACGGCACCAGGTTTATAATTACCAGTCATTCGAGTTTTCAGAATGCACTGAAGTTCATGTAGATAATGTTAGTATCTATTGTAATCCGGGAATGGGGTTAATTGCCAGGGACAGTCGTGATCTTTTTATTAAACATCTGAAAGTCATGATAAGACCTGGTTCCGGCAGATGGATGTCATGTACCGCAGATGCTACTAATTTTGAGAGTTGCCGTGGTACTATAGTGATGGAAAATTGCCTGTTTGAAGGCCAGGGTGATGATGCAACCAACGTCAGGAGCGGTGAATATCTGCTTGTGGATGATCGTTTAAGTGATACAAAGCTGAAAATCAGGCATGGATACACTTATACAAGCGGGATTCCGGATTCCCCCCGGATTGGAGATGTGCTGGAACTCAGCAGTGGTAAATTACCTCTTATACCCTATGTTACTGCCACAGTCAGATCTGTTGAAGTGATAGAAAAAGAAAATGCACTGATTGTGGAATTCTCCGAAAATCTGCCTGAGATGGCAGGCAAAGGAGATATTGTTGCAAATACCAGTTCCTGTCCTGTTTTACGTATCCGAAACTGTACA
This sequence comes from uncultured Bacteroidales bacterium, assembly GCA_963846335.1. Lineage (GTDB taxonomy): Bacteria > Bacteroidota > Bacteroidia > Bacteroidales > VadinHA17 > LD21. Next base: position 42,184 of record CAWJVS010000030.1, read on the forward strand.
GCCATAAGGAACAGGGCCCGTGGTTTTATTATTAAAACCCGCGATGTGATTATCGAGGATTGTACTTTACAGGATATTTGCGCTTCAGGCGTAGGACTGGAAGCAGATGTGAATGCATGGTGGGAAGCTATCGGTTCCAGGAATGTGATTATCAGAAATAACCGGTTCATAAGATGCAAGTTCGAACCAGAATATCTGAATGGGGTCATCGAATCGCATACAATGAGCGAAACCACACCGGCAGGTGTCCATCAGAACATTACTATTGAAAACAATATCTTCCTTGGTTCAGATGGAAATATCATTAAACTTGGTTCTGCAGATGGTGTGAAAATTCTCAACAATATTATGGATGGCCCGAAAGATGAGGCTATAATGCTGTACAACACTAAGAATGTACTGATTAAAGGGAATAAACTTACCAACAGCCCGGCATCTCTTAAGATTGGGAATGGTTGTGATCAGGCAACTATCACCATGGAGAACAATATCGGGTTTTAGCTCAGGTTTATTTTAATGAAATATATCAACACCAGGATTTATAGATTTATATTCAAACTATAGGATCATGAAAAATGTTAAATGGATTATATTCGTATTCTTTTTCTCACTGAATGCTTTCGGGCAGCGATCAATAGTTTCCCTGAACGGTACATGGGATATCGGAGAGAGCATTAAGCCGGATGCCATTCCCCGGAAGTTTACCCATACAGTGGATGTGCCCGGATTAGTAAATCTATCCAGGCCTGGTTTTAAGGATGTCGATAAATTTACTACTATTGATGTAATCCGGCATCCTATTGTTGGTATTAAAGACAATCCTCTTCTGGATACCATTAAGATCGGTATAGCCGGTCAGAACCGGAATTACTTCTGGTACCGGAGAAATTTTGATCTTAAGGAGAAGAAAGAGGTGGTCGTTCTGAAAATCAACAAGGCACAATTTGGTACTCAGGTATGGATCAACGGGAAAAATGCCGGTGATCATTTCGGATGTTTTACTGCCGGATATTTTGATATAACCAGGTTTGTCAAACAGCCCGGCAGAAACGAGATAGTTATAAGAATAGGAGCCCATCCCAAAGCATTGCCGGAGTGGGTTCCCTTTGGCACTGACCTGGAAAAAAGGAAATGGACGCCTGGGATCTATGACGATGTGACTGTTATTGCCTGTAACAATCCATATATCGAAACTATTCAGGTTGCTCCCGACATTAATGCATCTCAAATTAAGGTTCAGTTAAAAGTGATCAATTATAAGGAGGAGGGGAAGTTTGTCCTGAACTGCAAAGTTAAGGAATGGAAAGGGGGAAAGGAAGTGGCATCGGGAAGCAGGGATTTTGAAATGAAGAAAAATGAATCTGTTACAGTAAATAGTATAATTGATATTCCTGACCGGCATCTGTGGACTCCGGATGATCCATTCCTCTACGTGCTGGATGCTTCAACCGGAGGAGATAACGTTACAAGTCGTTTCGGGATGCGGGAGTTTCATTACGATTCTAAAACAAAGTTTGCATACCTGAATAATAAGATTATATTCCTCAGGGGATCCAATGTTTGCCTTCACCGTTTTTTTGAGGACAGCCTCTGCATGGACAATCCATGGAACGAAAAATGGGTTAGACGGCTACTGTATGATATTCCAAAAGAAATGAACTGGAATAGTTTTCGCTTTTGCATAGGTCCTGCCCCGGATAAATGGTTTGAGATCGCCGACGAGGCCGGATTACTTATTCAAAACGAGTTTTTCCTCTGGACTCATAAAGATTATTGGAAAGTTGAGGAACTTGAAAATCAATTGGGTGACTGGATGAGAGACCACTGGAATCATCCTTCTGTAGTTATCTGGGACATGCAGAATGAAACCCGCTGGGATAAGCTTGAAGAAATTATTAATAAATTCAGGCCTCTTGATCTTTCTAACCGCCAGTGGGAAAATGGCTGGAGCAAACCTGCCGGTGAAAATGATCCGTCAGAGGACCATAACTATCTGGATTACTCCGACAGGGACAGTGGTAAAATCTCACCCTGGAGAATGCCGGCGTATACCTGGAAAAATGCCGGCAGAAGCAATAATTCATTCAATCCTTCTGCGCATGCCTCGGTATTGAATGAATATGCATGGCTTTGGCTTCACAGGGATGGCAAACCTACAATCCTGAGTGAAGATTTCTATGATCAGATCGCACCGGATTATACTGACAAACAGAGAATGGAACTTTACGGATATCTGATTGCCGGTGAAACAGAGTATTTCCGGGCATTCAGAAATTATGCAGCTGTTCATTTTTTTTCCTACCTCACTGCCGATTTTCCGACAGCTTTTACAGGAGATCTGTTCCTGGATGTGCAAAACCTGAAACTAAATCCTGTATATGAAAGATACATGAAAGAAGCCTTCAAGCCATTGGGAGTTTATCTTCACTTCTGGATGGCAGAGATCAAAGTCAACAGTAATATTCCGGGCAGATTTCCCATTATATTGATTAACGATGAAGACAGGCAACTGGAAGGAAAACTGGAGATCAGGATTGAAACCCCTGATGGCAGACTGATCAGAAAAGCCGAAAAGCCATTTTTAATTTCTGAATATATTTCCGATACTTATCTGATTGATTGTGAATATCCGGCTGATCCTGGCGAGTATGTTGTAAAAGCAATCGCTCACCCGGTTAATTCCATACCTGATAGCACTACCAGCATAAGAAAGCTGAAGATGTTACCTTAATTTTTCAAATCTCAGGGCATACAATTATGATAAAAAATTTAAAGTTTTCAGTCACTGCCGCTTTACTGATAATTATATATTGCGGAACTCAGCTATATGGATCAGATCCATCAGAACTGAAACCTTATTTCAGAAAATCGGTCTCCTGGAAATGTACTTCACTTACAAAGACCGTTCCTTAAACATATATTTTCTGGGTGGAAATACAGGTCGTGACGGAGCTGAAGTAATTGTATATGTTAAAAACAGTGCCTGGGAACGGATCGGTCAGGAATCTGACCTGTCAATACTAAACGACTACATTCAGAAAAAGTTTATCGTAATAACCGTTGATTTTGGAGATGATAAGCTTGCAGTATCTCCTCGATTTGATAAGGATCTGCATGATATATTCAGGGCAGTTTACGGATATAAGACTGATTCTCTGCTGAGTGGTCTTAATATTTTGCCTAAGGAGTACAGATGCTTTTTTCTTCCTGAGGGTTACCGTGTAGCCACAGATCTTGTTTACTGGGAACTCGATAAACATGCTGCATTTGGTACCATGGAATATATTATGAACTCATATAATGAGGACATTGTTCCCAAACTCCCGGGATTAAAGCCGGTTACCTCTCCAAAGGATATGGTAGACCGGTATGGAAATCCCTTCGACCTGACGGTCAGGATGGATATAGTATATCCCTCCCGTGCAAAAAAAAAGGTCCCTGCCATTGTCTTCTCTGCATGGATTTCCACCAGGAATCCGAACGGAGAGCCCATCGGATATCTTCCGCACTTTGCCGGCTTCACGATGCGCGGTTATTCCTACATTGTTATGGGGCACTGCTTTAATCCATGCGTGGTTCATTATTTTCATTATGGAAAATTCACCCTCGACCAGTGGAACGGATTTGCATGTTATACAGCGGCAATGCGTTACATAAATGCCAATGCCGTAAGGTATGCTATTAATACAGACTATATAGGAATGGCAGGTCATTCAAAGGGAGAATATGCCATAACCCGGCTTTCTGACCCTCACCATTATGGCGGCAAGGAGATCAGCGGGTTCGAAGGCTTTCCTGAAGGCTCACCTGAACCCCAGCCATGGAAAGGATACAGGTCTGACATTTCAGCAGGTTATCAGTCAATGGGTATGGGGCTTTTTGAACCTCAGTTTATTACTTCAGATTATGTTCCGACTATTGTTGCATGTGGTGAAAAAGAACGCGATGAAATAAGTAAGGAAGCGCATCCGGTTTTCGTTAAAAGGCTCGAAGAGCTCGATGTCAACTATATTAATCTGTTCATGCAGGGACTGGGACATGAAGTACCATACGGATATGATGATAGAATGGGTGTCGACAGGTATCAGCTGATGGCCGATTTCTTTGACAGGTATCTTAAGGTGGAAGCTAAACTCCCACCGGTTATCCTGGTTGTTTCACCCTGTGATAAGAAAACAGACGTCCCGCCCTCTGCCCGGATTGTTGTCGACTTTGCACCTGTCATAGATTCTGAGAGCATACTCGGGGGAGAAGGTATTAAGATCATACGGATGAAGAATAACAGTGAAGTCGAAGGAACCTGGAATGTATCCCATAAGGGTACACGATATACCTTTTTTCCTGTCCGGGAGCTAAATAGAAATGAACAGTACAGCATCAATATTTCAACTAAAGTAAAAGACCTTAGAGGTATACATCTTGAACAGGAAAAGAATGTTGAATTTAGTGTTGCTGCGAAATAACCGGAAGAGTAGCTGACAACTTAGTGTGATATTTATTAAGTCATTTCATATGAAAACAATATTTCCGATCCTGAAAGGTTACATCCTCACGTGTTTGTTAATTGCTGGTTGTTCCGGAAATAATAGCAAGGATGCCTGTGAATCAATCAGGATAGAAAGCCAGGAATGGATGGTAATGAACCTTGATGTCAGCGTTTTCCGGAATGGTGATCCTATCCCTGAAGCCAGATCGGATGATGAATGGCAAAAAGCCGGGAAACAGGGTAATCCGGCATGGTGTCATTATGATAACAAGGCTGAGAACGGATCGAAATACGGGAAGTTGTATAACTGGTATGCCGTAACTGATATACGCGGACTTGCGCCAGCAGGCTGGCATGTTTCGGGTGATGCTGAGTGGAGAAATACAACGGACTTCCTGGGTGGGGAAGATGCTGCCGGTACCAGGATGAAAAGCAGCAGCGGATGGACTGACGATGGCAACGGCACCAATGACAGTGGTTTTTCAGGACTACCTGCAGGATGCCGTGACCTGAACGGAAAATTCGGCTATATTGAAAAAATAGGGTACTGGTGGACCTCAACCGAAAAGGATTCTGCACTGGCCTGGTACAGGTGCATAGACAGAAGCCCTTACTATGTCTACAGAACCAACTATTATAAGCAAAACGGATTATCAGTCCGGTGCATCAGGGATTAAGGCCATCTCGTCAAGCTTTTAACCTCAGGGTATCATGGAGTTACACTGAGTCTCACAGAGTATACCTTTGGGTATCTATTAGGATAGGAGTATATTCCGGATACAATAACACACAAACAGTGTACCTCCGTGATAACTCAGTTTTCCTCCGTGGTTAAAATTGACCTTTTCATACCCCTGAGTTTGACGGTTATGGGGTTAAGGTCCGGAGTGATTATCCTATTTTAACGGTTCATATACCCAGATAAATGAATGGCGAAGATTTTCTCCGATCAGTATCCGGCCTTTGCTATCGGTACATATCACGCTGCACTGCGCCGTATTATCGGGCCAACCCAGACAATCTAACGATCCAATTTCAGCATCATAGCATAGTATCCATGAATTGTCTTCATCCCGGCCTCCAAGCATATATAGTTTCCCATCGCCACCATAGGCAAGAGATTTCAGGTTCCAGTACTGAAATGCTTTGCCTTTATTGATAACTGTTGATGTAGATGGATGAAATTTAAATAAGAATCCGTCATTGATTGTACCGCACCAAAATCCGCCGTCACGTGCCCGGACAGCTGAAGCAATACCGTTCTCATAGAGAGGATCTGAATCCATTCCCTTTTGGGTGGGAATAGTTGCTCCGGTGAAAACAGGCTTTTCATCACCGTACCCAAGCCTGTAAATAAGACCTCCTGACTGTGCAGAATAGGTAGAAGAACCCCCTTTCATAAGCTCCTGGCTGGCCATATTTATTTCTTTCTGATAGTAAGTGGAAAAATAAACAGTACCCGCATCATCAATCATCAGTACTTTGGGTACTCCTCTCCATGAAACCCTGCCAAGGTCCTTAACCCTCCACGGGGTCATGATCTCTCCGAAATCCTTAATTGTTCCCGTATTGGAATCATAGGAGAATAAATGGCCTGCCGGGTATGTTACCCCATAGATTTTCCCCCGGAGCGAATCAACTGCAATACAATTAATTCCCTGACCACCAGCGATTATTCCCAGATCTGTACATTTACCGGTTGAAGGATCGAATGTGAAGAGATGCCCTCCCTGATATCCTTTGCCGGCATCATCCAGGACCTCATCATATGTTGATGTACAACCGATCAGGATATTGCCTTTTCCAAGGCACAGATCACTTATTGAAGTCTGTCCGGGAAGTCTGGAAGTCAGATTAAGCAGGTGTTCCATTTTTTCACCGTTGGTTCTGAAAATATGACAGTTAATGGCTCCCCATGTTGCTCTTGTAGTTCCGTAAACCCAGCCATCCTTCATAAGTATCATATCGGTAACAGCACTCTCACCTCCGTGAACAGGTCCCTGAGGACCATTCGAAATAAGGATCTTTCCTGTTACTTTGCCCTTGGTTATTGCACCTACTCTTTGTCCGAAAGAGGACGAGATGTTGAACAGACAAAAAAACAGAGCCATCAGAAACCAGGTGTACATTTTTTTATTTAGCATCATCTTTCTCCTCCTTCTGTTTGGATAGGAATTTATCCGTACTCTGAAATTACAATTTCTCATTTTATGGAATTTAGATTTTCCGGCGGAACATATTTAATGAGATAAGGCCGGGTAATTGGTTTTCCAAGTGTATCTTTTTCAACTTCATTACCGGAGTAGTAGTTTCCGAAACAGCTAAAATACACATCATGATTTTTTGTAGTGAGTGCGCCAAAACAGCCTTCCACTCCCTCTAGCTGCCCCACCCAATGGAATTTTTTTGTTCGAAGATCCAGAATTGTAAGTATTTCGAGTGCACTTTCAAGCACTTCGCCTCCATGGTTGCCGGCAATAAAATATAACCTTCCCCAAGTCTCATCAAGTGCAATGTTAGGTGTATAATGCCCCTGACCGGGCATTCCGATCACATGTCCGAACTCCTCCAGCTTATTTGCACGCGGGTCAAAACTCCATACATAACCATCTGTAGATATGCAATATATAATGTTTTTTGACGATACGGCAGAAGCACGGAAATCCTTCATTTTGCCAGGCAGCTTTATATCAATATCCGTAAAAATTTCAGTGTCAGGATCGAATTTTGTCAATCCCCCCACATCGTTTGCAAAATAGCAAAAACCATCCCTGTCCATAATCATTTCACGAACCCTGTCTTCGAGACGGCTCATTCGTGCAAGAGACTCATAACGGTTCAGTTCCATAGTCGAAAGTTTCACCCTCCAGAATTTAGCCCGGTCCGGTGAAATGCCATTCAGGATATTCCTCTTTTCATCATAATATAAACCGACTGTAGCGCCATAAGGGACAGGAATACCAAAATATTCAGTTTTTCCGGTGAATGGATCATATTTAATTAAGGCTCCGCCGGCATAGCTCTTCGGATAATACGCTCTTGTGTATTCATGCATGTAAGACATCCCCATATATCCTGCAAAATATATCATGCCTCGTGAATCTGATACTATATTTCCATGAATTTTCCCATGTCCGGGGGTCTCCGCATTTGAATAGATCACGCTTGCCCTGTCAAGCTCAACTTCAAAATTAACCTTTTCAGATACCGGATCAAAAGAACAGATTGCAGTGTTGCCAAATCCCCATGGTCTTTCATACCTGTCTGATCTGTCGAAATTTCCAATAGTCTCATCGGTTCCCCAATGATCACCGCCACAGAACCATATCTTTCCATCCGGCGTTTCAACAATCTTGTTCCAGCTTGTATTCTGTGCCGATTCGTTCTTCCAAATCAAACCCTCAGCTGCATACATTTTCAGCCGGACTAACTTTAATTTCTGAACATTTACTGTCTGTCCATTTGTGATATGAGAGAAGTGAAAAGGCTCAAGATTAATAATATGCTCTTATTTTTAAATATCATTTTGTTTATCTCCTTGTCAATTAACAGCTTTTTGAATTTACAAATTTTGTATATGAGCTTTTCTGAATAAATATATCCAAAAGTAGAATTTTAATTGAGAAATAGTAACGAATATTTGTTGTTTATGAATAGTCAATACTGAATCTTGTTCAATTGACATAATATTAAATTCAGATTGAAAAATCAAAACATATTAATCTTAATTTTAGCTTAGCATTTAGATAACAACAATTAAAATTTAAAGTTGAATGGAATTTTTAAAAAGAATTAACCCTTTAGTCCCCCTGATTTTGTTATTACTTAATCTGGATACAACAGTAGTTGGTCAGCAACCCGTTTATCTTGATTCAGGGCAACCTGCAGCCAGAAGGGTTGCAGATCTTCTTGAGAGAATGACTCTTGAAGAGAAAGTCGGACAGATCAATATGCCATGTGTTTATCAGGATGCTTTCGGAACCGATATTCCCGCAAAATTTGAGGGCGTCAAAAAATTCGTTTTGGGGACTCTGGTTGATATTGGTCCGGGCGGAGGTTTCTTTACACTTGCCAATGAAATATTGCGTGATGGAACAAAGCAGCAGGCAGAATTCTTTAATGAACTGCAAAAAATGGCTGTTGAAAAAACAAGGTTAAAAATTCCGCTAATGCAGATTGAGGAAGGAACACATGGTTTTATGGCACCAGGAGCAACAATATTCCCTGAAGGTCTGGGATTAGGTGCATCCTGGGATATGGAACTTATTGAAGGTGTATATGCTGCATGCGCAGAGGAAGCCAGATCTGTTGGAGTTCATCAGTTGTTTACACTTGTGATAGAACCGAACAGAGACCCAAGACATGGAAGAAACCAACAGACCTTCAGTGAAGATCCATTCCTGTGTTCAGAAATTGCAGCCTCTATTGTCCTGGGGGCACAGGGCGATGATATTTCTTCTGAAAATAAAGTTGTTGCAGGATTGTGTCACTTCCCCGGCCAAACCCAGGGACTTAACGGTATAAACCGTGGTACAATGGATATTTCTGAAAGAACATTCAGGGAAATATTTCTTCCTCCCTGGGTTGCCGGTATTAAAAAAGGCGGGGCCCTTGGTGTTATGGCTACTCACCCTTCAATTGACGGTTATCCAAACCACGGGAAAGAGGAATTTCTTACCGGGATCCTCCGTGAGGAACTGGGATTCATGGGAAATGTCCTGAGTGAGGGAAGCAATAGTGGAACACTAATCTATGAAAGAGTGGTTGGAACAGAAAAAGAAGCGGGGCCGATAGTTCTGAAGGCCGGTGTTGATGTAAATATAACTTTTGAATCCGGATACCAGAAAGATATGATAGATAATGTCAGGGAAGGGAGTGTAGCGGAGGAACTGCTGGACAGAGCTGTCGGGCGGATATTGAATATAAAATTTATGCTGGGATTATTTGAGGATCCATATATAGATACTCAAAGAGCTGTAAAAATTGTTCATTCCAAAAAAAATCAGCAACTTGCCTTAAGGGCTGCACAGGAAGGAATTGTATTGCTGAAGAATGAAAAGAATCTGCTGCCTCTCGATAAAAACTTCAGGTCAATTGCTGTCATTGGTCCAAATGCTGCATCTGATATGAATCTGCTGGGTGACTATATCCCCAAAAAGCTATTGAATAACAGCACAACTGTATTAGATGCCATAAAGGAGAAAGTATCGCCGAAAACCAAAATAACTTACGTTAAAGGATGTGAAGTTCTGGGCACTCAGCCTAATTCAATTAAGGAAGCACAAAGAGCTGCAGAGAAAGCTGATGTGGCAATTGTAGTTGTTGGTGAAAACAGTGATACCGATGGTGAAAGCAAAGATTCACATGATCTTGAATTAACAGGCTACCAGAATGAATTGGTCAGGGCAGTGGTCGGTACAGGAACTCCGACTGTTGTAGTCTTGAACAGCGGCAGGCCCCTGGCAATTAGTTGGATTGCAGAACATGCCAATGCTATAGTTGAATCGTGGATGTGCGGGGAAAAAGGAGGTGAAGCCATCGCTGATGTATTATTTGGCGATTTTAATCCGTGTGGTAAACTACCTGTTACCTTTCCGCGTCATGTCGGACAGATGCCATTTTACTATAATTTTAAGCCGGCTAAATTAATGAGGTCGGATATTGCGTATGTGTCATTGCCGCTTACGCCTCTCTATGAATTTGGTTTTGGACTCAGTTATACTACATTTGAATACAGTAATCTTATAATTACCCCGGAAAAGTCCCGACCAGCCGGTAACGTAATGGTAAGGGTAGATGTTCAAAACACAGGCAAAATAAAAGGAAGCGAAGTTGTTCAGCTTTATATTGATGATGTAATCAGTTCAATGGTTACTCCTGTTATTGAACTGAAAGGCTTTGAGAGGATTGAACTGGAGCCCGGTGAAAAGAAAAGTGTTAGCTTTATCCTCAAGCCTGAGCATTTATCATTTCTTGATGCACATATGGAACGCATTGTGGAACCAGGAATGTTTGATGTTATGGTCGGCAGTTCATCAGCAGACATAAGGCTCAGAGGAGAATTTGAAGTGATGAAATGAGGGCAGTATGACCTGTCATTAATGTGGAAAATTTAACTTACTATGATCAAAGAAGTATCTATCGGACATGAGAGAGAAACCTCAAAATATATTTGCTATCGAACACCTTCACCAATCTCCATTGATGGCAATTTGAACAAAGGAGTCTGGCAGAACGCCCCTAAATCGCCTCGTTTCGTTGACATGATAAATGGTGCCCCTGGTTTCTTCGAAACTCAGGCAGCAGCCCTCTGGGACGATGAAAACCTATACATCTGTTTTTGGATTGAAGAACCATTCGTGGAAGCCAGGCTAACACAGCGCGACTCAACTATTTTTCAGGAGAATGATGTAGAGGTTTTTATTGACGGAGGGGACTGCTATTATGAATTTGAGATCAATGCGCTGAACACTGTTTATGAAGTCTTCTTTATCTGGCAGGATGCTTATAGCAAGTTTGATACACGGGAATTCAATGTTCATTCACGTCAGGCTTATACTTTTGGTGGAAACCACGACCGCGATGCTGCCACATTCTGGCGCGGAAACCACCCCCGGGGTTTGCGATGGGCATTCACTGACTGGGATTTTCCAGGTCTTAAAACAGCAGTGCAGGTGCAGGGTACCCTCAATGACAACAGCGATATTGACAAAGGTTGGACAGTCGAGATAGCATTTCCATGGGCTGGAATGACTCAGCTTGCGGGAGGCCGCAGCCTGCCCCCGAACGATGGCGATTTATGGCGTATATTTTTTGGCCGCTTCGGCAAATTGCCTGTCGGAAATTCATTAGTGCCAAACTCAATGTCATGGGATCAAGTTGGCGATAATGACAATCATCTCCCGGAACGGTTTACAAATGTCTCATTTTCAACGAAGACCATACCATCCAGATGAAGAAACCGATGGATAATTATGTCAGTTCAATATTAGTTGAATTGATTTGTACTGCCATAATATTTCTACCCGGACTATCCTGTGAACCTGTGCATGAAAAAGGTATTCAACCTTCAGAACTGAAATGCGAATACAGTGTTAATCCTCTTTGTATTGAGAGTACTAATCCACGACTGAGCTGGATTCTTAAATCAGAAGATCGTAATCAGTACCAGAGCGCATACAGAATTCTGGTGAGCAGCACTAAAGCCAATATCGAGAAAAACATCGGAGACTTATGGGACAGCCATAAAGTAAATTCCGGTGAATCGATCCATGTTTTATATAATGGAAGACCACTGAGCTCAGCCATGCGTTGCTGGTGGAAAGTCTGTGTCTGGGATAAGAGTAATCTAAAGTCAGACTGGAGTGAGGCAGCATCATGGGAAATGGGGCTGCTTGAACAGAATGACTGGAAAGCCAGGTGGATCAGTTATGAATGCCAGGCTGCTCCGCTGTTTCGCAAGGAGTTTGAAATTGCAAAAGATGTAAAAGCGGCCAGGGTCTTTATCAGCGGCCTGGGTTATTATGAGCTGAGTATTAACGGAGCTAAAATCGGAGAAAATGTTCTTGATCCGGCACAAACGGACTATGAGAAACGTACATTTTATGTTGTTTACGACGTTACTCAAAGTATTAAAAGAGGAGAGAATGCCATCGGAATAATGCTGGGCAATGGCTGGTATAATCAATCTGCCGTTAATCATGGAAAGTATGGATGGAAAGATGTTGTGTATGGTAAACCGGTATTGATTTTCCAGATGCGCATAAACTTTTCGGATGGGACTGAAAAGTTGTTAATATCCGATGAATCCTGGAAGGGCGCATCCGGTCCGGTTATTTCAAATAATGTTTATGCCGGAGAAGCTTATGATGCCCGTTTGGTACAAAATGGCTGGGACAGGCCCGGATTTGATGATTCGCAGTGGAATCAGGTCGGGATCTCTGAAAGTCCGGGAGGTAAGCTGATCTCCCAGAAGCTTCCTCCAATAAAAAAGATGGCCGGTATAAAACCTGTGGACATACATAATCCTTTGCCGGGAGTTTATGTTTATGATTTAGGTCAGAACTTTGCGGGTTGGGTAAAACTCAGGATTAATGCCCCGACAGGCACAGAAATAAACCTTCGGTTTTCAGAGGCTCTGCAAAAAGATGGGATGATCGACCCTGCAAGCACTGGCGTTTATGCAACAAACGTGATACAGACTGACAAATATTACTGTAACGGGAAAGGAGAGGAGATTTGGGAACCACGGTTTACCTATCATGGGTTCCGATATGTGGAGCTGACAGGATTCCCGGGGAAACCTGCACTTGATAATATTGAGGGGGTAGTTGTCCATACATCAGTAAAAAGAACAGGAGAGTTTTTTTGTTCGGATACTATGATCAATAAGCTTCATAATACTGCACTCCGGACCGAGATGAGCAATTTGTACGGTATACCGACCGATTGCCCTCACAGGGAGAGATGCGGCTGGCTTGGAGATGCGTTTCTTACATCCGATATGACGATGTACAATTTTGAAATGCCCTTATTCTGGTCTAAGTTTATTGATGATATAGAAACATCATCAAGGGGAGGCATTCCGACAAATATTGCACCCGGAAGAAGATACGGAGGAAGCGATCCTGACTGGGGCGCCGCATATATTCAGCTCGTCTGGAATATGTATTTATATTATGGAGACAAATCTATAATATATGAACACTGGAAGGGGATGAGTTTTTTTATGAACTATCTGCAAAGAATTGCTTCCGGGAACATTATTTATTCGGGTATAGGGAGCTTGTTTTCACCGGGAAGGATCATGCCTGAGGAAACGCCGGTAGAATTTACTTCCACAGTTCTGTATTATTTTTGTACAGATGCTATGTCAAAGATGGCGAGTGTTATTGGTAAGACGGAAGATGCACAGAAATATTCAGTCTCATCACAGAACATCAAATCCTCATTTAACAGCAAGTTTTATGACGGAAAAGGAAAAACTTATGGCTGCCAGGAGAAAAACACCCTTGCATTGTCTTTTGGACTTGTCACTGATAATGATGAAAAGGACGTTGCAAAAATCTTATCTTGCTATATCTTTAACAACCAATGTCATGTTTCAACAGGGATATTCGGAAGCCGTTACATATATGAATTACTAGGCAAATCGGGCTATGGAGAACTTGTCAGTGAAATACTCAAACAGACAACTTTCCCGGGTTATGAATATTTGTTTTCAAGGGGCGCTACCACATTCTGGGAAAACTGGGGAGAAGAAAAATTTAGTGACAGAGGGTCACCGGGGGATGAACGTTCAAGGAATCACCCGTTCCAGGGAGGATTTGATGCATGGTTTTACAATGGAATTGGGGGTATAATTCCGGACCCTGAGAATCCAGGGTTTAAACATATTATACTTAAGCCGGACCCGGTCAAAACTATGGATAATGCAGATGTGCGATATAGATCAATTTATGGTGATGTAAGGAGTGAATGGTGCTTCGGGGGAAACAAATTCAAATGGCAGATTTCAATTCCGGTCAACACAACTGCAACTGCCTATATTCCCGCTGAAAGCCCGGAGAACGTAACAGAGAGCGGGGTACCTGCTTCTGAAACTGCAGGTGCAAAATATCTTCGTATGGAAGATGGCAGAGCCGTATTTGAGATCGGTTCCGGAAGTTATACATTTATTGTCAATGAGAATTAATTCTCAAAGAATAAAGGTGAGTGATTTGCTGAGTGTTTGTGAATTAAAAGTAAACGATTTCTAATGCCTTGGAAGGCAGTAATTCGATCTTAATAATTCCAACTTAAATATAATGTTGTAATTTAGTATTATAGTAATAAAAGTAGTAGATTCTTCGCCGGTTAACAAAATGACCTGGTTTTTACAGGAAGTATAGTAATGTGATTTGGAGATCCCTCGCTTCGCCCGGGATGACACGGATCTTTGGGGGAATAAGGGAAGAGGCGGCGGTTCGCCAGGGCGAACCGCCGCCTCTTCCCCAACATCATAAATTATACAGTGTCATTCCGAGCGAAGCGAGGAATCTTATACTTTTGACCGGTCAACATTGAAAACCAATATTAATTCTATGAAAATCCTGATATATATTTTATTCCTGACCTTAATATTCTCCTGTAAACCGGAGAACAAATCCTCCGGATCTTCTCAATCAGATCAGTTTAATTCTCCATTATTCGATATTTTATCACCGGAACAGACAGGGATAAATTTTGAAAATAAAATCACGGAGACCCTGGCAATGAATGGCCTTTTTTATGAATATTATTATAATGGTGCAGGCCTCTCGGTTGCAGATTTTAATAATGACGGACTTCAGGATATATATTTTGTCTCGAATCTTCACCCTAATAAAATGTATCTGAACACAGGCAACCTGAAGTTTAAAGATATTTCAAAAGAGTCCGGAACTTCAGATCATGTTGGATTTTCAACGGGCGTGACCACTGTAGATATCAATTGTGATGGATGGATGGATATTTATATATGCAATTCCGGGAGGTTTGCTCCCGAAATGATGAAAAATTTACTGTTTGTAAATCAAGGTATTAATAATAAAGGGATACCAGTCTTCAAAGAAGAAAGTGCTAAATATAACCTTGATATAAATTTATGTTCGACCCAGGCTGCATTTTTTGATTATGACCGGGATAATGATCTGGATATGTTCCTCATAAATCACTATCCGGATATCTATAATGTCTCTGAAATTGAAAAACTATTGAAAACTGAAAGCAAAATCACAGGAGACAGACTTTACGAGAACAGGAATGGAAAATTCATTGATATTTCAGAGAGGGCCGGCCTGATTAATAATAGCCTGAGTTATGCCCTTGGACTGGGAGTAAGTGATTTAAATAATGACGGGTGGCCTGATGTATATGTCAGTAACGATTATGCCGGCAAAGATTTTTTATATATTAATAAGAAGAACGGAGCATTTGCAGAGTGTATAAACAAATCATTGAATCATATTTCCTTCTCTTCCATGGGCAACTATCTGGGAGATTTTAATAATGACGGATTGAGCGACATTATTACACTCGATATGATGGCCGAGGAAAATTATGGAATAAAGGCCAGTTATGGTTCAATGACTATGGAGATGTTCGGTAAATTGAGAGACCTGGATCAGCATAATCAATATATGTTCAATACTGTTCAGATGAATAATGGCACATTGTTTCAGGACCAGATTCCAGTTTTCTCCGATGTCGCCCGGATCGCAGGAGTACCGAGTACTGACTGGAGTTGGGGACCATTACTGCTCGATCTGGATAATGACGGCAGAAAAGATCTGTTTGTGGCTAATGGAATAATGAGGGATTTCATAAACAATGACTACCTGGACTATTTTGAGAAAAGGTATAAGGAGGTGGTAGAAACCCACTCAGTCAGCAAGAATGATTTCATTACCAGTGTTCTCAACCACATGCCAGGCAGAAAAAAAAGCAATTATTTTTTCAGGAACAAAGGGGACCTGACATTCTCTAAAATGAACGGAGTATGGGCTGAAGATTTGCCTACCTGTTCCAATGGGGCGGCTTATGCTGATCTTGACAATGACGGGGATCTGGAAATAATCGTTAATAATTCCGGGGGTATGTCATTCATCTATAAAAATAATGCCATGGAAATCGGATCGGGGAATTATCTTCTTGTTAAGCTTTCCGGTCCAAAAATGAATCCATCGGGTATTGGGACAAAAATTATTGCTAAACAGGTGAGCCAGACCCAGACACTTGAACAATACCTGACACGCGGTTTTCTGTCATCCGTAAGCCCTGTCCTGCATTTCGGACTGGGATCTGATTCAGTTATACCTGAAATTCTGGTTATCTGGCCTGACGGGAAGGAACAATCTATTAAGAATGCAAGAGCCAATCAGACCTTAACCCTATCGTACAATGATGCAGATCAGACACACAATTTCTCTGTTGATGAACCTCTTGTATTTAGTGATGTCACATATTCACTCAAACTGAATCATAAGCATATAGAGAATAAATTCAATGATTTTGAAAGAGAGAGTTTACTGCCTCATAAATTGTCGGATACCGGGCCGGCCATGGCAGTAGGAGACGTGAACGGCGATGGATTGGAGGATTTCTATATTGGAGGAGCCAGTGGATTTTCAGGAAAACTGTATGTTCAGACAAATGACGGATTTACCATATCAGGTAACCAGCCATGGTCGGAAGATATTAACTGCGAAGATGTTAAAGCTGTATTTTTTGATGCTGACAATGACGGTGACCCGGATTTATATGTTGTCAGCGGTAGTAATGAGTTTGAAGAGGGATCGGAATACTTGCTGGACAGGCTTTACCTGAACACAGGTTCATCCAATTTTACTAAACTGAAGGATGCTTTGCCTGACATTAAACAGAGTGGTTCATGCGTTAAAGCTGCTGATTATGATGGCGATGGTGATTTGGACCTCTTTGTCGGCGGTCGCCAGAAACCTGGTAAATATCCCCTGTCCGTATCCAGTTGTTTATTGAGAAATGACAGCAGCCCCGGCGAGGTAAAATTTACCGATATTACATCCGCAGCTGCACCTGTTTTAAACGATATCGGCCTGGTAACAGATGCTGTTTTCAGTGATATAAACGGAGACAAAAAACCGGATCTGGTAATTGTCGGTGAATGGATGTCTGTGAGAGTGCTCAGAAATATTGATAACAGGTTTGAAGATATTTCTGATCAGACCGGAGTGTCACAGGAAAAGGGCTGGTGGAACTGTGTGACCTCCTGTGACTTCGATCACGATGGGGATATGGATCTGATAGCAGGGAACCTGGGACTGAACTACAAATACAAAGCTGGTAAAGAATCTCCTTTTGAATTGTACGTCAAGGATTTTGATAACAATGGAAAGCTCGATCTGGTGTTCGGATATTATAATAATGATACACTCTATCCTTTGCATGGTCTTAAAAGCTCTTCAGCTCAGTTACCATTCATCAGACAGAAATACCCGACTTATGATTCTTTTGCCAGGGCAACTCTGGCGGATGTTTATGGAGCCGAAAATTTAAAAAGCGCGAGGATTTACGAGGCCACAAATTTTGCCAGCTGCTATTTGGAGAACAGGGGAGACGGAACTTTTGTTATTGTGCCTCTGACGAATGCGGCACAGATTTCCTCAGTTAACAGTGTACTCATTGAGGATATTGATAAAGATGGAAACCCGGATCTTGTTATTGCAGGCAATATGTACGGGTCAGAAACTGAAACACCCAGGGCTGATGCAGGGATAGGACTGTACCTCAGAGGAGACGGAGCAGGGAATTTTATGCCTGTTCCCCCAAGGGAGAGCGGGTTATTCATTGGAGGTGAAGTGAGGGAGATCTGTATGATTCACCTAGGAAAAAGCAAAAACAGGGGAATAATTGCTGCAAAAAACAACGGACTGATACAGGTTGTCAAAATTTTACCCGGCACCCAAAACCCCTGAGTAAAACACTGATCAGATAAGCTGACGATCAGGAACTAATTACCAAAGTCATCATTAAACAGTAATTCACCGGTATCATTATATAACTTCACATAATCAAAGGCTCCCGATCCTTTGGTTAAAAATCTTATTCCCTTGATCTGTCCTATGTGCTGATCATACCGGGTTGTGAAAATAGTATCTGAACTATTGATAAATAATGCTTCATTATTGCTTATAATAATCTTCATCAAATTCCAGGAAGAGAGATCTGCACTTAAAAAGGAAAGATCATTGTATTTGCCGTTCAAATGAATTTCCCCGACAGTTATTTCTGACCATCTGTAGCATCCTTTCTGAACAAGAATAACTGATGCCATTCCGTTTTCACCGATAATTCTGAATTCAACATCATAGCAGCTAATGCCGCCAATATCGCTGCTGTTCCTGTATCTGACTTCCATCAGACAACTGTCAGCTGAAACCTGAAAATCTCTATACATCATATGTTCGAGATAATAGACAGTGTTCCCGTTGAAACCTTTACTATTGAGTTCTGCCGGGGAAATGTAGAGCTGACCGTCATTTCCTGTTTCCTGAACCTTATTTTCCAGCCCGAAAACAAATTTTCGAAGGCTGAAATTATCATTATTGAAATAATAGCTGCTCCATCCTTCAGAAAGGACATGAACTTTCGTCGATGCCAATACCTTACCCCTTGATGAAAGTTTCACATTGAAATATCCGGGAGACTCAAAACAGTGATTAATTAACCTGAGATGTTTATCAAGTAATTCCCCGGTGAAATTGTCTTCAAGCTCATTTTGATCAAAATCGATATAGACATCCTTATTTCTTAAATTCAGAATATTCAGATGAAAAGATACCGTATGCGGTACAACCCCTGTTAAATTTTCAGCATGGAAATAAACTTTTTTGTTTTTTATTCCCCTGAGTATAAAAAGGGAGGATGCTATCAGAAAAACCGCAAGGAGGAAAAGCGTTATACCGGTTTTGAAGCGCTTTTCAGAAATCCTGTTAATCAGGAGATTGACATACTTACGTATACCATGTGACTGATCGCGGATAAATGCATCCCAGTCAGTATAATCCAGGAATCTTGCCAAAGCATCCTTTGTAGCCGGCTGCGTTGTGTAATCATCCTTATATTTGACCTTGCCGAAAAGCCGCTTCAGTGTTTGCGGACTGATCGAGATTGAGGTATCTTCATAGATAAGTAAACTGAGCTTCTTAAATTCATTGTCCGTCCATAGTGATACTTTCTTCCAATTGAGTTTTTTCTCAATTCTGCGGATAATTATATTGATATAGTATCGATCATTCATAGTATTAGCTCACTGATGATTATTTTATTAATTATGAGCATGATACTAGTCCATTTTTGTTTTCTATATAAGAAATGTAAAGGATTTGTACAATTATTGAATACTCATCCGGAATAACTTTACTGCAGTTTTTAATATATTGATATCACAAATTTAAAATAATAATGAATATAGAACTCAAAAGAAATTGTTAACTCAGATTATTTCCGATTTTCTGTTTTAAAATTTATTATTTTTGAACCTGCTTTTGTTATCGATGACCTGTTTTTAGGATTGTGAATTAATCAGACTGAGTTTGTTTACCTGGAGCAATAATTATGCAGATATAACTTATTGAACAATCAAGGTACTTAAATTGTATACTTTCAAACATATTTTGATTCTGATCACATGCATAAAGAGGCCTTTCATAACGAGTCACAGTTAGTACGGAGTTTATCAAAGGGAGATCTCTTAGCCTTTAATACTTTATATTTTTACTATAGCTCCCGTTTATACTATTTTGCATTGGGATATCTTAAATCAAAAGCCGAAGCAGAAGAATTGGTACAGGAGGTTTTTACAATTATCTGGGAGAAGCGGGCAGATCTTAAAGAAGAATTATCCTTCAAGTCATTCCTTTTTACAATTTCATTCAATATTATCAGGAAGCATTTCAGGGCCAGGACTTATTTGTCAGAATATTTTAAAACTGTAATTAATGATGACCTTGATTTAGAGACTTTGGATAAAATTACTTATGATTCATTGTATAAGTATATTACAGATATAGTCGATCAGTTACCGGAGCGGCGCAAGGAAATTTTCATTAAGAGCAGGTTCGATGGTCTGAGTATTAAAGAGATTTCTGAAATCTTACATATCAGCCACAAAACTGTCGAGAATCAATTGACAGATGCATTAAAATTCCTCAGAAAGAATCTTAACAGGGAGTTGATTCCTGTTCTGCTATTTTTATTGCTATTTAATTCATAATTAACAGATAACAATTATTTTCTCTTTTCTCCCTGTTCATGATAGGTGTATAAGGGCAGATATGGATATTAGTTGATATGATGTTATGGACTTTTAAATCTAAGATTTTGACAAAGATCTTTTTCTTGAATGTCATCAGATGGATACCATGTCACCTGGCAGAGGTTGTAAGTTTTAAGCAGGCTCTTTATGGTCGCTGTGAAGTGGCAGTCAATGATGGCCTGCTATATCTGAATAGTGAATTGGTGAAAGATTTGGTTTATAGTAATAGGTTAGTTGTTTAGGGTTAAGGGCAGTTCTCCTTTGTGGCAGAACTGCCCTTTTTACTCAAATGGTTGTTAAGGTAATATTCGATACTATTAAATATTTTATGGAAGAGACTCGTATTGACAGTGAAAAGGTGACCCGTTATTTCAGAGGAGAGTATTCAGATGATGACGCTGCTTATGTTGAAGAAATTTTTCAGGACAATGGCAGAGTGAAAGAATTAATGGCTTTGCTGTCAGGGCAGTTTGACAATTTTTCACCTGAAAATGAAAAAGACAGGAGGAATCTCGATCATATTCTTTACAAAATCCATTATGATATTAATACAAGATTATCAAAACAAAAATCATGGTCATTTGAAAGTGTTATAAAATGGACATTAAGGATTGCAGCCTTAATAATGTTTCCTGTAGTTATCCTGATCGGGTTGCAAATGTACAGGGAAGCAGCATTGAAGAAAGAAGCCTGGGTTGAAATCAAAGCTCCCTCATGGACGCGGGCCCAGTTCAGCCTTCCTGATGGAACTACCGGATGGCTCAACGGTAATTCCAGTATAAAATATAATTTAAATTTTAATACTGACCGTACTGTATTCATTACCGGAGAAGCATTTTTTGATGTATTTCAAGATAAGACAAGTCCCTTTTTGGTAAATACATCAGAAGTTACCCTTAAGGTATCGGGTACAAGATTTAATGTATCCTCATATGAATATGACAAAAATGTCGAAGTGGTGCTTGAGGAAGGAGAACTGGTATTTAATGATAAGAAAATGACAAAATCCTTTACAATGAAACCAAATGATCTTGTCATATATAATAAGGCTCTCATGGATTTCTCAACTGAAGTAGTTCAGCCTCAGAAATATTTATCCTGGACCTCAGGCAAGCTGGTTTTCAGGAATGATCCCCTGGATGTTATTGCCTCACGACTTTCGCGCTGGTATAATATTGATGTTGAAATCAAAGGAACTGTAAATGAAGATCACAGGTTACGTGCGACTTTTGTAGATGAGGATTTGGAAGAGGTACTGGATTTATTGCAACGAAGTTTGTCCGTTGATTGCAAAATTGAAAACGGATATCTCAATGAAAATGGAATTTATTCAAAAAAGAAAGTGATTATTATGCCAAGAACCAGATATTCTTATTATTAAGTTAAAAATCATTTGCCTATGGAAAAAACTACCCAAAAGAAAAACAGGAAAGCGGTGGAAGCGCTTTCCTGTATGGAACGTTAAGTTACCACTTGAAATAATAACCTAACTAAAAACATTTCAAAGTTATGAAAAATAAAATTGATATATGGGTACATACATACCCATACCTTAAAAAACTATTTATGGAACTTAAAATTGCGATCCTGATTATTACAGCTACTGTCACTACTGCTTTGGCGGGTCCTGCTTATTCCCAGGTGGCAAAGGTTTCGCTGAGCATGGAAAACAGAAGCCTTGAACAGGTAATGGATGAAATAGAAAATCAGAGTGAATTTTTCTTCATCTTTAACCAGAAGCAAATTGATGTCAACCGGATGGTGGATATCGAAGCTGATAATAAAATGATTACAGATATTCTTCCTGAATTGTTCAAAGGGACTGATGTTAACTATGCTGTTTTTGACAGGAAGATATTATTAACTACTGATCCCATTGAGAACAATTTTCCGAATGATGCCTCAGCAACTGAACCACAACAGAGGCAGATTAACGGTAAAGTAACTGATAATGCCGGAAATCCGCTCGCAGGCGTTACTATTACCATAAAAGGAACCACTACCGGAGTCCTTTCCGACATTAGTGGAAATTATTCCATTGTCCTGCCGGCAGATGCCAAAACTCTCCTTTTCTCCTTTATGGGGATGCAATCACAGGAGATTGAAGTAGGGAGCGGGAACACATACAATATAACTCTCCAGGAAAGTCTCATTGATCTTGATGAGGTTGTAGTGGTAGGTTATTCAACCCAGCAGAGAAAATCACTTACCAGTTCGGTTTCAACAGTGAAATCTTCACAGCTTGCCGTTGAAGTTGCAGCCAACCCTATTTCAAGGTTGCAGGGTAAAGCTGCCGGAGTGACTGTTGTGAATACACATACACCCGGAGGAGAGGCTGATGTTATAATTCGCGGATTAAGCACTATTAATAATAGCAACCCATTATATATCATTGATGGAGTTCAGGCAGGAGGAATATCCATGGTTAATTCTGAGGAAATTGAATCAATTACGGTTCTTAAGGATGCCACCTCTGCTGCCATTTATGGCGCCCGCGGCGCAAATGGAGTAATCCTGATAACCACCAAAAGGGGAATTGCAGGTAAACAAAAGGTCTCATTTTCCACCCGTTATGGAATCAGCAACTTTAAAAATCCTTTTACTATGCTGAACTCAGAACAGATGGGCGAAATGCTCTGGCTTCAGGCTGATAACCTTGGCGTACCTGCAAACAGTCCCATATACGGAAGTGGTGCTTCACCGGTCGTGCCTGACTATATTGTTCCTGCAGGCGCAATGGAGGGAGATCCCCGGACTGATCCTGCATTGTACAGTTATGACCCGGATAATTTTTACAATATTACCAAGGCAAATAAATCAGGAACCGACTGGTATGATGAAATTATTGCTCATAACGCTATGCTCAGTGAGTCTAACCTGGAAATATCAGGTGGTGGTGAAAAAGGGGTATATTCCGTAAACTTCGGGTATTTAACCCAGGAAGGTACAGTTAAATATACCGACTATAACCGGTTTACTGTTCGCGCAAACTCCGATATGAAGGTAAATAAATGGCTTAAAATCGGAGAGTCACTTGGTGCCTATATTTCAAATAGCGGGGGTGATTTTGGCGACGGTAATGAATGGACTGCAATAGGATATGCCAATACTATGTGGGCAATAATTCCGCTAAAGGATATCCAGGGCAACTGGGCAGGAAGTAAAGGAACCGGCGCTACCGGACAAAATCCTCTGGGAATGCTCTATCGGGCTAAAGACAATATAGTTAAAAATACAAACATAGTAGGTAACTTGTTTGCTGAAGTTAATATCCTTGAAGGCCTTAAATTTAAAACGCTTTTCGGCTATAACCTGGGCTCCTCAAACAGCAGATCGCTTTATCTGCAGTCTCCCGAGGCACAGGAACCCAATTATACTGATCAGTTGGATCAGGGTAATAACGAAAGTACCCAGTGGAACTGGACCAATACACTCGACTATACAAAAGCATTTGGCCAGCACAATATTAACGTACTGCTTGGTACAGAGGCAATATCGAATACCTATCGTTATTTCGGAGCCTCCCGTTCGACTTTCTATACCAACACAAATACATATATGGAATTGTCTTCAGGGCAGGCTGATGTCAATAATTATGGAGGTTCAGGCGCTGTTACAACAGCTTCTTATTTTGGCCGTTTGAATTATAATTATGCCGGAAAGTATCTCCTTGAGTTTACGATACGCCGGGATGGTTCTTCCAGATTTGGTGAGAATAACCGCTGGGGTAATTTCCCTGCCGCATCAGTCGGATGGTTGATCTCCGAAGAGAGCTTTATGAGTGGAACTAAAAATGTAATAAGTTCGCTGAAACTGCGTGGTGGCTATGGACTGTCAGGAAATGATCAGATCGGTGATTATAATGGCTTTAGTCTCTATGCAAACAACATCTATGCATCTTATTATGCAATTGATGGAAGTTATAATTCAACCATACCGGGATTTTATAAATCTACTGTAGGGAACCCTGATGCCAAATGGGAAACAACAGCAACAACAGATATTGGTCTGGACTTTGGCATTCTTAATAATACCCTCACCGCCTCTTTTGATGTATGGACCAGGAATACAAGTGATATGCTTTTCGCGAAGCAGATCCCATATGTTTCCGGTGGCGCTGCAGCCCCTGCAGTCAATATAGGCGAACTGAACAACAAGGGATTTGATCTGACTGTCAATTATGGAAATGAGGCATTGAATGGCGACCTTAAATACAATGCAGGGCTCACTTTTTCAAAATACACTAATGAAATTGTAGCAATTTCAGATAGTGAGGAAGAGTTTATAAGTGGAACCGCATTCAGGTACCAGATCTATACCCGTGCGCAGGCCGGAACCGCATACCCTGAGTTCTACGGGCTGATAGTCGACGGCATTTTTCAGACCCAGGCTGAGGCTGATGCTCATCCGGCAGAATTCGGAGGCTCATACAATACACCTGGTCACTTCAAGTATCGTGATATCAGCGGACCTGATGGCACACCGGATAATGTTATCGATGCCTATGACAATACTTATATCGGAAGTCCTCACCCTGATTTTACCGCAGGTTTCAATTTTGACGTAACTTACAAAGCGTTTAATCTGAGTGGATTCTTGTATTCAAGCTACGGTAACATGGTGGCAGATTATACCGGCAGGTGGAGGAATTATGGGATATTCTCATCTAACCTCAGCACAGATGCATTGTATAAATCATGGGGCAGTCCCTACCTTACAAACCAGGAGGATGCTATCCTGCCAATAATGGATAACAATGATATAAGTGTTTATCCATCAACAGCCCATCTTCAGGATGGTTCTTACCTCAGGCTTAAAACCCTTCAGCTGACCTATACTTTGCCCAGGACAATTTCCAATAAACTGACCCTGGAGAATCTGCAGCTATACGTTCAGGCCACCAATCTGTTTACTATTACCAAGTTTGACGGATGGGATCCTGAAATTGTTACCAGAGGGATTGATAAGGGCGTTCAGACAGGACAATGGCCTACTCCAAAGATGATACTTTTTGGGATCAAACTTGATTTGTAGGAAAATCTATTTAGGATGAAAATCAATTAAAATTTAAAATTATGAAAAAGAAAATATCGTTTTCTATTGGAATAATAGCATTGCTATTGATAATCTCTTACTCCTGCAAGGAAGAGTTTCTGGAACAGGTACCTACCGGATCAACAAATAATGCAACACTGGCAACAGCAGAGGGAGTATCTGGTCTTTTAGTTGGCGCATATGCAGGCTTAATGGAATTGGGTTCATATGATAATCAGTGGGGGGCAATCCCTGATGGTCCTGAAAACTGGGTGTTTGGCGGTGTATGTTCCGATGAGGCAACAAAGGGGATGAGCCCTACCAACGAAAGCTCGATAAACTCTCTTGAAAACTCAACGGAAACACCACAGAACTATTATTGTGAAATAAAATGGAAACATTTGTATGATGCAGTTACCCGCACCAACGATGTCCTGAATGTCCTGGCTGCATGTGACCCTCCGCTTGATGATGAAGCTTCCATTAAAGCACAGGCTTTGTTTCTCAGAGCTTACTTCCATTTTCAGTTAAAAAAGGTATATAACATGATCCCTTACATAACTGAATCGGTTGATCCTCTCACAGTAAAGAATGATGTGGATGTATGGCCCATGATTGAAGCAGATCTTAAGTATGCTGCGGACAATTTACCGGAGACCCAGAACGATCCTGGCCGCGCTACCCAATGGTCAGCTAAAGCCTTTCTGGCAAAGGTTTATATGTTCCAGAAGAAATGGAATGATGCTCAACCTCTGCTGGATGATATAATTGACAACAGCGGCAAATCACTGATGCCTAATTACTGGGACAACTTTGATATGGAGCACAGGAACAATAACGAAGCTCTATTTGCGATCCAGTCAGCAGTAAATGATGGCGCCGATCAGTCACACAATGCCAATTACACCACATGGGGTATAGGTCCGATTGGTGTCGATGGCACCGGCTCCTGCTGCGGGGCCTATCAGCCAACACAAAACCTTGTTAATGCATACCAGGTTGATGCCAACGGCCTGCCAATCCTTAGCGGCCCGGTTCCTGAATTTAAAAATGATATGGGTATCTCATCCACCCAGGATTTTGTGCAGGATACAATCACACCTGTTGACCCGAGACTGGACTTTGTAGTCGGCCGCCGTGGAGTTCCTTATTTCGATTATGGAATTATGCGCGGTTCACAGTGGATCAGGATGCAGGATTATGGAGGACCTTATATTGGAAAGAAAGGAATGATTTCAAAGGCAGACCGTGATGCCGGATTTGTAACATCGACAGGTTGGGCATCCAGCATAAACGCTCATGTTTACAAGCCTATCCGCTATGCACATATACTTCTGTGGAGAGCTGAAGTCGCTGCCGAAACCGGTGACCTTGTCACCGCAACAGAGCTAGTCAATCAGGTAAGGGCAAGAGCTGCCAATCAGATGATTATGGGCAGATGCCGTACCTTTGTGCTTCTTGATCAGACTTCCCTGAAAGTTGATTATACTGTTCCGGCTGCTAACTATGTCGTCAACCCTTATCCTTCAACCTTTGCAAGCGTTGATTATGCACGCAAAGCCATACAGATGGAAAACAGGCTGGAATTTGCGATGGAAGGCCATCGCCACTTCGACCTGGTTCGCTGGGGTATTGCTGCCGAAACAATTAATGCTTACTATGAGCAGGACAGAGGTTTCAGGTATTTATTCGGAGGTACTTCTCCTGCTGTCTTTACTGCAGGAAGAAATGAATACTTCCCGCTTCCTCAGACTCAGATCGACCTGCAAAAAGATGTGCTGATTCAGAATCCGGGTTACTAGAAATCAATAGACGGTTTTAGAAAAGGGCTGGTAACGGCCAGCCCTTTTCTTTTTTTTTTACCATTCCGATTAATCCGTTAAAGTGGAATCTTAAAGTGTGGAATTAGTTCTTTGAAATAACTCAGGTGTGTCAAAATAGCTATTCCGTTCTTACAAGGTTGCCCTCCCTGAACTGATATCTTACAGTATCCTTGCATACATTGCAATCATAATCCGGTGAATCGGGTGGAAATTTCGGAATTCCGGCAGTTATTATCCTGTCTTTTATCTCCATTATTTCCATATCAGCTTCCAGGACACGGGCTAATGTGAATTTCCGGTTGACTTTTATCAGAATCAGATGCTCGGTCTTAATGCGAACTCTGCCATTATAAGAAATGATGGAAGCAATGGCATCTTCATCTGAATCGCTGTCAATCAGACCTGTAACTATTTTTGCAGGATCAACCAGGGATGTTATCCGATTATCACTGATTCTGACTCCACCATCATCTAAAACCGTCTCTTTTGAATCTTTGAATTTATCCCTGGCATAACTGACTGCTATTTCCATCACCTGTTTCCTGATCCGGGGTGTTGTAATTGTCCCGGAGCCGGTATTGCTTTCATTCCTGTTACAGGATAACATAATTAAAATAAGGAGGACTAAAACAGATCTTCTTTTCATATCAGAAAACATTTAAAATTGAATATGCAAAACTATTAAAACTTAATCTGTTAAGATAATAAAATGCAATAAATGAAGAAATTCTTTTGCCTTGGTTTTTTTCTATTCATAACATTTACCGCTGATATACTTCAGGCCCAGGTCATCACTAATCAAAGAAATCTGGGCATTGCACTGCCTCCCGATGAGGAAAACCTAAATGTGTTTCAGGATTGGATCCGGTGGAACGATCCGGGTACTCTGTTGATTGATCATCTTACCTGTCAGGCCATGGATTACTATGAGATAAGAGACAGGGAAATAGCGAAACTGAAAACCAGAAGCGAGTGGATGAGGCGGCAGGCTGTAGTTAAGCATAAGCTAATGGAGATAGTCGGTCCATTTCCGGAAAAAACGCCACTGAATCTTAAAATTACCGGGACCATAAGGAAAAATGGCTACAGGATTGACAAGATCGTTTACGAATCGATGCCCGGATTTTATGTCACTGGCTGTCTTTATGTCCCTGAAGGCATTGAGGGGAAGGCTCCCGCCATACTTAATGTGATAGGACATAACCAGGAAGCTTTCAGAGCCCCTTTATACCAGGTAATTAATTATAATCTTGTGAAAAAGGGGATGATCGTTTTCGCTATAGATCCGCCGGGGCAGGGAGAGCATGTGCAGTATTTTGATCCGAAAATAAATTCTTCTTCAATAGGATATTCTGTTATGGAGCATATCTATTTTGGGAATCAGAATTTCCTTTCGGGCATTTCCTGTGCCAGGTATTTTATCTGGGATGGAATACGGGCAATTGATTATCTTGTTTCAAGGAAAGACGTTGATCCCGAAAGAATAGGAGTAACTGGTTTTTCGGGAGGTGGAACCATAACTTCATACATTTCTGCCTTTGATGACAGAGTTAAGGTTTCTGTTCCATGCAGCTGGGCTACGGCAAACAGAAGACAACTTGAGATTAAAGGTGTTCAGGATGCTGAAGCAGATTTTATTCAGGGAGTTGCCAAAGGGATAACCTTTGAGGACCTTCTGGAAGTAAGAGCGCCAAAGCCTGCACTTATGACATTTGTATCGAGGGACGAATATCTTACTATTCAGGGTCCGCTTGATGCGTTCTATGAGGCAAAAAATGCGTATAATGCTTTTGGCAGGGAAGAGAACCTGGAAATGGTTGAAGATGATTCCAAACACTGGATGACTCCAAAAATAAGACTGGCAATTTATAAATTCTTCATGAAACATTTTAATATTTCAGGCGACCCTGCTGAAGTGGAGGCTGAGATATTTTCACAGGAAGAACTGAAAGTTACACCAACCGGACAGATACTCGACTTCATTTGGTGGTGAAATGATTTTTGATGTCAGCAGGAGAGAGTCTGCAAAGCTGATCGGGAATCTTGAAAAATCCCGTACTGATATTGAGAAACATCTCAGTGAAGTCCGTATTAAAGCAAAAGAGACTTCAGGATTTATTGTTCCTCCCAGTGAAACAGGAAAAGCTTTCCTGAACGGAAGGTACCAGCGTGACGGTTATTCGGTAGGCAAATATGCAATTATGGGTGAAGGAGAGTATCCGATCCCAATACTGTTGTTTGTGCCGGATAATAAAGCAGACAGACATCCTGCACTGATTTATCTTCATCCCCGCGGAAAAGTGACTGAGTCAAAACCGGGAGGGGAGATTGAAAAACTGGTAAGAAAGGGATATGTGGTAGCGGCTGCTGATGTAATCGGAGTCGGCGAAACAAAAAACACTGTTGCAAACGGACAGGGAAAGGCTGATGCTGGCTATACTGCTCTTTTAACAGGCAGAAGTGTGGTTGCTCTTCAGGCAGGAGATATTTGCAGAGTTGTTAAATTTTTACAGAAACGTAATGATACAGACTCTTCAAGGATCGGGGCTGTGGGTATTAATGAGATGTGCCTCCCCCTGATACATGCTGCTGCATTTGATGTCTCTATAAACAATATTGCTCTGATGGGTTCAACACTCTCATATGCGTCAATAGCTATGAACCGGATTTACAAAATCGGACTGACTACAATTGAACAGGGAGGTAAGCATGACCCCTACGAAATTGATTTTGCCTGGGGAGTTGCCGGAGTGCTGAAAGCTTACGATCTGCCTGATTTAATAGGATGCATTGCTCCCCGAAAGGTTGTAATGACGGGTTTAAAGGATCATGCTCTGAATTCAGCTTCGGAAGATCTGATAAAACAGGAAATGTCATTTCCGCTCTCGGTCTATTCCTTTATGGGAATTCCTGGAAACCTCAGGATAACTCCTTCAGGTGAAAACTGCGGAGAGCTGGTTGAATGGTCTTTCAAATGAAAATAATAGAATGGGTTGTAAGTGAATAAGTATTATTAATTCTGAACAAATGAAAACAAATCGAATTTCACGCCGTAATTTTATACAGAAAACTGCCATTACAACAGGTTTAGCCTCAGTAGCGCCATTTGGAGTGGCGGGTGATTTATCTTCTTTTGAAAAAAATGGGAAAAAATCCTCTCATGAGGTATGGATTGCCGGAGTATCCCAGATGGGGCTGAGAGAGAAAACTCCTGAACTGATGGTTGAAAGGGTTTTGGAGATCCTTAAGCAAGTGGTCATTTATAAACCTGACTTTATCTGCCTGCCTGAAGTCTTTCCTTTTGAAAATATCGATGCCCGGCTTACATTTCAGCAGAAGGTTGAAGTTTCAAAAAAAGTGCTCCTGCAATTTGCTGACTTCTCAAAGATGAATAATTGTTACACAATCTGTCCCGTCTTTACATCATCCGGAGGGAGAATCTATAATTCTGCCGTTGTTTTTGACAGAATGGGCAAGAAGATCGGCCAATACGATAAAATTCATGAAACAGTAGAATATGTCAGGGACGGCATTTCCTGCGGGCCAATGTTCCAACCGGTCATTCAGACTGAATTCGGACCAATTGGCATACAGATCTGCTATGATATTAATTGGGAAGACGGATGGAAAATGCTCAGGGACCAGGGAGTAAAGATCATTTTCTGGTGCTCTGCATTTGCAGGCGGAGAACAGGTAAATATGAAAGCATTGCTGAATAAATGCATCGTGGCATCAAGCACAAATAAAAACACCTCCAAAGTCTGCGATATGGACGGCAAAACAATTGCCGGAACCGGGATATGGGATCAGAATTTTTATTGCGGTGCCCTGAATCTGGAAAAGGTATTTTTGCCTGCATATGATTATCTGGAACAGTGCGAACAGATCAGAAAAAAATATGGACGAAAGGTCAAAATAACAATTTTTCATGAAGAGGAGTGGACAATTGTTGAATCAGTCTCCCCTGATATTCTGATCAGTGATATTATTGAGGAATTTAATCTGAAATCTCATACAGAAGGACTCAGGGAAGCTGAAATTATCCAGAGTAAAGCACGTAAGTAAACAAGATTTAGGCAGATATCATCAAAAGACTTTTTGAATAGCCTCAATTCCTGGTAAATAGAAATTACTAAACGGATATAAAATGAAATTAACAGGAGATTCTTCGCTCCACTTCGTTGCGCTCAGAATGACAGACATTTGTCATTTGGAGGAGGAGGTGTTTGGCGGCACAGCCGCCAAACACCTCCTCCTCTCCCCAAAACTCTCTAAATACTTGTCATTCTGAGCGAAGCGAAGAAACTCATATTTTAACCGGACAGTAATGGTAAAAACAGATATACTGTCAGGTAAAAAATTTTAACTATATAATTATTATATCATTAGAGTATTTACGCCATAAATTAAACTGAATGACAAATATTAAAAGAATAATGATGCAGGAAATGAGATATATGTTTATTATTTTAATCTACTGCCTTATCTTTGCAGTATCAGCAGAGACTGGTTATGGCCAGGAAAAAATTATCGGGAAAAATGTAAGCATTGATCTGGCTCCTGACGAAGAAAATCTGAATGTCTTTCAGCAATGGATAAGGTGGAATAATTCCGGCAGTCTGCTGATCAATCATCTGACTAAGCAGGCTATGGATTATTATGAGATAAGAGACATGGAGATAGCAAAGCTGAAAACCAGAAGCGAGTGGACTATGAGACAGGATCTTGTTAAGGATAAACTGATGGGGATAGTTGGTCCCTTCCCGGAAAAAACTCCGCTCAATGTGCGTATTACAGGCACAATAAAGAAAGAAGGTTACAGGATTGACAAGATTGTTTATGAAGCTATGCCCGGATATTATGTCACTGGATGTCTTTATGTTCCCGATGGCATTAAAGGGAAGGCGCCTGCAATCCTGAATGTTATCGGACATAACCAGGAAGCATTCAGGGCTCCGTTATACCAGGTAATTAACTATAACCTGGCAAAAAAGGGAATGATCGTATTCGCAATAGATCCTCCCGGACAGGGAGAACATGTTCAGTATTTCGATCCGAAGATCAATTTTTCTTCAATAGGTTATACTGTGATCGAGCACTGCTATTTCGGGAATCAATGCTTTCTGTCGGGTTCTTCAGCAGCCAGATATTTTATCTGGGAAGGCATGCGGGCAATCGATTACCTGGTATCACGAAAGGATGTTGATCCGGAAAGGATCGGAGTAACAGGGTTTTCAGGGGGAGGAACCATAACCTCATATATTTCCGCATTTGACGAAAGGGTAAAAGTTTCTGTACCATGCAGCTGGGCTACTGCAAACAGGCGGTTGCTGGAAACAAAGGGAGGTCAGGATGGAGAATCTATATTCATGCATGGTGTTGCTGAAGGGATAACCTTTGAGGACCTTCTGGAAGTGAGAGCCCCAAAACCCACTCTGATGACATTTGTGTCGCGGGACGAATATCTCTGTTTACAGGGAGCGCGTGAAGCATACTCTGAAGCAAAAATAGCCTATAATGCCTTTGGCAGGGAAGATAACCTGGAACTGGTCGAAGATGACTCCAAACACTGGATGACTCCAAAAATACGGCTGGCCATTTATGCATTTTTCATGAAACATTTTAATATTTCAGGCGACCCGGCAGAGGTGGAAGCGGAGATATTATCACAGGAAGAACTGAAAGTAACTCCAACCGGACAGATTTCAACATCACTGGGAGGCGACATGATTTTTGACATAAACAGAAAAGAGACTGAGAAATTGATAGAAAATCTTGAGAAAGGGAGAAAAGATATCGGGAAACACCTCAGCGAAGTGAAAATAAAAGCCAGGGAAATTTCGGGATATATAGCACCTGTCGGGGAGGTTATAAAACCATTTATAAATGGCAGATACCAGAGAGAAGGCTATTCTGTTGGCAAATATGCGATTATGGGAGAGGGCGATTACGCAATTCCAATACTCCTCTTTGTTCCGGATGATAATATCGCCAGACATCCCGCTCTGGTTTACCTTCATCCCGGGGGTAAAGTCACGGAGGCAAAGCCAGGAGGGGAGATTGAACAACTGGTCAGGTCCGGATATGTTGTCGCTGCTGCTGATGTAATAGGTGTAGGTGAAACAAGTAACACCGGGGTGAGAGATCCGGCATGCGGATATACTGGTGTTATGATTGCCAGGAGTGTGGCAGGAATTCAGGCCGGAGATATTGTAAGGGTAGTAAATTATTTAAGGAGCCTCGATAATGTTGATGGTGAAAGAATTGGAGCAATAGGAATAAACGAGCTTTGTATTCCACTGATCCATGCTGCAGCATTTGAACCTTCACTAAAATCAATTGCACTGACAGGCTCACAGGTTTCATACCGGTCGATTGTAATGAACAGAATTTATAGGATTGGTCTTATCAGTACAGGAAATCCGGGAATAGGTCATCCGTATGAAATAGACTTTTCATGGGGAATTGCCGGAGTATTGCAAGCATACGATCTGCCTGATTTGATTGGTTGCATAGCTCCCAGAAAGGTTGTGCTGGCCAATATAAAGGATCATACTCTTGAATCAGCTTCAGCAGAACTCATAAAAAAGGAAATGAGTTTTCCTGTTTCAGTTTATTCATCTATAGGTGCATCAGACAACCTGAAGATCGTTCCTTCAGCTGAAAACTGCAAAAGCCTTATTGAATGGTGTTTTAAGTAATCTGTTTTTCAATATATAACAAATTGCATCAATATGTTAAAAAAAATCAATAGAAGGAGATTCCTGTCCAATACCACACTTTCAGCAACAGGTATCTTGTTAGGAAGCAGTCTCTCCGGATGTGACAGTGAAAATGAGAAGGGTATATCATCTTATAATGTTATGAATGACGTGATGAAATACCGTAAGATCGATGCTCATTGCCACCCCGATTCTGATCTTGCAGAGCAGCTGGAAATTGCAGACAGTCTCGGAATCGGGCATCTTCAAATTTCAATGCCGGTAACCAATTTTTCAGGAACTGATCCTGAAGGACCTGATCAGGTCAGAAAGAATAATGACATTGTAATCAATGCCATGAAGCAGTATCCTGACCGGTTTGTAGGATTTTTTACCCTGAATCCCGTGTATCAGAAAGAATCGCTTGAGGAGTTAAAACGATGTGTTGATAATGGAATGGCCGGATATAAGGGTTATACTCAGGTAAAAATCAATGATCCGTTATACTATCCCATAATTGAAAAACTTATCGATCATAATATGATTGTTTATATGCATACTTTTTGCCAGCTCGGTATGGCAGGTTACAGGATGAAATATGATATTGGCAGATTTCCAAATACTACAGTTCCGGAAGATATGGTGGATGCAGCCAAGAGATATCCTGAAGCAATGTTTCATTTTGCTCATATTGCCGGAGGGGGAGACTGGGAGTATGAATGTAAAATGCTTAAAGAGTGTCCTAATATTTACGTTGATACAGGCGGCAGCAATAACGAAGAGAATGTTATTGATTTTGCGATCAGATATCTGGGTGAGGACAGGATATTTTTTGGTACAGATGAATGTTATCATCATGGAGTTGGAAAGGTTCTGGCATCAAATACTACTGATGCTCAGAAGAAAAAAATATTTTTTGAAAATTACAATAATTTATTAAAGAAAGGAGGTCACAATGTTGCTTGACATTAATGCATATGTAGGACACTGGCCGTTTAAGCAGCTTCAGTACAATACCTGTGCGAAGCTATTGGACAGAATGAATAAATTTGGAGTTGATGTCTCAGTGATAAGCAATCTGAATGGTATTTTTTATAAGAATACCCAGTCAGCAAATGAAGAATTGATATGATGAGATAAACTCTGACAAGCTTTTCAGGGACCGCTTAATTCCTTTCGCAATAATCAATCCGATCTATGCCGGATGGAGGGATGATTTTACGACAAGTGTTGAGAAAATGGGGATGAAAGGATTACGGTTATTTCCACAATACCATGATTATGAGATTACGGATCCTTCCCTGATTGAACTCATTAAAATGGCCCGCGATCGCGGATTGCCTGTGGCATTTGACATTCGAATGGTTGACAGCAGGCAGCGCTCATGGATGGATATTCCAAAATTCAACCCCGCTACAGATTATAAAGTCGACGTAATTACAAAGGAATGGTCATTGAAAAATATAGTTCCTGTCGTCAAAGAGGTTCCTGATGCAAAATTTATTATAGTGAACCTTGCAAACAGCATTGATCTTGACGATGAAGGAATGGACCTTATTAAAAAGGCCGATATCCTGTTTGATATTTCAGGCAGAGCTATCAGGGGAGATAATACACTGAGTGAACTTCTGAAAAGATTCGGAAGTGACAAATTTGCCTTTGGCTCACATTCCCCGATACTTGATTATCTTTCAGGTCGATTGCGAATTGAATCTATGAACGAGGCTGAAGCGGATGAGGCGACAAAGGAACTATTGAGATCAGGAAATGCCAGAAAGTTTCTTGGATTGTAACCATTAGCCAGAAAATGATATTGATTCTTAAATAAATCCAGCATGCATCATGACAAAGAGAAGAGATTTTATTAAAAAACTTTCAGCAGGCACAGCAGGTTTGGCGATCGGTGGTGTCGCGCATGGTTTGCCAGCAAAAAATTATTCCCGTATCATTGGAGCCGGCGAAAGGCTGAACATAGCTGTTGTAGGACTTGGGGGCAGGGGTCTGTTGTATGATAAGGCCATTTCCCTTAAGGAGAATAATGTAAATCTGATCTATCTGTGCGATGTTATGAAGAGTCAGAGTGAAAAAGCTCTGGCAGCCTATACTAAATTAATTGGCAATAAGCCCATTTTGGAAAAGGATGTTCGTAAAATCATATCCGATCCGAAACTTGATGCTGTCTTAAATGCCACCCCAGACCACTGGCATACGCCTGGAGCAGTTATGGCTATATCGGCCGGCAAACATGTCTATGTCGAAAAGCCATGCAGCCATAACCCGCACGAGGCTGAAATGCTTGTAGCCTGTACAAAAAAACACAAAAAGGTTGTGCAGATGGGGAACCAGTACCGTTCAGTACCTCATTTCATGGAGATTGTTAAAGAGATACATAATGGTGTAATAGGCACAGCTTTTAAGGCAACAACTTTTTTAAGCAGTCCGAGGACTTCAATTCCGGTGGCTGTTAAAGCTTCTGTTCCTGATGGTTTGGACTGGGAACTTTTCCAGGGACCTGCTCCGCGGGCGGAATATATTCATCAGATATGGGACTATATATGGCACTGGTACGGATGGAATTACGGAACTGCTGAAATAATGAATAATGGAATTCATGAGATGGATATTGCGCGCTGGGCACTTCAGGTTGAATATCCTGAATATGTGGATGTTGAAGCTGAAAAACGTTACTTTATGGACGACGGATGGACAATGTATGATACCATGGATGCGACTTTTAAATTTCCTGATAAAAAAATTATCAAATGGGATGGGAAAAGCCGTAACGCCTATAATACATATGGTAGTTACAGAGGTGTCATTATATATGGATCTGAGGGAACGGTTTATGTTGATCCGTTTGGCTATAAAATATACAACCGGGAAGCTGCCATGTTAAGAGAAAAAAAGAGAGAAAGTGAAACTGACGATGGAACAATATTACATATCTCGAACTTTTTCAATGCAATCCGCGGGAAAGAAAAGCTTAATTCTCCGATTGAGATCGGAGCAGTCAGCAATATGCTTGCAAACTATGCAAATATTTCATACAGGATCGGGAAACCATTTGAAGTGGATGTTGAAACGGGCCGTATTTTTGACCGTGAGGCTATGAAATTATGGAGCCGCGATTATGAACCCGGGTGGGAACCAGTATTTTAGGGGACAAAAAGTACCCGGAAAGCAATTGAAAATGAGTTATTATATCTATGATGGGATTATTTATAAACGATTAATACATAAATAAAATGTCAAAAAGGAATAGTTATTCGAGACGTGAGTTTGTAAAAAGGAATTCACTTGCCGGCCTTGGTGCTGCTGTTGGCATCGGACTTACTCCAACAATAATGGCAAGTTGTGCTTCGGATACCGGGATTCCGGCTATCCTCGGTGGTCAGAAGATCAGGACAAATGAATGGCCGGTATGGCCTCAGTGGAAACCTGCAGAGTATGAGGAAAGGATACTGAAGGTTCTCCGCAGTGGAATCTGGTCGCGCGCTGAAACAGTGACCGAATTCGAGAATAAATGGGCAGAAACAATAGGAACCAGTAGATGCCTGGCAGTTGTCAACGGGACAAACGCACTGATTACCTCTCTTATTCAATTTGACATAGGAGGCGGGGACGAGGTACTCGTCCCTCCCTATACATGGATTTCAACTATTCAGGCTGTACTGATAGCCGGGGCAATACCTGTATTTGTTGATATTGACCCTGAGACCTATCAGATGGATCCTGCTAAAATTGAAGCGAAAATAACTCCCCGTACAAAAGCAATTATGCCGGTCCATATACTCGGATTGCCTGCCGATATGGTTAAGATAATGGCGATAGCAAAGAAGCATAACCTCCTGGTAGTGGAGGATGCCTGCCAGGCATGGCTGGCTGAAATCGATCATAAGAAAGTAGGGACATTTGGCAATGCCGGTTGTTTTAGTTTTCAGACCTCCAAGCATCTGCCGTTAGGTGAAGGAGGAGCTATTGTGAGTAATGATGATGAATTTATGGACAGAAGCTATTCATACCATAATGTAGGGTTTCCGCATGGTGCAGTAATAGGAGGAATAGGTCAGGGTTCTGTTATGCTGGGATCAAAGCTTCGTATTACTGAATACACAGCCGCTGTTGGACTGGCCCAGTTAGGCGTTCTGGACGAACAAACCACCAGGAGGAATGAGAATGCTAAATACCTCAGGTCACAGATAAAAAATATTCCGGGAATAAAACCATATAAACTCTACGATAGTGTGACCAGGGCAGCATTCCATATGTTTGCATTCCGTTATAAGAAAGAAGAGTTCAAGGGATTAACCAGAGATAAGTTTATTGAAGCACTGAGTGCAGAGGGAATTCCAAATTTAAGCGGATATTCTCCTTTTTTAAATAAGCAGCCATACCTGCAGAATGCTTTCCAGTCGAAGAATTTTAAAAAAATGTATACCGAAGAAGAGCTTGATTTTAATAAGTACAGTGAGGCAAATGAATGCCCTGAGAATGACAGCTTATGCATGGAAGCAGTATGGCTCACCCAGAATTTGCTCCTGGCTGAAAAAAGTGATCTTGATGATATCGCTACAGCTATTGAGAGGATTCATAAAAATTCAGAGGAAATAAAAAAAGCTGGTAACTGATTCAAATAAATCGAATAAATCGAATAAATCATTTAAATCATCCACATATTTAAAGTCATTTCCGACGTAAATTAACTTTACGTAGTTGAATGCGCCGGATACTTTATATTTCCCATTCCTGATTTCTGACCACCTGTTACAACCTTTCCGGTCAGGAATGTTTATACAACTAACATGATCCGGGATGATAGTTACCGGGAGACGCTTTGGTGGTCATCAATATGAAGATGATACTTTCCGGAGTGAGGACCTGATATATTCAGTCCCGAAACTGATTCCTGCACATTGTGGCCTTACTCTGGCAACCATGTAAAGGTTTTGTATAAACTTTGGAGATCATATTTCATACATAAAAAAATAATTTGACCTATATTGTCATAATAAATTTGGAATAATTCAGCTTAAACAAAAACTTACAGAACTATGAAGCATTTATTGATACTTATTGCTTTTATGGCAGCAATTATATCCTGCAAGAATACGCAGAGAGTGATAACTGATACAACTTTTTGCACACATAAGGTGGTACTGGATGAACAGGAAAAATTAGTTCCATGGTACACTCCGGCTGAAAATGCATATGACCATTTTCTTCACCTGCGATGGGATTTTATAAAGAACAGGGTTCCCAATTCACCCGGACCTGATCCAAGGTCAAGATATCCACAGTATTATTTTTATTGCGCATTCAAGGTCCGTAATGACTCTATTCTGCCTGATACCTGGATGAATGATATTGGTGAAAAAATTCCAAACTGGTTCGAGAATGCCAGACTTATATTATGCCTATACCGGAGACTCAAGTGTAATGAAGATTATGAAAGATTTTATTGATTATACTCTTGAACATGGAACCAGTTCCACCTGAATTTGCATGGCCAGGTTTCCCATATACAACCACCAATGCAGGTGATACCATATTTCGGGGATTTTCAAATGCCGGCAGACTTGTATTGCATGAAATACAGGTTGACCATGCAGGTGAAATGGGATTGACCTATTTCAGGATGTACCTGTATACCGGTGAGAAAAATATCTTGATGCAGCCTTGAATGTTGCTGATGTGCTGGCATCAAATATGCAAAAACAGGAAATAAGGATGAGTCAGTTTGGCCTTACAGGGTGGTTATGGACGGATGGAAGGATTACAGCACCATACGGAGCAAACTGGACCGGATGTTATATGCTGTTTGAGAATCTGATCAGGGCTGATCTTGGAAATGTTGAAGCATATACGGATGCCCGGGATAAAACAAGGGATTTTCTTCTTGAATATCCGATGAAAACCGGATACTGGACAGATGGTCATTCTGATACTGATGTGAAAAGCAATACTTATAAAAGCAATCTGAGTGCCAGTAATATGACTCTTATGCCTTTTTGATTATCCTGAACTTGATCCGGACTGGAAAACAGATATTCCGATACTGATCAAATGGACCGAAGATAATTTTGTTTTCCGGACTGCAAATGATGAACCTTCAACCATGTGGGGAGCCAATATTGTGGGTGAACAGGATTCTTTCAACTTTAAAATGGATTACCAGACAGCGAGGTATGCTGCTGCATGTGCACGATGGTATGCAGTTTCCGGAGATGAATCTTACAAGGAAAAAGCATATCGTTCCCTGAACTGGGTCACTTATTGCAATGATTCAACGGGAATGGCTTTTGAAAGTCCTGTAAGCAAAGGTATTTTAAGCTGGTGGTCGGATTGTTACGGTGAATGTCCGAGAATGTTTTATCATGCTTTTGCAGCTGTGCCGGAATGGGCTCCTCCCGCGAGGATCATATTTTGTATTCAGAGGGTATACTGAGGGATGTTCAATATGCTGAAAAACAGGTAAAGTATACTGCTACTGCTGATAATGGTATTGAGTATCTCAGGTTATCCTTTAAGCCTGACAAGGTAACCATTGGACGGAAAGAGATCTCTGAGAGCAAGCACGCCGGAGCCTGATACATACTTGCTTAAAAAACTTGGCAAAGGTGATTATGCCTTGACTATTAAACATAATGAAGCAGGTGATGTTATGATATCAGGTTGAACTGCATGAAACTTGTTTTGCCACGGATTCGATAGAATAGAAATGATGTTAATTCCAGTAATAATTAATTTAAAAACTTCAGGAATAATGATAAGAAGGCATAAAAATTTTCTGACTGGCAGATCTCTTAATTCTTATAACGGGAGCTGTATTTTCCCCTGGGATTTTTGCACAGCCTGCAGAAATTAAACTTCAGATAGATGGTGCAACAAAATATCAGACCATGGATGGTTTTGGTGTCAACATCAATCCTGCCTGGTGGTATAATGGAAGCTATACGGATGCAAAAGTTGTTCAACCTGCTATTGACCTGCTTGTTGATTCACTTGGAGCAACAATCTTCAGGGCTGTAATTGAGGAGATTGACTGGGAAGCAGTCAATGATGATAATGATCCGAACAATTTCAACTGGGACTATTACAATAAAATCTTTTCCAATACCAGGTTCAAGGGGGTATGGAATACCCTGCGGTATCTGAATCAAAAAGGGATCACTGATGGTTTGGTTATCAGTTTTATGGGTGCACCTCCGGCCGCACCTCCGCTGGAAAAGCCCGATCCGCAAAGAAGCTGGATGGGTGGAATCGATTATTCAATAAAGGAAACAATGGAAGATGAATTTGTTGAATCTCAGGCTGCATTGCTTTATTATTTACGCAATACGGCAAAGATACAATTCACCCTGGTATCCCCAATGAATGAGACTGATATTGTAGGAATGACAAAAAATGCAGAACATCCCCATGGAATGGTTGAAGGTCCGAATATTCCGGATGCGGTCCAGTATGTCCGGGTTGTCAGAAAACTTGCCGAAAAACTCGATACCATCGGAATGAGCGACATCAGATTCGTTGCTCCTGATGCAGGTGGTGAAAAACTCTTTTTCGGAGTTCTTGATGAAATGGTAAAGGACTCATATCTTATGAGTAAACTTGAGGCCTGGGGCGTGCATCAGTATGGCAATGATGCGGGAAATTATTTGAACAGAATAAAAATGTCTCCCTATCCGACCAAGCCTTTCTGGGTAACTGAAACAGCAGGTATCAGGAATATGCTTGGTCAGCTCGATGACAATGGTACTTCGTATATTTTCTGGGACGGATTTGACTGCGTTTACCAGCATGGAAGAAGAAATGGCTATGGCAGTGTACCTCCCAATGACTGGGTCTTCTGGTTTGGACCTAAGGATGGCAAACCTTTGATCGAATACATTCCAGCGACAACAAGCTGGAAGCCGCGCAAGCAGTTCTATGAACATGCCCAGATAATGAAGTTTGTCAAGCCAGGGGCCATACGTATTGGCGTAACCGGACAGGACAGCACTCTTTCTGCTTATGCTTTCTGCAATCCTGACGGGAAGATGGTCATCTTAGGCAGGAATAACAGCAACCGCACAATAGCTATCAAGGGAGTTTTTTCAAACCTTCCGGTTCTGAAAAACATGAAATTGATTTATACCGATTCCACAACCAGTCTGACTGCAGGGTAATGAAATTATTGTATCGGGAGAAAAGCTTCAGAGCTTCTATCCCTGCAGAATCTGTTTTTACAATTACCGGGATATCCGATCAGTTATCTTCCTCAATGCATACAATAAAGCCTGAACCTTCTGACTGGTATGCAGGAGATATTCATGTACACCGGAATTGCGGTGAGGGAACATCAGTACTGGACGAGAGCGAATTTACAGCTATGATGGAGCCAAATGACCTGGCTGTAATATCGGTCTTAGCCGATATGGGAGACGGGGAGGTAAAAGACAGCAACACCGATCTGCCAAAAGTGAACGGTAAAGATGCAATTCAATCCACACCCGGACGCATGGTGCACTGGGATGCTGAATGGCATTTCGATCCTGTACGGAACTACATTTGA
The DNA here is from genome assembly GCA_963846335.1 of uncultured Bacteroidales bacterium. Classification (GTDB taxonomy): domain Bacteria; phylum Bacteroidota; class Bacteroidia; order Bacteroidales; family VadinHA17; genus LD21. The sequence goes on from CAWJVS010000030.1 coordinate 84,593, forward strand.
AAACAAGGCTCTCGGAGGACACCTTGTCTTCCTGGGCTTAAAAGAAGCTAAAACGATATGGGACGAATCGCCATATAAAATAATAGAGTGGGGAAAATCCCAGGATGCCATTGTAGGTTTCTGCCATATGCAGTACCTGAATGATGCCATTCAGAATGAATTAAACTGCTGTATACCTGTTGATTATCCTGTTGAAGCGGCACTTGGTACAATAGATTTCCTGTCAGAAGATGTATGGTTGAATGATGCAGCCATTAATGCTTATTATAAGATATTGAATTGCGGTTTCCGGCTTGGGTGGGCAGCAGGTACTGATTTCCCCTGCAATAACAGTCAACCCTTCGGATCCCTGTTGACATATGTGCAGGTAAAAGATCAGCCTATGACCTACAGAAAATGGGTTGAAGGAATTAAAAATGGAAGAACTGTCGTTACTACGAACGGACATGTTGAATTTCTCGATTTGCTCGTAAATGAAGCAGCTTCTCCCGGTGATGAGATAAAATTGAAGAAAAAAGGAACCATAAATGCAGAAGTAACCTGGACATCAACAAAAGAGCTTACCGGAAGAATCGAGTTTATTTGCAATGGGAAAGTTGTTGCAACTCAGGAAGGGACTTCAAATCCAGGACAACCCGTTAATCTGAAAGCCGGAATTAAAATTACAGAGAGCAGCTGGATCTGTGCCAGAAGGATGGATGCAACAGGCCATCAGTCCCATACAGCTCCGGTTTATATTTCTGTAAAGGATAAGCCCGTCAGGGCAAGTGAAGCAGATGCACAATATTTTGTAGACTGGATTGATAATATCCTTGTGAATATAGCACCCGGTAAACCATGGAATCAATATTTTACTCATGACCTGGATGTTGTTCAGAAGAGATATGAAAAGGCCAGGGATGTGTATAAAAAAATTGCCCTCGAATCTTCAAAGAAAAAATAAGATAAAAGACAAAAGTCACAAGACAAAAGGCAAGGAATATTGGTTCCCCTCACACGCTGGCGCGAGTTTGTAACTCGTGCCAAAGCAATAGCACGGATTGCAAATCCGCGCTAGCGGGGTGTAACTCAGTGGTTAAATAAATGATATAGAGGTCTCTAAATTATTGGAACACCAACAAAATAATCAAATAATAACATGATCCGGAGTAAACGTATAAGTCAGATAAAAATCATGCTATCGGGGATTACTCTCCTGTTGGTAATAATGGGATGTTCAAAGCAAACTTCCATTTCTCCAATACTGGTATTGGCAACTGAAAATGAGTTTGGAACCTATACCGGCGAAATTCTTAAGGCAGAAGGATTTAATGCATTCCTGCTGGATTCCCTGTCGAATCCTGAAATAAAGCTGAAATATTTAAAAAAGTTTGACCTGGTTATATTGGCAGAAAGTTCATTGGCACCCGGCCAAAAGGAAATGTTTGCCGGATTTGTAAAAGAAGGGGGAAACTTAATTGCATTCAAACCTGACAAAAAGTTAAGTGAGGTTTTTGGTATTCTTGAGGAGGCCGGTTCTTTTGATAAGGCATATCTCTCAGTAAATCCAAATTCAGACATCACAAAAGGATTAATTAAAGAAACAATGAGACTTCATGTTCCTGCGGATAAATGTAAACTCAACGGGGGTACAATTATCGCGGATGTAATTACTGATGCAACAGGCAGCTCAGGGTTCCCGGGGGTTGTGATTAATAATTATGGAAAAGGAAGGGCAATTTCATTTTTATATAACCTGCCCAAAAATATTGTATATACCCGTCAGGGGAACTACCAGTTTGCCGGAGTCGAAAAGGATGGTATATTCGGACTCAGACCTATGGATTTGTTCACTGATGGATGGGTGGATACATTGAAAAATACGGTTAACCAGGCTGATGAACAAATGAGGTTTCTGACGCATTGTATTGAAAATCTAAGTAAAGATACAAAGCCTGTTCCACGTTTCTGGTACTTTCCTGATTCATTGAAATGTCTTGCAACACTTACCAATGATGGTGAAAATTCCACGGAAGCTGAATTTGAGCCTCAGTTTGCAGACGTTGATGCAAAAGGAGCCAAGATGACGCTTTATGTTCTGGAACCGGATAAAATTTCAAGGGAGTGGGTTACACGATGGATAAATAAGGGACATGAAATATCCGGACATCCTGATAATGTTAAATATGCCGGTGATCCTGACTGGAACACAATGGATAGTGCCATAAAACTGAAGTTACAGGAATTGAATGACCTGTACGGAATAACTGCAATGCACACTACTACCAATCACTGGTTTGTGTGGTGCGGTAAAAATGAAGATGGTACAAGAGATTTCGCTGCCCAGGCAAAGCTTGAAGAAAAAAACGGAATAGGCCTGGATTGTAATTATGCTCATTACGATAATGGCTCCAGCCAGGGACATTTTCTTGGCTCTTTCGGCTTAGATCAGGGAAACTATACCGGCAGCGGCCTTGTAATGAAATTTGCAGGTGCGGATGGCAGGGTGATTGATGTGTACCAGCAGTTAAATAATGTTTACGACCAGCAGTATATGGAACATAAGGACCAGGATGGATTTTTTGATTGCTTCAAGGGGCTGATGGACAGGAGCCTGAACAATGAAGTCTATTCTTATATCTGCATCAGGGCTCACAATAATGAATATTTCTTCTCAAAAGTACCCCTGATGAATATGCTCGATTATGCTAACACCAAAGGCATCCCTGTTTGGACAGAACGGAAACTTCTTGATTTTCTTAAAATGCGCGAAGAAGCTTCCATAACAAACACTGCATGGTCGCGTAGTAAGTTATCTTTTGATTTAAGCTCATCATTGACCCATAGCAACAACCTGACCGTATTGTTACCCAATGACTTTGACAATAAGACTATTAAAGGGATTTTAAAAAATAATAATGAAGCCTCATTTATTATCAGGGAGGTTAAAGGCTCAACCTATGCCTTTCTGTCTGTAGAACCCGGAGCTGACTATTCTATCGTTGTGAATTATGGTGAGTAAGGTAAACATCAGGTTAATAATGCTTTGTTTTGTTTTATACTATTCCTGCTCTTCTGCAGGAGATCGCACATATGCCCCGATTCTTGTCCTGGCGACAAGCACAAATTTTGGAACCTATACCGGCGAAATACTCAAGGCGGAGGGTTTCAATGAATTCATTCTTGATTCCCTGACAGATGATAAGATTACACCTGCTTATCTGACCAGGTTTGACATAGTCATATTAAGTGAAACGACAGTTACAAAAGAGCAAAACGCTTTACTGACGGATTATGTAATGAATGGTGGAGCCCTTATAGCTTTCCGTCCTGACAAACAAATGGACGAATTATTCGGAATAATTCAAACCAATTCTTCAGTTAAGGAAGGATATATTAAAATTGACACCACTAATGATACAGGCAGAGGCCTGGTTGGGGAATCGGTTCAGTTTCACGGATACTCCGGCATATATAAATTAAACGGGGGAGAAGAAATAGCATCTCTTTTTCTGAATTCCGATTATTCCACCGGTTTCCCGGCTGTTGTGGCAAATGATTATGGCAGCGGTCATACCGCTGCTTTCACTTACAATTTACCCAAAAGCATAGTGCTGACAAGACAGGGCAATCCGGAGTGGGCTGGTCAGGAGAGGGACAAGGTAGATGGTCCGACAGCCACCGATCTGTTTTATCCGCTGAAAGGGGAGGTGCAATGGAATAATCCTGAAAAAATTGATATTCCGCAGGCTGATGAACAGATGAGGTTACTCTCACATATAATTGAAAGATTCGCCGGATATAAAAAACCTCTTCCCCGTTTATGGTATTTCCCTGATCAGCTCAGATGCATATTTATTTTTACAATTGACGGAGAAGACAGTAAGGAGGCCGATATCGACAGTGAAATAAAGGATGTGCAGGGTAAAGGCGGAAATGCCACATTGTATGAGATAGGCACTTATATAAGCGCATCAACTGTAAATCAATGGAGATCAGACGGTCATGAAGTTGCCATACACTATAACGACGTGCCAAATTATGACAATCCAACTTACTCAAATATGTTAACCGTTTTCGATACAATGACAGCCAATTTCAGGCAAGCCTACGGGATAACTCCAGTGACCGGAAGAAACCATTGGGTTGTATGGTGCAGTAAAGATTCGATTGAAAGGAAGCAATTTGCAGAGCAGGCAGTGATTGAGGAAAAATTTGGACTGGGAATGGACTGTAATTATTACCAGTTTGGAGGAAACAAAGTATATCCGAACTGGATTGGGGACGTCGGACATTTTACAGGTAGCGGGATTCCAATGAAATTCGCTGATGCAACAGGGAGGATACTTGATATCTACCAGTCGAATACTCAGCTTCCGGATGAGACCTGGCTGAAAGAGAATATTGAAAGCAAAAGCAAAATGCTGATTGACAGGAGTCTGGATGAAGAAAACTACACCTATATAAATGCAAACTACCATACATGGTATTGGCCAGAGTGCAGGGAGCCAGGTCTCAGGGTTCTCGACTATTGCAACAACAGGGGCGTGCCCATTTGGACAGCGGAAAGAGTTTATGAGTTTCTGAAAATGAAGGATGAGGCTTCGTTCTCAGATATTGAATGGGCGGAGAACACATTGACATTTAATCTTTTATCAGGAATTTCAAATCCGGAAGGACTTACAATATTGCTTCCTTCAGATCATGGTGATCTGAAAATTAGTAGTGTTTCCATTGATGGACGGATAAGACAATTTGAATACAGCATAATAAAGGGAACTAAATATGCTATGATTACTGTTACTCCGGGGAAAGATTTTAAAATTTCAGCGGGTTACAGCAAGTATTTGAATATTTAGACAGTTTGACTATTAGTAGAAAGAGATTCCTCGCTATCGCTCGGAATGACAAGGTTCTTTGGTGTAATAGGGGTAGAAGCGGCTGTTCGCTCCAGCGAACAGCCGCTTCTACCCCCCCTAAACAAAAATGAGATGTCATTCCGAATGAAGCGCAGCGGAATGAGGAATCTTCCGCTTACATTATGAAATGGATAGTGATTTTAAATTTTTATCAAAATACAAGTTATGGCAACATTTAAGAGCGATCAGGAATTATTCGACTTTATAGGGAAGAGTCTTTATGTAGCGGCAGTATGTGATATCCTGGATGAACTTGGTTACCGAAACCAGGCAATGCACCAACGGTTACGGCCTCTTCTGCCTGATCCTGAAAATTGTGGTTTTATTGGCCGGGCACGTACATTCCGCTGGATGGAGACAGATTATGTGATTGAAGATAATCCATATGGTCTTGAAATCGAAGCCATGGATTCACTTAAAGCCGGTGATGTCGCTGGTTCATTCAACTGATTATAGCGGAACAAATGCTCCATGGGGTGAACTTATGAGCACCATTGCCAAACGCAATGGAGTGGCAGGTTGTGTGTGCGACAGCCAGATTCGTGATTGTGTGAAGATTATGAAAATGGAATTTCCTGTTTATTATGCCGGTATCAGACCATTGGATTCAAAAGGCCGTGCTATTGTCCAGGCTTATGATGTTCCGGTCCGTTGCGGTGAAGTTGATTGTCTATCCGGGAGATATAATCTATGCGGATTATGATGGTATTGTTGTAGTTCCGAAACAGGCCGAAAAGGATGTATTCATTAAGGCAGAAAGAAAAAGTAAAAAACGAAAACCTGTCGCGAAAGGAATTGCTCAGTGGTAAATCACTAAGCGAAGTCTATGATAAATATAAAGCACTCTGAAACTTGATATTAAAGATCATTTTCAAATTTTCAAATCATCAAATTTTCAAATTATACTTATGAAATTAAAAAATCGGATTGTAGTTGTTACCGGTCCGGTTCGGAATCGGAAGAGCCTGTGCTCTTGAATTTGCACTGGCAGGCGCAAAAGTTATTGTTGCTGATATAAATCTGCAGGGTGCCGAAGAGACAGTTAAGGATAAAGGTAATGCAGGTCGAATGGAACAGTCAATTTCCTTTAAAACAGATGTGTTCAGAACCTTATTCAGTTACAACAGCTGGTTGATTTTACAATAAAAACCTATTCCAGGATAGATGCACTTATAAATAATGCAGCCATTCAGATAAATAAAACTGTTGATGACATGACTTTTGAAGAATGGAATAAGCAGCTTTCGGTCAATGTCGGTGGCATTTTTCTGTGTTCAAAATATTTTCTTCCATAGCTGCGTCATACAAAAGGCAATATCGTTAACATGTCTTCGGTAAATGGTTTTTTTGTTGAGCCCATGTGTGCCGGTTATTGCACAACAAAAGCAGCAATTATCGGATTGACCAAGGCAATGGCAATTGATCATGGCAACGAAGGAATAAGAGTTAATTGCATTTGTCCGGGCTACATCGATGCCGGCCTGGCTGAAGGTTACTTTCAGAGCCAGGCCGATCCGGCCAAAGCCCGCGAAGAAGCAGGGAAACTGCACGCTCTGTGGCGCATCGGCAAACCCGGGGAGGTGGCAAAGGTCGCTGTTTTCCTGGCAAGCGATGATGCCTCCTTTATGACAGGTGCCTCTGTGGTGGTCGATGGTGGCTTTGGCTCCGGACTACCTCCAAAATAGTATAATGGCAATCCGCAATCCACTCCCGATAGCTATCGGGACCGCAATCTGAAATCTTTTGACTGTATGAGAATTTCTTTTATCATTTCTAAATCATGAGAATATTGAAATCGCAAAAAACAATAGACTGGGGATTAATAATTATAATTAATTTTATGTGGGCAACACAGGTTCCGGTCATACGGTTTATCGGCGATCGTTTAGGACCCATCACTGTCGCATTTATCCCGATGATTACGAGTACATTAATATTCCTTCCTTTCCTATGGGTTGAAAACAAGAGACGCAATGTTAAATTCCGATGGAGATGGAACGAACTTAAATACTTTACTCTGTCAGGTTTGATAGGGATTTTTATAATGCAATACGCCTATACCCTTGGCTCTAAACTGACTATTGCAGCCAACGCTGGTATTATAACTCTGACTATCCCTGTTTTTGTTGCTTTGTTAGCTTCTTTGATGCTTAAGGAAAAATTAAATATTGTTCGTTTAATAAGTTTTGTACTGGCCATTGCAGGGGTTCTTATGACTTCAGTATCAGATATCTCGGGTGCAAATATCTTTCATGGCAAATATTTCATTGGAAACATGATATTCCTGTTTGCATGCCTCTGTTGTGCATTTTACAATACTTACTGCAAAATGCTTGTAGATAAGAAGTTTACAGAGCTGGAGATACTTGTCTACAGCTCAGTTATAGGAAGTATTGCAAGTATCCCTTTGCTTATCTGGGCAGAGCCTTTTCATTTTGCTGAATTCATTCATTCAGGAAATATAGCTTTATATGGAATACTTGAATTAAGCGTTTTTGTTTACGGAGTTCCTGCACTGCTATTCTTTTATGTTTTGAAGAGGCTTGATGTGACACAGGCAATACTGGGTAATTACCTGCTGCCATTCTTCATCGCATTGCTTGGCATAGTTCTCCTGAACGAGAAAATATCAGTTCTGATGATCATAGGAGGCAGTATTATTTTCTTAAGTACGCTGATGGTAACTGTCTATGAGAAAAGGTTGGTGGAATTCTCAAAAAGAATTTCTTTTAGAAAGAGTAAAATAAAAATATCAGTATCGTAAAATTCAAAAAAACATTCAATGAAGATCACAAATGTTAAAGCCATTGTACTTAAACTTCCGGAAATTTCTTCGGCAGCAGACGGCACTCAGGACGATTTAATAATAATTGTTGAAACCGATGAAGGAATTACCGGTTATGGCGAAGTAGATACCGCACCATGTGTCGGTAAAGCTATCGTAGATGCCTACATGTCTCACGGAACCTGTTATGGTCTGAAGGAGGTGGTCGTGGGATCAGATCCCTTTGATTATGAACAGATATGGAACAATATGTGGGCAAAAACCTACTATTATGGGCGCAGTGGTCCTGTAATGCATGTAATGAGCGGCATTGACATGGCCATCTGGGATATAATGGGAAAAGCTACCGGAAAACCTGTTCACAAGCTTCTTGGCGGAAGTTATACTGACAGGGTTAGACCCTATGCCAGCGCTCTTATGCCTGAAAATACAAATGATGTTAAAAGAATGGTAGAGACTTATGCCTCACTGGGCTTCACTGCAATAAAATTCGGGTGGGGACCGCTTGGCTATGATGTCAGGTATGATCTGAAGCTGATTGAATCGGCAAGGAAAACTGCCCCTGATCATATGGAGATTATGATTGACATTGGAAAGCGGTATAAGCTGAAACAGGCAATGAGTGTTGCAAAGGCTCTTGAGCAGATGAATATTTACTGGCTGGAGGAACCTCTTCCTGCTGAGGACTATACTGGTTACAGAAGACTCACGGAATCAACAACCATGCGAATAGCAACAGGTGAGGAGGAGAGCGGCAGACTGGCTTTTGCAAGATTGATCAATGAATCACATGTTGATATCATACAACCTGATATTTCCCGTTGTGGTGGCCTTACCGAAGCAAAAAAAATAGCTTCAATGGCTGCTGACAATAATATTACAATGGTACCGCATGCTTTTAAAACCGGCATACTGGTTGCAGCATGTATCCATCTGATAGCTGCAACTCCTGATGTACCGTTCCTTGAATTTTCTGTTACGGAATCGGCAATCAGGAAAGAATTGCTTGTTAAGCCATTCGTGCAGAATGATGGGTATGTCATGGTTCCAACATCACCCGGCTTAGGTATTGAATTAAATCCGGAGGTGATTAAAAAATATGGCACAGACCTTTCAAAGAAAAAATAACTATCACCAATAATAACATATGAACGGAAAAGCATACATTCTCATACTTATACTGTGCCTGTCAAGTCTTTATTCTCCCGGACAGTCGCCAGGCACTAACCCGGAGGAGGGGCGGGGAACATACAAAAACCGTACATTTTTTAACCTCGAACGTTACTGGGATAGTACCAAAGTTTGCAGTAATCCACATAAAGGATGGACATTTCATTATTACTCCAATACTACTAAAAGGTATGGGAGCCGTATGTCCCAAACCGATTCGCTTTCTGATTTTCCCTGTCTGAACGAAATATACCTGAGGCTTGCATGGAGCTATCTTGAACCTCAGGAAGGCAAATATAACTGGGAGGTAATTGATTCTGCCATAAACAGATGGGTAGGGTGGGGGCATACAATATCATTTCGCATTACATGCAAGGAAACTGAATTTGTCTATGCCACTCCCGAATGGGTTAGAAAGGCCGGTGCAAAAGGAAAGTTTATCGAACATCCTGACCTTGATATTAAAGCCTGGGCGCCGGATTATGACGATCCTGTGTTTCTTGAAAAGCTTGAAAACTTCCACAAAGCATTTGCAGCCAGGTATGACGACAAACCCTGGGTTGAATACATTGACATTGGAAGCCTGGGTGACTGGGGTGAAGGGCATACTGCATTTTCAGGCTGGGAGGATATTCCTGTGGATATAGTGAAAAAGCATATTGATATTTACAGGCGTTGCTACAAAAACTCGGTCCTGATTATCAGCGATGATTTTATCGGACAGAGAGACAGCGACGACGGCACAGATTATGAGATATACAAGTACTGCCTCGAAAAAGGCATCGGATTCAGGGATGACAGCGCTAACGTGGCCTGGTACAAAAAGCTGGGTTTTGGACCCTCCTGCATTCGTACACCTGAATTGTACAGTAAAGTTTATAAAAATATACCTGTAGTTCTGGAGTCAGATCACTACGGGGATGTTGTGGAGGAAGATCTGTGGCAAGATGGTAAAGGTCTGGAAAAGGCCATTCATGAAACCCACGCAACCTTCATTGGTTTTCATTATTATCCGCGTGAATGGCTTAAAGATAATTACGTGTTAGCCGGCCGCCTGGCTAACCTGAGCGGATATTGGTATTTTCCTAAATTTGCCATGCTTCCGGATACAATCCGTACAGGACCGGCCCGGAATTACATACGCCTGACATGGGAAAACCATGGAGTAGCCCCGGCATACCATAAATACAATCTTTATGTAAAGTTTTTAAATAAGACCAACGGCAAAAGTTTTGTCCGGCAATTAACCGAATCAGATAACCGGAACTGGCTGCCCGGCGAGATAATTGCAGAACAGTGTGAAATCAATGCTGATGAAATCACTGGAAAAGGCAAATACGATATTTTGATAGGTATGCGCGATACATGCGATTTTCATAATGAGCGGTTCATTGAACTGGCAGTTAAGAAAGAGAGGGAAACCGAACCTGGCTGGTATAAACTTGGTGAAATAATGGTGCAATAATGGAAATCGTGAACTTTGAAGGCTGGCCCAATTGTGTTAGGCTCTTTAACAGGGAGATTGAATTGGTCATTACAACCGATGTAGGCCCCCGAATTATCAGGTGTGGTTATATAAATAAGCAGAATCTGCTTTATGTTTCGGACACTGAAAAAGGCAAAACCGGAGGAAGCGAGTGGCATATATACGGTGGCCACAGGTTGTGGCACACCCCGGAAGTAATGCCCAGGACTTATTATCCCGATAATAATCCTGTCAGATATAAATGGGATGGACATACACTGAAGCTAATACAGCCTGTTGAAACTACAACCGGCATTATTAAGGAAATGGATGTTACACTGGATCAGGAAAGGAATCAGGTTAAGATCATTCACCGCCTGATCAATAAAAACCTCTGGGCCATTGAAACTTCACCCTGGGCAATTACTGCCCATGCAGCTGGTTCAAGAGCAATTCTGCCCCAGGAACCTTATGTCGATCCTGCCGAAAATCTCCTGCCCGCACGGCCTCTTGTTCTCTGGAATTATACTCTGATGAATGATAAGCGGTGGACCTGGGGAAATAAATACATTCAATTGCACCATGATGCCGAAATGAAGTCGGAACAAAAGATCGGCATTTTAAATAAACAGGGATGGACCGCTTCTCTTCTCGACGATATGATGATGGTCAAACACTTTGAATTCATCCCTGATGCAGTGTACCCTGATTATGGTTCCAATAATGAAGTTTACGTTAATGAGCACCTCCTGGAAATCGAATCACTTGGACCCCTCACCAGAATTATGCCCGGCGAATCAGCCGGACATACGGAAGACTGGTATATCACAACTCTTAAAAGCCAACCGGGTATAGATACCGACAGCTCTGTTGATCATTATATCCTGCCGGTCATTAATTCAATGATCCGGTAATTGCGGCCAGAACCTGCCTGTTGTACGGAAATGTGAGAATAATAGACCTTCCTGGCGACAATGAAGTATTGACTGGCATAAAAAATAGCGATGCAGCTGCGCGAATTCGACTGAAATTCATAACTTACTGGAGTGTTTATTACTAAAACAGATCTGTAGCTATGATTAAAAAGTACTGGTACCGGGAATCGAAGACTTTTCATGCTTGTCATGATGATTATTCCTGCAGGTTCAGCCCTGGACGCCCAGAATGAATATGATATTCTCGGTGAAAACTGGCTCCAGTACACCGATGCCCCTAACTCCCTGTATCATTATATTGCTGGTCAGGCTTATGAAATGCTGGCCAAACGAAGCGAAGATATTAGCAGGATAAGTACCTTGAAGGAGTGGCAGGCGAGACAGAACCTGTTACAGGAGACACTTTTGGATATTGTTGGTCCATTTCCTTCAAAAACCCCTTTGAATGCAAAAATAATCAGGACTATAGTGAAGGATAGTTTCCGGGTTGAACATATCGTATATGAATCCCAGCCCGGATTTTTTGTAACATCGTCATTATTTATCCCCGGTGATCTGAAGAAGAACAGGAAAGCGCCTGTTGTTATATACTGCAGCGGTCATGCCGGTGATGGTTACCGGGGAGCTGTCTATCAGCATATTATACTGAACATGGTCAGAAAGGGATTTATAGTTTTTGCCTTTGATCCGGTGGGACAGGGTGAACGGCTCGAATACTTTGATCCGCAAACAGGAAAATCAATAGTCGGGGGGCCGACTACTGAACATTCTTATCCTGGCACACAGGCATTTATTGCAGGAAGTTCACAGGCCCGTTATATGATATGGGATGGAATCAGGGCAGTTGATTATCTGCTCACCCGCAGGGAGGTCGATCCTGGGAGGATAGGAATTACGGGTCGTTCGGGAGGAGGAACTCAATCCGCCCTTATTGCCGCAATGGATGAGAGGATATATGCTGCTGCCCCTGAATGCTATATAACAAATTTTACCAGGTTGCTTCAGACCATTGGCAATCAGGATGCTGAACAGAACTTATTCAATCAGATCAGTCGCGGGATTGATCATGGTGACCTATTGGCTGTCAGAGCTCCCAAACCTGCACTGATGATAACAACAACAAGAGATTTTTTCAGCATTCAGGGGGCCATGGAAACTGAAAAAGAGGTATCGCTTATCTATAAAGCTTATAACAGGGAAGCTGATTTTGGCAGGGCCGAAGACGATACCTCGCATGCTTCAACAAGGAAGAACAGGGAAGCAATGTATGCTTTTTTCCAGAAACACCTGAATAATCCTGGAAGTGCCAAAGATGAGCCGACCAGGAAACTCAGCATAGCAGAGATGCAGGTAACTGCAACAGGACAGGTTTCAACATCCCTCGGAGGTGAAACCGTTTTTAGTTTAAACAGGAGAGAAGCTGAAAAGCTGGCGGAAAAACTGCAATCATCAAGAATCAGCTCAGAAAGTTATATCACTGATGCCGTGAATGCAGCAAAAAAACTTTCCGGCTACCATGAGCCGGCTGACTCTGATGAACCTGTCTTTTCAGGACGATACAGGAAAAATGGCTATGTAATTGAAAAATACTTCGTAAAAGGGGAGGGGAGCTATATTATTCCTTACCTGCTGATGATACCTTCTGATCCTTCCGCAAAGGCTCTGATCTACCTGCATCCTTCAGGCAAGTCAGCAGAAGCTTCAGAAGGAGAAGATATGGTATGGTTTGTAAAGCAGGGATTTACGGTTCTTGCTCCTGATATTGTCGGGGTAGGCGAGATGGGTCCGGGAGTTTTTCAGGGTGATGCATACATCGAAGGCGGTTCACATAACCTGTGGTATGCCTCCATGCTTATAGGAAGGAGCATAGCCGGAATCAGGGCATCGGATGTTGTAAAGCTTTCCCATCTGCTCAGAAAAAGAGAACTAAATGAAATCTATGCAGTTGCACGAAAAGAAATGGCTCCTGTAGTTTTGTTTGCAGCGGCATTTGATAATTCCATCTCCAGGATTGCTTTAATTGAACCATATTCATCCTACCTTTCAATTGTTAAGAATCGTTTTTACAGTTCATCATTTATACCTGGAGTCGTTCCCGGGGCTCTGAAGGAATACGACCTGCCTGATATTGAAGCAAGCCTTGCACCGGGAAAACTTTTAATTGCAGGTGTTACTGACGGATTTGGAAAGGTAACAGATACAGCCGGCATAAATAAGGATCTTGATATTGTGAGAAATGGATATAAGAAAAAAAATGCAGAAAGAAATCTCATGATTTTATCGCTACCACAATATGATAATCCGGATGCGCTTTATATGGATTGGATAAAATAGATAACAGCACTATAACATCTGATCAATCACCGGAATATTGGTACATAAAATATTATTATTACAATCCTTTGTCTGATGATAATAAAAATAATCCCCCGAATCGTCTTTCCTGTCTGTTTTGGTTTGTCAATGATATTATCCGGCATTTCTTCAGGTTATAGTCAGGCTCCGGAGAAGCTAAAAATAAAATACATCGACTATTTCTTCGAAAACGGTTCTCCTGTAAACTGGTCAATACAGGGCGATACAATTTTGCGGATTGAGCTTCTGCCTGATTACGAGCGTGAATCGCTCAACCGTCAGACCGATCACTGGTACTTCAGGCTGGATGCCGACAGCGGAACTCATGTGAAGATGATCATCTCAAAGATGCAGCCCGATGTCTATAATGGCAAGCTGGCTTCAGAGTGGTGGAACTTTGAAAAAAGCATTTCATGTTATCTTTCTTATGACCGGAAGAGTTGGGATCCCATACAGACATCAGGACTTCCTGGCCATGAATTGCTTGCCGACTTTTATATGACAGGAAACTATGTCTACATAGCACGACTTCCGGTATACACCATTTCCAACCTTGATAATCTCAAGGCAAGGTATAGCGGGAACAGACTATTTAAAATTATAAATATAGGATCGACCATTGAAAACAGGCAACTGGAAATTATTCAGCTCGGAAACCCAGGGGCACCATATTCGGTAATTATAAGGGCAAGGGCACATCCCTGGGAGCCCGGAGGCAGCTGGATTGTTGAAGGATTGATCGATAGATTCATAAGCGGGAATTCAAAGACCTGGGAGGAGACATTCTGTGTTTATATTATGCCCATGGCCAACAAGGATGGTGTGGCCAGGGGGATGACCCGATTTAACACTGCCGGGATGGATCTGAACAGAAAATGGGACAGGATGGCAGATCCGAAGCTCTGTCCGGAAAAATATGCATTGGAGAAATTCATCGAAGGATTGATAGAGAACGGAATAAAACCATCTCTAGGAATAGATATTCATAATGATGATGCAGGAGGCATTAATCTGGCAACTCACAATAAAACTGATACTCTGTTTCTGAGAAGGATGCAATTCTTTGAGAAACTGATGAGAGAGAAGACCTCATTCTCTGAACAGGTAAGATATTCCTGGGAGACTAAGGGCCGGCCAGATTCTTTTGTATTGTTTGAAAATGGTTTGTACAGGCGATATGGAATTGAGTCTTTGGTCTATGAACTGAATGCCAACTGGATTAGCAGTCTCGGCAGAATGCCGACACAGTATGACTGGATGGATATAGGTGCTAATCTCAATGAAGTTTTTTATGAATTCCTTAAACTGCCGGCAGAATAATTGTTCATTATTCTAAGGTTTATTGCTGGGATCATATATAATCCGGTTCATTTCAATTTTTGTTGAGCCTGTAAATTTGGAGATGATCATTTTTTTGAGGACCTTGGTAAAAGTAATAAATATTAACATGGAGGTAAATATGAAATCCGGAAGTTTAATTCTTTTTGCAGCAGCTCTTTTCATCTGCGCGTCATTATCGGCTCAGCAGGATAAATCTTCAGGCAAGCAGGGAATCTTGCGGGCAGGCATTGCAAAAATAGATATCACGCCTGATATCCCTGTGATGCTCTATGGCTATTCTTCAAGGAAAACGCCATCTGAAGGAATTCATGATCATTTATTTGCCCGGGCTGTAGTCTTTGAGAATGGCGGGAAAAAATTTGTTATGGTCTCTTCTGATATAGGTTCATATACTGATACCCTGTATTCGGTGATAAAGAAGAGCTTAATTGAAAAGTTCGGGATCAGGGATTCCGAATTATTCCTGGCTGCAATTCATTCACACAGCTCACCAGTGGTATCACTCGATATTAATAAACTGCCTGAAAGCAATATTAAGTATACAATTGCATTGCAGCAAAAACTAATTGCCGTTGTGGGCGAAGCATTTAAAAACCTGAAACCAGTCATGACAAGTGCAGGAGCCGGATATTCACCTGTCGGATCGAACAGGCGTGAGATGACTTCTGATGGTTCAATAATTCTTGGAAGAAATCCTTATGGTCCGACTGATAAAGAAGTACTGGTATTAAAGATTACCAATACTGATGGCAAGCCTGTAGGAGCTATTTTTGATTACGCTACCCATGCTACTTCGCTTGGGCCTGATAATTACCAGATAAGCGGTGACCTTCTCGGCATATCTGAACAATTCGTTGAACAGATTATTGGTAAGGATTTCATTGCTCCTGTTTTTGCGGGTGCTTCAGGCAATATTGATCCATGGTACAGGATACTCCCGTCATTCAATACTGAGAATGGATGGATCCCGGAGACTGTTCTTCTTGGAACCCTGCTTGGGGAAGAAGTTGTCCATGTTTTCAGGGATATAACGAATACCAGTCCCGGGGGAGAAATCAGCTCAGCAATTGAAACAATAGAGTGCCCCAGGAAGAACCATGATGAAAAGGATGAAGAAATGCCTGCTCTCGATAAGCAGACTACTGTGCCTGTTACAATAACCGCGGCACATATCGGGGATGATGTTGCATTTATTTCTTTCAATGTCGAAATGCTTACTGAAATAGGAATGGCGATTAAAGCCGGTTCTCCGTTTAAACATACATTTGTAATATCTCATTGCAACGGGAGCAGCGGTTACCTGGTTCCGGCACAGCTTTACAAGGAGGGAGGGTATGAAGTCAATTCCACCCACTTTGCAATCGGCTCGGATGAGATTGTGGTAAAAAAGGCGCTCAGTATGCTTTATGACCTGAAATAAATATTCCGCCGGTTCCATTTTTATAAGTGTATATGAACCTTTAATTTTTTGATGATGATTAAAGTGGCAGTTGTTGGTTTCGGATTTATGGGAATTACACATACCCTGAACATCTTAAAGAATCCTGACCTTGAATTAAAAGCTATCGTAGATCTCAATCCTGATCAGATTGAAAAGAAGCTCCGGTCAGGTATTGGTAATTTTTCTACCGGGAATATTGATGCTGCCGCACTGGAAGGTATCAGTAAATATTCCAGCCTCGATGACTGCCTTCAGTCAGAAGATATTGATGCTGTGAATATCTGTACTCATGTTAATCTTCATTATGAAATGACTAAAACTGCTCTGCTGAATGATAAGCATGTATTTCTTGAAAAACCATTCTGCATAGATATCCGTCAGGCTGAGGAGCTGATAGATCTTGCCGGAAAAAGGAATAAAATTCTTATGGTCGGCCATGTTGTCAGATTTATGCCTCCATACCAGAAGCTCAAAAAATGGATCGGCAATAAAGAATTCGGCAACCTGAGATTTCTCTCCTTTTCACGTTACTGTGGCATACCATCGTGGGGACAATGGAAAGAGAAAAATGTCAAAGACCTTTCAGGAGGAGCATTATTCGATCTCGTTATCCATGATATTGACTTTGCAAACTATCTCCTGGGCCCGCCCTCGGAAATAAAATGCAGTTATCTTCCCGGTGAAAACAGCAATCATGATTATGTAAGCGCCATGTGGAGCTATGATAAAACCAAAGTACATGTGAAGATTGAAGGCGGGTCATTT
Source organism: uncultured Bacteroidales bacterium (assembly GCA_963846335.1). Classification (GTDB taxonomy): domain Bacteria; phylum Bacteroidota; class Bacteroidia; order Bacteroidales; family VadinHA17; genus LD21. Next base: position 101,748 of record CAWJVS010000030.1, read on the forward strand.
TTTCACAGCAGTTTTCCGTTTCAGGCCTCCTATATGGCTCAGTTTGAAGATGCTAGTGTACTTTTCACCACTTTTAAGGGAGATGTTATTCAGATAGCGGATAATGTAAGCGTTAAGGAAGTGTCTGCAGGTGATGGAGGTGATGGGTATTATAATGAGATTGCCTATTTTGCAGAATGTCTGAAAAACAATATACAGCCTGTGGAGTGCTCTCCGGAATCTTCCCTTGAGGCAATTAAGTTATGTTATAATCATATAAAATAAATAATTATTATGAAGCAAGAGCTTGCAATTAACGGTGGATCAAAGACCGTTGATAAAAACTTTGAATGGCCTGTTTTTGATGAAACAGAAATAAAGGCTGTGGCAGATGTTGTAAGGAGCGGTAAATGGGGAAATCCTGACTGCGGTGATATCGTTAAAGCATTTGAAGATGAATTTGCTGCCTTTTGCGGAACAAAATATGCGCTGACCTGTGTAAACGGGTCCGTAGCGCTCCGTCTGGCTCTGATAGCATGCGGAGTCAGGCCGGGTGATGAGGTGATCATTCCTCCATATACATTTATTGCAACATCCACAATTGTTCTGGAAGCAAACTGTGTGCCTGTCTTTGTTGATATCGATCCTGATACATATAATCTTGATCCTGAAAAGATCGAGGCTGCCATCACTAAACGGACCAGAGCTATCATACCTGTTCATTTTGCCGGACAGGCTTGTGATATGGATAAGATAATGGCTATTGCCAAAAAACATAATCTTAAAGTTATTGAGGATGCGTGTCATGGTCATGGCGCAGAATATAAGGGAAAGAAACTTGGCAGTATAGGCGATGCCGGATGCTTCAGCTTCCAGTCATCAAAGAACCTTACCTGCGGTGAGGGTGGAATGGTTATAACCAACGATGAGAGGCTTTACGACATGATGAACTCACTTCGTAATGTCGGACGGGTAAAAGGAGGACAATGGTATGAACACCATAATCTTGGCTGCAATTACCGGATGACCCAGCTGCAGGTAATTCTGCTTGTCAACCAGCTGAAAAGACTTAAGGAGCAAACCCTTCGCCGTCATGAAAATGGTACATATCTGAATTCACTGCTGGAGAAGATAGATGGAATAATACCTCTTTCCAGGGGCAAGGGAGAAACATTGCACAGTTATCATATCTACATTTTTAAATATGATAAATCAAAGTTCAATAACCTTCCCAAGGTTGAGTTCTCTCAGATGCTTGCTGCAGAAGGAGTCCCATGCTTTATGGGATATCCTCAACCTTTATACAAACAACCTCTCTTCCAGGAGAAGAATTTTATGTGCTATGCAATTCCGGAGGATGTAAGCTATAAAGACGTGTTTTGCCCGGTAACGGAGAAAGCCTGTTGTGAAGAGGCTGTCTGGATAATGCAGCATGCCATGCTGGGCCCGAAAGAAGATATGGATAGATTTGCCGAAGCAATTATTAAGATACAAAAAGCGGTAAAGAGTTAGGAGCGAAACGCCATGGAATGATGATTGGCGAAGTCTCCAGACTTCGCCGCCGTATTAAATGTATTGTGATGGTTACAATGTAAGTGAAGCGAAGTCTGGAGACTTCGCTTATCATGCCTGAAAAGGATCACCGCTTCATCTTAGTGGCTGCGTACCTTGTGCCCCTTTACAGCAAAGTAGAATACATAGAGATAAATAGGGATCACAATCCAATATGCTAACTTGGGGGAGTAGATATCTGCAATGCGCCCATATAACAGAGGCATTACTGCTGCTCCGGAGATCGCCATCACCATTATCGATGAACCAACTTTGGTAAAACGTCCCAGTTCAGTTATGGCCAGAGGCCATATCGATGGCCACATCAGGGAGTTTGCCAGGCCAAGCAAAGCAATGAACATGACAGAGGTGAAACCGCTGGTCACCAGTGCCATGCCTGCAAAAATCAAGCCCAGGACCGCCGATACGATAAGGGCATCTTTCTGCCGGACATATTTTGGGATAACAATTATCCCAATGACGTATCCAACGAGCATGGCAAAAATCGTAAATGAAGAGAAGAATTTTGCGGTGGCAATCGGTATATTCAGAAATACGCCATAACTGATTATTGTATTTCCCGCAATGACTTCCACTCCGGTATATAGAAATATCGCAAGAACTCCCAGAAGAAGGTGAGGAAACTGGAAGACACTGGTTTTGCTGGCAGCTCCTTCATCGGTAATCGCATTTTCCTCTTCGGCATCGATGTCGGGCAGACTGGAAAGGTAGAGGAAAACAGCAAGCAGGAGCAATGAAACCATGATCAGAATGTAAGGTAAAATCACCCTGGTTGCCAGGGCATCAAGCTCTAAGTTCTTTTCGAGGGGCGCCATCGTGCTTACCCTCCTGACTATTTCATCAGCTCCATTTAATGTTATGAATCCCAGAATTGCAGGAGCCAGAACACCTGCCACGCCATTGCATATGCCCATGATGCTTATCCGTTTTGCGGCACTTTCAATCGGACCTACGATGGTAACATACGGATTTGAGGCAGTCTGCAGCAAGGCCATTCCTGCTCCCTGAATAAATAATCCTGTGAGAAATAATCCATATGTTCGTGTAAGGGCTGCAGGTACAAAAAACAGGGAACCAATAGCCATAATGACCAATCCTGCTGTCATTCCTTTCTTGTACCCCGTATACTCAAGAAACCACCCTGAAGGTACCGACATAAAAAAGTATGCTATATAGAATGAAAATGCGACAAGGTATGACTGGAAGTTGGACAATTCACAGGCTATTTTAAGGTAGGGTACCAGAACAGCACTCAGCCAGGTGATAAAACCAAAAACAAAAAAAAGGGCTCCGATAATAATAATCGGGCTCGAAATATCCTTATAGATTTTCCTGACTATACTCATGTTAAGTTCTATATTGAATTGAGGAATATAAATTTATTCCGGTGGAAAAATACAACATTTATATTAATGTGCAAGAGACTTTATCGTGCCGAGAATAACTTCATCTGCATTCATTGGAAATAAACCGGGCATTCCATACCAGAAAAACGAATCCAAGCCCTCATAGTTTTTAGCTTCGAGATGCATATGTGTCGGAAGGTAACTTGAAACATCGTTTGTATAACCTGCAACGGAGATCAGCTTATCTGGCCACATTTTCTTTACTCCAAAGCTGTATCCGGTTGTAGTTTCCCTTGAGAATCCAACCAGTTTCCAGTTGCCGATATTGATAGTTTGTACATATTCCGGCAAAGATTCCGGCATAATTCCCTTATTGTAGTAATCCATCATAAGGTCGCACCATTTCACGTTCTTCTCAGCATAGACATCTCCCGTTTTGCCTGCATTCTGCTCCCTGAATGCAAGAATTTCCGCCCTGGACCATGGTGTGATGGGAATGTTAACAGTATCGAGGAAGAATGATATGGGTCCTTCTATTTTCTTCATCGGACGGTTCAGAACAGATATTACATCATTGGTAAGCTTTTCTCCTGTTATGTATTCCCCGTTATCTCTCGGATTAATATCACCTGCTGTTCCCTGCAGAAAGAGTGAATTGGTACTCCCGGTTCTTTCCTCCAGCAACTTTCGGGCTACCCCCGGATAATTCGCGCTGATTGTATAATGAAGCTTTCCGGCGGTACTGAATACCGGATGGCATGCAGCCATGAAAAGATAGCTTTCTGATTTCTTGTCCGTGTATGCAATTTTCAATACATCGACATCACTGTCGTAAAGCTCCGGATGATCTTTCAGACTCCGGTTATAGCCAATATCAGTAGTCCCTCTTCCAAAATACAGCTCAGCCGGCGCCATGTTTTTCAGCGCCTTGTCTACAGCACTGAGGATACCATTTCTGACTATCGAATAGAGGTAGGTGCTGTCAGGCCGCTGATTGGCCTCCTGCCAGGTGAGCCAGTTCTGCGACACCGGGGCAAAGTGGGTATGCGAGGAATTGATAAAAACCGATGATGCCGGCAAATGATTCTTCTGCAGTATCTCTTTCTTAAGCAGGCCGGTGAAGTCAGCTGTAAGTCCGCAGACATCCACATTCACAATGACAATCGCCTTTTCGCCTTCTTTTACTGCAAGTGCCCTGGCGGTGAGATTTCCATCGCTCCTGTGCTCCCCCAGACAAATATTGTTTTCCCTGCTTATTCCGCAGATCCTGTCGTTTACAAATGAAATCAGTTTAATATCCTCTTTAATAGTCTCATTGTTCCTGTATGCAATTTTGAGCCATTTGCCCGCCTTATCTGAAATATCCATCCTGTAAATAACCCCGTCGGCTGTAAGTGCAAATAATTTTCCATTTTCGGAAGAAAAGCTGATTAGATTGGCAACCATTTCACTTCTTTCCCAGGTAATGGGTTTTTCTGTCAGAGGTGCACTCCAGAGAGTTCCTTTCCCATCAGTGACAAACAGTTTTCCTGCTGTGGCTGTCAGCAGTCTTGCACTGCTGTGGTTCATCCCGGTTGTCTTCCACTTTATTTTTCCGGAAAGCTTGCTTTCCAATATCTCACCGTTTCCTGTTAAAGCAAACAGTTTTTCACTAAATCCGGCTAACGACAGAAGATTTTCTGCCTTCCCGGCATGTTTCCACTGCATTTCAGAATCTGAAAGTACAGAGCAGAGGAGTTCATTTCCACTGACAATGAATATTTTCCCGTTCTGTCCGGTCATGGCAACTGCATCCGGGGTTTCTCCCCTGTGTTTCCACTGAAGGGTGAAGCGTCCGTCCCTGGGGGCTCCGTATCCTCCAAGGTGAAGAGATATCAGTGATTCGTATGGTTCGATCTCTGATTGGCCGGTTCCGGCCAGGTAACCATTCTGTCCATTCAACGCTGTAAACAGAAAGAGTATGAAAAGTGTAAAAAAAACTGTTGATTTCATTTAAATAAAACTTTAGAGCTTTCTCCGGCAGATTAAAAATATTACCAGTATTAAACTGATTTTGAGCGGAAAGGTTCGAACATATTTTCAGGGACTAACTGTTTGCTATATCAAGGAGCTTTTTTACGGCAGGATTTGGATTGGCAATTTCATCGGATGATTCAATGGTTATTGTAGGTATCGCGCCGTGATCGAGGTGGATCTGCATCCTCAGTTCCTCATCTTTCGTCTTGCCGCTGAGTCCCGAATAGCCTATAGTTTTTGCGAGCTTCCCGAACATAAAGTGGTTAAGCTCGCAGCCTCCCGTACGTTCTAGTCCTTCTATCGAGGTCTGCCAGCTTTTAAAGAGATGGGCCTGGGCAAAAGAGAGCCCCTGCATTGTAATTTCATTGAGACCTTCTCCGCCAATAACCAGGCCGTTATTCAACATGCTTATTTGTCCGATCAGCTTCTTCATTCCCTCGGTGGAGGTCATTGATTCCACCAGACAATTGTGAAGATTCTGGGTAACTAAAGTCACGTCAATGAATACTGAATCCAGTTTCATGTCAATAACTGGTTTAGCAATGTTTTCTCCGAGTATCGATCTCCACATGCTTAGCCCCGGATGTACCTTTATCATCACATTTTTATCCCTGTTCTCCATCCGGCTCTGATTGGATTCCGGCACTCCCAGAACCTTTCCTTCGACCCAGCTCCATCCCTGCAGTTGTTTGGTCTCAATATGACGGTACTGAAAATCCCTTATCCAGGTATAGGCAGGATTTGACGGATCCATGTCTATGGCATTGCAGTGGGGCATAATATGAAAGCCCATCTTCATTCCTTTCTGAATGAAACTTTTAGCCTTTATGCTGGCTGTATATGTGGGATAATTCTGATCATAGAGATCTGTTCTCCAGTCGGGGAAGTGCAGCAATACCTTTGAAGGATCTGTTTTTTTTGCAAGGGCATCCAGCACTGCAGGATCTCCGGGACACCAGGAGATGGCAAATTTCACATCGGAGATCCAGGATTTTCTTTTTTCCTCTTCTTTTTTAAGATCATACGCCTTCCAGAGCCATTCGCGGTAGCGCTCAGCAGGAACCTGCCAGTTTCCCTTATGTACATTTATCCTCCAGCTTAATCCCCCGGCAGCCAGATTGTTATCAATGGGTCCGTATGCTTCAGTATCGAAACCGAGTATGAAAGGATCATTGCTGGTACCGGTTTTCAATGCTTTATAACGGTACCCGGTGTCCTGTGTGTGAACGTAAAATCCTCCGGATGAAGATTGAAGGATTGCCAGACCTGCTTCCCATGCGGAGGGCCATATCCATCTTGAATCCCTGATCAGTGTGTCATCCAGTTTTAGTTTTGTCCCCTGGAAAAGCGGAGCAACGAGATCGAGATCATGCCTAATTCCGGGAAGATTCCACCTGCATGCAAGCACTCCGGGTCTTGATGAGTAAGCCGAGGGTTCGATTATAAGGTCTCCGGTCTCATCATCTGTGGAAACTGATATCACTCCATCCCCGTGCCAGCTGTGAAGCATAATCTCAGCTTTCTGTTCAGAGATCTGGTTTTGAGTTAGATTACCGAAGTCAGCGGAGCTGATATCAGAAAGTTCTGAGGCAGGATAAAGGATTTGAAGCGCAGTGACTGAACCGGGATCAAAGGCAGTTATAAACTCTTCCCCGCTGGTTTTGCTCTTCAACGAAGTCAGCAATCCGTTTTTCAGAGTAGCAGTGAGGGTTGATGTGGTCACAAATATGCTATCCTCTCTGACAAGAACTGTTGATCTGAAACCCTCAGGACTTTTGACATATTTTGAATTTTGTCCGTTCAACTGACCGGCAGTGATTATTGGGATCACAGGAGTTATTAAAGCAGCTTCTCCGGCGGTCTTTATAAATTTCCTTCGTTCCATTTTTTGATTTTTTGTTTATGTTTATTGAAGAGAGTTACAATTGCGGATTTCGGATTGGTGAATTTGGCTTTTTTAACCACTGATTTTCACTGAGTTGCACGGCTTTTCTTGTATTGCGCCTGAAGCTCTTCTCCTCAACGCTCAACGCTCAACGCTCTGACACGTCTCACCTTACCTTTATTTTAAACGCCCATGCATAGCTGCATGAAGTCGGTCTGGCTTTTTGCCTGGGATAATAAATTGTCAGTCCGTTCGATTCAGACCATTTCCATTTAAGGTCGCCGGGCACTCCAAGCATTGTTATTTTTGATCCTTCGGCAGGTTTTACAGATTTTAGACTGAAATTCTTCACCCTGCCATTCGAGGAAGATCGCATAGACATTGTCACCTTTGGATGTAAAATATGCATCACCCTCTTCCTGGACCTTCCATGGTCTTGTTCCGTAAATCGCTTCTCCGTTTGTAGCAAGCCATTCACCCAAGCTGTAAGAAGGGGATACTGTTCATATTCAGGAATTTTTCCGGCTGCTGTTGGTCCGACATTTATATCAAAATTGCCATTTTTGCTGACTCCCTTGATTACTTTATCTATGAACTGTTTTGGCGACATTCAATCTTCAAGATCTGTATCCTTGTTATACCCGAATGTTTTGGCTATTCCCTGCCAGTATGACCATGAGTGTGTAAGAGATCCTTCACTGCCTTTATCATAATCATATTCAACATTATAAAGATCACCGTGCTTTGCCTCTTTCATCCTTGCCAAAACGGTCATTAACAAATACTTCCTGATTTCTTTCTGCTGCCTCGTTGTAATAGTATGCAACAACCTCCTTCATCTTCCAGAACGATTCAGGATGGTCCCACTCACCATCGAAGTAGATAAAATCGGGATGATAGAGTATCGATCAGTTCCCTTATCTGGGGGATCATGAAATCATCAACATAATTATTTACCCTTTTTAAACCGGCATAAGGAATTTCCTTTCCTGTATAGAGTGGGTTAAACCATTCATAAAGAGAGTAATAGAATCCAACTTTGAGACCTTCTTTACGTCCTGCTTCAAAAAACTGTCCGAGCAGATCTTTTTTTGGCCCCATTGCCATAGCATTCCTGTCGGTATATTTTGAAGGCCAGAGGCAGAATCCGTCGTGATGCTTTGAAGTAATGAAGATAATATTTTGCTCCCATCTTCTTTGCAAATCTGGCCCATTCCGACGGATCATAATCTTCTGCTTTCCACTTTGGAATAAAATCATCATAACTGAAGTCTGTCTCCATAGTTTTCCCTGTGGTAATCTACTGTAGGATTGCCTTTTTCATGCATCCTGTATCCGTACCATTCAGCATAGGAAATACCTTTTTCCCGTGGCGCCCATGCAGGAACCGAATAAACTCCCCAGTGCATGCTGAGTCCGATCTTGGCATCGTCATACCATGCCGGCATTTTATGTGAGTCAAGTGATTCCCATGTAGGCTTATAGGGCTCCTGCGCTTGAAACAGCAACGGAAATGCAATGTCAGCATGAACCATGACTGAGATAAATGCAATTTTTCTCATTCGTGAATTGGTTATATAAAGTTAAAGATATGATTTTTAAGGCTGTTTTCATAGTTTTAAAGATATGTTTTATTATTCCTAACCGTAATGAATACTCTGCATTTTATCCGATGTTTAAAATATGTTAATTCAGTGTTTATACTGATAGAATACGCATTTGTTTTTAATTTTTATCTTACTACTTTTAGCTGGTTTTTTAAGAACTCTGAATAAATATCTGTCCACAAATAAATACTTCCAAAAGATGAAAGATATATTCGGGATACACATCTGCATGCAGAGATACTGTACTTGTAGCACTGAGGCTTTTGATTGGCTGGCATATCCTTTACGAAGGATTTGCCAAGTTATTGATACCGAACTGGTCGTCAGTAAGTTTTCTTACAGGAATCACAATGGATACTGAAAGGATTTTCAGAATGGATAATTTCAAATCCGGGAGTTCTTAATGCTGTTGATTTTCTTAAATACCTGGGGCCTGATAGCAATTGGTCTGGGATTGATGCTTGGACTTTTTACAAGAGCTTGCTGCTATCTGCCGGAGCGATTCTTCTTTTTGTTTATTACCTGAATAATCCTCCCTTGATCGGACTTGGAGTATTCAGTACCTGCAGAAGGTAGTTATCTTATTGTAAGTAAAACTCTTATCGAAGCAGTGGCCCTGGTTGTTCTGGCTGTATTCCCAACCGGTTATTTTGCAGGACTGGATATTTTAGTCAACAGGTACAGAAATCGTAATAAATAAAATGGAGGACCGGAAAATGGAAATAGATATGGCAAATAATGATAATTCTGAAAATAAAAAAGATATGGCACAGGATCACAATTAAACGGAGGACTTTACTCAAAGCCCTTATCGGAATTCCTGTTCTGGGAGTATTTGCATTTGAATTGTTTAAAAAATGGACTTACGACCAGGAAAAGAAGGCACGTCTGATAAAGGAACTTGGACTGGAGAACCTTCCGGTACCGACAATCGTTAAAAGCTACAAAGGGTTCCAAAAGTGATTTGATAAGGGTCGGCATAGTCGGTTATGGCAGCCGTGCAGTTTCTCATGCAAATGGACTTGGATTTATGCATCCTGCCGATGTTGAAGCGCGAAAACCAAAAATGATACCATGAGAGACTGGCTTGCCCAGGATGATCTTGAATGTGGCAATAACAGGTATATGTGATGTATATGATATGCATGCTGAAAACGGTCTGGCGACTGCCCGTAATACTGTTCGTGCCGGTGGCGCAGCACCCTCAGACCTGCCGGTAAAAAGATATCGTACCTATCGAGGAAATGCTTGAGGATAAGGATATTGATGCTGTTATGATTGCAACTCCTGACCATCATCATGCACCAATGGCAATTCTGGCTGCGCCAGGCAGGAAAGCATGTCTATTGCGAAAAAGCTCCGGTACATTCTGAAGATCAGATATATGCCACTTTATGATACAATTAAAAACAGTAAAATAACCTACCAGCTTGGGACATCAGATAACCCAGAGTGTTATTTTTCAGCAGGCAAAGGACATTATAAAGAGTGATATTCTTGGCAAAATAACGCTGGTCGAAACAACAACAAACCGGAACATTCAGCCGACGGCGCATGGATACAGACATCTTGACAAAGATGGCAATCCGAAACCGGGTGATGAAAAATCAATCGACTGGCAGCAATGGCTTGGTCATGCTCCAAAAGTTCCTTTCAGCATCGACAGGTATTATAACTGGACAAAATTCTTTGATTATGATATTGGTCTTCTCGGACAGCTTTTTACTCATGAATTTGATGCTGTAAACCAGCTTCCTCCGAATAGGTATTCCAAAATCAGTTGTTTCTTCCGGAGGTATTTATTACTGGAAAGATAACCGGGATATGGCTGATACTCTTCATTGTGTATTTGAATATCCCGACCGCGACCTGACACTACTTTACAGCGCAACGCTGGCAAACAGCCGGAGCCGTGGACGTGTTTTCATGGGACACGATGCATCAATGGAACTTGGTGGTGCAATTAACATAACAGTTGACGGCAGCTCAACAAAGTACAAAAAACAGATTGATTCAGGATTGATCGATCCTTCAAGTCCAATGGTTTCTTTTAATCCAAATTCGGGGAAGGTTGATGCAGTTACTTCAGCTACCGAGAAATACTATGCTGTCACGGGGACTGACAACCACAAGCATAAACGGAATACAGGTTGATGTTACATATCTTCATATTAGGGAATGGATCGACTGCATCCGAAGCGGAAAAACTCCAAGCGCAAATATTGAAATGGCATTTCAGGAAGCTGTTACCTGTATCATGGCCCATAAATCGTACGTTGAAAAGCGAGGACGTTGAATGGGATCCGGTAAACAGGAAGATTGTCTGAGATATAGATTCTAACTGCAAAAAAATCATCTGCATCAATTACTTCAATGAAATTTTTTTCACTGATTCCAGTAGTACTATTCATGGTCATTATGGCCTGCTGTTCATCCGCAGACAGACAGAAATCTCCGTTCAGCATAGTCGAAAAAGATCAGAGGATTGAGCTGTCGGAAAACGGAAGACCGGTATTTGCTTATCAGAAACAACCAAAGTCACTGACAGGTGAGTATGTATGCAATAATTATATACATCCGCTCTATAATCTTAAAGGGGATATCCTTACGGAAGAATTTCCTCCTGATCATCCTTACCATCGTGGCATATTCTGGACCTGGCATCAGCTGTATACTAATGAGATGAGATTGGGAGACGGCTGGACCAATGACAGCATTTCACAGGAGGTTGTGAAAATAAGGAGCAAAACAACCGATAAGATCGCTCAGTTTAAACTCACTGTTCTCTGGCGTTCATCAGTTGCAGATGATGGAAAACCATTCATAGATGAAAGAACAACTATAACTGTTCACAAACTTGACCGGGATATACGAAAAATTGATTTTGAAATAATATTAAATGCACTTGTAAAAGGACTGAAGATAGGAGGTTCGGCAGATGAGAAAGGTTATGGAGGCTTTTGTGTCAGAATGAGGCTCCCCGATAGCCTGATATTTACATCGGAAAACGGCAGGGTTACGCCTCAGGAGCTTCAGGTAAATGCCGGCCCGTGGATGGATTTTTCAGGCAAATTTGGCACTGGCCCTGATATTAGCGGACTGACAATACTATGCCATCCGGGAATGCCGGATTATCCGGAACCCTGGATATTAAGGCAGAAAGGGAGTATGCAGAATGTTGTATTTCCCGGGCGGGAGATGGTAGATATTCCTTTGGATAAACCCCTCATACTTCACTATCGCATCATCATTCATAACGGTAATTCCAGTAGTCCTGATATCCCCGGTCTGCAGCAGGAATATGCAAAAATTAAAAGTTTCTGAGTTTTTGTTATCCGAATTCAGGTCCGCTGATGAGATACTGATCTTTCACCTTTCCGGGATAGGGATTGCCGGAAAGATGCATCCTTATGAAGTGCCTCTGTTTTACAAAGCCTATTGACCCGAGCCAGTTGATGAGATCCACTTTATCTTCAGGTATATCTATTGCAACGGATTGTCTGCTGAGTGATTCAAATGCTTTTAATAAAAGCTGTCTGGCGGAATCCTGTTTCAGTGCGCATACCGGACCTATATAATTGAATCTTGATCCGGACCTTCCAAAAATATAGCCAACAATAGCATTGTCCTTTTTCAGATAAAAAGACCTGCCCGGATTTTCTGTGAGCAGTTTCATTAACAGGTAACTCCTGTCAGCCCCAAAAATAATCCGGTCGAGGCTTATCACTTCTGAAAAGCATTCCTGGTCTATATTGAATAATTCGCCTGAAGACACTATCTCTGACGGGTATGACAGGCTATCGCATGTCATCCTGAATATTTTATATTCATCAATAAATCCTAGTTTCCGGTATAATGGCTCTCCGGCGGGAGTCGCATCCAGCTTGACTGATCCGACATGTTTCACATTGTCAATAATGTGTTCCAGAAGCATTTTCCCGGCACCCTGGCCTCTTAACGCTTTATCGACAAGAACCATCCCTATCCAGGCAATCTTGTTTTCATGGTTAAGGGCAGTAGCTGTACCGACTACCCTGTGATCCTTTTCTGCAACTATACATACATTATCCGGTTTGTCAAGCAGTAGCTTCCAATCCTTCAGGGTCTGGTTCCATCCTTCCTTAAGGGACAGACCAAATGCCTGATCAAGATCATCCGGTCTCATTTGTCTGATGGTAAAGGCGGCATTTTCAGGCATCAGGGGATTCTGTTAAGTTTTTAAAGAGAAAGCCATTTATCGAGATTTTCAGTAATGAAAGCATCATCATTGAGATCAGGATAAGCTGAATAGACCCTGTCTATCTCTTCCATCTGCCCGGGAGAGAGGACTTCCTCAGGATCCAGTGTCCATAATCCCTCCAGCAATCCCTGCCTGCGCAGTACCTCATGGAGTCCAACGATACATCCGGCAAAATTGTTTGCGGAATCAAAGAAGGCGGCATTGCTGTCTGTGATCTGGTTCGCAAGAACCAGTGTCTGCTGAATGTTGTTATCAAATTTACCGTCGTGTACATCCTTTAAAAGCTTTACAGCGGAATGGGTCCATACTGCCCAATGGCCAAGCAAACCTCCTGCAATCCCTTTGTTAATGATTTCCCCGCCATCAGAAATCTGATACGAGGATAACAGATCAACGAGAATGTTATCATCATTACCGGTATATAGCGCTATATTGCCGGCCCTCCCGGATTCAACAACTCCACGTATTACATCAAAAGTCTGATAGCGGTTGAAGGGAGCTATCTTAATGGCAATGACATTCTCTATACCTGCAAATTCACGCCAGAAGTTTACATCAAGCTTTCTGCCACCTACAGCAGGCTGGAGATAAAAACCGATCACCGGAATTACTTCTGCAATTTTACGGCAATGGTCAATTATCTCATCATTTGTGGCATCCTTAAATGCAGCCACACTTAGCAGAACGGCATGAAACCCGTTTTGAAGCGCCAGAGCTGCCTCATTTAATGCCTGCTGCGTCCTGCCTATCACTCCGGCAACACGGATCACCGGCTTTTGTGTCCTGGCAACGAACCTGTTAAACTCTTCATTGGCAAGTTCGAGCAGGGGAGAGTAGAGACCTACCTCAGGATTCCTGATAGCAAACTGTGTAGTATGGACAGCCACAGCCACGCCTCCGGCACCGGCATCCAGATAATAGCGGAGCAAAGCCCTCTGACGGCGAACATCCAGTTTGCGTTTGCTGTTTAATGCCAGAGGAAGCGCCGGAATAACGGCCCCTGTTTTCAGAAGCTTAAGTACATCTGCCGGAATTTCATTGAATTTCATATCCTTCCTGATAATGTTAGTATTTCCCATCTCTTACTTCAAAATGTGTTGGTTTGCCAAGAAGTTCCCTTTCATCACTGATCCATTGTGCAATCCATTTGATTACCTGATTAACCTTTGTTTTAGGCTGTCCAAACAAGGCAAAAGCCTTTGATGCGTTATTAAGCAATGCAGTGGGAGCCTCGCTGTTTTCAAAAACAGGGGTGACTCCAAACAACCTTCCGAATTGGACAGCTGCCTCACGGACTGAAATAATCTCCTCTCCGGTAATGTTAAGAACGCTTGCAGGACTCTTTGCCTGTTCAAGGGAACGAAGCACAAAATCATTCATATCACCCTGCCATATAACATTGAAGTGTCCCATGGTAAGGTCAACCGGTTGATTATTCTTTACTTTGAGCGCAATGTCCACCAAAACTCCGTATCTCATTTCAACTGAATAATTCAGGCGAATTAGTGCAACCTCAGTTTTATTGCGTATGCTTCCGAATTCAAACATCCTTTCCCTTCCCAGACAGGATTGAGCATATTCACCAACTGCAAGAGGTGCATCAGTCTCAACCGATCCACCCGATTCTACTGGAACCAGCGGATAGACACAGCCTGTCGAGAAAGCTACAATTCTCGATTGCTTGAAATGATCAGCGATTATTGCCGGCAGCCAGGTATTTATTGCCCATGTAAGCGAGAGATTGTCAACTGAACCAAACTTCATCCCTGCAAGATAGAATACATTCCTGACTGTCGGGAGAGTACTGGTAAACTTTGTATTCAGCAAGTCCCCATGAATAGTTTCGATGCCATTTCTGCCGATCTTTTTCTGCTGTTCCCTGCTTTCAAAATTCGAGACACCTATAATCCTCTTTTTAATCCCGGCTTCATCGCAAGCCCTTTTTGCCATCATGGCAAGTGATGGACCAATCTTTCCCGCTACTCCAAGAAAAATCAGGTCTCCTTCCAGCCGTGAAAACATTTCAATAACCTCGGGTCCTGGTCTTGAAAGAAGTTCATCAAGTTCCACGTCATTGCTAATTTTTTCCGGATATTTATCCATAATTAATTCCTCCATTTCGTTATAATATCACTGTATATATTAACTGATTCTTCCAATTTGCTGATGTGACAATATTCATCCGTCTGGTGGGCCATTTCAGGTTGTCCCGGACCGAGTATTATTGTTGGAACTCCCTTGTATAACCTTTGCAGAACAGAGCCGTCGGTAAGATATGGCAGAGTTTTCATCCTGTTCTTACCGGCTCTATCAACATTGCAGATATCATAAGCCAGCTGGACGAAAGGATCATTTTCATCCGTAAATACCGGTCCCAGATTCACAAGTATCTCAAGCACTGTTTCAGTACCCAGTTCTGATGCCAGCCTTGGCAAAAGTTCCTTATGATCAACTTTTGATGTTGACCTTATATCTATTGAAAACTCTGCATGGTCAGGAACCGAGTTAATATTCATGCCTCCCTTCATCCTCCCGACATTTAAGGTTGGAAATCCAAGAAGAGGATCCCTCTCAGCTTCAAAATTAAAATCCTTCGCCTTCAGTATTGATCTGGCAGCTTTGTAAATTGCATTATCACCCAGGTGAGGCATCGACGAATGAGCTGTAAGCCCGGTAGTTATCGCATTAAGGTATAATGCCCCCTTGTGACCTATATATGGGTGATTTGACGTGGGTTCACCAACTATTACTGCACTTGCACTCCCGGGATTCCTCATTGTTCTTGACAGCTGCTGGATTCCAATACAGCCAAGCTCCTCGGCTGCCGTGAAGATCAGCCTTATCCCGCCTTCCGGAGGAGACACTTTAAATGCCTGGATTGAGGCCAGCATCATTGCAGCCAATCCTCCTTTCATATCGCTGGAACCCCTTCCCCAGATCTTGCCATCAGCGACCTGACCGGCGAAAGGTTCAACGCTCCATTTGTTACTGCCCAGGGGTACCGTATCAAAATGCCCTGTGAGTACAATCGGCGGCCTGTCTTCAGATAATCCCCGTTCTGCTACCAGGTGCAGCCGGCCTTCATCGAACAAATGATAAACCACATTAAAATCATTCTCCGAAAGAATTTTCCCGGCAAACCTTGCAATTGGCTCCTCATTTCCCGGGGGATTTATATTATTGAATGAAAGCAGTTCCCTCGTTAATGAAATGACATCCATATTGCAATTTTTGATAGAGAAGAAATAGATTTGCCACTCCGCATAGCCAGTTTCCAGTTATCGTTCCAAAGATAATAGTCTTTGCGAACTTTTTATACAATCCCTGGATTTGCTAATATTCATTGGTTTTCTTCAGCCCCCCTGGGCATAGCCGTCACCTAAGGTTTTAATTGTCAATACGGAGCTTAGAAAAAGTTTTCACCCGCCAGGGTGGGGCAGGTTCTCCTTCAAAAGCTGATCTTTAAACACATCTTTCCTCCCGGATAAACTGTAAACCAGTGAATCAATTTTCAGAGAAATTGTGAATGGTCCAAGAGATTCCTCGCTGCTCTTGTGCAAATGACAACATTCCCTAACTCGCTCATTATTACAGGTATGAGCACTTTATTATTTTGATGAATCACCTCTTCTTCATATGGATACATTCATTATTACTGGTTCTTCTTTCTATTATGCTATTATGTCAGGTAGTTTAATATTATCCAGTTTTTCCAGCCACGAAGTGGCTAAATATGAATAACCCCCGGCGTCAGCCGGGGGTACGGCTAACCCTCAGATCTAAAGCCCTGAAAGGGCTTAATATAGTAGGATAAAAAGTATTTTCCATAAGTAAAATATTCAGCTCCTTCAGAGCTGATAATTGTGTGTGGCTTCTGAACCCCCGGCTGGCGCCGGGGGTTATTCATATATGGCTCTTTCAGAGCCTCTTTGAGAAATGATGAGTATTTATTAATGGATGATTTTACTGTTCATTTTTACATCAACTCATTCAATTTACCTTCTCGTAAACCTCCCCTGATCTATAAATGAACTGTCATTCCAAGCGCAGAGAGGAATCTCATCAATCTTAACCAATTGCTATTTGTGATTGTTTTTCAGTGCATTATGGATAATGCTATTATAACATTAAATTGATGTGATGAAAGATTAGCTTCAAAAAGAGGAAAGAATATTATAACCTAACTTAATTTCAACATTAAAACACTTTTGCCCTTTCTGATATTTCTGTAAAACCTTTTTCAGACTCCTTAGGTCGACGGCTAAGCCCCCCGGGATCGGGTTAAAGGAAGAAAATCAATGAATATCTCTGCAGGATTACCGGTACTTATTTAAATTATTATTGTCCGACCGGATAATTTGTTATAATTTGCAAAACCTCTAATAATCCCATAAAATGATCAGAAATATTCCTGCCATTTTATCCCGGTTTCTATTTGTTGGAATGTTCTTGTTTCCCAACTCTCTTTTTGCCGGTGATGTAACTATTATTGATTCGAGGCATTACAGCAATGTCTTTGGTGAAATAAGAAATTTCAGGGTATTCCTGCCTCCTGGCTATTATGAACACCCTGAGAAAAGATATCCTGTGATCTATTTTTACCACGGATGGTCCCAGAGATATTTCGGCAGCGGTCCCGATTCATATAACCACTTTGAAAAAGGTGACGATAACAATGGTGACAATATAGCTAGTTTTGTAAATGATCATGATGTCATTGTAGTTAAGCCCGACGGTTATAACCGCAGTCCGGGCGAAGAATATTATCTGCGTCCCTACAATGTTTTGCCTGTGGAGACTTTCCGCCAGTACCCGGTCTACTTTCCTGAGCTAATGTCATTTATTGATGCCAGTTATCGTACAATCCCGGACAGGAACCACAGGGCAATTTCAGGATTGTCGATGGGTGGATTTATGTCGTTCTGGATAGGCGGTAAGTATCCTCAGTATATTTCAGCTATCGGAAATTTCTGCGGGTCGCCTGAATTTGTTGTAGGACCAAAGGATTTTCCTGTTGAATACAGGCATATTGATATGTATAAAAATTATGAAGGTATCAATGTTCGCCTTAATTATGGCAAAGAGGACTTCATCCGGTATTATCACAGGGATCTGAATAAAATCTGGACCCGTGTGATGGATAATTACGAATATAAAGTCTATCCGGCTGCTCACTCCACCTGTGGAATGGGAGAGATGTTCGGATTTCTGATGAATTCTTTTCAGGATCCACCTGAAAAACCCGTAAAATGGTCTCATATAGATGTATATCCCGAGTTCTCAGTATGGGATTACGAGGTTAGCTCTGACCGTGATGTCAGTGGCTTCACTATTCTGGATAAAGTTGACAGCAGAGGATTCAGGTGTTCAGTGAGGGATCATCTTCCCGGCGGAGAACTGCTGCCGTTTGTGAGTATCTCAGTCACTACCCCGCCACTCTATGATCCGAATAGTGTATATCGAATCAACGACATTGATCTCAGAATTCTCAGCACGAAAAGCTATGATCTGAAAAGCGATGAGAAGGGAAGATTGAAGATCATATTTAACGGCAGTTTGCATGAAATCGGAATTAACAAAGCAGATAAGAGACCTAACATATCAATGGCATCATTTTTCATTGACCCTGTGAATATTGCTGAAACAGATAAAGATGTTGCTTTGAAAATAAATCTTGTCAACAAAGGTAACATAGAGGGAGAGGGGATAAAGGCTGTTTTGTCAGTAAACGGGAGCAGCTCATCTATTGTGAAAAATCAAACTGATTTTGGCAATATTGGTATGAATAAAATTGCTGAGTCAAAGTCCCGGCTTGTATTTCATGTTTCCTCTGACACCATCGAGATCGAAAAATTCAAACTAACTATCACAGACAAGTTAAATAATGAGTGGATTGAATATTTTGAGATACCTGTGTTCAGGAAAGATCTTCAGGAGATTAAAGAATTCGAGATCGCGGATGGAAAGGTGGTAACAGTTGCTAAAACTGGTATTAATGAGGAGACTATATTCCTTGGAAAGGGAAATGGGGATGGTGTGCCAAATCCCGGAGAATCAATAGTAATTCTCGCGAAAGATAAGGGGAAGCTCTGGCGTACATATCTTACATGCCATAACCGTTTTGTCAATCCATACGGAATCAATACGAGAATTTCTGACAACTGGGGTTCTTATGATCACGTAGGGGGATCGGCCAAATACTCGATCCCATTAATTGCTTCAGGATGCCCTCCGGGACAGGTCATTGACCTGATAGGTGAATACTGGCTTCCTGATTATCCGAATCACATAATCATAAAAGGAAAGATCAGCCTGAAAATAACAGGCAGTGATAATACACCTCCTGACGTGAAGTGGCTCAGGGTTACAGGGGATAATGTAATTCAGGCCAGGATTTATGATGGTTCAGCAATTCAGAATGTAAAGGCAAGGCTCATAATGAACGCAAAACCTGATAAATACCTTGAATTTGACCTGAAGGACAACGGAATTAACGGTGACAGGGCTGAAGCTGACAATGTCTTCAGCTTTCAGGTACCTGAACAGAGATTCGGATTGTACAGCATTGAAGTAACAGCAACGGATTCATCAGGAAATTCAATGACGAAAAAAGATCGCGGGATCCATGTCATTCATTGAAAAAAAATGTTCTTAATTATTTGTTGCACAGAGGGCCACAGAGAAAGCACAGAGCGACACGGAGAAGATATTGATGCAATTTTAGACTCTTGATACGGCCACAGCAAAGATTAAAATAGATTAATGTATAATGTTAATAATTAGGTTAATACGTATGAAAACAACAGTCAATTTACTATCATGGGTGTTTCTTTCGTGCCTTTTTTTAATGGTTATGACGGTAAACAATGATTTATTTGCTTCCGGTACCGAACCAGGTTCAGTAACAGTTAAAAAATGCAGCGATTTCAAAGTGACAGGAGACGGAACTTCAGCTGAATGGAAAAATACTGACTGGCTTGTTGTAGCCCAGCAGGGTAATGATCCGCTTCTCTATTCAACAAAAGTAAAGGTGCTTTATTCAGAGACAGGCATATATTTTCTTTTCAACTGCATGGATAAAAAACTGACATCGACATTGATGGGGGACTATCTTGACCTCTTTAATGAAGATGTCGTTGAGGTTTTTCTATGGCCCGATGAAAGCTTCCCTGTTTATTTTGAATATGAGGTGTCGCCGCTGAATTATGAACTGCCAATAATAATCCCGAATTACAAAGGAACATTTTTTGGCTGGAGGCCATGGCATTATGAGGGAGACCGTATGACTCAGCATGCAACCAGCGCTATCGGAGGTCAAAAAGTCAGCGGAGGTGCAGTTTCAGGATGGATTGCAGAGTTCTTTATTCCTTACAAATTGCTTGTTCCGTTGAATAATGTTCCTCCTGTTGCCGGTACCAAATGGAGGGCAAATATGTACCGGATTGATTATGACAATGGCCCGAAGTATTTTGCCTGGCAAAAGATTGACAAAAGTTTCCATGAGTATAATAATTTCGGGACCTTTATTTTTGAATGACTTCAATACCGCAGGGTGAGCATCTACGTAGATTTTTTTATTTAACCACGGAGTTACACTGTGTTTTCACCGAGTTACACTGTTTTTAAGGCTTATTAAGAGAGGAAATCTCCTGACCAAACCAAAGATTCCTTGGGAGGCTTATATTGTGTTTTACTCCGTGATTTACTCTGTGTAACTCCGTGCCACTCCGTGGTTTATATCTTCTGTTCCCGGAATTTATTAAAAAGAAACAGGCGAAGAATATATAATTTTCCCGTCAAGAATAGTCATCAGAACTTTTATCTCTTTGATACTGTCCCTCGGGCAAGTGAGAATATCATTACTCAAAACAGCCAGGTCAGCCAATTTACCTGGTTCAACAGAACCTTTTACCAGCTCTTCGAAAGTGGCAAATGCGTTATTGATAGTATAAGCCCTGATCGCCTCTTCCCTTGTCATTCCTTCTGAGGGCATGATCACTAATCCGCTCTCTGTCTTCCTGGTCACCATGGTCCATATTGCAAGGAATGGATTATACGGATTAATTGATGCATTGGCATCCCATTTAACCATGTGATCAGAACCTCCGTTTATCATGACTCCGGCATCAATCATTGTCCTGTAGGGATGGAATATTTTAATCTTGTCATTTCCCAGAATGGCTTCCATGGCTTCTGCATCCTTGTAGAACCATGCCGCCTGTAAATTGGCATATACGCCAAGCTCAGCCATCTTTTCAATTGCTTCATAATTGAAGAAATTGCCATGAATTATCGAGAATCTGCTTTCTTTGATTGATTTTTGAGTGTTGACTTCCTCATACACATCCAGCAGCATATCAACAGCGGCTTCTCCGGTAGCATGTGCAGTGAAGCTCCAGTTGAACTCGCTGGCAGCTGAGACAATTGCTGCCAGTTCTTCCCTGGAATAATTGACTATCCCGCGGTAGAATGGATCTTCGATTCCAAAAATATTGCGAACCTCCGTTCCCCATGGCTCTTTCATCCAGGCAGTACCTGTTAGTATGCCTCCGTCGAGAAAAACCTTCAAAGAGCCTGTACGGACCCACTCATTGCCATCGCCGGTAACTGCTGAGTATTGTTTCAACATTTCAGTCACTGATTCCTTTGTCAGCTTTCCTTCAGCCGGAAGGAGGATATTCTGGCAGATCCTTGCCGTAAGCAGATTTTTAGCTGCCAGTTCAGTGTACAACTTCAGTGATTCAGGATCTCCGGCACCGGACAGGAGGCTTGTAAATCCATACTGGTTATAACGTTTCAGCATCTCAATGAGAGCATCCTCCTGTTCCATTCGTGACAGTGATCTCTCTTCAGGTATTTTCAGAAGTTCAAATGCTGAAGACCGGATAAAACCAATTGGCAATCCTGACGTCGCATCTTTAATTATCCCAGGATGAACTGTATTGCGGTTAATACCAGATATCTGCATTGCTTTTGAATTTATCATTCCTCCGAAGGAACCATTCAGAAAGACAGGATTATCCGGTGCTACACTATCCAGTTCGGAGAGTGATGGTTGTCTCATCTCTTTAAGCCTAGTAGGAAAGAATTTGGGAAAATTAATCCATTCCCCTTTTCCCTTTATTTCAGTCTGTGTTTCTATCCATTTCAGGAGTTGACCCATAGAATGTACATCAGGTATCTCTTCCTCCAATTCACTTATTGAAGCTGTTTCAGGATGAAGGTGGGAGTCAATCAATCCTGGTATAACCGTTTTCCCATGCAGGTCGATAACACGGGTTTCCGGTCCGGAGAGCTTTCTCATCGCCCTGTTGGTCCCGACGGCAACGATTTTATTGCCGGTAATGGCAACTCCCTCACATATTGCAAATTCCTTGTTTACAGTTACAATTTTCCCGTTTACAATTATAAGATCAGCATATTTCATTGATTTGCAGCCATTCTGAATGGTTATAAAAATAAAAAGTGTGAAAATCAATACTAAGTACTTAAATTTCATATTACTTTATTGAATAATTTCTATCATTTCAAATTTAGGAATAATAAAGGTTTAAATTTAAAACATAATTAAGATGAATAAGTTTTATCTGCATCAGATTATCAGAAAGTTTTTTAAATTTTGTCTGATCTCCATGATTTTACCGGTTACATACTGTACCGCTCAATACAGACCGTCATTGTTTATGCGGGAAGACTGGAAGGAAGTTCCGGCTGCCACCCCTGTGACACAGGCACATGTTGTTAACAAAGACCTGATACTTGGATTATACGGGCCGGGATGTGACAGTATAAAAAAGAGCCATCATGAAGCTCCTGCTGATGATCCTTATTATATCTGGTCGGGATTGTGTCCCGGCAATTGGGTGGTAACGCTGAAGCATAAGAACTCGTATGTTGATCTGAGCAGCTATGGTAAAATCCTGTGGAGATCAAAGCAGAGTGGCCTCAGGTGCCTTCATATTGTTCTTAAACTAGCTGACGGAACCTGGATTGTCGGGAGTCAGGGTGACTGTATATCAAAGGACTGGAGGATAACCGAATTCAATATTTCCGATATAAGCTGGTACTCATTGGATATCAAGTCAGTTATTGAATCAGAACCTTTAATTAATCCTGATCTTTCAAAAGTTGATGAAATCGGTTTTACTGACCTTATGACCGGAGGAGCAAGCAATGCCTGTTCCCGGCTCGACTGGATCGAAGTCTATGGGAAGCCGGTAAAACGCTGATGGAGCCAGATCACAGAAAAGCAATGTTTAAACACTGAGATACACGGAGGATTACACTGAGTTGCACGGAGTGTTTTTCCTGTCAGAATCATAAAAAAATCAACAAAAATGATATACAAATCATGTTTTATCAGTAAATTTACTTACAATTAGCAATAATCAGGAATTGAGGAAAATCTAAATATCTTCAATTGAAAATTTTTATCAATTATTAAGTCAGAAAGCTCAGCAGGAAGTTTAGTTATGCTATTCTATCTTAATCTATCTAATCAGGAGCGAATGTATATAGTCAATTGATCATTATCTAATGGAATATTAACTCTATCTTTCGTTTTATTATCTTTTTGCCTTTACGCCTGTTAATATTTATTGTATTAAGTTAATATTTGATGTAAGAAGACTAAAATTCCATAAACTTCATCAGAGTTACTGTCATATCTTTGACAGGTTTTTCAAGCGTGTGGGTATAGATCCTTTACTAATCCATGATTTAGAAATATTTTATTTTACTAACTAATCTATTATCCTATGAAAAAAAAGGTATTGCAATTGCTCCTTATGGGTTTGTTGGTGCTGTTTTCCAGTGCTATATACGCCCAGATAAAAGTGAGCGGTGTTGTTAAGAGCTCCACGGGGGAAGTGCTTCCGGGTGCTACAGTTATTGTGAAAGGTACCTCAACAGGTGCACTGGCTGGTCCGGACGGGAAATATACCATCACGGTTCCCGATGCACAGGCAACGCTCGTTTTTACATTTATCGGGATGGGGAATCAGGAAATTCCATTAAATGGAAGAACAGTTGTTGATGTAGTTATGGCTCAGGAAAGTATTGCCATGGGTGAAGTTGTTGTTACTGCCCTTGGAATTACAAAAGAGAAGAAATCCCTTGCTTATTCAGTTGGGGAGGTCAAATCCGATGAGATGGTCAGGGCTGGTAACACCAATGTCATGAAATCACTTGACGGTAAGATCAGCGGTGTAAACCTGACAAGCTTAAGCAGCGATCCTACGTCATCTGTCCTTGTCAATATTCGTGGTACCACCGCCATGCCTTCGACCGGTGATGCAAACGTCTCGGTTAAAGGACAACCTCTGTATGTTATTGATGGTGTTCCTGTCGGCAGGCAGACATTTACAAATAAAAATGGCGTTGACTTCGGGAATATTCTTTCCCAGTTGAATCCTGAAGATATTGAGAACGTTACCGTGCTGAAAGGTGGTAGCGCCGGTGCATTGTATGGTTCGGAAGGTGGAAACGGTGTAGTAATGATCACTACCAAATCAGGAAGAGGCGGTAAAAAAGGTATTGGCGTTTCTGTTTCCACGGCTGCAACATGGGATACTCCGTATCAGTTTATTGAGGAACAGCAGGAGTTCGGCCAGGGTGAACGTGCCTTTGAATGGCAGTATGACAACACAGACACCTGGGGACCTCCTCTCGACGGAAGTTACTCAGACAGGTTCTGGGATGTGAAACAGCAGATGTGGGTAGAGGATCGTGTAATGGTTTCTTCTTTGGAAAACAGGATGGAGGCTTATCTTCGGACCGGAAGCACGGTTACCACCAACGTCAATATAAACGGTAATTATGACAAGGGTGCTTTCCGTTTGTCATTCAGCAATATGGGCAATGAGGGTGTAATGCCAAATACAAAAACAAATCAGAAATCAATTTCACTCAATTCGGAATATAAACTGACGGATAAGGTAAAAGTTTCTGCAAATGTAGCTTATGTGAGGACTTTTTCACCCAATAAGGCGAACGTTACCGGATCGAATAGTATTCTGAATAACCTGCTGTTCAATTTGCCAACGAACCTTCAGCCTCTTTCCGATATGAAAGATTACTGGCTGGACGGATTTGAAGGGATTCTTATGAATGGCGCAATTATGAAAGACAACGGCATAGATAAGGATACGGATAATCCATGGTGGTCCACCTATGAAAAGATTAACATTTTCACACGCGACAATATCTATGGGAAAGTACAGCTGGACTGGCAGATGAGCAAAGATTTTTCATTTATGGTGCGTTCAGGTCTGGATAACGTAATAGAAAATTATGAATACAGGCAATCTTTCGGAGCCAGGGCTTTATCTCAGAGAGCGGGAGCCGGTGACGGACAGTTCACTACCAACAATGCAAACAATCTGATGATCAACTCCGATGCTATTGTAACATTCAACAAAAATGTCGGCAAATTCAATATCACTGCAAACGCTGGCGGAAACTATGCTTATGTCAATTCAAACAGCAATGAGATCAATGCAGGTGCACTTGTTGTTCCTGAACTGTTTACCATGGCTAATGCTTTCCCTGGTAAACTGACGGCTAACTATTATTGGAGCACAAGTCCTTCTTATAGTATATATGGTACAGCTGATGTTGGCTGGAATAATCAGCTCTATGTCGGCGTCACCGGCCGAAATGACTGGAAAGGCAACCTTGAGGAAGAAAAAATCAACTATTTCTATCCATCATTTTCTGCTGCATGGGTTGCATCAGAAACTTTCCAGCTTCCTGATGCAATTGACCTGTTAAAGGTAAGGTTGGGATTTGCAGATGTAGGCAACGGACTCGTTAAATCAAGGTCCATTGATACTTATACATTCGAATCACCTGACTGGTCAGGAACTGTCAAGACTGCCAATATAAACGCATCCCTTGTTGATCCTGATATTAAAACTATGCATTCAATTACAAAGGAAGCCGGTGTTGACCTCTGGCTTTTCAAAAGAAGGGTTATGTTTGATTTTACCTATTTTATCAAAAATCAGAATGATCAGCTGGGATCTATTCCTTTGGTTCAGGGGACAGGATTTTCAAGCATGACAACCAATGTGGGTGATGTCCAGAGCAAAGGTTATGAGTGGGGATTGACTTTTGTCCCTTTAAGGACACAGGACTGGGAATGGGATATTTCAGGTTCTTTTACCCATTACAAGGCTGAAATCACCAGTTTGTCCTCCAAATTTGCGCCAAAAGGTTATGTATTTGCCGACTATGATGGAAAAACACGTGTGAAAATCGCTGTCGGCGAAGAGATTGGAAATATTTATGAGCAAAACCCGATCCTGAGGGTAAAATCAGGAATGTACAAAGGTATGCCGCTTCTTGACGGCGATGCAGGTGAATTCCAGAATTCTCCGGATGAAACTGACAGGGCTATGCTGGGGAACTACAACCCTGATTACATCCTTGGCTTGAACACCACCCTGAGATATAAGGGATTTTCACTTAACATGGTAGGAAGTTATCGTCACGGAGGGAAATATATTTCTGTCAACCAGCAATATCTTGAATCGAACGGAAGGGCATTCACCACATTAAGTTCCGGACCGGACAATCCATGGTGGAGTGGAGGACGTACACCTGAACTTGGCGGTCATCCCTGGCCTGCTGAAGGATCCAGCGACTATGAAGCCATCAACAACAATAATGACGGTCAGCGTTCTGATTTCGAAGATGCAAGCTACGCAAAAGGTGTATTCCTGAATCCTGATTATACTGGCGATCCTGCTGAGGCTACTGATGCAGATTATATAGTCAATGGTGCAGACCCTAACAATACTTATTATCAGATTCCTTATAATAGTTATGGCGATGTGATCTGGAACTTCACTTCTACCAGGGTATATGATGCTACCAACTTCAAGCTCAGGGAAGTTTCTCTGACCTATACAATTCCCAACTCAATTACAAACAAGATCCTTGTCAATAATGTAAACATCTCACTGATTGGAAGGAACATGCTGCAGTGGAATAAATCAGGAAGAAATGAAGACCCGGAGTCTGCATTCACAGGTGTTGGCGTAAACCAGGGTATTCTGAGAGCAACCTTGCCAAGTATCCGGTCAATGGGCTTTAAGCTTGCATTTGATTTTTAATGTCTGACTTTCAATAATTAATACAAATATTATGAAATCATATCTTACAAAAATATTCATACTTTCTTTACTTGCAGGAATTGTTTCCTGCAGTAAGGATGCCTTACGGCAAGAAGACCTGCTGCAGCAGAAAGATGCTGTGGAATCTCTGAATGATCCCTTCCTCTTATCTTCCATTATCAAAAAATCATGTCTCTTTTATCAGGACAGGGGATGGGGTGATACCAGACTGCCTGGTGCTGTTCAGTACACCATGAGGAACTACCAGGGAGGAGATAATTATTACACCTCCTTCAAAGGCCTCCCGACTGATATGTATGCTGCAATGGATATTCTGAAATTCATTGACTCTGCAATTGGTTTGGCAGAAGAATAGAGGTTCTGATGTTCATGTAGGGATTTTCACGACCTTCAGAGTCCTTATGTTTTCATTCATGACTGATTTTTACGGGGATGTTTATTACAGTGAAGCTCTTAAAGGCCGTGAAGGTATCCTCTATCCGGTTTATGACAGGCAGGCCGATATTTATACAGGCCTCCTTCAGGAACTCGATGGTGCCAGTGCATTGATAACCGGCGGAACCGATCAGGTTAATTCCACATACGACCTGATGTTTGGCGGTGACAAGGATCAGTGGCTGAAGTTCTGCAATTCACTGAAATTGCGCCTTCTTATGCGTGAATCTGCAAAACTATCTGATGCAGGCACAAGGATCAGTGCAGTAGCAGCCATGCCTATACTGACTGAAGAGTCTGATATGAATGCATCTATGTCTTATGTAGGCAGCACTCCCGTCAACTCATGGGTCGGCGGCTCCAACAACTGGGCAAACAGCGGCGACTTTGAAAAAAGAAGGCCCTGCAAAACTTTTGTTGACATCATGGCTGACCTGAATGACCCACGGATGAACGTATGGTTTGCTCCGATTGAAGAACCATGGACCAGCGATATTCTTCAGCATGGCGTTTCCTTCAGCACTACTGATCCCAACGGATATGAGTACACTTCTACCTGGGAGTATATTGACAGGACCAATCCCGAAATTGCAGCACAGATACCGAACATTCTTGATTCAAACAAGGTTTTTGCCGGTTTTATAGCAGGTATGAACGGAGACTTTAAAAATGGCAACGGGCACTATAACACCTCTGCCGGAGGAACATACGGGAACTTTAAAGTATCCAAATATTCCAAACTGTTCCAGGAAAATGCTCATGAACTGCTTAAAGCTCAGATCATGAACAAGGATGAGATTCAGTTTATCCTTGCAGAAGCAGCTGTGAAGGGATTTATTACCGGTGACCCTGACACATATTACCGGACAGGTATAAGGTATTCGATGGAACGCTGGGGTGTAAGCGAATCAGAAATTACCGATTATCTTTCTCAGGCTGTTATTGATCTGCCGGCTGATGATGCCGGAAAACTGGCTAAAATTGCGGAGCAGAAGTGGATTGCACTCTTCTCAAATGCTACGGAGACTTATCTTGATCTCCGCAGAACGGGAATGCCTGATATTTTCAGTAACGGCAATCTTTCGACTTACGAATTTCCTGTGCGTTTCAGATATCCGGGTAATGAATCAGGCCAGAACAGGGAAGCATATGATCAGGGTGTGGCAACTCTCTCACCTGCTGTAGATGATGAATTCTCCAAAATCTGGTTGTTGCAGTAAAAATTCTTGGGGTTTTGTTTTGAAATGATCAGGGTGCTGGAAGTTAATTCGGACAGCACCCTTTTTATCGCTTTCCATTCAATATTCCTGAAAAATTATGAAGAAATACATTTTAATTATCATGAGAAAAATTCCAAAAATAGTTAAGGCAATATTATTGTTTTTCACAATCTCCGCCTGCGATAATGTGAAACAAACAGATTCTGATCAGGAGGTACATAAAGACATCCCCTTCCTGCAGGATTACAGTATAAAATACTATACCAGCGAGCCGGCAGTAACCCTGAAAGAGGTTGCCTGCGACAGGAATGGTTATATACAGGTATTATCCTCAAAGGGCTTAATGCGTCTGCGTGACGGTCAGTTCCTGTTTCCCGGGACAATTGTAAGGGATTTCCAGGACAGGCAGACTTCAGATAAGAATATTGCCGGTATAGGAACATATCAGGATCAGTTTGTATATATAGATGATAAAGCTGTTTTGAGCAATGCCTGGGCAGGCAAGCTGTATTCAAGACATAACCTGACAGGGGCAAGAATATTTGCAGGAGGAGATGATTTCGCCTTTCTGATCTCCGATGGCAAATCAGTTTCACTTTTGAAAAACTCTGAGAATCTGTGGAGCGGTTCACTTCAGGCTGATGAGGAAGTGCGTGATATTAAATTCGATGCCGGTAATAGTATTTTCTGGATCCTGGGGCAAGAATCCATAACCCAGTTCAATCCCGGCAGCAAAAAGCTTGAAAGGGTATTTTCAGGAAATAATCTGACCTGTATTGAGGTTGTACCCGGAAAGCTTATTGTCGGAACATCGGATGGCTATTTTGAGATAGATTCTAAAACCAGGAAACTTACAGGTGATCTTCACACAAGGATGCCATGGACAAATCTGACCACAGTAAGTTCAATTGACGGGAACCTTTGGTTCGGTTCAACCTGGGGAGCCATGAAGCTTCGTGATGACGGGAAATTTGACTATTATGCATCCGAACGATGGATTCCGTCAGATACCGTGGTCCATATAGCACGGGGACCGGAGAACTCTGTACTTATTCTGACAAACAGGGGACTTGGTAAGATCTGTTTTGAAGAGATGACTCTATATGACAAGGCCATGTTTTATGAAAAGCAGGTTCGTGAGCGGCATATCAGAACTGGCTTCAATGCAACTGTTTCTTCGATGATAAAAGGAGATGTGACAACAGGCAGCATGGAAGATTCCGATAATGATGGTTTGTGGACATCCATGTATCTGGCAGGTGAAACCTTCCGCTATGCGGTTACAAAATCCGGCGAGGCATTACAGAATGTAAGGGAATCACTTGAGGCGATGGAAAGACTCTACTCAATTAATGGCATTCCGGGGTTCCCTTCAAGATCGTTCGAAAGAAGGGGGTATAAATACGATGACGAGGCCTGGCGCAGGGCGGAAGATCCGGAATGGGACTGGAAATCCACCACAAGCAGCGATGAAGCTATTGGACACATTTTCGCATTCGGAGCAATAGCTGAACTGGTTGATGAACCGGAATTGCGCGGAAAGGCAATTATGCTGATAGACACCCTTATGTCACATATTGTAAAGAATAATTTCTATATGATTGACTGGAACGGAGAACCAACGCGCTGGGGACGCTGGCACCCCGATTATGTGAATGCGAGGCCCGACGGGGTTGGCGATCGTAAAATAAATTCGTCAAATATTATTGCAATGCTGCAGACAGCCTGGCACTTTACCAGAAAGGAGAAATACAAAGATGCTGCATTCTATCTTATGAATGAACATGGCTATTATAAAAACCTGATGAAACCAATTAAGGAGATAACCTACGCCCCTGCAGATGCTGACGAACTGAGCAAGGACTTGTCGGATGGCTGGAACCACTCTGATGACGAAATGTACTATTGCGGATATTGGGGTTTGTACCGTTATGCCTTCAATGATACCCTGAAGGCAAGATTCAGGGAGACCATCATTGACCACTGGGAGGCAGAGAGACCTGAAAAGGAAGGTTTATGGAACATCATGACCGCTATCGCCGATACAAGAAATATTGACCTTGATGAAGCTGTATGGTACTTACAGGAATATCCGCTTGATCTGATTGACTGGTCGGTTAAAAACAGCCACAGGAAGGATATTGAATTTGTCGAACCGAATTTCAGGAGACAGACCATAAAAGATGTCCTTCCAGCGTCTGAACTTCGAATTTCAAGACATAATGCCAACAGGTTTGACCTTGACGATAACGGGGGCGGCAGGGCTGAGTCAAGCGCCGGGGATATATGGCTGTTGCCTTACTGGATTGGAAGGTACCTGGGAGTGATCAGTGAACCGGTAAAGGAAAAATAAGGTGCAGGGTGCAAGGTGAAAAGCTTATTTAAACTTAACATATGAAAAAACAATGGATCAGTATATTGATAGTCGGTTTGACATTAGGAACTGCCTGGGCAATAAGAGGCCAGTTCGGGCATGAGCAGGGGGCTGCATGGGCCGGAGGAATCGGAGCGATGGTTCTTGTACTGGTTTCGGGACGCAAAGACTGGTATTCCAAAATTCTGTTGATCGCATTGAGTTCTGCCGTAGGCTGGGGCGCTGGCGGGATGATCAGTTATGGAAAGGTGGTTGGTTATGGAAGAAGTATTGACTTTCCAAATGCCTTTTACGGCCTGTCAATGCTTTTTGTAATAGGAGCATTGTTCGGTTTAATCGGAGGCGGATTTGCCGGTCTGACCCTGGAATCTTCCGGTAAGAAACGTGTAAACTGGGGTTGCCTGTTGGCCGAAATGGCAGCAGGAGGTCTGATTGCTTATAGCTTCCTTATAGGTCAGCTTGAATTGCTGATGACCCCACCCAGATCTGAAGCCTGGGCAGTTTGTCTTGGAGCAGGAATGGCAATGATATGGCATATGGTGAGGAATAATTATGGATCAGCGCTGAGAGTTGCTTTTTTCTCCGGATTGGGAGCAGGATTCGGATTCGCATTTGGCAATTTTCTGCAAATCCTTGGTAATGTGCTGGAGATTGATTTTAACATGTGGAATGTGATGGAATACAGTATTGGATTTTTCGGAGGCATTTCAATGGCTTACGGAGTATTTACTTCTGATTGGCCGGAAGAATCAATGCTTCCGGAGCGGTGGGAAAATAAAACTGCTCTCTTGATACTTTTTGCTTTCATTCCTTTAATTGTTTTTTCCAATTCCCGTCTTTATGAGGTTTTTTCAGGAAGCGGGGCGGAAAATATGGCCCATGACGAAATAACATCCTTTGGAAGTATAGCTGCAATGATATTAATTGCGGTTATGGCAGTGATAGGATGGATCAGAACAGTTAAGTCAGGGAATTCTTTCACAAGGAAAGATTCAATGATATTTTTCCTCCTTTATTTTGGTGTTTACATAATTATCAGTTATTGCGTTACAGGAGCATTTAGTGGGATATTCCTCCTGAACCACCATTTGTATGTTGTAAATTATATTGTTATACTGGTCTTACTGGGCCAGCATTTTCCTGCTTTTTTCAAACATCATGGTTTAGATATTAATGGAACAAAGTGGCTGCAATATACCATTGCAGTGTTTGTCCTGATACTGGTTCTGACTGTTATTTTAATAAATATTCATGGCGAAATGAACGGTGCAAATGCTCGTTTTTAAATATGATCCCCAAACCCTCCATGGGGGCTTTAAAATTTTCTTTATTCAGATAAGTCCCCCTGGGGGATTTAGGGGTGTAATACAGGTAGCTGAGCTTTTCGACAGTTCTGGAAATTTAAGAATAAACTTGAATTGAACATTTATGAAAATGGATCATTTGATAAAAATAAACAAATCTGTTGTTCTGATTATTATTTCCTGCCTGGCTATTTCATGTAAGAGTGATGTAAAAACTGTAAAGGAAGTGATGGACAGGAAGATATCCTCTCTTTATAAGACAATGGATTCAAAGGAACTAATGTCTCTGAATTATGATAAGGTATTGACTCTGTTTTCTGATGATGAAAAAGAGGTTCTTGCAACAAAACACTGGACATTTGATGTGAACGTACCGGTTGTTGTATCTGTTATGAGGAGTTCAGAGCAGAAGATAATCCCATTCTGGTTGCCTGCAGAAGGATTTAATAGAACAGGAATGGCAATAAGTAATGAACAGACTACTTATGAGGTATGGCAAAAATCATTCGATGCAGGAACCGTTGGCCTTGGGATAAACGGGTTTGAGAATTACCCATTGCACTATTTTGTCTCAGTAGCACCGCAGAGAAGTGGCGATCAGCTTGCAATGTCCAATTTCTTCCCGGCTGATCAATTTATTGGAACTCTTGAAAATGGTTCCTTTACTTATCTCGACTGGGATGAACTGGTACTTTCAGATGTTCCGGAAGAAATGCAGGGGCAAAAGCTTCTCACAACTGTCAGGGGAAGGGGTGTTGAAAGCCAGCTGACAGGTGTCTTCAGGACTACTGAGTATCCTTCTTCCGGCATGCCGGATCAGATCATGCTCACATGGAGTTCAGATCCCGGAACAAGTGTTGATATTCAATGGAGAACTGATACAACAGTGACTGATGGCGCTGTTAAATTCAGGGTCGTTGGCAGCACTGACGAAGCAACAGCTGATGCAGCGAAATATACTATGGATGACCGCGTTCTTATGAATGACCGTTCAGTAAACCGATATACGGCAAAGCTAAGAAACCTGAAATCCGGAACTGTATATGAATATCTGGTAGTCCCACAGGAAGAATATCATGACAATCAGACTTTTTCGACTCCTTCCGAAGTTGGTGAATTCACCTTCATATGGTTTGGGGATACGCACCATTCTTCAAAATTCGGAGAATTGATAAGGGCAGCAGAAGCAAGGCATCCTGAAACTGCATTCTATTCTATTGCAGGAGATATTGTCAGTGATGGACTTTACAGAAATCAGTGGGATGATATTTTTGATTTCACAGCTGAGGTTATCATGCGTAAACCTCTCATGGCTGTCCCCGGTAATCATGATAACAGAAGCGGACTGGGTGCATTGATGTATCGCGAACTTTTCAGCTATCCGAAGAATGGGCCTGATGGTGTGGAAAAAGAGCAAACCTATTCATTCACATATAAAAACGCGCTCTTTCTTATGATCGATGCAACCTCTCCAATAGATGCCCAGACAAGCTGGATAGAAAATCAGCTTGCTGGTTCTGATGCTGTATGGAAGTTTGCAATGTTTCATTTTCCTCCCTATTCCTCAGATGGTGGTTATCCTGAAATCAGGAGAAAATGGTGCTCCCTGTTCGATAAATATCATGTAGATATGGTAATGTCAGGCCATGTGCATAATTACCTGAGGACAAAGCCGATAAAAGACGAAAAGCCAGTTTTATCCCCCTCTGAAGGAACTGTTTACCTGGTTTCGATCGCCATTCCTGACAATGATCCTCAGGATAAATTGCCCTTTGCCGCAGCTCAGGTAAGCGGTGAGATGCTTTATCAAATAGTAAAGATAAATGGTAACAGACTGGATTATAAGGCAATGAATATTGATGGAGTGATCCGGGACCGGTTAGTGATTACAAAATAATGACTATACTTCATAAATTCTTAAAAATCTAATGCCACCAAGACACCAAGACACCAAGATTCACAAAGAATCTATATTTCTTATGCTTGGTGTCCCTTTGTGACTTGGCGCCTTGGTGGCAAAAAGACTTTATGGAGTGGGTCAGGTAATGAAATAAGTCGTAAATAAGTGATAATATGAAAAGATTAATCAAACAGCTACAGTATCATCATTATTAATTTGTATGATACATGCTTCATTAATTTCACAGGCAATTTCCGGTAATCAGGAAAAACTTTGGAAGCCCATTGCAGATGATGTCTATCTTCAGGAATCTGTGAAGAAGATAGCAACCGAAGAAGAAGTTCTCGGTATTGGTCTTTCAGGCCACCGGTGCCTGGCCCTGATCGGGGAGAGGATCTGGCGGCTGGAAAACGATACCCTGGTCGAAGATGAGGGATCACCTGAAGGGGTGAAGAGGTTGATTTCTGCGGGAGGAGACCTCTGGGCTCTCTCTTCATCAGGCATCTTCAGATGCATCGACACTGTATGGCAACAGCTTGACAGCAGGGAATACGTTGACCTGTGCGTGCATAATGGTATTGTACATGCTGCCACAACTGATGAAATCTTCCGTCTTGACAACGAAAGTTTTGTCTCATTAAAACCTGCAGGGGGTTATAATTCGAGTGATATGACTGTTGTTATGGAAGATGGAAGCCAGGTTCATGCTGAACCGGTGAGGATGGGGCCTGTAACACGCCTTGAATCATACAGCGGAACATTATATGTTCTTGAGCCGGGCAAGCTTGTTTTATTCGACGGACTGACTATCAACAGGGATTTTATTGACTGGGGGTCGCTTCCGTCACGTTATACGAGGGATATGTTGAGTTACGGAAGCCGCCTGTTCATAAGTACTGCAAGAGGATTGGCCGTATTACGCGGCGCTGCTATTTCTGCAATTAAGGGTGGCGACGGGCTTCCTGTTGAGAACACCACATGTCTTGCCAGGGGTTTTGATGGAGATATATGGATCGGCACTGAGAACGGAGCAGTCAGAATGCTTCAGAACGAGTGGCAATATTTCGGGGCTGATCAGTGGCTCCCGGGAAAATATGTGAATGATATTGTAGCAGGAGACAGTGTGGTTTATATTGCAACAGACAGGGGAATATCAATTCTGAAGTATGAACCATACACTTTATTGAAAAAGGCTTCATATTATGAGCGTCATCTAAATGAATGGGGACATAAAAGACTTGGCTTTATTCATAAACTATATTGGAAAGGCGATGAATGGATCAGGGAAATAAGTGATAATGATGGAGGAAATACCTCAACTTACCTGGCAGCAATGTGCTATAAATATGCAATAAAACGTGATGAGACATCCCGAAGGGAAGCAGTTGAATCTTTCAATGCAATGATCTGGCTGGAGAGAATATCACCTGTTGAAGGCTTTTTTGCGAGGGCAATATGGTCAACAACCGGCGATAAGGATGAAATGGCCACTCAGGGTTCGGGCGGACTGCCCGCAAAATGGTACCCTGCCAAAGATGGAAAATGGTATTGGAAAGGTGACACTTCAAGCGATGAAGTCACTTCTCATTTCTATGCTGTGGCATTGTTTTACGATCTTGTGGCAGCAGGAAAGGAAAAGGAGATGGCCAGGGAACATCTGAAAAGAATAGCTGCTTATATTCTTGATAATGGCTGGGTGCTGAAAGACATGGATGGTAAGCCAACGCGTTGGGGTCAATGGAACCCTGAATACCTGCTGCGTCCATATGGCATGGTTGACCGAGGCCTGAACGGGCTTGAAGCATTGACTTTCATGGAGACTGCCTATCATGTTACAGGCGATGAGAAATTCAAAAATGGTCTGAAACAACTAATAGCCTGGGGTTATGATCAGAATACGATACGGCAAAAAAATGTTTTTCCTCCCGAGAATATCGCTCCGTGGGATGATGACCTTGCTTTTGAAAGCTATAACACTATCCTCAGGTATACAACTGATCCCGGCCTCAGGTCAACGCTCCTCAGAAGTCTTGAACGCACATGGGAGGTAAAGAGAATGGCCCATTTGCCATGGTTTAATTTTTCATACGGAGTACTAACCGGAAATGATTGTGAATCGGCAAGAGCCGTGAAATACCTCAGGGATTGCAAACTCGATTGTATTGAGTATAATTTCAGCAATTCAGA
Organism: uncultured Bacteroidales bacterium; assembly: GCA_963846335.1. Taxonomy (GTDB): domain Bacteria; phylum Bacteroidota; class Bacteroidia; order Bacteroidales; family VadinHA17; genus LD21. Next base: position 137,951 of record CAWJVS010000030.1, read on the forward strand.
AAGGGATGATTTGTTCACTGAACACGGCTATAAATCATATGAGGGCGCTATCAGAGCCTTATCACCAAGGGAGACCACAGATCCAATTGTGATGGATGGGGGTGGAAACGGAATGGTTGTTAGAGAACCTGCAGATTTTTTAAGGGATTACTGGATGGCCCGGTATTATGGGATGATACTGGCTCCTGCAGATGATTCTGACCTGACATCAGTAAAACCTTCAGGCCTGACAAACCTGGGAGCTAAGCCATATGACGGTCCGCTTCGTCCGGTTTTATATTAATTTTGTACGGCGCGAAGACGCAAAGGATCACACGATATCCGGATATATCAGTTAAAATATTGCCTATGATGCGCTTTTTCTTAATGTCGGTTCTCTTGATTCTTATATTGAATACAGGAATAAATGTCAGTATTACCGGCCAGTCAGACAATCCTGTTGATCATGTCAATCCATTCATAGGAACCGAATTTTTCGGGCACACATTTCCTGGTCCATCCCTCCCTTTCGCAATGGTACATCTGAGTCCCGATGTGAACAATCAGGGCTGGACCTATGCTGCAGGATATGTCTATTCCGAGAGCTCTATCATGGGATTCAGCCATACACACTGGAGCGGGGTGGGGATGGTCAGTGGCGGTGATATATTGCTGATGCCCTCAGCCGGAAATAAACTGCAGACTGTTCCCGGATCGCTGGAAAATCCTGATGATGGCTACAGATCGCGCTTTGACCATGCTGATGAAATTGCTGTTCCTGGGTACTATTCCGTAGTTTTGAAGGATGATAACATCAGAGCTGAACTTACATCGACCAGGAGAGCAGGATTTCATCGCTATACTTTTCCAAAGTCGGAAAATGCAAGGATAATACTCGATCTTGGACATCAGATAGGCAATAATTCATCGCAGGAACTCTCTGAGTTAACCATAAGGGATAACAACACTATCGAAGGGGTGAAGAGTTCAGGCTTTGGCAAAGTATGTTTTGTCGCACATTTCAGTAAGCCCTTTAATTATTATGGGACCTTTGACAACGATTATAAGACTCCCGAATCAGGGGGAAACATCTGGCCTTACAAAAATGGTGAGAGGGGAAAGAATATAGGAGCGTTTGTGACCTTCATAACTTCAGAAAATGAACAGATACTTGTAAAAGTCGGGATTTCCTACACCAGTATTGAGGGTGCCAGGAAAAATCTTAATGCGGAGATCCCTGACTGGAATTTTGATTTTGTCAGGAATAAAGCCCGCGAGATCTGGAATAATGAGCTGTCAGGGATAAAAATTGATGGTGCCGGTGATAACCAGAAAGAGATTTTCTATACAGCAATGTATCACTCATTGCTTGCCCAGTATATTTCACAGGATGTGGACGGGACATACCTTGGTCCTGACGGGAAAGTGCATCAGGCGAAAGGCTTCGATCTTTACGGATCGTTCTCATGCTGGGATACTTACAGGAGTCAGCATCCTCTGCTGACACTTACGGCACCTGACCATGTAAATGATTTTATAAGGTCAGTTGAAGCAAAAACCAGGGAATACGGATGGCTCCCCGCACAGCATTTTCAGAATGTGTTTGGCGAAGCGATGGTCGGGGATCATCTGATACCGATAATTGCCGATGCATATATTAAAGGTTTCAGGGATTTTGATGTGGCTTTCCTTTACGAAGCTATGCGCAAAAAGGCACTTGAACTGCCAAAACCTCCTGTCCCTTTATCTGCAGGAAGATCCGGTTTGAAATATTATATCGAAATTGGTTACACACCTGTCGACAAGGTAACAGAGTCTGTTCCTAATACACTTGAACTTGCCTATGACGACTGGTGCATTGCACAGCTGGCTAAAGCTCTTGGTAAAACCGGAGATTATGAGTTGTTCATGAAACGTGCATATAACTACAGGAATTTATGGGATGCAAAAACTCAATTCATGAGGCCGAAGAAATATGATGGTTCATGGCTTGAAGAACTGGACGGACATGAACAGGAGACAGTAAAGGAGGGTGATCATTCATATTATAAATATTTTGATCCTTTGCTGGTGGGAAGGCGTCCAAACCGCCATTATACAGAATCAAATGCATGGCAGTATATCTGGTCAGTACAACATGATATACAGGGACTTATAGATCTTTTTGGGGGAAATAAGGAATTTATTTCAAAACTCGATACATTTTTCGAAATGAGTCCTGACATAACTCCTCCCAAATATGTTGGTGTAGTAGGAACAATTGGCCAGTATGTGCATGGTAACCAGCCATCTCATCATGTAGCCTACCTTTATGATTATGCAGGGGAGCCCTGGAAAACTCAGAGAAGAGTAAGACAGATCTGCGAAGAACTTTACCGGAACGGACCCGGAGGATTATGCGGAAATGAAGATATGGGATCACTTTCCTCATGGTATGTTCTGAGCGCTATGGGATTCTACCCTGTTACTCCCGGGAGCAAATATTATGCAATCGGAAGCCCATTATTCGGTGAAGTTAAAATTTGCACAGGAGAAGGGAAGACATTCATTATAAAAGCAAACAACAATTCTGAAAAAAACCTGTATATCCAGTCAGCTGCTCTGAATGGCAAATCGATTACCAGGACATGGATAACTCAGGATGAAATCTCCGCCGGAGGAACTCTCATTTTCGAAATGGGTCCTCAACTCAACAGGAATTGGGGAATAAAACCTGAAGATGCCCCTCCGTCAATGAGCAAAAACTATAAGTAACCTGCACAATTTTCCGGACAAATCATATTTTTACTCACCGAAAAAAATGTAATCATGCCCAGAATAATATCCATCTGTTTTGCAATGCTGTTTTCATTTCACACTTTTGCTCAGGAGAGAACTACTGACCTGATGCCGGTACCCCGTGATGTTAGGCCCACACAGGAACGCTTCCGGATAAAAAGGAGCTTCTTAATCGGAGTTATTGGTAATCCGGGCGACAGGGTTTATATGGAAGCTACACGTTTACTCAGGCGACTCGATAACCGGATGGGGTTCTTCTTTAAGCAGGGGGTGATCACATCAAAAGACAATTCAATTGCAGCAGACCTTCTTATCGAGGTAAAAAGGCCAGCTGATCTTAAATTATATGAAGATGAGAGCTACCGGCTCTTATCCGGTGCAAGGCAGGTAAGGATTGTGGCAAACACGGATCTTGGAGCAATAAGGGGACTGGAAACTTTGATGCAACTGCTAAGTGTTGATGATAGGGGTTATTATTTCCCTGGAGTGGAGATCAGTGATGCTCCCCGGTTTCCCTGGAGAGGCTTGCTACTTGATATTACCCTTCACTGGATGCCTATGGATGTAGTTAAGAGAACTATCGATTGCATGGCTTCAGTAAAAATGAATGTTCTGCATCTTCATCTCACAGAAGATCAGATGTTTGGTATTGAGTCTAAGGTTTACCCGAGGTTGCATGAAGTGGGGTCGGAAGGTACTTATTATACTCAGGAAGATATCAGGGAGGTAATTGCATATGCTGATCAGAGGGGAATACGTATTGTACCGGAATTCGATGTGCCAGGTCACTGCACTTCATGGCTGAAGGCCTATCCTGAGCTTGCCGCGGTAAAACGAGATTATGAGCTGCAAAGGTATTATGGTGTTTTTGATCCTGCACTGGATGTTACAAAAGATTATACATACAATTTTCTCGACAGCCTTTTCACTGAAATGGCAGGGCTGTTTCCGGATGAATACTTTCATATCGGCGGCGATGAGAATACAGGAAAGGATTGGGATCTGAATCCTGATATAAAAGCTTATATGCAGAAAAAGGGAATGACCACCTACAGGGAACTGGAAACTGAATTTCTAAGCAGAGTGCTTCCTATACTCAAAAAGAACGGGAAAAAGATGATGGGGTGGGATGAGATCCTTCGACCGGGTGTTCCCCATGATATAATGATACAATCATGGCGTGGCACCGAGTCGCTCATTGAAGCTGCAAAAAATGGCTATACAGGTCTTCTTTCAACAGGTTATTATATTGATTTAATTCAACCAGCTGACTTTCATTATATGGTTGATCCGGTGCCTGCCAATACTGTGCTAACTCCCGAACAACAGAAAATGATCGTTGGTGGCGAAGCTACCATGTGGACTGAGCATGTTACTCCTGAGACAGTGGATTCCAGAATCTGGCCCCGCACAGCTGCAATCGCTGAAAGACTTTGGTCTGAAGCTTCGGTTACAGATATCGATGACATGTACAGGAGACTGGACCGGATAAGTCTTCTGCTTGAGGGACTCGGATCGACACATCTCAGGAACAAGGGGATGCTGATGCGAAGACTGGCCGATTCATATGATACAAAAACACTGGAAGTACTCATTGACGTTATAGAACCTTTGAAGATTTATGAACGGAATGCAGGGGACACCATGTATACCGTCTTCTCTCCCTATACCAAAATAGCCGATGTGGCTACACCCGATCAGAAAGTGGCACGGGAATTCAGGAAACATGTGACAACATATTGCGGTTCTGGAGACAAGAAGCTGGAAGAGAATATTATAATGCACCTGAAAATGTGGAAGGAAAATGATTCGCGGTTCAGGGAAATTGTAAAGAAATCTCCGGTCCTTCAGGAAGCCTCAGGACTCTCAGAAAACCTTGCCAGGATATCAGAGAAAGGCTTAGAGGCTATAGAGTATATGAAAACCGGATCCAAACCTCCGGCAGGCTGGAAAGATAAAAGCCTGCAAATAACAGATAAGGCTAAGGAACAGGGCGGAAGATGCGACTTGCAGGTTGTTTCGGCAGTTGAAGAACTTATTGAAACAGCCGCCAGATAAGTTAACAGACTGCAATAATATGACCCGGCAAAGAAATTAACCAGATTTTTTCCATATTTTTATAAATACTAACTGATGAGCAAGACAAATATGACTGGAACCAGCGGAAGGTTGATTTCTCTGGATGCCTTCAGAGGCATAACGATAGCCGCTATGATACTCGTGAATTTCCCGGGTAACGGGGGTAATGTTTATGCCCCACTTAAACATACCCACTGGAATGGTATTACGCCAACCGATCTTATTGCCCCCTTCTTTTTATTTATTGTAGGCGTTGCAATAGCATTTGCCTATACGAAAAGGCTTGATGCTGGTATGGCTCCCTCGAAAATGTATCCTAAACTGATCTGGAGGTCCCTGAAAATCTTTGCAGTGGGAATGTTCCTCAATCTGCTGGGTTTGCTTCCGGATCTTGATTTAGCTGATCTCCGGTATACAGGGACACTCCACAGGATAGCTATTGTGTTTCTCGTATGCGGTTTCATTTTCCTGAACACAAACTGGAGAACACAGGCAATAATTGCGGCTGTTATCCTTGTCGGATACTGGCTGGCAATGAATTTTATCCCGACACCCGGGTATGGCCAGGTTATGCTCGAACGTGACATTAATCTTGCCCAATGGATAGACAGTAAATACATGCCTGGCAGATTGTACCAGAAGACCTGGGATCCGGAAGGAATATTAAGCACTTTCCCTTCAATTGTTACAGGTATTACAGGTATGCTTGCCGGAACATTGCTTCTGAATCTAAAATCACAGGAATATAAGGTGATCTGGCTGTTTCTTCTGGGGTTTCTGTCAACTATAGCCGGAGTTGTATGGAACTGGCATTTCCCTTTAAATGAGAATATCTGGACCAGCTCATTTGTTCTTTTTACTTCCGGACTTGCTTCAATGACTCTTGCAGCTTCAATATTTGTAGTTGATATACTGAACTACAGGAAGGGTGCACAATTCGGTGTAATATACGGTTCTAATGCCATTGCAATATACGTGCTGGCTGATGTTTTTGCCATTCTCTTCTACGGGATCAAATTGGGAGGAAGCAGTCTGAATGATCATTTCTTCAATTTCTTCACCTCAATAGGAGGGGTTCCGAAATTTGTCAGCATGATATATGCATTGATCTATGTTGGGGTTCTTTTTATTCCTGCTTACATTCTTTACAGAAAGAGGATTTATATTAAATTGTGATTTTAATTGGATCGATCACAACATGTTTGATAGTTTTTTTCCCTTCTCCCAGTGAATAAGAATATGAGATATGTATCAGGCCATCACTGGTTTGTATCAGGCAGGGGTATGAAAAGTTTCCTTTTTTATCAGCCTGGTATTCAATGAGCTCTTTCCATTTCCATGTAGAGCCTTCATCATCTGAGATGTAGAGCGATAGTTGATAGCGGCCGTCAGTGATGTCATTTCCAAAAAACACCCATTTGCCGTCTTTTAAAACGCAGATTTCAACACTGGCCTCGTTGGGTATATCTGTTTTCTCTGAAAGAGTCCACGATTCACCATTATCTGATGATGAGCTTATATGCACTCTTGCCGGAGCATCTCCGCTGTCGCGCATATAGGCAACTATTGTGCCATCTTTCCTGACAGCCAGGGCCGGCTGGATCGGTCCTCGGCCCACGATAGGCAGGCTGTTTCTCCAGGATGTTCCTTCATCATCCGAAATTGCGACCATCGAAAAATTAAAACCGTCTGAATAGAGAGGTAGTAGTATCCTGCCATCCCTGAGTGTTATCGGATGAATACGTGTCATCCATCCGATACTCCTTTTAGACAGGTCTTTGCTTGCTTCTTTTATCATGTCATCATATAAAGGTGCGTATGATGCCCATCCTGCCTGACTTTCAGGCATCTCATTAAATTTCTTTTCAACCTCAGCGGCAAAATTATCGTCAGGTTTCAACAAAATGTTATCCTGCCATTCCCAGTTTGGTGCGCCATTTCCTGAGTAGTCTGTCGATGTCCGGTATCTTAAAATTGAATTTTCCCACTTGTTGGCCAAAACGGCTATCCAGAACATAAAAAGCCTGCCCTTCCTGTTAATAAAGAGCACAGGATTGCAATCGGGCATTCCTTTTGTGTCTGCCATCAGGAAAGGGGTGGTCCATTTACTGTCATTTTTTCTCAATCTGGCGCCCATTATCCTGACATCGTCAGCTGATCCTCTCCCCGCTTCCCTGGAACCAGCATGCCAGTAAATCTCCGCCGGGAAGCATCACAATGCTGCTCCCATGAGCATGTTCATTCTGAAAGGGAAAAATAAATTCTTCACTTATGATTGAGTTGCTTGCATTCCTTGTCTGGGCGAAGCTGTTATAATGAAAGCGATATTAAACAAACCAGTATAAGCTTGATTATTTTCATAGTATCTTTTTCAACTCTTCAACATGCTGCTCGATTTTCTTTCTCTCCTCAGATCTGAATTTGCGAAGCGGAAACGCCACATAATCATTGCAAATGCCCATTACGGACAAGGCACATTTTATTCCCTTGATTATTCTTGATTTATGTTTGCCAACATTAAAAATCGTATTGTCTATCATCATCACTTTTTCACGGAGGAGTGCTATTTTATCAATATCCCTTTCAACTGATGCATTGTACAAATCTACAAATAATCGCGGGTATAAATTGGCTCCTCCAGCAATAGCGCCATCTCCGCCATGCAGTATTGTTTCAGGCAGAAATAATTCTGTACCCGCAATTACAGAAAATTCCGGTGATCCTTTAAATTCCTCTATAAGTGAATAGAGGTATGCAATGTCGCCGGAGCTGTCCTTTACACCTATGGCACCCAGCTCCTTTGCCTTTTTTATTGTTTCGACCGACATATGCATTTTTGTACAACTCGGCATGTCATACATTATAAACGGCAGAGGCAGCCTTGGAGCTAAATTTTCCAGATACTCTCTCATTTCCTCCTGCGATATCGGCACATAATAGGGAGGTGCGAGAACAACCGCATCCAGCCCGGCATTCTTTGAATACTCCGCTATTTCAAGTGACCCGTTCAGGGAGGTATCCGTTATGCCTGCAACTAATGGAACCCTGTGATTGACCAGGTTACTCGTCCTTTCAATAAGTTCTTTCCTGAGATTATAATGCAGACTTGTAGCCTCACCAGTAGTTCCCAGGATAAAGATCCCATGGACTCCTCCTGACAATAAGTGCTCAATCAGTTTTTCAAGTCCGGCAACATCAAGTGTACTGTTATCCAGAAGAGGTGTAACTAAAGGTGGAATAATCCCTTTTAATGGTAATTTCATAGGTTATCAGATCTCAAGTTTTATATCAGCTCTGCCATTTAGTTCGTTCGTTTATCTGGTCTCTTTGAATACTAAATATTCATACTGCAAATAAACCCTATTATGCTTATTGTTACTTGTTTTATATTGTTCTGTTTACATTGATTTTTAACCCATAAAATCAAATTAATTAGTTATTTTTACATTTTAAGGTTAAAAAGTTTGCTATGGAAATCATATATGAGAAGATATTTGTTTCCCATGAACACTCGTTTATAACCAGGAAGATGTGGATGGATCCCAATTCTCACAAAATCCATTCTCATAAGAATTTTGAATTGAACTATATCCTGTCTGGGTCAGGAAAAAGAATCGTAGGTAACAGTATATCCAGCTATTCAGAAGGAGACCTCGTCCTGCTCGGTCCAAATATTCCTCATTGCTGGAATGTTCTGGAAATTTCAGAGAATATTCCCTCTGAGTGTATTGTCACTCATTTCTATGAGAATATTATAGCCTCGAATTTTTTTAATATTCCGGAGCTTGAAAATGTTGTGAACCTCCTTAAGAATGCAGGCAATGGTTTGTGGTTCAGAGGCAGATCCGTGGAGAAAGTGGGACAGACGCTGAAAAAGATGGTAACTCTGGAAGGTCTTCCCCTATATATAGAATTATTGAAAGTATTCAACCTGCTCCTTCAGATCGATGACAAGGAAGAATTAACTCTTCCTTCTTCCCTCCCTGACCATTATGACAAACACCATGACCAGATTAATAAGATCTATGAATACGTCTTTAAAAATATCCAGTCAGGCATCAGACTAAAGGAGGCTGCAGAACTTGTCTTCATGGAACCTGGCTCTTTCTGCAGATACTTCAAGAAAAAAACCAATCAGACATTCATGAACTATGTAAAGAATGTTCGAATCGGCCTGGCTGCCAAGATGCTGGCTCAGACTGACAAGCAGATTACGAGGATCAGTTACGAGTGCGGTTACAGCAACCTTGCAAATTTCAACCACTATTTCAAGTGTGTGATGAAAAAAACCCCGTCTGAATACCGGAAAGGTTTTCAGTAACCACACCACAGAAGTGTGTTTCAATCATGAAATTATTGTTATCAAAACTTTGAACATTATCATATGGCCATTCTGACACGTTTATTTATCATTCTGATCTTTGCAGGATTCACTGATCATCTGTTCTCACAAAAAAAAGTTGAAATACTTACAGTTCCTGCTGGCGAAAAGGTTACCGGGATCAGTACCGGCGGAACCACCATATTGCCCAGCGGCAGGTTTCTTACACCTGCCGGAGATCTTTTAAGGATCACCGATGATCCATTCGGCATGGCATTGTCGCCGGACGGCAAAAAAGCTGTTACACTTCATGATGGCGTGTTTACAATTATTGATCTGCAGTTCCTTGCATCCATAAGGGTTCCCAGCTATGATAAAACAATCAAATCGCCCTTATCCGACGGATCGTATCTTGGTGTTGTTTTCAGGCGATTCACGAACAGTCTATCTGAGCGGGGGTGATAACGGTGCTGTAATCATCTATGATATCAGAAAGTTTGACGCGTCTCGATTCAATTTCTCTGAATGGAATGCTGATGGTATGACTTATAATGACAGTTTTACTTCAGATCTGGTTTTAAATGAACCGAAAATGAACTGTTGGTTCTTGACAGGGGCAATTTCAGGCTGGTGCGCATTGATCTGGCCTGCGAAAAAGATTACTGCTTCAATAAGGGTCGGCGACAGCCGTTTGGACTCTCTTTCAGTCCGGACAGGAAAACTGCATTCATTGCAAATGTTGGTATGTATGAATATCCTCTGATAACAGGAGCTACCCCTGAAAATTACGATTCTTGCTGATTTCTCATCATCCATATGGGATAATACTCCTGAATCAATTAATGGGACAGTCGTTGAAGGTCGTGAAGTTCCGGGAGTTGGCAGTCCGCTTCATCCGGATGCGATGAGTGTATTTACTGATCGATCTGCAAACCAATCAGGTGATTGATAGATTCAAAACAGGCCATCAGATAGGACAGATGATTGAAGATGCTGAAGTCGTTGGTGGAGCCAGCCCTAACTCAATTGCAGTCGGATCTCAGTTTGCCTATGTGTCAAATGCAACCAATGACAATATTTCAGTTATCGATTACAGAAACCACAAGATAACAGGACACATTCCGATCATTGCGTTGATAGACCGGATTGATAAATTACCGGGGATTGTTGCCTTTTGGGCTGACACTTAGCAAGGATGAAAAGACTCTGTATGTAGCTCTTCTTGGTTTTAATGCCGTTGCAGTAATTGATGTTCGGAACAGGCACGACACAGGGATTGATTCCTTCGGGTTGGGGGCCTGACCAGGGTATTGCTTCAGAGGATGAGAAAGAATTGTTTATTATCACCTGCAGGGGGCTGGGTGCCGGTCCAAACGGGGGTAAGGATTTGTATCTCCTGTTCAGGGTTATTATGTAGGTGATATTCAGCTTGGAAGTTTCCAGAAGGTCAACGTGCCTGACAATGACAAACTGGCATTTTATACAAAACAGTCAGTTGAAAATACTTTCATGGAGCCAAACGTATTAGGGATGATATGCAATCCCTTGCCGGCACTTCCCGGAATGCGTAAGTCGCCGATTAAAGTACGTTGTTTATATCACCAAGGAGAACAGGACCTATGACGAGGTTTTCGGGCAGCTGAAAAATGCAGATGGCGACAGTACACTGGCACGGTTCGGCGTTAATAATGAATATACGCTACCTGAGTCAATGAGAGGTAAATTCCCGGACTCAGGATCAGCCCAAATCATCATAAAAGGCTGCAAAACAATTTTCCTTTTCAGATAATTTTTACTGCGACAGTGATGCCTCCATCCATGGTCACCACTGGATGATGGGGGTTATACCGAACGAATGGGTTGAAGCGAATTCAAGTGTTTCGAAAACTGCGAGATTATTTTCCAGAAGCTCCGGGAAGACGTCATCCCGGTTCGACTGGAAGCATTGATCCTGAAGATTATGCTGAAATCGGCGGGCTATGGGAAGCTCTTGACAGAAAGAATGTTTCATTCTACAACTTCGGTGAAGCAAATGAAACTGCTCATGTAACCGGGAGGAATGGTATGATACGATTACCGGAGCCTGCGCATGGAGTAATGGTTCCGATGCAGAAAGCACTGTTTAGACAGGACAAGTCACGATTATGCCGGATACAATATGAATATACCGGATCAGTACAGGATGGATCAGTTTGAAAAGGAGTTTACTGAAAAATGGATCAACGGAAATGAGGAGATGCCTTCCTTGTTACCATGCAGGTTGCCAAATGATCATGGAGCTTCGATCAGGCCTGAAGATGGCTACCTTTATCCTCATCCTTCATGGTTGATAACGATCTGGCTGTGGGCGAATATTGCACTTTTCTGTCACGGACAAAATACTGGAAGGATATGCTGGTTATAATTACCGAAGATGATCCCCAGGGCGGTGTTGATCATGTTGATGCACATCGTTCCATACTGATGATGGCAGGTCCTTATGTAAAAAGAGGATATGTTTCTCATACCCACGCCAATTTTGGATCGGTGCTGAAAACAATCTATAATATTCTCGATGTACCCTATGTTAACCAGTTTGATGTGACAGGTTCTTGCTGCAGGATTTTTTTACTTCCGGTCACCTGATTACTCGCCATATACAATGGAAATGCATGATTCAAGGATATTCGATGCTGAACTGGCAATGAAGAAATACAACAGAACAATTGACTGGCAGAAAGATTGAACAGGGCCCGCCGCTTGATAATGAGGATGTTGAGAGAGAAGTCCATTATGGAGAATAATGGCTCTTATCCAAACCATGGCAGCTAATCAGGCAAGATAACTTTTTATACTGGTTTGGTAAAAAATTCTTACATTCACTGTACTATTTATAGTTATTTAGCACCTTATTAATCAAATTCAGATAATTTATGGAATCAGTGGACAACTCTCCGGAGAATATCTATTTTGGTTTGGATATAGGCGGAACAAAATGCAGTGTTGTTATAGGAGATAATAACTTTTCAATTAAGAAAAAGATAGTTTTCGAAACCCGCACCCTGAGAGGATATAATGAAATATTGTCTGATTTCAAAGTCAATATGATTTCCTTGCTCAATGAATTTCCGGGATATAATCTGAAACGGATTGGAATAAGCTGTGGCGGTCCACTCGATTCAAAGAGTGGTATGATCTATTCCCCACCCAATCTTCCTGGATGGGACAGTGTTCCCATAACAAAAATCTTCAGTGAAGAATTCGGAGTTGAAACTACGCTGCAGAACGATGCCAATGCATGTGCCCTGGCTGAGTGGCTGATGGGAGCCGGAAGAGGTACATCCAACATGGTTTTTCTGACTTTTGGCACAGGAATGGGAGGAGGTCTTATTCTTAATGGCAGATTATACAGCGGAACAAACGATCTTGGCGGAGAAGTGGGGCACATCAGGCTTGCAAAGGAGGGACCTGTTGGTTTTGGAAAGGCGGGATCCTTCGAGGGATACTGCAGCGGAGGGGGAATTGCCCAGTTGGCCAGATCTGTAGTTGCGGAAAGACTGAACAATAACCAGCCTGTAAATTTCTGTCCATCAGCAGACAGGATAGGTGAAATTGATACCAGAATGGTAACTATGGCAGCTCTTGCCGGTGACTCTGTTGCATATGAAATTATAAGGATAGCTTCCGAATATCTTGGTCAGGGGCTGGCAATAATAATTGATATGCTGAATCCGGAATGCATTGTAATAGGGAGTATCTATGCCCGCAATGAGATGCTTTTCAAACCGCTTATTGAACCTGTTTTGAAGCGGGAAGCAATTCCTGGTGCACTCGACGTATGCCGTATTGTTCCGGCTGAACTTGGAGATTCAATTGGCGATTACGCTGCACTGTGTGTAGCCATATATGAAGATAAATTTTAAAATCTCAATGACATGGAAAACATTCTTTTCCTTGAGGAATTAATTCACAGATATTCGAAGCTTGAGGTTATCAGTGATAAACTTAACGAGGCTGCAGAACGCCTTATAAGGTGTTATCAGAATGGAAACAAAGTCCTGATATGCGGCAACGGAGGAAGCAGCAGTGATTCCGACCATATTGCCGGTGAATTGCTGAAGGGATTTGAACAGAAACGTCCATTGGATGATTTAATGAAGAATCAGTTAATGGCAGTATCCGGTAAAAGGGGATCTTTTCTGGCAGTTAAGCTTCAGTCCGGACTGCCGGCAATCTCTCTGTCTGCTCATACAGCCCTCATGACTGCTGTGGCAAATGACACCGATGCAAACCTTATATATGCTCAGCAGGTGATTGCTTTCGGCAATCCGGGTGATGTTCTTTTGGCATAAGTACTTCGGGGAACGCTCAAAACGTGCTTGATGCTGCCATCACAGCAAGAGCAAAAGGTATGACCGTTATTGGAATGACAGGAGAAACGGGAGGAAAACTTAAATCCGTTTGCGATATCCTTATAAATGTTCCTGAAAGACGCACTTCTTTTGTCCAGGAATTACATCTGCCTGTTTACCATACCCTTTGTCTGATAGTTGAACAGCATTTTTTTGGAATACAGGAGTAATTGATTCCCCCGTTTTAGTTTGAGACAAAAAAACTTAAATGATGCAAGAGAAAAGTTCAAAAAAGAGTAATAGCATCTCCAGGCGAACCTTTATAAATTATAGTACGGCAGGTGTTGCAAGCATAGTACTGGGACCTGTTCCATGTTTGCCCGGCAATGATAACCGGCAAGTCTCTTCATGGCCGGCAGATGCAAACAAAATCAGGTTTCACATGATAGGGCAGGCACATATTGATCCTGTATGGCTATGGCCATGGTCAGAAGGAGTTTCAGTTGTGCACAGTACTTTCAGGTCAGCTCTCGACAGGATGAACGAAAGTCCTGACTTCTGTTTTACGGCCAGTTCAGCACAGTTTTATGAATGGGTGGCAGAAAATGATCCTGCAATGCTTGAAGAGATACGCAAAAGGATAGATGAAGGCCGCTGGAACTTGACGGCGGGTGGTGGATAGAGCCGGATATGAATATGCCATCAGGAGAAGCAATGGTGCGGCAGGGATTGTACGGGCAGCTTACCATGGAACGTCTTACAGGCCACCGTGCTACCGTTGCCTATTGCCCCGATTCATTCGGACATGCCAGCACCGTGCCACAGATTCTGAAATTGCAGGGTATGGAGAATTATATCTTCATGAGGCCGGCCCGAAAGGAAAAAGACCTCCCGGCTGATCTCTTCTGGTGGGAAGGAACCGACGGAACACGAATATTAACCTACCGCATACAGCTCAGCTATAATGACAGCAGATCTGTGAGAAACAGAGTGGAACAGATACTGTCCCAATACAAGGATCAGCCAATGAAAAGCTTTATGGCATATTATGGCGCCGGTGATCATGGTGGGGGTGCAACAAAGGAAAATATACAATCAATTGAAGAACTAAAGACTGACACGAAAGCACCGGAAGTATTCTATTCAACTACCGATCGCTATTTTAAAGAATTAAGAAGATCAGTCAATTTGAATTTCCCTGTAGTTGCTGATGATTTGCAGCATCATGCTGTAGGCTGTTATACAGCCGAATCGGCGATAAAGAAGGGAAACAGACAGGCAGAGGCTGCTCTGTCAACTGCGGAGAAGATTGCATCCATTGCATCAGCTGCATTGGGGTCGGTTTATCCTAAAGCGGAACTGACAGCTGCCTGGAAGAAAGTACTCTTTCTTCAGTTTCATGACAGTCTCGCCGGTACTTCACTGCCTGAACATTCGCAGTCTGCAAGGGAGGGATTCGGATATGCCCTGGATATTGCCCATATGAATGCCTATATGTCGCTTCAAAAGCTTGAATGGCAGGTAGCTGCAGAAGATCCGGCCTCGCAGTACCTGCTGGTCTTCAACCCTCATGCATGGGAAGTATACTCAAATCTTGAATACGATCTCAACGGTATGCAAGACACTACCCGTGTGGAAGATGAAACTGGCAAATCTTTGCTGCACCAGTGGAACCCCGGGTCGACGGAAACAAACAGGAAAAGGTTGATATTTGGAACAATAGTGCCTCCGTTTGGCTACAGACAGATCAGGATATTACAGGGGGATCCGGGGCAGGTAAAAAATATTGCCAGGGCAGATAAAAACATTCTGGAGAATGAGCATCTCCGAATCAGTTTCTCAGTAAATGGCACTATCGGGATTTTTGACAAGGATGCAGGCCGGGAAGTGTTTTCCGGAGGAGCAACAGGTTGCAAAGCAGTGGTGATAAATGATCAAAGCGATACCTGGAGCCATGATGTAAAGGCATTCTCCGATGAGATAGGGGTCTTCTCAGATGCAAAACTTAAAGTTCTTGAGAACGGCCCGCTGCGCGCCGCTGTGCGCGTTATTTCAACATTCGGCGATTCAGAGCTCAGCATTGACTGGACTCTTTATGCGGGCGCCAGGAACCTCGAGGCCATTATAACACTTGACTGGCATGAAAGGCTGAAAATGATAAAATTTTCCTTTCCTGCCGATGTAGAATCTCCGGTTGCAACATATGAGACTCCCTATGGGAATATTATCCGCAAAACTGACGGGAATGAAGATCCGGGACAAAGATGGATTGACCTGACCGGAAACAGGAGCAATGGAAAATATGGCCTCACGATTCTTAATGATGCCAAGTATGGCTACAGCATAAACGGTAATGATATGAGGATATCAGTTGTCAGGTCTTCCCCGTTTGCCCATCATGTACCAAAAGTTCTTGATACCAGCAGCGAGCATATCTGGATGGATCAGGGAATCCAGACTTTCCGGATGCTGCTCGTTCCTCATGCCGGTACATTGCAGGATGTCAATATACCGCGGATTGCGGAAGAGTTCATTTCGCAGTCACTCTTGATTTACCAGGGGATACACAGGGGTACTATGCCAAAATCGGGCTCGTTCCTTTCGATCAATTCCGGAAATGTGATCGTATCTGCAGTCAAACAGTCGGAATTAGGCGAGGATATTGTTCTGAGATGCGTTGAAACTTTTGGAGAGCCTGTTTCTGCCTCCATCAGCCTGAAGTTTGTAAATAAGATATGGACGGGCGACTTCAGACCTTATGAAATAAAAACACTGCGTTATTACAGAAAAACCGGAGATATAAAAGTTGTTAATTTGCTGGAAGAATAGATCAGGAAATATTTGGAGTTTAATAAATGATCCTTTGTGCTCATTTTTGGCTGTTGAAAGAATCAAAACTTAAGAACCGTTAAATAAATTTTAATATAAACTAAAAAAGCGTATTGTGGAAAATTCAAGATCAGGACTCGGAAAGATACTCCCGGTATTTATGTCGTTCATAGTTATGGGGTTTATTGATATTATCGGTGTAGCTACCGGATATGTTAAACAGGACTTCATGCTCACAGATTTTATTGCACAGTTTTTGCCAATGATGGTTCTTCTGTGGTTCTTTGTTCTTTCAGTGCCGGCAGGAGTTTTGCAGGATAAGTATGGCAAGCGTAATATGCTTAATCTGGGTATGGTTATCCAGGCTGTGGGATTAGGCATCCCGTTTATTCATTATTCATTCGGGATGATGTTTGCTTCTTTCATCCTTTTGGGTATTGGCAATACAATTATTCAGGTTTCGGCCAACCCGTTATTGCAGGATGTTACTCCGGGTGAGAAGCTTGCCAGCTACTTGAGTACCACTCAGTTTATTAAAGCAATAGTCTCATTCTCAGGACCAATCATTGCTACATTTATGGCCAGAAGCTTTGGCGACTGGAGATTAGTGCTGGCCGTTTATGGTGTAACTTCTTTGCTTTCAGCTTTATGGCTTTCACTGACACCAATTAAGGAATCTAAACCCGACCGCAAACCGGCTTCATTTGCCTCATGTTTCGGATTGCTCAAAAATCGTTTTGTCGCATATATGGCTTTGTCAATTTTTCTGATTGTCGGAGCTGAAGTTGCAATAAATACAAATATCGCGAATGTCCTTATTGCAAAATATGGCATAACTCTCGAAACAGCTGCATACGGCATCAGTTTCTTTTTTGCCGGTGAAACCATATCCCGATTTCTTGGCGCAATTATATTAAACTGGATAAAACCACGCCTCTTTCTGTTTCTGATTACGATATTATCGCTTGCCGGCGTTTTGGGTGTATTTTTTGCCCCGAGTAACACGGTTGCTTTTGTTTCAATCTTTATTATCGGACTGGGTGTGGGAAATATGTTCCCGGTGATTTTTTCACTCGCACTGGCTAAAATGCCTGATCGTGCCAATGAAGTTTCAGGTTTATTGATAATGGCCGTGTCAGGTGGTGCCGTTATTCCTCTTGTTATGGGATTTGTGAGTACTGCATTTGGTCCTCTTGTCAGTATTTCGGTAGTTGGTGCCTGTATGCTCTATATACTATGGGTCTCTTTCTATGTGCGAAAGAGTTAATAGATTATTATTAAAAGTATTGCAGAATGAAAAAGGAGAAGCTTCAAAAGATACTGGCTGATATAAGCTCTGTTAAGATAGTTGTGATAGGAGATTTTTGCCTGGATGCCTACTGGCATATTGATGAAGCGATGAGTGAAACTTCAATTGAGACCAATGAAGTTACCAGGCCTGTGGCAAAACAACGGTACTCACTTGGGGGCGCTGGCAATGTTACAAGTAATCTTGCTGCCATGGGTATAGGGGATATCCGTGCTTTTGGCGTTATAGGCACGGATCCCTTCGGGGCAGAAATGGTCAGGATAATGAAAGAAACAGGAATAAAGACCGAGAACCTCATTGTTCAGGAAGATTCATGGTATACTCATACCTATGCCAAACCTTATATTGATGACAGGGAATTGAACCGCATAGATTTCGGGAACTATAATATACTTTCAAAAGAGACTGCACACAGGCTGATAAATAGTCTTCAAAGGGAAATTTCAGAAGTCGGCATTGTTGTCATAAACCAGCAGGTGCCTTCAGGTATACACACGGATTATTTCAGGCCCCTGCTTGCCGGTCTGATTCTCAGATACCCTCAAAAAACCTTTATAGTCGACAGCCGCAATTACAATGACTTTTACAATGGTGCCATCCGTAAAATGAATGACACTGAAGCAATGAGGTTATACGGTATAATCAAAAAACCGGATGAAGTGATTCCTCATTCGGAAATAGTCTCAGCAGCCGGCGAATTATTCAAACGTTACCGGAAACCCCTCTTCATAACACGGGGCAGCCGGGGATCACTTACAATTGATGATAATGGTATTACGGAAATACCCGGACTGATGATACTTTCAAGGGTTGATACAGTTGGAGCCGGTGACAGTTATCTGGCCGGTGCCGCATCCGCATTGGCCGCAGGGTACAGCATGGTTGATGCTGCCACCCTCGGTACTTATGTAGCAGGTGTTACTGTTCAGAAATTATTCCAGACCGGAACCGCATCACCTGCAGAAATACTTGGGATAGGAGGAGATCCGGATTTTATTTATTCCTCAGAGCTTGCTGAAGATATGAGGCATGCCACTTATCACGTGAAGACAGAGATAGAAATTATTCACAGGTGGAACGAAAAACCTGTGATAGAACATGCAATTTTTGACCATGACGGAACTATCTCAACACTGAGAGAAGGATGGGAACTGATCATGACTCCTGTTATGATTAAAGCAATACTGGGAAAAAAATATCAGGATGCGGATGAATCTTTGTTCCATAAAGTGAAAGTGCGGGTTGCTGAGTACATCGACAGGACAACTGGCATCCAGACACTTGTCCAGATGAAGGGATTAATCGGTTTGATTAAGGAATTCGGATGTGTACCTGAATCAGACCTGCTTGATGAATTCGGATACAAGCAGATCTATAATGATGAATTACTGAAGATGGTTAAGGAAAGGGAGGAGAAATTCAAACGGGGGGAGCTGTCACTTGAAGATCTTACAATGAAAAATTCCATTCCTTTCCTGCAGAAGCTTTATGATTCAGGCATTAAACTCTACCTGGCGAGCGGTACAGATGTTGACGATGTTGCTTCCGAGGCCCGTGTTCTTGGGTATGATCATCTTTTCGGCGGGAGAATATTCGGAGCAGTGGGAGATATCAACAAGGAGGCGAAAAAAATAGTGCTGGATCGTATTCTGGATACAATCGGAAACTCAGCCTCCGGCAAGGTTGTTACATTCGGAGATGGCCCTGTTGAGATAAGGGAAACAAACAAGAAGGGTGGTTTGACTATCGGAGTTGCCAGCAATGAGCTGCGCCGTTACGGACTGAATGAATCAAAGCGTACAAGGCTTATCAAGGCAGGTGCAGATGTGATCATACCCGATTTTTCACAAATGTCCCAATTGCTGGGTTTGTTGAATATTAAAAAATAAAAGATGCCTTACCCGAAATTTGACAGGAACCGGCTGGCTGTGAAAAAACTGCATGACAGGAAAAATAAGATTAATATTCAAGAAAGTCATATTCCTGTTAATCAGCGTCCTTCCGGTCTTTCTGAAGCTGGATTCAATCTTGTAAAAATAACAGCCGACAGGATCAGGCTTGCCAGGGAAAAGAAAAGAGCAGTGATTCTTGCTACTGGTGCCCATACCATAAAAAACGGTATGTCACCGACTTTGATTGCATTAATGGAGGAGGGATGGATTACTCATCTGGCTGCAAACGGAGCAGGAATAATTCACGACTGGGAGTTTGCCTGGCAGGGTAAATCGAGCGAAGATGTCCGTGAAAATGTCGGGAATGGTCAGTTCGGGATTTGGGATGAGACCGGTTTCTATATTAACCTGGCACTTATTGTCGGTGCCTGGGAGGGACTGGGATACGGGGAATCGGTCGGAAAAATGATTTCAGAGGAGGGACTGGAGATACCGGAAATTCCATTTTTGCTGGATGAAGTTCTGAACCAGATCAGGACCAATCCTGACAGGGCAGCAGCAGCAGCAGACCTTGCCGGGACCATACAAAAATTCAATATTAAACCGGGCTTTATGGCTGTTTCTCATCCATTTAAAAAATACTCAGCCCAGGCCAGAGCGTTTGAACTTAAAATCCCATTCACAGGCCATCCCATGATCGGTCATGATATAATATATAATCATCCCATGAATCACGGGGCTGCGCTTGGCCGGACAGCTTTGAGTGATTTTCTCTGTTTTACAAACAGTGTCTCCAACCTTGAGCACGGTGTTTATATGTCTGTCGGTTCAGCCATAATGTCTCCGATGATCTTTGAGAAAGCGCTCTCGATGTGCCAGAACATAATGATCCAGGAGCATAAACACATCGATAACCATTTTATCCTTGTTGTGGATCTTGCAAAAGCAGAGTGGGATTGGCAGCAGAAAGGAGAGCCCCCGATAGACAATCCGGCATATTATCTGCGCTACTGCAAAACATTCAGCAGGATGGGAGGCGAAATGCATTACCTTACTGCTGATAACAGGGATTTTCTGCTGGCGCTTTATCAGGAGCTGACTAAAAAATCTAAGATTATCTTTATATGAATTTGCACCCCCATCCCAGCCTTCCCCCAGGGGGGAAGGAACAAAACCTCCCGCTTAGGCGGGATTAGAAAGGGGGTAAAAACAATATAAAACTGAATTATCTTAAAATTCAGATACATATTTAGTTAAACAAATTTTAAACCAGAAAATTCTTCAAAATATGAACAGAAATGAGATTGTATCTTTAAAGAAAGAGGCTGAAAACCATCTTTTAAATGAATTGTTACCTTTCTGGACTACCAGAATGGTCGACACTGACAATGGCGGTTTCATTACTCATTTTGACAGGAACGGAAATGATTCAGGCGAGGATGAGAAGTCGCTTATTGCTCAGTCCAGATGCCTCTATTCACTTTCATCTGCACACCGGGCCGGCTATGGAGAAGGCAAATTCGCAGCGCTGGCCAGACATGGCGCTGATTTCATGATTGATAAAATGTGGGACAGGGAATTCGGAGGCTTTTACTGGATGATGGACCGCAAGGGGAATGTGAAAATAGATCAGAAAATTGCCTATGGTCTCAGTTTCGCAATTTACTCGATGAGTGAATATACGCTTGCTACAGGAGATCCCCGTGGCAGGGAATATGCCGAAAAGGTATTTGACCTGCTTCAGAAATACAGCACCGATACAATGTATGGCGGATACTGGGAGATGTTCCATCGTGACTGGACACTCTGCGGACCAGGCAGCGAGGGAGGAGACAGGAAGACACTGGATGTTCACATGCATCTCATGGAAGCGTTTACAACTCTGTATGAATGTACCGGTATGGAGGTTCACCGGAGAAAGCTGACTGGAGGATATTGATCTTCTGATAAACCGTATCATCCATCCTGTTTACAAAACCGGCATTCCGCAGTTTTATAAGGACTGGACGGTTGCCCCGCAGATCAAATTCGATATTATCTGGGGCTGGGACAGGTTCTCTCCCGACGGTCTGAAAGGGAATGCAACAGATAATACAGCTTATGGCCATAATGCTGAATTTGCCTGGCTGCTTATCCATGCGCTCGATATTCTGAAAATTGATAAAAATAACTATTCGGACCTGTTAAGAACGATTTTTGACCATACTGTCAACAATGGAATCGATTATGAATATGGAGGCGTTTATGTTGAAGGTCCTCATTCCGGCGGTGTCTATGATATGGAAAAAGAATTCTGGCAACAGGCTGAAGTACTCATTGGTATGCTTGATGGCGTATTAATGTTTGGTGACAGGAAATATTTTGATGCGTATAAAAATGTTCATCGTTTTGTGCTTGATAAGATGGTCAACAAAGGGGTGGGAGAATGGTTTCCGCTGATGACCAGAGAAGGTGAACCAATCTGGACACATATGAGCCATTCATGGAAGGTAAATTACCATACGATCCGTTCAATGATCCAGAGTATACGTCGCATTGATGAGATCCTTGCCAGCAACAGTTAACTATTTGATTGTAGCTTTACCTTATAACCTTCTAATAATATGAAAAAACTGTATTATCACTCATTTTCGGTTGTATCTTTAATCGTTTCCCTTACTCTGATTAGCTCCTGCAGCGGAACTGATTCTCAGGTTGCATCACGAATTGAAGTTTTATCGGCTGGATGGAAGATGCAACCGGCAGATAAGTTGATCAGGTATTGATGAGATGTCAGTTTCACTTAACGATTTTAATACTGAATCATGGTATGACGCGGTGGTTCCGGGTACTGTTCTGGGCAGCCTTGCATCAAAGAAGGTTGTGGAAGACCCTTATTTCGGAATCAATATGCAGAAAATTGACCCTTCTCAATTCAGGCAGCCATGGTGGTACAGAAAATCCTTTGACCTTTCAGAGGCCGATATGGGCAAAAAGATCTCACTTCGATTCAACGGGATCAATTACCGTGCTGATCTGTATGTTAACGGAAACAAAGTTGCAGACAAGGATACATTTGCCGGTGCATTCAGGATGTTCACTTTTGATATCGGTAAATATGTGCAGAAAGGAAAAAACACACTTGCTCTTAAGATCCTGCAACATGCTGATGGTGAGTATTCTATTGGTTTTGTTGACTGGAATCCCCTGCCTATTGACCGCAATATGGGTATCTTCAGGGAGGTGTTCCTTGAAGTCAATGAAGGCATCAGGATCAGAAGTCCTTTTGTATGGTCCAAAGTAGATATGGATAGTTTGAAGGATGCTTACCTCTTCATTCAGTCAGAGATTATCAACAGCGGGAGTGAACCTGTCAAAGGAATTCTGAGAGTTGACTATGAACTGGGTGTTGCCGAGAAGAAAGTCGAAATAAAACCTGGTGAAACACTTACCTGCAGCTTTTCACCGGAGGAATTTCCGCAGTTGTCGGTTAAAGATGTAAATCTGTGGTGGCCAAACGGAATGGGCAGACCAGACTTATATACTATTAAGATTGAATTTTTCAGCGGTAATAGGATCCTTGATACAGAGGTGAGGAAATATGGCATCCGGGAGATCCGGAGCTACCTTGACAACAGTCAGAACCGTGCTTTTGATGTGAATGGCAAGTTTATTCTTATAAAAGGGGGGGGGATGGACTGACGATCTGCTGCTCCAGGATACAAAAGAGTCTGTGGAAGCACAGCTCAGATATGTCAGACATATGAATATGAACAGCATTCGTCTTGAGGGATTCTGGGGGAAAGATGAAGATCTGTATAACCTGTGCGACGAATACGGTATACTTGTTATGGTAGGATGGAGTTGCCATTGGGAATGGGAAGATTATCTCCTTAAACCATGCGATGAAAAATACGGAGGTCCCGTTTCCGGGGAAGATATCAGCCTCATTTCAGCTTCCTGGTTCGATCAGATGATGTGGCTGCGAAACCATCCGTCCATTTATGTCTGGATGACCGGAAGTGATAAGCTTCCCGCACCTGACCTTGAGAGAAAATATGTTGAAATGTTTAAGAAATACGATCCTTCAAGATCCTATATCACCTCTGCAGGTGGAGCGGGTACAGAGGATAATACCGTTGTGGCGTCGGTCCCACTGTACAGTGAAATAAGCGGCCCGACGGGGATGAAGATGCTTGGTCCTTATGATTTTACCCCTCCGGTTTACTGGTTTACCGATACATTGCTTGGCGGAGCTTATGGTTTCAATACCGAAACCTGTCCGGGTACCAGCATCCCGCCTGTTGCTTCACTGAAAAGGATGCTGCCTGAAGAAAGCCTGTGGCCAATTGATAAGAAATACTGGGAATATCATACCGGAAGGAATCAGTTTACAACCCTTGACCGTTACCGGAAAGCCCTTTCCTCCAGATACGGAGAATCGTCAAATGTGGAAGAATTTGCCTATAAATCACAGGTTAGCAATTATGAGGTGATGCGTCCCATGTTCGAAGCCTTTGTTGCGCATAAACCAGTGAGTACAGGGTTGATACAATGGAAACTGAATTCTGCGTGGCCGGATATGATCTGGCAATTATACGATACCTACCTTCAGCCAAATGGATCATTCTATGGCGTCAGAAAGGCATGTAACCCCCTGCATGCCATTTACCGGTACGGATTCGATGATATTTACCTTGCCAATGAAGATCTGAATGATGCTGAAGGCCTGACAGTAAAGATCAGGGCATTTGATCTGAAATCGAAAGTGATATTTACAGATCAATGGAAAGGCAGCATAAGTTCCAATACTTCAAAGTTCATCTATAAGCTTCCTGAAATAAAAGGGCTTACATCTGTATGGTTTCTTGATCTGAGGGTTTATAATAAAGATAATCAGGAAGTTGACAATAGTATTTACTGGCTTTCAACCAAAAAGGATATTCTTGACTATGAGGCAGCAAAGAAGCTGGAATGGGCCTTCTATACCCCAACAAAGCAGTTTGCCGATTTTACGGCACTGGATAAGTTGCCAAAAGTCGAACTGGATTTTGAGAGCCAGTTCACAAAAAGTGATGAATCAGGTGAGATATCGCTTAAAATTAAAAATCCTTCAGATGCCATTGCCTTCTGCATTTTCCTGGATGTTATTGATCCGGTAACAGGCAGACCCATATTGCCGGTATTCTGGCATGATAATTATGTAACACTTCTGCCCGGAGAAGAACGTACCTATAAGGCAAAGTACTTTCTGCGCGATTCAGGGAGCGGTGAGCCTGTTGTCAAAGCAAACGGGTGGAATGTTGATTTGGTAACCTGTGATTAATAGAATCATTGTCTGTATGAGTCGGGAAAGGGAGAGTGGGAGAATAGGGGATGGGGGAGACCGCAAGACCGCAAGACCGCAGGACAGCAAGACCGCAAGACATTTATTATGAATCAATATCTCGTAACATTTCTGCTTCTTCTGCTGAGCAGTGAACATTTACAGGCACAAATCACCCGTGCTGTTTGCGTGGTTGAAACCAGGGATTTCCCGGGTAAGGATTATTGTATGTGGGATGCACTTATATGCAGCCAGGAACGGGACAGTATATACAGGGCTGATCACAGAGGGTGGCAGCGCTCACCTTTATTCCTATTCGGCAGCCACTGATAAAAACATTTTGATATCCGACATTGCCGGTTTTCTTGGTGAACGGGGAAAAGGCATTCGTGCATCAGGCAAGATCCATAATAAACCTGTTGAAGATAATGATGGCAATATCTATTTTGTTCCGATGAACAATGGAGCCGGCCCCAGAACCATAGATTATACAAGCTGGATCGGGGGACACTGGATTAAATACAGTCCTTCGACCGGGATTCTGGAAAACATGGGCCTTGTTGACAACGGTATCGGTTGTTATCCTCTGACAATAGATGCGCCCGGAAAGTACCTTTTTGGTGTAGGATTCACAGGTTATTTCTATCGTTTCGATCTGGAGAAAAAAGTTACAAGGAACTTTGGAAGGGTGACGAACTGGGATATATGCCGCGATATTTTTTGTGATGATGAAGGAAATGTTTTCGGCAGCTTCCCTGTCGGCAGAGTCTGGAAATATGATGCCCTGAAAGAAAAAGTGGTTGATCTGTCAATACATATCCCTTATGACCCGTCGATATATCCAACTGAACTTCATAACCCGATGATAGACCGTACTTGCGACTGGCGTGCAGTAGAATGGGATCCGGTTGAGAATGTTGCTTACGGTGTGACTTGCGGAAGCGGTTCCCTGCTTTTCCGTTTTGATCCCCACGAGGGGAAAGAAGGCCGGATAACCCCTCTGATTAAAATGTGTGACAGTAAGTTCCTTGATCCGGAAAGGAAAGATATACCTTATTCAACCCTGGCATTTGCACTTGACAATAAAAACAGAAAGATCTACTTTGTTCCTTCTGCCCGTGAATATTCTGCAGATGAATATGTTGAGACTTTTGGAAGTGATCAGCCGCATCACCTTATCCTCTACGAATTGAAAACAAATACAAGAACAGATCTTGGCTCCTTGCAAACAGTTGACGGCCGAAGGGTTTTCGGATGTGAAGCAGCATCCGTTGGTCCTGATGGCACACTTTATATTTGCGGCCAGGTGGAAGTAAAGGAAACAAGTCAGGCTACGGGACATATTGGAGATATCCCTGTTTCACTTCAACTAATCATCTATAAACCCGAGTAATAGAGATAATAATGAAATCTTCAACCTCTGACACTACAGCGTTTTTATTTCTTGTTTTAACATTATGCCTCTTCCCTGGACTCGATACCATTTTAATGGCACAGGACTGGGCCAGAACCAATATCAGAGATCTCCAGCGTGTTGATCTTCGCGACCTCGGTTATCCTCTGGTAAATGAAATACCGGAAAATAGCAGCGCAGTTACTTCACTGCTGACAGCGCATAATGGCAAGATATATGGAGGTACTACTGGGGATGATTCCTATCTTTTCCTTTTTGACCCTGCAATTAATAAAGTACGGCACCTGGGAAAGATCCCCGGGCAGGAAAGTATTCACCATTCCCTTGTTGAGGAC
The DNA here is from genome assembly GCA_963846335.1 of uncultured Bacteroidales bacterium. Classification (GTDB taxonomy): domain Bacteria; phylum Bacteroidota; class Bacteroidia; order Bacteroidales; family VadinHA17; genus LD21. Next base: position 164,523 of record CAWJVS010000030.1, read on the forward strand.
AAAGACGGATTTATCTACCTGGGCACCGGCAGGAATATGTATGAGGAAATAATTCTTTCTGCAGGAGGTATTGGCACCGACAGCCTGATTGACAAATCATTGTGGAAAGATATTAAGAATCATTTCACTAGTTATCCGGGAGGGCATCTGTACAGGTATGATCCGGGTAAAAGTGACCGGAAAGTTAAGCTCCCTGATATGCAATGCGAACTTGAGGATATGGGTATTCCCCTGGTTCACAATTCAGTCTATGCACTTACCATAAGTCCGAAAGGAGATGAGATATATGGGATAACATATCCGGATGGTCATTTTTTTGCTTACTTTATTGCATCGAAAAAGTTCACGGATCTCGGACCTGTTGATGACATGATTGTTTTCCATGGACCGGAGAGGTACTGGAGAAGCATATGCAGGGCTCTTGTCTGTGATAGCCTCGGCAGAGTCTATTTTTCTGCTACAAACGGAATCCTAAAGTATTACGATCCGGGCACCAGTAAAATCGAATCAACAGGTCTGATGATCCCCGGAGATTATTATTACCTTCAGTTTTATGAAGACTATGCAGTTGTGGAATATTTTGCAACGGCATCTTCAGGTTTGATATACGGAGGAACATCCGATGGTTATCTTTTCTCTTTAGATCCAACTGGTATGAAGCTTACCAATCTTGGTAAAATGAGAGCTTCACGGCGTCTGAGATGCATGAGCGTCGGACCCGATGGCAAAGTCTATATTATGGCAGGTGAACGCTCTTCATCACGACCCTGTCAGTTTTATAGTTATAATCCATCCTCTGGTGGATTTGAGGACCATGGTCTCCTGATAGCTGACCGTAGTCCGTATTATTACTGGCGGGGCCAGCAATTTGATGCAATGACAACAGGTAAAGACGGAACAATTTTTATTGGTGAGAGCGAACGTCGTTCACACCTTTTTATTTTCATTCCTTAAAATTCGTATAAATAATAAATAATAGTATGGAAATCAATCGACGAAATTTTATGAAGAAAGCCACAATTGCAGGATTAACAACCGTGGCTCTTGCTGCACCGGCAATATCTGATCCGGTTCCGGCTCAAAAATCAAAGAAGAAATCTTCCCCGGCAGCAACTGACAGAATACGGACAGGTTTTATTGGCGTCGGAAACAGGGGGCAGGGACACCTTCAGACATGTGCAGGATCATCACATGTAGAAATCGTTGCAATTTGTGATGTCTCAGACAGATCCTTGTCTGCCGCCGGAAAGATCATATCCGGATCAAATCTTCCTGAAGCGAAGGTTTACACCGGAAACGACTTTGCATATCTTGAGATGCTTGCAAAGGAAGATCTGGATGCTGTAATAATTTCAACTCCCTGGGAATGGCATACAAGAATGGCTGTTGCTTCTATGAAGTCAGGCGCCTATACCGGCCTGGAGGTGCCCGCCGCAACAACTATTGACGAGTGCTGGGACCTGGTCAATACACATGAGGAGACCGGGATCAACCTGATGTTTCTTGAGAATGCCAATTATGACCGTTCTTTCCTGGCAATTCTCAACATGGTCCGTCAGGATGTTTTTGGCGAATTGCTGCATTGCAGATGCGGGTATTTGCATGATCTGAGGGGAGTTAAATTCAATGATGGGCTGGAATATGATTATGTCCCGGGCCGTCCGCTGAAATTTGGACAGGACGCTTATGCGGAAGCACAGTGGCGTGGATTACATTCCCTGAGACGTAACGGAGATGTTTATCCTACACATGGCATCGGACCGGTTGCAAAAGTACTGGATATTCATAATGGCAACAGGTTTTTATCCCTTTCCTCGTTTGCTACTAAGGCAAGAGGATTAAAGAATTATGTTGATGATCACGGCGGAGCTGACCATCCGCTCTCCAAAGTCCAGTGGAATTGCGGCGATATCGTTACATCAACTATAAATTGTGCCAATGGGGAAACGGTTCTCGTGACACATAATTGTAATAACCCAAGGCCTCATGTGGGTGAATACATGGTACAGGGAACAAAAGGGTTGTGGCATGAGGACTGGAAATCCATCTATATTGAGAACCAGTCTCCTGTGAAGGATGCTTATGAACCTGATGAGAAATGGATTACAAAATATAACCATAAATACTGGAGAGAGGAGGGTGGAAATGCTGAGGGATCAGGCCATGGGGGCATTGATTATATGGTTTTAAACGATTTTTTTAAGGCAGTAAAGGAAAACAAGCCTGCACCAATTGATGTTTATGATGCGGCTGCCTGGAGCGCAATTTCCGCACTTTCTGAAATGTCTATTTCAAAGGGAAATTCTCTGGTCGGTTTTCCTGATTTTACTCGCGGCCAATGGATCAGGTTCAGGGATGAGAAAGTATTTGCAGCGGATGAAAAATTTCCTATGCTTTCGGACAGGTTCATCAAGTATTGAGGTGTCAGGCGTCAGGCTTCTGTCTTCCGTCTTCTCATCATCGTTCCAGTACAATAATCTCATATACAGCGAGATCTGAGATTTTAATGACAGTGTTGCCTCCTTCTTTGGTAAAGGGTACCTCCTTCCTGTTTTCAAAGTCGGGAGACACAGCCCAGGCTTTTTTTATTGTTCCGTTAAATTCCATAGTAATGGCTCCGGCATTGGATGAATTCCTGTAACTGAACAGGTGTATGATCTCCCTGTTTTCCTGAGTATCATGTGAAACACCAATCCATTCAGGTGCTTGTACCTCGAGGGGAAGTTTTTTCCCTGCAGCCCAGTAGACGGCAGATTCCAGTTCATTGGCATTTTCGGGCATCATCCATATAGTTTCCATCCCGAGTTTGATCTCTGCCTCTGGCTGAGTCAGTCCGGACAGGCAGATGATTTTCCCTCTGCCATAATCAAAGGACAATGGAAATTCCATGCCGGCAGAGGTTATTCCGGAAAGAGCATTACTTTCAAGCCGCATCTCCTCTGGCAGGCTTACTTTTCCTTAGTCTTCTCCACCGGTCAAACTTTCCTGTGGTTCCTGTCATAACAATGCCTCCACCATCCATTGCATAGTTTTTCAGGGCTGTTACCGATTCATCTGACAGACTCTCCTGGTTGGCCATAACGACTACATTATACCTGTTCAGCTGACCGAGCTGCTGATCAAATATAATATCAAAAGGTATCTGTCTCTGCTGGAGTACCTGCTCCGCCATATTAACCCCGGTCTGGGTGTCGAGATTATTATAGGCCATTGACGGATAACTTCTCAGCACTGCCACCTTTTCTGCTCCGGTAACATTTGTGAAAAGATCTTTGTACCTCTTCCAGAATTCAAGGTATTGCCTGGCCACGCCTGTCGGAACCTCTGTCCCAAGAAAACCTATTGTCCTGTTAAGGGCAAGATTCTCGGCAAAATCACCGGGCTTCCCACAATATGTCATAATGTAATTGCCTGTGGTCCTTCCAAGCTTGAAATGGCGAAATTTACCGATAGCAACACCGTTTTCCCATCTGGGATTGTTATCATCCTCTGTCCAGATAACATTTGTATACTGCATAAGGTCGGGATGATTAATGCCGGCTTCCCAGGCCCTGTTACTGCCGACCAGACCATGGGGATTCACTTCAATTACAATCTCCTTGTTGAGACTACGGACAAAACGGGCACATTCGGCCAGACGTGTTGTCATAGTCCAGCATCTGAAATCGATCCATTCCTGAAATGCCGGATCACGGATCTCACTCATCTTATCATATGGATTTTCATTGTTCCAGCTGGGAGGAAGCACATGAGAAACATCTGAAAAGCCAAATCTTTCTCTTAGCTGATCCTCTGAATACTTTGCCTCAAGGAATTTATGAAAAGCTGAAATTGTTGCCGGATTGAAATCAGCAGAAGCGGGACTGTTGAGATCGAAATTATCGAAATGGATGAAATCGGTTTTTACCTTTTCAACAACATAGCGCAGAATCTTTTCCCTGAAATAGGTCATATACCCGTCATGGTTGAAGCATGGTCTGTAGCGGAACGACTGCTGATATCCATAGGGGAGCATCAGGGGTTTTCCATTCTCGTCGGTCTGGTACCACTTATTGCTCTTCGCTTCAGGAACCTCGGCAAAAAAAGTCTCATATGCCATGTTATTCCACTGAACATATGTATCTGCCTTCATGCCATATTTATGTGCAATGGCAACAGCCTTAGCCACCTTGTCCATGTATTCCTTTTCCGCCTGAAAACCAAATCCTTTGTAACAGCCGACATGATATACCGTGATACCTGCTTCTGAAAGGGCTTTGATATATGGTTCGGAAAGCTGATAATCAAATTCATCTTTTTGCCACTGATTGAAATCCGGATTGTTCCTCCTGACCTGGAAGATCCATGGTTCGTGTGTGGCGCCTGCATCGGCGAATCCCTGCCTTATCCAGAGCGGAGTGTAGGTGGCGGGATCAGATTTATCGGGTTGTGCTGTAATACTGTTGCTTAAAAATATAAGCACCGGAATGAGCAAAAGGTATGTTCTCATTGTTATTGTTCAATGATTTTATTAATTTTAATTATCTCAATTTACGTACTAAGATAACTCAATTTGATCTATTCTTGCTGATATCAAATAGTTTCAATTCTACAACCCTGAATCTCTGTATTATGAACTGCAAACTCCCAACAAATCTGATGGTTACAATTATTCCGGCACTGTGTCTGTCTGCTTCATTGATGGCGCAATACGAGCAATCAAGTCACAGAACGCTCCCGGAAGGAGCCATTCCGGTCACCGGACCCGGTTCATACGATAAAGCAGGATCGACCTATATGCTGCAAAATGATATCAGGAGCGATGCAAGCACAATTTTTCTTGGAAAGGATGTAACCCTCGACCTCAACGGTTATACATTAACTTTTGCTGATGGAAATTATCAGCATGTCAAAAACTATGGTTTTGAGGATGGCATTACAGGATGGGATATAACGAAAGCCTCCGGAGCAAAGATCGAGAATACAGCTGATGTGCATGCCTTTATCGGTGATAAGTTGCTTAGACTTAAGGCAGGTGACGAGATTACATCCTCTTATGTCTATCTTCCTGTAGCGCACAGGTCATATTTTGCAATGTGTGGCATCACAGGGAACTATTATGAAGACATGGGCGGAGATCTGAGCAAGGATATGAGGATCAGTATTTTTGTTGAAGATGAAAATGGAAAAGAGATAACGGTAAAGACAAATTACGGCGATACCGTCATGATTAGTTGTCCGGTGATTGACCGGTCAGCTCAGCTTGGAGGAGGATTTATTTTTGCCCATCTCAACAATCTGCCGGCAGGAAATTACCGTATCAGAGTCAGAGCTGAAAATGATTGTCTTGTGGACGAAATTGATATCCGCCCTGCAATGGATGTGGGAATAGGTATTGTAGGCAGAACTCACCCGATGGGTTCTTATGATCACCTTTACAACAGGAACCATTCGGCCTTTTTCGATTATACAGCCGATGTCAGAGATGGCAGACCCATTGATAGCATACCTGTTCTTAAAGGTATAGGCACTGTCACAATCAGAAACGGCGTGATCAGGAATGGTACAACTGGCATTTTATCATGGGGTATTCAATCCACGGCAGAAAATGTCAGGATTATCCTGGATAATGTTAAAATAATTTCCTCAGGAATTAATACAACTGCAGCGGACCTCTTGCAGGGAACGATTACCGGTTGTACGTTCGACATTCACAATCCATTTATCATAAATCGTCATGGTTCAGAGTTTTATGCTGTGGATCTTCAGGGGGAACAACCCTCTGAAGTTTCCTTCTGTGATTTTTATGGCGGACAGGGCTGCCTCTGTTTTAAGGGGAAATATTCGGATATTCACCATAACTACTTTGTCAACAGGCAGACAGTTACAAACCATTACAGCGTGATGGCAATGGGAGACGGATCCAGAGTCTTTGAGAATATGTTCAAACCTGAGATCGGATCCGGACTGGAGATTTTCAGGCACAGGGATATCCAGATATTTAATAATGAATTCCATATCAGCGCTGCACCTCCAAGTTGTGAGTATAGTAAGCACCTGAGTACAAATTGCATTCGCCTGGCTGATTACGGTGCTTCGAAAGGATCGCCAGAAGGCTGCTATGGCATCAGGGTATACAATAACAGGTTTTACATAACTGGCCGTAAGTACGAGAAATATCCTGATTTCATTCCAATGGCCTCCGCTTTTTTCTACAGTGCAAGTGCAGGTGATAATGAAATATTCGGCAATGAGATCATAATAAACCAGGAGAATCCGGAAACTGACGCGGAGGCTTTTGCATTTTATATCGGTAATGCCAGCGGCGGTAAGATTCATGATAATAATATCATCTCCAATGTGACACCAATATGGGTCGGATCATCATACGGTAAAGCGGAGAATACCGATCTTGAAGGCAATGTAATTGTAAAGGCCGCTGATACTAAAATTGATTTTGTTCCCATCAGAATCGGATCATATGAACAGCCTGATTATCTCGCGGCAGGTACCAGAATCCGTTCAAATGAATTTAAAGGATTGGATTTCGGAATAAAAGCCACTGACCAGCACCATTCATATATTGTCGCCTGGACCTTGATTATCAATTTGCATGACAAAACCGGAAAACCACTCACCGGTATTGATTTAGTAATAACTGACAAAAATAAAAAAGTGGTGTTCCAAAAGCCTTCTGACCTTTTTGGATCTGTAATGACCGAACTGCCTGAATATGCTGTTGATGGTGATTTGAAGACTTTTTCTTCACCATATACAATTATTGCAGGGAAGAAGAAAATTGTGGTTGAACTTAAGAAAAACGTTGACCTTGACCTGGTAATCAATTAATTTGTTCAGGACAGGTCTGAATTGATAATTAACAAATTGATTATGCTGAGTAAATTGACTATTCTGTCTTTCGTGCTTTTAATATTATTTAATTTAGCTGAAGCACAGGAAAATATTCTGATCAACGAGACATTCGATAATGACCAACTAGCCGAGCAGAGGCTGGTATGATGGAGAATCCTGCAGGATATTTAAGGACTCTTTCCGGGGAGCAGGCTGCATTGAATATGAATGGATAAAAGGTGTTCAGCTGGCACAGGGCTCATCTCCCCGGCGACATCTTTTTACACCCAATGAAGAAGTCTATATCAGGTTCTATCTGAGATTGTCAAAAGACTGGCAATGGACAGGAGTGAACTGGCATCCGCACCTGACACATTTTCTGACAACTGAAAATTCCGAATTTCACGGTCCTGCTGCAAGTCATCTTACTTTGTATGTAGAACCGGTGAATGGAAGACTCCGTCTTGCGGCCTCCGACATTCAGAATGAAAGTATGCCGCATGGGCTCACACAAGGACCGCTTAAAGGCGGGTATAACGGGATGCTTTATGATAGTAAGGACCAGCTTTTTACTGATGATAAGTGGCATTGCATAGAAGCTTACTTCAGGTTGAATTCTCTTGATTTAAAAAACGACAGGCCAAACATGGACGGTGTTGTCAGAGGATGGTTTGACGGGAAACTTGTTATTGATAAAACGGATGTAATACTGCGATCCACCGATTTTCCGGATATGAAGATAAACCAGTTTTTAATGGCCCCTTACTTTGGCCCCGGGCTTCTTAATAACTCACAGCGACTGTGGATCGATGAACTTGTTGTATCTTCAAAAAGAATCGGCCCTCTCTCTGATCATGAGATTAGTTCCGGAATATTTCTTTCCACCGACCGTACATGGATAAGTGATGACAGGGAAAAGAGATTCACATACGGCTTAAATATTAAATCCCCATGGGAGAACGGAGGAACTCTTTTCATGCATTTTCCCGAGCATCTGGAATATAATCCGGTAGGCAATACAATACTCCGGCATTACGATAGTATTCCTACACCATGGATCATTTCTCCTGACGGGCAGCAGGCTTCCTACAGGGTGGAAAGTCCGGCTTTGCATAATGTATTTATTGAATCTTTTGTCAGACAGATATCTGAAAAGGAACTTCCGATCAACGTATCCGGTGTTAAGCTGGCAATGCACATCATCAATAAAGGTACTGAAGTCCTTCCGGTTATCCGCCCGCTGATTTGCGTTCAATACAGCGGATTATCCGGATTCCCCGCTAAACTGGATCAGAATTATGAGCATAATTTTATTATGGTAAACGGGGAACTTAAGGCTCTGTCCGACCTTATCACCGCAGATCCCAACACAACATTCAAAGGTTGTGTCGTCAGAGGTTGTCCTCAACGGGACACACGGTCAGAAGCAGCAGGAGGTCTGATCGTACAGGATATGGACCTGGCTCTCTCAGTTGTTACATCAATGGATAACAAACGCAAACTGATTATCTGGTGGACGCCTGGTAAAAGTATGATTGCCAATGCAAATATACCCTGCATGCATGCTGATCCCTATTTTGGAACCCTTAAACCCGGGGAGGAGGCCTTCGCCGAGGGAATAATCCTGTTTACAGATGACGATCCGAAACCAATCATCAAATACCTGATTGACCGGGACAGGAAAGTCTTTTAAACTGTTTTCAGGTGGCAGTCAATCCGCCGTCAATATATCCCGGACGTGCCCACGACAGAGCATGAGGACCTGAATAGCGTGCCATCCGTTGTTCAAGCTCTTTTTTATTGAGGCTGGAAATTCCTGTCTTACTGAAATCCCTGGCAAGCTGCAGATTCTCCTTCAAACTGTTTATTCCAAAATGTCCTACAAGAGCTGAGGATACTCCATCCAGTGACCAGACATATTCCAGCAGTTCCCTTGGAGTGGAATCCTTTCCTACAATGTCCCGGAGTGCTTTCATAGCAATGACACCGACATTTTTCTTTCTCGCTGCCGGAAGAGTTATGCTGATGAAGTTACCGTGGTTTGTTGCGTTCATTGCTAACAATACGGCATCAAAATCAAGCTTTTCAATTAATTCCGCTGATCTTTCGGCACTGTCCATGGAAGAAAACCCGATGTATTTTGTCATTCCCGAGGCTTTAAGGTCAACCATGGTTTTATACAGTCCTTTTTCAATTTCTGAAGTGCTGTCTGCAGGCAATATGGCATGTATAAAAAGAATGTCAACATGATCGGTTTTAAGTCGCTTAAGACTTGCTTCCAGTTCGGCCTTTGCTTTTCCGGGATCTCTGGACTCTAATTTTGTCGATAGTATAATCTTGTTTCTGTGCATTGTCAATAATTGCCCATACCGGTCCTCACTATCAGGTGATTTTGAGCCTCCCGGGTTCATTGCGGCTGAAGTATAAGTTGAAGCAGTATCAAAAAGGTTAATGCCCCCCGAAACCGCAGCTTCAAGAACCTGTTCCCAGTCTCCGTTCTGGTTTCTCAGAAACTGTGAACCTCCCCCAAATGACAGGAGCGATACCTCCAACCCTGTTTTCCCAAGCTTTCTGCGTAATATTTCAGCCCCTGCATCTTTAAGTCCGGTGATATTATCTGATGAGGGGATCAATCCATAAGCCGAAACAGCTGCAATGGCTCCGGCACTGTTTTGAATGAACTTTCTGCGTGTCATTCCGGATCTGTTGTTTTTCATTTTGTCAGGTTTTTAATTGATCAAAATTGTCTTACATCATTACTTATCATATATAAAACAATCAATATCAGGAAAAGATTTAAAAATAATCAGGGAATTGTTGTAATTGGTTCTTTCCCGAGTTTTACAAGCAAATCCTGCGACCACTGATATGCCGGGGGAATATTACCATTTATACGGATCCTTGCAGGTGACAACAGTGCAGGAATTTGCCAGACATCAGTGATCCTGAGGCAATTGAGCATCTCTGTTGCAGCTCCTTTACCGTACGGATCACTGGTCGTATCCTGAGTTTCAGGAGGATTTTTCAAAATAACTGATTCGCAGTTGCCGTCCATTAAAGCTGCATACAAAGCTACAACAGACATATCATCCCTGGCAGCGATGGATACCTTTCCAGGGTCTATACCTGGTAGCGTGCGACAAAATTCCAGGCAACGGAGAAGGTCATAAACCTGCATTGAGGCAACCGTTCTGCCAGTCCAGGCTGAAGCTCTCCTGACGTGCCATTGCAATCCTGGCGCCCAGCCGGATTCTCCAATCCCTCTTACCTCGAGGAAAGCTATATTCTCTCCTGTTGAAATTCCCTCAGCAAAATTCTCAGTATCCCATCGGTCTTCATCATAATTGCGCAGGACGATTACCAGGGGATTCATGCTGTCGGGTCTGTGAGCCCAGTGAATATCTATCTTCAGCCGCCAGCCCTCTTCGGATACAAAACTAAAAATCTCCTCCCCGAATCTGCCTCCATCGAGAGTCCTGTATTCCAGGAGTTTATTTAATGGGGCTTTCCTTTCAGGGAATGCTCCAAATGTTCTTATCGCCAGAAATTTCCTGACTGAATCCCTGTAAGCAGTTAGGCCGGTTTCATCTGAGATATCAGGCGCTGCCGGCAACTTTACAAATGAATCCTGTATTGATGAAGTCCTGTCATCCGGCGGGGGGCCATCGTTATAAACTCTTAACTCATCGGCTGATAAATAGCCTGTTATGGACAAGGGTCCTCAATATCTCCTGCCTCTTCAGGAGAAATATCTTTACCCATAAGGTGTTTAATGAAAAATGAAAAGATACTTCTCCCTCGAGATCATATGATAGGAATGACCACCCGGGGTTTCAACAAGTCCGATATTATCTGTGCATTATACAGTTTATAGATCTTACCGATGTGCTCATTAAGTTCCCGTACCGATTCGATTATGTTTAACCCGTCACGGTCAGCCTGGCAGATCAGGAGCGGTCTGGGAGCTATGAGAGCTCCTATATCCATAAAATCCTGTCTGTAAGTATTTATTGGCATCATGCAGTCGCAATGGCCATCTATTGTACGGGAGGTGATCTGAGCCTTAAGAGTGCTCGCTCCGCAGACAGGAGCAACAGCTCTTATGCGGGGATCAACCGCGGCTATATAGAAGCTTTGTGATCCTCCGCCTGAAATACCGGTAACTCCCAGCTTCTCCGGGTCAACCTCTGATCTCGAACACAATAGATCCAGGCCTCTTATTGCATTCCAAACTTCAACTCCCGCGGGATTATAGCCGCGACTGTACCAATTGAACCATCCTTCGGAATAAGGGCCCCAGTGGTGTCCCTTTACCTCTCCAAACTGGATCGTTTCAATAATCAGGCAAACAAATCCCAGACTGGCAAATTTCCTTGGATGGGCCTGGTAATGTACTTTCTGGGATGGAGAATGTCCGCAAACATATAGTATGGCCGGTAGTGGACCTTTTATATTATCAGGAACGTAAAGGTTTGCCCGGACATATAGTCCCGGAACAGATTCATAATAGAGCTTTTCAATATGATAGCCCTTTTCCTGTGTTGTACCGGTAACCTTTACATTAAGCGGAGTTCTGTTTCCTTTCAGTGGCATATCTGCGAGGCTCAGCATGTCAATCAGTTCGTTATACCGGGTGTTCCTGATATTTTCCCAGTCGTGAAGCGAATGAATTCCGGAAAGTGAACTATCTGATATAACTGCTGCTTTTTGTACCAGATAACTGCGGATATTGTTATGTTCGCCTGAAGATTGTTTTTCTTCTGCACAACCGGATATAAATAAGATGAAAATAACAAACCCGCAAAGAAGGATACACTTTTTCATATTTCCTGCATATTTATAAATTATCAAATATAAGATTTATATATGTGTAACCGGTCAGTACTTAAAGTGAACTAAAGTTTGGAGTGCCTAAAGTTAAAAAGCCATGTGTTATTAACTGTCTTTCTTCGGGATTAACATTTTTGATTTTCATAGATATGATATTCTCAAAACCGAGAATATATCATCAAAAACAATTTTAATATTTAATAGGTAGGCGATTAGGAACTTTGACATTAAGGAATCTTTACTTAGTTTTGATCATGTCTTACTTCTTAAACTGACTCTGTCAATTATGAAACGGATATTATGTTTAACAGTTTGTCTGGTTTTAAGTTCCGGGGTTTGCCTCTTTCCGCAGCCATTGAAGAATTATTGTGAACTGCCGGAGCAATATTTCCATTTACTTGATGCCGGAGTGCTCAGGATAGAGAACAGACTCAGGGCTGAGCCGGAAGGGGTTCTTAGTCGATTGGAATCAGGTGAGGGATGGAGCCATTTCCCATCAGCCATCTTAATACCTGCTGTCCTGTACACAAAATTGCATCCGGCAAATAAGCATTCTGGTAATCGCAGCATGCTGAAGCTGGCAGAAGAAATAGGAGATATGCTGGTCAATGAAAATAGAAAAGGACATTATACTGCCCGTGGAGACAGTGACTGGGACACTTATATGTGGCTGGAAGCTTACCGTCTTCTTGAATCATCACTGGGAGAGGCGAGACGTACACATTGGCGTCAGGCTATTCTTGAAAACCTGGCACTGTTGGAACCTAAATTACTGAAATACAAGGATTATCCAAGATATAATGCTCCATTTATTACTACATCTCCCAATCATTATGCCATATATGCTTCGACCCTTTTACTGGCAGGCCATGTCTTCAACAAGCCTGAATGGATGCAAAGTGCAACAAGTGTCCTTCACAGATTTGTAAAAGAGGAACAGGCGTCTGATGGTTACTGGGGTGAACACAGTCAGACCGGACCAACAACTGGCTACGATTACCTTACTGAAACCCAGGTGGCCCTTTACTGGGAATATTCGAAAGACCCTGAGGCTCTTAACGCACTCCGGCGGTCCACCAATTTTCATATGTATTTCACCTGGCCCGATGGCACTCCGGTAGAAACGATCAATGACAGGAACCGTTACTGGGACGTTTCGATGTGGGGGCATTTTGGATTTTCAAATTTTCCCGACGGCAGGAGATATGCCGAATTTCTGACCAGTTTCTTTCCTGAAAATGGTGATATCCAGTCACTGAGCCGGATTGCTCAAAATGTTATTTATTTTCATGATGGCAATACTGAACCAATCCCTCAGGACCAGTATGCATATGTCCATTCAATGAATGTTCCTGCAGCTATTCGTAAAACAGGTCCCTGGGTTGTTTGCCTCTCCGGGCTGATTGAACCTGAGGACATCCTGAATAATTTTTTCCTCGACCGGCAGGGCAACCTGAGTATTTTTAATACCGAAAAGGGCCTAATCATTACGGGAGCCAATTCAAAACGCCAGCCTGATCTTGCAACATTTACAGAGAGACTAAACAACCATATTGTGCATATGCCATTGAGCAGCCGGTTAGTGATGGATGATAAAGCAGACCGGTTGGCACTTAGTTATAACACCTTCTTTTCGGTTCTGGAGGTTATATCTCCCCGGGACAAGGAAATTGAATTCAGGTTCCTTAATACTTATAAATGGGGTGATGCAATATCTCAGCTTAATCTTCAACTGGTTCTCAAAGCGGGACAAACCCTGAAGACCGCTTCAGGCGTTGAGATTATACCTGGCAATGAACCGATTGACCTGGATGATGGAAAGCTTGGAGGATCAATTTTTCACAATGGATGGGTTCTGCACCTGCCTGAAGGAGCACGTCTGATCTGGCCTGTATTTCCGTTCAACCCATATGCTGATGGTCCGGAGACCACTTTGGAAAATGCGGTTGGAGTCCTCTCCGTTCCAATCAGAGCAGAAGACCAGGAGTTAAGGTTTTCAATCGAAGTCAAATAAGACTGGTAGGGACGGGTCGTGACCCGTCCGTCACCGTCGTGACCCGTCCCCACGGGTAAAAATGATTTCTATTTTTTTATAACAGGAAGTATTATATGCGATGGGTATTCAGAATTATGGTAAATAATCTGTTCTGCCTTTATTAGCACTGTATCGGTGGCGAAATAATTCCCTGTATTCAGATTTCTGTCGAACCTTGGAAAGTTGCTGCTTGAGATCTCTACTCTTATCCTGTGACCCTTTTTGAAGAGGTTGCTGGTTGCCCAGAGATCTATACTGAAAGGATAAATTTTCCCCGGTTCGATGTGGGAAGGCTTTTCAGAAGGATTCCTGTGATCGGCCCTTATTATCCCTTCACAGATCCTGATGGCTTTGCCATCGGGCCAGACATCCACAAGCTTTGCAGTGAAATCGGTATTACGGGCCGAAGATGAAGCATAGACCAGAGCGTTGACAGGACCTGTAACCTCAACATCCTCTTTAAGAGGAGGAGTTGTAAATAGCAGTACATCTGCCCGGTTCTCAACGGATTGCTGATCATACGGTCCCATTCCTCCGATCGTCCTGACCGGATTGGCAGGATCATATGTATAACCATCAGGTTTTTCTTCTGCCGGTGGTTTGACATCCAGTCTGCCATCCCCATGGATACCATTGGCATTGCCATCACTGTGAAAAAAATATTTCTGGTATCTGGTTCTTACCAGCGGCCACTCATTTTCAAACCTCCAAACATTCTCTCCCATGACGAATATTTTCACCGGCGGCTCTTCCGATATTCCATTGTCGATTCCTTTGAGCTGGTTATCAAACCACCTCATCATAAGTTCCGAATCATTCAGGTCCGCCGCCTCGCCGAAATCAAGTTCCCCGACTTTCCTGCTTCCCATGCTATGTACCCATGGACCGATCATCAGCCTTTGCTTCTTCCTGACCTCGGGTGCGATTTCCGGTTTGGTCATATTCAGATAATTATCAATGGTACCTTTTAATAGTATGTCATACCATCCGCCGATTGCATATACTGAAGCCCTTATTTTCCCGTAACCATCACCAATACTGGTTCTGTCCCAGTAACGGTCATGCTCCGGGTGCATCATCCAGTCCCTCAGAAAGGGTATTTTCCATCCCAGAACTTTATCCTGGTCGATCATGGGAAGATGCATCAGTACCCTGTCAGGCTGTTGCATCAGTGAATCGAGCCTTACATTATAGGGGCTCGTCATCTCGTAACTCCATGGTCCGAAGAGATCAAGGAAGAAGGCCCCGTTCTGGTAAACCGCATCATGAAGATCGGCAAAAGTGACTTCAGGGAACATTGTAACAAGATAAGGTGAACCTTCAGGAGCAGGCATCCATTGTGTGAAACCGACATAAGATCCCCCAAAAGTTCCGATCTTCCCGTTGAACCATGGTTGTCTGGCTATCCATTGCTGGGTGTCATATCCATCTTCTGCCTCTGGTTGCATAGCATCAAAGACACCTTCAGACTCGTATCTTCCTCTCGTATCCTGGAGTACGACAGCATACCCTCTGCTGACCATGTGGGCTGCATGTTTGTTCCCTGCGCCACCATTGCCATATGGTGAGCGCATAAGAAGAACAGGGAATTGTCCCGGAGCGTCCGGACGATAAATATTGGTCGAAAGCCTTACTCCATCGCGCATGGCTACTCTTACATCCAGTTCCTCAATCACACCATAAACAGGTTCTGGAATCGTATTCGTTTGACAATCTGAAGGGTAGCAATATATCAGGATAAGACAAAGAAGAATAATCCGCGTCAGCTTTATTGATTTCACATTGAGGAGTATTAAGGATATTGGGATTTAATTGCTTGAAATTAGTATTTTATGTTCCGGACCGGCAATGCCAGCTACATTAACTGCACGTAATAACCATTGGTGCTCTTTTTTATTCAGTTTCAGATCAAAATCCTTACCGGTGGCCATCCATTCACCGGAAGGCAGTTCCCTGACCTGATATTCTTTCAGATTGGGAATTTCCGATGTCAGTTCTATGTGTGCCAGATTACCCTCTATGTTTACTTTTGAAGAAATAGTATTTGGTGTCCAGTATATTAAATCCCTGTTCTGAACCAATTTCATAAATTCCGGCCTGGCAAAGGCCCAGTGAGGTTTACCGTCCCATATCCAGGTATTGTTCTTAAAATAATCGTCCTCATACATGATCAGTAAATCCTTGTAGTCAGGCCAGACTGTAAAGATGTTATTATTGCCGTGCCATTCTATCCAGGTATAGGTTTGGGCATTCTCGACCTTACTGAGTCCTGTTTCAGCATCTATATCAAATGGTACTCTTTCCGGTCCCTTTACTTTAATTATGTCAGCAGCTTTGTTCTTTAAGTATTCATCGCGTATTTCAAGCGCTGACAATGGAATTCCGTCTTTTTCAAAATGATGGTCATATTTTGCATCAGACAGGAACCATTTGTTGTACTGGTTAAGCCATATTTCATTTATCCCGTGATGTCCGTCGGGACCTCCCTTCACTCCGGGACCTGCTCCGAGTGTTCTTGTGACATAACCGAATCCATTCATGATTGCATTCTGAACCGTCATATAATGACCGCAATGATATCCCTGTCCTTTCAGGGCAGCGTCCAATATACCCTCTGCATATCCATCGCCGGGATAAGGATCCCCGAAATCATTTATTTTTATTACAGACTTAATCCAGTGTCTAAGCAATAGTATCCTCCTGAATTCATCAGTTTCACCGTGGAATATTGTATCCAGCTGATATTTTTTAATCAGATGCTCAAATTTTGGGGATGAGAGGTCTTCATAGGATCTGAACACCGTATCAGGTTTGAATTCAGGATTTTTTACATCAACTTGATAATAGGTCCTGCTGGTACAACTTATCATAAGTATGCAAATTGCCATTAACAGAATTTTCTCTTTCATAAGCTTATTTATTATGTGATAATGACAGTAAATGTATGCTTTTTTTGCCGGAATATTATTTCGTTTTATTATTTAATTTAACTTTGAAAATGGTTCTTTCGGAAATCAAATACAAAACTGCCATGCTAAAAACTATTTTTTGCAAACCAAACTTCCTTCTGGTTCTATTTTTTTCGCTGATAGTGTCATTAGCTTCCTATTCTCAGAATCCTGATCATCTTACAGTGATAAAACCGCAGGAGATTAATGATGTTTTGATTAATCCTGGAATTGGCTTCATGACCTTTCAGCGTTTCAATGGAGATGATCTTAATGAAGGAGCCGGATGGACGGAAGGTTTTCCAATTGATTATCAGAATTTTGATGGTGATCTTACCAACACCGATCATCCTGCTACAACCATAGCTTACTGGAGGATATACTGGAAGTTTCTCGAGCCGGAGATGGGAAAATACCGGTGGGATATGCTGGACAAGGCCCTTCAGGTAGCCAGGACGAGGGGTCAGACTCTTCTGTTACGCATTGCCCCTTACGGAACTGGAGATGAGAGGGATGTTCCTGCCTGGTATCGTAAGATAGTGGGACCGAAAAAAGAGTGGAAATACAGCAGCGGAGTTAATGGCTGGATGGTGGATGCTGAGGATCCCAGATATGCTCAATATTTTGGAGGCATGGTCCGGGCACTGGGAGAGCGATATGATGGTCATCCTGATCTTGAAGCTGTGGATCTTTCAATTGTAGGCGCCTGGGGTGAAGGTGCCGGTTCGGAAATGTTGAGCCAGCAGGCAAGGGAAGCTCTTATAAATGCCTATACTGAGTCATTCAGAAAAACTCCTCTGATAGCCCTCATGATGGATAAAAAGACAAATATGTATGCTGATTCACAGATTCCTGTGGGCTGGCGGGTTGATTGCATAGGCGATCTGGGCTTCTGGGCTTCTGAACAGAATGGCTGGAGCCATATGTATGATTTTTATCCCAGGGAGATCATCAACTGTAATTTACAGGATGACTGGAAAAAATCCCCCCTGAGTTTTGAGATTTGCGGAACTTTCCTTTCATGGAGAGACGTACAAAAGTATAACAGGGAACAGGTTAAGTATATTTTTGATCAGTCTCTGAAATGGCATATCTCCTCATTCAATGCAAAATCATCACCTGTTCCTCCCGAGTGGAAGGACCTGGTGGATGACTGGCTTAAAAAGATGGGTTACCGCTTCGTATTGAGGAGGTTCACCTATCCTGATACGGTTCATAAAAATGTCAGCGTGCCATTTACAACTTGGTGGGAGAATAAAGGTGTGGCTCCGTGCTATAAAGATTTTACTCTGGCAATACGTCTTAAATCAGCTGAGAAAGTGGCTCTCTTTGTAACTGATGCGAACGTAAAAGAATGGTTTCCCGGTGATATTGTATATGATAACTCCTTTTTCATACCGGCTGATTTCCCCGTCGGGAACTGCGATGTGCAGGTGGCCATCGTGGATAAGATAAAGCATGAACCCAGGGTCAGCCTGGCGATAAATGGAAAGGGAGATGATGGCTGGTACCAGATTGGTAAAATAAGTGTAATTAAATGATATTATATTAAGTAAAAAGTCTATTTATCTTTTAAAAGCTTATTATTAATGTTTTTTATAGTTAAATTTTAATGAATATTTGGAATATCTGTTATATTTGCTTTTAAATTTTGAATTGTAACTTAATCCTAAACTACTATGAGAAAAAAACTTTTGTTAACCTTAACCTTTTTCCTGGTGCTTGTGGGAGGAGTATTTGCTCAGGAGCGGACTATTTCGGGCAAGATTACATCAGCCGACGACGGATCTGCACTTCCCGGAGTAAATGTAATCGTTGCCGGAACAACATTGGGTACAATTACTGACGTAAGTGGTAAATACACAATAAGAGTTCCGGAAGGATCTGATGCCCTCGAATTTTCTTTCGTTGGGATGAAAGCTCAGACAGTTGTGATTGGCACTTCAAATAACCTTGATGTTATCATGGAAACTTCAGAGGAGATGCTGGATGAAGTTGTCGTGACAGCTCTTGGTATACAGAGAGAGGTCAAAGCCCTGGGGTATGCACAGCAGAAAATTGGCACAGCCGAACTTAGTGCAGCGAGGGAAACTAACGTTACCAACCTTCTTACAGCAAAAGTTGCCGGTGTGAGAGTTGCCAAAACTTCTTCAGGAACAGGGGGCTCCTCTGCAATTACAATCCGCGGAGTCAAATCATTGCTGGGAAATAACCAGCCGCTCTTTGTTGTAGATGGTGTTCCGGTTACTAATATCGGTCACACTTCCGGTGGGGTCTGGGACGACATTGATCTGGGTGACGGGATGGGAGATTTCAATCCTGAAGATATTGAATCTATCTCAGTCCTTAAAGGACCTAATGCTTCAGCTTTATATGGTGCAAGGGGAAGTAACGGAGTTGTTCTGATCACTTCAAAATCAGGAGTAAAGAAGAAAGGAATAGGAGTTGAAATAAATTCAAATACATCATTTGAAACACTTAACCTGGTTCCGACATTTCAGAATAAATATGCCACAGGGTATGAGGAGACCAACCTTTACGGAAGTCTGGTAGAAATACCTGAGGGAAGCGGGGAGTTTTATGAAACGATGGATACATGGCATGGTGATAACTGGGGCCCACCCCTTGACGGAAGAAGAACCATCGTCGATCCTTTTGTTTATCCTGAAGACATGTTCAAGAAAACACTTGTGTTGCTTCCTCAACCTGAAAACAATGTCAGGGATTTCTATGATAATGCTGTCAATACCGCTAACACAATCTCCATATCCGGAGGCGGTGAAAAAACGAGCGCCCGACTTTCTGTAGGAAATATGACTAATAAAGGCATTATCCCCAATTCGAAAATGAATAAGCAGACCATAGCTTTGAACGTTAATTCACAGGTCACCAAAAATTTGTCATTCGATGCCAGAATAAACTATAGCCGTGATGAGGGCAATAACAGACCAATTTTAGGATTGGCTTACCAGGGAGGCAATGTATCAAGAGTATTTGCTGCCATGGGAAGATATGTACCGATGGATTTTCTGAAAGAGTATTATGAAACAACGGGTGAAGCCGGCAGTTGGCCTGCAGTGAGCTATAATCCCTATTACATCATAAATGAATTGAAGAGCAATGATGTGAAAGACAGGATTGTTGGTCAGATCTCTACTACACTTAAATTGAACGACTGGTTAAGTGTGATGGGAAGGGTTGGAACTGACTTATATACCCAGACACTTGTCAGGACATGGCCGGTTGGTGCCAAGAGGAGTGAGAATTACCTGGGCAGGGTCTATAATGACGTTCGTACTGTCAAGGATATCAATGCCGACGTTATTATGTCAGCTACAAAGCAGCTATCCAGCCTGTTTACAGTAAATGGCTCCCTTGGAGCAAGCATTTTATATCAGCAACGAAATAGTCAGACTCTTGATGGCAGAAATTTCAAGGCCAACGGAGTATATGATATAAGTAATTGCCAGGATATTCGTCCTGAAACCTATATGTCAAGGAAAGAGATGCAGTCTGTATATTTTACCGGCCAGGTTGCTTATCACAATTATCTGTTTCTTGATGTCACAGGAAGGAATGACTGGTCATCGGCACTTGGAGTCAACAATTATTCATTCTTTTATCCTTCCGTAAGTACAAGTTTTGTATTTACAGAAGCCATTAAGTCTATTCCAAGTAATATCCTGACTTTTGGTAAGATCAGAGCTTCATGGGCACAGGTAGGAAATGATTCTGATCCTTATCTTACAATGAATGGATATTATTCAACGACTAACACTTATGCGGGACAGGGATTATCATGGATGAATGAAACAATTCCGCTGGCTGACCTGAAGAACGAATTGACTTCATCCTGGGAAGTCGGAGCAGATCTGAGGTTCCTCAATAGCAGGATAGGAGTTGATGTTACTTATTACAATGGCAGTACAACAAACCAGATTGTTCCTGTAAATGTTTCCAATGCAAGCGGTTATACTACGAAGGTAATTAATGCCGGTGAAATAAGCAATAAAGGACTTGAGGTATCGCTGAATTTAATTCCTGTTAAAACAAAAACAGGTTTTACATGGGAAATCAATGCCAACTATTCACGTAACCGTTCCGAAGTAGTTTCTCTTGCCCCCGGAATAGAATCACTGGTTGTCGGTGGATCTGCATCCGGTACAGTAGAAGCCAGACCAGGTCAGGCCTACGGCAATATAGTGGGATTTGCTTACCAGCGGGCTCCTGACGGGCAGAAAATTGTTTCCGATGGTTATTATATTCCTACCGCCACTCAACAGGTCCTGGGTAACATTACTCCTGACTGGATCGGCGGATTGAACAACGCCTTATCATATAAAGGATTTACATTGAATGTACTTCTTGATTTTGTTCAGGGAAATGAAATAACTTCAGAGACCAAATACCGCTGCACTGCCAGTGGAAACGGAATCTGGACAACTGAAGGAAGAAGACCCCAGGATATGGATGATCAGGGTAACCAGCTTCCACTTGTTGGTATTTTAGATGGTGTTGTTGCTATTGATGACGGAAACGGGAATATTTCTTACGAGAAAAACACCAAAGCTGTTGACGGACAAACTTATTGGGCAATGCGTGCATGGGGCGATATAAGCGAAGAGTTTGTAATGGATGGCAGCTATATCAGCCTGAGAGAAGTCATGCTTACCTATAATTTTAGTCCTTCAGTACTGAAAAAGACTCCTTTTGCCGGGATATCAATGAGCGTTTTAGGGCGTAATTTAGCATACCTTGAAGAACATATGCAGGGTATGGGAGTTGCTCCGGAATCAGCTCCGAATACTTCCGCCGGAGACGCAGGTTACGAAGTGTTTTCAATGCCTACAACAAGAACATGGGGTTTGAATCTTAAGTTTACATTTTAGTTAAGTTATTCACGGTAAAAATTGAGAAATATGAAAAGAATATATAAAATAAACATTGTTTTCTTATATGCGTTAGGTATCCTGTTATCTAATGCATGTACGAAGAATTATGAGGAACTGAATACCAATCCCAAGAATATTGGTACAGATGTGATCGATCCGGGCCTTATCCTGACATATGTTCAGTGGAATGGAGTCGTTGGAAACGGCTCCTATGGCAACGGCACATATGGCTGCTATACCGGTATGTGCATGAGAGACGATGATGCTCCTTTTCTTGAAACAGATGCACCCGGTCTCTGGAATTTTGCATATGAAAATCAGCTGAATAACCTTTCCAATATAATCCAGCTAATAGATGGCAAGGAGGATAAGGCTGATCTTGTAAATAAGTCTGCAATTGCCAGGATTTTAAAAGCCTGGGCAGTTTCAAATCTTACTGATGCATATGGAGATGTTCCATACTCTGAATCCTGTCTGCCCTATGAGAGCGCTGTACTGCAACCTAAATACGATACGCAGGCAACTATTTATGCCGATCTGTTCAAGGAACTCAAAGAAGCTGCAGCTCAACTGGATCCTGATAAGGTGAGCTATGGTTCAGCTGATCTGATTTATAACGGTGATGTTGCCAAATGGAAAAAATTTGCAAACTCTCTCAGGTTAAGACTTGCCCTCAGGGTCAGATTTGCGGATGCTACACTGGCACAGACTCAGCTCAGCGACCTCTCAGAAAGTGATCTGATAACCACGCTGAATGATGATGCCTATATACTCAATAATACCGATTTCCCTGATCATCTGAATCCAAGGTATTACCGCATCATTAACTATTCAACAATCTCGGAAAGTGTTCATTCACATATGGTAATGATAGAACTTCTGAAGAATGACTCTATTAACAAGGATCCACGCATAAAACTTTATGCCGATACAGTTATGGCTACATGGAAAGGTGGACTCTCTCCCAATGGCTACTATTTTCCGGCCTATGAATACAGGGGAGCTCCTACATTGGGTATGGTACCTGTTGAATATAAATATCCATGGGGATCAGGAACAGTTTCTGAATTAACTGATTTTTGGAGAGTGCCGGTGCTTGCACCTGCCTTAATAAGATCTTCAGAGGTCTACTTTGCCCTTTCTGAAGCAAAACTTGCCGGATTATTGCCAGCGGGCTTTGCTAACACGGCCGAAGGGTATTATCAGAAGGGAATCGATGAATCAATTAACTGGTATAAGTGGTTTTACGATTTAACAGCTCCACAGATCCCTGACCTGATGCTTGATTATATTCATAATCCAAACTATTCACCAGGTCCTGTATGGACAAATGCTGATGTTGATCAGTATCTTGAATATAAAAAGATCAAAGATGAAGAGGTTGATGCTTTCAAGGGAACTGCAATGTACACATTGACAGGAACACCTGAGGAGCAACTGGAAAAAATAATTAATCAGAAAATAGTTGCCCTTTATCCTGATGAGTTCCAGGGATGGTGTGAATATCGTAGAACCGGTTATCCAAAGATCCCGATCGGCCCTGACCAGGCTGCCCTTGCAGGTGAAATACCAAGGCGGGAACCATGGCCAACAAGGGAAGAGACTATCAATACTGCCAGTTTCAGTGAAGCCCTGGCAAGATACGGGACAGACAGCAAGCTGACCAAGTTCTGGTGGGATGCCAATGCTAATGCCCCGCATATCTATGTATGGACAGCACCTTCCATGCCAACTGCCTGGCAATAAATTAGTGCATCTGAACTAATGTTCAACAGCTCATAGAGGTTACTCCCTATGAGCTGTTTTTATCCAGTAACACTATGAAATAGTAATGAGAATAAATAAAAGTAACATACTATCATATATTGTCTTCCTGATCAGCCTCTCTTCGTGCAACTCAAAAGAATCATCCAATGCTACTGAATTAAAAGCCAGCGCACAAACTGTAGTGTTCGGTGATTTTGAAAAAGCAGCGAATATGATTACCTGGAAAGGTTCCATATCCTTTTCGAAAGAATTCCCCGGTCATGGAAATGGCTGCTGTAAGCTGAGTGCCACTGAAGGACAATACCTTAGGCTTGAAACCATTGAAATGCCAAAAGACTGGCATGCATTTGAATATCTGAAATTCGATATTTACAATCCCTCATCAAATCTGTACTTTGGTACTTTGCAGATATTTGATGAACAGGGAACTGACGAAGAGGCTGAATTTAAAGGACAAAGTTATACTGGTGAGGGAAAACTTTTTCTGAACACCGGCTGGAACCATTTTGAGTTTTTTATTCAGACCGCTATGGTGGAGGAGGGAAATCGCCATGTTGCACTTGATAAAATCCGTAAGCTTCGTTTTTCATTCGGGATTACTGACAATCCCATTTATATTGACAACATACGCCTGGTAAAGGGTGAGGAATCTACTGCTACAAAATCAGGGATCTATCCAAATGACTGCACTGTAACTATCGATAACAGGAATGTGTATACTGAGCTTTCAGGACCAATAGAAAAGATAAAAATAAGTCCCGCATTGCTGGAATTAAGGAAAAAAGCCACAGATGCAGCCGGCAAACTGAGAAAAGATATCCGCACCCTCGAGTTGCAAGGCTATCAGTCTTTATATCAGCGCATACCACTAATCACTGCCGATGTTGGAATGGGAATCAGAAGCAACCTTGTATGGTTTCAGAATGAGACTGAAGAGAAGAAGATTCTTGATTATGTAATTGAATCATGCACCAAAGCTTCTGCTGAAATATCGGTCATGCTCTCAGCCGGACAAAGCAATATACTTATGCCGGAACCTGAAAATGAACTGGCTGATGCCTCGTTTTATGTTCCGCCATACCCTCCCTTGAATGAGTTAATCCCCCGTGACGGATTTTACAGGGATAGAGCAGGCAATCCGGTAATCGTTTTTTCGATGCTTCAGATCGATGATGGACCTCTGCTGGATTACTTCGCTCCGTTTAACCACCGGATTGAGAGTTATACCGTCGGAGGAGGTTCGAGATACAATATTGAAAGCTCACCTGTGTACAGGGCTTTTCATAAATATCCTGATACCCGCAGAGTAGGATGGGATGGCTGGTGCGGGCATCTTATCAAGGACAGATGGGCGATGGGAGGAAAGAAGGAAGATGTTGTGATATGCCTCGAAAGTCCAAATATCCGTCAAGCCGTGTTGGAGTACATGAAGCTGAATCACAGGGAATGGACGAGCAATCCTGACCTGTTATACAACATAATGGCTTATGAACTGCAGTATATCTGCTATTGTGATAAGAGCCAGCAAATGTTCAGAAACTACCTTAAATCAAGATACAAGGAAATCGATGCACTGAATCAGGTCTGGAAAACCAATTATGAACTGTTCAGTGAGATCCTGGCGCCGGAAACCAGGGAGGCTCGCCCTGTTGATGATATAAACCGTGCAGCCTGGTACGACTGGGCAGAATTCAATGCAAGGAGGTTTACCGATTACCTGAAATGGATCAAAGATGAGATGCGAAAATTTGATCAGACAACACCCATCTGCGCAGGAGGTACCTCTTCAATGCTTTCTTCTTCCAACAGCGTGTCAGGTATCGATGAAGAGCTGATTATAAATGAGGTCGATGATGTTATTCTGAATGAATCCGGCGGTTCTGTCATATTTTCTGACCTGCTCCTCTCCCTGAGTGACCGGAAAAAAGTAATGGTTGATCCCGAAATGGGTGGAAGCACTCATGGATTGCTTTTACAGTTCCTTCATGGCAAATCGGATATATCAAAATGGTGGTGGGCGGGTATGCCAAGTAAAGAATACCCGCATATGAATGAGAGCTCCCTGCCTCACAGCAGTGAAATTTCCCTTTCAGATATTGCCGAAGTGCTTAAAATCGGACTGGATGTGAGACGATTGAGTTCAGAAATTGCTGAATTCACCAGGCCGGAACCGGAGGTCGCGATTCTTTATTCAAAAACAAGCATCATTCAGGTGCCTCCACAGCAGGTACAGGAAGGCTCAACTCCATATATTAACACCCTGAGTGCTGTATGGGAAGGAGCAAGGTTTCTTGGCTGCAGGATCGGATTTGTGACTGAGAAACAGCTAATGAAAGGTCACCTTGACAAGGTCCGGCTTCTGATTGTGCCTGCCGTAAAATACATAAAGCCGGAGATTTTTGCCTGTATAAAGCGCTACATTGAAAATGGCGGTACGGCAGTGATTATACCGGAATCATTTGTTTTTGACCAGTATGCAAGAGAGAATAATAAGACGGGCGACTTTGGAATAACTATCAAAAGCATCACACTTCCTCCTGTAACCGGCCAGGGTGAAAAAATCAAAAACTATGACCAGAGTTATTCACAGGCTTCATTATACGGGGAAGTCCGGAAAAAGATCATATGTGGGAATGAAGATATCTTTGCGGATTATGACATGCCAATCCATCTTTCATCAGACGGTCTTGTACAGACTCTTGATCCCGGTAATAACAAGGTTATAGCCAGGTTCGAAGATGGAAATGCTGCTCTCATACTTGTCCGAATTGGAAAAGGGTCCGTTTATTACCTGGCCTCGCCCCTGAAAACATCAGATTATCATGCCCTTCTGTCACCTCTTGCCCGGCTTGTCAGTCTGAATCGTCCGCTTGTTGGCATAGCAGGGGATGGCGGTTTAATTACAGGCGCTGAAGTAAGAGCTGTTGAACGTGAAAATGATTATCTTGTATATGCAAGTAACCTTACTGCAGGTACTATTGAATTTGAGCTGAAAGGCGATGATGAAATTTCAGAGCTCATCGACTTGCGTAGTTTAGCCGTTCTGAATAGCAACCATGTTGTTCTGGAACCGTTCCAGGAAACGATACTGAAAGCTGAAAAAGGAGCTTTAAAGAATAAATAAGCGAAGTCTGAATATAAAAGAACCGGATTATGATTAACAGATTGATTTTACCGGCTGCATTCCTCATTCTGCAATTCACCTGCAGCTCTGCTTCACCTGCCTGCGATAAGACACTTCTGTGGAAAGAAGGAATTTCTGTGATTCCCTACCCGCAATCTGTTGAGTTGCATGGGGACGATTTTATTATCGGGAATACTGAAATAATCTATATTGATAAAGCCGCAAATGATGAGGATCTTTTTGCTGCAAATGAATTGAGTCTGCATCTGAAATCACAATGGGGAATAAATTGTAAAGTTGTTACTGATAAGCCCGGGCAGGGTATCATATTCACACGCAGTAAATCTGCAGCAGCGGGAAATGAACAGGGTTATCAGATAGAAGTTTCCGGGGGTAAACTTTTAATCAGGGCCAGGAATTCTACAGGATTTTTTTATGGTGTCCAAACCCTGTTGCAACTCATTCAAGATGATGGCAAAAGGCTATTTGTAAAGGGTATGACGATTAAAGACTGGCCTGATATAAAAATAAGAGCCATTCACTATGATACGAAGCATTTTCAGGAGAAAAAGGAGTATGTGTTTAATTTTATCAGGACCCTTGCCAGTTACAAAGTAAATATGCTGATATGGGAGTGGGAAGATAAATTTGCCTACAAAAGCCATCCGGAAATTGGCGCTCCCGGAGCATTCACAATGGAAGAGATGCAGGAGTTTACCAGATATGCACAACAATACCATATACAGATTGTTCCGCTTGTTCAGGGTCTTGGCCACGTGAGTTATATATTGAAGCATCCTGAAAATAAAAAGCTCCGGGAACTGGAATATGATAATTGGGGCTTTTGCCCCCTCAGGCAGGGAACCTATGACCTTATGTCGGACCTCATAAAAGAGGCGATTGAGGCAACTCCCGGATCGGAATATGTGCATATAGGCTGTGACGAAACATATGTACTGGGAAAAGGAGTGGAATGCGGCTGCAGGGAGAGGGCTGAGAAGGAGGGGAAGTATGCCCTGATGGAGATTTATATAAACAGGGTAGGGGGAGAAGTGAAAAAACTTCACAGAATTCCAATGTCGTGGGATGGAGGTTTTAATCCTGATGAAAAAGTCAGGCCTGTAAAAGGTCTTTTTACTCCGGGTGGTTTTGATGAGAGACTTGATTCTGCATCCATTGCAGCCGGTTATCCTCTCTATGTTTATGACCCGAATCCGGGTATCGAACATCTTTTCCTGCCTTATTTTTACCGTGAAGGTGAAAAGGGACCTGTCAGAGCCCATCTGGAAGATTCCTATTCAGTGCTTACCGAAGCGGCAAAATCGGGAAAGTACAAAGGGATGATATCTACATCATGGAATTGCTCCGGTGTTCATAACCAGATCTGGATGCTTCGGTATATAACTGCTGCTGAATATTCGTGGAATGGGAGTATGCCTTCACTGGAGGAGTTTGAAGATACATATTTTCTGAATTACTATGGCCCGTCAGGAAAAGATATCAGAGAGCTCTTTTTGCTGCTTAACAAGGCAAGCTATTACTATATGAGCACTTTTGAACGGAAGGTATGGCACTGGGGAGAGGTCGGGAAAACACATCTTCCCGATCTCCCTCGCGATGATATGGAGTTCGATCCTTTCTGGAATACTGAGTATGCCGGAATGATCAACCGGTCAAAAGAGATTCTGCCTGATATGGAACGTGTCCTGGCAATCTGTAGGGAAAACCTCGGGAACGGCGCAAAAAACGGCTATGATTTTGAATTGTTCGAAGGTCTTGCAAAACTCTTCATACATACAGCCAAAACATACATCATCATTATCGGATCTTGAGAAATCAGTTCAAAAGGCAGCAGGATTGCATTTTACAGATAATCAGGCTGTTTATGACGAGTTAAGCCGTGCAGTCGAACTGATTGATGAGAATCTTTCCGATCGTGACATTGTTTTTGCAGAATTAAAAACGACATGGGAGAAGAGCCAGTTTCCCAAAGGAATGTCCACCCCGGAAAAAAAATATGTTCATGCACGTGATCAGCAGAGGAATTTTGCCAACAGAAGACCTGATCTCTCTTTTATGATCTGCGATGAACAGGCGCTTGGACTGGAAGAGTACAGGGCTAAACTATTGGAATATATGGCTGTTTATAAATCAAAGTAGGGACGGGTCGCGACCGTCCGTCCCTCACGACCCGTCCCTGCCCATGGAAAAACAAACCCATAATATTAATCATTATCTCCTTTTGATGCCGAGACCTGATATGTCTTCCGGAATGGTATAATACGGCGCTGAATAGTCTGGGCCACCAATGAATGGTTCATTATTCGGATCAATATGCGGATCGAGATCTACATAACTGAATCCGCCCAGCCCGGCAGCCAAATGTACAGAACACCCCAACCCGAGTCTGGATTCAAGCATGCATCCGATCATAAGTTTTATGTTGGCACTTCGGGCAATGGCTGCAATATCCAGTGCCTCAACAATACCCGATTTCATGATCTTGATATTTATTACATCGGCACATCCTGTCCTGACAATATTTATTGCGTCAGCACTTGTAAAAACTGACTCATCAGCAGCTATAGGTACAGAGGTATGATCTTTAACGAATTTCATTCCATTTAAATCTGTTTTGATTACAGGTTGTTCAAAAAGAACCGGTCTGATATTGCTTTTTTCAAGCTCTTCCAGAAAGTGAACTGCGTCGCATGCCGAAAATCCCTGGTTGGCATCCAGTGTGATATCACAATCTGGAGCTCCCTCTTTTATTGCCAGGATTCTGTCAATGTCCTCAATCAGGTTTTTTCCTACTTTGGTTTTTAATATCCTGTATCCCTCTTTAGCATATTTCGATGCATTGGTTCTTGCAATATCGGGCGGTACAATATCAATTGTGTAATCGGTCTCAATTTTATTTGTTGTACCGCCGAGGAATTTATAAAAAGGGACATTCAGAGATTTGGTATAAGCATCAAGCAGAGCCATTTCGATAGCACAGCGTGCTGTAACCTGAGCCCAGAAAACACTTTTGATCTTTTTTGAAATTGCAGTATACTCGGATATGTCATTCCCGATCAGAAAATCCCTGCAGCTATTCAGCGTCGCAAGAACGGTTGCCTGGTTTTCGCCGTTGATAGGTTCAAGCGGAGCTGCTTCACCATATCCCTCAATCCCATTCTCAAATACCACGGTGATACAGACATTTTCAATACTGTATTTTGTTCCGGTAGCAATTTTGAATGATTCCTCCAATGCAATATTGATTGGATCAATGAATACTTTTTTAATTTTAGTGCGTTCCATATTTATCTTTCCATTTTATTAAATTTTCAACAAGGTCTTCTATCTGATCATAAGTATGGCTGCTGGAAACAGCAATCCTCAACAGATACTTCTCCTGTTTAACGGGATAATTTATGAAGGGAACAACGATTCCGTTGCTTTCCATAAATAGCGAGAGTTCTTTAGCTTTGATAAGTTCCGATAACATTACAGGTATTATAGGTGTATTATCCGGTGTAGTTTGGAAACCAAGCTCAGTGATCCTTTTCCGGAGTTCTCCTGCCATTTTCAGCAATTTAATGCGCATTTCAGGATTCTCCTGAATAATTTTCAGCGATGCCAGACCGGCAGCTACGATAGGAGGGGGAAGAGCTGTAGAAGCCTGGTAGATTGCGGATTTCTCCCTGATCAGCTCCGTAAGCTCCATCCTTCCGGCTATAAAACCACCATAACCACCCAATGCCTTACTCATTGTCTCAGTCTGGAAAATATTTCCATTATCCGGGAGGTTAAAATGGTCAGGCGTTCCCCTGCCTTTCTGTCCAAGTAATCCTGTTGAGTGAGCATCATCCACAATCATGATACCATTATATTGTTCGACCACAGGAAAGATCCTATCCAGTGGAGTAATTTCCCCTGTAAGTGCAAAAATTCCATCAGTAATTACCAGTGGATTTGAACCAGGGTGTAGTGTAAGCAGGTCCTCAAGGTGACCTGCATCGCAATGCTTATAGTACTGCACATTTGCAATATCCCGGGATACACTTCCTGTAATACTTGGATGAGCCAGCTGGTCCATGAAAACTGCGGTATATCTGGGTTTCAGAACTTCGAGTAAGATGCTGTTCCCCTGGTACCCGGAGGCGAATACAACAGCATCTTCCACACCTTTGAAGGCCGCAAGCTTTTTTTCAAGTTCGAGGTGGAGATCTGCAGTGCCGGTTGTCCGTCTTGATGCCGAAAAATTGACTCCATACTTCTCAATGGCTCTGATGGCGGCTTCCCTGACTTCCGGATGATTTGCCAGGCCAAGATAGTTATTGCCACCAAAGTAAGAATATTTTCTCCCTTCACTCATTATATAGTTCCCGACTCCGCTGCTCAGAATATTCATTGGATTGCTGTACAAGAGTTTTAAAGATACAAAATAGATTTAATACCAATGATTTTAACCAACTCCTTAGTCTCCGGATCAGGATACTTTGAACGGCTGATGCCACTTGCTCCATTCAGACCATTTGCCGTTTGAACTTTTTTGTCTTACACGGCAATAATACACAGAGCCTGACTTAAGATGCGTTTCTCCCGCAGCTGTGCCGGTGAATGAGCCGTTACCTGTATCGGCCGTTACGCTCTCAGTCTCTTTTATCTCTCCTGATCTGAATACCACATCATCTCCGCCACGGTCCGATGATATTTCGAATTCCCATGCTTCCATTGTTCCAGGACCATGATATGTAGTCTTAAAAAGCTTTGGATTGAGATTGCATGTAACGGGACCAACCGGTCTGGCAGAGATCACAAAATTGTCAAACCATCTGCCTTCTGTTTTAACAGCCCCGCCATTCCAGTACGATTCAAGAAATACTGCATTGATGCCGTGCTTTATATAAGAACCTCTGAAGTTAAGGTTGTTCCTTTCCCCATCGGCAATTCCGTCAATCCAGAGCCTGCATGAACCATTCGAAAGGCCGGGTGTATTCAGCTTTACGGCTGCTTCAACCATCACCCAATAGCCCGATTCTGATGCAGATGAGATCTGAAATGCTGATTCGGGTTTATTTCCAAGCCATGAGAGATTGTCAAAATCATTATACTTAGTTGTTCTGATACTGTCTGTCTGTCCGTAAACCCCGCTCGCAGGATCCAGTGTAATGGAATTGCCATCACCACTCCATACATGCATTATCATTGCCTGCTGCCAGTTTTCTGAGACAATTGATGTTGCCCGTGTCATTTTACACGGAGCACCCTGCCAGCCATATTGGTGATTGACATAAAATCTCCAGTAAATTTCATCGAAATGCCTGTTTCTCTTAAGCACACCTGATCCGGCGGGAAAATCCCCGAATGCAACCTTCCTGTTGCCCTCTCCTTCAACATCACCGTGCCGGAAACCAGCTTTCATCGAGCTCCCGGTTTTTCCGAATGATTCGGAATTGTCGAGTCCTCCCGTAGATTCAAGGTAGCTCTTTTCTCCGGAGAAATCATCATACCAGATTACGCTGGTATCGTTCTCCTGAGGCTGATTCAAAGCGGCCTCCAGTGAATGAATACGAGGGATTACAGGTTTTGTAGTATCACCATCCGGGATGTCGGGTTCAGGTCCTGCTTCTCCTTTGCAGCTATAATGGAACAGAGTCATTATAATTAAGGGAAAGGCCACCATCTTAAAATGTATGTTCATAGACTGCTTTTAAGTGTACTATTCAATTAGTTATAATTTTTTCACTGCCTGTAAAATATCACATTTTGTGTATCATTATCTTTATTACTATATTTGCAATAAATAATGGTAAAAATAACCAATTATAATAATATATATGATAATAAGCTTTCAAAAGATTATTAAATGTCATTTAATATAAAATAAGAATAATATAATGTAATATCATATGAGGAAAAATGTCTTAATGTTGACTATGTCGGTTTTATTCACGATTTTAACCTGCGGATTATACAGCCAGACTGCGGGCAGAGGGAAAGTTGCGGTGATACAGGCATCTGCTCTGCCAAACCAGGATCTCTTTATGGTTGATTATGATCCTGTAAAAGTGCGTTCAGGAGTGTCGGTCCATCTTGATAAACTGCTCGGTCTGTTTGAGAAGGCAGGAGAGATGGGAGCCGACCTTGTGTGCGGGCCGGAAGATATGCAGAATATAGGTTCCTACGGTCTTTATGTTGATGTAATTGATAAGGAGACGGGCAAAATTTTATTTAATTCACTTGCCGTTAAGGTGCCCGGTGAACTTACCGGCAGGATATCGGCGATCGCACGCAAATACGGGATGTATATTATTGCTCCGATATATGAAGAGGAGGGGGGAAAGATCTTCAACAGCGCCGTGGTATTCGATCGTAACGGCGAGATTATGGGAAAACATCATAAGACTCTCCTTCCCATTATGGAAACATGGCTTGTATCGACCGGTGACAAGTATGAGGTTTTCAAGACCGATTTTTGCAAGTTTGCCGTTGCCACCTGCTGGGAAATATCTTATCCTGAAATTTCAACAATTTATGCGCTCAACGGAGCAGATATAATATTTAACCCAACGATGGCTCCTGATAACAAGCCTGGAAAGAGCCTCAGCACAGCTCCCATGTTTATTACCAGGGCAAGAGACAATTCCGTTTATATTGCTCCTGTTGTCCTCGGAAAAGACGGAAACGGAATAATAGATTTTGACGGCAATGTGGTTGCTGAAGCGATAGGGAAGGAGAATTCCGTAATTATGGCTGAAATTGACTTCTCAAAAGAAAGGATAAATGACAGCCAGTGGTGGAGATCCATTAATGGTACAGATAATATTAAGGCTATGCATCTCAAATCAAGAAGACCTGAAACATACAGGATGCTCACAGAACCTAATCCGCCGGCACTCGAAAAGTATAAGGATATCCGTCTGACTACAGGTGATAAGGATCGTCAGTTAAAAGCAGTCAGGGATGTTGATTATGGTCCTGATGCCGGGGGGAAGAAGTAAAAAGGCAAAAGGACTTTAATGTTGAAATTAAGTTAGTTCATGAAATTCTCCCCTCCTTTTGAAGGAGGGGCGGCCGCAGTACAATGATGGTCAAAATGTTGCAAAGTATGTTTGCGGCCGGGGTGGTTGATTTCTTTTTCAGATCGGTTCTTCTTTATTATTGATAACTATCCTTTCTGATGAAGAGGTTTTTGTATATAATAGATATAAAGGTAAAAAAATGGATTAAATCAACCACCCCGGCCGGGAAATGAATTTTGTAAACATCAGATAATCAATTGTCCCGGCCACCCCTCCTTGAAAAAGGAGGGGAGACTTTTTGTAATCTCTGTATTTGCAATACTACCCTTAAGTTGACGGCTAAGGGGTTAGGGGTGGGTTTATAAGGCAGTATGTAGTATGTAGTATGTAGTATGTAGTATGTAATAGTAGGCAGTAGGTAATTAGATAGAATAAAACACATTGAAAATATGACTAAGAAACTAATCAGCAGAAATTTAACTTTCTTTTTGATTCTTGCCGGCGCAATTTTATCCGGAGTATTCAATAATTTCGTCAGCCAGTGAATTGTCTGATATGGGATTGAATGTAATACCTTACCCAAGGCAGGTAAAAGCAGTCGGAAATAATTTTTCGTTTCGGAAAGGAATTGACTGTGGTGCTCGATAAAGCACCATTCTGTATCAGACCAGTTTGCAGCTGATGAATTGATCAGCGATCTGAAAACAGGAATTTAATGTTAATGCTGTAATCGGCA
Source organism: uncultured Bacteroidales bacterium (assembly GCA_963846335.1). Classification (GTDB taxonomy): domain Bacteria; phylum Bacteroidota; class Bacteroidia; order Bacteroidales; family VadinHA17; genus LD21. The sequence continues at coordinate 198,699 of CAWJVS010000030.1, forward strand.
CAAAGGGAACATCACCGGCTGTAGTGCTTACCCGACAGAGAGCTTCAGGAAATCTTGAGAGACCAGGGTTACATGATTGATCACCATCGGAGAAAAAGAATTGGTTATACAGGCAAAAGGAGAAGCCGGTTTGTTTTATGGCAGCCAGACCTTGCTCCAGCTTATCCTGAAGGATCGAAAACAGGTCTTTAAGGTTCCCGGATTAGATATAACTGACTGGCCTGATATTCAGCAACGTGCAATTCACTATGATACCAAGCACCATCAGGATAAAACCTCCTACGTAAAATCTTTTATCAAGGATCTTTCAAGATATAAGGTCAATATGCTGGTATGGGAATGGGAAGATAAGTTTCTCTATCCCAGTCATCCCGAAATAGGTGCGCCGGGTGCTTTCACAATGAAAGAGATGCAGGAATTCACCAGGTATGCCAAACAATACCATATTCAGATAGTTCCTCTTGTACAGGGACTTGGTCATGTAAGTTTTATTCTGAAATGGCCTCAATATAAGCATTTAAGGGAAATTGAATCTTCTAACTGGGAGTTCTGCCCTCTTAAAGACGGAAGCTATGATCTGCTTTTTGATCTATGGAAGGATGCAATGGAAGCAACACCAGGATCAGAATATATTCATATAGGTTCAGATGAAACATATGAACTTGCAGCCTGTGAAAAATGCAGGACTAAATCAGATGAAATCGGCAAAAGCGGCCTGTACCAGTTGTTTATCAACAGGGCAGCAGATTATCTCAGACCAAAAGGAAGGAAAGTGATGGCATGGGAAACACCAATGGGTTGGAAGATAGGCGAATCTCCTGCAAAGGGAATTGAACCGGTAAAAGGACTGGTCTTTACTGAGAGCTATGATTATGAAACTCCTGATCTTACTTACGTTAACCAGGCAAAGGCTCTTGGTTTCGAGGTATTTGCCTATGATCCAAACCCTGGTGTTGTGCCTCTGATGGTTCCGTATGATTTTGAAAAGGGAGAAGCGGACGAAATGAGAACAGGGAGCCTCGAAAAGTCATACCTGTTTTTATCTCCTGCAGCCAAATCCGGATCATTTGACGGCATGATATGTACTTCCTGGGATGACGATGGCCTGCATAACCAGATGTGGATGATGCATTTCGTGAATGCAGCAGCCTGGTCATGGAATGGCAGTGCTCCATCTCTCGATGAATTCAGGGAATCATTCTTTCAGAATTACTATGGAAACGAAGCAAGCGGGATGAATGAGCTTTACAGGCTTCTGAACGAAGGGGCATATTATTATGCGGGAACTATGGAACGAAATGTCTGGCATTACGGAGAGATCGGACAGACACATCTTCCGGACCTTCCCAGAGGTGATGCACTGGAGTACGATCCGTTCTGGAATACCCAATATAAAGGAAAAGTCAGTCAGTCAGTGGAAATGTTAACTAAAATGGATCAGGCTCTCAGGATAATAGAGCAAAACAGAAAAGCCGGTGTCAGGAATGCTTACGATTTTGAGATATTTCGTACTACTGCCGAGCTGGTGAAACACACCTGTCTTACATATATTGACCTGTCAAACCTGGAATTTACTATCAGGGAGGCTCATGTCAGCAGGTTTGCTGATTGTTTCTCAGCTGTAAACAGTCTTGTGAGAGCGCAGAATATTATTGATTCCAGCCTTCAAAGACGTGAAAAAGTTTATTCTGACCTTGTTAAAACCTATGAGGCAACAAGGCTGCCCAAAGGAATGTCAACCGACGAGAAGAAGTATTTCTGGCAGCAGGACCGTGCACGTCATTTTGCCTTCCGCCGGCCCGATATGTCTTTTCTTATTTATGATGAACAATTGCTTGACATGGAAGGATATCTTGTGAAATTAAAAAACTATACCGAATTTTTAAAAAGCATCTGTATAAATTAGTTATTTCACAATCTACCATTCAATAATCCTTGGCTTTGGCTTGACAACAATGATATTCATTTCGTCAAAGATTTCATAGGCAGTTGATATACCTGAAGGTGCCTGGATAACTGAATTTCCAGTTGAATCAAGCAGGCTCATTCCAGTTATTTCAGGCTTCACCGAATTACCATAAACCGCTTCAACTTCAGCTCTGAAAACCAATGCAGGCTGTCCAGTCTTAAATTCATCAGCAGTCTTCTTTACTTCATCATATTCCGGATAGGATTCATTGAAATCACCTGCAAGGTTGACCTCAATCCAGCAGATCCAGCTGCTTCCGGGAGCAACCCTGACCCTTGTGCTAAAGTAACCGGGCTTCGGAGTTGCTCCGGTGATTGTAAGCTTCTCCGGTATTTTGTTTCTGAGCAGATCCTGTGTTTTTTGTTCTGTCTCATTCACATCGAACCACTTTGGAAGGGCAACAGGAACCGATGTTTTTCCTTCCCAGTCACCAAGCCCTGCACGGTTAGTCACAAAAATAGTCTTTGTTAATCCTGTTTCAGGCTCTTCCAGCCAGATGGCGAAGGTGGGCGACTCACCGAAAACTGATTGCCGTACAAGTTTATCATTAATGTGAATCCGGAACTCCAGTTCAGTTTTGTTCCATGTTCTCGCGAAAGCATAGATTATCAGGCATCCGGTAATAATTACTCCCGTTAACAGGGTAATCAGAACTTTCCTCTTTGTCAGTTTTATCCTCATAAAAAAATCAAACTTCTTTTTTTATTTCAAATCCTTCACGGTATGATAGCTGGCTCATGGCTGCAGCATTATTGTCATTCATAATTGCTTCATATTCAGGAGAGAATAGCAATTGCCTGTTACCGGCGCGGTATGACAGATTGGCAAGATGTATCATTACAGAACTCTTGTGTCCTTCCACGATATTACCGTTAGGCTGGTTTCTGGTCCGGATACAATCGATATAATTCAGGATATGTGCTTTCAGTGGGAATATTCCTTTGTCCTGGGTAACAAGCTTTTCATCTTTATCAAAAACCTGCCAGCCTCCACCCATACGTCCTACATACATCATTCTTTTTGTTCCGAGGATATCAATCCTGGTCGAATTCTGCATCCATTTCGGGTAAATTTCCCCAAACCTGACATCTGCTCCTTCTTTTTGCATATAAGGTGTACATTCACCTGTCTCCAGGGTGAGAACGAAATTGCCATAATCGAAAGTTGACATCTGGTAATCTGGAATTTCTCTTTTATCATTGAAGAAGTATCTGCCTCCGGCACAATAAACTGATCTGGGAAAATCAGGATTGCCAAGTATAAGTCTGGCCATATCAAGCTGGTGAATTGAACCTCCCGAGGTAACCGGTCCGCCAGAATAGTCCCAGTAATAAGCCCATGATTTGTTCCGGGATATATTGTAAGGTACTTTTGGAGCAGGACCAAGCCACATATCCCAGTCGATTGTCTCGGGCGGATCACTGTTCTCTTTTTCATTGAACGGAACAGGACCATCGAGTAATTCCCTGACATGAACCGAGACAATATCGCCAAGTTCCCCGCTCTTAATATAGTCCCTTGCAGTCAGTGCATAATCTGCACTGCGGTTCTGAGTTCCGCACTGTACAATCCGCTCATATTTCATTGCAGCCTTTATCATTTGCTGACCTTCAAAGATGGAACGGGAGACGGTTTTCTCGACATACACATCCTTACCAGCCTGACAGGCCCAGATTGTTCCCAGGGCATGCCAGTGTTCAGGTGTTTCGATGAAGACTCCATCGACTTCCTTATCATCATAGACTGTTCGCATATCTCTTACTGCAACCGGCCTGAATCCCTGAATTTTCTCGATCTCTGCAATGGCATAACCACCGCGTGTATCATCCACATCACAGACATATTTAATCAAAATGTTTTCACCTGATTTCGCAGCTTCCAGGATCAGGTTAGAGCCCCACGAACCGGCACCTATCAGGGCCGTTATAACTTTGTCACTGGGTGCTTTGCCTTTCCCTGACTGAAATGTTGTTTTTATGGTTTGCCTGTAGTCCGGGATTTCTTTAGGAGCCTCTGTTCCCTGGTCTGCTGCATTAGTGTTATTGTTAAAGGATTTACATGCAGTTGCAAGCGATATACCAGCAGCTCCGGTCGATGCAAGCTGGAAAAATCTTCTTCTTTTCATTTTTTTATTTTTAATATTTTCTACTCCGGAATCAAATTTGTGTAAGTGAAAGCCTGAGTTGGCAGTTGGCAAAAAGCAGTTGGCAATACTTTTGAAAATTTTGCCAACTGCGCACTGCCAATTGCCAACTTATAATATTCCATTAAAATTAAGTTGACATTACATCAGACATCCTTAAAAATCTCAAATCCTTTGCGATAGCGTGGCTGAGCCAGGGCAATTGCCGTGCTGTCATTCAGAATGGTTTCTGTTTCAGGGGAAATGATAAGCTGCTTTTTGCCTGACCGATAGGACAGGTTTGCCATATGGATCAGGGCAGCGCTTTTATGGCCTTCAACAATATTTCCATTGGGTTGCTTCCTTGATCGCATGCATTCAAAGAAATTTCTTAGATGAGCATCCAGAGGATAAATGCTTTTATCACTGGCAACAAGCTTTTCATCTTTATCATACACCTGCCATCCTCCACCCATTACACCCAGATACATCATTCTTTCCGTACCGTATATCTCTATTTTAGTTGCATTTTGCTGCCATCGGGGAAATCCCTTTCCATACCGGATTTCCTCACTTGTTTTTTTCAGATATCGGCTAAATTCGCCTCCCTGCAAAGTCATTACAAAATTGCCGAAATCATAAGTAGCTAACTGATAATCAGGAATATCTCTTTTGTCATTAAACAGATACCTTCCTCCCGTGCAATATACTGATTCAGGAAAGCCCGGGTTATCCAATGCCAGGCGCAGCATATCCACCTGGTGAATTACACCCTGTCCAAAAGCATATCCTCCGGCATAATCCCAGTAGTACTGCCACGATTTGTTCCGTGAAACATTATATGGTACTTTCGGGGCCGGTCCAAGCCACAAATCCCAGTCTATTGTGTCAGGGGTTTCGGAATCTGCTTTTTCGTTGAAGGGGACCGGACCGTCCGTAAGCTCGATTGCTGATACTGTAACAACCTGACCCAGTCCGCCGCCTTTTATATAATCTCTTGCCGTAAGTGCATAGTCAGCGCTTCTGTTCAATGTGCCACACTGTACGATTCGTTCATATTTCATGGCAGCTTCGATCATTTTCTGCCCTTCATATATTGAATGTGAGATACACTTTTCAACATAGACATCTTTGCCTGCCTGGCATGCCCATACGGTAGCAAGTCCATGCCAGTGTTCGGGCGTTGCAATAAAAACACCGTCCACCTCCCTGTCATCGAAGATCTTTCGCATATCCCTGACAGATTCGGGCCTGAAACCCTGTATTTTACCAAGTTCCTCGATGGCCCGCCCACCCCTTGTATCATCCACATCACATACGTATTTGACCCTTATATTCTCATTCAGTCCGGCTGCTCTGGTTATTATATGGGTCCCCCATCCGCCCGCACCAATCAGAGCCAGTACAAGTGCATCATTTGCAGATCTGGTGGTTGAGGGAGCAAAACCGGATTTCAGATTATTACGATATGGAGGGATTTCATCCTTAACCGGATTAATAACTGAATCACTACCCGGCTTATTGGAGTTTTTTTGCTTACAGGATCCGCTTAGGGCCAGACCTGCAGCACCATATGATATTGCCTGAAAAAATTTCCTTCGTTTCATATAATTGTGCTTTTCAGAACCTGATTTCTATTTTGTGTGTTCCAGTTCCCTGAGGAATCTCAATTTTTCCTGTTGGATTCTTTAAGGTCGTGCCATCGATAACCGTGGAAGAAGGTTTTCCAACAGCATTTTCCATCCATTCGGATAACTCAAGATTCCAGACTGAAGCACGTGTTTTAAAATACATGCAATAATGGGGATCATAATCAACTGTTAGCACGAGCATACCCTTTTCTTGATCCCATTCTCCGGAATTATTGGAGTGCAGATAACCTATAAATTCATTCATGCTCATAAAACGTCCGTCAGGATAGAGGTCAAATATTTTTGCAAATTCATCCGGCTTTCTCGAAATACCAAAATCATGGCCGTCAGGCAAAGTGCCAATCATTAACGGAGATTCGGGAGTCCCGAAAAACTTCCATCCGGTAACTACCATATCCTTTCCAAGATAACCGGTTTCCCATCCGTTCCAGCCAAATCCGGCAAGACCGGCCAGTTTAGCCGTATTATTAAAATATGAAATGGAGCTACCCAGCCCGCCAGGGCAAAATTGCAGCGGAGTAACACCAAATTGCTCCGTAAGCCAGTCCCTGGCAGTTTTCATACGCCATAACTGTTCAGCTGCCGGTATTTCCTCTTTCCTCCTCGTATCTCCAAATTCACGATACCAGCCAACTTCTGATTTTTCCTTATCGAGTGATGCACCATACCAGCCCGGATCAGACACCAGATCAGGCTGCATATGCGTAAGTCCATGGCACATAACCTCGAAAACGCCAAGTTTTACTCCTTTGTCATATCCCTTTTTGCCGGAGAGGTAATCCTGTTTGGTACCAAATCTGTCTGTATAGTCTTCACGCCAGGTAGGTTCCATTCTCCTTGTGGCTTCATTCACAAAGCCCGGAACAAAATTTATATTAAGTACTGCATTGTGCTTCAGCAGGGGTTTGATCAGATAATTTTCAATTGTTTCTTCTGTTAGTACCGGATAATGCCAGTGTTCAAGCCAGCTGTTCGAAGATCCGCCAGGATCATCCATGATCATTATCAGATCATTTTCCCATGTTTTAAAAAGGTTGTAACCTATTGTCCAGGTTATGGCTTTGCGCAACAATGTGCGCATGTCCTGAAAATCAAACAGATGATTATGATCGTGGCCTATCCAGACCAGGTGACTGCCTGATGGATATTCCTTAATTGTGACCTGCGGATACGGACCCTGTTCAACAACTGATATTGTACCTTCCAGCAAATCGGCCTGCTGGCGCTGCATGTGTGCTACTATTCCGCTGTCGATCAGAAAAGGAGAGGAGAGTCCCTCAGTAATAAAATGTTTACCCTTTATTTTAAGAGATGCATCACTTTCCCAGCCGCCTGTATATTTTAATCCCAGAAGAGATTGAATCTCAGCCTGTTCAATCCTGTCGGAAAGAGCAATAAGACCAACTCCGTATTCCTTTACAATTCCCGGGACTATTGAATAATCCTGATTTAAAATTTTTTCAGATCTGTTGACATCCCAGATAATGGTCCCATATCTTGGATTATTATTCATGTCAAGAAACATATACCGGTCAAGTATCTGCTGATCAAGGCGTACTATGTCGAATGGAATTCCCCACGATTTTAATAATACAACAAGATGGTGAAAATCCCGGTCCCCCGGAACCTCAGGTTTTGCATCATACCCTGAATATTCTCCGGTTGATTGAGGTAAGCCAACCATGTAACTTGCCGGATCATCCCACTGATCACCTATTATTAACAAAACTCTGAATGGTTTCAGGTTAGAGGATAGTTTTTCACCGGTTACAGCATTTCCTGCTGTATAAAATAGCAATGCCAAAAATACCAGGACCGCTCTGGTATATATATATTTCACGCTTATAATTCTCATATTTATATCTGTAAACGGTTAAATCTCATTAATAAGAGTTAAAAGCTGATTCCACTTCTTTCATCCTCCAAAATTATGAAACTACACAAAAAATCCTACTTTAAATATCTTTAAATTTCATAATATTGCAATTAGCTTACTTTTCATTATTATAATTTATATCATAATAAGGTATGGTAAAGACCAGATTGGATTTTATAAAAATTACCGGTTCGGTGGTTGCAGGTTTCCTGATGGGATGTGAATTGAAAGGATCTTCAGTACGCTTACAGGCAGAACTGCCTGACCTTATGATCGATAAAAACGGAAATCCTGTGAACTCAATTGCCGGATGGAATGATCTGAGACTATTAATTCTGAAGCGATGGAGCGATTACCTGGGGATTATTGAACAAAATCCTGCCGGGCCGGTGATAAGAGTTTTAAGTGAAGAGCTACAGGATGGTATGATAAGACAATATGTTGAGTACGAAAATGAACCCGGCATCTTTGTGACTGCATATATCATTAAACCTCAATCTTTAACAAAACCCCTGCCCGGTGTCGTCGCATTGCATTCCACAAGCGATAACAAGATGCTTTATATATCAGGTGAAGAAACAGGAGATATTACACCACTTGGTTACAACCTGGCAAAAAAAGGATTTGTGGTTATCTGTCCACTCTGCTTTCTCTGGTACGACAAGGGTGAAAGGACCTACGAACAGCAGGTCGAAAGGTTTAAGTTAAGACATCCCGGCTCTAAAGGGATGGCAAAAATGTTATTTGATGCCGGGCGGGCCGTTGATGTTTTGATGAATCTTCAATGTGTTGACAATTCGAGGATAGGAGCAATAGGGCATTCATTGGGAGGAAAAGAGGCGTTTTACCTTGGTGCTTTCGATGAGCGTGTTAAAGTTATTGTCAGTAACGAAGGCGGAATTGGTATAGACTTTTCTAACTGGGACGACCCATGGTACCTTGGAAAGGAGATTCATAATTTTCATCACCAGCATCATGAACTTCTTGCTTTATGTGCCCCGAAACCTTTTCTCCTTATTGGAGGCGATTCATCAGATGGAAGTAAAAGTCTTCCCTATATAGATGCAGTCAAACCTGTTTACCGGCTTTATGGAAAAGAAGAAAATATTAAACTTTTCAATCACGGTAAGGGGCATAATATTACTCCGGAAGCAGAAAAACTCTCGTATCAGTGGATGACTGACCATTTGTAAAAAAATTGAATTTCGCTTGTTTTAACTAATCTAATACTACTTTGAAAAAATCGAAAAATCTACCTGTTTTGCCCTTAATCCCTAAAGGGAACAGGTAGATTTTTCTCCTTTCACCCTTTAGGGCTGGGGCAAAAAGGAGAAAAATCCGGTTTTTAGATTCTGTCAGACTGGAACTTAAATCGATTAATAATATTATTATTGAAGAAATGAAAAAATATAGTCAATTGACGTTGATTTTACTCAGTTTCCTTTTTTTTGCAAGTTGCGGAGATATTAAAAAGGCCGTAGATGAAAATGCGAATATCGGCCAGGAAAACTCCTGGAGAGTAATTGGTCCGGGAGGTGGCGGCGGGGTTTTAAAGCCCACCGTTAGTCCTTTCAATGAAAATTTTGTGATGACCCATTGTGATATGACCGGCGTTTATATTTCACAAAACGGAGGTCAGAGCTGGAAGATGAAAAACCTCTGGAATGTTCCCGATGATTTTGAATTCGACCCGTCCGATTCAGCTACTGTCTATATTGCAACCAGGGGCTTTCTTCACAGCGAGGATCGTGGTTCAGGTATAAGTTTATTGCTCAGGTCAGAAGACAGCGGAGAACGGTGGCGGATAATTTATCCGGAGGTGTCAGAATCAGGTAAAGTCGGAAAGTTGCAAAGTACAGGACTACTTCCTTCAGCGCTTATTGATGGCGCCATTGACGGAACCATACAGAAAATTAAAGTCAGTACGGATAACAATAACAATATTTATCTGGGGATTGCTCCCTTGATAGACTACATGGCCCGTGACAGTCAATCAGGTGCAGGGAGCAGGGTCTCGCTGGTTTTCTCAGCTGATCGGGGGACAACATGGAAAACTGCCGCATTGATACCGGGGAAGAGTGTCAGGGCGATCTTCCCCCAGAGGAATGGAAATCTGGTGACCATGTTTACTGAAAGCGGATGTTATGCAATTGATATAATATCAGGTAATTATGAAGAGATCCCGTTGCCGGTAAAAAGCATCTATACTGCAGAAGGTGGAAGAAACGGAAATGGTCAACTGATTTATATTGTTTCGGAGTTTAAAAATGAAAATGGGAAAATTAAGGGTGGAATCTTTGCAACCAGGGATGAAGGAAGATCATGGTCTCAGGTTAATACCGGCCTGTCGGATATTACAGTCGCGGGGATGCAGCCATATATCAGAGGAGGTTTTGCCGTTTGTGAATCGCAACCGGATATAGCCTACCTCTCTCTGATAAACCCGGTCAAAAATATTGCAGGCGACCTTGAAGCTGTTTACTGTATCTACAAGACAACTGATGGGGGAGTAACATGGAAACCGGTTTTGCTCTCTTCAACTCCCGGAGGATATCTCACCAAAAACTTCAGCGGTTCATGGATGGAGGAGAGTTTTGACCCGGGTTGGGGCGGCAGTCCTATCGACCTCGGAGTTGCTCCGGGTAATCCCGATGTCTGCTATGCCGGTGACAACGGCCGTGGCTATAAAACGACCGATGGTGGCAAGTCGTGGATCCAGGTTTACAGCCATAACAATCCTGACGGTTCATACTCAAGCATCGGTCTGGATGTTACAACATGCTATGGCGTTCATTTTGATCCGTTTAATAAGGATCATCTTTTTATTTGCTATACCGATATTGGTCTTTTTCATTCTTTTAACGCAGGAAAGAGCTGGTTCCATTCCCTGACCGGCATTCCCCGTGAATGGCAGAATACCTGTTACGAGGTTGCCTTTGATCCGGATGTGAAAGGAAAAGTCTGGTCAGTATGGGCAAATGCCCACGATCTTCCCAGAACAAAGATGTTCGGTGGCGATGGTTTCGGGATGTATCAGGGAGGTGTTGCATTTTCTTCCGACAGCGGACGTACCTGGAAGCCGGTAACTAAGGGTATCCCTGAGAACTCTATCTGTACTGGTATTGTATTCGACCCTGCCTCTCCTGAAGGATCAAGGACTTTATATGTCAGCGTTTTTGACCGGGGAATCTATAAATCGGATGACGGCGGGGAAAACTGGAAGGAGGTTAACAAGGGACTTGGTGAAAACCTTTTTGCCTGGCAGTTAAGGATGAATTCAACTGGCAGATTATTCGCCCTGTTTGCAAGAGGTGAGAGAAAGGGTGTCACAGTAGATGGTGCAGTTTACTTTAGCGATGATGGTGCATCAACATGGAATAAAATCAGTCTGCCGGAGAAAGTGAACGGCCCGCACGATCTTCTTATAAATCCTGGTAATCCTGATATCATGTATTTATGCTGCTGGCCCAGGACATCAGATGGAACTGACAGCAAAGGAGGCGTATTAAAGACAGTCGACGGAGGGAAGGTGTGGGAACAGATCTTTGATGACAGGGTGCGGGTCAATTCCGCCGGAATGGAACCGAAAAATCCCGCGGTGATTTATATAAATACATTTCATAATGCAGCCTACCGCAGCGAGGATTCGGGCGCCACCTGGAACAGGATTGAAGGGTACCGTTTTAAATGGGGACAAAGGGCAATGCCTGATGTAAATAACCCTGGCATGCTTTTTCTGTCTACCTATGGCGGCAGTGTTTTCTACGGACCCGCAAAGGGAATTCCCGGTGCACCTGACGATATTGAGAATATGCCTGAAGGCTGGTGGTAGATATTATTTCCTCCTGATCAGTTTACGTCCAAAAGGCACTATCATAATGAACGGAATGATCCAGATAGCCCAGTATGAAAAATTCTCAAATCCGGTATCCAGTGTATACACATATTTTTTATCCCCGAAGATCTTTACAAGATAATCCGTAGTATAAGGGTCAATGGCATCGGGGTAGTAAAGCGCAGCCAGATTGCTGAACGGTCCTCTGACAAGTTCGGGATCGGCAGAAATAGCGGCAGTATCGTAGGGTACCACTACGCCGAAGTCGGGATCGAGGATGTAAGCGGCAGTATCATTTAGTTCAGCCCTCACAACCACATGGTGCCCACCTACGTCCAGTAATTCTGCTTTTATACCATTATCAAGAAGCACCCCCTTTACAATTGTTGAATGAGTTGAACATAAACCTGCCCCTCTCTCCAGGTTTTTCTTGTAATTGCTGAATTCATATCTTTCGTATTTATCAGGTTTTATATATGAGGCGGCATATAAGATCCAGTTTTCCCACACAGGTACCCTCAGATGGTATTTTTCAGTTCCTGCCGCTTTCCAGTAATGAATGAAACCATCATTAACGACTTTATTTATCCTGACGGCAAAATCTATGTTTGATTCATTATTCTTTCTTTTCAGCAATCCGAGTATCTCAGGATATTTGATTGTGATATCATTGAGCCTGTTCCTTATGATTTTTTCTTCGGTATAAATCTCCGGATTTCTCATAGTTTTAAATAATCCGGAAATATTAATTCCCAGGAGAATCAGGCCTGCGAAAAATACTATCTGAATGAACCTTTTCATCTATAACTGAATATATGGTTAACCTAATATACGAATTAATGTATGAGATTCTTCGCTTCGCTCAGAATGACAAGGATTTAAGGAGTTGGAGGGGGAGGAAGGCGGTGGTTGGAGGCACCGCCTCCAACCACCGCCTTCAAAAAACAACATTGTCTGTCATTCTGAGCGAAACGAAGTGAAGCGAAGAATCTTTCTCTAATTTCCTATAATATTGTTTATAATTGATTTGGTTAAAATAGCTATTTGTAGTGAATAATGATTTCTTTATTATTATCAAGTTCAATCTCCTTTTTAATTCTACCTGCCTTGATTATGTACGGTGAAAATACTTTTTTACTCCTTCCTTCAACAGAATATTCAGGCAATTCTGCAGTTATCTGTCCCAATGGGTCAGTTTTTCCTTTAAATACAATTTCATCCATCTGGTTCATTATAGTGACATCACAATTTTTCATCGCCAGATTTTTCTGATCCTTTACAGTAACATTCAGCGTCCAGGATACTGTGTATGAGTGATCCTGGTCAGTTGCATCAAGTGAAAAGTTCTGTCCCTCAATTATATTTGACCGGAATTTAATATTTTTAGCCACACATTCATCACAGCCGGCCGAGCCCATCCGGAATGTACTGAATTTTGCCTGGTTCAGGGGAATGATAGTGTTGTTGTACAGATCTGAATTGGATGCTCCTCCATAAAACGATGCAATCCAGGCTGCAGGCACATTGGTAGTGATCCGGTTATTATAAATTTGTCCTCCGAAATATTTTGGCCCGCCGCAAATATACAAAGCAGCTGTTAATACCCGGGATGATGAATCTGTCTTATTAACAACTATATCATTCTCGTAAACGTAGTTTTCGCCCCCGCTTGCACTGTAATAAATTCCCCAGGCCATCGGAATGTATTCTTTTGGTTCAGGCCAGCTCTTTGCAGTAATCAATATCTTATTATTATGGATCCTGTTTCCGACAGAGGCTTTAGGAGAACCCGGCTTTGCATTGTAATCCCCGAGCCTGATCGCTGCAGTGCTGTATTCTTCCCGTCCGTATTCACATGTTGGTGCAGAGGTTTCAATTTTGAAATTGTTATTGAAAACTTCTGTATACCTTGAAACATAAATTCCCGAGCCCTGCCTTGGCTCGAATCTGTTATTATAAATTTTTGAACTATCACCTGTTCCCATTATGCTGTAATGATTTGTGACCCACTGGTCATTCACGAACAGGTTGTCATGTACATGTGAATACTTACCCTTGATGGAAAGGCAACCCTGTCCGCCAAGAAATTCCGAATTTGATACTTCTGAAGGTTGGTTCCCTCTTATTACAACTGAGCATAAGTTAACATGCCTCTGAATAAGAAACGGCATATCTGTTTCAAACCTGCAGTTGCTGATGCTGCTCCACAGTATATCCGCTGCACCTGAACTTATTCCGCTGGTTATGATCTTAACATTCTCGAGGATTATTTTAACATCAGGCGCGGATGACTGGATGCCCCAGGATTGTATACCTGCAGTACCACTTGCTATAATTCCATTTTTTATTGTAACTGATCCACTCCCACTGACCTGTGGTAAGGAGGACAAAGGTTTTCCGGTGGTAAAATCCTCCGTGTAATCAAAAAATGCAGGCATTACCGGAGGATAAGACTCCAGTATCAGGTGATCATAAGAAGCGAGTGGGGTGGTTTTTTCAATAATACTTATTCCTGCATCCATGGCCGGTCGTATATCAATCTCATCTATGAGACAGTCAGTGTCGGCCTTAATCCGAACCCTGTATTTCCCTGCAGGCAATCCGGTGAGATGGGCATACACAAATCCGCCTCCCAGCCTGGGAGATTTCTTTTCGGCAGGACAGCTCATCCTGGTTCCGTCTCCGTATTTTGTCAGGCATTCTATATTATTGCCTTTATCATCCTCCACAAATACACTGACTTTCATTTCATCATCCGGATATTTTTTCATATTGTGCCAGTACCTGCCGGTAATACCACACATTGCAAAATATGAACGATTTGCAACCGGAAGGGTGATATATCCTGAAACGATTTCATCCCCTGCACTAAGGCTCATCAGTTTCTTACCCAAAAAAACATGAAGATCGGCTGTGTTTCAATTTTTGCCCCGGGAGCTTTCGAAAGATCCCAGCCCATTTGCTCCCTCTTCAAATCCTGAATTTGGAATGTGTTCATACTGTGCATCGGCGAATTTAACAGTATATCCGTTCAGGTCCAGCGTGACATCCTTTCCCAGAAAAAACGTACTTCTGTCGCCTGTAATATCATTTACAAGGATGTAATTCTTTCCCGGTTCTGCAAAACATCCTTCTTTATTAACAGGTATCTCGCCACTTACCGGTTTGCGGTGCTCAACTGCCTGGTATTGAGAATATGTTGCCGAAGTCAGTATCAAAAAGATATTAATGGAAATAAATTTATACATAATATGTATTTATAGAATGTCAGCAAGGAATTAAGAAAGTAAGGAATACTCCGTTCCGGTTGCTTCAAAATTAAGTTGCCTGGATTCAGATGTGATTAGTCCTTTCATATTCTTATTTATTTTTAGCATATTTGCAAATATAGCAAGGTTTTGAAAAATATTCATTTTAAATTTGTAAGTATATCATAATTAGTTTAACATATCAACTCAATTTTAAGCGAATTATTAGTTGGCAGTTGGCAAGAAGCAGTTGGCAATACTTTTGATTCTTCGCCAACTGGCCACTGCCAACTGCCAACTTAAAGTTCACGTCATAATAAATTTAACCTGATATTATCAATGTTAATGTCTGTTAAGAAAAGTACTGTATTTATCCTCGTTTCATTGTTGATTTTCTTTTTGAGATTTTCTCCGGCGCTCTGCCAGGCTGACAAATCCCACTTCAGCAAAGTTTTCAACAGGGAAAAGCCCTACAGGATATTTCTTCCCTCAGACTATGCCACCTCAATGAGACATTACCCGGTGATCTATTTTTTTCATGGCAATACGGGAAGCCATGAGTTGGATATTCCTGGTGTAGCGCAGCTCGTAAATGATAATAACGTAATACTGGTAGCCTGGAATGGCCGCTCGGCAGATGACGACCTCAGGCCTTACAATATAGGGAATCACTCGAATATAAAATACCAGGTACAGTTTAAGGATTATTTTCCGGAACTGGTAAATCATATCGACAGCACATACCGGACCCTGAAGGATCGTTCAAACAGGGCAGTAATTGGACACAGCATGGGTGGAATAATGGCATTTTTTATTGCTGGTAAATATCCTCAAATGATAGGTTCTGCCTTCAGTTCAAAAGGGTCGCCTGAATTTTTTATCGGTTATCCTGACAATCATTCCCTTTATCATGTACGATATATGTTTAAAAACCTGTATGGCGTAAGGGTGAAATTCGCAACAAGCACGGAATGTGAACTTTATTATCTTAATAACGAGGTTATTCAGGGTGCAATGCGTGAAAAAGGACTTGACTTCTCATATAATGTTTATGAAGGTAATCATGACATTACACCTGAGCAGTTTAAGGATGCCTTTGATTTTATTGTCGCATCATTTAAAAGTCCTGTGCCTGATCCGGTACGCTGGCATCATGCTGATCTGTATCCCGGTTTTGATATCTGGGGCTATGAAATAAGAAGTGACCTTGATAAACGCGGATTTATTGATATGAGAGGCGTTACAAAAGGCGGTCTCGGAATAGCCGTAAAAGCGTGGGAACCTGACGGTGTTATAATACCCGGCGTTACTATCAGCGTCAGGACTCCGGCGAGGTACACTCCAAAAACATCCTATACGCTGCTTGATTACAACATTACAAAAGACCAGAAAAACATTTCAATAGTTACGAGTGATGCGAACGGGAAAATATCTTTCCCGGTAAATCATGAAAATCATCAGATAGGCATCTATAGGAAAGGCGATCCGCCTGAAATTACTTATGTGTCTCATAGAGTGAATGATAAAGGCATATTTCTTGATCATAAAAAGGAATGCAGACTGGGAATACGCCTGCTCAACAGGGGAGGCAGCGCTGCAAATGGTATCAGGGTAAATCTCAGCACTTCGAATGAAGATGTTGTAATTGCTAATCCTGAAGTGGATTTTGAAAAACTCCCGTCGGGTGAACTGATCTGGTTACCGGTGGATTTTAAAGTAATTGCATCAAATAGGCCTGCAACTGATGGCTCACCTTTCAGGATCAGGTTTAACCTGACAATTACCGATAATAAAAAGCATATCTGGAATGATGAATTTGATGCTCCTGTATACTATGATCTTCCTGAATTTACTGAAATTGGAATCGATGATGGCGACAGTGAAATTTTCGGAAGCGGAAATGGAAACAACATTGCTGAACCTGGTGAAACAGTCATGATCTATGAGATCTCAACCGGAAGCCGAAGGTTGAGGTTATATCACGATGATCAATATATTGACAGCGAGCGATTATATGATGAGATTCAACCCGACAAGTGGGGCGACGGGTATTCCCTTTCGTCACTTATCCATATCTCAAAGGATTGTCCACCCGGTCATCAGATCAGGTTCCTTGCCAGTTATGAGGTGAAAGACTGGAAAAAAATACGAAGGGATGTGACGTGGGGAACTTTTACAATAACTATAGGTGATCCACGGGCAACAGACAGCGGTCAAAACCTTGAACAGATTCATAGCCCGGTATTTGTGGGCCGTCCGACCGATAATGCCTTTAACGGATTGGTTCGGTTGCCTGATGGAGAATTGAGGCATTATGGTTATACTGGTAATCAGGCTAATCCATCACAATATGTTTATATCAGCAGTAAGGATAATGGACTAACGTGGGACAGAAATATAATCTCTGATACATCGCTTTTTACCAGTGAGAATATGCCTCCTGCATCCTGCAGCCCATATTCAGGTGATTTTATACGCCTTATCAGTACAGGAGCAGGCACTTTTGTTCTGAGAAGCAGTACTGGTATTGACGGGCCGTACCAAAAAATTCAGATTGATTCAGCACCGCATGATATGATCCGGCAACCGCTCTATTTAAAAAGTAAAAAGAGGATGCTGGTAACCTGCGGCAGGAGTTTGATACTGGATGGAAATGGAGTGATGCAATCGTGTGTATATTATTCCGATGATGACGGTCTTACCTGGAATATTTCCTATGTGCCGGTTGGCCCGCGGTTCGTAACCTCATGGCCTCATAAAAAATCCAGATGGCAGAATTATGCAATTGAACCAACAATTGCTGAGCTCGAAAACGGAACTATATGGATGCTTCTGAGAACCTCACAGGATCAGCTTTATGAGTCTTTTTCATCCGATAAGGGTACAACATGGTCTGAGCCAAAGCCTTCACGATTTTATTCCACACTGACAATGCCGGCTTTTTACAGATTAAAAGACGGGCGCCTGCTTCTGTTCTTCAACAATACATCTCCCCTGCCTGAAGAAGACCGGACCGGCGATTTATCACTTCGTGACGAGCAGAAGACCGGAGAAACATGGGAAGATGTTTTCACCAACCGTGATGTACTCCACGCAGCCATATCCGATGATGACGGAAAAACCTGGACCGGCTTCAGGGAACTATACCTGAATCCGTTAAGGAATGAACATGACTTCGCCCTCAGCGGCGGGAAGGATGTTTCTCTTGACAAAAGTGTCCACCAGTCGCAGGCTGTTGAACTACCCGGTGGGAAGGTTCTTGTTGCTTTCGGGCAGCATCCGCTGGTAAGAGCTATGGTCATTTTTGATCCTGTGTGGCTGTATGAAACAGAACGGAGTGATAATTTTACAGCTGGTTTGAAAAACTGGTCAACTTTCAGTTATATAGACGGGATAAAGGGACACTGTGCCTATAATCGCGATGCAGGGCCATCACTGATTGATCATCCCGGTAAGAATGGCAACAAGGTTTTAAATATCCGGCACGTATTAAATAAAGAGCTGGTCTGCGATGTTGACGGAGCAGTCTGGAATTTTCCGGCAGCATTAAAAGGATCATTAACCACACGTATAATGCTGAAACCCGGAGGCAAAGGAGGACGCATAAGCCTGATCGACCGCTGGTTCAATCCCACTGATACCCTGGCATACAGATACGCTGTTTATACCCTCAGACTGAGTGGAGATGATAAAAATAAATCAGAATCAATATTGAAGCAGGGTAAATGGGTTGAACTGAGGTTTGAATGGGACAACCTGCAATCCGGATCGTGCCGGCTCCTGATAGATAATAAACCTTTTCCTCATCCATTACATATCAATCTAAAAAGCACAAACGGAATAAATTACGTCCATTTTCAGTCAGTATCTGACGATGAAGATACAGAAGGTTATCTTATTGAATCTGTAAAGGCTGTGGTGGCATCAAAATGAAATAACTTAACGCAGAACAATGTTCATAAGATTGTTATTCTTTCTCTTTTTTGTCAATGCAGGTATTTGCCTTTCACAGAATTGTCTTGATACGATTCTGCTCAGAGATCCTTTTTCCAATTCCAATGACATCATTAACGGAAGGAAATGGAAATATGAGAAAAAATATAAGGGAAGCCCGTTATTAACGGAAGATTATTGGCCTGAAGCTGACATCCAGTATAATGGTATCCAATTTACAGGCAGGCTGATGAATTATGATCTCAATAAAAATGAGCTGATAATATTCTTTCCGGAAAAAGGCAAGGAAAAATATCTGGTCTTAACCAATGAGAAGTTGTCAGGATTCACATTTAAAGATTCATTGCTTAGAAGAACCAGGTTCTTTGAGTATTTTGAATTGCCTTCAACTCAGGGCAAGTCACTCTACGAAAATGTTACAGTTGGTCAGATATCGCTCTATATCCTGGCTGTGAAGAATGTGAGGATAAAATCTTCAGGTAAAAATCAGGGAGAATACACTGTCTCTTACACATATTTTCTAAATAATGGAAAAGGATATTCCGGATTCCGTTCGAAAAGTCAATTGATCAGTCTGCTGGGAGATAATGGTGCGGAGCTTAATAGATTTATCAGGGAGAAAGGCCTGAAAATCAATAACCAAAAACCTGAAAATATTATTTCTGTTCTTCATTATTTTGATGAATTGAAATAATCAATCGATCATATGCAACAAATAAAATGTCAGAAATTAATAAGATAAGAGTAGTAATTTGTTCATTTCTGATATTTATGTTATCAGTATTCTGTATGAATGCTCAGAACGGGACAGGTAAAAATAAGCGGGAGCTTCCAACAGACTCCGCTGAAATCTTTTATTTCTGAATTAGAACTGAAGTACCCGGTAAAATTCTTCTATGATGATGAATATATTGACAATATCTATATATCAGGCGTCTTCGAAGAACTGCCCCTGAAGGAATGTCTTCAATCGATCTTCGAAAAGAAACAGGTAAATTTCTATATCTCGGGAAATAACCATGTTGTAATCTATCAGGGGTTTCCTTTGTCAGATTTATTCCCCATAGACAATCCTGTAGACGCTGAAGAAAAAATAAAAACAAGCGATAAAAAATTATCGAGGGAAGATTTACTTCAACTTCAGTATCAGATAATAAATATAGGAATACCTGGGAAGAATGCTGCAAAAACTGCCACTTTATCAGGGCATTTGAAAAATTTCGAGTCGGGTGAACCGATAGCCGGAGGAAATGCTTTTGTCACGGAAACACAAAAAGGAGTTACTTCTGATGAAACAGGCTTTTATAAAATTACACTTCCCGTGGGCAACCAGATTGTGAATTTCAGCTGCATAGGTATGGAGCCGGCAAAGAGAAATATCAATCTCTATTCTGATGGAAAGCTGGATGTTGAACTGGAAGTCAGACTTAATTTATTGGGAGGCGCAGTCATAGTGGGGCAGGGGGAAGGAAATGTAGGGAAGATGCATATTGGAATGGAAAAGATAGATATTATCACTATCAGGACTATTCCGACCCTGTTAGGGGAGTCGGATGTTGTTAAGAGTGTTCTGATTCTTCCAGGCGTACAGTCAGTAGGTGAGGGAACTGCAGGTTTCAATGTGCGTGGAGGAACAACTGATCAGAATCTTATTCTCATTGACAGGGCTACAATATATTATCCGTCTCATTTTTTCGGGAATTTTTCCGCAATTAATTCTGAGATTATTGAAAGCGCAACTCTTTATAAAGGGAGTATTCCGGTGAAATATGGCGGTCGTATTTCATCGGTGTTCGAGATAAATTCAATGGATGGAAATCATGAAAGATTATCAGGTTCAGCCGGTATAAGTCCGATCTATGCAAGGTTTAATCTTGACGGGCCGTTCTTTTCTGATAAATCAACATTTGTGACAAGCTTCAGGAGCACATATTCAAACTGGCTGTTGAGTAACATAAATGTACCAGAGCTTAACCAAAGCAAGGCTGGCTTTTATGATATACAGGCAAAACTTAACCTTTTCCTGGACAGGAAGAATAATCTTCTGGTAAATTTTTACAGAAGTTCTGACAGATTCCAACTTCATAGTGACACATCCTATAACTATAATAATACTATTGGTTCAGTGATTCTTGAACACACTTTTAATCCATCGTTTAGATCAACATCATCATTAATCAGCAGTTTTTTCAATTATGAGATTTCGAACCTTAATTCAACAGACAGATCATTCAGCATGACACACACTCTGTCTAATTTATCTCTGATTAATGATTTTGAATATTTTAACGGTACCGGAATGAGATTCAATTTTGGGGCAGAACTGAATTTCTATACTGTAAATCCCGGGGAACGGACCGTAATGATTAATTCTGACATACCTCCGGTAACTGCCGCGAATGAGCATGCTGTTGAATATGGAATTTATACCGGAACTGATTTCAATATTTCAGGTAATCTGAAAGTTGAAGCAGGTATCAGGCTTTCCGGCCTGCTCTCTTTTGATGACGGTAAAAAATATATCTATGCCCCTGGGATGCCATATGAGACCGGGAATATTACAGATACTGTTTATACAAATAAAAGCAGCATTCAGGAAACATTCATTACTCCTGAATGGAGGCTCTCGATGAATTATTCAACAGGCAGATCCAGTTCAGTCAAATTCAGTTATAACAAAACTGCCCAATATATTCATATGATCTCAAATACGACGGCAATTTCACCTACCGATACCTGGAAACTCAGCGATACATATGTCCTGCCGGAGACCGGAAATCAGATTTCATCAGGCTACTTCAGGAGCTTCAGTAAAAATAGTATTCAGGCTTCAGCAGAGCTGTTTTATAAATGGGTCAACAACATAAAACAATACAAGGCAGGTGCAGATCTCCTCCTGAACGATCATATTGAAACTGAGATTGTGAATGGGAAAGGGAAATCATATGGACTTGAGTTATCCCTTGAAAGATCGGGAGGACGTATTTACGGAAGAATTGATTATACATATTCACGAGCTTTAATTAAATCGATATCTGAATTTAAGGAAGAGTTGATAAACGGAGGAGAATATTTTCCTGCGAACTATGATAAGCCACATAATCTGAATCTGCTGGCCAGCTTAAAGGCATCCAGGAGATTGCTGATTTCAACTGGCATCTATTATTCAACAGGGAGGCCGATTACATATCCTGTCTCAAAGTATATGCTCGGTGATCAGGTATTTCTGCAATATTCAGACTACAACCAGTACAGGATATCAGACTATTTCAGGGCTGATCTGTCTGTAACTCTGTTTGGTACCCTGAAAAAACAAAAGCGTACCCGAAGCTCGTTAACTCTCTCCCTCTATAATGTTACTGCCAGGAAGAACGCCTATTCTGTCTACTTTAAAAGCGAAGGGGGAAGAATTAATGCCTATCAGCTTTCAATCTTCGGGACTATCATACCAACTATAACGTATAATATAGATTTTTAATGACTTACAAGGATAAAATATTGAGTTTACTTATCGTGATATGTTTTATACTCACAATTGAATCATGCGTGGAACCTATTGTGCCTGAATTGAACAATGAAGATACAGAGCTCATGCTCGTTGTTGATGCTAAGATAACCGATCAGGAGGGACCTTTCAGAGTAAGGCTCACCAATTCTGTTAAAGTGAATGTTATGTTTTATCTCGATCCGGTTCCCGATGCTGATGTCCGTATCTATGATGATAAAGGTAACAGCTTTCAGTTGTATGGTGAAATAAATGGATGGTATGAAACAGCAGATAAGCAACTAAAAGGAATCCCGGGTAACACATATACATTGTCAATTAGTACTGCTGATGGGATGCAATACGAATCTTCCTCCGTTCTTATGGAAGAAGCAGCTGAAATAGACAGTCTGTATTTTGAAGAAGTAAGCCACACGAGGTTTGAAAATAATCAGACTTTTGAAGAAAACTGGCTCGATATTCACCTTGACTCTCACGATCCTGAAGGTAGAATAAAATACTGGTGGTTTGAGTTTGAAGAGACTTGGGAGGTCAGAATGCTGACTGATTATATCTCGGTTCAGCATTCTCCTCCTGATGGCCTGAGTAATATTACGAAGGAAAATATTGCTGTCAGTGCTGAAAAGATAGTTTGCTGGGTGACAAAACCCTCCAAATCGATCCTGATCACAAACACAGTCAGCAGTACGGAAAATGAAGTAAAAAGATTCCCGTTACGGTCTTTAGGCCCCGGTGAAGACAAGCTTCATATCAGATACAGTATACTGGTTAAACAATCGTCAATAAGCCCGGAACTCTATGACTTCTGGAACCTGTTGAAAGATGTCAATGAAAATTCGGGTGGGATATATGATAAAATGCCTGCACAGATCTATGGTAATATTTCCTGCTGCGATGGAAAAACCAAAGCACTTGGATATTTCTCTGCCTTATCTGTCAAAACGAAACGATTGTTCATTGATAAAACAGAACACCATGTTGAGACTGTAAGTGCTTATGAAGGCTGCTATTATTATGACTTCGATCAGATACCCTGGGTACCAAAGAGTTTCTTTGGCATCAATACCAATAACGGCAGGGATGTCTATTGTTCTGCAGATTATTGTGCAGACTGCCGTTCTTACGGCACAAATATCAAACCTGCTTTCTGGCAATAATTACGGCATATGCAAAAATGGTCCATAATATTAATTTTAATTATTTTGATGATTCTGTCAGGGAACCATCTGGCAGCCCAGCATACCGAAAGATATAATTCAGCAGATTGTCCGCAGGAAACAATATACGCGCACCTTGCTCAGGAGAGCCTGTTCTCAGGCGAAATCTTGTGGTTTAAAGTATATTGCACTTCATTTTTATTTCCGGATGAAGATTTAAGCAGTCTTGTCTTTATTGAGCTTATTAACAGTGAAAATGCTTCCATTCTCAGGAAAAAGGTACTTCTTGATCATGGTGAAGCCCATGGTGAATTAGAAATTCCCGAAAATTTACCGACCGGAATATATTATTTTCTGGCATATACAAACTGGCTGAAGAATTTTGGTGAATCATCTTTTTTTAGCAAAGAGATTCTGGTTATCAATCCTGATCAGCCACTGACTATTAAATCAAACAAGAATGATCCTGCGATTAAAAGGGAGAGCTCCCCTGTTACAAAACTTTCTTCCAATATTCTGCAAGTGCTTCCTGATAAGAAAAATTATTCAGCACGGGAAAAAGTAACATTGAAGATTGTAACAAACAAATTTGCAGGGGAACAAAAGTCAGGAGATTTCTCTGTATCTGTATCCCGGAAAGAACCAGGGATGATCTTCCTTTCAGATAAAAGTAATAAAGTGATAAAATATAAGGATCCTGAAAAAATAGTGTATCTGCCCGACTTTAATGGGATAAGGTTGACAGGAAAGATTGAAGATCTCTCAGGTAAAGCTGCCACTGGTGCTTTTATAATTACATCGGCAACCGGCCCCGGGACTGATATAAGAAGTAGTATTACAGATGGAAATGGAAATTTTACTACCATATTAAAGCCGGAAGAAGGTGAAAAAGAGATTGTGGTGACACTACCGGATTCAGATTTGAAAATTAGTCTGGAAGAATCTTTCTGGAACGGATTCAGGGATCACCATGATAGTCCAATATTTTCACCTGGCGGAGAAGCTATTTCTTACCTCAGGGATAAGTTCGCTCACTTTCAGTTACAAAACAGGTTCAAACAGAAATATGAAATCAGAAGAATCCCTGAAATTAAGCACTCTGACAGCAGCGTATTTTATTCAAAGCCCTTCCAGTTGATTGAATTCGGGAATTATATTGATCTTGATTCGCTGAGAGAATATTTTTATGAACTGGTACCAAGTGTAAAATTTAGCCGCCGTAAGGGCGAATATTCAATTTCCGTCATCGATCCGCTGACAATGGAACCAATCAGTCAAAAGCCGGGGATTTTTCTCGATGGTGTTCTGTATGACCATTTTCAAGAGATAGCTGATATCCCTGTGAAAGAACTGGATAGGATGATAGTACTGCCATACATATATTACTATAAGGATTTTACTTTTGGCGGTATTATAGACATCCACACAAAAAAATCAGATTTTAATAGTGTAAAGCTACTGCCCAATATGACCCGGTTTATATTTCCAATGGCTGATGCAAGCGAGTGGAAATTTGCCTCGCCCGATTATTCTGTGGCAGATTCCATCAGCCGTATTCCGGATTTCAGATATTTGCTTCACTGGGATCCTGATATCAGGTCAGATAGCACAGGGGAGACAATAATTCAATTTTATACCGGCGATATGGAAGGAGAATTTCTTGTCAAAGTTACCGGATTATCTGATGATGGTGAGATACTCAACGTGGAAAGTGAAATTTCTGTTGAATAAATTTATTTTAAGTGAGATATTAAAGCAGCTTTTCTGATTAACTAAATTCAATTATTATGTTAAGTTATTATCGAAGTTTGATAAATAGTGCTGTGATGCTAATGATTGCATTCTCCGGCACTATATCATTATCAGCACAGGACAAGGGTGGAAGTGCAACGGAGGTTAAAAATGTTTTTATTGTTTTTAATACAGGCGAAGAAATGCAGTACTTCAGGCCATTTGCAGAACAAATGGCCCGTCTGAAACCCTATGGAAGAGTGGATATTACTATCAACAGTCCGGCCCTGAAAGGAGATTTTGAATGCCCGGCAGGGAGTTGTGACTGGCATGAGTATGCGGCCTATAACAGAAGTGTGGCAGCTTTCTTCCCGGATAAAATGCTTCTGCCTTTTATACCTCAGGATTATATTTCAAAGAACCGGCAGCTGTTGCTCTCAAAAGTCGGGGTGTTGAGGGAGCTGGGATTAAGTGCAGCGTTCAGCAGCAATGAACCGCGTTACCTTCCTGAAAAGTTCTATGAAAAGTATCCTGATCTGAGAGGTCCGCGTGTAGATCATCCCAGAAGAAGCGTGCAAAAAGAATTTGCTCCATGCTTCCATCAGCCCGAAACAGTTGAAATGTATCGTAATATGGTAGATCAGCTTTATAAAAATGCACCGGAGATCCGTACACTATATTTCAGTATGAATGATGCCGGATCAGGTACCTGCTGGGAAGACTGGCTCTATTCAGGTCCAAACGGACCTGCAGTTTGCAGGCATATAAACAAAAGTGAAGCTATTGTAACCCTGCTCAATATCTACAAAGATGGGGCAAAAAAGGCAGGGCATGACGTTGATATATATTTTAAGGGAATGTTTACTGATGAGGAGATGGATGATCTGGTGCAGAAACTCCCGGATAACTGCTATCTGGCAGGCAGAAATTATCCCCCGGTAAAAAACATTTCAGGTTTGATGGGTGAAACTTATCCGGTGAAAGGAATCATTAATCCATTGGAGATCATAAGAGCCATGAGCAGGAATGTGAATGGGCAGAACATATATGTTTTTAACTTCTGGTCTTCTTACAGCCGTGCCCAGGATCGGATCGAGACAATCACAAAAATTGTGGATATTGTTGAAGAAAATTTGATAAATCCTCCTGGCGCAGGAGAGATAAATGCACTGAATGCTCTGAAAAAATTATGTGGTAAGTGGGCAGGGCAGGAGCATTCCGAACAGTTGTTCAACGCTTTATTGTCATTAGACAACTCATTAAATGAAAACCAGGGAGCATTAAGGGGATTGAGCACCCTTTACTGGGGCGTATCGACCCGTCAGATCACCCGTCCTCTTGTATTTGCACCCGGGTTGCTGACACAAGCGGAGGAAAAATATTTTCTGCCTTACGTATTCAATGTGTCAATTGATGAAGCCAGAAATGATTATATGGATATTCATGGAGGGAACAGGGAATTGCCGGTGAACGTCACGGAGAATCTTGTAAATAGTTTAAAAAGGATTTCTGCATCAATTGGAAAAATTAAAAACGCACCTGAACAGAAATTCCTGGAGGACATGGCTAAAGCTTTGCATTTGTTCTCATGTGTAGTGCGCAGCTGCGGAAATTTTAATGATGCGCAGATTATCCGTAACAGGAATAAGGAAGTACTGGCAGGACCCGTTCATCGACCAGGCAAGATACCGACATGGGACGGGGATCAGGACCTTCTCGATTTTAATGCAATTATGCGTGATGAACTGGATAACATGCAGGAGATGATCAATATTCTGGAATCTGGTGGCATGGACCTTATAAGTACCTCAAAGCAACCTTTCCCGGAAGATACGTTTATTCTTGGTCCTGATTTAATCGACCAGCTGAAGCTGAAACGTAAGATCATGCTTGCTCACTGGACAGATATAGAAGGCTATCTCGCAACACCTTTTAAATGAATCCCTGACAAGGTGTAAATTGAGTTAAGATCACCGGTAACCTGGTCCGCGAACAAAGCGGCCAGGTTTAGCCCCTGTATGCTCTCCATTTTCTAAAACCTGCATGCCATTTACAAATACTTCAGATACTCCGGTTGAGTATTGGTGCGGATCCGTGAAAGTGGCATGGTCACTAATAGTATTGGGATTGAAAACCACTATATCGGCAAAATAACCTGCTTTTAACATTCCCCGTTTCCGGATTTTCATATTTGATGCAGGAAGATATGTAAGCTTTCTGATTGCTTCCTCGAGCGGGATTACTTTTTCATCTCTTATGTACTTTCCGAGCAGCCTGCTGAAATTTCCATATGCCCGTGGATGTGGATTTGATTTAATGAAGTTGCCCTCAGGAGCAAGCGATTGTTCGTCGGAACCAAAGCTCATCCATGGCAAAGCGATCTGTTTCCTGATATTCTCCTCAGTCATAAGAAAAAATATAGATTCCACCGGACTATTATCATTAATAATGAGATAAATAATAGTTTCAGCAGGGGAGAGGTTCTTTAATTCAGCAACCTGGGCCAGGTTTTTTCCGGTTAAATACTTCAGGGAATCGGTTTTAAGGACACCAAGAATTATATTCTCAGGAGAGCCTGCCAGATCCAGAAAATTCTCCCAATCCTCACCGGGAGCCATCATTTCTTTAATTACCCTGGCCCTTTTTGATGGATCTTTCAGCCTGGTGATCCATGCTTCCTGACCACCTTCCTGTATCCATGGCGGCATTGTAGCATAAAGACCTGTTCCACCTGCTATATAAGTATACATATTGGCAGTAATATCCAGACCTGCTTTCCTGGCCGAATCAATCCTCGCAATAGCCAGATCCATTTTATGCCAGTTCCCGGTTCCTGCTGCTTTCAGATGGTAAATCTCAGCTTTTATCTGAGCCTCTTCTGAAATCTCAATAAGTTCGTCCAGCGACTCCAGAAATTTGTTGCCTTCGCTTCGTATATGTGAAATATACATACCGTTGTGTGCCGTTACTTCCTTGCACAGTTCGATAAGCTCGTCAGTATTGGAATAAGATGCCGGCGCATATATCAGGGCTGAACTCAAGCCTATTGCACCCTCTTCCATCGCCTCTTTTGCCAGTTTCTTCATCAGGATCATTTCATCAGCTGAAGGTGGCCTGTTCTCATAGCCTAATGCATTTATTCTTAGTGTGGTAGCTCCGACAAATGATGCGATATTACATGAAACACCCTTATTCTCGAGGTAGTTGAGGTATTCACCGAGAGTACTCCATTTTATTTCATACTTAATATCTCCCTGCTTTTTTATTATTTCTTTCTTCATCGCTTCATTCAGTGGTCCGCCAGACCAGCCTTCTCCCATTACTTCAAGGGTAACGCCCTGACGGATATCGCTTTGAGAGTGTCCATCTTCAATAAGAGACTTATCTGCCCAGCTCAGCATATTGATAAATCCGGGTGCAACAGCCATTCCTGTAGCATCAATTACTCTCTTTCCATGTACACCTTTCAGGTTTCCCAGTGCAGCAATTGTATCAGAATTGATTGCCAGATCGCCCCTGTATGAAGCACTTCCGGAACCATCGTATATGGTCCCGTTTTTGATGATTATATCATATTCTATATCAGACCCGCAACCGGTAGCTAATAAAAGCACTAAAAAAAGACAATTCAGATTTTTCATATTAATAGTTTTTCCGGGTTTGAAATTTCTATCTGGTGAGATTTATCCTGCAATACCACTGATCTGCCTGCATAAAGAGAATACCAGCTTCAACTTCGAAAATCGTTGAATAGCATGATCCTGATTTTTCAAGAATTTTATGGCTGTCCCAGGTTGAACCTCCGTCATTGCTTATGGAAAGACTTGTATACCCTTCACCGGGATATTCAAATCTTCCTTTGTCACCCAGGAGGGATATTTCTGACCATCCTTCGGGAAATCGACGACCCCAGCTTAATGCCACACGTCCGTCATTCAGAGTGATAAGACACGGATCGCAGCCCCGGTCCAGTCCTGTATATACCGGTGGTGTCCATGTTATTCCCTTGTCGCTGCTCCAGGAGGTATAAAGCGGAAAATGATGCCCTGTCCTCATTATGCATAGTAACCGGCCATCCTTTAGCATTGTGATTGCCGGTTCAACAAATCCTTCACCTACCGGTTCTCCCGCTGCAGGTACGGCAACAGTAGACAGGTATTTCCATGAATGCCCTTTATCCTGCGACGATACAATTATGGTACGCATCATGAATTGAGTTTCCTCTGCTGCATCCTTATCAGCCGGGGTTATAGTATCCGTCTCAAAATTTCCGTACATTGTCATTAACCATGATCCGTCATCCATCTCCAGAATAGTCCTGTAAACAAAAATACCAAACCATTTTTCCACATTCTTTCGTGGTTTAATTCCATCCGGTATGTAAAATACAGGTTCTTCCACCCGGAGCGTCTTCAGGTTGTCATCGGATCTCCATGCTTTTCCCCTGTAAGTGCCGGGACTTATATATTCTGTAGGTCCGTCCAGGGCGTAGAATTCATTTTCAGTTGACAATACAGCTCTCTCAGGTGCTCCGTTGATCTCTTCAAAATTAATGTATTTCTGAGGTACAACAGTTTTACCTCCATCCTTACTCATCAAACTGTCCTTGAAGAATATAATACCGTCTGAAGAGAGGAAACAGCGGCTCCACCTGGTTCCGTTTTCCATACTTTTTATCTGATCCGTTTCCACAAAATTGTCGTTCCGGGAAACCTGGTTATTGCCATTCTGAACTTGCCGGCAATTCACCATCATGAAGCAGATAAGAAGGGAAAAGAAAATTACCCTTACCACTAAATTTATCCTGAATCCCTTTTTATTTTTCATGCAGTTTTATCTTTGTTGAAACCGTGTACCCTCACACCGTCGTCATACCGCCATACCGTCATACCGTCATACCGTCATACCCTTCCTCAAAACATCATATTCATCGCGAACTCCATTGCAAAATCTTCATCATTTGCCAGTTCAACGAGAATGGATTTTGATATCACTGATTGCATGGCGTCGTCAAACCTTACTGATTTAAGCGCCGCAAGTGCACCGGTGCCCGATGTGTTGCCAAGTGGAATTATTCTGTCTTTAAGCTGATAAGGAATCAGACCTATTCTGACTGCGCTTTCAATGTTTATATAATTGCCAAAGCCACCTGCGAGGAAAAGGGTATCTACCTGGTCAAAAGCAAGACCGGATTGTTTCAGTAGGATCCTGACCCCTGATATAATGGCTGATTTCGCCAGCTGAACCTCACGGATGTCAGTTTGATTAAATGAGATCTCCTTTCCTGTTCCTGATTCTGAGGAAGGAACAATTATAAAATCGCTGTCAAGCAAACCGTCAGAATTTATTTTACCATTTTCAAATAGCCAGGCAACAAGATCTATGAGACCGGAACCGCATAATCCTACAGGCTTTTCATCGCCGATAACTGAATATCCCTCGTCGCCATAAGCAGAAATTGCTCCATCAACAGCTCCCATGCCACAGGAAATCCTGGCTCCTTCAAAAGCCGGACCTGCCGCGGTCGAACAGCACCATATGCTGTTATCCGTTACAAGTGCAAGTTCCCCGTTGGTGCCAATATCCATGAACAGGTAATTTTTGTACATCTCTGAAGGGGCTATTGAAGCAAGCCCGGCAACAATGTCTGCCCCTACATAAGCTGAAATTGAAGGTAAAACTTTTATCTCGGCCTGAGGGAAACATTTCAGCTTCAGTTCTGCTCCCCGCCTGACCTGACCTTCAAGGAACTGAGCCCTGAATGGTGCAAGAGCCAGAGACAGAGGATTAACCCCAAGCAGGAGATGGAGCATCGTTGTGTTGCCTGCGACTGCAATTTTAATTATTTCGTTCTCAGAGATTCCGCCAAATTGTATCAGGTGCAGCAATTCCTGATTGATTGCAGCCAATATTTCACGCTGAAGGGTGATAAGTCCATCATTATGGGAGGCAGTATACTCTATTCGCGAAATTACATCAGCACCGTATTTGGCCTGTGGATTAAGTATGGCTCTGGTTTCGACAATAGTTCCCGTAATGAGGTTTACAAGATAGAATACAAGGCTTGTTGTTCCTATATCAATTGCAACACCATGCGGGTATGCCGATAAATCAGCGGAAGGCCCCGGCATAAGGGGTAATTGTATTGTATGGTTATGCTGTTCAATCAGTACTTTTGCTTCGCGACTGTCGGGAAGAACCAGTTCCATTGAATTGTACACAGTGAATATGCATGAGGTGACAATCCCTTCTCCCTTGATCAGTACCTTGCATTTGCCACAGGTGCCATTGCCACCGCAGGGGGCATATATATCGAATCCGTTATTCCGTAAAGCATTTAAAAGTATCTCCCCCAGATCTGATTCTGCCTCTCTTACTTTGCCGTTCTGATGAACTTTAAGCTTTGCCATTATTCCCCTCCTGAAAAAAACCTCAAAATAAGTATAATTATAATATAATATGTCTGTATGACAGATTAAAAGTACGTTTGAGCTCCGTACACCTCAGTGCAACATCGTGTTAAAAAATGTGTTTTTAAAAATTT
Source organism: uncultured Bacteroidales bacterium (assembly GCA_963846335.1). Taxonomy (GTDB): domain Bacteria; phylum Bacteroidota; class Bacteroidia; order Bacteroidales; family VadinHA17; genus LD21. The sequence goes on from CAWJVS010000030.1 coordinate 230,292, forward strand.
AAACTGACTTGCTCTTACAAATCAATGTGTTAACTTTGTTATTGCGTTTGGCAAATCATTGAAAGAGTTTTAACATAATCAGGACAGCAGTATATGGGAACTTATGTAAACAATCACCTTATCAGGGATGAATCAGTAGTTCTTGAAACAAACTACCACTGGGTTATTTTTATCTCCTGGCTGGGACTTTTCACGCTTCTTCTTGGTCCGGCAATTATCCGCTGGTCATCGGAATTCGTGATAACCAACAGGAGGATAATAATTAAAACAGGTTTTATTGCAAGGAGAACCTTTGAGATGAATCTGTCGAAGATTGAAAGTGTAAATGTTGACCAATCCTTTTTTGGCCGGATCCTTGGTTTCGGATCAATGACAATAATCGGAACGGGAGGGACCAGGGAATCTTTTCGGAATATACGAAAACCGCTTGAGTTCAGGAAAGCATTCCAGGAGTTATGTTAAACAAAAATGGCGCCTGAAGCGCCTTTGTGAACCTGGAGGGACTCGAACCCCCAACCTTCTGGTCCGTAGCCAGATGCTCTATCCAATTAAGCTACAGGTCCTGTAAATGCGACGCAAATATAATAATATTTGGAAAAATTAGTGCCTAAAGTGAGCTAAAGTTTGAAGTGACTGACATTATAGTCATTAATAGTCATTAATAGTCATTAATAGTCATTAATAGTCATTAGTAGTCATTAATAGTCATTAATAGTCATTTGTTGTAATAATGACACGAAGCAAATGACTATTAATGACAGCGAAGCGTAATGACCATCAATGACGCGAAGCAAATGACGCCGCAGGCAAATGACGCACGAAGTGCAAATGACCATAAATGACAGCGAAGCGTAATGACCATCAATGACGCGAAGCAAATGACGCCGCAGGCAAATGACGCACGAAGTGCAAATGACCATAAATGACAGCGAAGCGAAATGACCATCAATGACGAAGTCGAAAAGAAAATCCTGATACCAAGGCAAGATGACGCAGAAGTACTTTAGGCACCAATGACTCTAGGCACTTAGGCACCTGCACCGCACTCTTTTTTACTCCGGGTAATAATAATTACTTTTATTTCTCGTTTAATGAACAAAAATCATCCTGTATTGTATTGATAATCAAATATAATATATAAACCATGAAAAAGAGTGCCGGCATTATTATAAAAGTTCTTGCTGGATTTATCCTGCTTGTTATTATTCTTCTTTTTACCGTCCCGTTTATATTTAAGGATAAGATCAGAAGCAAAGTAGAACAAGCAATTGCAGGATCAGTAAATGCAACAGTTAAATTTGAGGATTATAAGCTGGGTTTTTTCAGAAATTTCCCAAACCTCTCCTTTTCACTTTACGGTCTTTCGGTAGTGGGAGTCGAGAAGTTTGAAAATGATACACTCACTTCAATTAAATCCTTCACACTGGTATTCAATCTTTCATCTCTTTTTAATAAATCGGGTTATGAAATAAATTCCATTATTATTGACAGGGCTCAAATGAATACAATTGTCCTGAAAGATGGCTCCGCAAACTGGGATATTGTTAAAGATACATCGGAAGTATCAGCGCCTGAGGAGACAGAAGAACCTTCATCACTTAAGATTGTTTTAAAAAAGGTTTCTGTGATAAATAGTTCATTATCATATGAAGATGCAGAATCTGATATTCAGGCCTATCTGAATGACCTTAATTTTACTATGAAGGGAGATATGACAATGAGTGAAACGGATATGCAGATCTTAGCCAGAAGCGGTGAATTCACCTATATTATGGAAGGTATGAAGTACCTGAATAAGACTGTTCTGGATGCAAACATCGATATGCTGGCCAATACCGATAAGTGGACATTCACATTCAGGGAAAATTACCTGGCTGTGAATGACCTTAAACTGAACTTCTCGGGTTATGTTGCAATGCCGGGTGATGATATCGAGACAGATTTCCAGTTCAAAACCCCGCAGACAGAATTCCGTTCCATATTATCACTGATCCCTGCAGTGTATATGAAAGATTATCAGAATCTAAAGACCAGCGGTGAGTTTGCTTTTTCAGGATCGGCAAAGGGTATTTACAGCGATGCGGACAGTACAATGCCGGATCTGACATTAAAGCTGTCGGTTGACAACGGATTAATAAGCTATCCCTCTCTTCCGGAACAAATCAAAAATATAAATATAAAATCAGATATTTTTGTCGACGGGAAAGATATGGATAAAACAACAGTCGCTGTCGATAAATTTCATATGGAACTGGCCGGAAGTCCCTTCGATATGTCGTTTGCTCTTAAAACACCCATCAGTGACCCGGATTTCAAAGGATCAATGATTGGCCGCATAGATCTGTCGGCACTTTCCAAAGCTCTGCCAATCGATAGCATAAGCCTTTCCGGTATAATTGATATGTCGGTACTGATGGCCGGCAGAATGTCAATGATTGAAAAAGAACAATTTGAGGACTTCAAAGCTTCCGGCAGCATGTCGGTGCAGAACATGCTGGTTGCAATGACGGGCTATCCTGAGATAAAAATTATTAAAGCAGGCTTTGATTTTACACCTGCCTATGCCGCACTGACAAACACATCAGTGACCATTGGCGGCAACAGTGATTTTAATCTGAGCGGCCGGCTCGCTAATTATATCCCATATCTGCTCAAAGATCAAACAATAAAGGGTAATCTGTCGATGAGATCAAAGCTTCTTGATGCATCAAAGATAATGTCTGATTTCACAGCAGATACTACTCAGGTGGAGGACACCACAGCTCTTGCCGTAGTGCAGGTTCCGAAGAACATAGATTTTGACCTGGATGCAACTATTGACGAGTTCAGGTATGACAACATAATCGGACGAACGGTCAAAGGACATATCATTGTCCGTGATGGTATAATCAGCATTAAGGAAACGGGGATGAATATTTTGAATGGAACAATCAGAATGAATGCTGATTATGATACGCGGGATACACTTAAACCTGCTATGAAAGCTGAATTTGATGTTCAGAATATAGCCGTGAAAGATGCATTTAATACTTTCAACACGGTTAAGAAACTGGCACCCGCCGCAAATGGAATAGATGGAAAGATCAGTGCGAAACTCACATTCTCAAGCCTTCTTGGGAGGGATATGATGCCGGTTACCAGCTCCATAAGCGGGGAGGGAAAGCTTAAGTCGGATGAGATCACACTGCTGGAATCTGAGACATTTAATAAAATGAAAGAGCTCCTGAAGCTGGGAGATAAGTACAATAATACCTTCAGAGATATCAATATAAGTTTTAAAATTAATGACGGAAGGATCTTCGTTAGTCCCTTTGATGTAAAAACCGGTAATCTAAAGATGAATATCAGCGGAGATCAGGGAATTGATCAGACCCTTAACTATTTTGTGAAGACAGAGATGCCCCGGTCGGATCTCGGAAGTTCAGTAAATGCCTTAATTGATAACCTGGCAGAGCAGGCGGCAGCCTTCGGCATAACCTACAAACCATCTGACATAATTAAAGTGAATCTGAAAGTGACAGGCACATTTACCAGGCCTGAGATCTCCCCGGTTTTCGGCAATTCTTCGGGCGAAAGTACTGCAGGAGCAAAGGCCGCAGCAACAGAGGCTGTAAAACAGACTATTGACAATGCTGTTGAAAGCGGAAAGGAAAAAGCAAGGGCTGAAGCAGAGGTGCAGGCTGCTAACCTGGTTAAGGAGGCAGAGGAGAAGGGGCAGCTAATGAGGGATGAAGCTGCAAAAGCTGCTGCGACAATAAGGAAAGAAGCAGATGTTCAGGCCAAAAAGTTAATTGATGACAATGCAAAGAAGAGCACTCTGGAGCAGATGGGAGCAAAGCAGGGGGCAGATGCTCTCAGAAAGAACGCTGACAAAAAAGCAACACAGCTTGTAAAAGAGGCCGATACCCAGGCTGACAAGCTTGTTGATGAGGCCAAAAAGCAGGGAGAGGACCTGATTAAAAAGATTTAAATATTTTAATACACAGAGTTCCACAGAGGAAACATAGAGAATCACAGAGATTCAGAGCCTATTCCTCTGTGTCTTCTCAGTGCCTTCTCTGTGATCTCTGTGTAAGTTCTTAATATTTCTGCACAAAAAAAGCCGTTCATAGTGAACGGCATTAATTTTTATTCTGAATTGCCTAGAATTTCTTCTCGCGGATCCTTGCTTTCTTGCCGGTAAGATCACGAAGGTAAAAAATCCTTGCCCTGCGTACTTTTCCATGTTTGTTGACTTCAATCTTGTCAATAAATGGCGATGCTACCGGAAATATTCTTTCAACCCCAATATTGCCGGACATCTTCCTTACGGTAAAAGTCTCAGTATGCTTAGCTCCGCTGCGCTGTATTACTACACCGCGAAACTGCTGAACCCTTTCCTTGTTGCCTTCTTTAATTTTATAATGGACTGTCACTGTGTCACCGGCCATGAATTTCGGAAACTCATTTTTTACCGCAAATTCCTTCTCAACAATATTCATTAAGTTCATCTCTCAAAGTATTTTGTATTCTCAGTTTGGTATCAAAAATCCGGTCGCAAATTTATAAATAATATTTTGATAATCCTTAAGATATGAAAAAAAGTTTTAAACACTACTTTTCCCTGAACCTGTCACCTGTACTGTTGACAATAGCGCGGTACCACTCCTCGCTATAGCCAGGCTGGGTTAGTTTTGGATTGACCCTGTTATATCCCGCAGGAACCGGCTGCTTTTCTTTTACATTACCGTCAACATATTTTACAAACAGAAATTTATAGAGATCTTTCCACTGACTGACTGTATTGTTACCGGCTTTAACTGAATAGTCAGTCAGATATCTGACTGCTTTTTCAGGACTTTTCTTATAGAGTTCCGCGGCTGTCCTGTCAACATCTTCAGTCTCTTTAATATAACCATCTTCAAGTTCTTTCTGTTTTTTCTGAAGGTCATCGATGAGGAGGCTGGTTCGGGAGTAGGCAAAATTCGTTACCTGGTTGAAAACCCAGAATGCGGCATTGTCGCTGAAGGTCATCAGATCTCCGTTACCTACTGCAAAGGTCTCCGGGACACTTGTTATTCCGCAATAAATGGGAGTATAAACTGTGTAGAAAGTATCATCCACTCCAAACCAGTTGATGCCCCCTACCGGATCAGGCAGCCATGAACGGCTCTGGGCAACAAATGAAAATCCGGTCTGCTGTGTCGAAATCGCCCTTTCAAAAATATAGGTTACGCTGTCAACTTTCCATTCCATTGGTCTCCATCTGACTGTGCTTTTATAGGGACCGGCCCCGATATCCTTAGTCATATCCATGGGTGTACCCTGGTAGTAATTGCGCATCATGCCGATAACATCCCTGACGGCAATTTTCTTATCAGGCTTAATCCACAGGGGCATCCTGTTATTGAGGTCTTCACCCATTGCATAACCAAGATATTGTCCCATCTGACTGTTTACCATATTGAAACCGGACCAAACCCTGGCTTCACAGAACCTGGCTCCGGAAAAATCAAGAGGAGCATATGTATCACTGAAACTGAAATCTTTATCCGCTCCGTTAAACCAGCCGTAACTGCGCGCAACATCAATCACATCATATGCGTATACGGTTTCTACTTCCGGGTTAAAAATCTTGTCCAGTTCTTTTGTAGTAATCGTTTTGATACCATCAGCCAGCGGAAATGTAGTTATCCTTGGATGATTGGCATGACCTGAGATATAACCATCAGGAATCCGGCGTGCCACCCATACTGCACCCCTCTTGCCCTGTCCTTTGCCCACAAGTTCAAGGATCCATGCTTCGTTTGCATCTGCGATCGAAAATGATTCGCCTGAGCTTGCATAGCCGTAATCGGTTAAAAGCCGGGAAAAAGTATATATGGCTTCCCTTGCACTTTTTGCCCTCTGCAAGGTGAAATATATCAGAGTACCATAATCGATAATTCCTGTGGAATCAGCCAGCTCCGGCCTTCCCCCGAATGTAGTTTCGCCAATGGACACCTGGTGCTGATTCATATTCCCGACAACTGAATAAGTGTGGGCAACCTGAGGAATCTTACCCATGAATTTGCCGGTATCCCACTCATAAACATCAACCATTGTCCCTTTAGGCCAGTTTTTTGCCGGCCAGTAATATAGTTCTCCGTAAAGAACATGAGAGTCAGCTGAATAGGTGATCATAACCGATCCGTCAACAGAGGCCCCTCTGGTAATAATAAAATTGGTGCAGGCATTTGTAATCTGCAGATTCATTGAGCCTGTTATCAGGATTATTGTAATCAGTGCAATCAGTTTTTTCATAAAAAGATGATATGTTAATAAAATTGATTTTAAATTGTGATTAATATTTCAGCTGTTTGAAAAAATTCCCCCAAAGATATGAGCTTTCAGATAATCTCCAAAATTCTTATTCATTGGATTACATTGAGGCAGGACTAATACCTCAATGGTGAGTGGTGCTTTTCTCCGTGTCACTCTGTGTACCCCGTGGTTATAAAAAAGAATTGGAAAAAACTTACCTGAGCAATTATATAATTACAGATTGCCTAATATCTTGATAATGCCTTTAATTTTCTCAGAATCGGCAACCTTTCTGGCATATTCGTTATAACCAGGCATCCCACCCATAGTAATTCCGGTTTTTCTGAAGATCATTTTGCTTTCAACTACTTTTCTTGCGGATAAATGAAACTCATTTGCCCCTGTAATTTTTGCAATAGCTTCAATATTTGCTTCATGTATGCCGCTGCCAGGCATGATGATAATCCTATTTCCGGATTGAATAACCAGCTCTCTTAAAAGACCGGAACCCTCCTCCGCACTGTTCTTCTGCCCTGAGGTCAGAAGCCTGTCCGCTCCGGTCGCAATAATATCTTCAAGCCCCTTTTGCGGATCCCTGCACATGTCAAAAGCCCTGTGAAAAGTTACCGACATGGGATGAGCCAGCCTGACAAGTTCGGAGGTCCTCTCAATATCTATATTCCCGTCTGCCCTGAGTATTCCGGTCACTATGCCGTCTGCTCCGCACTCCATGCAGATATCCACATCTCTCCGCATAATGTCAAATTCAAGAGCAGAATAAAGGAAATCACCACCCCGTGGCCTTATTAAAATATTAAGTCCAATATTAAGATTATGTCTTGCCGAAACAATTGTGCCATAACCGGGTGTAGTCCCTCCCTCTGGCAGGCTATCGCATAACTCTACTCTCGTTGCTCCGGCATCCTGCGCATCAATTGCTGATTGCACATTGTCTACACATATCTCCAGTTTAAATTTCATCAAACACCTGTTGTAAGTAATATTATTTTCAGTATTATTGCAGTGAGCAAAGCTAGTCAAATCAGGAATCTAACCTCGCAAATTTAAAACATAACATGATGAAACCAACACTTTTAGTTCTGGCCGCAGGAATGGGCTCACGTTACGGAGGCAATAAACAGCTTGATACAGTAGGCCCCTCAGGGGAAACGATCATTGATTACTCAATTTATGATGCAATCCGTGCAGGATTCGGAAAGATAGTTTTTGTAATCAGGCGTGACATAGAAGAGCAGGTAAAAGAGCGTTTTGTAGCCAAACTGAAGGGCCGGATTGAAGTGGATTATGTTTTTCAGGAGATAACCAATCTGCCCGAGGGAGTAACTGTCTCCCCGGAAAGGCAAAAACCATGGGGTACCAGTCATGCCATACTTGTAACTGGAAAAGCCATCAACGAGCCCTTTGGTGTTATTAACGCTGATGATTACTACGGGATGGAATCATTCAAAATATTGCGTGATTTTCTGGTTAATGACAAGGATCCGAACAGCTATTGCATTGTTGGCTATAAAATGAGTAATACATTATCCGATCATGGTCATGTCAACAGAGGTGTATGCAGGGTAGGAGAGGACGGGTTCCTGAAAAATATAGTCGAGACACGCCAGATCGAGAAAACCGCTTTTGGAGCACAGGCTCCCGGACCGGACGGGAAAATGGAAAGATTCACCGGTGAAGAGATAGTCTCAATGAACCTGTGGGGATTCAAACCTTCATGCTATACTTTCCTGGGTGAGGAATTCAGAAACTTTATCAATGAAAAAGGGATGGATCTCAAGTCTGAACTGGATATACCTACTTCAATTGACAAATTCGTAAAGAGTGGTGAGGTTTCAATTAAGATCCTGATGAGCAATGAGAGATGGTTTGGGGTCACATATCGTGAAGACAAACCTTTCGTTGTAGAGAGCATAAACAAGATGATAAGCAAAGGGATTTATCCGTCTAAGATATATTAAATAGCTTTTAAACCACGGATTTACACGGAGTTGCACGGAGAAAGCACGGAGTTGCATAATCTAAGATTATTTTAACATTCAGCAGGGATAGAATAGTCCTGTTAATATCTATTATGAATAATCTTCTGTATTTAATACTCCGTGAAACTCCGTTCAAATCCGTGCCACTCCGTGGTTAAAAACACAAATACCCCATATATTATTGATCTCATCACCGGAATTTATTATTTGTGACCACTGCTTCACCAGGTAAAACTGCAGTTAAAGGAACTTATATTGTTTTTGTTATCAACTACTTTAAGTGACAGGTTATGTTTTGTTCCCCGGGTAATCCTTTCAGAATCAAACATATAGATGAGGAGATTGTTTTTCTGATCATATTCGAAGAGTGCCCATTTCCCGTCAATTGATGGTTCATAATAATTAATGCCTGAAAGATCATCGGAAATCCTGATTCTCATCTCCTTCCTGCCTGTAAGGTTTATGTCCTGTACGAGTCCGTTGGCATTAATTTCCGGTCCGGTTGTGTCGATACCTACAAAATAGTCGCCAAATGACCGCACCTCTGCTGAGATAAAATCTTCAGCCCAGTAGCTGTTAACCGCACTTTTTTTCTTGTCATCGTCAAGACTTACCAAAAGCATTTTTGATTTTTTGCCCGGAGGAACTGAGTCAGGCTTTATCGAAAATGTGCATGCTTTATGCAGGGGTGTATAAATATTATGAATAGAGTGAAGTTCGGAAAGCATTCCCGGCATCATGGCACTCTTTTTATACAAAAAATAGATGGTATCGTAAAGGGCTCCGTCCGGTATGCTTACCCTTATATTCTCAGATGCAAAACCATTGGTTCTGTTGAATGGCATCAGCCTGCCTTCAGGCTTGCAGGAACCCTCTGAAGTCTTCATTGACCGGGCTTGAATTTTAAATGATAACCTTGATTTGTTGTCATGCATGTCGGTGACAATTATCTCGGCCTGATGTATCCTGTTGTCGTCAAACTTAAAGATACCCCTGTTGACAAGATTTTTATAGACGCTGAGCTTATCATTCGGAAGTACAAATGTTCTTTCGATATATATATTTTCCTTCCGGGATATTTCATAATCTATATGGCTGTTGAGGTATCTTGATTCACTGAATGAAAATGCATCCATTACATATTTAAATACAGAGCTGCTGTCGATGAGAAGCTCTATTGAATAAACTGCGCATTTATTGTTGCTGTTATCCAGGAGGTCAAACGATTTGATTCCGAATCCGGCTTCTCCGCTGATAATTAATTCAGTATCGGAAGGGATTGAGAATTTCCCGTTTGATCCGCCGACATTTATCCATTTTTTCTTATTCTGGTTATTTATAAGCGTATTACCGTTAACCGGATATACAATAAGCTTTTCAATGACAGGTTTTATATTGTCAGAAATTCCAAAATCAAAGAAAAGCGGATTTACAGGTTTCTCTCCTTCTGATTTCCTCACTTCATAATGAAGGTGTGGTCCTCCCGAGCTTCCTGAATTGCCTGACCAGGCAATAATTTCTCCCTGTCTGACAGGAAATCTTTCCCTGGGAGGATATAATGTAACCGGGAAACTCTTCTTTTCATATTGCTGAGCCTTGACATATTTATCAATTTCATCAGTGAATCTCTCAAGATGACCATACACCGTTGTATATCCTGATGGATGCCTGATATATAAGGCTTTACCAAATCCTCCGGGTGAAACGCTGATCCTGGAAATATACCCGGATGCTGCAGCCACGAGCTCTTTCCCCGTTACTCCCTGTGTTTTAATATCAAGTCCGGAGTGAAAGTGATCTGTTCTCAGCTCACCGAAATTGGCTGAGAGTGAGAGAGGAATTTTTACAGGAGAAATAAATGCTGCACTATTCTTTGCCTTATCGGTAAATGAATGTGTGAACAATCAGGCTGAGTATAATAATTCGTGATATAAACATCCGGATCAAAAATATCAATTACAGAGCTGCAAAGCTATTCATCTGCATCATTCAGCCAAACTATTTCCGTCATTTTTTTGAAAATATCATTAAGTATATTAGTTTTGTACTAAAGATTAAAGTATGACCGGCCAGGGTTACGAGGAGTTAATAATTTTGAACAGTAAACTGGATGAATTGTTAAACCGCTATAATAACCTCAGGTCTGAGTTAAGTAATCTCAGGATCATGAATGAAGAGTTAAAGGTTAACCTTCAGGAGCGGGATAAAAGAATTAAAGATTTAGAACTAAAATACGAAAGGGTTAAATTATCAGGAGCATTGTTGGGAGAGGGTGAGAATGCGATTGAAGCAAAGAGGAAGATAAATGATCTGGTGCGGGAAATTGACAGATGTGTTGCTCTTTTAAACAGATAAAATATAACAATGGATGATAAGTTTTCGATCAGGGTTAATGTTGCAGACAGGTATTATCCATTGAAGGTTGAAAGGGAAAATGAGGAGAAGATCAGGAAAGCTGCCAGGATGATCAATGAAAAGGTGCTGCAGTACAAGCAGCGGTACACCGACAAGGATGTACAGGATTTTCTGGCGATGGCCGCCCTGCAATATGTGATTAAACTCACTGAAGAGGAGGAAAAACTCGAAAATGATTATCTCCCTGATACCTTGAAAGAACTGATTCAGAAAATTGATACAGTTCTGGACTCAAAAGAGTGACAGCGTTCTTTAAAATATATAGATAATTTGCCCGCATTGTTTCTTCATTCATTTTTGAAACTCAACAGTTAAAACTTTGGAGCAACCTTGGTGCAGGTAGAACAGGCCTCATCCCGATTCGTCGGGTTCCCGCTATACGGCGGGACAGTGGAAGTTCGAGCTGTATTAGTAGCTCCAGCCATACAGACATGGGGTTTTATAAAATCTGAAGGAACTTTGCGGGTTTTTTTTAACATAATTAATACGTTATAATATGGAATTAAATATAGTGTTGATCATTTGTTTATCAGCCCTGGTTTTAGGCTTTGGCGCATCCTACCTGATCTGGCAGCTCGCGCTTAAGAATAAAAGCAAAAAAATCATCAGTGAGGCTGAAGCTGAAGCAGAGGTGATAAGAAAGGAAAAAATACTCCAGGCAAAGGAGAGATTCCTTCAGCTTAAAACCGAACATGAAAAACTAATTAATGAAAAGAACAACTGGATAAACCAGGCTGAAAACAGGATCAAGCAAAAGGAACAGACACTTTCCCAGAAAATTGAGGAATCTCAGCGAAAGAAGAATGAGGCTGACGCCATACGCGAAAATCTCACATCGCAGCTTGAGCTTGTCGATAAGAAATCTGAAGAGCTCGCCCGACTGCATAAACAGCAGGTTGAACAACTTGAGGCTATCTCTGGTTTTTCAGCAGAAGATGCTAAAAATCACCTTATTGAGTCCCTCAAGGAAGAAGCAAAGACCGGTGCCATGTCGTACGTCAATGAGATTCTTGACGAAGCCAAGATGACGGCAAATAAAGAAGCAAAACGCATTGTAATTCAGACTATACAAAGGGTCGCTGCAGAAAATGCCATTGAAAATGCAGTAACCGTGTTTCATATCGAATCCGACGAAATGAAAGGTCGTATCATAGGCCGCGAGGGCAGGAACATACGTGCTCTGGAAGCTGCCACAGGTGTTGAAATTATTGTCGATGATACCCCTGAAGCTATTGTACTTTCAGCTTTTGATCCTGTTAGAAGGGAGGTTGCAAGACTTGCGCTTCATCAGCTGGTAACCGACGGACGTATTCACCCTGCCAGGATTGAAGAGATGGTGGAGAAGACAAGGAAACAGGTTGAAGAAGAGATACTTGAAGTTGGAAAACGTACCACGATCGATCTTGGGATTCATGGATTGCATCCTGAACTGATCAGACTCATAGGAAAGATGAAGTACAGATCATCTTATGGACAGAACCTGCTGATGCATTCACGCGAAGTAGCCAACCTGTGTTCCATTATGGCTGCTGAGCTCGGATTGAATCCTAAACTGGCCAAAAGAGCAGGTCTACTCCATGATATCGGAAAGGTGCCTGACGATGAACCTGAATTGCCACATGCCATCCTGGGTATGAAAATGGCTGAAAAATATAAGGAGAAGCCTGAAATCTGCAATGCAATCGGTTCACATCATGACGAAACTGAAATGACAACTCTTATTGCTCCGATTGTACAGGTATGCGACGCAATTTCCGGTGCCCGTCCGGGAGCACGGAGAGAGGTTGTCGAATCGTATATCAAAAGATTAAAAGAGCTTGAATCACTCGCTCTGCAGTATCCTGGTGTCATGAAGACCTATGCAATACAGGCAGGCAGGGAGCTCAGGGTGATCGTCGGGGCAGAAAAAGTTACAGATAAGGAGGCTGAAGGCCTGTCATTTGAGATTGCCAGAAAAATTCAGAACGAAATGACCTACCCCGGACAGATAAAAATTACCGTTATCAGGGAAACACGGGCGGTCAATTATGCAAAATAGAATGAATTAGTATAACCGGAGGATGTCCCAAAAGCGTTTGATTTACCCCATAACTCTAAAGGGGATTTTGAAAATTCTGTTAATAGTTTAGTCACCCATAGGGTCCCCGTAACTGTCGGGAAAGAGGTATCTATTACAGAGAGAGCTTTTGAGACATCCTCTGGTTTTATAATGCATTGAAGACGTTATTATTTTTTATCTTTAATGCTGTTAAAACAGAGAATTCAGATGCCACAGATCAAACTCCTGAATCTTGTAGGTGCCAGACCTCAGATTATTAAGGCTTCAGCAATCAGCAGAGCTATCCGGACCAGTTTCGCAGAAGAAATTGCAGAAATATTTGTGCATACCGGACAGCATTATGATAAAGAAATGTCTGAAGTATTCTTTGATGAACTCGAAATACATAAACCTGAATACAACCTGGGTGTCGGATCTGCTTCCCACGGTAAGCAGACATCGCTGATGATAACAGGTATTGAAGAGGTGCTGCTTAAGGAAAGACCTGATTGCATAGTTCTTTATGGTGATACAAATTCCACTCTGGCCGGATCACTTGCTGCCTCAAAACTCCATTTTCCGGTTATTCATATCGAAGCCGGTCTCCGTTCTTTCAATAAATCGATGCCTGAAGAGCTTAACCGTATAATGAGCGACCACTCTTCAACACTTCTCTTTGCACCGACAAACGCTGCCTTTAAGAACCTTATGAGTGAGGGATTCAAACCCGAGAACAGCCCCCCCTATACAATCGATAATCCTAAGATTTACCTTACGGGAGATATTATGTACGATAATACGCTCTTTTTTGCAGGACTGGCCGAAAAAAAGAAATCTGACATACTTTCCAATCTCTCGCTTGAAAGGGAAAATTTTGTGCTAGTTACTATACACAGGGATACCAATACAGATGATGTAATACGGCTTAATAATATTTTTTCAACTCTGAAAAACCTTGCGGAAGAGAGAGCCATAACCCTCGTAATGCCGTTGCATCCCAGGACAGTTATTTCCCTGAAAACAAACCTGAGTGACCTTTATAATGCACTATGTGACTGCAGATTCATTAAAATAATTCCTCCTGTTTCTTATCTGGAAATGATTTTGCTTGAAAAAAATTGCAGGATGATAGTTACAGATTCAGGAGGTGTACAGAAAGAGTCTCATTTTTTCAAAAGACCGTGTATTGTGCTGAGGAAGGAAACAGAATGGATCGAGCTGATCTTAAACGGAACTTCTGTGCTGGTTGATGCTGATCCTGAGCAGCTCAGGCGACAGTTTATCAGATTGCTGGATTCTCATTCCGAACTCGGGTATCCGGGATTCTATGGCGATGGGAAAGCTGCTGAATTCATCCTGAAAGAGATATTGTTGTTATTTGAAAAATAGCCATTCATCTGAATAATTGAATAATTAACTGGAGAGATCTATTTATAAATCTGGTAAATGGAAAAAACACTTAGAGACAGAAGAGTTCTTGTTACCGGTGGCGCCGGTTTTATTGGTTCCAATCTCATTGAATCGCTTCTCCTTTCTGGTAACCAGGTGACCTGTCTCGATAATTTTTCGACAGGTAAAAGGGAAAACCTGAAGGGATTCACCGGCAATCCTGATTTTCATCTTATTGAGGGTGATATAAGGAATATCGGAGATTGTGAAAATGCAGTACGAGGGATTGATATTGTTTTTCACGAAGCGGCTCTGGGATCTGTTCCACGGTCTATTAAAGACCCGGTCACTTCAACTGATGTGAATATAGGAGGTTTTGTCAAGATCCTCTTTGCAGCCAAGGAGGCAAAGGTGAAACGCTTTATATATGCAGCCAGTTCATCAACTTACGGCGATCACCCCGATCTTCCAAAGGTAGAGGATAAAATCGGTTCTCCCCTGTCGCCATATGCAATTACAAAATATGTCGATGAACTTTTTGCGTCGAATTTTTCAAAGACTTACGGCATTGATGTGATCGGACTCAGATATTTCAATGTTTTTGGCAGACGGCAGGACCCGGACGGAGCTTATGCTGCCGTTATTCCCAGGTTTCTCAAGATGCTGATGAAACATGAGATTCCTCTTATAAATGGTGATGGATCGGTTTCAAGGGATTTTACTTATGTTGACAATGTTGTACAGGCTAATATACTCGCTGCCATAACCGGTAACAAAGAAGCCCTGAATCAGGTATTTAATGTGGCACATGGTGAAAGGACTACCTTAAACCAGCTTTTTAATTATCTGAGAGAGCTGGCAGGAAAGTATGACAGTCAGATTCTTACCATTGAACCTGATTACGGACCCGACAGGGCAGGGGACATACGACACTCGCTTGCCTCAATAGAAAAAGCCAGGAATCTGCTGGGTTACGAACCGGTATACAATGTCAGGCAGGGTCTGGAGGAATCAGTGAAATGGTTCTGGGACAATCTTTAACACCTATCTCTTCATATTCCAGTTACAACACAGTCGATTACATGAAACGAACAAGCTATGGCCAGTAATAACGGGAAAAAAGTCTTTGTCAGCGGTTGTTTTGACATTCTGCACTCCGGTCATATAGCCTTCCTTCAGGAGGCTGCCCGGTTTGGAGATCTGTACGTGGGACTTGGTTCAGATAAGACAGTTTCCGATCTCAAGGGACGAATGACGGTAAACTCTGAAGAGGAACGGCTTTATATGATAAATGCCTTGTCATGCGTTCACAGTGTGAAAATAAACAGGGGAAGCGGAATTCTCGATTTTCTCGACGATATGCGGGAACTTAAACCTGATGTCTTTGTTGTAAATGAGGATGGACATACTCATGACAAGGAGAAAATCTGCATGGATCTTGGAATAGAATATAAGGTTCTGAGAAGAATTCCCCATGCCAATCTGCCTGCCAGATCCACAACATCCTTACGGAAGGAAACTCCGATACCTTACCGCATCGATCTTGCCGGTACCTGGATTGATCAGCCTTATGTATCAAAATATCATCCCGGATGGGCAATCACTGCTTCGATAGAGCCCACAATAGAGTTCAATGAGCGTTCCGGAATGGCAACTTCAACACGCAAGAAGGCAATTGAGCTTTGGAATGACAATTTACCGATGGAAAATCCTGAAAAGCTCGCAAAAATACTGTTCAGGTATGATAATGATCCGGGTACAAAGGATGTTAGCGGCTCGCAGGATTCTATAGGCATTACAATTCCCGGAGTTAACCGCTTCTATTATGACAGGGAGAAATACTGGCCATCAAGATTTGAGACCATTTCTGATCTTTCTGTCATTAAATGGCTCGAGGACCGCCTCTATATGGTCACACTCTGGCCCAGACCTGCTGACTTTGTAGTTCTTGAAAATACACATATTACGGTTGAGAATGTGCAGAAGCTGACTGAGGGTGCTGAAATGGCCTGGGAAGGGCTGATTAAGAAAGATATTGCCCTGTTCACCGAAGGATTCACAGCCTCATTCAATTCACAGATTACAATGTTCCCGAAAATGATGAATGATAAAATTGCCGGCGTAATAGATTCATACAGGAACACGGCTTTGTCATGGAAACTCTCCGGGGCAGGCGGAGGGGGCTATCTGATCCTGATAAGCGAAAAAGAGATACCAAATGCAATCAGAGTAAGAATCAGAATTAAGGATTATTGGATTTAATAAATTTTAATAATCAGCATGAAAAAAGTAGCATTGATATCAGGAATTACAGGTCAGGACGGATCCTATTTAACAGAAATGTTGCTCGATAAGGGATACGAAGTGCATGGAATAATAAGACGATCAAGTTCTTTCAATACATTCAGAATCGATCATATCTATAATAATCCTGATTATCTGAACAGCAGGTTTTTTCTTCATTACGGAGACCTGACCGATTCAAGTAACCTTAACAGGCTGGTCGAAAAGATCCAGCCCACGGAAATATATAATCTTGGGGCTCAGTCTCATGTTCAGGTTTCCTTTGAAGTGCCTGAATATACTGCAGAAGTCGATGGCATAGGCACCTTGCGTTTCCTGGATGCAATAAAGGAAACTGGTGTGACTACCCGGTTTTACCAGGCTTCCACATCAGAATTATACGGAAAGGTGCAGGAAATACCTCAAACCGAAAAAACACCCTTTTATCCCCGAAGCCCTTATGCCGCTGCTAAACTCTATTCCTACTGGATTGTGGTTAATTACCGTGAAGGGTATAATGTTTTTGCAAGCAACGGCATCCTTTTTAATCACGAAAGCGAAAGAAGGGGCAAAACATTCGTTACCCGCAAAATAACTGTTGCCGCATCAAAAATAATACTGGGTCAGCAGGACAAATTATTTCTGGGTAATCTCGATGCAAAACGTGACTGGGGTTATGCCCCGGAATACGTTGAAGGCATGTGGCGGATACTCCAGGCCGACAACCCTGATGATTTTGTTCTTGCCACCAATGAAACACACTCTATCCGGGAATTTGTTGAAGAGTCTTTTAAAAATCTTGGAGAAGAGATTATATGGAAGGGCAAGGGAGTTGATGAAAAAGGCATAATAAAATCATCCGGTAAGGAAGCTATTGGGATCGATCCAAGGTATTTCCGGCCGACGGAAGTCGATCTGCTGGTCGGTAATCCCGAAAAGGCAAAACAGATGCTGGGATGGGAACCTAAAACCACTTTCAGGGAACTTGTTAAAATTATGATAGCCGCAGATTTTGAAAAAGCAAAAAAGCGATCTGAATAATTTGTAGCATAATGGATAATAAGAGTAAAATTTATATTGCCGGACACACTGGCATGGTTGGCAGTGCCATCACAAGAAATCTGACAGGTAAAGGATATACAAACCTGGTATTCACGCCATACCCCCCCTTCGACCTGACTGATCAGAAAATTGTTGCAGGTTTTTTTGATAAAGAGAAACCTGAATATGTTGTACTTGCTGCAGCCAAAGTAGGAGGGATCCTGTCAAACAATAAATACAGAGCCCAGTTTATCTATGAGAATCTGATGATACAGAATAATATCATCCATAACAGCTATCTGAACGGAGTTAAAAAACTTTTATTTCTGGGCAGCTCCTGTATATATCCGCGTGATTGCCCCCAACCCATCCGGGAAGAGTTCCTTCTGACAGGTGAACTTGAATATACAAATGAACCCTATGCCGTTGCTAAAATTGCCGGAATAAAAATGTGCGAATCATATAATTTGCAGTATGGAACGAATTTTATTTCCGTAATGCCTACAAATCTATACGGCCCCAATGATAACTATAACCTTGAAACATCACATGTTCTTCCTGCATTAATCAGAAAGATCCACCTGGGCAAATGTCTGGAAAACGGATCCTGGGATGCCATCAGAAAGGATCTTAAAAAATATCCCATCGAAGGAATCAATGAAACCTCCTCTGAAGCGGAAATAATTGAATACCTCCTGAAATATGGCATAGCATATTCCGGAAACAATCCTTCTGGTCAGGCAGAGGTCACAGTTAACCTCTGGGGGACAGGCAGTCCATACCGTGAATTCATGTATGTGGATGATCTTGCCGAAGCATCTGTTTATATATTGCAACATATTGATTTTAAGGATCTCATTAATGAAGGCAAACCTGTTATTAACACCCACATTAATATAGGTACCGGTAAAGACCTCCGGATAATGGAACTTGCACAACTTATCGGAAGAATTGTAGGATTTCAGGGCCAGCTGAACTGGGACAGTTCCAAACCTGATGGCACGTTCAGAAAGCTGCTTGATGTTTCAAAGATCAATAATCTGGGCTGGAAAGAAAAAATCAGCCTCGATCAGGGGATTTCTATGGTATACGAACGATACAAGGGATAAGATGTAATCAGAATTTATTTAACCACTGAATTACACAGAGTTTTCACGGAGTTGCACGGAGTAAAAATTTGATTTAAACAGTGTTGCTCCGTGAACACTCCGTGCCACTCCGTGGTTAAGATGTTTTTGCCAGCAAGTACTTCCCATTCTAATGATGGTTTTAAATCAATACGTTATAGTTTTTTTAAGATCTTAAGAGCAAGCTCTTCCATCAAAGGTTTGTAATCGTTGATAAACTCCCCTGTAATACGATTGCCGATAACCAGACATAATGAGACCGCTTTATGTCCGAGCAGTGATGATAAACCGTATAAGGCAGAACTCTCCATCTCATAGTTGCATACCGACCTGCCTTTGAAGGTAAAACCGGATAATTTTTCATTGACCTCATTGTCAAATGATTCCAGCCTGAGTTTCCTCCCCTGTGGCGCATAGAATCCCGGTGCTGAGATTGTTATACCATATAGATATTTACTGTCATGGAACTGCTGAAGAAGTTCCTTGTTTGCTTTTACTGCATAGGGATAGGCAAGAGTGTCGGGCCATTCAAGATATTCAGCAAGGGTATCTGATAAAGCAGTATCAAGTATCCAGTCGTAGCCTTCATAAAAATGCAGAAGACCATCAAATCCAACAGCGGTCTCAGCAACAACTACGGATCCGGGAGCTATATCTTCCCTTAATCCCCCGGATGTCCCAAGTCTGACAAATGTCAGAGAAACAGGTTCTTCCCTTACAAGTCCTGTATTTAAATCAATATTTGCGAGAGCATCAAGCTCATTTATCAGAATATCAATATTGTCTGTTCCGATACCAGACGAAATTATTGTGATCTCACTATTATCGTATGTACCTGTTACTGTGCGGAACTCCCTGTTTTCTTTCCTCACCCTTACTTCCTTAAGCATGGAAGCGAGCATATCCACGCGTCCCGGATCACCTGCAATAATAATTTTTTCAGAAATGTCTTCCGGCATAAGGTTCAGGTGAAAAATACTTCCATCCCTATTTAATATAAGTTCAGTCTTTTTCTGCATAGAAGTTGCTATTTGTAATATTCCATTATTTTCCCTGAAATCAAATGGAGCGATACTTCTGCAAGTTTTGCCTGCGACTGGATAAGCAGCAGCCTTTCCTTAGCATCAAGGTAGCTTTTTTGAACCTCCCTGAGGTCTATACCCGACAGACTTCCGAGTTTATACCTTTCAAGTGCGATCTCAAGGTTTTCAGCAGCTGTCTGAAGATTTTGCTCTTCTAGATTGATAAGTCTCAGGTTGTTGCTGTAACCGCTGTAGATAGTTAAAAGATCAGCCCTGATCCCCTGTTCAATATCAAGGTATTGAAGCTCTGTATTCTTTCTTTCTATTTCAGAATTATGCAGGCTTCTTCTCTGATTGAAGCCATCGAAAATATTAACTCCAAGTGTCAGGCCATAATTCATGCCATATATTGTCTGATTCCTGTAAATGCCATCGGAGTAATTTAACTTATTATAGTCGTATCCTGTCGAAAAGTTCAGATAGGGATATGACCTGGAAGCGATTATTTTGTAGTCATATTCTGAAATTGTCTTATTCCTGCCTGCAATATTCAGACTGGTATTGCCTGCCAGGGTCTCTTCCAGCAGCTTTTCATAGATAAGTGAAGGATTAACCTGAACAGAAGAATCCTGTGTAATAAATTCCATATCAAGATCATCAACCACCATAAGCTCATTTAACCTGACCTGGGCTGCCTTAACAACTTCAAATTGTTTTGAGAGGTTAGAACTGTCAGCATTAAGGTAAACGCGTGACTGAAGGACCTGCAGTTTGGAGCTTGATCCCAGAAGGTAACGGTCCTGGTCTATCCTGAGCCTTTCTTTTGACAGAGTAACTGCATATTCAAGATTCAGCATCTTCTGTACCTGTTGGATATATGCATAGTAGCCCAGCACTATGTCTGCAACAAGATTTTCGACTGTCAGCTGGGTATTAAGGGCTCCGATCTGCTTGAGCTCACCCAGCTTCTTGTAAGTGGTACTGACATTGAAACCGTTGAATATGGTCCAGTCAAGATTCAATCCTGCAGATGCTGTAGTATTTAGTTTAATATTAGATATGTTCTGGGTGCCGTCAGAAAAGTTTTGCGTTGTATTATTAGTAACACCATTGAAGTTGCCTGAAAGATCTAGTGAGGGAAGATATCCTGCATTACCTAAGGTATAGTTATTGTTTGAAATGCTCTCATTATTTCTGGCAACAAGAATTGAAAAGTTCCTGTCCAGGCCGATCCTGATACAATCATTCAGGTTATAAACTACCTGGGCTTGAGAGTAGCCGGCAGAAATTATTATAAACAGACTAAGAATTGGAAGGCTGATTTTCATTTTCAGTTTTTTTTGTTTCGCTGGATATGAAGGAATAAATAGCAGGAACAACAAAGAGCGTCAGGAAGGTCGAAATAATTAATCCTCCTATTACTGCTGTCCCCATTGCAACACGACTCTGAGCTCCTTCTCCAAATCCAAGTGCCAGGGGAGCAATCCCCAGAACTGTTGCCAGACTGGTCATGAGAATAGGTCTCAGGCGGGAGGCTGATGCAAACTTGATAGCATCCATTTTGGACATTCCTCCCTGTTTCCTCTGGTTGGCAAATTCAACTATCAGAATTCCATTCTTCGATACCAGACCGATAAGCATAATAATTCCTATCTGGCTGAATATATTCATTGTTATATTGAAATACCACATGAAAAGCAGAGCACCGGTAAGGGCCAGCGGAACAGTCATCATGACAATGAATGGGTCCTTAAAGCTTTCAAACTGTGCCGCGAGTACCAGGAATATAAGGATCAGAGCCAGCATAAAGGCAAACATAAGGCTTGATGAACTTTCCCTGAAATCTTTGGAATCGCCGGACAGAGCAGTCCTGAAGGTATCGTCCAGTACTTCAGCGGCAATCTTATCCATCTCTTCAAGCCCTTCACCTATTGTTTTGCCCTTGGCAAGTCCGGCCGTTACAGTGGCTGCAACAAACCTGTTATAGCGGTAGAGCTGTGGAGGGGCTGTCTCCTCGGAAAGGTTCACCAGATTATCGAATTGAATCATATTACCGGCGTTATTCCTGACATACAATGATTTAAGGTCCAGAGGTTTATTCCGGTCACTGCGGGCCAGTTCGCCAAAAATCTGGTACTGCTTTCCGTTCATGAAGAAATATCCGAATCTTTGGCCGCTGAGGGCAAGCTGCAATGTTTGGCCTATATTCTGGGTTGAGACACCGAGTGATGTTGCTTTTTCACGGCTGATATGTATCCTCAGCTCGGGTTTAGTGAATTTGAGATTGACATCAGCCATTTCGAAGGTAGGATTATCCATTACCTTGGCCATAAATTCCGGAAGCACTTTCTTCAGCTTGTCTATTGAAGTGGCCTGAAGTACATATTGAACAGGCATGCCGGCCCTTCTTCCCCCGAAAGTTGACTGCTGCATGACGAATGACCTTGCTTTTGTCTTTTTCCTGAGAATACCGGTCAGATCGTCTGCTATTTGTTGCTGTGTACGATCCCTTTCATCAGGATGATTCAGCATTATTCTTACAAAACCGAATCCTCCACCCCTGACCATCATTACATATCCTCTCCTCTCCGGTACTTTTTCCTCAACTGTTTTTGAAATATCATTCAGATAATCAAACATAAAATCATAGGTAGCACCCTGTACGGCAGATGCATTTATTGTTACCTGCGAACGGTCTTCAAGAGGAGCCATCTCTGCCGGAATTACTTTCCAGAGAACTATTATCAGTAAAAAAGATGTCACCATTATTATCAGAGCAATCCAGCGCTTTTTAAGGAATGATTCAAGGGATTTCTGATAGCCGTCGTTGAGGTTCTGGAAAAAGTGCTCGGTCTTTCTGTAAAACCAGCTGTGTTTACTCTCATGACGGAGTATTTTCGTTGATACCATAGGGGTGAGCGACAGTGCCAGAAAGGCTGATATCCCAACAGCACCTGCCATTACAATACTGAACTCCCTGAAAAGACGTCCGGTAATCCCCTGCAGGAATACTATCGGAAAAAAGACAGAAATAAGAGTAATGGTTGTCGCGATGATGGCAAAATAGATCTCTTTTGATCCCTTCAGACCTGCTTCAACAGGATTCATTCCCTGCTCCACCTTAACATAAATATTCTCCATTACAACAATTGCATCATCAACAACAATGCCTATTGCAAGGACAATTGCGAGCAGGGTGAGCACATTTATGGTATATCCGGCAAGGTACATAATAAAGAATGCACCAATCAGTGATACCGGAATAACCATTATAGGTATCAGGGTGGCTCTCCAGCTCCTGAGGAAGAAATAAATAATCACAACGACAAGGAAGAAAGCGATATAGATTGTGTCTTTTACCTCTTTGATAGATGACCTTATATATTCGGTGTTGTCAAATCCTATCTTGAGAATGACATCCTGAGGAAGGTCCTTTTTTATAAACTCAAGCCGGCGGTAAACTTCATCCACAATTTCAATATGATTTGAACCGGGCTGTGGTATCATGGCAATTCCGACCATAGGAACGCCATCTCTTTTCAGAATTCCGCGGATATCCTCCGGTCCGAGTTCTGCCCTTCCTATGTCCTGGAAACGGACTATCTGGTCGCCCGACTGCTTTATTATGAGGTCATTGAACTCCTTGGGAGTGCTCATCAAACCCAGTGTCCTGATTGTAAGCTCGGTATTGGTTCCTTCTATTGACCCGGAGGGAAGTTCCACGTTTTCCCGTGAAATGGCATTCCTCACATCCATGGGTGTCAGTTTATAACCTGCAAGTTTAACCGGGTCAAGCCACAGCCGCATCGCATACCTTTTCTGTCCCCAGATGCCGACAGCGCTTACTCCCGTAATTGTCTGGAGCTGTTCTTTAAGCGTGAGTTCAGCAATTTCAGATATTTCAAGCAAAGATCTTTTCTGGCTTTCGACCGTTATGAACATGATGGGACTGGCATCCGCATCGGCTTTTGCCACTACTGGAGGGTCACAGTCGCGGGGTAACAGACGGATCGCCTGGGATACCTTATCGCGGACATCATTTGCAGCTGATTCCATATTAACAGACAGCTCAAATTCAACAGTTATACTGCTGCCACCCTGACGGCTTACACTGGTTAGGGACCGGATACCCTGAATACCGTTAATGGATTGCTCCAATGGTTCAGTTATCTGCGTCTCAATGACATCTGAATTTGCGCCGGGATATTGTGTATCCACTGAAATGATAGGCGGATCGACGCTCGGGAACTCACGAATGCCAAGGAAAGTCAAACCCACTGCTCCGAACAGCAGGATTACGATCGCCATGACAGTTGCCAGAACCGGCCTGTTTATACTGACTGAGGAGAGACTCATTTTAATCTTTTATCAAAATTATTCATTGTTCATTAGGGTATCGAGGACTACCGGAAGGTTATGCCTTAACTGTAAAATCCCTGTGATCAGAACCGTGTCGCCGAAACTGAGGCCATCAGTGATCTGTATCCTTGATTCTGTCCTTAATCCTATCCGGACATTCCTGGCTGACGCCTTCCCTGATTTTAAAAGAAAAACCTTTTCGCCTTCCATTTCCGGAATCAGAGCTTCTGTTGGTATTGAAGCCGCATTTTCAATCTGCGACATAACCAGGGTGATGGAAGCATACCTGCCTGATTTTAGCTCTTCTTTCCTGTTTGGATAGATAGCTCTTAGGACAATCGTCCTCGTTTCAATATCTATCTTTGGATCCACTGCATATACACTTGCCTCAAAGTTCTGGCTGATACCATCAACGATAAAGGTTACAGGATAGCCAATCCTGATCTCAGATGCGTATCTTTCGGGTATCGAGAACTCAATTTTCAGCGGACTGATCTTTATAAGTTTCGCAATCTTTGTGGAGGGTGTGGCATAAAAGCCTTCACTCAGGTACCTTAGTCCTATAATCCCGTCAAAGGGTGCACGCAGCTCAGTTTCTGAGATCCTGGCCTCAATCAGATTGATGTCTGCTTCAATAGTCTGTAACTCAGTCACAATCTGGTCATAGCTTTCCTGGCTTATGGCATCCTTCTCGAGGAGGCTTCGTTCGCGATATTCTTTAGCCTCGGTAAGTTTTTTCTGTGCCAGCAGCTTCTGCAACTGAGCCTGCAAAGGCCTGTCATTGATCTTTGCCAGAAGATCTCCTTTTTTTACACGGGTGCCTTCAGTAAATTTTATGCTGACAATCTTTCCTGATGTCTCAAATGAAAGATCTACCTCTTCGTCCGGACGCAAGGTACCGGTTGATTTTACCAGTTCACTGAACTTCTCAGGTTTGATAAGGTATCCGCTGGCGTTCAGGACCTGCTGTCCAGATGACGCAAGTCTGCCATCTCCTTTGCTGTTTCCCGACATCGAAGCAATAAGTGGTTTTAACTTCGGATAGGCAATAATACCAGTTATTACTATGATTATAAGTATCGTTGATATCAGGTTAAATCTGCTCTTCATAATATTAAATCCTAAATATTAAAGTATTTCTCAATCCCTTGTCTATGCTTTAATGTATTTTAATTGTATAACATTTCATCAGGGAAACAGGTATGGATTAAAAGTACAAAAGTAGCTTATTTCCAGATGACAAGGATGATAGCAAACATTAAAATTTGTTAAATTTTGAGAATGAAACGTTACATGTTTTTTAAAATTTTTTTTCCCGGAATTTTAGATTTGAGTTTGAATAATCAGATATTTTAGAAAAGAAGCTATTTTTGCAATTGTATAAACAATTGAAAAATGATCCAGAGATTACAATCACTTTATCTGGCTTTAATACTGTTACTGTGTATTGTTCAATACAGTGGAAGCATATTAGGTTTCGCTGATGTTTCAGGAGATGCGGTAAAGTTGCTTGCAAACGGGAATCTGACTGATGAGACTGGTCAGGTAATCGGACATGTTGAGAATATATGGTTCCTTACTATCATATTAATACTGGTGGCCTTATTGGCGCTGATCACAATATTCCTGTTTAAGACCAGGAAGATCCAGTTGCGTCTGACTGCCGGATTAATAATATTGTCAGCAGTGCTGATGATAGCGTTATGCTGGTTTGGATTTAATGTAATAAGCGTCTTCAGAATGTCGATTAGTCCCGGATTAAAAATGGCTGTGCCTTTGCTTATCCTTGTATTTTCGGCGTTAGCTTACAGGGGAATTCTGAAAGATGAACGTCTGGTCAAATCCTATGACAGGTTGCGGTAAAAGGAATGTCCGGGGATATAGGGGCTATCCTAAATTATATGCATGTTTTCCTGGTTGGTTATTTTTTCGCAGTAATGACATTTCAGCGATACATTCTTTTTTGAGACAACACGGAAGCGGGTGGTTACAGCTTCAAAGTTGGTTATGCATTTCGGATTCATGCACTTTGCTATTCCTATGATGGTGTCAGGCACCTCGACTACCTTTTTTTCAACCACTTCATAATCTCTTATAATATTCAGTTTGGCATCTGGTGCAACAAGAGCTATCCGGTTTATGTCTTCATCCTGGAAGAACAGATCGGAGATCTTTATTATTGCCTTCCTGCCCAGCTTCTTGCTTTCCAGGTTAGTCCCGAATGTTATCTGGTTGTCAATTTTATCAAGGCCAAGGATCTGAATTACCTTGAACAGGTTTCTTGCAGGTACATGGTCAATTACTGTTCCGTTCTCAATAGCGCTTACGCTCATCTGTTTAGATTCCTTCATGGCTCTTTTTCCCTTATTTGATTCCCAATAGTGAACATAAAATAGCCTGACGTGTGTAGACGCCGTTAAGAGCCTGTTCAAAGTAGTAGGCTTTTGAGTTGCTGTCAACATCGTGGTGTATCTCATTGACCCTGGGAAGCGGATGCAAAATCCTCATGTTCGGTTTTGTATTTTTAAGCATAGAGTTCCTGAGTACATAAACATTCTTAACCTTTTCATATTCAATGGGATCAGAAAATCTTTCCTTCTGAACCCTCGTCATGTAAATGATATCGGCTTTTGATATTATTTCAGTAAAATCATTGTGTTCATAATATTTAAGACCAAGATTGTCGAGGTAAAATTTAAATTCATCAGGCATCTTCAACTCTTCGGGAGAGATGAAATTAAATGTTGCATTCCATCTCGACATGGCCATCATGAGAGAATGGACTGTCCTGCCATATTTCAGATCGCCGACAAGGAAAACGTTCAGATCATTCAGTCCGCCCTGGGTTTTACGGATTGAGTAGAGATCCAGCAGTGTCTGTGTCGGATGCTGGTTGGCTCCGTCGCCTGCATTAATTACAGGAACGGTTGCTATCTCACTGGCAAATCTGGCACTTCCCTCAATGGGATGCCTCATTACAATCAGGTCGCAATAATTTGTCACTGTTCTTATTGTGTCATTCAGTGTTTCTCCTTTTGAAACACTTGAACTCGAGGAATCTGAAAATCCGACAATTTTGCCGCCCAGCCTGTTTATGGCACTTTCAAAACTTAGTCTGGTGCGGGTGGATGGTTCAAAGAAAAGGGTTGCAATTACTTTCCCGTCCAGCAATCTGCTGGTGGGTTGCTTTTCAAACTCTTCAGTCAGATCAAGAATTTTCAGGATCTCCTCTGTGGAAAAATCATCTATTGAGACTAAGCTTCTGTTTTTCATTGGTTTGGCACATTACCAGGATAATATCCCTGACTCTGAATCAAAGTTAAGGAAGAATTGTCTAACAATGAAATATGTTGATAATTTAATAAAAACTTTTAACCGAAGGGAAAACTCATTTGGTCTCCAGATATCTGTATTTCAAACCTTCAACACGTGAAAGACGGGCGATTATTTTTTCCCTGGAAGAGACTTTGAAATTTATGACAGCAGAACATTCGAGTTCAAATATTTGTCCTGACTGGCCGGCATCTTCCTCTTTCAGTATTTTCATGACATCATTCATTGATATATAAGGAAAATTAATCTCATAGTACTCATGTAATGTACGCTCAACGATTTCAGCATTCCGTATAGCGTCGGCGGCAGCGCTTTTGTAGGCATTTATTAATCCGCTTACCCCAAGCAGAGTACCCCCGAAATACCTGCTAACCACTATCAGAATATTAGTAAGCCCGAATGAATTTATCTGACCGAGTATCGGGCGTCCGGCCGTTCCGGATGGCTCACCGTCATCATTTATCCTCCAGCTCATCCTGTCCGCTCCAATCATATATGCATAGCAATGATGCCTTGCGTCGTGATATTCCTTGCGTATTCCTTCAATTATTGGCTTTATCTCATCCTGACTGACAACGGGAAATGCAAAAGCTAAAAACCGGCTCCCTTTTTCTTTGTAGATTCCTTCTGAAAATGATTTGATGGTTTTAAAGTAATATGTTTTCATTTATCTGAACATCCGTTATCTTTGCTTCGCAATGCAATATTAATTAATTCTCTTTTTAGGGTCAGTGATTAAGGTAAAAAATGATAATTTTGTTTCTAATTGACTTCAGATATGAGTGTATTATTAGATGAAAAGGATTTGGATAAACTTATCGTTATCGGCGACAGGATTCTTATCAGGCCTAAGATACCCCAGTCAAAGACAAAAAGCGGGTTGCTGCTTCCTCCGGGTGTAAATGAAAATGAAAAGGTCCAGATAGGCTATGTAGTCAAAGTGGGGCCTGGTTATCCGATCCCCTCTGTGAATGATGTCGATGAGCCATGGAAAAACAGATCGGATGAGCCTAAATATGTCCCTCTGCAGCCAAAAGCAGGCGATCAGGCGGTATACCTTCAGAACAGTGCAATCGAGATCGAATTCAATAGTGAAAAATATATTGTGGTATCCCATTCTGCAATACTGCTTCTTCTGAGAGATAATGGACTTTTTGAATAAAATCATCTTACATGACAAATGACTCGCTGAAAGGAAAAAAAATACTGATTGTTGAAGATGACCTGGCGAGCAGGTTATACCTTAATAAGATACTTGAAAAGACTGAGGTGATTATACTGAATGCCGGTGACGGACAGGAAGCCCTGGATATTGCATTTGTAAATCCTGATATTGAAGTAATATTGATGGATATTCAGCTGCCAGTCATGGATGGTTATGTGACTGCGCGAAAAATACGTGAATTCAGAAAAGATGTTATTATAATTGCCCAGACAGCTTATGGCCTGATGGATGAGAAGGAAAAAATTATGGATTCAGGATTTGATGATTATCTGATCAAACCCATAATCTCACAGGTACTGATTGAAAAACTGAAAACAAACCTTGCCCGAAAAGGATAAGTGATCAGTGCAATACCGTGGTTAATCCTTATAGTGGGCCATATGCTGAAATTCTCTCCTGAATTCTTCCGTTTCATGTCTCCATCTTTCTTTTTCGATCGAAATATCTTTCCTATTTAAAAGACATTCCCTCATTCCTGAATCACCTGATAAAATGTCAAAAGGCATCAGATGTTCTTCATATTCATAGGGCGGAGGATTAAAAGCAAGAGAGTCTTCAGGTGAAGTGTCGATGATAGCATCAAATATGTCAAGTGCTGTTTCAACCGGCCTGAATAATTTAATATCAGTAATATGAAGCTGAAGGCCATTGCAAAGTACTCCTGCGAATTTATGAAAAGTGGGTATGAAATTGTGGATCCTGAAGGCGCACCCTTTGAGATTCCTGTTGACAAGATTTTTCCTCAGTTTTTCTGCATTTATGAATGGTGCCCCGAAAAGTTCAAAAGGCAATGTTGTTCCCCTTCCTTCAGACAGGTTGAGAGCTTCGATAAGTACTGTGCCGGGATACACAAGAGTCGTCTGGCATGCAGGCATGTTGGGTGAAGGCAGTACCCATGGAAGACCTGTATTGTTGTATTGAAGAGCCCTGTTCCAGTTTTTCATCCATACCACATTAATATCTGCGGAAGGATAATACGCTTCCCTTAACCATAATTGCTATTTCTCCTATTGTCATCCTGTGGCATAATGGAATAGAGGCTCCCCCGACAAATGTAAAGTATTCTCTCTTCAGCACCGGCCCGTCCAGGGGAAGTGAGCCTGCCGGGTTTGGCCTGTCGAGGATCCAGACAGGGATCCCGGCTGCCGAACAGGCTTCAATACAGAGTTTTAATGTCCAGACATATGTGTATATTCTTGTACCAGTATCCTGAAGATCAACTAAAAGCACATCAATCTCCTCAAGCATCTGAATTGTGGGTTTTCTGTGTTCACCATAGAGACTGTAGATGGGTATATTATAAACCGGATGTATCTCATGTTGCCATTCTATCATATTATCCTGAGTCTGTCCATAAATGCCGTGCTGCGGTCCGAAGATTGACGTCAGTCTGCAATCCGATGATTGATAAAGGATATCAGTGATATGTTCAAAATTCCTCGCAATGCTGGGGGCATGACATAATATTCCTATCCGTTTGTCTCTCAGGGCAGGAGGAAATTTGCTTAAAATAGCTTCAAGACCTGTAATTACCATAATATTGAATTTAGAGGTAAATATAACTAACAGTAGGAATTGTTGCTGTTAGAGAATTGGAAATAGATATATTTGCATGAAATAATTTCAAAAACCTGATGGATATGATTAACAGAAAATCAATACTGGTCACATTATCAATAGTATTATTGCTGCTTACAGGATTCAGCGCTCAGGGAGGTGAACCTGTTAAGAGAAAAAAAGTATCGGCTAAAAACATTATTCTCTTCATTGGCGACGGAATGGGAGTATCTCAGGTATATGCCGGAATGACAATAAGTCCTCTTCCATTCAATCTGGAAAGATTTCCATTTTCCGGATTCTCAAAAACTTATTCAGCCAATAGTTACATTACTGATTCCGGTGCAGGAGGTACTGCAATTGCATGCGGAGAAAAAACAAATAACGGGATGATTGGAGTTGGACCGGACAGCACTATTCTGGTCTCAATACTGGAATTAGCTCATAAGAACGGACTGGCCACAGGAGTTGTCAGTACAAGCGCTGTCACTCATGCAACCCCGGCCTCATTTGTTTCCCATAATCCGGACAGGGGTAATTATGAAGAGATAGCAGAAGATTTCCTCGATGGAACGGTTGATTTGTTCATAGGAGGGGGAGAGGATCATTTCAGGACAAGAAAAGACAGTAAAGATCTGACTTTGGAGTTAAAGGAACAGGGTTTTGATGTTGTTTATACCCTTGAAGACCTCAGGATGTCAGAGTCAAAAAAGATTGCAGGTCTGTTGGCTAAGGAGCACATAAGCACAATATCTGAGGGCCGGAATGATGCTCTGCCTCAAATGACCCGAAAAGCTATTGAAACTCTGAGTAAGAATAACAACGGCTTTGTGCTTATGGTTGAAGGCTCTATGATTGACTGGGGAGGTCATGAACAAAATATCGGATATATTGTGAATGAAATGATCGATCTTGATAATGCCATTGGGGTTGCTCTTGATTTTGCTTCAGGAAATGGGAAAACACTTGTTGTGGTCACAGCAGATCATGAAACAGGCGGTCTCGCACTTACAGGCGGGAACCTGGCTGAACGTACAATTAGCGTGGATTTTTCAGGTGGCGATCACACTGCAGTTATGGTTCCGGTTTTTTCTTACGGTCCCGGAGCAGAAAAATTCTCAGGGATTCATGAGAACACTTTTTTCTTTGAAGAATTTTTGAATCTACTCAGGATTAAAAAATGACAGATGAAGGGACAAAACTACCCCTTGTAGAAGAGTTTTTTTCGGTACAGGGCGAAGGATTTCACTCAGGAAAAGCAGCTTATTTCATCAGGCTCGGCGGATGCGATGTCGGATGCAGCTGGTGCGATTCGAGATTTTCCTGGAATCCTGATATCCACCCTGTGATCAAAACCGACACCATATTAGGGAATGTTATAAAATCCGGCACAGATTCTGTAGTTGTTACCGGCGGAGAACCCCTGATGTGGAACCTTGATTATCTGTGCAGCGGATTGAAGAGAAATAATATTAAATACATTTATTGAAACTTCAGGAGCATATCCGATGAGCGGGAAATGGGACTGGATTTGTCTTTCCCCGAAGAAAAACATGCCTCCGTTTCCTGAGATTTGTAAAATGGCGGATGAGCTTAAAGTAATTATTCAGGACAAAAGTGATTTTGAATGGGCTGAAAAATACAGAGGGATGGTTGATGAAACATGCCGGCTCTTTCTACAGCCTGAATGGAGCAGGTTTGAGAAAATTATACCGTATATTGTCGGATATATAAAAGTGCATCCCGAATGGAGAATTTCTCTTCAGATACACAAATATATGCATATACCCTGAGACATATATGAAACATTTCATTGCAATATATTTCCTGATAACTTTCAACGCTGCTGCAGGCATATGTTATTCACAGAGTTTCCATACTAAATCAATCAAGGCCCTCAAGGTTTATAATGAAGGAGTTACTGCATTTGATTTTTTTGACCTTGAATAAAGCTGAAATTGCCTTTAAGGAAGCCATTTCGATTGACAAGGAGTTTTTTGAGGCGTATATGATGCTTGGGGAACTGATGTCAAAGCAAAGACGCTATTCTGAAGCAGCAAGGAATTTCAGAACTGCAGTCAAGCTTGATTCCATGTTTTTCAAGCCGGTGTTTTTCAGTCTTGGTATGGCTGAAATGAAATCAGGCGACTATTCAAATGCCCTCATTCACCTTAACGTTTACCTGGCTCAGAGCGGGATGTCAGAGAAAAATAAACTTGTTGCTCAGAAAAATGTCAGGAATTGTGAATTTGCACTGAATGCCATGAAGAATCCTGTACCATTCAACCCTGTAAATATAGGAAGTGCCATTAATACTACCGATGATGAATACTGGCCTTCAATCACAGCAGATGGACAGACTCTTATGTTTACACGTCAGCCTGTAGCACGAGGCGGATCATCTGCAAAGGAGTTCCTGGAGGAAGACTTTTTCCTGAGCTTTTATACCGATGATTCATGGCAAAAGGCAGTCAATGCGGGTTCTCCATTGAATACGCGGCAGAACGAAGGCGCCCAGACACTTGTCATCAAATGGGAGATATATGTATTTTACTGCCTGTGACAGACCTGGTGGCATGGGGAGTTGTGATATATATTTCTCTGCCTTCAATGAAGGAAAATGGTCGGAGCCATATAATCTCCGTTCGCCTGTAAATACATCCCACTGGGAATCTCAGCCATCAATAAGCGCCGACGGAAAGCAGCTGTTCTTTTCTTGCAATCGTCCCGGCGGGAGCGGGGGAAAGGATCTCTGGTATTCAGTAATGAATGAAAGGAATCAGTGGACAGATCCGGTCAATATGGGTGACAGGATAAATACTGACGGAGATGAAATGTCTCCCTTTATCCATTTTGACGGTAAAACTCTCTACTTTGCTTCTGATGGAAGAACAGGACTTGGTGGTTTCGATATTTTTATGACACGGATGAACAGCGACAGCACTTGGTCGGAACCTCAAAATCTGGGTTATCCCATAAATACATATAATGATGAGACTGGGACTGGTGATTGAATCAGGAGGTCAGAAAGCATATTTTTCCTCAATAAGGGATAAAATCAACGGCAAGGATATTTTCTATTTTGATCTCTATGAATCAGCAAGGCCGACTCCTGTATCCTACCTCAAAGGAAAGGTTTATGATAAGGAAACCGGAAAACTATTGAGGGCTGATTATGAGCTGATCAATCTTTCCACAAATAAAATATCCATAAAAAGCTCCACCGACGGCACCGGTAACTTTCTGGTATGCCTGCCATCCGGAATATAATTACGGTATAAATGTGAGCAAGTCAGGATATCTTTTCTATTCAGAGAATTTCATGTTTGAGGGAGAACATACAGCTGTGGAACCTTTTATTAAAAAAATAAGTCTGAGTCCTATCAAAGTAGGGGAGACGATGCTGCTCGCCAATGTGTTTTATGAAGTAGACTCATGGGAACTGAAAAAGGAGTCCATGTCGGAATTGAATACACTTGCAGATCTGCTACTGGATAATAAAGGTCTACTGATTGAAATAGGTGGTTACACAGATGCTACCGGATCATCGGAATATAACCTTGCATTATCGGAAAAAAGAGCGATGTCTGTTGTAAGTTATCTGGTAAACAGGGGTATTTCTTCCGACAGGCTTAAATACAAAGGATATGGCAATACTTCTCCAATCGGCAGATAATGTAACTGAAGAGGGCAGAAGACTTAACAGACGTACGGAAGCCAAGATCATTCAAAACGTAAAATAAAAAATGGCCGCTAACCCGTAAGCGGCCATTTCAATGAAATCTAATCTCACGCAGACATTGAGAATTAAATATTGCTTTATCAGATAGCAATCACGGTATTAATGTATTTATTGATCTTGATGTCGGTGGCAGCTACTGATCTTGCAGGAACCGAAAAATAGATACCTGAACCTGTAAGACCATTGCATTCAATCCAGATTGTGCCACCCAACATATGAATAAGCTTCTTGGCCAGGGTGAGATTGATCGCTGTATACATGTCATTGTGTTGAACAAGCGATTCATTCAGATCCTCTGTATGAAGAAATTCTTTGCATTTGAAATAACCCTGGCCGGAGTCAAGTACATAAAAAGTTAAATAGTCATCCCTGAAATGGTATCCAACTTTTATATATCCTGATTTGGTGTTTTTAACAGCAATCTGAAACAAACTCCGGATTACCCTGAAAACCCGGTGTTTGTCAATAAAGACTTCTGTTAAATCGGAGACCTGGTTCTCTGTCTATTATTTCCAGGTCTTTATGACCTTCCCTCTTTATTATTTCCCTGAATTCGGAAAGAAGGTCATCAAGCATATTATTGAGTTTGCAGATCTTTGAATCAGTCTTTGAATTACCCATGTCAATTATTGCCGAATCAAGGAAACTGTCGAATAATCCGATCAGCTGTTCACATGAACTCAGAATCTGGTTGCTGAATTCCTCCCTGTCGGTGTTGCTGCAGCAACTGTCTTTCATAAGATAGGAAAACGCAACTATTGCATTCATATGAGTTCTCATTTCATGCGACAATCCCGTTATGATGTGACGGACAATTTATTACAGTATTCCTCAATGAATCCTTCACAATTCCAGGATCGAACTTAGGCATCCTTGAATTTTCTCCAGCGTTGTTGTCTATAACTGTCAGGTCAAACATAACTTACAGCGTTTATCTGTTTATTTAAGTTTTCTCAGAATCTTTCGGGCATCTTTACTGTAAATGCCATTCTCATCATTGATTGCCTTCAACTGGCTGATTGCCTTGTCGGTTTCATTGGTTTTAATATAGCAAAGAGCCAGATACCACCTGGCCGATTCAATGAAACAGGTTATTGTTATCATCAATTACTGTAGTAAATGACAATTTTGCCTCGGGATATTTTTGATCCTCGAAGTTGGATACACCATTCAGCAACACAGATTGCATATCTTTAGGATTGCTCTCCACAACCTTGCTGAAAAATAATGCCGCATTTGCATAGTCATTTGTATTATAAAACTCCAGCGCAAGAGTAAAATCTGCATTTTCTGCACTCTGGCCTGACCTTTGACTGGCTGGTGGTTCATAGGTCCTGTAAAACCTGCTGATCACCTCATCGCTGCCGGTATTCTTTCCTGTAAACAGCATAACACTTCCAATCACTACCAGTGCCGTGATGATGGCTGCATACCTGATGTGTGCCGGTTTTCGGGTTTGCCTTACAGTGATACCTGCCGCCTGTCTCTTCTTTTCAATTTCCGAGAGCCTATTCCTGAGAGAAATCAGATTCTGATCCTTCAGAACCAGATCTGTTTTTTTGCGGAGATCTACCTCAGAACGAAGATTCCTATTGCCTTCGAGCTCTTTCTCGAACCAACCTCTTTCATCTTCACTCATCTCTCCGGCAAGATACCTTTCAATGAAATGTGAAAAATCAATTGTTTTCATATGTATTTAAATATTATATAGTTGACATTTGCAAAATAGCCAGTATCAAACAATTACACTGCCTTGCATTTCTAACCGGAGGAGTTATTCAGGAAGCATATCAGCCGGGTTGCCTCATGGAGACAGACCATCCTGCTTATGCCTGGAAAATAACCTTCCGACAGGAAATTTCTTTGATGTCATTACTCAGCGGTAATCCTTGGCAGCGCAGGCCTAAAGCTGCGAGCTTTCAGATTGCCATAGTCATCTGCAATGAACTCCGATAAAACAGTCAGACTAATATGCCACTGACCGGTTGGCGCCAATATCTTGAATCAGGTAAAATTCCTTTCAGATTTTTACAGGAGGAAGTATAGGCATTGGTGTAGGTTCAATATCTCCTCCGCGAACATTAATCATCTCATCATTTGTAAGTGCAAACTCATCAAACATTCCTTTTGTCAATTCGAAATTCAGGGTTTTCATAATTTTAATTTTTTAAGTATTTATACTAAATTCAGGGTAATTCTGTATTCAATTTGCTTTTATATTGATACATGTCGGAAATACCCATTTTGTGACACGAAAAAAACAGATATTTTTAATATATTTTTTATATCTCACATAATCAGGTACTTATAGAGTGATTTTTTTGTCTTATGAAAGGTTTTAAATAATAATCTTGAATTTGAAAAATAGTTAGCTTTGTCAGCGGAATGGAGCCCTGAAATTTATGAATTGGAAGTACCCTGTTTTTAAAATACCATTATATATACCATTGCTTGCCGTTTGCCTTCTGCTGCCGGTGAGCATTGCTAATTCTATGTCTGTAATAAGTTTTCCCGTCCATATACCTGAAGAAGACAATAATCAGAAGCACACGGATGAGAAAGAGTCACTCGACAAACTTAATATTTTATTGCGAACTCATCTGGAGAGTAATGACCTGGAGAAGGGCCGGCGAGTGGCCGAAAGGATAATTCTGAAAGCAGGGAATAATGATACACTTGAAGATGATGTAATTGCAACCTCATATTACCTTGTCGGAGTCTATTATCTTTTATCAAAGAACTACAGCGAGACACTCCGGTTTCTGGAGCTTGCAGCACGATCTGAAAGAACACCGCAATGAACTTGATGAACGGTATGCCAGAATTCTGTATAATATGGGAATTGCATATTATGAATTAGGTGATTTTGCCAACCAGGAACGCTATTGCGTTAATTCACTGGAAATTGAGAAAAATATTTATGGTGAGTCAAGCCCTTTGCTTATAAGGACATACTCCATACTGGCAATTGCTTACCTGCAATTGCAGGAATATAAAAAAGCATTGGAATATTCAAAAATTGCACTTGAAATCTCCGGGCAAAATCCGGGATCCGCAGATATGACGGATATGGCAGCAATCTATAATAATCTTGGAGTAATATATATGCGTTTGGCAGATTATACCAGGGCAAAAGTCTATCTGGAAAAAGTGGAGTCAATCTATATTCTTAGTCATCTTGAATTCACCGAGAACTTTTTCAACTTACTCAACAACCTTGCAATTACTTATAGTTTCCTGGGATTAACTGATAAATCCAATGAGTATTATGAGAGAGGAATTGATATGGCCTTTTCCAATAATTCATCATTAGGTTACAATTACATCAACAGCTATGCAATTGCACTTGGAAAAAGCGGGAAGAAGGATACCGGAGAAGCTTTGCTTAACGGGGCTGTTAAAAGGGCAAAAGTCAAACTGGGAGAGAATTCCACAGGATATTTCCAGGTATTGTTCAATTATGCTGAATATCTCAGGGAATTTAAAATAGATAACGCTAAAGCCCTTCAATACTATCAGTTGTGCCTTGACTATCTTGAAGAAAATAACAGGGACCTGCTCCTTAAGGATCCCGTATATCTTGGTTACTCTTTATCGCTTGCGGAACACGGTGACACCTTCAAAGCGCTTGATATTATACAGTCATTGCTGTTTCAGGAAGTTGCTGCCGTGGAGAACAGGGAGGTGAAGGAACCTCTGTATAAAAACCCTGATGAAGCCTCCATTAAGTCAGACAAGGTATCTTTGAAGATCCTCAGGTCAAAATACCAGATTCTATGGATGATCTATGACAAAACGCAAGATCCTGCAATTCTTGAGGCAGCATCATCCACTGCAAAACTGATAGTACAGGTACTTGAAAAAGTCAGGATAAATATAAGCGAAGAAGATAGCAGGCTTATATTGGGAGACCGTTACAGGGATTCTTATCTTAATGCAATCCGTGATTATAATCTGCTTTACCGCCTTACAGGCAACCATCTTTTTCTGGAAAATGCTTTTGAATTTTCGGAAAAAAGCAAGGTAGCAGGATTACTTGCGGCAACCCGGGAATTAAATGCCTCCCAGCTTAATATTCCTTCCGACTTATCAGATCTCGAAAAGAAACTTAAGCGTGATATTAGTCTTCTGAATGCAAAAATCGCCGAAGAGATGAAAAAAGAACATCCCGACACAGCTCTTTTAAATATCCTGAAAGAGAATGTCCTGAAGAGTTCATTGGTGAAGGATTCCCTGGTAACTGTTTTTGAAAAAAATTATCCCGGTTATTACTACATTCAAATATAATACTGCAGTAACAAAACTTAATGAGGTTCAGGACCTGACAGGAAGAAATGGAAACTATGTAAATTATATTGTATCAGATACAGTTTTATATATTTTTATTGCAAACAGGAAAAAACAGCAGTTTGTTGGCTTTTTCGACAGATAGTTCCTTCTTCAATGATATAAGAACATTCAGAAGCCTTCTTGATATGCCCTCTCCTTCAGTCAATGCCCGGGAAGCATATGATAATTTTCAAAAGACAGGTTACCGTCTGTATCAGAAAATAATTGAACCTGTCAGGCCTTATCTTATCTCTAAAAAATTATTGATATCACCCGACAATATCCTGTCATACATTCCTTTTGAGACACTTCCAACCTCGCCGTCTTCGGATGACAGGCTTCGCTATAATAAGATTCCCTATCTGATGAATGAATTTGATATATCATATACATATTCTGTAACCTTTATGGCAGAATCCATGAAAAGGGAGACCAGGCTTACCAACAGATTAATAGCCTTTGCCCCGAGTTATTCTGAACCAATTGATATCGGTTCGGTTCTTATGAACAGGCAAATTGTTGACGGGATCCTGCCTGATCTTCCTTATGCAAAGCAGGAGGCACAGTATGTTTCATCTGTAACCAATGGAAGATTATATGAGAATGAACAGGCAAAAGAAACTGTATATAAAAATGAATCAGGTAAATACGATATTATTCATCTTGCAATGCATACAATTCTGAATGACAAGGATCCGATGTATTCCACATTGATCTTCAGTCCGGAAAAGGATTCAACCGACGACAGATATCTGAAAACATATGAAATTTATGGTATCCCTCTGCAAGGCAAAAATGGTTGTGCTGAGTTCATGCAATACCGGTTCCGGGTATTTGTATTCAGGAGAAGGTATATTAAGTCTTGCCAGAGGATTTATGTATTCAGGAAGTGAGTCAGTTGTGATGTCAATGTGGGAAATTGAAGACAGATCCGGAACAGAGATTGTTAAAATGTTTTATGACAATCTTAAGAAAGGATATTCCAAAAGCACCTCCTGAGAAAGGCAAGAATAAGATATCTCAAACAGGCAGACCAGCTAAGGTCACATCCTTATTTCTGGTCTTCTCTTGTTGTTTATGGAATAACAAACCTCTTTATATATTCAAAGTACTTAACTCTGTTTTTACCGGTTACCGGAATACTGATTGTTTTATTCCTGGTGTATTTATTTCAGGAGACGTAAATATTCCTGATATTCAGGATCTTCTTTTACCAGGTCCAGTAGAGCTTCTTTGCACAGATATTTCTTCCTCCGGGCATATATTTCATTTTTCAGATTCATTTTAACTGCAATCTCTTCATATGAATTACCTTCGGAAAACAGATTCAGTATTAACTGCTGATCAGGCTTAAGTTTTTGAAATGCCCTGCTTACAATTCTTTCCAGCAGGGGATCAGTATTATCATCAGGATCATCATCGGGAATATCAATTTCCAGTTCAGTATTTCTCTGATTTTTCCTCAACTGTGCACTCCAGACATTTCGTGCAATTCCAAAAAAATATCCTTTCAGATCTGTTGTCAGATTCAGATTTTCTTCAGTTATCTGTTTGTACAGATATTATTATTGAATCCTGAAAAACATCAGAAACATCTTCCTGAGATCCGCTGTTTCTTAGATACATGATTCTTAACTGCTGAAAAATAATTATCATATAGCCAGTTCAGGATTTTGTCATCCTGATTTCGAATGCCTTCAATTATTTCTGTATCTGATATTTTTCTGAAAATCCCCATCTGAAGTAAGAATCAAATGGCAAATATAATATTTCCTAATCCAAAAGGTTAATAGTTCAACTGGTTGTGATTTTATAAATGAGATGACAACTCATAACTAAAATATAAATATCTTTACTTGATAAAATTATATTTCCTGTAAAAAATGTCTTTCCCCTTTGTAAAACAACCTGATGCAATGGATTGCGGACCTGCTTGTCTGAAGATGATTGCAGGGTATTACAAAAAGAGTTTTTCACTTGAATCACTTAGGAAGAAGATGTTATATTACCAGGGAAGGAGTCTCCTTTCTTGGATCTGTCTGAAGCAGCTGATTCTCTGGATTCAGGACAATAGGAGTTAAAATTCCTTTTGAAATGCTTAATGAAAATGTTCCTCTTGCCATGCATTGTCTCACTGGCGACAAAAGCATTTTGTTGTAGTTTATAAAATAAAAAAGGATAAAATATGGGTTGCTGATCCGGCTATCGGACTTGTAAAATACAAACGTGAGGAGTTTATCAAAAACTGGGCATCAACAGTTACTGATGGAAAACCAGTCGGTCTTGTTCTGATTATTGAACCTACACCTGCACTTTTTGATAAAGAAAATGAACAGGAAACAGTGCAATGGATTCAGATTCCTTTTCAAATATTTCAGGCTTTACAGGAAATATTTTTTTCAGCTGATTCTTGGATTGATTCTTGGAAGCTGTATTCAGCTTATAATCCCTTTTCTGACTCAGTCAATTATTGATATAGGACTGAATAATAATGATCTAGGATTTATTTACCTGATCCTTTTTGCCCAGCTTGCTCTTGTAATTGGCAGAATGTCAGTCGAATTTATCAGAGGCTGGCTGCTGCTTCATATCGGATCAAGAGTAAATGTTGCAATAATTTCAGGTTTTCTTCAGAAACTTATGTCATTGCCTGTTGCATTTTTTGATACCAAACTTACCGGAGATATTCTTCAGCGAATTGAGGATAATAACAGGATTGAGGAATTTCTTACATCAGCCAGCCTTAGTATTTTATTCTCATTTTTTAACCTGATTATTTTTGGTATTGTACTTGCAATATTCAGTATTAAAATCCTCTGACTATTTCCTTGCCGGTTCAGCATTCTATATTTTATGGGTTTCCCTTTTTATGAAATCGAGAGCCCGACT
The DNA here is from genome assembly GCA_963846335.1 of uncultured Bacteroidales bacterium. Classification (GTDB taxonomy): domain Bacteria; phylum Bacteroidota; class Bacteroidia; order Bacteroidales; family VadinHA17; genus LD21. Next base: position 271,323 of record CAWJVS010000030.1, read on the forward strand.
TGATCATCAGCGTTTCAAAAAGATGTCGGTATCAGGCAACAAACTGATAAATATTGTAAATGGCATGCAGGAAATAAAGCTTACCCAGAGTGAATTAGGCTACGAGATGGGATTGGGAAAAGATCCAGGCTTCTCTGTTTGGACTGAAAGTTAAAGGATTGAGTATTGATTCAGTATCAGTCAGCCGGAGCAACATTTATTAATGAGGTTACAAATATTCTTATAACTATTATTGCTGCAACAGCTGTTCTGAAAGGAGATATGACACTTGGTATGATGCTTGCAGTTCAGTTTATAATAGGTCAGCTTAATGTGCCTGTAAGTCAGATTATTGGATTTTTTCGAATGTCTCAGGATGCAAAAATGAGTCTCGACAGGCTCTCTGAGGTTCATCATATGGATGATGAAGAGCCAGATCCTGAAATGAAAGTCCGAAAACTTCCTGATAAGAAAGATATTTATATAAATAATCTTTCATATCAGTATGAAGGTCCCAGATCTCCTTTTGCACTAAAAGATGTTGATCTGTTTATTGAAGAGAATAAAATAACTGCAATTGTTGGTACAAGCGGAAGCGGAAAGACAACTCTGCTTAAAATGCTTCTTGGATTTTATCAGCCGGTAAACGGAGAGATTCTTATTGGAGATACCAGACTGTCAAATCTAAGTCTCAAAGTATGGAGAGAAAAGGTAGGAGCAGTAATGCAGGATGGATTTCTATTTCCTGATACAATTGCATTCAATATTGCTCCCGGGATCTGAAGAAATTAATGAGGACAGACTGGTTAATGCTGCTGAAATTGCTAATATAAAAGGATTTATTGAATCACTTCCTCTTGGATATAATACAAAAATCGGAGCAAATGGACATGGACTGAGTGAAGGACAGAAACAGAGGCTTCTTATTGCCAGGGTAATTTATAAAAATCCTGATATAATAATATTCGATGAAGCAACAAATTCACTTGATGCCAATAATGAAAAGGTTATTGTTGAAAATCTTACAGAATTTTTTGAAGGAAAAACAGTTATTATTGTTGCACATCGACTGAGCACAGTGAGAAATGCTGATAAAATTGTTGTTCTTGACAGCGGAAGGATAGTTGAAACAGGAACTCATGAAACGCTTATTGCAAACGGGGAGCATATTTTAATCTTGTTAAAAACCAGCTTGAACTGGGAAACTAGAATATGCAGTATGAAAGAAAGAAAACCTGAAATATTATATTCTGATCCTGTAAAGGAGATAATGGGAAATCCTCCGCGAAGAATTCTCAGATGGGGAACGCTGTATGTTTTCGGTATTTGTTCTGTTTATTCTTTTTGCCTGGCTTATAAAATATCCTGATACAATTCCATCACCTGTTGAAATTACAACATTCAATCCTCCTGTAACTCTTGTTACAAAAATAACCGGTCGAATATAAAATACCTTTATGTTAAAGAAAAAGAAAAGGTTTCAGCAGGACAGTTGCTTGCAGTAATGGAAACAACTGCCTCAATTGAGGAAATTAATATTACTGCAGACGATGATTGATACATTAGTAAACCGGAATAGCTGATTTCAGCAAACTCTTCCTGACTTTTCAGAACTTGGTGAACTTCAGGATGATTATGCATCTTTTCTTAAAAATCTTTCAGACCTTAATAATTATAATGACAAATGATTTTTATGGTAATAAGATTACTTCTCTTACATGAGGAGATTAAAGGAATTCAGGAATATATCAAGCAGACTGAAAGTAAAGGAAAAATTGTATTCTGAGAATCAAAAACTTGAAGTAAAAAAATATCAGGAGAGATTCACTGCTATTTGCAGAATAAGGTTATTCCGGAAAGTGAACTTGAAAAATCACATCAGTCTCTTATACGGAATAAATATTGAACTTCAGCAGGTTAGACTTGACCATTCTGAAAAATCTATTGAAATTGCAGAAAAAAATCAGCTGCTTCAGGATTATCAAAATTAAAAGGATAGAGGAAAAGGAAAAACTGATATCTGTTCTTAATGAATCATTCATGAATCTTAAAGCCCAGATCAAAATCTGGGAAAATAATTATCTGCTTATTTCTCCAGTTGATGGAATTGTAACATTTACCAGATTCTGGAATGCAAATCAGTCTGTTGTAAAAGATGAACCTGTAATAACTATTGTTCCTCTTGAACAGGGTAATTTCCTGGGAAGAATAAATCTGAAAATGCAGCGATCAGGCAAAGTAAAACCAGGCCAGATAGTAAATATTAAACTAAGCGGTTATCCATATCTGGAGTATGGAATGGTAAGGGGAATTGATAAAATCAAAATCACTTGTTCCATCAGGTGATGCATATATTATTGAAATTGATCTGCCGGATGGACTTACAACACTTTATGGAATAAAACTTGATTTTACCCAGAATATGCAGGGTACTGCAGAAATTATTACTGAAGATATTAGTTCTTCAGAAAATAGTGAATCCTTCAGATATATGATTTCAGAAACAAAAAATAAACAGCTGAAAATTATTCTGAAATGATCTTTACAGCTCTGATTTGAGTATGGTTCATATCTTTTCGCCTGCTTCTCAAAAACAGAGTACTGATATGAATGATCAGCATTGAGATAACATCTGAAACGGCATTGTCTTAATATCTGATTATACTTATTTATGCCAAATCTTTGAGTTTTATTAAATATTTCAATATTTTCGTACTCTGAAAATTCCATGGATTGCCATGGTGCTGAACTCTGATAATGAGCTGAACTATAAAAGGATTGATTATGACAAAGAAAAATCCGGATGACTCTGTTCGTGAAGAACAATTCGGGGCAAATGAAAATTGCTGCCGGAACTGAGGATGCCAATACTAGCACAAGAAATGCCGGAAACTGATTCCCTGGCTTATTCTGCTGAACCAGAAATCGACAGTGAGGATGCGGTTGAACCGAAAGAGGAAGATTCAGTGGAAACAGTGCCTGCTGTAACCTGCAGATGAAGAACATAAATCAGAGGATGAACATTCACTTGATGACATTGAACTTCCTCAGGTTGATTATTCAGGATATCACAAACATGAACTGGTTGAGACACTGGTTCTTCTAATTGAAAACAGGCCTACTTCTGAAATCAGGGATGATGTTGAACGGATAAAAGTGCTGTTTTATAAAAAACTAAAACTTGAAGCTGAAGAAAGAAAGAATAAATTTCTTGAAGAGGGCGGAAAAATTGAAGAATACAGGGTCATGGATTGATCCTGATGATGCCAGGGTAAAACATCTTCTCGAAAAATACAGGGAGAAAAAAACTGATTACAATAAAATTCAGGAAGCTGAAAAATATGAGAATCTTAAGAAGAAATATGATATAATTGATAAGATAAAGGATCTTGTAAACAGGGAAGAATCAATAAATAAAACTTTTCACGATTTCAGATCACTTCAGAATGAATGGCATTCAGTTGGAGTTGTTCCTCAGACATCACTGAAAGATCTCTGGGAAAATTACCATCATTATGTTGAAATATTCTACGATTATATTAAAATAAATAAGGAGTTAAGAGATCTTGATCTTAAAAAGAATCTTGAAGTCAAAAGTTCATCTATGCGAAAAGGCAGAAGAACTTCTTCTTGAACCAAATCCTGTAAATGCATTCAGATCTCTTCAGGATTTTCATAATCAATGGCGTGAAATTGGACCTGTTCCTCTCGAATCAAAAAATGAAATCTGGGAGAGATTCAAGGAAGCTACTTCTCAGATAAATAAAAGACATCACGAGTATTTTGAAAAGCAGAAAGATGATCAGCGAAAGAATCTTGAAGCAAAAATAGCTCTTTGTGAAGAGGTTGAAGCTATCAATAAGCTTGAAATGAAGAACTTCAAGGATTTTGATGAAAGAGCTGACAAAGTTGTTGAATTGCAGAAAATGTGGAGAACTATAGGTTTTGCTCCTAAAAAACAGAATAATAAAGTTTATCAGCGATTCAGGGATGCCTGCGATGCTTTCTTTGAAAAGAAAAGAGGATTTTATGCTGATAATAAAGAGATTCAGCTTACTAATCTTCAACGGAAAACGGAATTATGTATTCAGGCTGAAGCACTGCAGGAGAGTACTGACTGGAAAGCAACTTCTGATGCTCTTATTAAACTTCAGAAAGAATGGAAAGAAATTGGTCCTGTTCCACGAAAACAGTCTGAAAGATGCTGGAAAAGATTCCGCAAAGCATGTGATCATTTTTTTAACAGGAAAACCGAATTCTTCGCTGAGCTTGATACTTCATATGAAGATAACCTGAAAGCCAAACTGGATATAATAGAAGAACTTGAAAAATTTGAACCGGGAACTGATGTTCAGGCAGCATTTGAAAGACTGAAGGAACTTCAGAGGAAATGGACAGATATTGGATTTGTTCCTTTTAATATGAAGGATGAAATAACCAATAAATACCGGAATGCTCTTAATAAGGAGTTTGACAAACTCAAGATCGGTGATGAGGATAAAAGCATACTTAAATATAAAACCAAACTCGATACTCTTAAGGCAAATCCCAAAGCATCACGAAAAGTCAGAAATGAAAGGGATAAATTCTTTACAAAAATTAAACAGCTTGAAAGTGATATTGTTCTATGGGAAAATAATATCGGTTTTTTTGCCAAATCAAAAAATGCTGATACAATGATTAGAGAGGTTGAAGAAAAAATCGAAAGTGCAAAAAAACTGATTAAGACACTTGAGGAAAAAGTCAAGATGATTGACCAGTCTGGTCTTGATGATTAATTTATTTGAATTCAGATATCTAACATAAAATATTTTTGCATTGACAGACGTTAAGTATGTATTCGTTACAGGAGGAGTAACTTCTTCTCTTGGGAAAGGAATTATTTCTGCCTCTCTTGCAAAACTATTGCAGGCCAGAGGCTATTCTGTAACAATTCAGAAACTTGATCCATATATAAATGTCGATCCCGGAACACTTAATCCTTACGAACACGGTGAATGCTATGTTACACTCGATGGAGCAGAAACTGACCTCGACCTCGGACATTATGAAAGGTTTCTAAATGTGCCTACCAGCCAGGCAAATAATGTCACTACAGGCAGGATTTACCAGTCTGTTATAAATAAGGAAAGAAAAGGCGATTATCTTGGAAAAACAGTTCAGGTTATTCCTCATATAACTGATGAGATCAAAAGAAGAATAAAACTTGTAAGTTCAGGTAATAAATTTGATATAGTAATTACAGAAATTGGAGGTACTGTTGGTGATATTGAATCACTTCCATATATTGAATCTGTTCGTCAGCTGAAATGGGAACTTGGCAGCCAGAACTGTATTGTTATTCACCTTACACTGGTTCCATATCTGTCTTCAACCGGTGAATCAAAGACCAAACCAACCCAGCATTCTGTAAAAGAACTGCTTGAAACAGGAATTCAGCCTGATTTTCTGGTTCTGAGAACTGAAAGGCATCTTAATGAAGATATTAAAAGAAAGGTTGCACTTTTCTGTAACGTTGAAGAAAATGCAGTAATTGAATCTGTTGATGTTTCAACAATTTATGAAGTTCCGATTAAAATGCTTGAACAGGGACTCGATAAAACGGTTCTCAGAAAACTTGCCCTGGCAGTCGGTAACGAACCGCCTCTTACTGAATGGAGAGAATTTCTTACAAAACTAAAGAATCCGAAACATTCAATCAAGATCGGACTGGTAGGAAAATATGTTGAACTGCCTGATGCATATAAGTCAATTGCAGAATCATTTATTCACAGCGGAGCAATGAATGAATGTGAAATTGATGTCGAATATATTCATTCAGAAGATATTACCGAAAAAAATGTAATTGAAAGACTGAGCGGACTCAATGGCATACTTGGTTGCTCCCGGTTTCGGATCAAGAGGAATTGAAGGTAAGATACTTACTGCAAAATATGCCAGGGAAAATAATATTCCATTCTTTGGAATTTGTCTTGGAATGCAATGTGCAGTTATTGAATTTGCCAGAAATGTTCTTAATTTTGAAGGTGCTCATTCAACTGAAATTAATCATAAAACAAAATATCCGGTAATTGACCTGATGGAAGAACAAAAAAGTATAATTGATAAAGGCGGAACAATGAGGCTTGGAGGATATAAATGCATTATAAGCAAAAATTCAAAAGCATATGAAGCATACAAAACGCTGAAATAGTTGAAAGACACAGACACCGATATGAATTCAATGATAAATATTTTGAGGATTTCAGAAATAACGGAATGATACCTGTTGGTATAAATCCCGAATCAAACCTTGTGGAGATAATCGAAATACCCTCACATAAATGGTTTATCGGAGTTCAGTTTCATCCTGAATACAGCAGTACTGTAATAAATCCTCATCCCTTATTTGTTCATTTTGTTAAGGCATGTATTAGCTAAAAACCTTCAGACAACTTTCCTTTTAAACCTTAAATTGGAATTATAATAGTACCATTGCAATTTAATTTAACTCATCTGGAAGAATGGATAGAAATACAATAACAGGCATTATTCTTATTTTTGCAATCTTTATTGGATTCAGTATTTATAACAACAGCCGGTTGAACAAGGGATATGAGAAGGCTGTTCAGGTTGCAGAATCATATTATGCCAGGGGAGAATACGAGAATGCCAGGGCTGAATATATTAATGCCCTGAGATTTAAACCCAACCAGCCTGATGCTCTTGCGAAAATAAATGAAATCAATCTTAAACTTGGTATCTCCACAGATACGGTAAAAGTTGATACCCTGAAGGCAGAACAGCCACAGCAGGCAGCACCTGCTGCCGGAATTGCCAGTACCCCCTCAGATGCAGGCCAATACGGAATTTTTGCACAGGCAGCAACAGGTGAAAATGATTTTATAACTCTTGAAAATAATAAGGTGGAACTTAAAATCGCCCGTAAAGGAGGAAGGGTATATTCAGCAAGATTGAAGGATTACAGAACTCATGATTCACTGCCACTGATATTGTTTTCAGGAGATTCGACCGTTTTTGGATTCAATTTTTTCACATCTGACAATAAAGCTGTTCAGACAAATAACCTTTATTTCAAACCTGTATCCGGTCAGAAATTATTTGATGCCGCCGTCAATTCTCAAAGTGTTGTCCTCAGACTTATGGCTGACAGCAATAAATACATCGAATATAAGTATACGCTGGCTCCTGACAAATACATGGTCGATTTTGATGTCACCTTTAAATCAATGGAGGGAATTATTGCCTCAAATCAGAACAGCCTCACACTTGACTGGAAAATGTATATTCCGCAGCAGGAAAAGGATCGGCAGAATGAAGAAAACTATTCTAATATTACTTATAAGTACTACCAGGATGATGTTACTAACCTGAAACAACGACAAAGAAGGAGCTCGAGAAAGCTGATATTACAACTAAACTCAGCTGGGTTGCATTCCAGGATCAGTTTTTTTCGTCAGTAGTCCTATCCAATGATTTCTTCCTGAATGGATCTTTGTCATCAACAAGGACCTTAACATCCCCCAGATACATCAGATACTATACGTCTGATGTCGGAGTACCTTATAATCCGGCTTCCTCGAATACTATTGGCATGAAGCTGTACTATGGTCCAAACAGTTTTACTATTCTTAAAAAGGAAGGGCTTGAACTTGAAAAACTGGTATTTCTTGGAAAGAATATTATTGGCTGGATAAACAGGTTCGCTATCATTCCGATCTTTAACTGGCTTAACAATTACTTTGGCAATTATGGTTTGATAATTCTTATTCTGACACTTATTATAAAGATTGTCCTGTTCCCGTTAACCTTTAAATCTTATCAGTCAACAGCAAAAATGCAGGTTCTGAAACCACAGGTTGAAGAGCTGGGCAAGAAATTTCCAAAGAAGGAAGATGCTATGAAAAAGCAACAGGCAACCATGGATCTCTATAAGAGGGCAGGGGTGAACCCGATGGGTGGCTGTCTACCCATGTTGCTGCAGATGCCTATCTTATTTGCCATGTTCAGGTTTTTCCCCGTCTCGATCGAGTTGAGACAGGAGCATTTCCTCTGGGCAACCGATTTGTCGACCTACGATTCAATCCTCACACTTCCTTTCACTATTCCAATGTATGGAAATCATGTCAGCCTGTTTACATTGCTGATGACTGCCTCAACTTTGCTTACAATGAAGATGACAGGTTCTTCACCTGGTTCCGACCAGCCCGGGATGAAACTCATGATGTACATGATGCCGGTAATGTTCATGCTGATACTGAATAATTTCTCATCAGGTCTTACATATTACTATTTCCTGGCTAATATGATAACATATCTGCAAAATATTATCTCGAAGAGATTCATAGATGTAGATGCCGTCCTTGCCACACTGGAGGAAAATAAGAAAAAACCTCTTAAAAAGTCCAAATGGCAGCAAAGGCTCGAGAGTGCAGCGAAACAAAGAGGAATCAATCCTCCTAAAAGATAATAATGCAGAGCCTTTAGATCTGCCGGAAAAGTTAAAAATTCTTAAAATTATTCCTGAATATCAAAAAATTACTAAATTTATTTCATCTATTACCAAGGGGAAATGGTGAAAAAATTTAGAAATAAAGATTTAGCTGCACGTTTAGGTGTATCAGGTACGCTTGTATCTCTGGTTCTCAATAATAAAGCAGATCAGCAGGGTATAAGGAAGGAAACCCAGGAAAAGGTCCTTTCTCTAGCCAGGCAGATGGGTTATTTTGAATCTCTTAACGAAAGGAATGAGCTATCTCCGGTTGAGGAAAAACCAGGTATTCTTGGAATGCTTGTGCCTTCACTGAATGATCCCTTTGTCATTCAGATCGCACCCTATCTTCAAACTGCCTTTTCCAGCATAGGAGTAGGATTTTCAATTATTACCAAGGATCCTGATGACGACAGATATGACAGGCTCGTCAGCTGCCTTTAAAAAGTTCTATAGCGGACTGATCCTTCTTGGTGATGCAGCAGATGACAGTACGATAAGAACTCTGAAATCCACTGATTATCCGTTCATATTGCTCGAAAGACATATAAAGACCCTCAGACTGAATACTGTAAATACCGATTCCTCCGCAGGTGCAAATCTTGTTGTCAACCACATAGAAAAGCTGGGCTACAATAATATTCTTATTATCACCGAGAATAAATCTTTTAGTCAGGATGGTATTGATATTCAAGATCTTATAGATTCGATTACGAGAAAACCATCCATGAATAAGCCGGTTGTCATAGAGCTCGATAAGCCAAACTCAGGAAATGATATAAATCCCGTACAGTTTGAGAAATTTCTGCGGCCACCATACCGGGCTGACATTGTGGTAATTATGACTGCAAATCTGGTTTATCCGGTTATGAAGTTCCTGCGTGGCAAAAATGTACGGATCCCTCAGGATATAGCGATAATTTCAATGGAGGAGGGAGTTGGTTTTGATCTGATGTATTCGCCTGTGACCAGTTTGCGAAAGCCTCTCGCCAACCTTTCCGTTAAAGTTGTAAATATGATCTGGTCGGAGGTTAAAAATTCAGGAAAAGGAAAATTCAAGCGACAGGTCAATATAACTCCTGAACTTGTGATCCGCAACTCCTGTGGCAGCATTTAGACAGGACTAATGATGAAAATGCATGTGAAATTTTATTATGGCGATAATCATACCGCTGGCAATATCATGCTCCGGCCAGCATCTGATAAATGACACCGGATACCGTAGACTTGTGGACAGTGCGTTTATTGAACGACAAGATCTTGCTGCAAACAGGGCCAAGGAACTGTTCTCCGTATTTAACCGTTCACTGTCAGACCGACAGACTGAGGCTCTGAAATTTCTTTTTGCATTTATGCCGCTCAGCGACCTGGCTGATTACACTGGTGAGTTTTTTCTGGCAAACGTTGATATCTCCCTCCGTGCTCTGGATGAATCGCCATGGGGAAAAGATATTCCGGAAGAGTTATTTCTGCATTATGTCCTTCCCTGCAGGGTAAATAATGAAAATCTTGACTCATTCAGAATTGTCTGTTTTGATGAAATTATGAACAGGGTAAAGAACCACAGTATTATTGATGCAGCTCTGGAGATCAACCACTGGTGTCATGAAAAAGTAAGCTATCAGGCTGCCGATATTCGAACATCTGCTCCCATGAGCACAATATTGTCAGCAAGGGGGCGATGCGGTGAGGAGTCAACTTTTACTGTTGCAGCACTGAGAACCGCAGGAATACCGGCCAGACAGGTTTATACCCCCGATGGGCGCACACTGATGATAATCATGCATGGGTGGAGGTATGGTCAGACGGTCAGTGGTACTACATGGGCGCATGCGAGCCTGAACCTGTCATTGACCGTGGCTGGTTTACAGAGCCAGCAAGGCGGGCAATGCTTATTCATACAAAATCGTTCGGACCCTCGGTGAACGGAGAGAATGCAGTAAACAGATATAAATACTATACTGAAGTAAATAATCTCTCAAAATATGCGGTAACCAGAAGGATCATTGTGAAAGTGACAGACCGGAACAATATGCCTGTACAGGATGCAAGTGTAGAGTACCAGCTATATAACTATGCTGAATTCTATCCTCTCGCAGTTGTCCCGACAGATAAAAACGGAATAAGTCAGTTCGAAACCGGTCTTGGTGACCTTCTGGTATGGGCATATTATAATGATACCTTCAACTTTCAAAAGATATCAGTGGGTGAAACCGATACACTGACACTGGTGCTCGACAGGCTGGCAGGTGGCAGCTACAGCATTGATCTTGATCTTGAGGTCCCGCCAGCTCCCGCTCCGCTTCCGGGTCCCTCGCAGGAGATGACTGACAGCAATACAGCAAGGATTAACAGGGAAAATGAGATCCGAAGGAAGTATATTGACTCATGGATGAATGCCGGCGAAGCTAAATCTTTTGCAATCGGGCTTAACGCAGATACAGCACGTGTAATGAATATCATTGCCAGAAGCATGGGCAACTTTAAAGAGATCAGGTCATTTCTTTCTGAAACTCCCGATTCGTTGCTGACAATCGCTCTACGGATGCTTGAGTTGCTCCCGGACAAAGATCTGCGGGATACAAAAGGAAGTATCCTGTCTGACCATTTGTTGAACACTGTTCAAACCTCCAAACCAGCTGAATACGGGGAGGAACTGTTTTTGGAATATATTCTTAATCCGCGAATTGCAAATGAAATAATTACTTCCTGGAGAAGCTTTTTCAGGAAAGAACTTCCGGCCGGCTTACCTGATAATGCAGCCGCAAGATCCTCTGGCTGTTTCTGAATTATCTGGAAAAGAATATCAGAATAGCCGATGATGAAAATTATTACAAGACACCCCTTACTCCGACAGGTGTCATCGAGCTGAAAGTCTCTGATTCTTTTTCACGGGCATATCTGTTTTGTTGCAATGTGCCGCAGTCTCGGGATACCTTCACGTCTTGAACCAGGCAGCAATATACCACAGTATTACTTATAATTCAGGCTGGAATGATCTCTATTTCTCTGATCAGACAGAAACCTGCGGGCAGCAGAGGCTATGTACGACTTGTATCGGATGAATCTAAACCAGTGCCGGAATACTATAGCCATTTTACCCTTGCCAGATTTGAAAATGGAAGGTATAATACGCTTGAGTACGATTATAACAGAAAGATCACCGACTTCATGGATGAACTCGCTCTCGCTCCGGGCAGTTATATGCTGGTTACAGGCAACAGACTACCCGGAAGCAAGATTTTGTCCGGTTTAAGTTTTTTTGACCTTTCAGAAGGTGAACATAAAACAATAGAGGTAAAAATCAGAAAAGACGATACCGGAACCAGGATCCTAGGCAATATTGACCTGCAGAGTATTGTAAGTCTTTTTGACAAATCAGGTGTATCCCCTGAAAAAATTATTGAAAAGGATGTGGTGATTTTGTGGATTGAACCTGATAAGGAGCCTACCAGGCACATTTTCAATGATCTGCCCCATCTTAAGACCGAGCTCGATGCCTGGGGCGGATATTTTCTTTTTCTTACAGATCCAGCAGCCAGGTGGGAAGGTTTTAAAAATGAAGAACTGAGATCAATGCCTTCCAACCTGCTCTGCGGTACTGATAACAAGCTTTTATACAGTGCAATTAAATCATTTGATACAACAGGCATCAGATTGCCGTTTGTTGTAATGGCCAAAAGGAACGGGAACATTCTCTATGCTTCGTCAGGTTACAGGATTGGTATTGGTGAACAGATCCTGAGATTTACCATGATAGTTAAATGTTAATAACTGCTGATATCTGATTTATTCCGGTCAGGCTATGTATTTGTAAATATTTTTATCTTTGTAATGTTTTGGTGTTGCAATGAAATACTTTCATTGCAATGAAAAGGGAATGCGGTTAGAATCCGCAACAGTACCCGCTGCTGTGATGCCCGATCACGCTTTGCGGGATGATGGTTTTGTGAAATACCTGCCACTGTCCCGATTAATCAGGATGGGAAGGCTTCATAAAACCGGGATAAGTCAGAAGACCTGCCATACAGACTAATATTCAATGCTTTCGGGAAGAAAAGCGCCGGATCACATACTGATTCCCACTTTTAAGTTTTCCCATATGCACTCAATATTAAGTCATTTGACAGTTTTTGTGATTTGACTATGAATATTTGCGACAATATTGAACGTGATTACAGAATGCTCAGGTATACTCTATTATTTATAGTTGTTTTAATGGTATTGCCTCTGCATGGACAGCTGTCATTCGATAATGACACAATAAATATCGGAGAGGTAACTATAACAGGTAAAAAGGAAAATTTTGAATCAACCGGATATAAAAAATCTTCCATCGATACAGCATTTCTTAAGTACAGCACCCACAATTCTCTTGCTGACCTTCTTTCACAATATTCCGGCATCTTTATAAAAAGCTATGGCATGGGAGGAAGTGCCACTCCGTCCTTCAGAGGTACCGGGGCAGGACAAACCGGCCTGACCTGGAATGGCATAAATATTAATCATCCAATGCTTGGACAATCAGACCTGTCACTTATTCCATCAGGCCTCATCGATGATATCCAGATTTACTACGGAGGCGCATCAATGCCTCTGAGCAGCGGCGGGATCGGAGGTCTTATTAATATCGAAACCAGGCCGGTATGGAAGAAAGAGACCCTGATATCAATTAGTCCCGGAGCCGGAAGCTTTGGTCAATACACAGGACTTGTAAAATTGAGAAGCGGCAATTCAGCTTTTCAGACAGTTACAAAGGCATTTTTTCAATCATCTGAAAATGATTTTCCCTATTTAAATACCGGCATCAGCAAAGAACCTGTGTGGCAAAGACGGACAAACAGCCAGGTAAACCAGAAGGGGTTCATCCAGGAACTTTATTTCAGGCAGGTAAAAAGCGTGACATCAGCAAGGGTATGGTATGAATCAGCAGACAGAAACCTGCCATCATCAATGCTTATCCAGCAACCTGATCTTAAGGAAACACAGTCAGATGAATCGCTCAGGACAATGCTTAACTATGACCACTTTGGCGGAGTGAACAAATATAGTTTTACGGGAGCCTGGCTTATGAACAGATTGAACTATACCAACTCACTCGCATCAATCGACTCACGGAATCTTTCCGAAACACTGATCCTGAAAACTGCAATGGAGAGACACATCGGTAAATTCACCAGGTTGAAGGTCACTTTGAATGAAGAGGTAAATTACATAAAGTCAAATAACTACTCCGGAAATACAACCAGGAATACAGTTACTTTGACAGCAAGTGCGGAGAGAAATACCGGCGGAAGGTTTGGTACCTTGTTGCTGGTTCGTGAGATCCTGGATACCAGGAATTTCCTGATCCCGGATTTCTCAGCAGGGTTACAGTACAGGATTGTTGATGAGAAGGATTATTTCCTGAAAGCCAATATTTCCAGGAATTCAAAGATTCCTTCAATGAACGACATGTTCTGGGTCCCGGGAGGAAATCCTGACCTGAAAAATGAATATGCCTTTATATATGAACTTACCGGTGAAATGAATCAGAAGTTCTCAAAACCACTGGTGATGAAACTTGATCTGTCGGTTTTCAGGAATAATGTAAAGGATATGATACAATGGCATCCAGGTGAGTATTCATTTTGGACTGCTGACAATATAAAGAGCGTTATATCCTCAGGTCTTGAGACATCTTTAGCCTTAAATTATTCCATAAACAAATTTGCTGCAGGATTATCTGCAAACTATTCATATACAAGAGCAACAACCGCTGAATCCAATCTGGAAGATGACGCTGCTATAGGAAAACAGCTTATTTATGTCCCGCTAAGTCAGGCAAACTGCTCCATGAATATGCATTACAGGATGTTTTATTCTTCATGGATTATCAGCATGACCGGCCGAAGATATCTGTCAGTCGATAACTCCGACTATCTTCCCGGATATATGCTCAATAACCTGATAACCGGGTTCAGGCTGAATCTGAAAGGGAATACCCTGGACCTGAATTTTCAGATCGATAACATTTTCGATATTACCTACCAGAACATTGCATATTATCCATTACCAGGCAGATCATATTCATTGAAATTACTAATACAGATACTCAAACAGACTTAGATGGAAAAACTGACAACTTTAATTTTGTTCCTGATTCTTATTGTTTCATGCAAAAAAAATGAGGAGAAACCGACTGGCTCCTTTCTTACCGGCAATGGTGTTTTTATTATGAATGAGGGTAATTTTATGGGAGGCAATGGCTCCCTCTCATTCTACTCTTATGACTCTTCAAAAATTTACAATGACCTGTTCTCCGATATTAATGGCAGACCATTGGGTGATGTTCCCAATTCAATTGAAATATATGGAGATAAAGCTTATATCGTAGTTAATAACTCCGGAAAAATAGAGGTTATCAAAAAACACACTCTGGAGGAAGTGACAACTATCATAGGACTGATCTCCCCCAGAAATATCGGATTTGTCAATTCAGCCAAAGCTTATGTAACAAGCATGTATTCCGACTCATTGATTATAATCAACCTTGATAATAACTCGATCTCCGGATATATTAACCTGAGGAGGTCATCTGAATCTATTATCATTGAGGGTGATAAGGCCTTTGTGGCAAATTGGGTAGGAGGAAATGAGATAATGGTCATCAACACTGCTTCCAATGAAGTCATTGATTCTGTTGAAGTAGGAATTGAACCAGAAAGTATGGTTCTTGACAGGAATAAAATCCTCTGGGTACTTTGCAATGGAGGATGGATGAGGGAAAATTTTGCCGAACTCGATGGAATCAATACATCAACCAATAGCATTGAAAAGCGCCTTGTCTTCCCTACAAAGCAGGCATCGCCCTCATGCCTGAGGATTGATGGGACCGGTGAAACATTGTACTATCTTGAGAGCGGAGTTAAACAGCTTGGTACTTCATCTGCTGAGCTGCCCTCTGAACCATTGATACCTGAATCCGGACATTACTTTTATAAACTTGGAATCAATCCTGTAAATGGTGATATATTTGTAACAGATGCAGTTGATTATCAACAAAATGGCTATCTGATCTATTATTATCCTGATGGTTCGCTGGTTTCGAGTCAACTGGCAGATATCATACCCGGATCAATGTGCTTCAAAGTGACTGACAAATAAAATACAGTGAAGACATCTTTTTCATCAATCAGACTTCGGAAAATCCTGAATCAGGGTATGCTGCTGCTGCTCTGTTTATTTCCGGTTTTAGCCTGTAATGAAAAAAGCGGAATTAAGAAACGCGTAAAATCAGCAGGTGCAAACCAGATAATGCTTGCCCGGAGAATAGCGATAGAGAAATATAGCAACTATACACAGGTAACTATAATTAATCCATGGCAGGGAGCTGATAATGTGAACATGACCTATTTCCTTGTAAGAAGGGGATGCGGCCTTCCATCCGGAATAGATCCGTCAAAAATTATTCTTGTTCCTGTCGAAAAAGATTGTTTGCATGTCAACTACCCATGTTGCTATGATCTCCGCACTTGGGGAGGAGAATACCATAGCAGGAATGTCAGGTACAGCATTCATATATTCCGAAGACCTGAATTCAAGGGCAAAAGAAGGGCTGATAAATGACGTTGGCTACGAGGCAAATCTGAATAAGGAGCTGATTCTTAAGATCATGCCGGATATAACAATGATATATGGGGTTGGCAGTGAATCATCCGGTTATGTGGGCAAAATAGAGGAATTAGGGATTAAGGTAATTTATAATGCCGACTATCTTGAGACTGACCCGCTGGGCAAAGCGGAATGGATTAAATTGTTTGGTGCCTTGTATTGCAAGGAAAACATTGCAGACAGCATTTATAATGCAGAAGTAGCGTCATACAATGATCTTAAGCACTTTATAGCCGATAGTATTCAAACCAGACCGCGGGTTCTCCTTGGTCTTCCCTTCAGGGACACATGGTTTATATCTCCGGGCAACTCATTTATCAGCAAGTTGATAACAGATGCCGGCGGTGATTACATCTGGAAGGACACACAATCGTCTGTTTCTATGCCTCTGGGTCTTGAAAATGTCTATCTGAAGGCACTTGATGCTGATTACTGGCTCAATATCGGGGCAGTCAGTGCAAAAAGAGAAATTCCGGCGGTTGATCAGCGGCTCAGCGAACTTCCATGCTTCCGCAACGGCAAACTGTATAATAACAATAACCGTATCACGGAAGCAGGGGGAAATGATTTCTGGGAAAGCGGAGCAGTTTATCCTCATCTGATACTGAAAGATATAGCCTCCATTCTGCATCCCGGTCTGTTCCCTGGAGATAACCTTTTCTTTTACAGGAAGATAAATTAAAAGATGACATTTAAGCCGGAAAATAAAATAGTTGCAGAAAGCTTATTTTCAAAAAGCAGGAGACTGAGAATAGTTTTCATATGTCTGTTCCTGCTTGTTATTCTGTTCCTGCTGCTCGACGTTTTTTTTGGTTCAGTCAGCATCAGGGCTTCGGATGTTTTTGATGTCTTATTCTATAATACCGAAAGCCCGCTTAAAACAATTGTTTTCAATTTCAGGATACCGAAGGCATTGACTGCATTGATTGTTGGTATTGCCTTGTCATTAAGTGGATTGCAGATGCAGACATTGTTCCGTAACCCAATGGCTGGTCCCGATGTTCTTGGCATAAGTTCCGGAGCCAGCCTGGGCGTGGCCTTTGTCATTCTTGGGTTTTCAGGAAGCATATCGGTTGAGAGTTTACGAGGGTTGGGAAACTGGATACTTATTGCAGCCTCATGGATTGGGGCGGGAGCTGTCATGATCCTGATAATGTCAATTGCTGCAAGGGTAAGAGACATAATGACAATCCTGATTATAGGAATATTATTGTCAAGCGGTATCTCAGCAATCGTGACTATTATGCAGTATTTCAGCGCTGAATCGATGCTGAAAGCTTATGTTATATGGACAATGGGAAGTCTTGGAAACCTCACCTCTGATCAGCTGACTGTGCTTCTGATATGTGTTTCACTGGGCATTTTACTGAGCATGGCTTCAGCAAAAATGCTGAATGCGATCTCTCTCGGAGAAAATTATGCAGCAAGCATCGGGTTAAATGTGAAGCTTTCAAGGGCTGTCATATTCGCATCTACCAGCATACTGGCTGGAAGTGTGACCGCATTTTGCGGCCCAATAGGATTTATCGGCATAGCAGTGCCTCATATTTCAAGGATACTGCTCAGGACATCCGATCATAGGATCCTTGTCCCCGGGACAATCCTGACCGGAGGAATTATAATGCTTATCAGTGATATTATTTCACAATTGCCGGGATCAGAGAGTGTACTGCCTGTTAATTCAGTTACCTCACTGATAGGAATTCCGGTTGTCATTTGGGTAATATTCAGGAACCGCAAATATTCAGGAGTGTTCTGATGAAAAGAGATCCGGAAGAAATACTATCACTTCGCTCTCTCAGAATAGGGTATGCTGAAGGAAGAAAGGAAAATGCCCTTCTTCCTCCTTTGACTGCCAGCGCGAAAAGAGGAGAGCTGATTGCACTCATCGGGAAAAACGGCATCGGAAAAAGCACCCTGTTGAGGACGCTTGCGGGATTGCAGCCTTCACTGGGCGGAGATATCACATATAGCGGAAAAAGTATCCGGGAATATTCAAGAATAGATCTTGCCAGGACAATCGGGTATATTTCTACAGAGATAGTAAAGGTAACCAATATGCGTGTTTATGATCTGGTGGCGCTCGGAAGATTTCCTTACACAAACTGGTTCGGGAAAATAGATGCAGAAAATCATGAAATAATTGTCGATTCAATTGGTAAGACGGGGATGTCATCACTTTCCTGGAGGTATATATCAGAACTTTCAGACGGGGAACGCCAGAAAGCCATGATTGCCCGTATTTTAGCACAGGACACGGGAATTCTGGTGATGGATGAACCTACAGCTTTCCTGGATATTGGAAGTAAATTTGAAATACTTCATCTGATGCATTTACTTTCACAGAAGAACGGAAAAACTATTATTTTTTCGACACATGACCTCAACGTGGCCATGAGTCAGGCTGACAAAATATGGCTGATTGCGGATAACAGGATGCTCGAAGGCGCTCCGGAGGATCTTATGCTTCAGGGAGCATTTGACCACCTTTTCGATTCATCAGTAATCGAGTATAATTCAGAGCATGGAACCTATTCTTTCATATCGGAGAGCAGGGGAGAGGTCAATGTTGACGGTGAGGGGGTAATGCTTCACTATACAAAAAAGGCATTAAACAGGGCAGGTTTTTCTGTGTCGGAAGGGGAGGCAAAGCCATTTTTGAAATTGCCTTCCGGCAACTGCAGCTGCTGGCAGTTCATAGACGGTGATTCTGTAACGGAATTCGGTTCGTTATATGATTTTGTAGCCTGGATAAACTACACACATCCGGTTCCTACCTGACCATTTTCCTGTAATTATCAATGAAGGGACCAATATCATCAACAGAGAGTTTCTTGGCGATTATTACTTTGTTTTTGTCAAGGATATACACCAATGGAGTAGACTGTACATTGTAATACTGGTCAAAACGGGAACTTCGCTGCGGATCCCATCCATTTATCCAGGTCAATCTTATTCTCCTCAATATACTGGGTCCATTTTTGCTTTTCTGGCTGTGTGCAGACCGCAAATATTTCAATGCCATTGGCTTTGCCTTCTCATAATAGGCCTTCAGTTTCGGAGTGGCTTCCTTGCAATGACCGCAATCAGGCTCCCAGAAATACAAAACCGTGAAATCCTTTTCAATATCATAAAGTGAAACAAATATTCCGTTGTATGAATCCATTACCAGGTTCTGAGCCTTTTTGCCAATGAGGTTGGGCCGGACAAGATCAATCTGCTTCCTCAGGTCATCCTTAAATTCCTTCGATACCCAGTCGGCTTTCCCGGACAGATAAATATCATCGGCCAGTTTTACCATAACTGCATCATGTCCCATTATTTCACTTTCCCTGAAATGGTTAAAGAGATATACGGTCACGAACTGGTACACCTTATAATTGCCTTCGCACCTTTTGACAATCTTGTCTATCTCCTTGTTAATTGAATCCGGTGCCTGTATCACAACATTTGTGAAAAAGGTATTCAGTCTGGCATACAAAATAGGTGTTCTGAGTAATCTTTCATCAGTAAGATCAATATTGTCAAAGAAATGATCCTTATTATAGTTATAATTCAATACCCATCTGAGAGAATCAGGGTTTGAGACTACCAACAGGAATTGTAAATTCCGGTATCTCAGGCGGAAGCATTGCTTTTACAAGTACTGACAGACAGGTTCCCGTTATTCTCACCGATTACAGCTTTCAGGTAAGCAATCATTCTTGCTTCCATAGCCTTCTGTTCTGCCACAAGTATTCTCACCGAATCGCTGTTCTGCTTGTTATTCTGGACTCTTTTTGCAATATCACCGGCCTTTTGCTGCATCGACCATCCAGTTTTTCTGATAGTTAACAAATGCGACTATTCTCATCTGAACCGGAGAATTTCAAAGTATTGGAATAATCGTTGTAAGAACAGCTGCACTGAAAAATGCTGATCGTCGATATCAGTATTTCAAAATACTTTCTGCCCGGAAGTACTATCATATAAATACCCTGGGGCAAAGCTTCCTTTCCACGGAAAATTCCATGCCCTGACCTGTCAAGTTTCAGTGTATCCTTAATGTATTGTTTATCACCAAGGTGGTAGGCCAGATATACAGTAGAATCCTGAAGACCATCAATATTGGCTTCAATTTCATAACCGCTTTTTGACTGGCCTGAATAAAAGCCGGAAGCATCAGGAGCAGAACAGTGATAAAAAACTTTCCCATTTATCAATCAGAATTAATTGAAAGACACAAAATTAGCTATTGCAATTTCTCTGCCAAAGTTTGACAGGTAAATATTAATAAAATATATTGTACTTTTGATATCAACCTGAAACCCGAGATGAAGATTTCACTTCTTATTCCGGTATATGATTATGATATTATTGCTCTTGTTCACGGTATGAAAAGTGCCTTGGGAAAAGTACCTGAATTTTGTGAGATACTTATTGGTGATGATGGCTCATCACCTGAATATAAGGAAAAGTATAAGTCACTTGAAGAGGAGGGTGTAAGACTTATATCATCGGAAAAGAATATTGGCAGAGCCGCAATAAGAAATAGGCTGGCAATGGAAGCTTCCGGTGATTATCTGCTTTTCATCGATGCTGACACAGTGCTGCCGGGAACTGCTGAAGCCTATTTTCGCAAATGGCTTCCAATGATGCCTATCTAAAGGTAATTTGCGGCGGAATATTATATCATGATGGTCCTCCGGGAGATCCTGATAAACTGCTCAGATGGAAATACGGAAAGTGGAGTGAACAGCGCAAAGCTGCTGAAAGGAATAAAAATCCTCATGCATGGTTTTCTACATTCAATGTTCTCATCGAAAAATCAGTATTCTCAAAGATCCGTTTCAATGAAGAACTGAAACAGTACGGATATGAAGATACTCTTATGGGCTATCAGCTGAAAAAAGCCGGCATCGATATTCTCCACATTGATAATGGCCTCATTCATGAAGGACTTGAAACAAATAGGGAGTTTCTTAATAAGACCAAGCTGGGAATTGAAAACTTAAGTAAGCTCTATGATAATGTTACGGATAAAAAAACATTTTCCAGAACCGTAAAAATACTGAGAACATATAATTACCTGAGATTTTTCAGATTAACAAGTATACTGGCCAGATATTATATAAGGTACCGTGACAGGATGGAAATCAGGCTTGAATCCGGCAATATTTCATTGCTCCTTTTCAGATTTTATAAAAATTCAATGTTCTGCACTTACCGGGAAATCCACAAACGAAAAAAAATGAACCCAATCTTCTGATGTTCAGAATGCAAAATCCGGCTGATGCGAAGAAGCCTGGGAATAATCATTAAAAACCCCTGTTCGTATATCTTCTGATCATTGTCTGACAGCTTATTAAACATGTTTAGACTTCTGTTTTTATCAGTGCCACATTGCCATCCGTTCTTACCTCAGCCCTGAGAACAAACTTAAACCTGTCTTTCATCGTGCAGAGGAAAAAATCGGATGGAGGGGAGAAATTTTTATTGTCCGGATTAAAAAATCGTTTTCCGGATGTATTCATAAGCGCGGAAATTTCCTTTTCGAAACGGTATAACTGCCCATCAGTCCATCCTTAATATAACCGGCGCATAAAAGATCTTCTTCGGCTGAAATGGTTGCCCTGTATCCCATGGCAACCAGGGATACATGGGAAGGATTAAGATCTTTTATGAATTTTACAATTGCTCCTGCATTTACAAAGCTTCCTGTCAGAACAAGATCTGCACGGGTGGCATTTATAAGTCCCTGTGTGCCAGCGGTTGTAGTATGGATAACTGTTTTTCCTTGAAGATCAGCCTGTAAAATTTCGGTGGGACTGTTGCCAAAGTCAAAACCCTCAATTTTTTTCTCATCACGTTCTCCAACGAGAACGGAATTTGCATATTTTCTCCTGAGCTGAAATGCATCATCGATTCCTGCAGCAGCAATGATTCCTGCAGCGCCTGAATCAAATGCATAGCAGCCAACGGAAAAGGCCCTGAAAACATCAATAATTACGGTTACTCCCGTCGCCTTTTTTGCTCCTTCAACAAATTCAAGAATCTCAACTTTCATCTTGATGATCTTTATTGAGTGAAAATAGTATTTATTTATATCCATTTTATACCACACCCTCTGGTATTTTGTATATTTGATAATTCGAGTCGTTAAATCTCCTTGCAGTCAAAAGAGAAGCAGAATATGACAAATCCGGTTTTATGGGTCATTGAACAGATAAGACGTTTAAACCATCTTATCTGGCATACACCACTTTCTGAAATTTCAAGAGGGAAGATATTTCTTTTCAAACAGCTGAAAATAATTTTGCTTGCCGCCAGAGGATTTTCAAATGATAAAGTCCAGCTCAGGGCATCGGCACTTACATTTTATTCTCTGCTGTCAGTTGTACCGGTGGCAGCAATAGCTTTTGCAATTGCCAAAGGTTTTTCACTTGATACAGAATCTTGAGGCAACTTATAATAGATAAATTCAGTACCCAGCAGGAGGTGCTCAACTGGTTATTGGAAAATGCCACAAATGCTATTGAGGAAACGAGGGGAGGATATATTGCCGGTATAGGAATGATTGTACTTTTCTGGTCGGTTATGTCATTGCTCCATCATATTGAAAACTCATTCAATCATATCTGGCAGATAAGGACTTCACGCCCATGGTACAGGAAATTTACTGATTACATTACCATTATGCTGATTGCTCCTGTTTTTATTATCCTCTCAAGCAGTTTGAAGGTGTTTATCGGGACAGAACTTGCTGAATTTATGACAAGGGCCCCGATCCTTGATTTTTTCAAACCGCTTATCAGCTTCCTGTTTAAATTCGCACCCTACCTGATAAGCTGGACTATACTGACCATCTTGTTTATGATTATGCCAAATGCCAAGGTTAAATTTGTTCCGGCATTGATTTCAGGAATTATTGCGGGAACTATCCTGCAGATACTGCAATGGCTATATGTTGATCTTCAGTTCGGAATAACAAAACTCAGTGCAATATACGGAAGCTTTGCTGCAGTTCCGCTATTGATACTGCTGTTGCAGAGCAGCTGGATAGTGGTGCTGCTTGGGGCTGAGCTTTCATTCGCAAATCAGAATTTCTCGCATTATGAGCTTGAATCAGTATCCCTGAATATCAGTAACTATCAGAAACGGGCGCTGGCTATTATGATTCTTCACATGATAATCCGGAATTTTTCGATTGGAGAGAAACCAATCAGTGCTGAAACCATTGCACATACTCTTAAAATACCGGTACGCCTGGTCAGGGATATACTTCAGGATCTCTCCAGTGCCCAGCTTGTTTCCGTATTGCATGAAAACGAGCATAAGGAAAGACTCTATCAGCCAGCCCTTGACATAAACAGGATGACTATAAGCTTTGTATTCTCAAGACTTGATAAGAAAGGGATAGGACCGGTTATTGTCAGCAAAGCAAAGGATTACAATAAGGTAATTGCCATTCTTGATAAATTTGACAGGCTGATAACCAAATCAGATTCAAATATTCTGATCAAAGACCTGTGATTTTTCGTGAGCTGCGCTTTTGTTCTTTCCCGGTTTCCGATTCAAAGTTTTCAACAAAACCTGCAAAATCTGAATAGGAATTCCATTTATGAAAGGGGTAATGTGACAGAGGAAGTATAATTTGTTTTGTGCTCTTTTCCTTACCCCAGTAACCCAGCAGGTTCTTTGAAGGAAATATCCTGTCCTTTGCACTTATGACAGCATAGTCCCATCTGAACCCTGGTTCTTTCTGCTCCATTATCCTGTTGTAAAGCCATCTCAGCTCATCGGGCAGGGATTTAACTGTTCTTACCGGCACTCTGTCTATATTGGTTTTATAGGTCTTCCAGTCTCCGAACATACGGAGATAGAAATTTTCCATATTCTCCTCAGTAATATTGTTCATAATTCCTTCAAAGGTACTGAGCGGGATGCCATAATGGTCATCTGCAGGAATGGGAGTGCCATTTACAGCAATTGTCACATCCGGCTTTATGCCTGTTTTTGGTGAAAGATATTCTGCTGCCCAAACACCCATTGACCAGCCTATAAGGGTTATTTTCTCATAGGTCTTGATTTCCGGAAGGACGAAGGCCTCATCGGCAGAGTAATTGTAAAAAAGGATGAAATCAAAATCATCATTGCAAAGTGGCGTGAATACATTTTCATCAGTACCCCAGCCTCCATATACAACAATCAGCCTGTTATTCTTCTCCCTTCTTCTGATATAGGTCTTCATATCAATCCATGAAGTCTAGAAATATTTTAGATTTCCCTTTCCCCTCAGGACAAATCCAAAAATATTTTTTTGTATTATAACTCTTTCTCCTGATGTATAACAGGATTCGGCTTGAAAGCGGGCAAAAAAAATAAGAGGAGAAAGGGTGGTTGTGAAAATCAGAGAGCGGGATTTATTAATAGATAATTCCCGTGTCTACTGTCTGATAAAAGGATGGAACCACGGAAAGCTGGCGCTAATCCTGAAGGTTCCTGATGTGAAAGTCAATGTCTGCAATACAATCCTGTTGATTTTCACTCCCAACCCTTGCTCATCTCCTCTTAATACCAATAGCATGAGCTTGGTAACAAATATATAAAAAAATTATTGTTTTGTCAAACTATATCCTGAAAATTTTATTTTATGTCTTAGATAAATGATAAAAATTTGTTTAATTTTGGTAGAGCCCGGTCACAAAATACTGATTATAACTATGGTTGCTGAACTGGAAAAGATTCTATATGATGACGGAGGCGGCTTCAGAGCATCATATATCACCGATTCAGGCGGATTCTGGCACTTTCATCCGGAATATGAACTGATATTGAATATCAAGTGCAATGGCACCAGGATAATAGGCGATAGTGTCGAACTTTTTGACAGGTATGATATGGTTTTGATTGCCGGCAACATTCCCCACTGCTGGAATTACTACAAAACTGACAATGCTCTTCCTGAAAAACACGGTATAATGGTTCATTTCAAGTCCGATTCGCTCGGGGAGTCACTATTGTCCCAGCATGAACTTCATAGCCTTAAAGAACTTCTGAATGAAGCCGAAAGGGGAATAGTCTATTCTGTTGATGATGCAAAGAAAGCTGAAGTACATCTTGAACAGATGGTCAGGAATAAAGGAATGGATAAGATGATCGATTTCTTCAATACTATTAATATATTGTCGGCCTCGGAAAAAAAAGGCTATATCTGTTCAGAGAACTATAAACTTGCCTTCGATGAAAGGGGAAACAAGAGAATGACAGATGTCTATACATACATCCGCGAAAACTATTTTAAACCTATATCCCTTGAAAAGATTGCAAAAATAGCTAAAATGAGTCCTATCGCATTCAGCAGGTATTTCAAGAAAAACTGCGGAGCCGGATTCGTTGAATACCTGAACAGGGTGAGAACAAACAAGGCTTGTTACCTTTTACGGGAAACCCAGTACCAGGTTCAGGATATTGCTATGGAGTGCGGCTTTGCCAGTATCTCAAATTTCAATAAGCAATTCAGGAAAACGGAAGGAATCTCCCCACGAGATTACAGGGCCCAGTTTAAATAATTGTCCGAAGCAGCCGGATCAGAATGCTTTTACCCTTTAAAAACTATTTATATGGCAATGACATTGCTTGAGAAAATTCTTGCTGCCCATTCAAAATATGCAGTTGTTGTCCCTGATGAAATTGTGGATATTGAAATTGATGCAAGAGTTGCCCGTGATTTTGGCGGGGCAAATGTTGTAAAGAACCTCAGGGATTTCGGATTGAGTATTGATGATCCGGGAAAGACACTCTTTACATTTGACTGCAATCCCACAGGCTCAGATCAGAAATACGCTGTAAATCAGCATATATGCCGGTTATACGCAAGGGAAAACGGCATTAAGGTGTATGATATTGATGCAGGTATCGGTACCCATATACTTATCGATGAAGGCCATGTTTATCCTGGTGCCACTGCTGTATCGACCGATTCCCATGCCAATATTCTTGGAGCAATCGGAGCGTTTGGACAGGGGATGGGAGACATGGATATTTCCGCTGCCTGGCATGAAGGAAAAGTATGGTTCAAAATCCCGCATTCGGTGAAGATTAATCTTGAAGGGTCAATACCTGGAGACGTCAGTTCAAAAGATATCGTGCTTAACCTTCTCAGAATATTCGGTGCCAATTCATTGCTTGGCTATTCAATTGAAATCGAAGGACACTGCTGCTGAAAGCCTCTCTCTCGATGACAGGATAACCATTTCATCAATGGCAACTGAAATGGGAGCAGTAATAATTCTGTTTTCACCTTCAAAAGAAATAATTGAGTACTGCTCAAAGCATGCTGCCAATGAATTTAAAGCTTTTTATGCCGATGAGGATGCAAATTATTTCAAAATATTCCAGGTTGATGTTGCCGGTTTCAGACCAATGGTTTCACGACCCGGTGAACCGCATGATACTGTGGATATATCGGAAGTCTAGGGGACCAGGATTGATTCAGCATTCATAGGCAGCTGCACCAACGGCAGGATGAGCGACATGCAAAAAGCTGCTGCAATACTCAGCGGTAAAAAGGTTGCTCCGGGGGTAGTCCTGAAAATTGTTCCTGCGACTGATTTAATCTGGAAACAATGCCTCGAAGATGGTTTGATAAATATCTTCAAAAATGCAGGTGCCCTTGTCTCAAACGCAGGTTGCGCAGGATGTGCAGCCGGACAGGTCGGACAGAATGGTCCCGGTGAAATAACAATAAGCACGGGAAACAGGAATTTTCCGGGCAAACAGGGAAAAGGAAGTGTGTATCTTGCATCACCCCAGGTTGTTGCTGCATCTGCCATTGCCGGTTTTATTACCACTCCGGATAAAATTCCTGAACAGCCTTCTCAGTTCATCTCACCTGGCAAAACAGATAAAACCGGTAAGAAATATGATTTCCCCGGCCCGTCGAATATAGAAAGGATATTCTTGAAGGCAGAATACGGATGATACAAAAAGATAATATTGATACTGATATGATATTTCATAACAGGTATCTTGCTATAACTGATATCAGGGAAATGGGACAATATACGTTCGATAATCTGAAAGGTTTTGAGGATTTTGCGAAGACGGCAGAAAAGGGCGACATTATTGTCGCCGGCAAAAATTTCGGATGCGGAAGCTCAAGGCAGCAGGCCGTTGATTGTTTTATTGCACTGGGCGTCCGGGCAGTTATCGCTGAATCCTTTGGCATCATCTATGAGAGAAATGCAATTAATGCTGCATTCCCTGTTCTTACGGCCACTGGCCTTGCACAGCCGGACCTTGAAGAAGGGGATCAGATCAGGATAAACCTCAGAACCGGAGAGATTCAGAACTTGCGGAACGGAAAGGTTTATAAGGCATCGCCTTTTTCCGATGTTCAGCTGAAAATCTATCAGAGAGGCGGCTTACTTGGCAAGTGAATCTCTAAATTATATATTTCATGAAACCCAGAACATTTGTTGAAAAGATCTTCAAAGCTCCGGCCGGAACCATAGTTTTTGCAAGACCAGATCTGATACTCACTCATGACAATACATTAAGCATCTTCAGGACATTTCAGAAGATGGGAGGGAAGGATGTTGCAGATGCAAACCAGATGCTTGTGGTCCTCGATCACAATGCTCCCCCCGCCGATGCAAAGCTCGCAACTCAATACCAGAATATCAGGGATATTGTTATCAGCCACAGGATAAAGAAATTCTATGATGCAGGAAAAGGGATCTGTCATCAGGTGGTGTCATATCATGCAAAACCGGGAATGCTAATAGTTGGAAGCGACAGCCACACCTCCACTGCAGGCGCTTTCAATGCATTTGCCGCCGGGATCGACCGGACAGAAGCGGCAGGCATCTGGCGACGCGGAGAAACCTGGTTCAGAGTGCCTGAATCAATAAAAATAAAGCTTTCAGGGAGGCTCCGGGAAAATGTTTCAGCAAAAGATCTTGCTTTATGGATAATCGGCATGACAGGTTCTGACGGGGCAAACTATATGTCAGTGGAATACCATGGCGAAGGTGTAAAATCACTGAATATCTCAGACCGGATGACACTGGCAAACCTGGCATCAGAAATGGGAGCAAAGAATGCTGTTTTTCCTGCTGATGAGATACTTGAAGATTTTTATAATGAACCGGTTACAGGTGTGTGGGCAGATGAAGCTTCGAAGTATTTCAGCGAAATTGATATTGATCTTGGTGAAATATTTCCGGTCGTATCAGCACCTCATAATGTGGATAATGTAAAATCGGTGGCTGAAGTGGAGGGTACCATTGTTCATGAAGGACTGATAGGCACATGTACTAACGGACGAATAGAAGATCTCAGGATCGCTGCATCAATTCTCAAGGGAAAAACTATCCGCGAACATTTTCAGCTGAATATAATACCTGCTTCACAAAAAATATATCTCCAGGCAATTGAAGAGGGACTAATAACAGATTTAATAGAAGCGGGAGCAAATGTACTGACTCCCTCCTGCGGACCATGCCTTGGAACAGGGCAGGGTATTCCGGCAAACGGACACACGGTAATATCAACAGCCAACCGTAACTTTCCGGGACGGATGGGAAATAAGGATGCCAGGATCTTTCTGGCCTCACCGGCTACTGTTGCCTTTTCGTCATTAACAGGCATGATTACATACCCGGGAGAAAAACATGGTGAAGAAATATTTCCATTTAAGGCTGCACAGAGCAAAACCTCTGAAATTGAAAAGGGAGAAAACAGAAAAACCGGCAATGTATGGAATTATTCAGATGTGGATAACCTGAACACCGACCAGATGTTTGCCGGGAAACATACCTATAATGTCCTGAGTTCTGATCCGGCAGCAATTATACCACTTCTCTTTGAAGATTTTGATCCTTCTTTCAGAAGTAATGCAGAAAAAGGAGATATAATCATTGCAGGAGAGAATTTCGGATGCGGCAGTTCAAGGGAACATCCTTCGGTGGGACTTGCTCATATCGGGATTAAGGCGATAGTGGTAAAATCTGTCAACAGGATCTTTTACCGCTCCTCGATTAACCAGGGCCTGCCCCTTATTGTTCACAGGGAAGCCGTTGAATCATATAACCAGGGTGATTACGTCAATGTTAACCTGGATAATTCGGAGATAACTATTGGTACGAAGAAATATACCTTTGAACCTCTCCCTGAAAAGCTTAAGCAGATAATTGAAATGAAGGGGCTGGTTAACTATATGAAAACAATCTGAAGATGGTGATCAGTTCCCGTTAGCTATCGGGACGGTATTCAGTATTCTGCAATATTCAAGACAAAAGACAAAAGACAAAAGTCACAAGACAAAAGTCACAAGACAAAAGGGAAGAAAGAGGTATTCGGTATTCAGTGATCGGTAATCGGTTTTGTCAGAGATCAGTTTTACTGATTACCGATTACCGAATACTGATTTCTGATCACTGATTACCGGATGGGTTGCAGAAGTTGAAAAAAAATGTAATTTTGCGGCTGAAATTGGTTCCGTAGCTCAGTTGGATAGAGCAACAGCCTTCTAAGCTGTGGGTC
>CAWJVS010000031.1:0-166171 GCA_963846335.1 uncultured Bacteroidales bacterium
TGAGTAATCTTGTACCAAGCGGTGAGCCAAGGAATGCAAATGCCTCAATTGGTTGCCCCGTTAGATAAGCCCCAGGCGTTCCACTTAGCATGATTTTAAGGGCCAGCTTAATTGCTAAGTCCGTAAGCTCAACCGCACACGTGACGTCGCTATCTAAGTCATGCGCTACGGCTGTGGTTCCTCTGGCTCCCCTTGTGGTAGCCGTGATTGATGTAGTGCCAAGTGCGCCAGGGCTGTACTCCATGTATTCGTTATCGATCTTTATAAACGTCTTAACTGATGCGTCTGTAAGTACTGGCAGGCCCGTAGCAGGTGATCATAAAAGTCGGTAGTCTTATCAACTGGTATTAATAAATCTAAGTCGGTTAATGCCGGAGCTTTTTGCAGTGGCGTCGCTAAATACTTTTTGTCTCTTCTTTACGTTGGGATCGCTTATCTGAGGCGTTACAACACCAGCACTTGACGACGTTCCGGTTACAAACCCACGAAGGACTGGCAGATAATCTCTTTAAAGCTTAGCTCCTGAAGGCCTAAATAAATTCTAACTGGCTTTCCAAGAATATCGTCAATTAAAACCCCTGCGAAGTGGCCTGGCTTATGTATTGATCTTTATCAATAAACGCTAAAGTCATGATTGATACGGCAGCGCGGCCTTGCTCGGGCTCCACCTTTTGCCCGATTGTTAGGCTAGAGCCATCAAGTGATAAGTAGTCCCTAACGCCGTCGATTCGTCTAAGCCCACCGTACACAATACCAGGCAAGCCATACACAAGCCCGGGATCTCCGTATCTAACTTTTTCATAGATCGGGCAGTTTGGAAGTAAGTCTAAGCCGGGTATCTCAATCACTATTGCAGGGGTTTTTGAGAGTCGATCATTAAAGTCTAGGTAGCGGTTTGGATAAATTGTTGTAGTCACTCAAACGCGCCCTTCCTAGATCTCCTCGCACTCGAAGTTATTTTTCTCCATTAATTTCTATTTCTCTACGAGCTTTTTAACCTGGATAAATGATGTAGAACAACCTGTTAAAAAAAAACTAAAAGATAATAAAGCAGCCATATAGAGAAAAGTATGTGTCCTCATTAGTTTCCTACTCGTATTAATGACAAATAACTATAACCACCGCTTGTATAGGCGTCTCCGCCTGTGTCTTGTAGGCCGAGGCAGTTATTGTATCGCCTGCAACTAGCCTTACATTCCTAGATCCCTAGAGCCTGCGTTAGCAGAAGACCAAACGCCGATACCGCAGAGGTTCCAACAAAAGAGATCCGTTTTTATAAACCGCTGCTACGCGAATGGTTCCAGATGAGCTTGATCCAAACCCTACGTTTAGAGAGATATGATAATACCAGAAGAGGGGACGGTATGCGTGGTACCCGAAGGCCCGCCGTGTGTATCAATAACTGATGTAGTTGGAACGATCTGAAGTGATCCGCTACTCGTGTTGTTTCCAGAGCGATTCCGTCAAATGAGCCGTATCGACTGTGGTAGTTTGTTCAGGGCCCGAAACGTGCTCGATCGATACAATGTTATATGTAGTTCCTGCGCCAAACGCAGGGCCGGTGCCTGAGTTATAAGACTGAAACGTGATCGTATCCCCAGCTATACAAGTTAGTTTATAGCGAAGCGGCTGGGCGCACAGCTCCCTCACCCCCGGCAGCTTGGTGCTGTCCTTGTGCTACTTCGGTACCGTTTTTAAAGAGGGCTAGGAGTGCATTGTTCGTAGCTGCATAGGTTGCGAATTGCCCCGTCTGAGCAGAGACGCGATACTCACCCGAAACCGGTACTGTGTAGGTTGTGGTGCCGTTAAATGCGGCGTGTGTATTTTATGAACCGTAGTCCATGTGACTGGATTATACGAGTCGCAGTTCCACTCGCTCCGTGTGCGGTGAATGCAGTTACTGAGCTGCGGCATCACTACTGACCACTGCGTTTGAGCTCCGACCTACGATTGGGACAAAAACCTTAGCCGTGACGTGATCTCCATTACCGAGTTTAGATGGGTAGCTCACTTCCTGGGGATGACTCGATTACAGCGTGTGCGTTTGTGTTCGCCTTCGGGATTGAGGTTATATAAAATGAAGTCGTGTTTCTATACGTTGCCCAACCACCATATTGATTTCCGCCAGCTTCTAAGAGCATGTGTGCGGTTCCTAAAATCTTTGTGGTGCTACTGTAGGGGCTTTGCTGTGTCAATTGTGTACCCACTTGGGATTGTAGTATAAAGAGCCACGGCTTGAGTGTTAACTCCTACGAGAGAGCAGATCCACGTCAACTTCCATCGTATCCCCAACCCTACGCCATTTACCGCTTGGGGTTGCGTTTATGGTTACGTTAGACGTTGGGGTGTACGATACCCAGTCACTCACAGGGGTGCCGTATGTTGGAGCTGTCTTGAGATTTTAAAGTTATCTAAGCCAAGCGTGTAGGCGCTGGCGCTTGTGCTTCCAATATGCATACAAGCCCGATAACTAGTTGAGTTACTATTGGACTGAAGGGACCCTTTAAATGAGGCAGAAGTTGATGAGTTTGAAGTCAGCCGTTGTGGTGTGACAGGAATAACTTGAGCATTCGTTACGTCATAGATCCATACCGTAGCGTCGCTATCTGTAGGGTCCGATCCTGCTACAAAAGTCCCACTAATAACCTTATAGTCAAACTCGAAGCCAAGCACTTGGGCTTGATCCGCTCTTTGAATACTGAAGCTATTAGATACCCCCTGGCCCTGCCGATTGGCAGCGTCCTTAACTAGTGTGCCAGTGTTACCTGCGAGGGGATTTGAAGTCATTGTAGCAGTAGCCGGAAGCCGGTGATCCCCCCGTGCAATCCGTTGGCTGAGTACCGGCAGTATCGGCGTAAGCCGCCCACTTAGTGGCGCCGTTTTCAAACCCTGGATTGATAAGTTTATTGGTTGGCGTTATGTACTGCGCCTCTTGATTCGTAGGCGGTGTGGCCGCTACGGTAGGAGAACAAAACGCGAGTGCTCCAAAAAATCCAATTAGTTTTTTCATGAATAGCGTTACCTCACTTGAACTTGATCTAAATTTAACGTCGTTTGTATCAGTACCGGTTGATCTGGTTAACTTGATTTCGATTACGTCGCCCGCGGTTACGGCCACGCTATTAATTTGTCCTACCGAGTCTGTTAAGTCGGCAGATAATTTCGTTACTTAAGTTTGCTACCGTATTTGTAACAGCCGTGTTCGGTAGAAGTCCTTTGATTCGAGGTTGAGCCAGCGGCGTCAACTCCCTTTCGAATTAAGCTTGTAACGGTTTGAAGGAGCCAGGTGTTTGAAGTGCCTGGACTATAGGCTTCGATCTTTAATTTAATTGGGTTACCAGAGGCGTACGTGGTTGGTACTTTTAAAGATGTATAAAGGGATTGTCCTTCGCCGTCAGCAGACTCCCAAACGCTTTGGTTAAACTCAATCGCTTGGCTTGGGGCTACGGTATCTCCAGTGAGCACCATTCCACCGCCCCCGCCGCCGCCTTGTGGCTAGTATCCTTCCAAGTCGTGGGTGAGTAGTTAACTAAAATATGATAAGTGTTGTTATCCGTTTGAGCACAAATCTTTCCAACATCACTCACGGTTAGGGTTGCTGCGTTTCTGTTAGTTGCATTAATATAGCTAAAAAGATGTTAGCGTGATTGTCGGAACCTGTTATATCTTTATGGAAGGCCATTTATTTAACCTCACACCTTACTAAGCACATTGCCTGAGTTATTGATTAATATGCTACTATCGTTTTTAAAAATAATCTTGTTAAAATCAGTTGATCCACCGCCGCCGCCCCCAATATCACCGTCATTAATGGCTTGTAGAGGGTTTTGTTTATACCCAGTGCATCAACATAAATCTTTTTATTATTAATTAAGTGCGTCTTATCTGAGCCTCTAGTAATCAGCTCTGACTCACTGCTAACATCCTCGTCTTGAATTCTGCCAGGACACATCGTTTTAAAGTTCCCTTTTTGAATAACCCGAGTGAGCACCATTACCCACTCGGGCATTAAATCAATGAATAACTAAATAATTAGTAAGCAATACTTACAGCGGGAAATATTCCGGCCACAAGTGCTGCGTTTCCTGCCGTAGGGAGATCGCCTGCAAAAGTAGTGGATTTTTCCGCCTTCAGTGCTAAGAGTGTAGTCCACGCCCTCAGTCTGTACAAGCCCACTAATCACAACGTCCAAAGAACTAGCTTTAATAAGTTGTGCTAAGTCGATGTACTGAGTCGTGTATCCCCGGTAAGTAAGAGTTAGGTTCTCTTTGGCCCAGACGAGGGAGGCCATCTTTGCGCCCAGTCCGGTATCCACATAGGTTTTAACCGCCAGCCAAGACGACACCTTCGTATTACTAGCGCCAGAGCCATCGTCAAGATCAATCTCGGTTGATAAGTAGCTGGCTGGCAGCTGCTGCACGTTGTCAACATTGTTTAACGATAGATCGGTTTTTGTGACAGTTACGTTAGACGTCAGTGCATGGCCGTTCACAGTGACAGAGGTTGCAACCTTACCAGAGAGATCACTTACCAGGCTATTCACCTTGGCTTGTGGAATATTTCCGTCGGTTAGGTTCAACTTGGCATAAGTGACTGTGGTTGCGGCAGTCTTGTTAACGGTGACTGCGTTAGTTGCCAAGAGGGTTTCAGTCACGGTACCAGCCGTACAGCGCCCTCATAAGCGTTCCATGTGCTGCCGGTCATTAATGTCATATCCCCAATGCTAAGCACTACTCCGCTGATGGTTCTCGGCCACGCTGATTACCCAAGTATCGCCAGTCGCTGCAGTAGCGGAAGTTCCACCCGATGCGTCATGAGATCCCTTGGTGGTCATGGGGCCTGAGATTGCGCTAATCTGAGACACAACCCAACTCTTACGAGTTAAGGAATTATCTGTGCCTGGATCTGCGCTAACCTGTGGAGCTGATGCAAGCTGAATCACATCAGATCCGTCAACCTTTACGATGTTAACGTCACCGCTTCCGGCATGTTACGAGCGACGATATAGTTATTATTTCGCGCTCTAAACTTGGTGTCATCCACCGCTGAGTTTTCTAAAAACTTTGTTTTAATCTGTGCCATATTTATGTTTTCCTTCCTTTGTTAAATTCTCAAGCGTCATGCTCAAGAAAGGTACATTAATCTTACAACTTCCCCTGAAACTAAAACTCCGTCCAAACCCAAGCCGCCCCACTGCATCTCGTTACCGACAAAAATAAAATCAGCACTATATTGCTGTGAGGTGCCACCAATTAAATCAACCACAACCTTAACGGGCTCGATCGGTGTATTTAAAACCGTAGCTTTTTAGCCGTTTCCTCGCCCCCTAAGTGGTGTGATGACTCGACGTTCCATGTGCCACTTGCAACGGGTGGGCTAACCGGAAGCTCCAGTGGTTAAATGAAAAACATGAAACGCTTTGCCCATATGCAGGCGTCCATGCCGCGGTAGAAGTTATGTAACTCCCCACTAGGTTCCACCCGGTTTTTGGAACTACTACATAATCGATCATGACTAGTATGGACTCAGCGTTACTTGGGTACTCGCTTAGCGGGCCGAACGTGTGTTAGATCCGTCACAAAGTCCGGCTGGGGCTTCCTGCTTACCTACTGGCCCGGCGGATGTGATCTTTAAACTTCCAGTATGGTAGACTAGTGTAATATTATTTCCGGCTTTTAATTTTACATCCCCAATTAGAGAGCTTGGATCTGCTGAGAATTCCAAGTGCTTCCAAGTCCGGGGTCACTATGGTCTGCGTTTGCTTCTCTTCGCTTCCGGTTCCTGCGCCTCCTGTAGCTGTTATTTGTGCCGCCGCTACGGTTGAAGGAATACTTCTACCGTACTCTAGCGTCGTGGCGTTTATCTACATCCGCAGTTGCGTTATCTGATGGTATAAAAGCCATATCGCTATAAACGGGAGGGTTTACCA
Source organism: uncultured Bacteroidales bacterium (assembly GCA_963846335.1). GTDB lineage: Bacteria > Bacteroidota > Bacteroidia > Bacteroidales > VadinHA17 > LD21. The sequence continues at coordinate 5,930 of CAWJVS010000031.1, forward strand.
TCGGGTTATAAAGTTCTTGATAGTACCAATGACTAACATTAACTTCAAGCGCCGGATCATCCTATCTGTGGTCTAACGGAGCGACTACCCAAAGTATAAATGTCACAACTGCCGGGAATTATACTGTCCGGGTAACAAATGCCGCAGGCTGTCAGAGTGCACCATCAACTGCCACTGTAGTCACGATTAATCCTGCTCCTGCAGTTCCGGTCCAGACAACGGATTGTTCTCTCGGATCGGGCAATGCATCTGTAACTGTCACCAGTCCGACAGGTGCAGGCCTCGAATACAGCCTCGACGGAGGAGCATATCAGGCAGGGGTGACATTTACCGGTGTTGCCAACGGAAACCATACAATTACTGTCAGAAATGCTGCCGGATGTACAATAACAGGACCCAGCTTCTCTGTCTCCTGCGGATGCGCCAACCCACCTGCAATTACACTTTCTGCCCTGAGCGGAAGCACATGCGGAACAACTCCTGTGACTGTCAGCGGAAACACATTCACAAATGCAACTTCTGTCACAATCACAGAGAACGGAGCCGGTACAGTAACCCCGGCAGCATCAGGCACTTCACCCTTTGCTTTACATACACACCTGCTGCAGGAGATGCAGGCAATACGCGTAACTATAACCGTTACAACGGATAATCCTTCCGGCGCTCCGTGTACTCCGGCTGTTGCAACATACACTTTAACTGTTAATGCTCTGCCGGCAACACCAACTATATCTGCCGGAGGACCTCTGTCATTCTGTACAGGCGGAAGCGTAACATTTACCTCAAGCGCAGGACCAGTCTACTTGTGGTCCAACGGAGCCACTACCCAAAGCATCAATGTAACAACTGCAGGAAGTTATACTGTCCGGGTAACAAATGCGGCCGGTTGCCAGAGCCCACTTTCTGCGGCCACAAATGTGACAGTCGGTACTGTTCCGACAACTCCGGCAGTGACTCTGACCCAGCCAACTTGCGCCGTTGCAACAGGAACAATAACAATCAATTCTCCGACAGGGGCAGGAATCACATACAGCATTGATGGTTCTACATATACAAATACGACAGGAATATTTACTTCGGTAATTCCTAACACCTACATAGTTACCGCCCGAAATGCTACCGGATGTACATCAGCAGGAACAACTGTGACTATTAACTCACAGCCTTTGACACCTGTGGTAACAAATCAGACGACATCAATTTTATCAGGTACCACATTTACTGTATCTCCTGCCGGTGTTCCAGCAGGGACCACTTATACATGGACAGCTCCGGTCTATACCGGAAGTGTGACCGGAGGAAGCGCACAGGCTTCGCCTCAGTCATCCGTCAGTGGAACCCTTACCGGAACAGGTACTGCAACTTATACAGTTACACCCGTTTCGGGATCCTGCATCGGGGCAACATTCACAGTTACAGTAACTGTAACAACAGGATGTGTACCGGTCACAATAGGAACACAACCGGCAGCTAACAGCATGTGCACAACATCAGGAAATGCATCACTTACTGTGGTTGTCAACGGAACCACTCCAATGACATATCAATGGGAATATAATAACGGAGGTACATGGGCAGCCGTAGCAAATGGCACACCCGCAGGCGCAGCATATACAAATGCAAATACAGCAACACTTGGCGTGGCTGGAATTACCTCTGCCGGAAGTTATCAGTATCGCGTTTATATTACCAATTGCAGCGGCGCCAACAATGTAACATCTGATGCAGTTACTCTGACAGTCAATCCGACACCATCTGTTGTCATAATTAATCCTGCAGCAGTCTGTGCTCCGGCCACTGTCAATATTACACTGCCTGCCATTACAGCCGGATCAACAGCAGGACTGACATACACCTACTGGACTGATGCAGCCGGAACAATTTCCTATGGCACACCGGTAACCGCAGCAGCAGGAACTTACTACATAAAAGGCACCTCGGCAGCCGGGTGCTTCGATATCAGCCCTGTAACGGTAACAGTTAATCCGATACCTGCTGTCACTGATCAGACAACATCAATCTCATCAGGTGCAACATTTACTGTAACTCCTGCCGGCGCTCCCGCCGGGACTACCTATACATGGACAGCTCCGGTCTATACCGGAAGCGTGACCGGAGGAAGTGCTCAGGCAGCGCCTCAGTCATCCGTCAGCGGAACCCTTACCGGAACCGGAACTGCAACATATACTGTTACACCCGCCTCGGGATCCTGCGTCGGGGCAACATTCACAGTTACAGTTACTGTAACAACAGGATGTGTACCGGTTACCATTGGAACACAACCGGCAGACAACAGTATGTGCGCAACAGCAGGAAATGCATCATTTACTGTGATTGTCAACGGAACCACTCCAATGACATATCAATGGGAATATAATAACGGCGGCACATGGGCAGCCGTAGTAAATGGTACTCCCGCAGGCTCTGCATATACAAATGCCAATACCGCAACACTTGGTGTAGCTGGAATCACCGCCTCAGGAAGTTACCAGTACCGCGTTTATATTACCAATTGCAGCGGCGCCAACAATGCGACATCAAATGCCTGTTAATCTAACAGTTAATCCGATACCTGCTGTCACTGATCAGACAACATCAATCTCATCAGGTGCAACATTTACTGTAACTCCTGCCGGCGCTCCCGCCGGGACAACTTATACATGGACAGCTCCGGTTTATACCGGAAGTGTAGCAGGAGGAAGTGCACAGGCTGCGCCTCAGTCATCCGTCAGCGGAACCCTTACCGGAACTGGAACTGCAACATATACTGTTACACCCGCCTCGGGATCCTGCGTCGGGGCAACATTCACAGTTACAGTTACTGTAACAACAGGATGTGTACCGGTTACCATCGGAACACAGCCGGCAGACAACAGTATGTGCGTAACATCAGGAAATGCATCATTTACTGTGATTGCAAACGGAACCGCTCCATTTACATATCAATGGGAATATAATAACGGCGGCACATGGGCAGCCGTAGTAAATGGTACTCCCGCAGGCTCTGCATATACAAATGCCAATACCGCAACGCTTGGCGTAGCTGGAATCACCGCCTCAGGAAGTTACCAGTACCGCGTTTATATTACCAATTGCAGCGGCGCCAACAATACAACATCAAATGCCGCCAATCTAACAGTTAATCCGCTACCTGCTGTCACTGATCAGACAACATCAATCTCATCAGGTGCAACATTTACTGTAACTCCTGCCGGCGCTCCCGCGGGGACTACCTATACATGGACAGCTCCGGTTTATACCGGAAGTGTAGCCGGAGGAAGCGCACAGGCAGCGCCTCAGTCATCCGTCAGCGGAACCCTTACCGGAACCGGAACTGCAACATATACTGTTACACCCGCCTCGGGATCCTGCGTCGGGGCAACATTCACAGTTACAGTTACTGTAACTACAGGATGTGTCCCGGTTACTATAGGAACACAACCGGTAAACAACAGTTTTTGTGCAACATCAGGCAATGCATCATTTACTGTAACAGCAAACGGAGCAGCTCCATTTACCTGGCAATGGGAATATAATAACGGCGGAACATGGGCAATTGTAGTAAATGGCACTCCGGCAGGCGCAGCATATACAAATGCTAATACCGCAACACTTGGTGTAGCTGGAATTACCGCTGCAGGAAGTTATCAGTACCGTGCCTATACTACCAATTGCGGTGGTCTTAACAATGCAACCTCAGATATTGTGACTCTTGAAGTCAATCCGGTTGCAAATGTCACAGATCAGACAACATCAATTTTATCAGGCGCTCTGTTTACAGTAACACCTGCCGGCGTTCCCGCGGGGACCACCTATACATGGACTGCTCCGGTTTATACAGGAAGCGTAACCGGCGGTAGTGCACAGGCAGCGCCTCAGTCATCAATCAGTGGGACACTGACAGGAGAAGGTAGTGCAACCTATACAGTGACCCCGGCTTCAGGGACCTGTATCGGAACTTCATTTACAGTTACGGTAACTGTCACCACTGCATGTGTACCTGTTAATATAGGATCGCAACCAACTGATGTCAGCATTTGCGGGATAACAGGAAATGCAACATTTACAGTTGTTCCAAACGGAACCACTCCGATGATATATCAATGGGAATATAATAATGGGGGCACCTGGGCAGCCGTAGTAAACGGCACTCCCGCCGGTGCAGCATATACAAATGCAAATACCGCAACACTGGGCATTGCTGGCATTACCTCCACCGGGAATTATCAGTACCGTGTATATATTACCAATTGCAGTGGTGCAAACAATGCAACTTCAAATGCAATAACCCTTACATTCAATGCTGCACCAACTGTTATAATTACCAATCCTGCACCAGTATGCGCCCCGGCCACTGTTGATATTACACTGGCCTCTGTAACAGCGGGTTCCACGCCAGGTCTGACATACACTTACTGGACCGATGCAGCCGGAACAATATCGTATAGCACACCGACGACTGCAACAGATGGAACATATTTTATTAAAGGAACAACGGCCTCCGACTGTTACGATATTAAACCTGTTATAGTTACGGTCAATACAATACCATCCGTACCGGTGGTTGGAACAATCACTCAGCCAACATGTGCTCTTTCAACAGGAAGCGTAGTATTATCCGGTTTACCGGCATCAGGAACCTGGACTATTGATCCGGGAGCAATCACTGGTTCAGGCACGAGCACAACGATTTCGTCTCTTGCAGCAGGTACATATAGCTTTACGGTCACCACTGCGGGTGGCTGTACTTCAGCACCGTCAGCAAGTATTGAAATCAATCCTGTCCCCGGGGCACCACCAGCGCCAACAATCGGAACCATAACCCAGCCTGCATGTGCACTGCCAACAGGAAGCGTGATACTGGAGGGTTTGCCAGAAACAGGAAACTGGACAATTAATCCCGGAGCTGTCACAAACTCTGGTGTAAGTACAACTATATCAGGACTTGCTCCCGGGACTTATACCTTCACAGTTACAAATTCGGCTGCCTGCACATCTCCGTTATCAGCGACAGTAGAAATAGCTGAGCCGCCGCAATTCGACTTTACTGTTGAAACTTCAATAAGCACTGATGGAAATTACAGTATCGACTGTGCCGGTGCCGAAAGCGGCTATATTACTGTTCAGGCTTTGAATGCCTCAGGAACTGTTGATTACCTCTGGAGCGATGGTGGCACAGGAAACAGCAGGACAAACCTGGCAGCCGGTACCTACAGGGTGATAATGACTGATTCCGACAATTGCCAGGCTGATTCAAGTATAACACTCACCGAACCTGCACTCATAGAGCTCGTATTCGATGTCACTGAACCTACCTGCCCCGAAACACCTGACGGAAAAATTGAACTTACTGCCTCAGGCGGTGTAAGCAGCGGCGATTATGCTTACCTCTGGTCAGATAATTCAACGACAGATAAGCTCACTGATGTCCCTGCCGGCTTGTACGAAGTCACAGTTACTGATGCAAATATGTGCTCAGTGACAGGATCTGTTGAGCTGGTTTCAATCCAGGAAATGTGTCTTGTAATAAATGAAGTCTTTTCACCTAACGGAGATTTGATCAATGATTACTGGAACATTGGAAACACCGGTTTATACCCATCCATGGAAATCACTATCTACAACAGGTGGGGACAATCGGTATGGAAGTCAGGAGTGGGCTACCCGGTGCCATGGGACGGAAAGAACAATGGCAACGACCTGCCGATAGACTCATATCACTATGTGATAGAACTCCATAACGGAACCAAGCCATTCCTGGGTACTGTAACTATTGTCAGATAATTAAAATACTGAAATGAATATGAAAAAGCTGGCATTTATATTAGTCCTCCTTGCTCTCAGGCAGATTACCCTGGCGCAGCAACTCCCTATTTATAGTCAGTATCTGTACAACAAGTTCCTGATAAATCCTGCTCATGCAGGAAGTGACGGGTATACCAGCATTAACCTGACGGCCAGGGAACAATGGGTAGGCTATTCCGGAGCTCCCAGGACGTATTCACTGAGCTGGCAAACCAGGATACTCAAAAAGCCATTCCAGATAAAAAAGAAATCAGGGCAACGGACCTCCTACAAACCAAAGACTGACGGAAATGTAGGTCTTGGTGCATATGTGTTCAGTGACAGGAACGGACTCATTCAAAGAACAGGATTCCAGGCAACTTATGCATACCATATGTGGTTGGACCGGAATACCCAGTTATCCCTTGGGCTTGCCTTTACCGGTTATCACTTTATTGTAAAGGCAGACGAAACAAGCTTTGAAGATCCGAACGAGCCATGGCTGACTGACAACCTCCGGAGGGGAGTATTTGTCCCGGATGCAGATTTTGGAATTTATCTCCTCAATCACAAGTATGATTTCGGAATTTCAGTACAACAATTGTTTGGAGCAGCTGCTAAAATTGGTGATGATGCGTATAATAAGTTTAAGATGAACAGGCACCTTTATACATTCGGATCATATTACTTTGAGATATCCAACAAACAGGAACTCCAGCCATCAGTTCTCGTAAAGGTGTCAGAAGAGCTAATGCCCCAGGCTGACTTTGGATTGACGTATATCTTTGACCAGAGCTTCTGGACAGGTCTTACCTACAGAACAGGAGGAGGTTTGATTGCCAATATAAGGTTAAAATATGCACCTAAAAAGTCTGAACAGACTGCCTACTTCTTCGGATATGCAGTGGATTTCACCCTGAACCAGATCCAGAGAGTCACCTATGGGACTCATGAATTGACTTTTGCGGTCAAATTCGGTGACAGTGCCAGAAGGTACAGGTGGCTCGACAGGTATTGATCCGTAGGGGGCTGTTGAAAAAATAAAAATCCATTAACCGCAAAGGGGCTTACGCTTTAAGGAGGGTGTCTAAATATGTCACCCTTCTTTTTTAGTTTATTGTTCATTTCTTTTGCTTGCCCAAAAGAAATGAACCAAAGAAAAGGGCCCCGGAAATGACAAATTTTGCCAGGCCGGGCGCCCGCTACACTTGCCTTAATGGCGCCACCGGCCTGGCAAAATTTCGCACCATTTCCGGTTTGCCTGCGCGCCGCTAAAGAATTGGAATACAAATTACTTCAGAGAATTTCAAAAACCTGTGCTTTTAACGGGTTATTCTGCTCTATTTGTTAATTTCTATAAATCCCTTAACTTGCAGCGCCTGGAATATAATATAAAACCATTCAGATTATGAAATACAGGAAGCTTGGCAGAACGAACTGGAGTGTCAGTGAAATAGGTTACGGCATGTGGGGCATGGCGGGATGGACAGGATCGGATGATGAGGAATCATTCCGCTCCCTTCAGCTTGCCGCGGATATGGGATGTAATTTTTTTGATACAGCCTGGGGCTACGGAGCAGGCAAAAGCGAAAGAATCCTTGGAGAACTTGTCAGGGCCAATAAGGATAAGAAGCTCTATACTGCAACCAAGATGCCTCCGAAGAATTTCAAGTGGCCAAGCCAGCGGGAATTTACTCTGGATGATTGCTTCCCTCCCCAGCATATTCAGAGATATGTTGAAAAGAGTCTCACAAATGCCGGTCTGGATTCATATGACCTGATGCAGTTCCATACGTGGGAAGACAGCTGGCTCAATGATGACCGCGGAATCAGAAAAATGATTGAACTGAAGGAACAGGGGCTTTTTCATTCAATCGGGATAAGCCTGAACAGATGGGAACCCTGGAACGGAATAAAGGCTGTCAGAAGCGGTTTGATAGATGTCGTCCAGGTTATCTACAATATTTTCGATCAGAATCCGAAGGATGAGCTTTTCCCTGCATGCCGTGAGATGAATGTTGGAGTTATCGCCAGGGTTCCATTTGATGAAGGCTCTCTGACAGGCACTCTTACAAAGGATAGCAAATGGCCGGAAGGCGACTGGAGAAATACCTATTATGTCCCCGAAAACCTGATACCGGCAGTTGAACATGCAGATGCACTTAAACCGCTTGTCCCAAAAGGCATGACCATGTCTGAAATGGCGCTTCGCTTCATTCTGGGAGAACCAACTGTAAGCACTATAATACCGGGAATGCGAAAAACCGATCATGTGAGAACCAATGTTAAAACAAGCGATGCAGGTCTGCTGGATCCCGGTCTGATGAAAGAGCTGGAAAAACATCGCTGGGACAGGCAACCCCAGGAATGGTCGCAGTAACATTCCCAAAGCGGATATAATACCTTTAGAGGAACAGCTGATCTTTTTAATCAATACTAAGCAATAACTGATGAGCGAAGAGAGCCATTACCATCTTGTAAGCAAACTCAAACCCAGGAAAATAATCTTGCCTGCTTTACTGGGTCTGGCTGTGGTGGTATGGCTTATTTCAAAAGAATTCAATACTGATACTCTCAGCAACCTGGTCTTCTCATGGAAGTCCGTATTCTGGCTATTCGTTGCCTGGCTTTGCATGATTGGAAGGGATCTTGGATATATAATAAGGATCAGGATCCTGACCGATAAAGGTCTTACCTGGCTTCAGGCTTTCAGGGTTATTATGTTGTGGGAGTTTACCTCGGCTATTACACCTTCTACAGTCGGAGGAACAGCAGTGGCGGTTGTCTTCCTTCACAAGGAAGGCTTGTCGGTCGGACGAAGCACTGCCGTTGTTTTAGCAACCTCCTTTCTGGATGAGCTGTATTTTGTAATAATGCTTCCACTGCTTGTTCTTCTTGTCGGGAATGATGCATTGTTCACCACCTCCCTGCAGGGTACAGGTATATCATTTCTCAATGAACTGGCACTGGTGGCAGGAATAGGCTATTCAATAATCCTGATCTGGGTTATTCTCGTCGGTTACGGATTGTTCTTCAATCCGCAGGCAATAAGCAGACTTATTACCCGGCTCTTCGGCCTTCCAATTCTGAGACGCTGGCAGGAATCTGCCCGGAAGGCCGGAAATGATATCATAGAAAGCTCCATTGAATTGAAAAAGAGATCCTTTGGATTCTGGTTAAAGGCTCTTACTGCCACCTTTCTTTCATGGACCTCCAGGTATTGGGTCGTTAATGCAATCCTGGTCGCTTTTTTTTCAGTCAGTGGCCATTTTCTGATCTTTGCCAGACAGCTTGCTGCCTGGGTAATGATGATTATAAGCCCTTCCCCCGGGGGAAGCGGATTTGCAGAACTCATACTGGGTCGCTATATAACTGATCTGATCCCGTTCGATCCGGCCATTGCAGGTGGAATTGCCCTTGCAATAGCTGTTATCTGGAGACTGATAAGCTATTACCCTTATCTTATTATCGGCGCTTTTATCGTTCCCGGCTGGATAGAAAAGAAATTTGTCAGGCATATCAAGAAATAGTCACTTTAGTCACTTTAGTCACTTTAGTCACTCCAAACTCTCACAATATATATGTTACCTGAATTATCAGGACGAGAAGAAAAAGCAGGGACAGAAATATTTCAGGCATCAGCCTTTGCCGGTTGAATAAAAAATAATGTGCCAGGATATAGCTGACAGGAATGGCGGTTATCCATATTATTTCAACAGAAACTGCGGGTATTATAAAATAAACGGTCACTGATATCAGAAATGCCCATATCAGCAGCGAAAATGTCTTTCTCGATTTAATCTTTTTTGTGTTCAGAAGTGAAAAAAGAAACGCCATACTAATGACTATGATGATAGTGACAATACCAAGTGAAACTAAAGTCAATGCTGAGAAAGCATATCCGCCTCTGTTCAGGAAGAGATTGTCGCTGATTAGTGTCAGCAGGGCTCCCATATCCTTCCCGGTCACATAATATATTCCAAATAAAATAAGGTATGGAGTTAGCAGGCCAAGCAGTGCAATTATAATCTCAGATAAACTGACTGTCCTTATCAATATAATCCCTATTATTACGAGCAGACCAAACCAGATAAGGCTTGCATGGAACAGGCTGCCGGTGGAGATCAGAATGGCTGCATCAAAAAAATTACCCGTCACACCAGCTTTTTTGTATCCGTCCATAATCCTTATGATAGCCAGCATAAGGAAAAGAGAGGCGGGCAAGGCAGGATTCAGCGACTGGTATTCCGGAAATAATCCACTCATCATAACATATAGCAGAGCCGGAAGATATGTCCTCTCATTAATAAAAAAACTGGCAGTATTGAAATTCACCAGGAGGAATGAGATAAGGGCAGCTGTTAAAAATGATATGACCACTCCCGCCACATTGCTTTTTGCCGTTAGCGCCATCAGTAACCCGTACAGCGGCATAGGATCAGAATAAAAACGAGATGCAGAAAGATCCGGGGGATGGGTGAATACGCTCATCCAGACAGCTGTGAATACAACTGTGATAATGAATATAATTCCGGGACTGGTCCCCTTAAATAGTCGTAAGAGCATTTAATCTAAAGATCAAATCCAATATCCTTCCTGTAGTAAATACCATCGAACTTCAATAAAGATGCATTCCTGTACGATTTATCAAGAGCCTCCCTCATTGAACCGCCATAGGAACTCACTGCCATTACCCGTCCTCCTGCGGTTAACACGCCATTTTCCGTCAGTTTTGTCCCGGCGTGGAAAACCATACATTCGCCCGTAAGGTTCAAGCCGGTAACGGGCAATCCTTTTCTATAGTCCCCTGGGTATCCGCCTGAAACCAGCATCACGGCAGTAACATACCTGCTGTCAATCTCAATTTCCCTTTCATCAAGATTTCCGTATGCCACCCCCTCAATCAGTTCAAACAGATCTGATTTTATCCGGGGGATAAGGACCTCTGATTCCGGATCGCCCAGCCTGGCATTATATTCGATTACATACGGATCACCTTCAACATTTATCAGTCCGAAGAAAATGAATCCCTTATATACAATTCCGTCTTCAGCCAGTCCCTGCATTGTAGGATCAATGATTCTTTCACTCACCTTGTGCATGAAGACCTGATCTGCAAACGGCACCGGAGAAACCGCACCCATTCCACCGGTATTGAGGCCCGTATCTCCCTCACCTATTCTTTTATAATCCTTTGCTTCAGGCAATAGTTTATATGAGATACCATCAGTGATCACGAATACCGACACTTCAATCCCTTTAAGGAACTGCTCAATTACAACTTTCAGCCCTGCGTTTCCGAATTTTCCGTTCAGGATTGCCTCAACCTCTTTCACAGCTTCACCCATATCATCAATTATCAGTACCCCTTTCCCTGCAGCGAGTCCGTCAGCTTTTATAACATATGGGGGGTTGAGAGTACTGAGAAACCCGGGAACATCCTTCAGGGATGAAATATCAAAACTCCTGTATCTGGCAGTAGGTATATTATGGCGGGAAAGAAAATCCTTGGCGAAATCCTTGCTTCCTTCCAGGCGGGCAGCAGATTTATCCGGTCCGATAACAGGGATGTGCTTCAGCGAGCTGTCATTGAGGAAGTAATCATGAATGCCTTCAACGAGTGGCGCCTCAGGCCCTACTATTACCATACCGATGCTGTTCTCCAGCACTGCATTTTTTACCTCCGGGAAGTTGCCCGGATCAAGCTTCAGATTAGTCCCTGAATTAACAGTCCCGGCATTTCCCGGACCGATAAAAATCCTGCTTACTTTTTTACTCTGAGCAAGTTTCCATGCAAGAGCATGTTCCCTGCCGCCTGATCCAAGGATAAGAATATTCATTTCTAGGAAATATTTTACTGCTTCAAAAGTAACAATTCATTCAGAGAATCAAAATCCGGCAGGGAAAAACCATCAGCTTATTTCATTTGTACGGGAATACCCCTGCTGGCGCCAATTTGTAATTGGTGCCATAGGTCAGTGTCACGGATTGCAAATCCGCGCCAGCGTCTACGAATTTTGTCACGGATCGCAATCCGCGCCAGCAGAGATAAATGTAGGCTCGCTGGCGCCAATTTGTAATTGTGCCATAGGTCAGTGTTCACGGATTGCAAATCCGCGCCAGCGTCTAAGAATTTTGTCACGGATTGCAAATCCGCGCCAGCAACAAGATACGTCTGCTGGCGCCAATTTGTAATCGGTGCTTATTTATCAATTATTGTCTGAAATGTTTTTCACGGTTTAAGCTATAATTTGTTTCCAAAAGAATTCTTAATTTGCATTAGCTGAATTCTCGTGCTATGTCAGATAAAGTACAGAATTTGGGATCATGGAAAAGCATATTTCATGACATTGACTGTGGTAGGTTGGATAGATGTATTTACCAGGAAAACCACAAAATTGCCATTATTGATTCCCTTAAATATTGTCAAAAGGAAAAAGGTTTGGAATTATTTGGCTATTGTTTGATGCCAAGTCATCTTCATTTATTCGCCAGAGCAGAAGGGATAGTTCACTTTATCTGATATTTTACGAGATTTTAAGAAATTCACCTCCAAAGCTATAATCAACAGATACTATCGTGAGCCTGAAAGCAGACGAGATTGGATGATAGAATACTTTAGGAAAGCGGGAAAGGATCTAAAAGGTATTAAAGAATATAAATTTTGGCAGGATGGCAACCATCCAGAAGATATAACCTCAAATAAGTTCTTTGATGAGAAATTGGAATACATACATGAAAATCCTGTTAAGGAGCTTATTGTAGAAAGACCTGAAGATTATTTTTTCAGTTCAGCAAGAAATTATGCTGGTTTAAACAACTATCTTGAGATAGTATTGGAGTCAGTTAAGCAGAATTCCTATAAGAAGTTAAATGTATTATGGCACGGATTGCAAATCCGCGCCAGCAGAGATAAAGATAGGCCCTGCTGGCGCCAATTTGTAATTGGTGCAAAGGTAGTGTCACGGATTGCAAATCCGCGCCAGCGACGAGATAAGCCTGCTGATTACTGGTTCGAACGGTTGTTTGATGAGGCGGCATTGTTCCTGTCATAGAAGGGGAAATGCGATTAATCAATCAATTCAAATCTGTAACCGGCATTGATAGAAGACGTTAAAAATTCGTCGAGAATTATTTTTGCTGCCGAATCAGGAGTATCATGCAGCACAATGACTGATCCGGGCCGGATCTTCCTCTTCAGTACCTGAAGTGATTTCCGGCTGCCGAATTTTATGTCAAAATCATAAGGCATGATATCCCATAAGACTATTTTATATTTTCCCTTCAGCTTTCTGTACTGCCCCATTTTCATTCGTCCGTAAGGAGGCCTGAAAAACCTGGAACCGGTAAATTCATCTGCCCTCGAAACATCTTCCAAATATCTCTCAGTTGAAGTTCTCCAGCCATCGGTATGACTAAAACTGTGATTGCCGATTTTATGACCCTTTGAAACTATCAGTTCAACAAGTTCAGGGTATTTCTCAGCAGCACTTCCATTGCAGAAGAAGAGGCCTTTAACATTATGTTTTCCAAGGAGCTCAATTAATTCAGGTGTCGAATCCGGATCAGGTCCGTCATCAAATGTCAGATAAAGAAGCTTCTCGTATGTCTTTATTCTGAAGATCGCTTCAGGATAAATACAGGCAGCGACAAAGCATGGCCTGAAAAGCCGCATATGAATTTATTTTACCGAATAAAGCTTTGAATAGTAATTATTTATATCCGGTTCAACGACCGCGGTCAGAGAATCAAGCTTAAGATTCACAGACAGATTATAAATATCGAGCAAGGCCTGCATACTGATCCCCATCGGATAGTCAAGACCGAACCGTTCCCCGGGTTTGAGACTTATTGAATATTCAAGATAAGTCTTTGCATAAGCAAGGATCTCATTGAGTAACTTCTCTCCCTCTTCTTTCCTTCCAGCCATGATAAGTACCTCCGCGAGGCCTATTGTGAAAAAGTCATTCGGCATCTTTTCTGCAGGTACAAGCTCCAGTCCCCGGCGGGCAACCTCAATTGCTTTCGCGGTATCTCCCTTCAGAATAAGATCTTTCCCAAGCGATGCAAAGATCCTCTTGAAGTTGCTGAACATCCTTCTGTTGTTTTCATCAAGGTAAACTTCAGGATCTCCTGCATTTCCCCAGGTAAACTTATTCATCAGGTTATCATACATGATGTAAGGGTCGATCATTCCGAACTCTCCTTTTTCCGGCTGGTCAATTCTGATGGGGACCACCCTGTAGGCAAGACCCTCCTGGACAAAATATTTCTCGAGACCTTTATACTGGTCGGATGGCACCGTGGTTGAAAAATAGACCGGCCTGTTCCAGCTGTTAGTTCCCAGAAGATCCATTATTGCAAGGTCGCCCTTGAAAACATCCTCTCCGGAATATTCCCAGATCATGGGAGAAACCATCCTGTCTTTATAATATTCCCTGACTGTACCATTTGCCAGCACTTCGGCGGAATCTACATCAATTATAAACTTGCTGGCCGGCAGGTAATTCATATAATCGCCTCTGCCACTGAGATCCACCATGTATTTTCTGTCATCGAAGCCCGCGAACTGAACCACTTCCTTTAGGTCAACAGGTTTGTCGACCCTGTTGTTTACCGGCAATTGTTCCCTTACCCCTTCAATGTATTTTGTACGGTCGAGAGTCAGTGGCATCGGATCTGAATCGAAGGCTTTCTGCCTCATCATTTCAATATACCATCCTGCCTGAATATAGCTCAGGTTGGCAACACGGACATCGGTTCTCACCTGTTCCACATCCTGTGACATACCAGACAGGAAAAGAATCATTGTCTCCATACGTGAACAGAATACTGTTCGGGGCACACGATTTGAGATAGTTCGCTCCTATATCCCTGGCTGTATAACGTCCCGAACGGTCATGATCATCCCAGTTCTGGAATGCCATTAGTGAAGGAACTGCAACAAGCAGGGCAATGAATGTAACTGCAGGTGATCCCTTCTCACCCAGTAACTTCTGCAGTTTCTCATAAACAAGCATAAATCCCATTCCTATCCAGATCGCGAAGGCATAGAATGATCCGGCATAGGCATAGTCCCTTTCTCTTGGCTGATTCGGATACTGATTCAGATAAAATATTATGGCGAGACCGGTCATGATAAAAAACGTCATTACAAGCCAGAAACCTTTCTTTTTCCTTTTGTACTGCCACAACATTCCGGCCAGTCCAAGCAGCAAAGGAAGAAAATAATACTTATTGTGGCCCGGATTGGTCTTCAGATCAGCAGGAAGTCTATCAAGATTACCAAGACGTGCTTCATCAATAAAATTTATTCCGCTTATCCAGTTGCCCTGAATTGTGTTTCCGTTACCCTGCATATCATTCTGTCTTCCGGCAAAATTCCACATGAAATACCGCAGGTACATGAATCCTACCTGGTACCGGAAAAAGTATCTGAGGTTTTCGCCGAAAGTCGGACAGACGATAGTCTCCTTGGAATCGGAACCTACTGTATATTTCTTCCCGATAACCTTTCCCCAGTATTTGTATGCGCCCTCATGATCAGGATCAGAACTGTACATACGCGGAAAAATTGTTTCAAACTGCTTGCTGTATTCATATTCAGGACGATAATAAGGTTTATATTTGCCTTCCTCTTGTTGTATCCTGCAATTACTTTTTTTACACCAATGACCGGAGCACTGTAGTAGTTCCCGAAAAATTTAGGCGAACTGCCATATTGCTTCATATTGATATAATATGACAGCGAAAATACATCCGACGGATTATTCTGGTTCATCGGAGGACGGGCTGATGATCTGATCATTATCATAGCATAGGATGAATAGCCGATCATTACCACCAGCAGGGATGTCAGAATATAATTAAGTATAATCCGGTTGTTCTTCAGGGAATAATGAATCCCATAAGCCAGCCCTGCGAAAATAATCAGAAGATAGATCAGCAGTCCGCTGTTATATGGCATTCCGAGAACATTTACAAAAAACAGTTCAAACCAGCCGGCAACTTCAGGCACGCCTGGTATCACCACAAAAACCATCAGCCACAAGAGCGCCATTGCAAATAAAAGTGTCCTGATCAAACCATTTCTGGTAACTTCAAATTTTTTAAAATAGAAAACAAAAACAAGAACCGGGATTACCAGAAGGTTCAGACGGTGTATCCCAAGACCGAGACCCATTATATAGGCAATAAGAATTATCCATCTTCCGGCATATGGTTTATCCGCCTCCTCCTCCCATTTCAGCATGCCCCAGAAGACGAGTGCGGTAACCAGTGATGAAAGGGCATATAGTTCCCCCTCAACAGCAGAAAACCAGAAGGTATCGGAAAATGTATATGCCAGTGCGCCGATAACTCCACTGCCGATTATTGCAGGTACATGTCCTGGTTCCAGTTCTCTTCCGTTTACAAATACCTTTCTTACAAGGTGGGTAATAGTCCAGAAAAGGAACATAATGGCAAATCCGCTGCAAATAGCTGACAATGCGTTTACCATCAGTGCCACTTTTGAAGTGTCGCCGCCTGCGAAAAGAGTCGCAACTCTTCCTATCATTAGGAACAACGGAGCCCCCGGAGGATGGCCTACCTGAAGCTTAAAGGCTGACAAAATGAACTCCCCGCAATCCCAGAAACTTACAGTCGGTTCAAGGGTCAATAAATAAACTATTGTTGAAAAGACAAAAAGTAAGCCTCCGGTGAGATTATTCCAGCGGCGATAATTGCCCCAGATTGAATCCATAAACAATTTTTTTTGATGCTTTTAGGAAACAAAGAACGGAAAAAATTGTTGATAAGTAAACAACTACAATTCTATTTAATAACATTTTAACTTTGGGAAATATTATTACTTTTGTCAAAATTTTCCTCTGATCTGCCTCATGCGAATAACTCTTGTCATCCTCCTCATAATCTATATATCTTCAAATAATATTTCCGGCCAGACTGACCGGGAGATAAAACCTCAGTCCGGTGATCTGTCCCTGAGAATAAAAAGCATAAACTTCATCGAGGACAATGAGTATTATAATCCGGTTGTGGAGGGGTATACCCTTCTCGGGTTCTTTATACAGCCGGAACTCATATACACCCCTACTGGCAAAGTTTCCCTTCGGGCGGGTACGCACATCCTAAAGTATTACGGGACTGAGAAATTCTCTCAGATAAGGCCCGTTTTCTCAACATCCCTCTACTTTTCAGAGAATACAACTCTTACGCTTGGCACACTTACAGGTCCCGACAAACACCATTTCCTTGATCCCCATTTCTACAGAGAAAGGCTTTACAATCAGTATGTCGAAGATGGAGTTCAGGTCACTCACATCAATGACCATTTATTCACTGACACATGGATAAGCTGGGAAAATTACATTTTTAAAGGTGATTCAACCAGGGAACAATTCACAATAGGCGAATCGTTCAGATATACCTCTTCCCCTATCGCCGATTTTATAAGGATTGAACTCCCTGTACAGCTTCAGCTCAAACACCGCGGCGGTCAGATCAGTGATTACCCAGAAGAGGTGGAATCAATAATCAACATTGCTGCCGGACTACGGGTAAATTTCGATCTGGCTGAGAAAAGATACGGACAGTTAGGAATTGAATATCTTCATTTTTTAAACAAGCTGCAGGCAGGAGATACAATCTCAGGGATCACTGACGGATACGCATCCTGGATAAGATTGCATTATTCCTTCAAAGCCCTCCGGCTTGAGACCGGATACTGGAACGGACATGATTTCTACGCTCCCAACGGGAATCCTATCTATGGCAGTATCAGTGATTACCAGCCCGGCGTAGTGATCCATAACCGAAGATTAATAAACAGCGCCATTCATCTGAAGTTTTTCCCGGCAAGTTCACTGGAACTGTTCTTTGGAGTGGATTTGTATTATGATATCGACCGTAAGAGAATGGATCAGACCTATGCCCTCCACCTTAATTTTGACAAGCTTATCAATCTTGTAACTTCAAAGCAAAAGTCACGTGAACATCGGTAACAATATCCTGATCTTCACAGATAATAGCGCCAGGGCCTGGACTTCCAGTATTCACCCGCGTAATCGATTCCAATCCTTTCACCGGTTCGTATAACTGGTTTAGCGCCGCTTTCTTCAAACCATATCCTGTCCGATACCGTCACATCTTCACCATAATATGTCCTGTCTATGCCGAATGACCTGGTTAGTTTCCCCGGGCCGTCAAGGCTTTCCACGCCTCTGATAAGTACTGCCTGCGGATCATTTTCGCAACCGGTCACCACATTCAGCATCCAGTACATACCGTAGACGAGATATACATAGAGCCTTCCTCCCTCGTGGTACATAATCTCTGTCCGGGCGGTCCTTCCCTTGCTTGCATGACAGGCAATATCCTCAGAGCCCCTGTATGCCTCGACTTCAGTAAGCATATATCTTCCATAAATGCCATTCCCTGACCTGACAACCATATTTTTGCCTATCAGCTCAGGGGCAACTTCAAGAACATCACGGATAAAAAAGTTTCTCTGTAATCTCAAATCAGCCATCTCTATTTATTTAATGTTCCGAAAAGATATATAGGATTCCTCACTGCGCTCGGAATGACATCTCCTTTTTAGGGGAGGGGAGGGAGAAACGTAGCGAGGAATCTCCCAGAGTATTCACTGACAACCTCTTTAATCAATCAGAGATATAAAAATAAGGTAGTTTTATTGAACCTGAAATAAATTCTATCCAATATTCTTTTTTTTTAGGAAATATATTGTATTTTTGCAGTCCCCAAATTACAGGGTTTATAGCATTAAATATAAGTGTATCAATTAAAAATAAAAAGAAGTGAACACCTTAAGTTATAAAACAGTATCAGCAAATAAAGCTACTGTAAACAAGGAGTGGGTTATTATTGATGCTGAAGGAATGATTCTGGGAAGGCTTGCATCAGTTGTGGCCTCGATGCTGAGAGGCAAGCACAAAACGAACTTTACTCCTCATGTTGATTGTGGTGACAATGTAATTGTTATCAATGCCGAAAAAGTTGATCTTTCAGGAGAAAAATGGTCAGATAAAGAATATGTCAGGCATACAGGTTTTCCCGGAGGTCAGAGATTTACAACTGCTGAAACCATGCTGAAAAAGAATCCTATCAGTCTGATTGAGCATGCTGTAAAAGGTATGTTTCCGAAAAACAGTCTGGGAAGTGCACTTTACAGAAATCTTCATGTTTATGCAGGTACTGCACATCCTCATGAAGCACAGAAACCAAAAAAAATTGAACTTTAAATATATTAAGCAACAGATATGGAATCAATCAATGCTCTTGGAAGAAGGAAAGCAGCTGTAGCCCGGGTATATTTAAGCGATGGCAAGGGAAAGATTACTGTTAACGGCAGGGATTATAAAGAATATTTTGGTGCTGAAACACTTCAGTATGTTGTTACACAGCCTCTGGTTGCTTCTGAATGTTGCTGACAAATATGATATTAATGTCAATCTTGATGGCGGTGGTGTAAAAGGACAGGCAGAAGCTCTTCGTCTTGGAATTACAAGGGCTCTTGTTATGATTGATGCTGAATGCAAATCAGCACTTAAGGCAGAGGGATTTGTTACACGCGATCCGCGTGAGGTTGAAAGGAAAAAACCAGGTCAGCCAAAAGCCCGCAAGAGATTCCAGTTCAGTAAACGTTAGGAATTAATCAGTCAGTCGTTATAGATGCAAGTTTAGTATCTAAATTGCAAAGACTTCCGCAGGACGGGACTACTTTGCAATTGATTGTAAGAATGTAAACTTAAAAAACCACAAAATGCCAAGAACAAATTTTAAAGAATTACTTGATGCAGGTGTTCATTTCGGACACCTGAAAAGAAAATGGAATCCTGCCATGGCTCCTTATATCTTTATGGAGCGTAACGGAATTCACATTATTGACCTTGAAAAAACAGCAGAAAAAATTGATGAGGCTGCTTCAGCAATGAAACATATTGCCAAATCAGGAAAGAAAGTTTTATTTGTTGCAACAAAGAAACAGGCAAAAGAGATTGTTGCCGAGAAAGTTAAAGCAGTTAATATGCCTTATGTTACAGAGCGCTGGCCGGGTGGTATGCTTACCAATTTCCCGACTATCCGTAAGGCTGTTAAGAAAATGTCATCTATTGACAAAATGGCTACCGACGGTACATTCCCGAATCTTTCAAAACGTGAGAGACTTCAGGTTACCAGGCAGAGAGCCAAACTTGAAAAAACTCTTGGCAGTATTATTGATCTTACAAGACTTCCGTCAGCACTTTTTATTGTTGATGTAAGCAAAGAACATATTGCTGTTAAGGAGGCAAAAAGACTGGGAATTCCGGTTTTTGCAATGGTTGATACCAATTCAGATCCTTCAGATATTGAATTTCCGATCCCTGCAAATGATGATGCATCAAAATCAATTTCACTTATTATTGGTATTCTTTGCCAGGCAATTGAAGAAGGACTTAATGAAAGAAAAATTGAAAAAGACAAAGAACCTCAGCCGAAAGATAAGAAAATCATCAGAAAAGAACTTGAGACAAAAGATATTCCTGCTGCAATAATTGAAGCAATTGTTGAAGAAGATGAGGAAGAAGAGGTTGAGGGGATGAGGAGGATGAGGATGATGTAATCGCAGAATGATGAGGATGATGATGTCATCAAAGCTATCGACGACACTGAAGAAGAAGAATAAAAATTACTGATTATAAATTAATAAGAAATATACTATGGCTGTTATAAATGCTGCTGATGTTGCCAAACTAAGAAGAGTTACTCTGGCCGGAATGATGGACTGCAAGAAAGCTCTCGAAGAAGCTGAAGGCAACTTTGACAAAGCAATTGAAATAATTCGCAAAAAAGGACAGGCTGTTGCAAACAAACGTGCTGACAGGGATGCTACAGAAGGTGTTGTTCTTTCAAAAGTAACCGCTGACGGTAAACTCGGTGCAATAATTGTTCTTAACAGTGAAACTGATTTTGTTGCAAAAAATGCTGATTTTATGGCACTTGCAAATAAAATTCTTGATATTGCTCTTGCAAATAAACCTGCAAATCTTGATGCACTTAAATCACTTCCACTGGATGGTGGTAAAATAGGTGATAAGATTGTTGAGTACGTTGGAATTATTGGTGAAAAACTTGATCTTTCATACTACGAAAAAATAGAAGCTGCTCATGTTCAGGCATATATTCACCCGGGAAACAAACTTGCAACACTTGTCGGATTTCACAAAAGCAGGTGTTGATGTTCAGGTTTATAAGGATGTTGCAATGCAGATTGCTGCAATGAATCCTGTAGCTGTTGATAAGGATTTTGTTCCTGAAGCTGTTATTGCTCAGGAGATTGAAATCGGCAAAGAACAGGCACGACGTGATGGCAAACCTGAAGAGATGCTTGAAAAAATTGCTCAGGGTAAACTTACAAAATTCTTTAAGGAAAGCACACTGCTCAACCAGGATTTTGTAAAGGATAACAAAATGACTATCAGACAGTATCTGCAGTCAGTCAACAAAGATCTTACTGTTACTGATTTCAAACGTTATTCCCTTAATCTTTAATACGTAGGTTCATATTTCAATATTCAGGTGGCGCTTCAAGGGGGGCCACTTTTTTTATCTCCGGCATCAACTCACCCGCTTGTGTTCCCCGTCTAATATTCATATCTTTACAGTAAAGTAACTATACATATGAAATACAAAAGGATCTTATTAAAACTCAGCGGCGAATCATTGCAGGAAAAGGAAATCACGGAATAAGCGATGCTGTACTTGAGGAGTATGCCAGAACAGGTTATTGAAGTAGCTGAAAAATGGATGCGAGGTAGCAATTGTTATCGGAGGAGGAAATATCTTCCGTGGCCTGAGCGGTACAGAATCAGGATTTGACAGAGTAAAAGGCGATCAGATGGGAATGCTGGCAACAGTAATTAACAGTCTGGCTCTGGAAAGTGCTATAACAAGGCTGGGCGGCAAAGCAAAAGTCTTCACTTCAATAAGGATGGAACCTGTTGGAGAACTTTATAACAGGGACAAAGTACTTGAAGCAATGAAAAACAAGCACTATTTGTATCCTTGCAGGAGGAACAGGAAATCCGTTTTTCACAACTGACACTGCATCAGCTCTCAGAGCCGTTGAGATTGGTGCTGATGTTCTTCTAAAAGGAACACGGGTTGATGGAGTTTATACAGCCGATCCTGAAAAAGATCCAAAGCAGTGAAATTTGATAAAATCTCATTTGAGGAGGTAATTGCAAAAAGACTTAAAGTGATGGATTCAACTGCTTTTACAATGTGCAGGGATAATAATATGCCCATAATAGTTTTTGATATGAATCAGAAAGGAAATCTGATAAAGCTTGTTGAGAGGCGAAAAAATCGGAACTATTGTCTCAGATTGAATATAGTCATTGCTATTCCGTCTATTTTATTATTTTTGTTATTCCTGTAACAATAAGATATAAAAAGCACGTGAATTATTTAACCAAATTAACCGCATATGAACGAAGAAATTGAACTGATAATAGAAGAAACCAGAGACAGAATGGAAAAAGCTCTCGAGCATCTCGAGCATGAACTTGCAAGACTTCGCGCCGGAAGATCAAATCCTGCTCTGCTCGATGGTATAACAGTTGATTATTATGGAGTTAATTCACCTCTTACTCAGGTTTCAAATATCAATACCCCGATGCGAAAACAATTCTGATACAACCCTGGGAAAAAAATATGCTCGGAACAATTGAAAAAGCAATAATGGCTGCAAATATCGGACTTAACACCTGTTAATAATGGTGAGGTTATCCGGATCAATATTCCTCCACTTACTGAGGAGAGACGACATCAGCTTGTAAAACAGGTCCGGAATGAAGGTGAAACAGCAAAAATAAGCATCCGGAATGCCCGTAAATGGGCAAATGATGAGCTTAAACAACTTCTTAAGGACGGACTTCCCGAAGATCTTGAAAAAGATGCTGTTGAAAAAGTACAGGAGATGACACACTCATACAACGGAAAGATCGATAAGGTAATGGCCGTGAAGGAGAAGGATGTTATGACGGTATAAAGAGGTATTCGGTATCCGGTGTCCGGTATTCGGTTTTTGAGTAGCCGATTACTGAATACCGATTACAGATTACCCGGCTCAGATTATCCATCTCTTCAATCCCGAGGTACAATTCCTGCAAATCTCAATTGAACTGCCTGTCCGAAAGAATACTCTTTCTGAAAATCGGAATTTTGTACCATTCCAGATATCTCTGAACGATTCCTGGTTCAGATCTCCCATAACAAATTCAGCATTTTTATCAAAACAGCAAGGCAAAACTTTTCCGTCCCAGGTGATAACCGGATTAAACCAGAGCCGTGCACATCTTCCGGTAACGAGCTTTTTATCAGATACGTTCCATCCCTGAACATATACCTTCTGAATTTTTCACCGGAAGGCAGCCAGGTTTCAAAGCTGTTTTTACTGGTAATCTGCATTGATTTAAATTTCAGTGAAGCATTCATCTCATGTGCAAGTTTCCTGATACGTGGTATCTGATGTTCATTGAACCTGTTAACAAGAAACTGAATTTCAATTTTCAGGGATGAATTGTATTTCTTCCTCGCATCAGAAATATTCTTTATCCCATCAATTACAGTCTGAATATTCCCGTTCTTTCCTGTATGCCGAATAAGTATCCTGATCAATACCGTCAAGTGATATAATCAGCTTGTTCAGCCCGGATTTCACAAGTTTTTCACAGTTTTCTTCTGAAAGAAAATGTCCGTTTGTCGATAGACAGTCCTGATATTTCCGCTGTTCTTGATAAATGAGAAAAATCCGGGATGCAGCATTGGTTCGCCCTGAAAATAGAGATTTATATTATACAGAAAAGGTTTGAGTTCTTCAATCATCTTTTTGAACAGTTCAATATCCATGAAACCGCGTTCCCGCCTCATCTGCCCTGAACCTGAGGTACATTCCGGACAGTGCAGGTTGCAGTTATTTGTTAGTTCGATACCCACTGCTGCAGGCATTCCATATACTGATGCCTGTTTTGAGACAGAACTTTTCAGATATGAATATCCTGACATGAGGAGATTCAGCGGTTTTACAAGGCCATTAATCATCGGACAATAAAAATAAAGAAGTAAGATAATAAAATATTTATCACGATTATGATAGGGTTAAATAATGCAGGGGGTCATAGTACTGAAAGGAAAAGAATTCCGAATCCAATAATTAAATGAAGTGTTATTATAACTTAATAAATTGCAGCCATGAAAACATTCAGACACATTTCGCTTATCGCAGCAGTTCTTCTCGCAGCTGTTACCTTTCAGACTGCCTATGCCGGCAAGTTTCCGGACCGGAAGAAAAACGATCAGCAGAATATATCACAATCAAAGGAAAAGTTATTGATGCTGAAACCGGAACTCCACTTGTTTTTGCAACAGTAGCTGTAATGGAATCAAACGTTGCAATTGTTACAAACATCGACGGAGAATTCACTCTTAAAATAGGAGAAACCATTACCTCCAAAAATCTTGAGGTGACATACCTGGGATACAAGAACAAGGTCATCCCCATCAGTGAACTTAAGGATAACGGAGTTAAAAAATTTAATTGAACTCGAATCGGCTCCTATTCCTATAAAGGAGATAGTTGTCAAGCCTCTCGACCCTTATGAAATCGTTAAGAAAGCAATAGTTAATATAGGGAAGAACTATGAGAATGAATCAAATCTTATGACTGCATTCTACAGGGAGACTATCAGGAAAAATCGCACTTATGTATCTATAGGGGAAGCTGTTGTTGAGATATTCAAAGCTCCCTATACAAGCGATATCAGATTTGACGGAGCCAAGATCTACAAGGGCAGCAAAAGTTCTGATGTAGAGAAAATGGACACAGTATTATTCAAACTACAGGGCGGACCGGTAAGCGTATTACAGCTGGATATCGTAAAAAATACTGAATCTGTCCTCACCTCGGAAGCCATGGAGTACTACAACTATTCTATTTCAGGTGTGATTGAGATCGACAATAAACCTCATTATGTAATTGACTTCCTGCAGAAGCCTTCTGTTGACATACCATTATTCATGGGAAGCCTTTTTATAAACATGGAAACCTATGCTATAACAGAAGCTGAATTCGGATTCAATCTGGAAGACAAAGAAGCTGCAGCATCCATATTCATCAGGAAAAAACCTCTTGGAATGAAAGTCATACCTGAAGTTGCAACTTACAGGACAAAATACCGCGAACAGGATGGTAAATTACATTTTGTGTATTCAAGGGCTGAAGTCAAATTCAAGGTAGACTGGGCAAAAAGATTATTCAACACATATTACACAACAATGTCTGAAATAGCAGTGACTGACCGAACTGATCAGGAAGTTATTAAATTTGCAGGAAAAGACAAGATAAAATATTCTGATGTATTTACCGAAAAGGTTAGCGCATTTGCTGATCCTGAATTCTGGGGCGACTATAATGTAATTGAACCGGATCAGAGCATTGAATCAGCAATCCGTAAACTGAGCAGGAAACTAAAGTTCAGCGACAGGGAAGAAAAATAAGTTGCATAGTCAGAAAAATGATCAGGGATACTGATATAATAGGGAGGATCCGGCAAGGTGATGTCAGGCAGTTTGAGTCACTTTTCAGATCCTCCTATGTTTCCCTGGTCCGCTATGCAAAGAGACTGTTAAAAGATCAGGACACTGCGGAAGAGATAGTTCAGGATTTATTTTACAGAATCTGGAAGGACAGGGAAAAAATTAAAATTGAAAGTTCTTTGAACGGGTATCTCTTCAGGTCAGTTCACAACAGATGCCTGCATTTTATTGAACACAGCAGGATAGTTGAAAAGCATGCAGAAGAGATGTCATACAGGCAGCCCGAAAACCCCGAGAATCCATCAGAAATACTTAATTACAAGGAGTTGCAGGCAAAGATAGCCAGCATACTTGAGAAGCTGCCTGAGAGATGCGGAAAGATCTTCTACATGAACAGGTTCGAAGGACTCAAATACACCGAGATAGCCGAAAAATTATCAGTCTCGGTGAAAACCGTTGAAGCCAATATGGGCAGGGCGCTTAAGGAATTCAGGAAAGAATTGACAGAAAAATAACAGAGATGAAGAATAACGAGAGATATAGTGACAAGGAGTGGGAAGAACTGGCTTCCCTCCTTTCCGGTGAAATGGGTGAGCAGTCTGATCTCCTCAGGCGTTTCATGGCTGAAGACAGTACTGATACCGTTAAAAAATGGAAAGAGTTAAGTAATATGAATGATGAAAAGGAAATAAATGTGGACAAAGCCTGGAACAATGTTTTTTCCAGGATGAATGAAAGCGGGCATAAAACTGAAAATGGCAGGACCAGGATATTCTTTTTAAGAAGATCATTCATGAGGGTGGCAGCAATAGCTCTTGTTATTTTAAGCATGGGGATTGCAGCCGCTTATCTTTTAAGTCCCGAAATCTTCAGCAGGAAGATTACAATAGCCTCCGGCAATGATGAAAAGAATATAGAGGTTGCATTGCCCGATGGAAGCAGGATCTTTCTCAACCGCAATTCTGAATTCAGTTACCGCTCAAATTTCGGAAGCAGAGGCAGGAACGTTACCCTTACCGGGGAAGCTTTCTTCGAAATTGCTCCGGATGCCTCCAACCCATTTGTCATTGATGCCGGCAATGCCAGAGTCAGAGTGGTTGGGACGTCATTTAACGTAATAACCAGAAACCCTGAATCGGCTGTGGAAGTTTTTGTAAAAACGGGAAAGGTGATGCTAACCAATAATTCAGGGTCGAAATCCCTGGCTCTTGAACCAGGGTACGTCGGAACAATCAACTCCGGGAAAACAGGAAAGATACTGAATGAGAATCCCAATTACCTCTCGTGGCAGACCGGATTGCTTGTATATAACGGACAAAAACTTGATATTGTCTTCAGCGATCTCAAAAGGGTTTATAATATGGATATTGCAGTGACCGACAGCACAATCCTTGAAAACAGATGGACATCGCCAATAGATAACCAGCCCCAGGAAACTATAATTCGTTTAATTTGTGCTAGCTTTAACCTTGGTTATACTAAAGATGGAAATGTTTATCATCTGGTAAAGAAATAGCTCAAATACTGGAAAATGTTATTGCTTAATGGCTTTATATATAGAATATTTCAGGCCATTCCACTTTTTCTGCTCCTGCTGCTTCCACAAGAAACAGAGTGCCAGAAGGGCATTCTTGATTCCCTCTTTACATTCAGGGCAGGATCAGTAAAAACCGGCGAGGCTCTCGATCTCATAACTATACAGACCGGTTATAACTTCACATACGACAGCCGCCTTATAGATAAGGAAAAGCAGACGGAGATGAATTTCCGGAATGCCAGTCTGGAAGTTATCCTCGACAGCATATTGGATAATAATGATCTCACTTTTTCAGTAATTGATAAATATATAATTATTTCACTTGCAGAAACAGACCGGCCAGCAGTGGCTGATTCGGTTCTGCCGGAAGAGACGAAATATATTACCGGTGTTATTGTTGACGAAGAGACTTTCGAACCATTGCCATTTGCAACCATAGGCTTAAAAAATAAAGGAAAAGGAACTGTAACAAACAATAATGGTGAATTCGGACTCAAAATAACCCGGGATCTCTTCAGTGATACGCTCTCCGTTTCATATCTTGGATACGTCAGGAATGAGATACCTGTCAGTCAGGCATTTGCTGATGAATTGTCAATTTCCATGAAGAGGGAATTCATCTCAATCCCGGAAATAATAATAAAGAACCAGATCCCACAGGAAATAATCTACAAAACTGTTACTGCCATTCGTCGGAATTACAGCGGTGACCCCGTGTTTATGACCGGTTTCTACAGGGAAGGAGTCTTGAAAAAACGGGAACTGCAAAACTACTCCGAAGCAGTTGTACAGATCTACAAATCATCCTATTCCGGATCCATACTGGGAGACCAGATGAAAATTTATAAAAGCAGGAAGATTGAAAACATAAAGCGAAGCGATACTCTTGCTGTGAGGCTTAAAGCAGGTTTGAGCACGTGCCTTGAACTGGACGGCATAAAGCACCTTTTCGATTTTCTCAATAAGGAAAGCATGCCTGATTACAGATACAGGCTTTCCGATATTGTTACCTATGATGATGAAACAGCCTATGAGATCGAGTTTGAGCAGCGCGAGGATATTGACCAGCCGCTCTATAAAGGTATCCTGTATATCAATACTGTCGATTTTGCTGTCCTTCACGCGGAATTTGAACTCAACCAGGTGCTTATACACAAGATGAAGGAGTCATTCGTTTACAACTCTTCGAAGGGATTTAATACCTGGCCTGTATCTGTAAAATATTCAGTAAGTTATAGGAAAATAAATGATACCTATTATTTAAATCATGTAAGGGGAGATATGATTTTCAGCTCAAAGCTGAAGAAGAAGCTTTTCAGCACCCAGTTCCTGGTGTTCTTTGAACTGGCTGTAACCGATATAGAAATGAAAAATGTAAAGCGCTTTGACAGGGAAGAGCTGGCCCCGATGCATTCTGTCTTTTCCAGGACAATTACAAATTACGATCCGGCTTTCTGGGGAAATCAGGATTTTCTCAGACCGGAGGATAACCTGCTGAAAGCCCTTATGAATATGAAAGTCAGGCTTCAGGAATTCTCCGAATGATACCTGGAGATTACGGGTATATGTCAAGAAGATTATGCTGTAACCACGGAGTTATCCGGAGTTGGCATGTGGAGTTTCACTGTTTCTGCACTCCTTGTAACTCAGTGCAAATCTGCGCAACTCTGTAGTAATCCGACAATACCTGGAGTTGAAACGCAATCTAGTATTTATTTATCAGATTGTATAGTTCCGTAAGATCAGGTGTCAGGACAATTTCAGTTCGCCTGTTTTTCTGCCTTGCATCCGAAGTATTCCGGTTATCCACCGGCAGATATTCGCTTCTTCCCGAAGCGGTGAGCCGTTCAGGTTTGATTTTTGAACCCTCAAGAAGAACCCTTACGACCGTTGTTGCCCTTTTTACGCTTAAATCCCAGTTGTCTTTCAGCTGGCTGTTCCCCGGGTTGTACGGGACATTATCGGTATGTCCCTCAATAGTTACCTGGATCCCCGGATTTTTCTCAAGCACGGAGGCGAGCTTCCTGAGGGCATTCCTTCCATTGGCATCAATATCCCAGCTGGCCGATTTAAAAAGCAGTTTCTCATCCAGGGAAATATATACCTTCCCATCTTTCTGGGTCACTGTAAGCCCGTTATTTTCAAAACCCAGCAACGCTTCTGAGACTTTATTTTTCAGATCCTGTACGATCCTTTTCTGTGCATCAAGAACCTTCTCGAGTTCGGCCAGTCTGGCATTTCTCTTATCAAGCTCGAAGGTAAGCTCGTCAAGCGATGTCTTTTTGGAATCCAGATTCTGGCTCAGCTGGCGCAGGAGATCTTCCTTTTTCTGAAGGTTTTCCTGAGCTGCATTAAGCTCTGCAAGTAATCTCTGCGTCTCCTTTACATTTCCTTTTATAAGGTCTTCCTGTGCAGTCTGCAGTTCGTTGTACTGACCAGACAGCTTACTGTAATCCGCAACGGCTTTGTCCCGCTCTCCTTCCGCTTTTGAGATTTCCTGCTTTATCTCAGCTATTTCTTTCTCCAGCAAAGCCATCTTGGCCTCAAGCTCTTTATTTGTCATTTCAAGACCAATATTGTCTGTTTTAAATGCATCCCGCTCATTCATAAATTGCTTGCTGGTATCCTGCAAACTGGCATATTTCTTCCCGGACACGCATGATACCGATGAGATTACAATTGCAATTGAACCAAGGATGGCAAATATTGATTTAGTCATGATCTGAATTTGATTTAGGATATAACATTCAAACTTTCAAAATATTATTATCTGAACTGACAATTTACAAACAAAAATAAGAAAATTGCTTATAAGCTATCCCAAACACAGGGGAATAATAATTGTTATATTTGCTGTTTGTTTATTTGCCCGATCTGGAATGGAGAACGAAGAAAACCTGCTCTTTTCAATATCATCACCTGAGGATCTGAGGAAACTTGATCCTTCGGAACTTGTGCAGGTCAGCGCGGAACTGCGACAGTTTATTATAGACGAGGTTTGTAATAATCCCGGTCACTTTGGAGCCAGTCTTGGAGTTATTGAGCTGACTGTTGCCCTCCATTATGTATTCAATACACCTTATGATAAGATAATCTGGGATGTCGGGCACCAGGCCTACGGGCATAAGATACTGACAGGAAGACGGGACGTTTTTTCAACCAACAGAAGATATAAAGGGATAAGCGGATTCCCGAAAATGGATGAGAGTGAGTTTGATGCCTTTGGTACAGGACATTCATCAACCTCCATTTCAGCCGCACTGGGGATGGCCCTGGCTGCAAAGCTGAAGGGTGAAAAGAGGCACGTGGTTGCGGTTATCGGCGATGGTGCCATGACAGCCGGTCAGGCTTTCGAAGGGCTCAATAATGCGGGTATCGGAAAATCAGATATCATCGTGATCCTTAATGATAATAATATAGCCATCGATCCCAATGTAGGAGCCCTGAAGGAATACCTGCTCGATATCGCCACAAGCAAAACATACAACAGGTTCAAGGACAGGATATGGAAAATGCTGGGCATATTCGGTAAACACAGCCCCCATGCAAGAACACTTGCAGCCCAGATCGAAGCCGGCTTGAAAAGCACCATCCTCGACAGAAGCAACTTGTTTGAAGGATTGAACTTCAGATATTTCGGACCTATCGACGGACATGACATTCTTCACCTCGTAAGAGTGCTGGAAGACCTTAAGAGAATTCCCGGGCCAAAGATCCTTCATTGCCTGACAATAAAAGGAAAAGGTTTTAAACAGGCAGAAGAGAACCAGACCACGTATCATGCTCCCGGTAAATTTGACAAGGATACCGGTGAGATTATTGAGACCGCCAAGGATGACAAGATACCCACATGGCAGGAAGTTTTCGGAACAACAATCCTCGAACTTGCCAGGAATAATGACAGGATAACGGCCATCACTCCTGCAATGCCCACCGGGAGCTCCCTCGCCATAATGATGAATGAGTTTCCTTCCAGGACCTATGATGTGGGAATCGCCGAACAGCATGCAGTCACCTTTTCCGCAGGACTGGCAACACAGGGAATGATCCCTTTCTGCAGTATCTATTCATCATTCCTGCAGAGGGCTTATGACCAGATAATACACGATGTTGCGTTGCAACACCTTCCGGTAATTTTCTGTATCGACCGTGGCGGGCTTGTGGGTGCAGATGGTGCGACACATCATGGATTTTTTGATCTCGCCTTCATGCGGAGCATTCCTAACATGGTCGTCTCTGCTCCCATGGACGAAATAGAACTCAGGAACCTCCTTTATACGGCACAACTTGAGAAAACCAATTTCCCGTTTTCCATTCGTTATCCGCGGGGACGAGGTTCTTATTGCGACTGGCAAAAGCCTTTCCGGGAGATAGAGATTGGAAAAGGACGGGTTATAAGTGAAGGAACCGATATCGCTGTTCTGACGATCGGACAGCCTGGAAATACCGCAGCTTCGGTTATTAAGAAATTGTCATCAGAAGATATTTCAATTGCTCACTATGATATGAGGTTTGTCACTCCTCTCGATAAGGAAATACTCCATAGGGTTTTCACAGATTTCAGGCATATAATTACGATTGAGGATGGCGTTCTCAGCGGAGGATTTGGCAGCGCCGTGGTTGAATTTATGAGTGACAACGGGTACAGTGCAGAAGTGAGGCGGCTGGGGATACCTGATTATTTTGTTGAGCACGGCACCCAGGATGAGCTTTACAGGGAGTGCGGTTTTGATGCCGAGGGGATTGAAATTGCCATCAGGGAGATGGTGGTGAAGGTTGAGGGGGAGAGGGCGAGGGGGAGACTTAGGGACTTAGGGACTTAGGGACTTAGGGAGTGATACTCCGTGAAAACTCCGTGCAACTCCGTGTAACTCCGTGGTTAAGAAGAATTTAATACTAAGAATATGAAACCTGTAATTTATCTTTCTTTTTTGTTTCTGATTTTTGTCTCCTGCACCTCGTCTTCGAATAAAATCGGAGATGGCTGGGTCAGCCTGTTCAACGGTAAGGATCTTGAGGGATGGGACATAAAGATCTCAGGCTACGAACTTAACAACAACTACAAAAACACTTTCAGGGTTGAAAATGGTCTCCTCAGGGTTTGTTATGATGAGTACGACAAGTTCAATGGTGAATTCGGTCACATTTTTTACAGGACCCCATTTTCATACTACAGATTGAGGGTTGAATACCGTTTTACAGGAGAACAGATCCCCGGAGGCCCCTCCTGGGGTTACAGGAACAGCGGGGTGATGCTTCATTCACAATCGGCGGCCTCGATGGGACTGGACCAGGATTTCCCCGTGTCTGTAGAAGCTCAGTTCCTGGGAGGGGACGGCACAGCTGAAAGGCACACTTCGAATGTTTGCACTCCGGGCACAAATATTGAAATGGGAGGACAACTCATAACACAGCACTGCATTGAATCCTCCTCTAAGACCTATGACGGGGATGTCTGGGTGACCGCAGAATTTGCAGTACTGGGTGATAGTATCATTCATCATATCCTTGATGGCGATACGGTCCTTACCTATATGCGGCCCCAGATCGGAGGCAATGCCATACCCGAAGGATTTCCGCTGCCTGAGGGCACATTGCTGAAGCAGGGATATATCTCGCTGCAGGCAGAGAGTCATCCTGTTGAGTTCAGGAAAGTTGAAATCCTGGAGATTAAAGATAAAAGACAAAAGTAAAAAGATAAAAGTTTTTCCTATTTTCGCAGTCCTGTTCTTTGCCTTTCAGACCGATTGACTTGCAAGACCGCAAGACATTCAGACCGCAAGACCGACTAATGCCCGGATGGCGGAATTGGTAGACGCGCTGGTCTCAAACACCAGTGGCAGCAATGCTGTGCCGGTTCGATCCCGGCTCCGGGTACTGAAAAAGAGTGAGAGTGAGAGCGAGAGCGAGCAGCTCACTCTTTTTCCTCAATACTCGCACTCACACTCACACATAATGAGAACACCCCGCCTCCAGGGACAATTTTACTTACCTGTTGATGCAGGCGTCGTTTAAGTTATGAAACTACTTGAGACTAGATTGTATTATACCCTTTGAAGATCCTTGAACTTTTGAGTGTCACCAGATGACCATCCCAACTGCTTTCCCTTCAATTAAGTCTTAATATTTATCACTAATATGTCAGTTGAAGTTTTTCTAAAAATATGTAATTGTCCTCTCAAAATAATTAGATTGTCCACGACTATTCTTATAAATGCACTTTAACCAGTTGCCCTTAGCATCATACTCGGGATAAGTAAACTTATGTACTACTGTAACTTTCTTGTCTTTATCAAAATTTGTCCATTCTGACACGTTACCCTTATCATTATAAGATGATTTATATGAGCCAGCAATAGAAACATCCTTATCAGTCCAGTCACCTCCAATGTTCTGTCTTTTTTCATTGTAAATTGTAGTCCATTTCATTAAGAAAATTCCTTTGTTATCAAATGCCTGAAGTTCGATAATATCCCCTGCTTCATTATTTTTTGACTTAAAGGTGTACAAAAGCAGATCCCCTTCTGATGAATAGTCTGCAGAAGCAATAAGATAACCTTTCTCATCATTTGTAAACTTTGAGTAACCATCACCTTTTGAATAATTACCAAAAGGCATATTAGTATTTTTGCCAAATGTCCATTTTGATGAAACAATTTGCCCATTCTCTCTTTTAAATTGATATTTATCAACTGTTTTATGATTATCGTCCAGAGTATTATAATTAATAATATGATCTCCGATTTTATCAAAGGTAGCTTCATAGTCATAAAACCAGTTCAAAGAGTCACGTTCCAGGGTAGTGATTGGCTTACCCTTTTTAATATCATCACCTGTACCTGTAGTCCAATAGCATTTCAGAATGACCTTCTGAACTTTGCCATTCATTTTTTCCTGTAATAATGAGGGTTCTCCAAGCATTGTAAACTCCTCTTGATTGCTGCTTTTTTGTGCAGAAATTTGAGTCCAAGCAATACCATTCAACAGGCATAACAATAGAAATGCATTTCTTTTCATATCTTAATGATTTTAGTTAATAAAAAATAGATTAGAAACTAAAATGTAGTTCGGATTATGAAAAAGTTGTCATAATATATATGTGAATTTCGAGAATGTCAATTCACATTTAAAGCTGTCGAATATTTGCTTAAACAAAGTTCTGTTAATAAAATAACAAAATCAAGTTTATAATTTAAATCCATTTGAGAAAGTCCTTCAATTATAAATCTTAATGAATCATTAACTTGAGATATTTAATTTGATTGTCTTGAAATCTCATCTTTAGCTTCTAATAATTCTTTATTAGTCTTCTGAAGCTTTGGTGCCACAGAATTATCGAGGGTATTTTATTTAGCGAAAGCAGATGGGGAGCAGAAATTATTTTGAGGTAACAGCTGCCTGGATTTCCGTTAAAAGATCATTGAATTCTATAGGCACTTCTTTGGCGGCCAGCGGATCCCAGAGCTTTACCTTTGTACCACTCATGCTGAGTACTGCATAACCGTGCCAGTGTGTCAGTTTTTTTGCATCGATATTTGTTGCAATAAGGGTGGGTTTTTTACCAGCAGTGGTGAAGGCTTTTTTAATTGCTGTTTTGTCTTTATCAGGGTGAAGGATATCCCAATCCAAGGTACAGAACTCACTATAAAACACGTCTAAAGTAAGGCCCTTGCCGGCACTTATGTTATCATAACTCCCTTTAAATCTTGCATAGGCGACTTCGATTATGGCCCCCCACAATGCTTTATCGCCATTGGGCGTTGTCAAATACCGAAGGTTAGGATCCCTGTCAGAATCATCATGATACAAGACATCACTGACATATACTGCCTGCGATTTGAAAGATACGGTGAACCAGCGATCCGATTTGAGTTGCATCTCAGGACCCGGAGGATTACCGTTATCAAATTTTTTGCAAATGGTTGTAATGGCACTATTGGTCTGATTAATCATTTTTTTAATCACTGCACGACCAACGGTTGTATTGGCCATGCATGCAAGCGTAGCTGCTAAATAGCAATTGGCGATAAGTTGTTGTTGTATTTGATTATAGTTAGGGGCGGCCTTTTTATAAAGCGGTAATTTTGAAACAACCGGGAAGCGGGCCAAATTACTGCTCCAATTTGTTTCTGCATCTGGTAAAGTGTATGTCTTTGTTGTGGCTTGCGCCGCTCCGGAACCGCTACCATGGGCAGATTGAGGATTTGTCCCTGCAGATTGAAGGGATGCATAATTGGTTCCAGTTGCCGTGCCGGGATTGTTATTTCCCGGGGAGGTTTGTTGTAATGCGGTATAATTTTCAAGGTCTGACATAACTGAGCCGTGTACCTTTAGTGTAAACTTTAAAATGCTATTTACCGGGTTGCTATTGTTTTTCTAAAGCTAAGCTCCGTTGCCCAGCGATAGTATTTGCGTAACTGCTCCCTGTCGATACTGAAACCGCCACCACCGATGTAGCCTATATTTCCAGGATCGTCTTTAAATTGGGCATGTGTGAAACCGCACCAATGGCTCAGCTCGTGTGCCAATGTTTTGGGGCCTGCCGTACTTGCGAATAACAGAATAGCCCTTTCACCTGAAAACCAGGGAAGCGACCTGACCAGGGTAAACCCACGTAAAAGGCCATCCCGGGGAGTGCCGGATTCATTCAATTCGTCCCATGCAGAATAGCAGATGAAAACTTGTATGATGGCATCAAAATTTGGGTTACTAAAATTGTCCTTAATCAGGGATAGTGTTTTTTCAGAAGGTTTATTTAACGGATAGTCGATGCGTTTGTAAAAATCGTTTTTGTCTTCAATGGTTTTTAATGAGCCGCTCCATTTAGAGGTGACTGCAAATTTTTTTACGCTCTCATAGTTTTCATCTTCCTGCCTTGGTTTCCATATAGATTGTACTATGGCCATTGAGGTTTCAATAAAGGTTTTAGTGGTTTTAGTGATAGCAGAAGAAAGCACATAAAAAACGAATCCCACTTCCGGCAGTGACTGGGTTTTGGCCGAGGGTTGTTTTACCAGAGCGGGGGCAGGAGGAGAACCGGCCCCTGCATAGGCTGACCCCGGATTTTGTAAATGGATATAATTTGTGTCTGTTCCCATTATTAGAGTCAGGTTAAAGGATAAACCGGCAGTTTATCTGTTTTGTTGCGCAGGTAAACCAGTTTGGTGGGGATTACGATTTCCCAAGGTGCGCCTACAAATAAAGCACCTACTGCATGAATCAAGGTCTGGGCCGTATGATCCTCATAAGGTCGTTCGATGGTGATGTTCCAGGCGGTATTGTCGCCAGCATTGGCCTGTTCTACTTTTACGATGCGATAGATTTCATAATTGAGCAAGAGTTCCCTGTTTTTATCATTATCCAGTGCCAGTTGGTTGGGCTGGTTATTGACAAAGTCCCAATAGAAAGTACTGTCGTGTAATTTAAGTTGGTCGTTACCGTTAGTGGCATCGATTAAACCGGGACGATCGGTGTAGTCGCACTGTTTGGATTCTTTTAATTCCTGTATCATAGAAACATAATCATCATCACCAGAAACAGGCGGCACCCCACTGGCGCCCCAGATTTGACCGGTCTTTAAGAACCAGGCAGCCAATTCTTCCATGCCGGGGCGAACAGGTATTTGCACTCGGGCGGCGCCGGCCATTAAGAATTTATCGAAGAGGGCATCGCCGGAGTCTTCATCTATCAGTTCAGCCCATTTGCATTTACTTGCCCACATACTGTGATAAAAGAGATAGGTGATATAGTTCCATTCGAACACCTGCTCGAAGAACTGGATAATGGGAGCGTCTTTTTCCAGTTTGGCAAAGTTGATTTCGGGATAACCACAGGGGTCTACTTTTTCCATCATAGAACCCATACCATTAAAATAGTTGCAAATCAACAGAGCGATGATGTGGCGTTTGAGTTCGTTGCGTTCTATTTCCCGGTTGAGGAAAGGGTTACGGCCTTTGATTTGAATGAGCTGATCGTTTTTGTTGTTGCTTTCATTGTAGGAATCGAGTTTGCGATTGTAGTCGGCCATGACGATGTTAAAGATTTTGGCCTGCCATTTTTCAAATGTCTCAGGCTTTAAATCGCAAACGATACTAACAGTACCGCTTATTGCAAGGCTCATTGTACTAAAACCGGCTACTGCTAATGTTAACACACCTTCTTCTCCATCCATCGGTGCTGTACCCTGCGGGCCCCACCAGTTTTGGCTGGACTTGCCGCCTCCGTCTTTGTATTCGTTTAAGTAATTTTTAAAGATGCAGTATTTACCCACATTCACGGTTACGGCTAATTCATCGTAGGGGTCAGTGCCTTTGGGATGTCCTGTAGAGCAGTCTACTTCAAAATTCATCACTTGGGCTTTATATCCATCGGGGATTTGGGGAGACTTAAATTCATTGGAAGAGAAACCGGTTGTTTTACCCGGGTCTTGTTCGCTAAAATTCTGACTGAAAGCAAACTGAACTGCTGTATGCGGATCGGGGGGATTAATATCTTCCGTAGTTGTGATACCATAATAGCTGAGAATGCTGCCGTAATTGCTTCTATCGATACCCAAAGGTGTAAGCGGGGTGCCGGTGGGTTTGTTATTTAAAATGATTACCGGTTTAGGCGGTTCGTTTTTGTTTTTATCCAGGTTGATTTTATCCTGATAGAGTTTTTTAAAGAGAGCTGCAGGTTCCGGGAGAATGAGATCGAACATGAGGTGTTTACCGTAATTGAATACCTGGGCGTGGGTTACTTTATTGACCCAATAGTATATGCCTGCCCGATGATCCGCACCATCCTGTGTATTATCAATGGAGTGTTTATTTTTTTCTTCTTCTTCACTTATTATTTTACTGATTTGGAGCTTGCGCACCTTTTCCTGTATTTTGGTAACAGACCTGTCTGTAATATCTTTTGCATAGGATCGGGCAATACTTTCTGATTGGGACTTGGAATAGTTAACTGTGACATTTGCATGCGGTGTTATGGTGGCTACTTCCCCATATTTTATAGTGGCTGTTACTCCTGCATCCACGCCAACTTTTGTATCGATTGTGTTTTTAACTTCAGACTGCAGGGAAAACTTTTCGTTAACCTGGTGATCCCGTTCTTCAGAGTTAATGGTTTCAGTTTCTGATTCGGAAGTATCTTCTGTTCTATAGAGATTGCGGTGATGGCGCACTTTCATTTCACCTGCGAGGATATTTTCGATGTCAGCAATATCGCCCGCCTCATACCGGGCCAGGTCTTCTTTGATAATGAAAAGATCCGATACATAGGTATTAATGCAAATGCAATGAAAGTTTGGTTGCTGACAGTTATCGTTACACTTACACTCGCAGGGGTTTTTATCACGGCCCTCCAGTACTGCTTTATCCTGGTTGAGAACCGGCAGTTCCACTTTTCCCTTTTCCGAACAACCACCGGAACATCTTGAGCGCAAGCAAAAGGGCGGGTAATAATACCGGTTTGTCAAGAATAGCATTGATATGATCGCTGCGCAGATTGTCTTTGACAATGAGCTTGCCGTTTTTTATGTCTAAATAAAGTATAAATAAATAACAGATTTTAATGAGTAATTGAAAGTCGATACAATAATTTATACTGATATTCTTATCGTAAATAGCAATGATTAAATTATCTGCATAGTTGATCCATTCTTTTTTGATATCGAAATCCTGTACCTGGGGAAGCGACTGGATAAATTTTTTGAAGTCATCGATCTTAAGTGGTTTGGCTTTAAAGTTGAGCCAATCATAAATGCTGTGGACGACCGGATTAATATTATTAATGTCGGTAATGATGTTTTTATTGTTATTTTTTTCTCTATAGCGGGATATTACGTCACTATATTGCTCATTTGTGTCGACCACATTGATTAAGCTTTTTGCAAAATCGGAAAGCGATTGATCGGGATATAAAGGCAGGCCAACGAGTTGTTTTTGTTCTTCAGACAATTTTTGTGTCTGGCGAAGCTGAAGGAAACGAAATATTTCTTCCATATTAGTAATTTTTTATTTTACGACTTTTATGTCTTATAAGGTTACCTACAACGTTCGAGGCTAAACCCAGTTCGTTGGGCTACCGGTAATACCACTTGAATAGACCCGTTTGGATTAAAATCGAGAGCGCTTGCATAGTTGCCTAAGCATGTGTTTCCTGACCACCGATCACTTTACAACTATTGACAACAGATGGATTTGTCGTGGTCGGGTTTGCCACGTTAAGACTATTTATGGTATAGTCTATGATTTTTGTACTCATCTAACTTGTTGTTATGAATGTTTAGTAATTATTAATCACAACTTATCAAACAATAAACTAGAACTTTTTAACAAACAATAAACTAGAACTTTTGTTCAAAATAAAAAAAACAATAAACAAATATTTTGGATCCAAAATTGCTCTTATTAAAGGAGATAGCTTTTCATAGCGTAGTTAGAAATGTCTTTTTGGCAACCAGATTTCTCTGACTTTCCTTCAGGAAAGTTTCTATTAATCTATTGGAATGTGCGGAATGGGAATTCTAGTATGCCTTTCCAGTATTCTCCAATATCAGCCATTTTGTGCAACCCATTATAATACGTTAACCCGTCAACTCTGACAGTCCGATTCCTGATGTCCATATTGTACTAAGTCGGAAGTAATCTTTTCCTACAGATGCCTATCTTCAATTAGGCTGATCCTGAATCAACTCGCCACAGCAAATCTCAATCCTTCAAAAAGGTTCGGAAAAAAGTTCGGTTCGGGGTACTATTAAAGATGCATAATGTCTTGATATACTAGTATATCGAGGTTTTATTGTTTGTATCAGCTGAAACATTTATATGTCATATCTTTCTCGAAGGGACCTTGTTAAAATATTATTCAAACGTCGAGGAAGTGTCTCACATTGGTTCACAATCCCAACCATTTTGTTCCAGCTCTTCAATTGAATGCTGGCTGCATTCCGTTACAGTCTGGCTCCCATCTGTGCATTTCTCACAATAGAAAATCTCACAGGAATTTATACTTGAAGTAAAAACGGTGAGAAAAGCGAAAAAGACTTTTAGATAGACTCTTTTTGTTTTCATTAATCTTTACTTGTTAGTGGCATTGAAAAGTAAAATTACTATGAAAAAAGGTTAAAGTCAAGTTTATCTTAGCACAGCTAAATGTGATCAAAACATCCGGCTCTTGCAATTTGTGCTGAAATAAACAACTCAGAAATAATATGTTTCCCAAATGAAACAATTGAGTATTCATTGAAATATGGGATTTTTAAGGTAGGAGAATCTCATCTTGATTTTAGCTTTGATCAAAAATGCTTTGGTGCAATCTTTTCAGCTTCCGGAATATATGTATTGATAAAAAATTCTGTAAACTGGTCCATCGTGACTCCCGGGTTAAGAGATACATCTGCAACGTGAGTACCTACCAGATTTCCTTTTTGTAAGCTCTGCCCATAGGTTAGACTCCACGCAAAAATCAATGCTGCGAATAAGATTAGCTTTTTCACAAGTATAAGAATTAGTTGATCTAAAGACGTTTAGTTCTTTGCCTAGTAAAGTTACACCCGGAATAAGCTAAAGTCAAATTTATTTTATCATCTACCTTTTTTTATGTCTTATATACAATATCTTTCATAAACGACCTTTTATCGTTTGTCATGGCATAACTCCCAACTACCCACAATCAAATTCAATCCCGGCTCGTCGTTGCGAGTAGCAGACCTTTTCGGCAAATGAAGTGGGGTTATTTAATGACTAAAGCAAGGCTTATGCAGTAACCCGCAGGGCCCTAGACCTTGCTTCGTCCTGTGAAGTGTAACGAAACAGGGCTGTGTCATGAAATATTGCTTCTCTGCAAACCCATGATTGCCGTATCAAATTGGCTGCAGCAGGCGAGCATTTCCCCATAGTGAGGGTTGCGATTTATGTTGTATACCTATGACCCTTGCCTTCTGCCGATGCAACATAAAGAGAGCAACCCGAACACCTTCTATTTACATAGTAAATTATTGTTTATTTCTCTGTATTTTGAGCTTGAAAGTTTCGTAATATCCGTGCATTTCCATTAACCTTACCTATTTTACATAATTGGCTATTAACATTACAAATAGTGCCATAATTGTATAAGGTATTAATACTCTGTTTGTTTAAAACTAAAAACCATCCAACCAAGTCCCCGAGAAGGGAACCTGGTGAATGGTTATAGCACTGTTGATTTTCAGTGGTTCTTGAGTTGATAAAGCTGAGGTTAGAATGCAAAAAGCCCTGATACGCATAGATATCAGGGCTTTTTTAAGCAAAATAATTACTTATGCTATATTGTATTATACCCTTTGAAGATCCTTGAACTATTGAGCGTCACCAGATGACCATCCCAGGTAAGTCTGCCGGAGGTTGAACCTGAAATTGTCGCTTTTGCATTATTATCAGCTGAAACCGTCAGAATAATGTCGAAACTGCCAAGGGTGGAAACCAGATTGAAGGTTACGGTTGTACTCAGATTCTTAAAATCGTTGGTGATCCTGTAATCCACAATGCTTCCTTCAGCAGTAACACCGCCGACACCATTATAACCCTGCCTGGTATCCGAACCGGTTTGTAAAACACCTTTAGGCCCATCCACTCTTATGAAATTCAACATAGGGGGTACCGATAATCTGGAACCATATTTATTCTGCAGGTAATCCGCCTCCAGAACGTACCTCCCGGAACGCAACAGTGAATCCAGAACATGATAGTTAGCCGTCATCTGAGCTTTTCTGGCCTCTTTCCTGCTTTTTTTGTCCGGTTTACTATCCTGCGCATATATTGAAACTCCGAATATCCCAATCAGGATCAGGAGGCCTGCCATATACATTTTCATTGTTTTCATAACCTCTGATTTTATTTTTTAAAATAAGCTCAAATTATATGCCAGAGGTGCAAAGGAACACAAGGGTGAATGCAAATTTATACTTCTCTCTGAATTAAGCTGAAGTTATTTTATAAATTTGACTTTTATAACATTAATGAATCAGGAATGAAACCTGCTGTATTTAACAGCCTTGCCGGGATTGCCGTTGTTACACTCGCCGGATGCACCGGCAATAATGACAGACTTGACAATAAACCAAATATAGTTTTCATTCTGGCTGATGACCTTGGCTACAATGATCCCGGCTGCTACGGACAGAAAATCATAGAAACACCGAATATTGATGCACTGGCCATGAAAGGCATCAGGTTTACCCGGTATTATAGTGGTTCCCCGGTGTGTGCCCCATCGCGATGCGTTCTGCTAACCGGCAAACACAGCGGCCATTCCTTTATCCGCGGAAATCATGAGTGGCCGGAACGGGGAGATGTATGGAACTTCAGGAAAATGGAAGAGAATCCTTCCCTTGAGGGACAATTCCCTCTCCAGGCTGAATCTGTTACCTTCAGCAAAGTGCTTCAGAATGGAGGATATAAGAGTGCCTGCATTGGGAAATGGGGATTGGGGGCTCCTTTTACTGAAGGGGTTCCGAATAAACATGGATTTGATCTCTTTTTCGGCTATAACTGTCAGCGACAGGCGCATACTTATTACCCTGCTCACCTCTGGAGAAACGAAGAGAGGGTAAAACTTGACAATGAGTTAGTTGTTCCCCATACAAGAACTCTCGCCGGCGACGGCGATCCGGGAAAGAGCGGGAGCTATACCAGCTTTAATCAGAAACAATATGCACCTGAACTGATGCTGAATGAGGCTTTGTCATTCCTTAAAACGGGAAAGGAACAACCTTTCTTCCTTTTCTTTACTGCTACGCTTCCTCATGTGCCTCTGCAGGCTCCACAGGAATGGGTGGATAAATACCGGAAAAAGATCGGGGATGAAATACCCTACCCGGGAGATAAAGGATATTTCCCCTGCCAGTTCCCTATGGCTACATATGCAGCAATGGTGTCCTTCCTTGACTTCCAGGTCGGTTGTATTGTCGAAGAGTTGAAGAAACTGGGGATACTTGACAATACAATTATCATTTTTTCAAGTGACAACGGACCTGTGACCACAGGAGGTGCTGTCAGCGATTTCTTCGGGAATGCAAAACCCTTCAACCAGTCAGGCGATCGTCTAAAGGGATCTGTCTATGAAGGGGGGATACATGTACCGCTGATAATTTCCTGGCCTGCAAAAATCAGAAAGGCCCGGGTTAGTGATCTGGTCTGTGCTGCGTGGGATATATTCCCTACGATATGCGATATTTCCGGATCAGAATATCCAGAAGGCCTGGATGGGATAAGCATCCTCCCTGAAATTCTTGGTAACGGGACACAGGCAAAACATGATTATCTCTATTGGGAATATCCTGAAAAAAGAGGTCAGCAGGCTGTAAGGATGGATAGATGGAAAGGTATCAGAGACTCCACTCGTGATGGTAATCTGAAGATCAGATTATTTGATCTTGAGAAAGACCCTGAAGAGAATACAGATGTTTCCGGGAAGTTTCCCGCAATAATGTCTCGGATTGAGGAGATAATGCTTATGGAGCATCAGAAACCTGAGATTCAGAGATTTGATTTATTCTCAGCAGTCCCGGACCCAAAGTAGATTTAAGGAACCTGAAATTCGTTGCTGATCTCTTTATCATCTATCAGATATGAATTATTTTGCCTCTCATTACATGTCCATTAATCGTAAACTGGTAGATCAGGAGACCCTGGCGTGCATTTTCAGGCACATAATCAAAATGGTGAAGGCCCGGATTAATCTTCCCGGAGAAGACAGTTGCCAGTTTAATTCCGGACTGATTAAAAATTTCAAGAGTTACATCCGAATCGTAGTTCAATTCCACCTCAAAGGAGATGCGGTCAATGAACGGATTAGGGTATACTTTTATTTCATAATCAGCTGTGATAGTAAAATCAGCTTCCACAAATTCAATAATGTAATCATCGCATAAGGAAAGGGTACCTATCGTGATAGGATAAGTCCCTACCTCCTCCCCCTCTTTTCTTGCCAGGATGCCACTGAATGAATCTTCACCGGCAAGAGTTCCTGATGTCAGATTATAAGTCAGTTCAGGATCAGGCTCTCCAAGCACCTTCGTCCTGTGATCTGCCGCGACAGTAACAGATCTTGCAATTATTTGCAGATCAGCCATTATAAATACAAGCGTATAGTTACCGGAGAGTTCAAGAGTACCCTGGCTGATTGCATAGGTACCGACATTTTCTCCGTACTCTCTTGACAATTCCCCGGTTATCCTGTCACCTCCATTCAGGGTTCCTGAAACTATCTGATATGTGAGAACAGGATCAGTTTCACCATAAGTTTTTGTCTTTGCCTCTGCAACTATTACTATTTCCTTTC
This sequence comes from uncultured Bacteroidales bacterium, assembly GCA_963846335.1. Lineage (GTDB taxonomy): Bacteria > Bacteroidota > Bacteroidia > Bacteroidales > VadinHA17 > LD21. The sequence goes on from CAWJVS010000031.1 coordinate 50,160, forward strand.
TTCCTATGGTTAATCCGGCTCCTGTGAATGTCAGCGCATAATTGCTGCTCAGGGAGAGTGTTCCCTGCATAATTGAATATGACCCTACATCTTCTCCGGTCTCACGTATCAAAGCCCCGTTAAAGGCATCTCCATTCCCGGCCAGATGACCTGAAGTGATCAGGTAAGTTAGTTCAGGATCAGCCTCGCCAAACATCTTTGTCTTGTTTTCAGCTTCCACCGATATAGGTCGCTTTGTTATAGTAAAAGCAGCCCCCGTAAATGTCAGTATGTAATTGCTGTTTATAGCAAGATTACCCTTACTGATAGTATAACTGCCAACATTTTCACCCGGATTGCGGGTCAGGGTACCGCTCAATACATCGGCATTGACAAGTGTACCGGATGTGATCCGGAAGGTCAGGTCAGGGTCAGTTTCTCCGTATACCTTAGACTTATTATCTGCTGTAACCATTATTGATCTTGGAGTGATTGTAAGAACCGATCCCCTGAATGTAATTATATAATTGCTGTTTAAAGATAATGTACCCTGTCCTATATTATATGTGCCAACGTTCTCTCCGGCATCGCGTGTTACAGAGCCGGTAAAGGTATCTGATCCTGCCAGGGAGCCGGCAGTGATCCGGTAAGTCAGGTGATCTGCATCCCCATATACTTTCGAAATATTATCTGAAGAAACTGTTATAGCCCTGGCAGTTATAACAAGATTTGCGCCGGTAAAAGTCAATGCATAGTTTGGGCCTGCTGCGAGAGTTCCCTGATTTATCCTGTAAGTGCCAATCGCTTCCCCTGCAGTTCGTGTCAATGCCCCTGTAAAGCTGTCTGTTCCGGCCAGGGAGCCAGAAGTGATCCGGTAGGTCAGCTGTTCTGCATCACCATATACTTTTGTAATATCATTGGCTGACACTGATATTGCCCTGATTGTTATTTCAAGCACAGCTCCGGTAAATGTCATATTATAATTTGATCCCGGGCTTAATGATCCCCGTGTAATTGCATATGTACCAATGTCTTCTCCTGCCTCACGGGTCAGTGATCCGGTAAACGCATCGGTTCCGGCCAGCGAACCGGAAGTTATCTGGTACGTTAGCATATCAGCCTCACCGTAAATTTTGGAGCTGTTATTTGCAGTGACACTTATGGCCCTGGCTGTTATAATTAAATTAGCTCCGTTAAATGTTATATTATAGTTTGATCCCAGCCTCAAAGTCCCCAGTGTTATGCCATATGTGCCAACATTTTCACCGGCATCGCGGGACAGAGACCCGCTGAATGTGTCAGATCCGGCCAGTGTGCCTGAGGTGATGGCATAGGTAAGCGGAGGATCGGAGTTTCCATAAATCTTTGATTTGGCATCAGCCCTTATTGTAATTGGTCTCTCAGTGATCACAAGATTGGCTGTTACAAAGGTAAGTGTGTATTTGCTGTCCAGAGCAAGAGATCCCTGTCTGATCGTATAATTGCCGGCATTTTCACCGGCGTCGCGGGTTAACGAACCTGTAAAGGTATCTCCACCTGCCAGTGAGCCCGAGGTGATCCGGTAGGTAAGGGCAGGGTCAGATCCTCCGTATACTTTTGTTTTTGAATCAGCCGCAACTGTTATGGGAATGCCTCCTACTGAAACTGAAACAGCAGAAGATGTTGAAACTGCACCAAGATTATCTGTTGCTTTAACTGTTAAACTATACGATCCAATCGTAACGCCATTCCAGGTGAAGGAATAGGGACTCGTTAAATCCTCTCCAATCTTTGTTGTTCCCTGGAAAAATTCAACTTTGGAGACAGAACCGTCGGGATCAACAGCATTGGCATTGATAGTAATATTTGCAGGTGTAATAAATGATGCCCCGTTTGAAGGAGATGAAATGGAACATACAGGATACCTGTTTGGGGTATTTCCTGAAATCCAGATGGGTGAGGATATTGCTTCATTGCCGTCAGCCTGTCTTACTTTGACATAATAATAATCGCCATCAGTTGTACTTATGTTCATTGATACGTCAACAATGCTGGTGTTCAGGGACCATGTAGTGACAACAGAATGGTTTTGATTATAAAGTACAACCTGGTTGAAAATTTCACCATCACCATCCGATGCCTGCACCTGTAATGTATAATTATTTCCGACGATGGTTGAACCCATTTCCATTCCATTTATTTTAAAGGATAATGAAAGGTTCCTGTCGAGGGTTGAATAGAATCTGCGGGCCCTCATTGCATCGAGCAGATCAGTCCTGGTCAGATTATTTGCGAGGATTGCCATCCGGTACGGATAAGCTGTACCCCATGTCCCGAAGTGATTGTCGCCTGATCCTAAAGCCCCGATTTTCCATCCTCTGCTGTTGGCTTCATCATAATAACTTTTCTGATTGTCACCCGTATAAAACCCATCGTTATAATAGTATGTATTAAAACCGTCTCCCCTGTTCCAGAGCTCGATTCCAATAAACTGATCTGATGGAGTAGTTGTAAAGTGGCTGAATTCAAATGAATTGATCTCCCTGGCAGGATGATTAAAGAATGCAACACCGTTTAACCGGGAAGCCAGCCAGACAACCAGCGCTTCAAAAGTATCAGTAGGGGTGGTTGTTGTACAATAATCGTCAGTATTCAGAACAGTGACATGTCCATAGCCAGGGTTTGCAGACCATTCAAACCCGTAAAAGGAGCTGAAAACGCCATCTTCGTTTGAGGCATTTGCCTGATTCCTGATGTCTGCCCATTCAGATTCAGTCATTGAACCGGAGTTGTCTGAGTGATCTGTTAAACCAAAAAAATCGAGATGGGCGGTGTTTTTGGCATAATTATAGGCATTTGCAGGTGTTCCGCTGCCATCAGACACGGCAGAGTGATTATGAAGGTCGCCAAAATATACATTAAAGCCGCCAATTGATGAAGGCTGGGCTACGGCTGATAATCCGGACAAGCCAATTAATCCAATTAAAAGCAATTTCGCTTTCAACAACTTTGGGTTCAGGTAAATATAAATTTATTGCTCGTAAGATATGAAAGAGTTGGACTGAGGCAAAAATGTTAATCAAATTCTGAAAGGCTTACGTGGAAAAAATAAGTGGTTTAGAAAAAAAAAGGCTTCTTTTCCCGTGCAGAGGCATAAATACCCAGTATTATCTCCAGTGCTTTCCGGGCTTCGGGTCCATCAACTTCAAAGAGTTTACCGGTTTCAACGGAATCGATAAAGGCAGCTATATTACGTGCATGAGGTTCAAAAGGAATAGCTGCAGGGTCAGAGACACCACCCCCGCCTTCAATCCTGGAAAAGGTATTGAATATTTCATTGTCGGCATCCGTCTGATCGGCAAATTGCCATACCTTAAAACTGTTTTCCACCTGTATTACAGTACCCCTGGTGCCGGTTATCTCCAGTCGCCTGAACTGACCAGGGAAAGATGCCGTGGTACCGTAGATGACTCCAAGGGCTTTATTTCTGAATTGCAGAACTGCAGCAGCTGTATCTTCCACCTCTATTTTATGGGCGAGTGTTGCCACATAAGCCTGAAGTGATTCAACCGGGCCCATCAGGTATTGCAAAATATCTATCATGTGAATGGACTGGTTCATCAGAGCCCCTCCTCCGTCCAGCTCAGATGTTCCATGCCAGCTGTTTGTATAATAGTTTTCATTTCTCCACCATGGCACATGGACCGATGCGTAGGTGATCGTGCCGAAACGGCCATCCTGAACAGCTTTTTTAAGATATGGAAGTGCATCGCTGTAGCGGTAATTGAAAATACCTCCGAGCCTTGTTCCTGCTTCATCATGAGCTTTTATCATCTTATCTGCCCGCGTGAGTGAGATCTCAATCGGCTTTTCACATATTACATGCTTCCCTGACCTTGCGGCTTCAATTGCCGGTTCCATATGGGCCCCGCTGGGCGTGGCTATTGTAACAATATCCACATCGGGGGAATGAAGCATTTCGTATATGTCTGAGAATGCCCTGCAGCCATATTTATCAGCCAATAAGCTTACTTTCCCGGAATTTGTACCACAGATGCCGGCAAGTCTTGCATTTTTTAAGCTTTGAATAGCTTTAGCATGAAAATCGGCTATCAGGCCTGCTCCAATAATTCCAAAATTCCAGATTTTCATAGAATGGGGTTTAAATCAATCCTTAATGCTTAGCTGCGACAGTAAAAATGACTATGCCGTGAAATCAGATCTGATCAATACAAGTATTTAATTTACTTCTCCCGTGTTAATTCCATAAATACGGGCAATAGTAAGTCCATAGCAATTTGCCCTGGTTTCAGGAGGAACATTGCATGCATCAAGTGCCTTATTGAAGCGTCGGATATTCTCTTCCAGCGCAGCAGGATCTTCATCAGTCGCAAAGAGGATCTTTTCCCAGGCTGGTACAACCTCTTTGGGCATATGCGCTTTCCCGGCAGCATCGGTCCACCACAGCCACTGAGCCCAGTAGCCGGGATCATTTTCCTTCTTGATAAGCGAGGAACCGCAGAGATCGAAATAGAGATTCGCATTTCTCCTCGTGGCCTCAGCAGCCTCTTCATACCATGGATTGCCGAAATGAGCGGCATGGATTATCAGATTTGGATGTCTGGCGGCTACATCAGCTATAAAGGCCGGACGCAGATTGGCCATTGTGCCGTCGAACAGTATACCTGTATGAGGGGCTACCGGCATGCCCAGCTGCTCAGCCAGAGCCCATACTGTATCGTATTTCGGGTCATTGTAATCCCTTCTTCCCATGGCAAACAGTTCGCCCAGACCTTTGAATCCCATAGAATGGACCTTCTGAATATCTTCAACTACAGTCGGGCTGTCGATATTGATCTCAGCATATGGAATAACCCTGTCAGGATGGGCTTTTGCGAAGGCAATACCCCTTTCAAGATCATTCATAGGCATAAGGAGGCATGCCATTGCATTATTCCTGGTGTAAACATCAAGAAACGAATTTTCCCATTCATCCGTTGCAGTATAATGAGTATGGGAATCAATGATGAAAGGGGGAGAATAGTCAATTTTAATCTTTGTTCTGCCACATCCGTCAAAAAAGATTACCGCAGTAACCAATAACAGGAGAAGTCTTGTTTTCATAGAGGTATATTGAAAGTGATATGAATAAAATGCCAGTGTTTAAGTATCATCAGGAGATTACCGGATGGCTGACAATCTCTTCCCCTGATCTGTCCCAGTAAAGCTTTTTACCTTCACGATATGCCCGTGTTGCCATTATGCTTGCAATGGAATGCCAGAAGCCTGTGTGAATATGTCCGTTTGGGACCTTGCTTCTGTCCCTCATGCATTCAATCCAGTTATCGAGATGATATTTGCTGTTATCGCTTACATTTACCGGACCCAGTTTCATTCCGTATTCTTCAGTGGTTACTATCTCAGCCTTTCCGCTTTTAACAGTCTCCCTCATCCCTTCATAAAAATCAAAGCCTCCCGGAAGATCCTGGTGTTCGGGTATAAAAAACCATCTGGAACTGCCTTCCCCTCCGTGAGAAAACAGAGTCCCCTGTTTCCCCCTGATACAGGTATAATCTCCAAACTTGCTGGCATAATTTGATGTGTAGGAATACAATAGCTTTGCATCTTCATAAGTCGCAAGGGCCTGGAATGTGTCAGGATTCTGCCTTATGTCGGGCCATCCGAAAATGCCGCCGTTTGCCACCATAGTATCAGGAATTGCCGTGTCGGTATAGAAATGGACCAGACCCGCGCCATGGCTCATCCATTGGGATGTAATGCCTCCTGAATAGTCACGGAAAATCCTGAATTCAAAATATTTCCACGGATCAAACGGGACGTATGGTTTGCCGAGCAGCCATCTGTTCCAGTCAGTATCCGATTCTCTGATGGCTGCCACATCAGGGTCATCAGGAACATGCCATCTGGGATTATTGTCATTCCATACCTGTTCGATCTTTGTGATCTCTCCAAGTCTTCCCGAACGTATAATATCGCGCACCTTCAGATGGATCGGATCGCTCACCCACTGTGACCCCATCTGTACCACCTGTGTTGATGCAAGAACAGCGCTTCTGGCGAGTTTAGCTTCTTCAACATCAATAGCCATTGGTTTTTCGCAATAGCAATCTTTCCCAGCCTTAACAACCTCAGCAAGTATCTTTGCATGCTGAAAATCGCCTGTCGCTATCATAACCGCATCAAGCTCGGGCATTTTAAGCATCTCTTCCGAATACTTGAACTGTTTTGGGTCTGCTCCGAAGAGTTTTTTGCAATTTGCAGCTGATTTTTCCCTGTTCAGCTTCCAGATATCACAGACAGCCACCACAGCCAGATTTTTTTCTTTCTCAGAACCTTTGACCATTTCCTGGTGTCCGCCGCTCCGTGCGCCACATCCGAGGAATCCGATATTGATCCTGTCATTTGCACCGATTATTCTCCGGTATGATGCTGCGCTCAGAGATGCACCATTTGACAAAACAGTAACACCGGCAATTCCGGCGGCTGTTTTTCCTATAAATTTCCTGCGCGATAATTCATTTTTTGACATTGTATACTAAGTTTGTTATTCTCGTTAAGCTCCAGGCTTAAGCCTGGGGGTGTATGTGTTCAAGATTATCATTCAGAGGGGTCATATGAGGCATAAGAAGGTGCACGAAGCCCAGTATGCTGATATATGAGAACCCGGCTATCACGAATGCCCAGAAATAGCCTGAATTACCGGCAGTATCCAAAACCGCCCCAAGAGACAGATCAGCAATTATGGCAATTGCAACCCCAACCATCTTACCTATTCCGATCACCGAAGCAGTGGCCTTTTTAGGAAATACATCAGGAACCAGCGTGTAGCTGTTAATAGACCACGACTGATGCCCTGCTGCTCCGAGGCCGATCAGAAATACTGCCAGCCATTTGCTTGCGATGACAGGTACCAAAGCTACCGGTAAAATAATGATAGCGTTAACAAGAAGGGTTATTTTCCTTGCCTTGTTTATTGACCATCCTTTTTTAATGAGAGCGCCCGAGGCTAATCCGCCGAGCAGGCTGCCGGCATCAGCCATTAAAAAGATAATCAGGAAAGGAAGTCCTATGTTCTTGATATCTACTCCAAACTGCACAGCAAGGAACTTGGCCCCCCAGAAAAGATAGAACCACCAGACCCCGTCTGTAATGGTGGTCAGGGCAAATGCCCATGTTTCCTTTTTGGGGAGGAGCTTAACCCATGGAATTTTCTCGTCCGTCTCTTCCTCCGAATCACTATTGATGTATGCCAGCTCTTCTTTTGACAGTTTCGGATGAAGTTCCGGTTTTTTGTAAGTCCTTAGCCATAGATAGACCCACAGTGCACTCAGGACACCTGTAAAAAGAAAAGGTATCTGCCAGTTATCTCCCTCAACAGTGACAATAGCACCCACAATAAAAGGGGCCAGGATAGCTCCGACACTGGTTGATGCATCAAAAATCCCTGTAGCGAAGGCCCTGTCCTTTTTCGGAAACCACTCGGCCACGGTCTTTATCGCCGCCGGGAAATTGCCCGACTCACCGATCCCCAGGCCAAAACGGGCAACTATGAATCCTATCAGGCTGAAGGCCGGCCTCACTGCTGCATGCAACATTCCGAAAACGCTCCAGACAGCTATTGAGATCGTATATCCTATTTTGGTACCAAACCTGTCAATTATGCCACCCATGAAGAGCAGTCCCAACCCATAGGCAATCTTAAAGGATACCATGATGGCAGCATAATCCTTGTTCGTCCAGTTGAAAAGCACCTGGAGAGTGGGTGCCATAACCCCTACAATGCTGCGGTCAAAATAATTTATGGTTGTGGCCATGAATACCAGTGCAAGTATCCGGTACCGGTAATGTCCGGTTCTGTTAACAGGATGGTTCATCGTTTCAAGATTAGTTGATGATGATTTTTATATGTCTCTAGACTTTATCAGGAAGGATATACGGCTTGCGGTATTCCTTTCTGGTAAGCATAGCATCGGCCTCGGCGTCATTCACGAATTTTTCCGCTGAGCCATTGAAATGCAGCTCCCGTCCCAGACGATATGAGATATTTGCCAGATGAGGCAGATCAGAAGATAAAACTCCCTCATTGATATCACAATGCAGAAGCTCATTCTTTCCTGCCCGGACAGCATCAACAAAATTGGTATAATGGTTTTCAGCCGGTGCCCCGGCAACCTCTTTTGAGCCTGCAAAGGGTTCTTTTTCCCTTTTTCTGAAAGCCCTCCATGTATCTCCCAATATCTCGAGGTATCCCTCAGTACCATAAAACAGGTTCCCTGCTTCATTCCCCTTATATCCTTCCTGGTTTGTGTACCAGCCTCTGGTTTCAAATTCAAGCATTGTCCCGTCATTGTATTTATATACGCAAGTCTGGGTATTGGGAGTTTCCTGGGATGACATTTCATTTCCATAAGTCATTACATCTCCGTAAGCCATCTTACCCGGGGTCATTTTATCGGGCGGGCTGGGTTGTTTTTTCAGACCCCATAAACCTCCTGCAGAATAGACTGATACCGGATGTTCGTTTTTGTTCAGTCCCCAGCGGGCTATATCCAGCTGATGAGGACCTGTGTTGCCTGTATCTCCGTTGCCTGTATCCCAGTACCAGTGCCAGCAGTAATGACTCCGTTTTTCATTGTAGGGCCTCCATGGAGCAGGGCCTAACCAGCGGTCGTAATGAAAATTGGCAGGTGGTTCGCCGTCTTTTGCTATACCGTATGAATCACGGGCCTTATAGCAAAGACCACGGGCCATAAAAATATCTCCGATGCCACCGTCATGAAGAAATTTTATTGCTTCGATAACATTGGCTGATGACCTGTTATTCATACCAACCTGAACCCTCAGATTGTATTTACGGGCTGCTTCAACCATCTTTCTCCCCTCGAGGATATTATATGAGGCCGGCTTTTCAACATAGACATGTTTTCCTGCCTGACAGGCCCAGATAGTAGCCAGTGCATGCCAGTGATTAGGTGTAACAATTGACACGGCATCAATATCCTTATCATCGAATACTTTATGCATATCCCATTCCACACCAGGCTTTTCACCTGTCTTTTCGGTCACCATTTTCGAACGTGACGCAAAAAGCTGCTCATCAGTATCACACAGAGTCTTTAGTTTCACATTATGGCTTTCCCTGATATTGCACCAGCTTTCGATGTGAAAGGATCCCTGGTTCCGGATACCGATTATTGCCACGGTGATGCGCTCATTAGAGCCTGCTATAGATCCATATGATTTAGCGCTGAAGCCCAGGCCGCCTATAGCTATTCCTGCGGAACCCATAACACTTGTTCTGATAAATTCACGTCTTTTTGTCATATTGATATAGTTTTAAAATTATTTGCTTAATATTTCCCGGCAAAATCCTCTGACCAGGCATTGATCTCAGTATCTGTCAGATGTGTCCCTGAATTGACTATAACCCTGTACCTGAATGTAGTGGATTTGCCAGCCGGGATATTGAAGTTTAAACTCTCTTTTCCCTGTGTAAAATCGTAGGCGCCGAGAGGGTTGGCGGAGAACAGCCCGTAACCTCTCGCATGCCAGTACGTAGGATAGCTCTGGTTCTCAGGATGGTCGCAGACAACAAGGGAAATTTTCTCATCACCGATAGTTCCGGAAAGGTCCATCCACTTAGCACGGGTACTCCACACGGCTTCCCCGGTAATCCCCTCACTGCTCCTGTAATTTCCGGTGATATCATCATTCGCCAGGGCTTTTACTGTTGTTGTCCCCCCATTTGATTCGTTTAGTACAATATCTTCCCTGGCGGGTAACTGCAGCTGACGGGCAACACGAATTCCAAACATTCCCTCTTTAGTATCTTTGAATTTTACGGTATCTTTTGTGGCAGTCAGTGTTGTAATGCGGTCAATAATACGGATGGATCCTTCAGCCATGAAGTGGTATTCGGTTTTTTCAGACAGGGTCTCATTCCCGACCGAATCAATCCAGCTCTCGTTTGTTATGAGGGAGGCCACTCCGTTTTCAACGGTCATCTTCTCAATACCGAGATGTTTTATCTCTCCGCTTTTAATACCCCACTTTCCCTCCGAACCATTGCCCCAGAAATCCAGTCCGTTCACATTTCCATAGTTCAGCCAGATGCCAACCTGATGCCTGTGGTCAGTACTCTCCCCGGCTTTTGGCTTAAGGGGAAATCCTCTTGTTATTTCTGTTCCGGCTGATGTACATACCGGATAAAGAATTGGCTTATAAACACCTTCATACCAGCAGAACGAGGTAAACAGTTTCCCGTCTGCCATTACATCAACTTTTTTCTCAGCCGGCAGATCGATGAATTCAAGCTTTACACTGGCCTGTTTACCTGACCTGGTTCCGCATGAGAAAGAAAAGAAAACCGCCAGAATGAAAAATGTTACTGATATTGATCTCATATTATGATGTTTTTGAGGTTGGTTTTTAGTGCTTGAATTGGTCCAATAATTCTATCCTACTTTGTTATTATCGGAAACAGTTTCTGCAACTCCTGATGGTCGGGTTTTCTGCTGTAATCCGCTAAACTGAAAGCTTCCGCATTCATGATCTTTGCAGCTCTCGGTACATCATACCATTTCTTAAGACACTCTCTTACAGCTTCATTTGGCGGGGTGAGCCATACCTTCATGAATTTAAGACGTTCTTCCTGGCTTTTGGGTACTTTATCGAGGTTTCCATCAAGCCATGGAAGCCACTCAAAGAACTGGGATTCATGGGCAGCTGCTGCATAAATTTTTTGTTCAGCCTCACCGTCAATATCAACGGCAATATCGGGATCGGTGGTGTTTGACCAGAAGAAAACAGGATTTTTCTGAAGGGGAGGTGTATCCGGAGCCACATTTGGCACAATAACCATGAAGGATGCATCCTGAACAAGCAGGCTTGTATAACGGTGATCAGGATGGTAATCATTGGAAGGATGAGTTATTACAATATCGGCTTTCCAGTTCCGTATTTCCCTGATCACTTTCAGTCTGTTCTCAAGAGTTGGCATTAATTCTCCGTCATGATTATCCAGAACTGTATATTCAACACCGAAACGACGACCGGCTTCATGAGCCTCGGCTATCCGTCTTTTAGCAAGGGCTCCTCCGCCTGCCGACTGATGACCGGCATCTCCGTTTGTCATCGAGACGAACTTCACCTTATGACCCATCTTTACATATTTTATAGCGATGCCTCCGGCTTCAAGGTCACAATCATCAGGATGAGCGCCAAAAACGATAACTCTGATGGGGCTGGTCTGGCCGCTTGCTGCCAGGATTAAAAAAAACGCTGATAACAAAAGAAGAAATTGTCTTTTCATAACAGGAATATTTGATTAAAGAGTAAAATGTTATTGTGAACTGATATTAACAGCAAAATAGTAATCTCCCGCGCAAACCTTCCTCAAAAACTGTTAAGGAAAATTAGCTTTTGGTCCCTAACAAATGTATCTATTTGCTGAGGAACTTCAAAATCTTAACAAAGGAGTTTTTTTGAAAAGTATTATTATATTGGCAGCTTGAATTGCGCGATGAAAATATTGCTGAGGACCTTTTTGCTGTTTGCCGTTTTTTACTTGACTGCCGGTTTGATTTCCGGACAGGAAAGAGAGAAGGTAAAAATGAAAAAAGGGTGGACATTCGGGGCTTTTCCTGTTTTTGGATACGACTCAAACACAGGAGTAAAATATGGAGGTATCCTGAAATTATATGATTACGGGGATGGCAGTAAATACCCGATGTACAATCAGAATTTTAGTCTGGAATTGTCCAGGACGACAAAAGGTTCAGGCACCAACCAGCTTACCTATGAAACCCGGAACCTTATACCGGGTATCCGTATGCTGGCCGAAGCAAGTTACCTTACCGAAAAAGTGCTCGATTTTTATGGTTTCAATGGCTATAACGCTTATTACAATCCTGCAATAACTACTACAAGTGATCCGTCCTATGTATCATCAGTCTTCTACCGTATGGATCGGGAGATGATAAAGATAAAACTTGAATTCATTGGAAAACTGAAGGGTAATTATCTTAAATGGTTTGGCGGTTTTGAGTTCCTGAACAACAATCTGGATACCGTTGATATAGATAACCTCAACAAAGACAGGGATCCTGATGATTTGCTTCCTGCAGTAGGAGGAGGCCTGTATGGCAATTTCATCAGGTGGGGTCTGATACCTGAAAACCAGTTCCACGGAGGCCATACAGGAGTCTTTAAAATAGGGGCAAAATATGATACCCGCGACAATGAAGCAAATCCGATGAAAGGATTATGGACCGAGGCTCAAATCCTGTTAATCCCTGGTTTTCTAAGCGATGGCTATAATTATACCCGTTTTGCTTTTACACACAGGCAGTACTTTACACTGATTCCCGAAAGGGTGAATTTTGGGTACAGGTTCTCCTATCAGGCTAAACTGACGGGACAAATGCCATTTTATATGCTGCCGCTCGTCTATAATTCAGCGCCTCAACTTACTTTAAGCGGGCTTGGAGGAGCAAAGACCATCAGAGGGATACTCAGAAACAGGGTTGTTGGAGAAGATTTTGTGTATGGAAATGCGGAAATCAGGTGGAAACTATTCAGGGCGATCATTCTCAATCAGAACTTCTATTTTGCACTATCCGGTTTTGCAGATGCCGGTATGGTGACGGGCAAATACAAACTTCCTGAGATCACGGATCCCGAAGGCATTGCATGGCTCGAAAAAGGAGACAAGGAAAAACTGCATCTAACCTACGGAGGCGGGGCTCATTGCGCAATCAACGACAATTTTGTTATCTCTCTGGATTATGGCTGGGCTGATGATCCGCGTGACGGGAAGAGGGGAACATACCTTGGAATGAACTTCCTGTTCTGAACCTGACAAAGCGTAATAAAAAACATTTTCTTCTGACGGGTCAGGCTGAGATAATCCCTGTTTTCATTACATTTGACGGTAAAACCGAACGCTGTTGAAAAAAACATTTACCCGGGCCTGCCTGTTTATTATACTCAAACTCAGCAAGATCCTTGCAATAGCATTTATTTATCCTGCAACTTTCATAAATTCAGAGGCGAAAGATTACATTGTTACCGGAACAGTAACAGATATGTCAGGCATTGCAGTCCCTAATGCGACAGTATCAATGGTTAACGGCACGATCGAATACAGTGCTGTCTCGGGACCAGGAGGAAATTATTCCCTGAGGATATCCGGAGTCGATGCAGGAATCTCGGATATGCTTGAACTTGGGATGCCTCATCCAAACCCGTTCACGTATGCGGTCAATATTCCTTTCATTATCAGCAGTTCCGGAGATATACGTTTTTCCGTATACAACTTCTCAGGTCAGAAAATAAAGGAAATATTATTCAAGAATGTCGCTGAAGGCAGCTACCGTATTATATGGGACGGATGCAGTGACAATGGAGCGCCTGTAAGGCAGGGAATATACATTTATGCTCTCACTTTCAAGGGAAATACATGGTCGTCAAAAATTATCAAGTCAGCCGGGTATTCGGCATTCTCATCTTCTACAACGCTTGAACCTGTTATGCCGCCTCCCGTTATACCTCCCACCGGTTCTTCTCCGGTAGCGGTCCCTGTCATAACAACGGTAAACTGTTCAGGCTTTTATCCTTTAAGAATTACTGATATTGTAATAAGACGGGATACAACAATCGACTTTACAATTTCCAGGATAGAGGAAATTCCGTTCAAAACCCAGACTGACAACATAGCAATGTTTACAGAAGCAGGATACAGGTCACTGATACTCAAGGGAATTAATTTAGGTGCCGCCACGCCCGGCACCTTTCCCGGGGAAATAGCCTATTCAATTCCCGGTGATCTGTACGGGGAATGGATCGATCGCATCGGAGAGGCAGGATTTAACAGCATAAGGATTTACACTCTTCATCCTCCTGTCTTCTATGAAAAGCTTGGCAATTACAACAACCGGCATCCCGATAATCCAATTCTGCTTTTCCAGGGAATATGGCTCGAGGAGGTCGGGAATCCGTCTGATCCGGCCCAGTATGACCTGATCCTCAGGGAACCTGCCTTCAGGACAGAGATTCATGAAGTAATTGATTGCATTCACGGCAGCAAGACTATTGAATTCAGGCCGGGCAAGGCATATGGAACATACAAAACGGATCTTTCAAGATGGACAGCTGCATACATTATTGGCAGAGAAATCAGTCCCGGGGAGGTAACAGTTACAAATTCGTCAAATGCCTCCGTCACCTCCTTTGAGGGGAATCAGTTTAGCATAACAGGCGCCTCGGCCACAGAAGTTTTTGCGGCAAGGATGCTGGATGAAACCGCCTCCTATGAGGACCAGCACTATAATGTCATCCGGCCGGTGAGTATATCCAGCTGGCCAACGCTCGATCCATTGACTCATCCTACAGAGGTGTATACAGATGAAGACAAGGAATCGATCGATATTACAAAGATAGGCAGGGATGAGTCAAAGGCCGGCCTTTTTGCAACTTATCATGCTTATCCTTATTATCCCAATTTTATAAGTGATCAGCCCTCCTACCGCTCTTTCAGTGACGGAGAGGGCCCGAACAGCTATTCAGGTTATCTGAACGACCTTAAAAATCATTATTCAGCAATCCCGCTTGTTATTGGTGAGTTTGGTGTTCCATCAAGCTGGGGCAGTGCTCACCAGTCTTTCAGCAATATGGATCATGGCGGCTATTCAGAAGTCCAGCAGGGGGAAAAAAACATAAGGCTGCTGCACAACATTCTCAATGCCGGTTGTGCAGGAGGCTTTATGTTCTCATGGATGGATGAGTGGTTCAAGCCTACCTGGATAGTTCAGTATCTCGAAGCATTCGGATTTCACTCTGACGGAACCATCATACCCACCCGACAGTTATGGCATAACCTGACATCTCCTGAACAGAATTTTGGTCTTGTAAAATTTACAGAGGATGAGATACTGCCTTTTGTCATGTATGATGTGAATAAACCATCCGGACCGGTCAGCCGGATTGAAGCAACGAATGATAACAGTTTCCTGTATCTGAATATAGAAACCGGTAATAACCTTGCTGCCGGCGATACTGTTATTATCGCTTTTGATACCTATTCAGGAAGTACAGGAGAGTCACAGCTTATGAACGGGAAGGATCTTGAAAACAGATCCGAGTTTGCCTGTTTACTTGTACCGGGGAATGACACTGCGCTTCATTATGTAACTGAAGCCTACGATATGAATGGACTCACAGCAAGATTCAATCTCTCGGATCCGTCGGTACAGAAATATAAAAGTACAGTGACCGACGGAGCTCCGTGGAAACTTATGCAATGGACAAATGATGAATATCAGAATACCGTTCAGGATATTGGTCGTCTGCCTGTCGAGAACTCATCAGATTTCTCTCCCGGAACAAGATCAGCCATTGCCTGGCGTTCAAATAGACTGAGAGTTCGGATCCCCTGGACTATGCTCTATTTTTATGATCCCACGAGAATGGCCGTCATAAATGGGGCTATATCAGACGATGGAGGATATACCTTTAAAATTGAAACTGCCCAGTCTGACGGAATAGCGCTGTCGGTTTACTATAATGGCGTAGTTGTTTCGACCACCGACAGGTACAACTGGGGCAACTGGCTGGTTGTTCCTGCCACAAAAACTGAAGAGAAAGCCTCACTTAATATTGTACGGGAAGGATTGATGTCGATACCGGGATTTGCTGATTAAATTGCCAACTGCTTTCTTCGTCCACCGAAGCTTTAGCGTAGGTGGATTGCCTGCTGCCAACTAAAGATTTGGGAGATAATAAATTTAACTTTATACTAAGTTTTTTTTGCCGGTTTCCTTTTCTTCTTTTCAAACCCGCTTCGCTTGGCTTTACCCCAGCCCTGTTTGCCCCACAGAGATTCAATATTGCCGATTACGGCAAAGAGTGTATGCATCGGATAGAAGAACGGTTCAGCCAGGGCTGTAGCCAGAAGGCGCAATACATCCCTCTTTCTGCCATATTTATGAAAAGTAATCTCCTCAAACAGGACAGCCCAAACGGAAAGACAGACTGCGAAAGTATAAACAAAAAGAAACAAAAGGAGGAAGAAGGGCAGGTTCAGTTTGTTGGAGATCACCAGGTAAATGGTATAAATAAATCCTGAGAAGGCTATCAGCGGGGCAAGCCATTCAAAGAAGAACCAGTATGGATACCCTAAAACTCCCAGTTTGCCATAGTTGGGATTCATGAATAGTCTGCGATGCGACCAGAGCGATTCAATAAGTCCGCGAGTCCATCTTGTGCGCTGTTTCCTCAGTGATTTGAAATCGGAAGGGGCTTCTGTCCAGCAGAGGGGATCGGGGATATAGGTAACCAGATACTTCTCATCCCTCTCGGCTTTGTAGCGCCTCATCCTCAGGACGAGCTCCATATCCTCCCCGACAGTTTTAATACTGTATCCTCCGGCCAGGATAACGGTTTCCCTGTCGAACATCCCCATAGCGCCTGAGATAAGCATTAAACCGTCAAGATGGCTCCATGCCATCCTTCCAAGCAGAAAAGCACGGGTATATTCGAGTACCTGCAGGCGGGGCAGTATCTGGTCAGGAAGCTTGATCTCACGAATATGTCCCCGTTCAATATTACATGAATTGACAATCCTGATCACTCCACCCGTGCCGATTACCTTGTGATCCTTCTCCTCCAGAAACGGTTTTATAAGCTTCAGTACCGAATCTGATTCTATTATTGAATCGGCATCAATAGTCACAATGAGGCTGTTTCTGCTGATGTTTATACCGGCATTCAGTGAGTCAGCCTTTCCTCCATTGTTTTTATCAATAACCGTCAACCGGTTATATGAAGGATTATCAGACTTGTAAACACCCTTTATCCTTTCACAGGGGATGCGGTAATCAAAATAATAATTGACCTTAACCAGTTCGAATGCCTGGACTATTTTTTGAAATGTATCATCCGTGCTGCCGTCATTTACGATAATTACTTCGAAATTATTGTAGTAAAGTGAGAGAAGCGTTCTTACATTGTCAATAATGGATTTGCTTTCGTTAAAAGCCGGGGCTATAATAGATATTCTTGGAACAAGGGGAGATAAAACAAGGGTGTTGTAATTGATATAACTGTTCTTTCTCAGGTATTTCCTGAGAGCCATTGCAGAAAAAATTCCAAGCAGAAGGTAGGATGTAAAGAGGACCAGGGTAAGTATGAAGATAATATTTGCGAAAAGGATTCCCATAGCTTTCAGTTAATTCTCTTGTCGAGAACGTGTCGTACAATAATACTATAATTCTTATATTCTGATTTCATTATTTTAACCAGGGCTTTAACACCTTCTTCGCCCATTTTTTCAATTGACTTTGTTGCTTCAATCTGCAACTGAACGTCATCTTCTTTATCGAGAACCAGTTTCAGGAATCCCAGCATTGAAGTATCAGGCATTTTCCCCATCGATTTTACGATCTCAAGACAGGTCTTGTAATCCTGAGTCTTATACATCCGTTTCATTATCTCCAGGGTGGATGACATTCCCAGATCGCCCGCCACCTGCACCGCCAGGAGTCTTACTTCAGGTGACTTATGCATCAGGGTATTTTTAATATCCTCTTCGGCATCAGTCTGTTTAAACTCCCTTATCATACGCAGTGAGAATATTACAACGGTATCGTTAACTGATACAAGCCATTTTTTAAATGCAGGTACCGGTATACTATGCTGTATTATCAGATCATGAAGGGTTATCTGTTCCCAGAGGGAGAAAGGTCTCTTCATATGGGCCAAAAAACCAAAGTGGTCATTCTCACTCAGTCTGACAAGTGCTATCTGGGCCTCCATCCTGAGAATCTCATTGGATGAATTAAGTGCCTTCCTGATGGCATCATTTGCATCATGTATATTCATATATGCAAGTTCCCTGAATCCCTTGATTTTTTTGTGCCAGCGGAAGTCACGGGCCCTTGCCAGTGAATCCTTATCCAGACCAAGATACTTATAAAGGCCAATCAGTTTCTGACTCTCCTCTCCCTTTAGGTTGACACTTACATCAATCATCTGGTCAATCAGGACCTGCCGGCTGTAGTTATCTGAAGCTATTGGACTAAAGTCCTTCGGAGAGGCTGATCCATAGAGGAAATCGACTATGAGGCTCTGATATTTCTCCATTAAATACTGGTGAAGCTTTTCTTCCTTCTCCATCCTTCTCCTGTTCATGAGTATAATGATCAGAAGTGTGATCATAGTGAAGATAGATATCAGAATGGTTATAATCAGAGCATTGACCAGAGCAAATGACTCTCCGAAATACTTTATCCGTTGCAGCCATCGGACTGTCTTCCTTGAAGAAAATCAGTACACTGCCTGTATTTGCGGTATCAGCAGCTGTTTCTGAAGTATCTGAAATTGCAAATGCTGCAGGAACTCCGACATTGTAATCCGAAGAATCAACAACCGGATCAGATTTCAGATTGTCCTTTGGAATGACCTTTTCCCGATCTGAGAGAGCTGCCAGATAGTTTTTATCAAACTTTACGGATTCAGGCAGCCGGGAGATTCTAACTTTGTATAAACCCTCTTCGACAATAATTCTTACCTCAACGTCAGGGATATTTTTAATTCCTTTTGAGATCTTATCGGCATTTGACTTATTTTTAAATGCTCCGACCTGAATAGGGAAAGTGTCTCTGGGAGAAACTATGAATGCTTCTTCAAGAGTTTCTTTAAGGTCGTCAGCCGTGTTAATATGCGATTCATGATTGCTGACCCCTTTAGCAATCCGGTCTTCAATCCCGGACGAGCAGTAACTGTATCCTGCATTTGGGCGCGGGGAAGCACTGAATCCAGGGATCACTGCATTTGACAAGAGAGGCAATATCAACAGCAGTAAATATTTCATTATTTCATTTTAATTGCATATATGAAATTTATATTACCCTCAAACCTGTTTCTCCATACATTTTCATCATACTCTTCATAAGAATATCCGGTTCCGATTTTCATAATCAGTCTGGGAGTCAAAGAAACATTACAGGCCACCCTGATGCTGTAAGCGCTTAATCTCATCAGATCGGTTTGTATATCGAACGGCTCATCAGGGGCGGTTCCTGCTCCAAGTGTCAGCTGAAGATAATCCACATCATTGAAATAACGCCGGATGTTTAAATATTCTGAAGTTGTCAGTCCATTATCCTTAAAATAGAAGTATCCTCTGAGGGATAACCAGTATCTGCCAAGGTATTTCTCAACCGATGCCAGTGCTATAAAAATATTCCTGTCAAAATAATAGTAATTCAAGCCTGCCGATGCTGCCCATCCTGCAGGGAGAACCTGCCATACTTCCGCTGCAGCCCTGTGACCGGGGAAATAGGCGCCCGGGCTATATGCATATGCAAGATAAGCATAGTTCTCATCCGAAAATTTTGGATAAGCTTCAATCTCGAGCTGCCATTCAGTTGCATTATCAGGGATGGGTTCACCGATGATGGCATTGCCGATATTTATTCCGGCTGCTGCAAGTCCCCAGTTGAACCTGTGTTCTGCACCGGCGTTAAAAACCTGCCAGTAACGGCTATAGGGTTTTGTGAAGGTATCAAATGAATATCCTGTTCTTATTCCGGTTGATAGAGGTGATTTTTCTTTAGACCAGAGCATAATATCTCTTTTTGCAGAGAGGGCATCAGCATTATTGGGTTCTGATATAAGTAGCGTGTCAATAACAGCAGCGGCGGTGGTAAAATCCTTCTGCCATGCCAGTATTCGTCCAAGAAGTATCCTTGCATCCCCATAAGCGGGATAACTGTTTACCAGTTTGCGGGCATCTGCTGAAGCTATTTCCAGTTTACCGTCAAAAGCAAGGGCTTTTATCCGTGCATACTCTGCTTCCGGATCTGAAATGTCCTGGGAAAGGAGCGGAACAGGAACGAAAAGTATTGTTGAGATCAGGAAAATTAAAAGCAGAATAATGCGTCTGTTCATAAGTCCAGTTTGAGTATTGATCTGATTTTCCGGATAAGATCAGTGGGATCAAAAGGCTTTACCATATAGCCGTCAATCTCCATTTCGCCTGCCTGCCGCTGGATTTCAGAATCGCTGAATGCTGACAAAACAAGTACTGGTGTTCTCAGCTTAAGATCGGATCTGAGATACTTAATTATTTCCAGACCGCTGTGAAAAGGGAGATGGATGTCAACCAGGATCAAATCATAAACAGATTTATGCAGAAGTTCAAAAGCCTTATTGCCATCTTCCGCAAGATCAACTTTGAATCCATCCTTTTCAAGAACAACAGAAAGGGTTTTAATTACCAGCTTGTTATCTTCGCATACCAGCAATCTCATCTTTTAAAAAAAAATCCCCCCGAATTTAAAAAATTAGAATTTGTAACAACAATGGCCCCTGAAAAAGGGCGTCACAAAGATAGCAAGATAAAAGATAGTATTATCAATTGCCTGCAAGTAATTAGATGGTTTTTTGACGAAAGTATCACTAAGTCAGGCATCCGCCTGATTATAATGAGAACCAGTAATTAAACTTGACAAGAAATATATTGTTTGGAAAGATGCTCCGGAGTTCTTTAAAGGATTCTTTAATTGTCGCCTGCGAGGAGCCTGTGTTCCCTGTCCGTTCACCCGACCAGACAAAATAGATTGTTGAACCTAGGCGGTACTCCCACTTTGCCACGAAATTGGATCTGAACTGATGGAAATTGAAATCAGGATCCGGTATTGAATAATCGGGAATCATATCATTATTTTCATCAAGAAGATAATTTCCGTCAGACAGCACCGGATTGTCATAAATATCAAACCTGTCACCATAAACATCTGCCACGGGATTTGTTACATACTTGAATTCAGAATAGCTGCCCCTTGAAATAAAAGGACTTCCATAATATTGGATTGAGAATTCAGGAGTAATATTCAGATCCATTCTCAGGGTTATACCAACTGTTTTCTGATCAATGGTCCCGAGAATATATCTGTTCTCCGACAAATAATCCGTCGTTGCAACATATTGGAGATTATCGGTGTTATCAATAAAATCTCCCGTGATCCCGATCTTGAATGTTCTGAACGGGCGATAGGTAATTCCTGGTTTAAGTTCATAGTTTTTCGCCGAATTATTACCTCTGTACTCATAGCTGTAATCAAGGCCGATTACTATTTTTTTCGAATAATCAGTATGTAAACCGCCAAATGACAAAAGGGTATATGGCATCATCATATCGTATCCTCCCCTGAGTATTTTTGTATCCATAGCTGAAGAATGGTAGATAAGATTCAATCCCAGGCTCCACTGGTTTTTGAATTCAGATTTAAACGCAAGATGACTACCCGATCCAAGGTAGGTCCCATTGAAATTCCAGGAGTTAAACTGTTCAAGATTTATATTATAGGTCCTGAATATCGATACCGGTTTATTGACAAAGTAGGAGACTTCACTTTCCTGGTTTATCGCATCGGCGGTATTCATATATCCAAGATCGTTCAATTCAAGTCCGGGTGAAAGCCATGATACTCCGGTCGAATACCGCCAGAACCCTTTTGAACCTTTACCGATCTTAAATTTGCCGCCATATCCGCTTAATGTGGTACGAGTGGTATCATAATCAAGATAATCGGCCCCGGGCCGCTGGTAGTACCTGGCTGAAGATTCCTGCAAACCCGTCATTGCATTTGTTGTGCCATTCAGGTAACTCCCGATCAGACGGCCATCCACATAAAATTCCTTATCGCGCCAGTGGTGCCTCACGTCAAGTCCGCCGGTGTATGCATCGTTTGGAAGGAACTCCAGATTGCTCTCATTAATGACACGGTTAACGGATGTCACCATACCACCCACCACTGTATTTGCACCATTGAAACTCTTCGTAACACGGCCAACCATATAATTGGTAAGCGGTTCCACTTTCATCGTGCTCATATTTCCATCCGGATCACTCAGCCTCGCAAACTCATTCATGGTAACACTCTGAATAAGCCCTACCGATAACCCTTTAGATGTGGTCCCGCTCAGTTTAATTGCGCTCAGGATGGTGGTCATATCCGGAGAATCAACATAAAGGCTGTCATTTGCTTCAGGGGATATAGAAGGTGAGTGTCCGATCCTCCTGGAGTAGAAAAGGCTCTCATTGTCGAACTTATAATCAAAAATAGTCAGACCTTCCAGGAAAAAGGGTCTCTTCTCTTCATAAAAAGTCTCAAATGCAGTGAGATTCATCACTGAAGGATCGGATTCCACCTGTCCGAAATCCGGATTTACAGTCAGATCGAGTGTAAAATTGCTCGAAACACCGATTTTTGCATCAAGACCTGCATTTCCTCCCCAAATTCGTCCATTGGATGAGAAGGGATTACCCGGCTCCTTTTCCATAGTAGTCAGTTCGCCAAGAGCATATGGCATTATCTCAAGCCGCTGCGATTTTTTTAATCCCTTTATTCCTTTCAGCTCTCCAAAATTAAAGAGTACGCCAGGTCCGGTTTTTGACTGGTGTTCCCAGTTGCTCTCCTCCATATACCGGTTAATCCATCTCCATGTATGCATTCCCCAGACCTGTTCTTCCTCATTGCTGTACCGAAGCTGACTCAGTGGCACTTCAATCTCGGCAACCCATGCAGAATCCTCCAGCCCTGTTTTACCTTTCCATACCGCATTCCAGTTAAAATCCCAGTTCTCAGGATTGAACAGGATAAGATCGATTTTTTGACCCCAGGCTGTAATCGTGAATTCAAAACCTGTTCTGTGGTCATGATAACTGTCAAAGTTCACACCCATCATATCGCCAACAAATTCATCGCGTGTACCAGCCAGCCTCTGTATTTTTTCAGGCTCACCATCAAATGCACGGAAAGCTATATAAATATACCTGTCGTCGTACTGTATGTTGAATTCTGTCGGATAGGATGGCTTTGCCCCTTCATTGGGTATAAACTGATTGTAATCACCGGCCCAGGTTCCGTGCTTCCAGCATTCATCATCAAGTTTACCGTCTATATCAGGTCTGCCGGATACAAGTCTGGATGTAGTATAAACCGGCTGCACCGCTGTTCCTTTGCTGACAACAGTATCCTGAGGATTTTCGACACCGGCAGATGAACCTGAAGGATATGCAGGAATTACAGAAAACAGACTAAATACAAAAACAGTGATTATATTCTTAAGAATTTCCGATGGTTTCATTAAACAGTCTGGCAAATATCCAATTTAAAATTAAAAAGCAACACATACTGATCTGAGTCAAATATATAAGAATTACTCTTTCCAAAATTTTTTTTAACATAAATTGACATATCACTTCATACCTCCCTGTTTCCATCTGAGGACCTGTCTGAACACCCACTTTTGAGGCATGGCCGCTAAGCTAAGATTAGTCTTTACAGTTCATCCCTGAAAAACCTTCTTCAGATTCCTTAACTTGACGGCTATGCCTTTTTAGGGGGTTAAACTACCATTTATATTGTGATTAAGGATCACCGGATCACATGGAAAAGTGCCAGAAATAAAATTGAAAGGATTGTAAGCGCTGATACTCCAACCGGAAACCAGACCGGGGCGATCCATGGCTTTGGAATCAGGAAAAGGACATCTGTAGTTGTTAGCTTGGGAGGCCATTTGATCAGTATGTACAACGACAAATAGTAGAAGAGGTCCCAGAAAGCAAAGGTCCAGAGGAAAAATACACCCTTCCCGAGCCAGTCACTGCCGGCAATGTATGCGATAACGACAAGCATTATTATCGTTGCAGCCTCCCTTGTCATTTCAATATAGAGATATCTTACAGGGAATTTCTCAAGGGATTCCTTATTGGATTCTGAATCAAGCATCCCAAGGGCCTTTCTCAGATATACTACAACCACTCCTTCAAAGTGAGCCATTGCAATCCCAAAAAGTGCAAGAAGTACTAAATGTGTTGCCATTTCATATCATGTTTGCCGGTTTCCAAAATTAAACAATCTATGCAAGCCGGCTTGGAAATTTTCACTAATGGGCCCACATTCTGATGAGTTCGAGGATCTCCGGGATGAAAATGATCAATCCCGTCACCACCGAAATTGCCGCCGAAATCAGTACTCCGGCTGCAGCTATGTCTTTTGCCTTCCTGATATTTGCATCCTGTTCGCCGGTTATCAGGTCCGACAGATATTCAACAGCTGTGTTGAAGCACTCACTTGCAAACACCAATCCAGTGACAAACAGTATTGCCATCCAGTCAGTTCCGGAGATCCGGAACAAAAAGCCGGCAAGTATCACAATCACTAAAATAAAAAGATGGATCCTTGCATTATGTTCATACCTGAGCAATGTCACAATTCCATGAAAGGCGTGACGAAAGCTGCCAAACCTCTCAATAATACTGAATTTCCGCTTCTGATGCTCTCTGTCCGTTCTGCTCATAATGATAAATCCGTTTCTGATTAAACCGAAAAAACAGAGTACTGTAAAATGCTGCTACCGATATTTTCAGAGCAGATTATTCCCTGAGCAAGGTATGTCTGACCTCAGCCAGCCGGGATGAATCAAAACCAGCATACTTCAGATAACCCTCAATACCGCCGTAACGGGATTCTATCCTGTCTAAAACCGATTCAATATTTCTTTGTTTAACCTCCACTGCGTAAAGCATATTCCGGTAGGGGAAGAATCCTAATGTAACTATTCTTCTGATAATAAACATTTTTCTGAAATATGGAAGAAGAGCCTCATTTGATTTCATAAAATCACTGATAATTAACTCCCTCTCCACTCCCAGTGCAAGCAGAAGCAAGGCAATTACAATTCCTGTCCTGTCCTTTCCGGCCTGGCAATGGATCAGAACAGGAGAGCGTTCCGGAGAAGCCAGTGTCTCCATTACCTGTCTGAAAACCGGTCCGGATGCATCAAGTATTTCAAGGTATATTTCATTGGATATATCAGAGATTACAGACTCTGAATCTCTCCTGTAGATGACAGGCCTCAGTCTTTCTCTTGTAATCTGCTGAAAATCGAGCGGCAGCGACAACCTCTCAGTGTGATCAACAGGTTTGTAACTCTTACTGAGTTCAGCCGGAGCCCTGAGATCAATTACAGTTCTGATATTCAGTGAACGAAGCCTGCTCAGATCGGCCCTGCTTAACCTGTCGGGATTTGCAGACCTGAATACAATTCCTTCCTTCAGACAGCTATTCCCGGAAACTGATATCCCTCCGAGATCCCTGAAATTAAGCAGAGATTTAAAATTGTTATTCTGTGAGTGCTGATGCATAATTAATTTTTAACAACCCATCCGTAATCTATATATTTCCAGCTGAAATCGCCATTCTTAAAAACAGAAATCATCATGAATCCCTCTTCAAACGCTTTTTTCGGACCTGTCCATCATGCAGCAGAGATTCAGTGGATTAGAGTTTGGAGTGACTAAAGTGACTAAAGTGCCTAAAGTTAATAAAATAAAAATAAATGTTACTTTCGCAATGCAACAACAGGGACAGGCTTTATTTTCATAGAACAGGTTCTACTGCCTGCCTGTAAATTTTTCAACGTAAGATAAGATTGTACCGATCATTATGATGAAGACATTATTGCTGATTGGCGCTGGAGGATTTCTGGGGAGCATTTCCAGATTTCTTGCTTCGCGGTTTATGCAAAATAACTTCCCGTCCGCATTTCCTTTCGGGACCTTCCTTGTAAATATCACAGGCTGTTTTCTTATCGGACTGATATTTGGTTTCTCCGAGAGGAGTTCACTAATGTCATCCGGATGGAAAATGTTTCTTGCAGTAGGTTTTTGTGGCGGATTCACAACCTTCTCAACTTTTGCAAATGAGAATCTTGCACTGTTAAGAGACGGGGATTTCTTTCATTTTATGTTGTATACAGGACTAAGTGTTTTCCTTGGAATCGCAGCGACATTTTTGGGAGTCTTAATAACTAAAATCTTTTAGCTATATGAAATCTGATTATAAAGCCAAACGTCTGCGGATATATATCAGTTCAACGGATAAATTCAAACACTCTCCGCTTTACGAGGTGATCGTATATTCCGCAAAAAGATCTGGCATAGCAGGTGCTACGGTTTTGAAAGGTATCATGGGCTATGGAGCAAGCAGCGAAATTTACTCAAACAAATTGTGGGAGATAACGGAGAAGCTGCCACTCGTTGTAGAGATAATTGATGAATCGCATAAAATAGATTTGTTTTTTGAATCTATAAGACCATATTTTGACAAAATCGGAAAAGGCCATATAATAACGGTCGATGAGACCACAGTAATTATGCACAGGGCCGGGAAGAAAAAATAGACCTCAGATCAGAAATGTTCATTTAAAAAACATACCGGCAGCCAGATATCCAAAGTATAGTCCAAACAAGCAAAGCATAAGACCGAGGCTTTTAATGAACACAGATATAACCTTAATATTGATCCGTTTTCGGAATCGTACGATAAGGAAAGCCATAAGAAAGAACCAGATTATGCTGCCAAGGGAAATGAAGAAGGCATAGCAGGTACTTATTATCAGATGGAAATATTCCGGGTAAATGGTCTGATCCTTCACACGATCTTTGTTTTTGCCCAGCTGCATATTCTCAAAGTGTTCAAGTGATAAAACCTGGGAGTTTTCTATTTTGCTGCCATCAATATTACTGATCGCATTTACATTCTGGTCCATCTTCCCTGCGAGTCCTCCTGTATTCAAACCAAGAGATGATATTAGCGAAATAACGAATAAGGAGGAGGTTAGCACCCCGATAAATAAAGTCGGATTAAGGAAGTTAATCATAAACCCGGTATAAAAGCCTCCTTTTTCTCTCTTTTGAATCTTTTCAGCCAGTTGGCTCTTATCCTGGAGATGTTCAATATCAATATTAGTCCTTATTATTTTATATCCCAGGTAGAGGAAAAATATAGCTCCAATTGAGAATATATAGGGCATTGCCGGTTTGTAAAAAGAATAGAGTCTTGTTAACCCGAATACTGCAACGAATACGTAAGCAAAATCGGCTATAGAAGCGCCTATGCTTACCATGTTACAGTAACGTAAACGTCCCTTTAGTGCATTTGAGGTAATCAGAATGCTGATAGGGCCAGCAATTGGCATAGAGAAAATGAAACCCGCAAATAATCCGGCAATTGATATGGTTATAACACTTTCTATCATAGAACAAGGATCTGCTTAGACAGTAAGTGACAAAAGATGATAATTTACAAAAGGTATTGATCAATTTTTTTCACAAGTTAACAATTTTTTCATTCAAAGATCCAGGTCTCTGAATCAACATCAGTATCTAAATACTATTTTTGATTAACATTGAATGAGGTTTCCAAAATCCTTATAAGCAAGTTGTAAAGCCTTAAGAAATTTTTAATAAGTAACAAAGTAATTTATGAATTCAAGAGAGCGTGTATTTAAAGCATTCCGGAAAATGGATGGGATGCCGGACAGAGTTCCTGTTCAGTTTGATTTGTGCAGGCAGCACACAGAATGGTTCGGAAAAAAGCTGGGCATAAAGCCTGATTATGCTCTCTCATATTATGAAGATCTGACATACCGGATTTCGGCCAATGAGATCCGTACGAGGATGGGGAGCGATGTTGTTGTCGTAGGAGGTACAGTTCCAGGCGGATACAAGCCGGAAACAGTTAAGGATGACATCACCATGAACGAATTCGGTATGCACATGAAGCCCACCTCTTTATACGTGGAAGTGGTAAAATGTCCTCTGGAAAATGCAATGACTTTGGGCGATATTGAAAATTATTCTTTTCCTGATCCTTATTCAGCAGGAAGGTTTGATAAAGCGAAACGGGATATTGACAACTATTGCAGGGACTATTTTGTAATCGGTGATGTTGAGTTATCGCTGTTCGAGATGGCCTGGCACCTTACCGGCCTTGAGAAATACATGATCGGGATGTTGTGCGATGAACCATGGCTTGAACTCCTGAATGACCGTGTTGAAGAGTGGAGTACAGGACTGGCGCTGCAGCTGGTGAGAGCCGGGGTGGATGCCATATGGCTGGGCGAAGACCTGGGCAGCCAGACATCAACGCTGATCTCACCTGAGGACTGGAGGTTAAGGTTTAAACCTCGCCACAGCAGGATGATAGAAAAGTTGCGAAAAGAGAATCCGGACCTGATTGTGATCATGCACTCAGACGGAGCTGTTGCTCCCTTGATTGATGATTTTATTGAAATAGGGGTTGATGTATATAATCCGGTGCAGCCAAATGTTCCGGGTTCCGATCCACAGGAACTGAAAGACAGGTATGGTGAAAAAATCTGTTTCTTCGGAGGGATTGACCAGCAGTCTCTTCTTCCGTCGGGAGACCTGAAAAAGATCAGGGCTGAAATAAAAGAGAGGGTTGCGATACTTGGAAAAGACCGGGGTTATCTGCTGGCTCCGGCTCACATACTTCAGCCGGATGTTTCACCTGAAACCATAGAAGTTATGATACAGACAGCATTCGGATCACTTATATCTTAACCCGGTGGCTTTCAGATTTTATTTTTCAATTCAGTTTCATATAATCTATAAAACTCGTCCCTGATCTCATTCCTTATCCTGTAAAATTCATTCAGCACCTCTACATATGATCCCCTGAAATGAGAAGGATCATCAAAACCAATATGCAGCCTGTGCCTCACTTTTCCCGGAAACACAGGACATGATTCATTTGCATTGTCACAAACTGTAATTACATAGTCCCAATCTTTGTCAAGGTATTTGTCTACGTGAGTTGGTGAATGCCGGCTGATGTCAATCCCTGCCCTCTTCATTACATCTATGGCCATCGGGTTGACTCTTGATGCAGGATCGGTACCGGCGGAGAAGACTTCCAGTCTTTTGTCAAAAGACTGAAGGAAGCCGTGAGTCATCTGGCTGCGGCAACTGTTGCCCGTACAAAGAATCAGAATTTTCATACCCCCGATTTTCAGGATGATATTTTTAACAGGTCACAAAGTTAGCACATCCGGAATAATTAAAATGTTAAAATGTTAAAATGTTATTGAGCAAACAGATAAAATAAGCGGAACGGGTATTAGTATAGAGATGCAGTTTCTGTCAGAGATTAGCAAAACAATTATTAATTATTTAACTTTGAACCCATTTTAAAATATTAATAATCGTTACCAGGAAATAATGTCAGACAAAAGTGATCTGAGACCCTATGGGGCGAAGCAGAAAACCTTCGACAGGCGTTATCTTGAGATGGCGCTTATCTGGGCTCAGAATTCATACTGCAAAAGAAGACAGGTAGGGGCATTGATAGTACAGGGCAAAATGATCATTTCCGATGGTTACAATGGCACCCCTTCAGGTTTTGAAAATGTGTGCGAGGATGAGAATAATGTTACAAAACCTTATGTTCTTCATGCGGAAGCAAATGCCATAACCAAGGTGGCCAAATCGAATAACTCAAGTGAAAACTCAACGCTCTATGTTACAACATCTCCATGCATGGAGTGTGCAAAACTTATAATCCAGTCAGGAATCAGGAGAGTGGTATACTGTAACCGTTATCATAATACTGACGGACTGGATCTTCTCAGGCGTGCCGAAATTGAACTCGTATTTATTGACCCGGAAACAGATATTTATGAACTACAATAACAATAAAAGAAGCATATTTCTTCCCGTATTGCTTGGCGCAGCTCTGGCGATCGGAGTTCTTATAGGCAAATTCCTTCCTGTGTCTTCTGATCTGCCTCAGCATTCGAATATCAGATCAAGAAATGATAAACTGAACAGTATTCTTAACATTATTGAATCAAACTATGTTGATTCTGTGAACCGGGCTGATCTTGTTGAAGCAGCTATTCCAGCCCTTCTTAAAAAACTTGATCCGCATTCAGTATATATTCCTGCAAAAGATCTTGCCCGTGCCAATGAACCATTGCAGGGCAATTTTGAAGGTATAGGCATTTCATTCAACATGGTTACTGATACGATAATGGTAATAAGCACCATTCCCGGAGGTCCCTCTGAAAAGATGGGATTGCTCCCCGGCGATAAAATTTTATATGTGAATGACTCACTGGTTGCCGGCAGGCATATAAGTGATGAACAGGTTATGGGCATGCTTAAGGGTCCGAAGGGAACCGTTGTAAGGATAAAAATTATGAGAAACGGGCAGAAGGAACTGCTTCCGTTTGAAATTGTCCGTGACAAGATTCCAATTTACAGCATTGATGTGAGCTACATGGTAAATGACAACACAGGGTATATAAAAATCAACAATTTTGCCATGACTACCTTTGAGGAATTTCTGAAGGGACTCAGGGAATTGAAAGATCAGGGAATGACAAGTCTAATCGTTGATCTTCGCGGGAATTCAGGAGGCATTATGGAAGCTGCCATACAGATAGCAAATCAATTCCTCAGGGAGGGTGAACTTATCGTTTATACAAAGGGACGTGCGCAGCCAAGAAATGAGGCGAGAGCCACCGGCAAAGGAGAATTTGAAACCGGGGATCTTGTTATGCTTGTGGATGAATGGAGCGCCTCCGCCAGTGAGATACTTGCCGGAGCAATTCAGGATAATGACAGGGGCACAATAATCGGACGGAGGTCATTCGGAAAAGGGCTGGTCCAGGAACCCATCTCTTTCGCCGACGGTTCAGGACTCAGACTCACAATTGCACGTTACTACACTCCTACCGGACGATCAATCCAGAAACCTTACAACAACGGATTTGATGAGTACTTTGATGATTTGAGCGAAAGATATCACAGGGGCGAATTTGAGGTGCCTGACAGCATCCATTTCTCAGATTCACTTAAATTCACGACACCCGGCGGCCGCATTGTTTACGGGGGCGGAGGCATAATGCCTGACAAATTTGTGCCTGTCGATACATCAGGGGTGTCTCCCTATTTTGTTAAAACAAGACCGCTGATTTACAGGTTTGCACTTAAATATACCGAGAATAACAGGGAGGCGCTTAAGAAATTTACCGATCCCGGCAGGCTTGAAGAATACCTTGACAAACAGCCGCTTATGAACCAGTTCATTCAGTACGCTGAAGCTGGAAACATTAAAATGGATCGCAGTGGATTGAAAACCTCCGGTGATATAATCAAAACCCAGATAAAAGCCTACATTGCCCGTAATATGATGGATAATAAAGGTTTCTATCCTATCTGGGAGAAAATTGATACAACACTGAGGTATGCCATTGATTTTCTTAAGGAATAGGACGAACGGGAAATGGTGAAAGATGAATGGGTGATCGTCCTCATTCACTTTTCAACCGTATCAGGTGTATAAGGAATAACCAAATAATAGCGGAATGAGAATGATGGAAAGTGGTTCCTTCATTTTGTGATAATTAGCATAACCGTGAAATTTTATTTCTTACCTTTAAAATTTACTTTTGGTAATCTTCCTGATCTTTACAATACAGATAATCTTTAAACAGTTCATAAACAATGGATAAAATTTTGTTTTCCTCAATCTCCAAAAAGTTTGTGATGGCACTGGCCGGTATGTTCCTTCTCACTTTTCTGCCGGTGCACCTGATCATCAACTTTTTTTTACTGAAGGACGATCCTGCTCCATTTAACAATGCCGCACATTTCATGGCTACATTTCCCGTGGTAAAAATCATTGAGATAGTCCTTCTTTGTACTATTCTGGTTCATATCACATGGGGCATAATGCTTCAGATCCAGAACTGGTTTGCAAGACCGGTTGGTTATGCCGGCGGGAGAAAATCAGAGACCTCATTTTTCTCAAGGTTCATGATCTGGACGGGGGCTTCAATATTTATCTTCCTGATACTGCATTTCTTTAATTTCTATTTTATCAAGCTTGGACTGGTTGAAGGGAATCCTGAAGATTTTTATTCCGTGGCACACGACCTTTTCAAGATCCCGGCATACAATTATATATACCTTACTTGTTTTGCCCTTCTGGGATTTCACCTGTTCCACGCTTTTTCATCGGCATTTCAGACTCTTGGATTAAACCACAGGATATGGACCCCGGTAGTTAAAGTCGTTGCTTTAATCTATTCAATAGCAATTCCTCTTTCATTTGCCTTTATCTCAATTTCATTATGGCTTTTCAGGTAGTAATGGAAAAATAATATCAATTATCATGGAAAAACTAAATTCAAAGATACCTGATGGTCCGCTGGCTCAGAAATGGACCAACTATAAAGCTTCTGTAAAGCTTGTTAATCCGGCGAATAAGAAGAAGCTTGAAATTATAGTAATAGGAACAGGTTTGTCGGGAGCGGGAGCATCTTCTGCTCTGGGGGAGCTCGGATACAATGTTAAAACTTTTTGCTACCAGGATTCTCCCCGCAGAGCTCATTCAGTTGCAGCACAGGGCGGGATTAATGCTGCAAAGAATTACCAGAGTGACGGTGACAGTGTTTACCGCCTTTTCTATGATATGATAAAAGGTGGCGACTTCAGGGCTCGCGAAGCAAATGTCTACAGGGCCGCTGAGGTAAGCAATCAGGTTATTGACCACTATACCGCACTCGGTGTTCCGTTTGCACGTGATTACGGAGGAACGCTTAATACCCGCTCCTTTGGAGGCGTTCAGGTGTCAAGGACCTTCTATTCGAGCGGACAGACAGGCCAGCAATGCCTTCTGGGAACCTATTCATCACTCAACAGGCAGATAAAACTTGGAAACGTAAAAATGTTCCCCCGCCGGGAGATGCTTGACCTGGTTGTTATTGACGGAAAGGCTCGTGGAATTATTACCCGGAACCTGGTAACCGGAGATATTGAAAGACATTCAGCCCATGCCGTGGTCCTTGCAACAGGCGGTTATGGAACAATATACTACCTGTCAACCCTTGCCGTAAACTCGAATGCATCGGCAGCATGGAAAGCCCACAAAAAAGGGGCATTCTTCGCCAATCCAAGCTTCGTTCAGATACATCCTACAAGTATTCCGCAACTGAACGAATTCCAGTCAAAACTTACCCTTATGTCGGAATCGCTCCGGAACGATGGCCGGATATGGGTACCCAAAATAAAAGGAGACAAAAGGCACCCAAATGAGATCCCGGAAGAGGAAAGGGATTATTACCTTGAAAGAAGGTACCCGACTTTCGGAAATCTTGTGCCCCGCGATGTAGCCTCAAGAGCTGCCAAGGAGCGTTGTGATGCCGGCTATGGAGTAGGGGAAACAGGGCTGGCTGTAAACCTTGACTTCAAAGATGCAATTAGGAAACAGGGAAAAAAGGCTATTGAGAATAAATACGGGAACCTTTTTCACATGTATAAAAACATCACAGGTATCGACTCATACGAAGAGCCTATGCGTATTTATCCTGCCGGTCATTATACAATGGGGGGGTTATGGGTCGATTATGAACTGATGACAACAATCCCGGGACTTTATTCAGTCGGTGAATCCAATTTCTCTGACCATGGAGCCAACAGGCTTGGGGCAAGCTCACTCATGCAGGCATCAGGCGATGGTTACTTCATTCTTCCCAACACAATAAATAATTATCTTGCAGGAGAGATAGGTGTACCTAAAATATCTACGGAAGGCCCTGAATTTGCAGAGGCAGAGAAAACTTCTGTCGATAGGCTTAAGAAGCTGATCTCGGTCAAGGGAAAAAAGAATGCCGGTTCGTTCCACAAAAGGTTAGGTAAGATAATGTGGGATCATTGCGGAATGAGCAGAAATGAATCGGGATTGAAAGAAGCCCTGAAACTTATAAGTGAACTCAGGGATGAATTCTGGAAGGAACTCAACGTAACCGGTTCTCTTTATGAGGTTAATCCCGAACTTGAAAAGGCAGGCAGAGTGGCTGATTACTTTGAACTTGCAGAACTTCTTGTTACTGATGCCCTGAACAGGAAAGAATCATGCGGCGCACATTTCAGGGAAGAGTATCAGACCCCTGACGGGGAAGCCCTGCGAAATGATGATGAATTTACATATGTGGCAGCATGGGAATACGCAGGGAGAAGACAAACCGCATATACTTCACAAGGAAGAACTGAAGTTTGAGTCAGTTGAAATGAAAGTAAGAAGCTATAAGTAATGGCGCAGGGCGCAGGGCGCAGGGTCACGCTGAGCTCGTACCCTGAGCCCTGAGCCCTGTGCCCTGAGCTGAAAAATAAAATACGATAGTGTTCATAAATAATAATTCATCTGAAAGATTATGAAGCTTACACTCAAAATATGGCGTCAGAAAAATGCAGAGGCAAAAGGAAGTTTTGTCACCTACAACATGGATAATGTATCTCCTGAAATGGCATTTCTTGAGATGCTTGATGCCCTTAATAAAAGGCTTGTTGAAGAGGACAAGGATCCGGTTGCCTTTGATCATGACTGCCGTGAAGGCATCTGCGGCTCATGCGGGATGTATATAAACGGCCACCCCCATGGACCGGTTCCTGCAATAACAACCTGCCACCTGTCGATGAGATATTTCAAAGATGGAGAGACAATTTGGATTGAACCGTGGAGAGCAAAGCCTTTTCCTGTGATCAGGGATCTCATTGTTGACAGAACAGCCTTTGACAGGATCCAGGTTGCAGGGGGGTACATTTCCGTAAATACAGGAGCTGCTCCGGAAGCCAACTCCATTCTCATACCGAAGAAAAACTCTGACAAGGCATTCGATGCGGCTATCTGCATTGGATGCGGTGCCTGCGTTGCAGCCTGCAAAAATGCCTCAGCCATGCTGTTCGTTTCAGCCAGGATATCACAATTTGCCCTTCTGCCACAGGGACGCATTGAAGCAAAGGACAGGGTCCGCGCCATGGTCAGGGCCATGGATGAGGCAGGTTTCGGTAACTGTTCCAATACTGGTGCCTGTGAGGCTGAATGCCCGAAAGAAATAAAACTTCAGAATATCGCCAGACTGAACAGAGAATTTTACAACGCCTTCTGATAGAATCATTGCCAGGATAAATCCTCCCTATGAAGCGAAAAAAGTTTATTGAGCTTTCAATTCTATCCGGCGGAGCATTTGCGGCAACTTCAATTAATGGTTTACCGGAATGCGACTATATTTCACTGAATAATAAATGCGCGGCGAAAAAAATCAGCGAACTGAAAGCTGATGCAGTAATCGCAGGAGGAGGATTGGGAGGGTGCGCTGCTGCCCTGGCGGCTTTGCGTAACGGGCTAAATGTAATCCTGACAGAAGAGACCGACTGGATAGGCGGACAACTCACATCGCAGGGGGTTCCCCCCGATGAACACCAGTGGATAGAGACACACGGAGCCACCAGGCTGTTTCGTGACATTCGTACGGCTATCCGGCAGTACTATGTACGCAACTACCCTCTTACAGACGCCGCAAAAACGAACAAATTACTTAATCCGGGCGATGGTTCTGTATCAAGATTATGCCATGAACCAAGAGTAGCGCTGGCAGTACTGAATGATCTGATGGCACCGTATATCAGTTCTGGCAGACTGATCCTGCTGACTGATACGAAAATTGAGAGTGCAGATGTTAGCGGTGACAGTGTCCGTTCACTAAAAGCAGTCAGTAATATTAATGGGAACAACATTATTTTATCTGCCCCATACTTTATTGATGCAACCGAAATGGGCGATCTGCTACCCCTGACCGGGACTGAGTTTATAACTGGCACGGAATCGCGGAAAGAAACCGGGGAACTTCATGCTCCGGAAAAAGCAGATCCGTCGAACAGTCAGGCTTTCACCGTATGTTTTGCCATGGATTATATTCCGGGGGAGGATCATATAATTGAAAAACCACGCGATTATGATTTCTGGAGGAATTACACTCCGCGTCTTACTCCTCCATGGCCGGGAAAGCTACTGGATCTTGGTTATTCCGATCCTGTTTCACTGAAGCCAAGAGTTGTTGGTTTCAGCCCCGAAGGGATCGAAGATAGATCCGTTTTCAATATCTGGAGTTATCGCAGGATAATCAGCAGGCTTAATTTTCAGCCCGGCACCTATCGGGGGGATATTACAATTGTAAACTGGCCTCAGAACGATTATCTGCCGGGTAATCTGGTTGGCGTCAGCCCTGCAGAAGCTGCCAGACACCTCGAAGGCGCCAGGCAGCTTAGCCTTTCACTTCTCTACTGGCTTCAGACGGAAGCGCCACGGCCGGACAAAGGATATGGCTGGCCTGGTATCCGTCCCCGGGGCGATATTATGGGTACATCCGATGGTCTTGCCAAATATCCGTATATACGTGAATCAAGACGGATAAAAGCATTGTTTACCGTTCTGGAGGAACATGTCGGGCTGGAGAACAGATCACTCGTAACAGGCAAAAAACAAGATATTGTCGCAGCAGAGTTCCATGACAGCATTGGTGTTGGTTACTACCGGATTGACCTTCATCCTTCGGGTGCAGGAACAAATTATATTGATATCGACTCCCTTCCCTTCCGGATACCACTGGGAGCTCTTATCCCGGTCCGCATGAAAAATCTGATTGCGGCAAATAAGAATATCGGGACAACCCATATCACAAACGGATGTTACAGGCTCCATCCCGTTGAATGGAACATTGGAGAATCAGCCGGCTCCCTGGTGGCATTTGCCATTGCAAAAAAGGTGACTCCTGAGGCAGTGCACCGGAAAAAGAGATCTGCTGAATGAATTCCAGGATCTTGTCCGTTCGCAGGGCATCGAAACACAATGGCCTGGCAATTAACAATAGGTCCTTGTTCTTACCTTAGGATATATTTCAATCTTAATAATAATACGAGTAAATGAAAGCAGAACATACACGCCGTGATTTCCTTGCAAAATCAACCCTGGCAGGAATGGCAGCGCTTGCAGTCCCGCTGGCAGCCTGTGCCGGAAACAATGATCAGAAGCCCTGACGATTCACAGAATCAAGACTGATTATTCCAAAGGGAAACGGACTGCCAATAACAGGGACATTCCTTGATGAGATATCACACGATATCCCTCATCAGAACTGGGGAGAAAAGGAGTGGGATACGGAATTCGGACACATGAAGGCGATAGGTATAGATACGGTAATAATGATCCGTTCAGGATACAGAAAATTCATCACCTGGCCATCGAAATACCTTCTCGATAAAGGATGCTATATGCCATCAGTGGATCTTCTGGATATGTTCCTGAGACTGGCTGACAAACATGGGCTTAAATTCTATTTCGGATTATATGATTCAGGAAAATACTGGGATACAGGTGATTTATCCAGGGAGATCGAGGATAATAAATATGTTATTGACGAAGTCTGGAAGAACTACGGGAGCAAATACAAAAGCTTTCAGGGATGGTATATAAGCGGTGAAATAAGCCGGAAAACAAAAGGAGCCATTGGTGCCTTTCAGGCCATGGGAAAACAGTGCAAGGATGTTTCCGGAGGTTTTCCTACATTCATTTCTCCATGGATAGACGGCAAGAAAGCTGTTGAAGCTGCCAGGGGAGACATTACCAAAGCAAATTCCGTCTCTGTCCGGGAACATGAAAGGGAATGGGGAGAAATCTTTGACGGGATCCATGATGTTGTCGATGCATGCGCTTTCCAGGACGGTCACATTGATTATGATGAGCTGGATGCATTTTTCTCAGTCAACAAAAAGCTTGCAGATAAATACGGGATGAAATGCTGGACCAACGCCGAAACATTTGACCGGGACATGCCAATTAAGTTTTTCCCGATAAAATTTGACAAACTGCGCCTCAAGCTCGAAGCTGCAAAAAGGGCAGGCTATGATAAAGGGATCACCTTTGAATTCTCGCATTTTATGAGTCCGCAGTCGGCCTACATTCAGGCAGGGCATCTTTATGACCGGTACAGGGAATACTTTAATATATAAGAAATAATGACCTCAGAATCGAAACAGCTTTTATATGTTGTCTGGCTTTCAATTGTAGCATCAATTGGAGGATTTCTATTCGGCTACGATACTGCGGTTATTTCAGGGACAGTGGATCAGGTGGCATCTCAGTTCGCAATGAATGATGTTGCCACAGGATGGTATGTCGGTTGTGCACTTCTCGGATCAATAGGAGGAGTTATGGTTTGCCGGCTATCTGAGTGACCGCTTCGGACGAAAGATCATTTTGCTCTTGTCTGCAGTCTTATTCTTTATATCGGCCTTTGGCTGCATGATTTCTGCAAATGAGTTACAGCTGGTATTTATCGAATCATCGGGGGTATTGGCATAGGAGTGGCTTCTATCGTTTCACCGTTATATATTGCAGAAGTATCTCGTACCTGCCTTCAGGGGAAGACTGGTCTCAATGTATCAGCTAGCCATAACTGTAGGTTTTCTTGGTGCCTACCTCGCAAATTATGGTCTTCAGCAATTACTCGGAATCATTTCTTGAACAAGGTGCAACATCAGGATTATATGGTAAAATATTTGCCACTGGAAAGCTGGAGGGCAATGCTTGGTATGGAATCTTTACCGGCATTTCTGTTCATGATAATTCTCTTCCTGATACCAGAAAGTCCACGATGGCTTGATCGTAAAAGGAAAGGAGAAAAGAGCTTTTGAATATTCTCAACAGGATCTTTGGTGAAAACGAAGCGGGCAACCAGATCAAGAATGTTAAACACCTGATTGAATCTGAAACAGAAACCAACTGGAGAATGCTTCTGCAGCCGGGGTTCCGCATGGCAATGTTTATCGGAGTCGCTCTTGCTATACTTGGCCAGTTCATGGGAGTCAATGCAGTACTTTATTACGGTCCGTCAATATTCATGGAAAGTGGCTTGTCAAGCGGTGATTCCCTTTTCTACCAGTCGCTTGTTGGTGCAGTAAACATGCTCACAACTGTCCTTGCTCTTATAATCATTGATAAAGTGGGTCGTAAAAAGCTGGTTTACTGGGGTGTATCAGGAATGATAATAAGCCTGATTCTGATAGGCATTTATTTTCTCAAAAGGCTCAGTTCTGGGAATACCTCCAGTTTTTCTGCTCGTTTTCTTTCTTTTCTACATATTTGCCTGCGCAATATCAATCTGTGCCGTAATTTTTGTACTTCTTTCAGAGATGTATCCCGTGAAGGTAAGGGGAGCCGCAATGTCAATTGCCGGCCTTTCACTGTGGATAGGAACCTACCTTATCGGCCAGCTTACACCCTGGTGATGCTCTCCACACTGACTCCTGCAGGAACATTCTTGTTATTTGCTGTTATGTGTATTCCATATATACTGATCGTATGGAAACTACTGCCCGAAACCACCGGAAAGTCGCTTGAGGAGATTGAGGAGATGTGGATAGAACGGGGGAAGAAATGAACTGAGCCGAAGCCGGAAGCCGGAGGACATGAGGTCAGTATTCTTTCTTGATGGTCTTCGGACTTCTGACTTCGGTCTTACGGTCATTCCAACCAAATTATGACTATTAATGACTTTACCTGACTATTAAATTCGGACTTAAAATACTGATAGAACAATCATGGATCCCAAAGCATTAGCAAATCAATACAGGGATGAGCTCCTTGACAATGTAATGCCTTTCTGGCTGGAAAAATCACAGGACAATGAGTACGGAGGTTATTTCACCTGCCTCGACAGGGTTGGCAATGTATTCGATACAGACAAGTTTGTCTGGCTGCAGGGGCGAGAAGTATGGATGTTTTCCATGCTGTACAACAACCTTGAGAAGAAGCAGGAATGGCTTCAGTGTGCAATTCAGGGAGGTGAATTCCTGAAAAAAAATGGTCATGACGGAAATTTCAACTGGTATTTTTCACTTACCAGGGAAGGCAAGCCTCTTATTGAACCATATAATATTTTTTCGTACACATTTGCTACAATGGCATTCGGTCAGCTGAGCAAAGCCACCGGCAATCAGGAGTATGCTGATATTGCCAGAAAAACATTTGATATTATTCTTTCGAGGCTGGATAATCCAAAGGGGAAATGGAGTAAAACATATCCTGGTACAAGGAACCTCAAGAATTTTGCACTTCCGATGATCCTTTGCAACCTGTCGCTTGAAATTGAACACCTTATTGACAAGGATTTCCTGCAAAAAACGATCGATAATTGCATCCATGAGGTAATGGATCTTTTCTTCCGTCCGGAACTCGGACTTGTGGTTGAAAATATCACCTCTGACAATAAGCTCTCCGATACTTTTGAAGGAAGGGTACTCAATCCCGGACATGCCATTGAAGCCATGTGGTTCATTATGGATCTTGGAGCAAGACTCAACAATCAGGAACTGGTTGAAAAAGCTGCCAGGATTGCAGTACAGATGGTTGAGTATGGTTGGGACTATAAATACGGCGGCATCTTTTACTTCCTTGACAGGGACGGGCACCCCGTACAGCAGCTTGAATGGGACCAGAAGCTGTGGTGGGTGCATGTTGAGACTCTTATCTCCATGGCTAAAGGATACTTGCTGACAGGATCTCCGGATTGCCTGAAATGGTTTGAAATTATCCATGAGTACACCTGGGATCATTTCAAGGATAAGGAATATCCTGAATGGTACGGTTACTTAAACAGGCAGGGAGAGGTACTCCTGCCGCTCAAGGGGGGAAAATGGAAAGGATGTTTCCATGTACCACGCGGACTATACCAGTGCTGGAAAACTCTGGAAAGACTCCAGTCAAAATAATTTCATATCAGTTCCATTTGGATCAGAAGCTAAGCGAAATATGGAATCACAAGCTAAGCGAAATCTATAATCACAAGCTAAGCGAAATCTATAATCACAAGCTAAGCGAAATCTATAGTCAGAAGCTAAGCGAAATCTCCAGATTTCGCTTTTTATATTCAATAGAATTTTCTATAATTTAAACCTTAATTTAAATAGCACCGATTACAAACCGATGCTATCGAAGATCAGGCGATATCTGAAGACTTAAGGCGATCTCAGACTTCGCCTATCTTTTCTGGAGACTTCGCCTATCTTTTCTGGAGACTTCGCCTATCTATCGTTTGTTTTGATTTTTACGAACAAACAGCCTCAACATCCTTAACTGTCTTCGGGATTGGTTTACCGAGGATCTTATGTCCTTCTTCCGTTATGAGAACATTATCTTCTATGCGTATTCCTCCAATTGAGGTATAGCTCCCGATTTTGCCGTAATTTATGAACTGGGTGAATTTCTTCTCCCCTTTCCATTGCGCGATCAGTTCCGGAATGAAATAACAGCCCGGTTCGACAGTAAAGACATGTCCCGGCCTGAAGGGAAGCGCAAATCTCAGGAAAGCCAGTCCGAATTGTGAGCTTCTTTTTATCTCATCATTATATCCGGCATAATTTTCCCCAAGCGCTTCCATGTCGTGAACATCCAGTCCCAGGAGGTGACCCAGGCCATGAGGCATAAAAAGAGCATGGGCTCCTGCTGTAACTGCCTCATCAATATCTCCTTTCATAACACCAAGTTCCTTCAGGCATGAAGCAATTATTTTGCAGGCATTCAGGTGAAGCTCAAGGTTTGAAAGGCCTGGCCCTGCTGAAGCTATTGATCCGGTGTTGGCTTTAAGCACTACCTCGTAAATATCTTTCTGAAGCTGGCTGAATTTTCCTCCAACCGGTGTGGTACGTGTAATATCCGATGCATATCGCAATTTTGTCTCGGCGCCGGCATCGGCAACCATCATTTTGCCTTCCTCAAGGATGTTTTCGTGGGCATGGTTATGAAGGGTCTGTCCGTTTATGCTGAGAATGATCGGGAATGAAGTACCTGCTCCCTTCATAAGGGCCAGCCCCTCCATAGTACCAAATATATCCTGTTCCCGGACACCCTTTTTGCACATCTTCATGGCAGCCACATGCATTTCATAAGCAATACCGACAGCCTTTTCAATCTCATCAATTTCAGCCTTTTCCTTTATTGATCTCATGGCGACAACAGCCCTTATAAGGTCCGGTGAGGCAAGGGTCTTCATCCGGCAAGGGTTTTCCCTGAGCAGGGAGCCAAGTGTCATCTTTGTTTCTCCCCGATAGGGCGGGAGGAAATGTATCCTTCTTTTTTTTGATATTGCATTACCTGTTACCTCTTCAAGCTTCGACAAAGGTGCCGTATTGACAACTCCGGCTCTTGAAGCCAGGTCCATTACTTTGTGTTGGGGGCCCATCCAGATGATATCGTCCATGTCGAAATCATTGCCGAATATCCAGTCTTTGCCGGAATCAAAATCCATCATACCCGCCAATCCCGGAAGATCAAGCCCGAAGAAATACAGGAAATCGCTATCCTGTCTGAAATGATATGTATTGGCCGGGTAATTCATCGGAGCTTCAGTATTTCCGATAAACAGAGCCAGCCCGGTTTTGATTTTTTGCCGGAGTTCTTCTCTCCTCCTGGTATATACTTCACTTTTAAACATATCAGATCTATATTAATTTATTTCATTTTACTAAGTTAACGCTCTGATAGTTTTAATGCAAGCATAAAAGGGCCTAAAGTGACTAAAGTGAGCTAATAGTTTAGACACTCCAGACACTTTAGTCACTTTAGGCACTCCAGGCACTTTAGGCACTCTTTTCTATGCTCCATCCTGCCTTAAGCCCGAAGATAAACCATGCCAGTGCGACAGTTCCCAGGGCAAAGATTGTATCCCCGATCACCCTGAGCCATTTTAGTGTCACAATGGCAGGTTGCTGGAGAAACTCAGCTGAACGGGCATACCATAGTCCTTCCTGAACACTTGCAACTGTCTGGGCCAGACCGATGGGAAGGACGCTGAACAGAACCATTGCAGTAAGACCTATATTAATGCTCCAGAAGGCAAACTTAACCCATTTCTCCTTCCACACAGCCTCTTTGTCCATATCCCGCAATACAAACAACATCAGCCCAATACCCAGCATTCCATAAACACCGAAAAGAGCTGTATGTCCGTGAACAGGGGTAGTGTTCAGTCCCTGCATATAGTAAAGGGCAATTGGAGGATTGATAAGAAAGCCGAAAATACCGGCGCCAACCAGGTTCCAGAAAGCAACTGCAATAAAACAGTAAACCGGCCATTTGTAAGCTTTAATCCATGTTACGCTCCTGCTCAGTTTCACGTTATCCCAGGCTTCAAAGCCCATCAGCACCAGCGGAACTACTTCCAGTGCACTGAAGGTTGCTCCAAGAGCCAGGACTGCTGTAGGTGTTCCTGTAAAATACAGGTGATGGAAGGTGCCAAGTATGCCACCGCTTAGAAAAACTATTGTTGAGAACAGAACTGCAAGAGTTGCGGTGGCAGCTTTGATTATCTGCAATCTTACAAAGAGAAATGCAACGACGACAGCGGCAAATACTTCGAAGAATCCTTCTACCCAGAGATGAACGACCCACCAGCGCCAGTATTCGGCAATTGCCAGATTGGTTTGTCTGCCCCACATCAGACCCGCCCCGTAGAATGCCGCAAT
This sequence comes from uncultured Bacteroidales bacterium, assembly GCA_963846335.1. Classification (GTDB taxonomy): domain Bacteria; phylum Bacteroidota; class Bacteroidia; order Bacteroidales; family VadinHA17; genus LD21. The sequence continues at coordinate 93,376 of CAWJVS010000031.1, forward strand.
CGCAATTGTTGAGATGAGAAAGAGCAACAGTAGGTTCCTGCTTTCTGATTTCTGTTTTAAGGCTGGCATAATTGCCCGCCCCATAAGCAGCAGCCAGATAATCAGCCCCACAAAAAGGAAAATCTGCCAGAACCGGCCCAGATCAACATATTCATAACCCTGGTGTCCGAACCAGAAATTCTGGATAAATCCGAGTTTCTGCATTACTCCGAACCATTGACCGGCAAGCGATCCGACAACAATCAGCAGAAGAGCGCCAAACAGGAAATTAACGCCAAGCCTCTGATATTTGGGTTCAACACCCGAAATGGCCGGTGCATAATATAAACCCGTTGCAAGCCACGATGTTGCTATCCAGAAAATAGCCAATTGTATATGCCATGTCCTGGAGATTGAATAAGGAAGGAAATTGGCAAGCGGAATGCCGTAAAATGCCTGTCCTTCAACCCCGTAATGCGCAGTGATAACGCCCATTATCACCTGAACAAGGAGAAGAGCTGAAACTATCCAGAAATATTTAACTGTAGCTTTCTGTGAGGGTGTCTGGATCTCGTTCAGCAAGGGGAACTTAGCGGGAATATTGTCTCCATCCTCACTCCGTCGACGAGCATAATACCAAACCATCAGCCCAATACCGGCAAGGAGTACTATTACACTGAAGCCTGTCCAGAGAAGAAGGGATCCGGTGGGCCTGTTGCCAACCAGATCCTCTGCCGGCCAGTTATTCGTATATGTTATTGACTGGTCGGGACGTTCAGTAACACATGCCCAGGAAACCCAGAAAAAGAAAGCATTCAGAAGAGGCACCCTTTCAGAATCTTTGAGCGAGTTTTCCGGGATGCTGTATGCATCGCGCAAATCGGCGAGTGCAGGATCGTTTGTGAATAATCCTCCATAGAACTTACTGTTTGATTCAATTGCCTCTGCCCTTAAATCTGACACCGTAAGTACTTTCGAAACAGGATCATAGGTGTTCTTTCTCAGATCCTTCTGAAGGGTTATTTTCAGGAATGCTTTTCTTTCTTCACTTAATTCTGTCGTAAGGGATACCATCCTGCTTCATCGCCAGGGAGTTAAGTATGTACATTGCCTCCTTATGCAGCCAGTCAGCGCTCCAGTCAGGAGCCTGATATGCACCATGTCCCCAGACGGTTCCAATCTCATGACCGCCGAGAGACTGCCATACATTCTGACCATCCTTTATGTCCTGGCCTGTGAACAGAACGGTTCCATCGGGTGTAATGACTTTTTCAGGTACCGGAGGAGCCTGACGATATATCTCCCTGCCGAAATAGAGGAGAACCGCAAAAGATATCACCATAACGGCAATAAATCCAATCCAAAGTTTTCTGGTTGTCATAATCAGCTAATTTTAAGGTATTTCGATTAATTATTTATTATTTCAAATCCCATAGGTTGACGCAAGGAGCCTTATCTTTTTAATATAATCCTCTGAAGAGAAGTGTGATGCATACTTCTTTTCAGCTTCTTCAAATTGTTTAAGCAGATCCTTTTGGTCTGAATCTGAAAGTGCATTGTCGGCCATACGGAAAAGTATATTGTTTTCTTTCCCAATATGGTTCTTAAGCAATTCAGCATATCCGGCCATATTGGAATAAATATTATCCAGCGCGGACAGGTTTCCGTTTTTATACAGAGTTATATTATCAGCTATCCCTCTGACAAGTTCTCTCCCACGAACATGTTCATTCAGCATAACCCCTACAGGTCCCTGGGTCAGAGAAAACCCTCTTTTTGAAAGAAACGGGAAGAACTGGTTCTCCTCTTTAGCATGGTGCAACCCATCTGCAAAATTTCTGATAATATCAACCATTGTTTCAATGTGTCCGATATCCGGGTTTTTGGATCCTATGACATGTTCCATAACTTCAATAAGCCGAAGTATATGAACATGGTCATCTTCAAGATTTTGTGTCGCTGTATTCATGATTTCGAATAATTAGTTGATTGTTTTCAATGCTTTTGGAAACAGGATGTTATTCTCAAGATGCACATGTACATGGAGATCGTCTTCAAACTGTTCCAATAATCTGAATGTCACATTATAAGTGTTGCATCCGTCAGCAGGTACCTTGTAACTTCCGGTTATTGAATTGATTTTATCCATTGCTCCGCCTGCAAATTCATGCTCTTCCGATAGCCTGGTTATCTGATCTGTTATAGTTGTCTTTGCTGTACCGGATCGTGACACCATAAATTTCTTTATGGCAGGGAACAGATTTTCCTCCTCATTTTTCAGATGCTGAAGCAGTTCCCGGTTTATCTCAGAAAAAAGTTCGGCAACTTCTGAGAGTTCCGGATGCCTGTCGCCGTGAACCGAGGCAATCTTTTCAGTATAACTGACAAGCTCCGGGAGTGATTTAAGAACATATTTATGATGAGTGTTTACGATGTAATCGCAAAGAAAAGCAAGATCCCACTCTTTAAAATTGTGAACTGTATCAGCAGGTGCAGAATCAAGATCTTCCAATTTTTTCTCTACCTCAGCCTGATTTATTCCCTTTTCGTTGCAGGCCTCCCGATACTCATTTTTCCTCCGCAGCAGAAATCTATACCAGCTTCTTTAAAAACAGACGCCGCTCTGAAATCTGTTGCAACTATTTCCCCAATTGAAATATTGTATTTCATAATTTTTAACATTAAATTCGGCTGCAAAGTTATAAAATAATTTATTAAAAGACAAAAAGGTCTTTTAGTAATTTTTAAAATATTTTTATTATTTTTACACCGGCATAATAAAAAATCTGACATAAAATGTTCAATAAGGAAACAGAATACGCTCTCAGAGGCCTGATTTACATTAAGTTACAAAACCTGAAGAACCAGACGGCCAGGAACAGCAGAAATTTCCAAAGAGATTGAAGCACCTCCATTCTTTACTGCCAAAATATTACAGCGACTTGTTAGAGCCGGCTTTGTGGAATCACTTAAAGGAAGGGGCGGAGGCTTTTTACTTTGACCCCGGCAAACCTGATCTGCCGCTTAGAAATCTGATTTCCTGCAACTGAAGGGGACAGATCATTTTCAGGATGCGGAATAGGACTTAAGCATTGCGATGAGGATAATCCTTGTCCGCTTCATGAAAAATATGCACCAATTCGGGATTCAATTAATAAACTCGTTTCAGAGGAGACAGTGCAGAGCCTGGCTGAAAAAGTGCATAAAAGAGAAACTGATATCAGCAAAAAAGTAATAATGACTGAAAAAAAACTGAAACTCCCTTTTGTAGTCTTCACTCTTACCTTTACCCTTCTTGCTTTTGTGCAGCTGAAAGTCGAGGATACCAATGCTGCTGGCTGAACGTTTTATCCAGGGAGGCGGCTGGGTCGAAATATTTCTGATAGCACTGTATGGAGCATTTGTAATTTATAAAATGCAGGATCCGGTAAATGTTCCCAAGTGGAGTAAAATAACCTGGACAATCTTTTCAATCATTTTCTTTTCCCAGCTTGCTAATCGGCCTTTCGGGATTTGAGAAATTCCTGATGACAGGTAAACTTCATCTTCCCGATTCCAATGATGATCATTGGAGGACCCATCTACAGGGCACAGCTTTCAGTAATGACAATACTCTTTCTGAGCACGGTTATCCTGACAGGACCGGCATGGTGCAGCCAGCTCTGCTATTTCGGGGCCTTTGACAATCTGGCTTCAGGGGGAAAGACTTCAAGGGAAATTCTTAAACATAAAGGAGCCATTAAATCCACAATCCTTATTCTTGTTATTGCCATGGCACTTATCCTCAGGTGGCTGCAATGTTCCTGTGACTGGTTGCAACTATTACTGGCAGTGGCATTTGGGATTAGCAGGGATAGCAGTAATGATACTGTTTTCGCTAAAAAGGAAGAAGATGGTTCATTGTGTAATGTATTGCCCGGTCGGCACAATAGTAAATGTACTTCAGACATGTAAATCCTTTCAGGATGTACATTGACACAAGCTGCACCCTCTGCATGAAATGTACAAAATTCTGCAAATACGATGCTCTTAATGCCAGTGATATAAAAAATCTCAAACCCTCAATAACCTGCACACTATGCGGTGATTGTCTTGCAGGATGTCATCATGATTCAATAAAGTATAAATATTTCAGACTATGAATCCGGAAATGCACAGGAATCTGTATCTGATTCTTACAATAAGCCTGCATGCATCATGCATTGCCCTCGCAAGGATCTGATTTATATAAATTTGTAATAACTTTTAAATTTGAATATTATTTAAAATATAAACCATAATGAGTGAAATAATAAATAATTCAGAAAAACGCAAGGAACTTCTTAAACATATGATACTTCAGCTTCACAGCGGAGAAGCTCCCGATCTGGTCCGAAAAAGGCTTGCAGAAATATTGACAATCAATTCCTTATGACGAAGTGGTGGAAGTTGAACAGGAACTTATAGCCGGGGGATTGCCGGTGGAAGAGGTGCTGAGACTCTGCGATATACATCAGCTGGTACTGGACGGGCATATAGACCAGAGTGGTGTGAAGCAGGTGCCTGAAGGTCATCCGGTAGATACTTTTAAAAAAGAAAACCTGGAGCTGGAAAAGGTAATTGAGCAGACCGGAAAATTATTCGGGGAGGTAAAAACATTGAACAACGATGACGTAAAACAGTGGATGCTAAAGGTCCATGCGCATCTAAACAGCCTGGCAGATGTGGAAAAACACTACCTCAGGAAAGAGTACCTTCTGTTTCCCTTCCTTGAAAAATATGAAATTACCGGGCCGCCAAAAGTTATGTGGGGCAAACACGATGAAATAAGGGCAGCCCTTAAAGCTGCAATTGAAGCGGTAAGCGCACAGGGAGATGTCACAGCTGATGAAGCAGCCACCATTACAGATCTTTTATTGAAACCCGCGGTTAAGGGAATCTCTGATATGATAGCCAAGGAAGAGGAAATACTCCTCCCTATGTCGCTGGAAAAGCTGACTGACAATGACTGGTATGTCGATTTATAACCAGACAATGGAATTTGGCTATTGCCTCTATGATCCGACTGCTGAGTGGAAGCCTGAAAATGCCGTTGCAGGTGAAGTCATCTATAACAGCGGTAAGAATATTCAGCTTTCAACAGGCAGTTTCAATCCGGATGAACTGGAAGCTCTCTTCAGGACACTTCCGGTCGATCTGACATTTGTTGACAAAGATGACAAAGTGAAATTCTTCAGCCTTGGTCCCGACCGGGTATTTACACGTAACAGGGCTATTATCGGACGCGACGTAAGGATGTGCCACCCGCCTTCAAGCGTGCATATAGTCGAACAGATCCTGACTGATTTCAAGAGCGGCAGACAAAACAGTGCCTCCTTCTGGATTAATATGCGCGGAAGTTTATTTATATAGATTACTTATGCTGTAAAGGACAAGGATGGAAACTATCTGGGAACACTTGAATTTACACAGGACCTGACAAGGCTGAGGGCATTGCAGGGCGAACAACGTTTGTTATCTTACTCAGAAAACGGGAAATTATGAAAGAATCAAAAATCACAATATCACCAAAGACAAAAGTTGGAGAATTGCTGGATGCTTACCCTCAGCTGGAACCTGTATTGATGGCAATGTCTCCGGCATTTGAAAAGCTGAAGAATCCGGTACTCAGAAAGACTGTTGCAAAGGTTGCGACACTCCAGCAGGTAAGTGTGGTTGGAGGAGTAAAAATTGAAGAAATGATCCGGATCTTAAGAAAGGAGGCAGGTCAGAGTGAAGGAGAGTCAGGTTTTGAAAATCATGAATACCAGAGTGCTGACATTCCCGATTGGTTTGATAATTCAAGGATAACGGACCACTTTGATGCCACACTGGCAATCAATGCAGGAGAAAGTCCTATGAATGAAATTCTTCACCGGGCCAGCCTGTTAAAACCGGGTGAAATATTTGAGCTTCAGACACCGTTCACACCTGCTCCGATAATTGATATGCTTAATGCAAAAAAATACAAAACCCATACAATTGTTGATAACCAGCGCGTTCTGACCTTTATCTGCAAATAATACTATGGATCCTGCCTTCAGGGATAATTCTTATATCATTTATAAGCTGATATTTAGAAACCTATATTTTTTTTATTTTGATGCGAATAGTCTTGGTTATTAACAAATTATTATTATATTCGCATGCAATCCTGACAGCTTATCAACATCTTTATAACAATACGATGCCCTACAGAAGACTTCCCAACACTGACATTTCCCGTATAAGGGTTATGAGGATTGCCCTTGAGAAGGGCAAAGATATGCCTCCGCACAAACTTGCATACACATCAAAAAACATTATTAAGCTTGAAAAAATACTACCACAATTTGAGCATGGCATCCACCTTTACAGGGAAACTCTCACATCACAAAACAAAAAGAACAGGGAGTACAATGAAATAGTAAGAAAGGCAAGGATCTATCTGACTCATTTTATAAGGGTAATGAATATGGCTATTTACAGGGGTGAGCTGCCTGCAGAAACAAGAGCTTTTTTCGGTCTGGCTACAGATGATTCAAATGTGCCGATGCTGAGTACGGAAAATGAACTTGTAAACTGGGGAAGACGTATAATTGAAGGAGAAGAATTCAGGATCAAAAAGGGAGGCAGCCCAATAACAAATCCCACTATAGCGGTTGTAAAAGTCAGATTCGGCAATTTCCTCGATGCCCTGAATTATCATACTACCCTTACAAGAAAAACAATGGAATTCGGTGAAAAAATAAGCACCTTGCGCAAAGAGGCGGATGAAATCATACTTCAAATATGGAATGAAGTCGAAAAAACATACCACTCCTTTCCAGCTGATGCAAGAAAGGAGATGTGCGAGAAATATGGTCTTAAATATTTCTACAGAAAAAACGAAAAAGAAAAAATTTCTATTACCGAGGCCCGGAATAATGAAGCGCGGTAATCACAGTATCTTTTACTGAATACTACAAATTCAACTCCCTTGACAATAGCTGATATATCACTGCCAGATTATCCCCTGTTCCTGGCTCCGATGGAAGACATTACCGATCCGTCATTCAGAATGGTCTGCAAGACTCACGGGGCTGATGTTATGTACACTGAGTTCATCTCTTCAGACGGACTCATCAGGGACGGTCAGAAAAGTATCAGGAAGCTTGACATATATGATTTTGAACGGCCTATCGGCATTCAGCTCTACGGTCATCTGACAGAGGCTATGGTGGAAGCTGCCCATATGGCGGAGGAGGCAAAACCTGAATTGATCGATATTAATTTCGGGTGCCCCGTAAAGAAGATTGCCAACAGGGGAGCCGGGTCGGGGATGCTCAGGAACATACCCCTGATGATGGAGATGACAGAGGCGATTGTCAGAGCCGTTAAACTCCCGGTAACTGTTAAGACCCGGCTCGGCTGGGATGACGAAAGCAAAAACATTGTTGATGTTGCTGAACGCTTGCAGGATATCGGCATACGGGCCTTAACCATACATGGAAGAACCAGGGCACAGATGTACAGGGGAAATGCCGACTGGACTCTCATAGGCGCAGTAAAGAACAATCCGAGAATAAAGATTCCCATTATCGGCAATGGTGATATTGATGGTCCTCTCAAGGCAAAGGAGATGTTCGACAGGTATGGGGTGGATGGCATTATGATCGGACGGGCCACGGTAGGTAAACCATGGATATTCAGGGATATCAGGCACTACCTCGATACCGGACAGCTGCTTACCTGAACCAACTGTATCAGAAAAAGCTGACATTGCTCTTCTCCATCTTGAAAAATCACTCGAATTCAAAGAGGGATCAAGGGCTATTTATGAGATGAGGCGTCATTTATCCAACTATTTCAAGGGGCTGCCCCATTTCAGGGAAACCCGCCTGAAACTCCTTACTGCAGTGGAAGTCGACGAGATAAGGTCGATCATCAATGAGATCAGGAATAAATGGGGAGATTTCAGAACCGAAGAGAGGACGTCAGTTTACGGGATCTGATTTTACCGGCTTCTCCACAGCTCCGGTTAACAGGGAAAACCCTTTCCAGCCGAAAATCATTTTCAGGATAAGAATAAATATAATTCCGACCACAAACAGCGCACCCAATTCAAGCCATGGATATAGTTGATGCTGCTCGTAGAGAGCCGCTGTCTGCAATGCAGATGATTTGTGGGTAACCAGAATGCATAGAAATACATTGTTCGCAGTGTGGGCACCGATGGCTGCTTCAACTCCATCATCAAGGATGGTGATAATTCCAAAAATGAGTCCGAAGAGAATATACTGAGGCATCATTGTCAGGAAGCCATACTCCTTTACCTCCGGATTCAGTCCGTGCATCAGGGCAAAAAGCAATGATGTCATAATGAGAGGAAACCATCTTTTCCCCAGCAAAGCTGTAAACCCCTGCATCAGATAGCCCCTGAAAATAATCTCCTCGAACGCAGCCTGAAAAGGAATCATAGTGACAGAAATAACCACAAGTATGATAATTGAAAAACTCTTATTGTTAAGAGTGAAATTCTGAGGATCAACCTTTAAATAGAAAATAAAATAAAGGGATGAAAGTCCGAGCCAGATTACCAGCGAAACAAAAAACCTGTTCCACCTGATCTTCGATGTCCCATTAATGACAGCCCTGATTGTCCTGGAATGTAATGGCTTGACAAGCAGCACAAAAGCAGCAAGGCCTGCAATGAACGGGAAAAGCATCCCAATAAGCAGAATATTTGAATTGAGATCCATAATGTTGTACTCACTGAGATCAGCAGAAAACAGTGACTGGATCCCTGTATTTGCACACGACTTGAACAACAGAGCTGCCAGAAGTGGCAAAGCGCCGATTGTATTTGAAACGATAAAAACTACCGGTATCATTACCAGGTATCTCCAGAAACTGTTTTTTCCCGTAAAAGCCGATTCAAGATGGTTCATGCCAGACTTATTGATCAGAATTCCGAAACAGCTCTTTTGGGATGGTCAATTGAGTAATGCAGCCCCCTGCTCTCCTGCCTGCTTTTTGCCATTTTAATTATGATGTAACCGACATTTATCAGATTTCTCAGTTCACAGATTTTTTTAGATATAAGCGATCTTTTATAAAGGCTTTCAGTCTCCTTGTAAATAATTTCCAGTCTTACCAATGCTCTTTCAAGCCTCAGGTCCGATCGTACTATTCCGACATAGTTGCTCATAATCATCTGGACTTCCTTGTAATTCTGAGTCACCAGGATCATCTCCTCCAGATGGGTTGTCCCCTTGTAATCCCAGTCAGGTATCTTCTCTTCATAGTCAAATTCGCCCATGTGCTGGCCTGCATGAATTGCAGCCCTGTGAGAATAGACTGCAGCTTCAATCAGAGAATTGGAAGCAAGCCTGTTTGCACCGTGAAGGCCTGTCGATGAAACTTCACCAAGGGCATAAAGTCTGTTAATATTGCTCTGTCCATCCATGTCCACCTTAATGCCTCCGCAGGAGTAATGGGCAGCCGGGATTACAGGTATCTTATCTTTCGTAATATCTATTCCCCGGGCAAGGCAGTGTTCATAAACGTTGGGGAAATGGTCCTTCAGCCCATCAGAATTAAGATGGGTGCAATCGAGCCATACATGATCATCTCCCCAGATCTTCATCTCATTGTCAATTGCGCGTGCCACAATATCTCTGGGTGCCAGTGATCCGCGGCTGTCGTACCTGTTCATGAATTTCTCCCCGGCTATATTAATCAGAACTGCACCATAACCCCTCAATGCCTCGGTTATAAGAAATGAGGGCCTTCTGTTGGGATCATACAATGATGTAGGGTGGAACTGCACGAACTCCATGTTTTCAATTATCCCCTTAGCTCTGTAAACCATTGCAACTCCATCTCCTGTTGCTATTTCAGGATTGGTTGTGGTCATATATACATTACCTGCGCCACCGGTTGCAATTACTGTTATTTTTGAAAGAAATGTTATTACTTTCTGGTTTACAAGATCAGCGACATATGCCCCGAAACATTTAATATCAGGGTAGTTTTTCTTCAGGACATCCCCAAGATGATGCTGTGTAAGTATCTCAATGGCAAAATGCTGTTCATATACATCAATATTCTTCTCTTTTCTGACCTGTTCGATCAGGGTTTTCTGGATTGCCTCTCCTGTCCTGTCCTTATGGTGCAATATTCTGAACTCAGTATGGCCTCCCTCCTTTGCCAGGTCATACGATCCATCTTCCTTCGTGTCGAAAGAGACTCCCAGGGATATAAGATCCTTTATCCTTTCAGGGGCCTCCTGCACCACCATCCTCACAACCTCTTCGTTGCAAAATCCATCTCCTGCAATCAGAGTATCCTTTATGTGTTTCTCAAAATTATCAGGTTCACTGAAAACGGCTGCAATTCCACCCTGGGCATACCATGTATTTGAATCCTCGAGTTTTGCCTTTGTAACAACCGACACTTTCCCGTATCTGGCAGCCTTGAGGGCAAATGTCAGACCAGCAATCCCCGAACCTATCACCAGAAAATCAGTTCTTTTCTTCATTACTCCATTCTTGAAAACAAAAAGCAAAGATATAAATAGAATTGAAGGTTTTAAACCAACACACCAGGTATTGACTTAAGAGCTCAGCCATGCTTTTTCACTTGTGACCACCTCACCCCAACCCCTCTCCCAAGGGAGAGGGGCTAAAACCTTGATTAGAAGATTCTTGCTCCCCTTCTCCCACGGGAGAAGGGGCTGGGGGATGAGGCAAAACCAGAATGCAGATACGTTTGACCCCAAACTCGTTGTAAAACAAAAGTTTTTAAATTACTTTTGCATTCCTTAAAAGTAAAAAACAGAGATTATGGCCCAGGAAGATGTTTTCAGGAAGTTAGTAGCCCATTGCAAGGAATACGGATATGTTTTCCCGTCAAGCGAGATCTATGATGGTTTAAGCGCTGTTTATGATTATGGGCAGTACGGCGTTGAACTGAAAAACAACATTAAGAAATACTGGTGGGACAGTATGGTCCTTCTCAATGACAATATTGTTGGCATAGATTCGGCGATATTCATGCATCCGACTATTTGGAAGGCATCAGGGCATGTGGATGCTTTTAATGATCCCCTTATTGATAATAAAGATTCCAAGAAGAGGTACAGGGCTGACGTTCTTATTGAGGAGCACCTGGCAAAGATTGAGGAGAAGATAACTAAGGAGGTTGAAAAAGCGAGGGAGAGATTCGGGAATGACTTTGATGAGAAAAAATTCAGGGAGACCAATCCGCGTGTTCTTGCGAACCAGTTGAAGATTGATGAGCTGAATGCAAGATTCGCCAGGGCTTTGAATGAAACTGACCTGGCCGGGATAAAACAGATTATAATCGATAACGAAATAGTATGTCCGGTATCCGGTACCCGAAACTGGACCGATGTTCGTCAGTTCAACCTTATGTTTTCTACTGAGATGGGATCCACCTCTGAGGGTGCCAGCAAGATCTACCTTCGTCCGGAAACAGCCCAGGGAATTTTTGTTAACTTCCTGAATGTGCAGAAAACCGGAAGGATGAAGCTTCCTTTCGGTATTGCGCAGATCGGGAAAGCATTCCGTAACGAAATTGTTGCCAGACAATTCATTTTCAGGATGAGGGAGTTTGAACAGATGGAGATGCAGTTCTTTGTCCAGCCCGGGAGTGAACTTGAATGGTTTGCGAAATGGAAGGAGACAAGGATGAAATGGCATCAGGCTCTCGGATTCGGGAGCAGCAATTACAGGTTCCATGACCACACTAAACTTGCACACTACGCAAATGCTGCAACTGATATAGAATACAAATTCCCGTTTGGATTTAAGGAAGTTGAAGGCATACATTCCCGCACCGACTATGATCTTAAACAACACCAGGAATACAGCGGAAAGAAGATGCAGTATTTCGACCCGGAGAAAGGTGAATCATATGTGCCGTTTGTGATAGAGACCTCAATCGGGGTTGACAGAATGTTTCTCCAGGTTATCTCTGCAGCCTATGATGAAGAGGAGCTGAAGAAAGAAGACGGCAGCACCGATACACGGGTTGTATTGAGATTGCCTTCGTTCCTTGCCCCTGTAAAACTTGCGGTTATGCCACTCCTTAAAAAGGATGGTCTTCCGGGGATTGCAGAGAGAATAGTGCAGGACCTCAAGTTCGATTTCAACTGTCAGTATGATGATAAAGATTCCATAGGAAGACGTTACAGGAGACAGGATGCTATCGGGACACCCTATTGCATAACCATTGATCATCAAACGCTGGAAGACAATACCGTTACCATAAGGTACCGGGATGATATGAACCAGGAGAGGGTTAAAATTGAACAGCTAAGGGATATAATCAAGGAAAAAGTATCTATTCAAAGCTTGCTTAAGAAGCTTTAAAATGAATAAGGTCCTCATTATCACCTATTACTGGCCACCCGGTTCAGGTGCAGGTGTGCAGCGCTGGCTGAAATTCGCAAAATACATGCCGGCAGCAGGGTGGGAACCTGTTATCCTTACAGTTGATCCTGAATATGCTGCATATCCGGCAATCGATAATTCCCTGGCCGTAGAAGTATCACCTGACATAAATGTTTACAGGACCAGGGCAACGGACTGGTTCAGGATATATAATAAGGATAAGACCAAAATCCCATCGGCGGGTTTTGCTTCAAATGACAATAACAGCATCTCTGGTAAAATCATCAGGTTTGTACGTGGCAATTTTTTTATTCCTGATCCAAGGAGGGGATGGAATAAATTTGCAGTAAAGGAAGCGTCCAGACTGATCGAAAAAGAGGATATAAAGCATATAATCACCACCAGCCCTCCGCATTCGACTCAGCTGATAGGGCTTAAACTCAGGGAAAAATATCCTCAGATAAAATGGATTGCGGATCTTCGTGATCCATGGACTGATATCTACTATTATAAAAGTTTCTGTCATACACCGTTTGCACGGAAAATTGATGAAAACCTGGAGAAAAAGGTGCTTCAGACTGCTGATAAGATAATTACCATAGGCAAATCATTAAAAGCCAGTTTCTGTGTCAGGGTCCCGGGTATCGGGGAAAAGATTGAGGTTATAACAAATGGCTATGATCAAGATGACTTTACCGGTATTACGCCGTCGGAACCATCTGTATTTACAATATCCTATATCGGGACCCTTTCCGGGTCTTATCCGGTTTCCGGCTTCATGGATGCTGTTGAAAAGATTACCCGCAGGGGCCATGCAGTAAAGTTGAAATTTGTGGGATCCGTATCTTCCGGTCAGCGAAACATTATTGAATCAAAAAACGGAACACTGCAGACGGAATTTATCCCTTTTGTAAATCACAGGGATGCCATTAAACACATGATGGAATCGTCTGTTTTGCTTCTTGTCATCCCTGATCATCACAGCAATAAGAGTATTATTACAGGAAAACTATTTGAATATCTGGCTTCGGGGAAACCGATATTATGCATTGGCCCTCCGGATGGAGATGCAGCTGATATTATAATTGCTTCAGGGAATGGTAAATGTGCCCGCCACAGCGATACTGAGGCGATAAGCCATATTCTTGACCTTTATTATAATGAGAAGAACCATCCGGGGAGAAAAGCGCCATCGGAATTCAGCAGGGAAAGCCTGACAAAAAAACTTATCACTTTGTTGTAATCTCACTCCCAGCCAAATAAAATTCCTATTAATATTTTTTGTTAAATTATTTTTTAACTTTGGTTTGTCAGTAGCAATACAGTTAATAAAAAGTGGCAATTATCCATTTATGAAGATCCCATTCAGGCTATTAAACCTTGTATATTTAATTGGTTTTTCCTTTAATGCAAATCTTTCCGTTGCCCAGATTAAATTTGGGCCACAAGCCGGATTAAATATTTCAGAACTGCCAAATAATACAGAATATATTATGGGTAAACATCATATATCCTGTGGATATCATCTTGGAATTATTGCACAGATCAGATTGGTTAAAGAATTGTATTTCCAACCCGGCGTTTTATTTAACAATAAAGGATCGAAATATATTGCGGGGAATAATACTGGTGGCAGCACAAGCGGATTTTCAGATTTCCGGTTTTCATCTTCAAATGCAGAGATCCCATTGGATCTGATGTATAAATTTGATCAGGGTTCCTTCAAATTACTGATAATTGCCGGTCCTCATTTTGGATATGGTTTAAGCGGCAAATGGGAATCATCATCAGGCACGCCATCAAAAGTTCATTTTGGGAATGATCCTGCTGATGATTTAAGGCCTTTTGATTATGGACTTGATTTTGGAGCAGGTGCAGAATTTGGCAGAATTCAGGTTTCTTCTCAGTATTATATGGGATTAAAAACACTATCTACTTTGAATCCTCCGCTCAAAGAACAAAAATATAAAGTTTTAAGTATCTCGGTTGCCTGTTTATTCGGCAAGGATAAAAGAGGTTCCAGGAATTATGGAAAAGAATCCTGCCGGACGTATGATGATCAAAAAGTTCAAAGAAGAAAACATTATTAACTGAATTTGAATCGGGCATTTATGCATTTAGTAAACCTTAATGGGAAAATTAAAAGCAGAGCAGCAATTTACCTGGTTATACTAACAGGAATAATTTTCGCCATTCAGATTGCCTGTAAGAAAGAATTACAGGAAGAAATACCTTCCCTGGTAACTATCAATGTTACGGATATAACTGCTACTACATTTACCAGTGGGGGATTAGTTTTTTCTGCCGGCGGAGATTCAGTCCTGTCAAGGGGGATCTGTCTGAGCACCAATAAAAACCCTGTGATCACTGACACCAGGACTGTTGACGGAACCGGGAAAGGCAGTTTTACCAGTACCATTTCAGGACTGATGGCAGGAACTACTTATTATATAAGGGCCTATGCGACCAATAATGCCGGAACCGGTTACGGGAATCAATTTGTTATTACAACTATGACAGAATCAATAACAATAACAACAACACCTGTTTCTTCTGTGACCTCAACTTCAGCCCAGAGTGGTGGAAATATCACTTCAGATGGCGGATCAGCTGTTAATGACAGGGGCGTCTGCTGGAGTACCACCACAGGCCCCACCATAGCAGATAATATAACCACCGATGGAACAGGCTCCGGAGCATTTACCAGCATTCTTGCCAGTCTGACACCAGGGACAACATATTATGTCCGTGCATATGCAACGAACAGTACCGGTACGGCGTATGGGAATGAAGTTACCTTTGAAACTGGCTGTAATTTACCGGCAGCGCCGGGGGTAATTACCGGCAATACGGAAGTTGCCGGGAATGCAACAGGTGTTGCCTATACCATTTCGGCAGTTACGGGTGCAACAGGTTATACATGGACAGTTCCGGCAGGGGCAACCATCGTTTCCGGACAGGGAACAACAGCCATTTTAGTTGATTTTGGAACAACCGGAGGAAATGTAAGTGTCCGTTCGGAGAACAGCTGCGGCAACAGTATATATACTACTCTGAATGTTACAATGATAATCTCTGATTGCGGAACCATATCGGATATTGAGGGGAATGTGTATAATACAGTGACAATTGGTACCCAATGCTGGATGTCAGAAAATCTGAAGACAACGAAGTACAACAATGGAGACCAGATACTAACTGAAACAGACGATTACGCCTGGTCGACCTTAAGTACCGGAGCATATTGCTGGTACGATAATGATGCGACAGCCTATCGAACAGTTTATGGTGCCTTATACAATTGGTATGCAGTTGATGACAGCCGTAATCTATGTCCAACAGGATGGCACGTACCTACAAATGCTGAATGGACAATTTTAGAAGATTTCCTCGTAACAAATGGATTTAATTACGATGGATCTGCATCTGGAAATAAATTTGCCATAGCCTTAGCAACCAGCTCCGGGTGGAATTCATCTGCAACGGAAGGTGCAGTTGGTAATACTGATTATCCTGAAAAAAGAAATTCTACTGGTTTTACAGCTTTGCCAGGCGGAGTCCGCGATGCCAATCAATTAATATTTGGCAGCATTGGGAACTACGGTATGTGGTGGACATCATCTGAAAATGGTTCTACAGAAGCCTGGGACAGGGGAATCGCCTCCGGTTATAGCAGTCTGGGCCGCCTCAATGTGCTTAAGACTCATGGGTTTTCAATACGCTGCCTGAAAAACTAGATCAGCTACTGCTTAAAACCTGATCCTCATAATGAAAGATGGTTTTATAAGTTGAAGTAACTCTCAAAACCATCTTTTTCTGTGCAGGATTAAGTGATACCCATCGGATGAAATTAGTAAATTTGCAGAAGATTTAAAGGAATGACCAATTGCTAAAGAATTGCAGAATCGAGGTCTTTTCTTTATAGAACAAATTATTTGGTACCGATATGGGTTCAAAAATCAAGGCTGTGGGCATATACCTGCCGGAAATTGTGCTGACTAATGAACAGTTAGCCAGAGATTTTGGAAGATGGGAACCTGACAAAATAGAAAGTAAGCTGGGGATCAGGGAAAGACATCTTGCTGCAAATAATGAAACAGCCGGTGATTTAGCTTTTAAGGCTGCTCTAAAAGTTTTATCAGGTTATGACAAAGAAAAGATTGATATGCTTATTCTGTGTACACAGAGCCCGGATTATTTTCTGCCGACTACAGCTTGTGTTCTTCAGCACCGGTTGAAATTAAGAACTGATCTTTGTGCATATGACTTTAATCTCGGCTGTTCCGGATATATTTATGGACTTGCTATGGCAAAATCGTTCATTAGAACTGGTATTGCCACCAATGTACTTTTAATTACATCGGAAACTTACTCCAAGTATATACATCCCAAAGATCTGGCTTTGAAGACAATTTTTGGTGATGGAGCGGCAGCAACGATAATTGAAAGCTCTTCCGAAGAGCAAATTCTCGAGTTTGTTCTGGGAACAGATGGGTCAGGAAAAGATAATCTTATTGTTCACAACGGTTGTTTCAGAAATGCTTATGATCCACTGGCAGAAGAACACAGAACAGATTCTGATGATGTCTATACAGACAATAATTTGTATATGAATGGTCCGGAAATATTTAACTTCACTATTGACGCTGTACCAGTTGCTGTCGAACAGTGTTTAATAAAGAATGCATTGTCAATAAATGATATTGACTATTTCATTTTCCACCAGGCCAATAAATATATAATCGGATATCTCAGGAAGAAATTAGGCATCCCGGATGAGAAATTCTATTCAGATATGTTATTGACAGGCAATACTGTTTCCTCTACAATTCCTATGGCATATTTCGAATCGCTCGAAAATGGATGTATAGCCGGGGGGAACAAGGTGTTACTATGCGGTTTTGGTGTCGGTTATTCATGGGGTGCAGTAGTTGTTAAAGTTTAACTTTAGAAATTATTAAAATGAAAAAAAGTGAATTTGTTGAACAACTTTCAGAATATTGTGAGTTTGAGAATAAGAACTTTACATTAGAAACTCAATTTAAATCTATTGAAGGATTTGACTCCCTGGCCCTTATGTCGATTATAGCATTTGTGGATGAGAAATTCAAAGTGAAACTGACAGCATTAAATTTGCGGGAGCTAAAGGATTTTAATTCATTAATTTCAGTTATTGGCAAAGACAAATTTGAAAATGATTAATCTGGAAGGTAAACGGATTCTGGTTACAGGCGCCTCATCAGGTATTGGGAAAGCTGTTGCTCAGCAAGCTGCAACTTTAGGTGCTTCCCTTGTTTTATGGGGAAGAAATATTGAAAGACTTGAAGAAACTTATAATTCATTAAACGGCTCCGGCCATGAATATCATATTTTTGATATAACCGACTACTCACGGGCAGAACAGAATATCCTGCAATCTGTTGCCAACGGGAAGAGGATAAATGGTTTTGTACATAGTGCCGGTATTGAAAAAACAACTCCCATTAAGGCTTCGGTTCCGGATGTTTTTAAAGAAATATTTGAAATAAATGTTTTTGCAGGGTTTGAAATTGCAAGGATTCTTTCAGGGAAAAATATAGTTGACCGGGCAGGTGCTTCATTCATCTTCCTTAGTTCTGTAAAAGGGAGGCTCGGCGATCCTGGCAAAATTGCATATTGTTCAAGCAAATCAGCATTATTAGCAGGTGTCAGGGCTATGGCACTGGAGCTTGCCGGGAAAAAAATCCGTTGTAATTGTGTTTTGCCGGGAATTGTTATGACTCCAATGACTGATAAGCTGTTTGATACTATTCCTCCTGAAGCTAAACAAAAGATCATTGAGAAACATCCTCTTGGATTGGGAAGCCCGGATGATGTAGCTAATCTTATCTGTTTCCTGATTTCAGATCAGGCCAGATGGATAACAGGCTCTGAGTATGTTATTGATGGTGGTTATTCGGCGTAATATTTAAATTATTATGATCACCTTAGAATAGAATCTGACTTTATACTGAATTTCTATCATTTAACTATGGAATTACCTCCCGGCTATAGAGCAGCAAGAATCAGCAAAGATAAATTCAAAGATTTTATTACTATTCACCGTGAGGCATTCAGAAGTAATATCGACCCGGATTTTCCGGAAAGGAAATTCAGCACTTTAAAGTTTTCAGGAGTTGAGAACATTGGATATATTATTTATCATTCGGATGATGAACCAGTTGCTTTTTATGGTGTATATCCGATGTATGCATACTTAGCTGAAAAAAAGGTCCTGATAGCCCAGTCGGGAGATACTATGACAATACCGGCACATACCGGATTAGGACTCTTTATTTCTGCAGCACAATTAACTCATGAACTCAGTAAACAATTGAACATTAAAGGAGTCTTTGGATTTCCTTCCCCCTCTTCCTACCGGACTTTTAAGAAAAAACTCGAATGGAAATTCAATGAGAAAATTATAAAATACAGTTTTAGAATTCCGGCAATCCCGATAGCTTATATTGCAGAAAAGATTAAGTTTTTAAAAATTCCCTATATGTTTTGGGTCAGATTAATCCTTTCCTTTTACAGAAAATCAGATTTCTTTGAAGGTTCAGTTATCAGTAATGGACAGGATGGTATTTTAAGGGACAGACATTTCTGGAGTTATAAAATGTGTTGTAAGGAAAATTTTGCTGTTAAAATCATGGGAACGGAAGTAGTGTTAAAGATGAATGGAACCCTTAGCATCGGAGATGTCAATATCAATAATAAAACTGAGTTGCTCCCAATTCTGAGAAGATTAAAATTATTGTCATTTTTAACCTTCAATGTCCATCTGGTTTTTTGTTTGAGTCCCGGCACTTTGCTTGATGAAAAACTTGGTAAAGTAAAAGAAGGAACACAAATACTACCGGTAGGATTTCTAAATCTTAATGAGGAATACGACCTTTCCACCTTAAAATTCACATATTTTGATTTTGATACATTCTGATAATACAATAGTGAATCCTGATCGTCTTATTGAAACAGCTAATTATATCCTTTACCCCTGAAAGCATTACTCAATAATAATATATTTGCATCAAAGGTTGTCGTGGATGGAACTCCATGCCTGTTCAGGATTCGCAAATCATTAACATCATCCGGGTCCATATAATCCACTGCTATCTGATGGTTGTACCCAACCTGCTCAGCAATGTCTTTAATTAACTTATTATAGCTCCCGAAAGGATAAGCAACCATTTTTATCTCTCTGGTTATAGCTTCCTGCAGTGACTTTTTTGACAACTCCAGATCTTTTCTGGCATCTGAAATACCGATTTTGGCTAATTTATAATGAGAGTAACCATGTGACCCTATTTCAACAATCCTGGAATTGGACAGCTCCTTTAAATCGTTATTATCCAGTAGCTTCCAAATTTCATCTGGCAATTTATTTATATCCTTTTCAACATTAAACTTTTCAATTAAATAATTTAAATTATCTGATAATTCTGAAATTCCACATGTGCTTAAATAATCACCTAAAGAGATTTTTGATTCAACCTCAATAAAATTTATAAACCTTTTATTTCCCAATTCAATTACCCGGTTTTGATGAAAGAACCTCAGACAACTGATAATATCGGTCCAAAGGGCTCTTATATCCAACTCTTCAGTACAAATACCAGAGATAAAGAAGGTTGCTTTCATATTGTATTTTTCAAGCAAAGGGAGCGCAGTAGAGAGATTATTTTTATACCCATCATCAAATGAGATCGTTATAGTTTTTCTTTTTGGTTTAAAGTTGTTCTTTTTATAATCGAAAGCTTCTGATATACTAATTACATTAAATTCCCTTGAGAAATATTTTAATTGGCTTTCAAACTGTTGAGCGGATATATGCCTTGGAGAAAAATAATTAGTGTTAGTTTTTGTAACTCCATGGTACATAATGTTTAAAATGGAATTTGCGGTTAAGCTTCTGATAATCCTGTCTGCCTTCAGATTCATCAGAAGAGGACTTAATATATTCCGGTTAATCTGTTTTAAAACTTTCATTTTAAAGTATTATGATTCTGCTCATTAATAATATGTCTGCCAAATATTCTATCTTAAAGAATTATGTAAAGTTCTGCAATCAGATTTCACCAGATTTACCTTTAATATATAAAGTAAAAGACAATAAGAATATTCATTTCTAAACCGGCATGTCATACTATTTCAATATGGAGCAGAGGTTATTGATAAGTTTTAAAAATGCAGACCTGCGAATTTGAGCGTCAAAATGTTCAACAATCCTGGTCCGGGCGAGGATTCCCAGAGATTCAACATCTGATTCCATAGCAATGCCCAGTACTGTTTTCAGTAGCCCTATGTCATGTTTTTCGAGAATAAATCCTGAATCGCCAACAATAAAATCCAATATTCCTACCTTGCTCACTATTGGGACACAACCACATGACATAGCTTCCGCAAGAGCCAACCCAAAACCTTCGGACATGGAAAGCTGGCAGTAAAAAGTAAATCCGGCCATTTTTGCAGGAAGAAGCCCATGGGGTACATAACCGATAAGAGTTACATTATCCGGTAGAACAAGATTAAAACCGGCAGCGACTTTACCGATAATTGTGAATTCACAATCAGGAAAATGTTCTGCAACTGCAACAAACAAATCAATCCCCTTTAAACTGAAATTACGTTTATCAATATTGGCACATATTGTCAGGAATGAGTTTTCTTTTCGTAATGACATTGCACCGGGTCTAAAGTGAGAAGTATCTACCCCATTGAAAATTATTGAATAAGGTGTTTTAATTGATTTGTCAAAAGACCGGAATCCTTGCCTCGGGAAGTCCAGTGTACTCGTAAGTGTAGTCACATTCTACAAGCGAAATACTCGGGGAGATAATATGAGTTGCATACTTCAGACTTTTTAGAGTGAACCACCGAAGTAACGGCTTTCTGAGATTGCCATAATTAATTGATGGCATTGAAGTACAGTCAGTGCCTCCAACAATGATTAGCGGATGGTTTATGAAATATTTTTCCAAATAAAACCGGGAGGAAAGAATGATAGCCTGCAAACTGACAGATCAGAATTTCAGCAGAAAAAATATTTCTCCAAAGAAATAATTTTTGTCTGAGAAATGAAACCGGCAATAAAAATTTATATTTGGGTTGGAACAGAAATAATTTAACGGCGTGGCCTGTTTGTAATGATGAAATGTCCTGGCTTGCAAATGAGGAGTCAGACAGGTAGAAATAAAGCAAAACCCGTTTCATCTTTTCAGTAACTCCCCGATGGGTATCAGTCATGACCCTTATTCATTTATTTTAATTACGAACTCCTTAATATTTCTTCACTGTCTGAAAAACAAAGCATCGAATTGCAACATCTCCCGGGTACCTTTGTGAGTAAAGCCAGGGATTATCCGTACCAGCCGGAAATTTCTTTCTTCAACAAACCTGCAAATTGAATAGTAGATCTCTTCTCCTTCATAAAGCTCATTAGCAGATAATTCCAGCTGAATGCCCTTAATTGAAGATAACGATCTCATTGCCCCGTCAAGCACTTGTTTTTCATAACCCTGAGTATCCACCTTTAGAAAAACATTGTCACCTTTAATCCCCAGGGTATCATAAATACTGTCGAGGGTTTTTATTTCAATCTTTTCGTCACTCATGTATTCTGAACCGGGTGAAGCATCAAGGTGTAATGATGTCATTGGCAGAATAGAACTGCTGGGTGAATGTCGGGAAATATGAATTGAGGAAAATCCATTAGTCTCTCCCAGTGCAAAATTAAAAGTCTGCCAGTTTTTGTCGCGTAAGGCTCTCAATTTTAAATCTTGATATGCCAGACTTGCTGGTTCAAAGGAGATAATGCGCCCTTTAAAGCCGGCTTTCCGCAATCCCCGGCTATACTGACCGGTATTCGCCCCTACGTCAAGAACTGTTTGTATATCATTTATCTTAAGATGTTCAAGGACAACATGTGGCGGACTGGATGTCTTGTATTTGACTAAATCATAACCAATCGGATTAAGAATTGATCTGATGATTTTTAATAATTGAATTTTCAGACTCATCGGTGCTGCTTTCAGATGCATTAATATTTAAGATTCAGAAACGAAATTATCCTGATTTTAAGTTTTATACTTCCTTCTTTTACCCTCTGTAATTCTATGGCTTCAAACATTTGAAGCTTGTAAAGGATATATGGGAATAATATCAGCAATATAATCCGGAGAGTTGCCACCAGGGCCTTATATTCAGAGTCAATTTTTGTTCCAATCACATAGAAAATAATAGAAAGGGCTAAAACAGTGAAAATCTTTTTCCATTCAAATCCTATCGGCATGAAACGGCTTGCAATTACTGTGATAAGAATAGTATTAATTGCCTGTGAGATTAATGCGGACCAGGCTGCTCCGACAAATCCGAATCTTTTAATGAAAATAAGGTTAAGTCCGATGTTTATAATGGCGGCGATGGATGTTGGAATAATGTAGTATCTGGTTTTGTTCTTCAAAGTCATGCCGATATTTACGAAATAGTTCATTCCAGTTATCAGGAAAGCGAATGACATAATTGGAACAATCGCCATTCCGCTCCAGTATTCCTTATTTTGCACAAGCGGCCAGAGCAGGATCTTATAAAAGAAGAGGAAGAACAGAACTGCATATGCCATTGCAAAAGTGTAATATGACAGCATTTTCCTGTAGAACCTGATATTGTCGGCCTGTTTTTCCTGCTGATACATCGCAGGCAGATAACCTATTCCGACAGACTGGACCAGCAACATTACTATATTTGCGATCTTGTAACCAAATCCGTACATACCGGTTGCCCGCTCATCCAGAAGCCAGTTAATCATATAACGATCGCTTGAAGTAAATATGAGGTACCCGATAAGAGAAACCGTAACGGGAAACCCATAGCGAATAGTCATTATTACTTTACTGAAATCAAATCTGACCGTTATCCGGGGTATTACAACACTGAAGAGCTGAAAAAGCATCGTCAATCCCGACCCCGCCAGCCGGCCGTATAAAATACCTTCTATCCCGAGCTTTCTGGAAATTACAAAATACACGGTTGCCAGAACACTTAGCAAGCAGTCTTGCAAGATTGGTGATGATATAATGCAAGGGTTTTTCCTCATACTGCAGGATTTGTAACGGGATAAGATTATTTATCTCAACAAAGGTGATAATCAGTACCAGCATGATCAGATATGCAAAATCGCTATTTCCCCAGAAAAGATTTGATAACTGCGGTCTGAACAGAGAGATTATTGAAAGTGAGATGAGAGAAACCAAAAACAGACCTATAACATTGTTAAAAAGGAATCTGCTGTATTCGTTTTTGTCTTTTTCAAGGAAGAAAAACCGTTCATGTCCTGCGGTTATTCCAAAATTCAGTATGGCCAGCAACAACAGGATTATGAGTTCCAATATGGCGAGCACTCCATATTGTTCTATCGGAATCAGCCTGGCATAGACAGGAATGAGAATAAACCCGAGGGATTTATTAAGAATGTTGCCAAGCCCGTAATACAATAGTATTTGTTCCAATCTTCCTTACCTTACTGAGCATATCAGACCAAATTCGAAATGATGAAAAGTCAGGACAAATTTAATCAATATTTGTTGGTCAGGAGAAAACCGGGAAAATATGTACCTTTTTGAGAAACCTTAAGAATATTCCTCAGTCAAAAGAATTTATCCTTGTTAAATACTCCGGGTTATAACTTATCTATATTTTTGTTTTTATTAATAATTGCATATGGGAGCTGTTACATTTGGAATTCCAAAAAAACTTGTATGTCTGATCAAGGAACATTTTTCAATTGAAATGTTTGTTGAAACCGGCACCTTCAGAGGAAAAACTTCAAAATGGGCGGCTGGGATATTCAGGGAGGTTACTACAATTGAAAACTCAAAAGAACTATTTGAATCTGCTTCAAAAACGCTGAAGAACTATAATAACATACATCCACTGTTCGGAAGTTCTCCTGTACAATTGAGTAAAGTAATCGCGGGGATCAATCAGCCGGCATTATTCTGGCTTGATGCCCACTGGTGCGGCGGCAGTACATACGGTGTGGATGATCCATGTCCGCTCCTTGATGAGATCAGGATCATAAAAAAGTCAGATTATGATCATATCCTGATGATTGATGACGCACGATTTTTCCTGAAACCACCTCCAAAACCCCAGGATCCGGATTTATGGCCCGGGTTGAATGAGATACTGGAACTGCTCAACAAAGATGACAAGTATTTTACGTTTATCAGTGAAGATGTAATCGTATCTCTGCCTGTATCCGGGAAAAATACCCTGCGGTCATATTTTGATGAGATTCACCGCAACGAGTTTCCTGGAGGAGGAATCATATCCAACATACTGTTTGCATCGCAGGAATATTTACAGAAAATGGAGAAGCTGATTTATTTTCCTGCAATTCTTTTTTTACCTGTCAGCAGCAATCCACAAGTATCATCAATGAATTTGAACAGCTTCTTCTTTTTTTTCAGAAGGCTGATAATCTGGCCGAAGTTTGAGCTATAGAAAAGCCGGTATTCCATAAGATCGTCAGCATACTTCGGAAACAGGCGTATCAGGCAGTCATGTGACTCCTGGTATGCCAGATCAAAATTCTCCCTGATGCTGCTGACACCCCCAATTCTGAAATAACTTATATCCATAGATATATGCTGATAGCTTTTTTCGTTTATCACAAGAGCTTTCAGGAAAAATTCCCAGTCAGAAGCTATCCTGTAATTTTCATTATAATACCCGATTTCATCAAACAAGCTCCTCCTTATAAAGGAAGCCTGATGAGGCAGGCTATGGATGCATAGTTTATGCAATGAGATGCTTTCATGTGAACATACTCTTCTGAACTTATTATTTGGTCTTATCTTAAGAACATCCCCGGAAACAATGTCAGCTTTTATATCCTGACTAAAAATCCTTTCAAGGACCTTATTGTCTAAAAGGTAATCCCCGGAATTTAGAAAAAGGCAGTATTTCCCGGCGGCGGCTTTAATTCCTTTGTTCATTGCATGATAGGTCCCATTATCCGGTTCGCTGATCCAGTAACTAAGATAGCTGCTGTTCTCCCTGATCACATCAGGACTGGAATCTGTTGAAGCTCCGTCGATAATTATGAATTCAAAATTCCTGTAAGACTGTGCGATTACACTGGCTATAGTTTTTTTCAAACCAGTTTCATTATTACGGTTGACAGTAATAATTGATAAACTTTTCTCATCCATAAGTTTAATTTCAGATCAATTGTCATACAAAGATACCAATCTCAGGAACTTTTTTTTCAGATATTTGCATACTTTTGTCACTGGTCTATAAATCGTCATAACTATCATTCCATGCAAATGAAAAATTGGTTTAAACCGGCTATCCCTCATATAGTGGCAGTTGTAATTTTCATGACTCTTGCAGTCATATATTTCTATCCGATTCTTGAGGGAAAGGTAATTAATGCAAATGATTCGACTGTTGCCATGCAATCATCGAAGGAGATTGGAGATTTCAGGGCTGAATACGGGGAGGAGCCACTCTGGACCAACTCCATGTTCAGCGGGATGCCGGCTTACCTGATATCCGTATTATATAAGGGGAACATTATGAAATATGCCAATTCCCTGCTGACATTTCTGAAGCACCCTGCATCATTGATTTTCGTGACGATGCTTGGATTTTATATTTTGCTTCTCCTCTTTAAGGTGGACTCCTGGCTTGCCATCGCAGGTGCTCTGGCCTATGGATTTTCAACATACTTCTTCTTTATCCTGGCCGCGGGTCACAATACAAAAGCCCTGGCAATAGCCTACATGGCTCCGATGATTGGCGGGATATATTATGCTTACCGGCAAAATGCGATAAAGGGAGCTATTATTACCACCTTCTTCCTTACACTTGAGATTCTTGCCAATCATCCCCAGATCACTTACTATTCATTTATATGTATTCTGATCTTCATAATCACCGAATTTGTTTTTGCTGTCAGAAGAAAAGAGATCCAGCCATTCATAAAAAGCTCCCTGATACTTATTATACCATTGCTTCTGTCAGTGGGAATGAATTTCAATTCTCTGTATACAACTTATGAATACGGGAAATATTCCACCAGGGGAAAATCAGATCTTGTGACAAAAGATGCTAAAAAGAGCAGCGGCCTGGATAAGGATTATATAACACAGTGGAGTTATGGAATAGATGAAACGCTTACCCTGTTTATACCCAATTTCAGGGGCGGGGCATGCCAGCCCTTTGACAATAGTTCGGAAACAGCCACCGCATTGCGAAAGAACAATGCCGGACAATATCTCCGGCAGTTTCAGAAGTACTGGGGTACGCAGCCCTGGGTTGATGGTCCGGTTTATGTCGGGGCAATTGTATTTTTCCTCTTTATTCTTGGATTGATTATAATTAAAGGCCAGGAAAAATGGTGGCTTCTTTCAGCGACCATCTTGTCGGTTATGCTGGCATGGGGGAAGAACTTCATGCCTCTGACCAACCTTTTTCTTGATTTTTTCCCCGGATACAACAAATTCAGGGCAGTTACAATGACGCTTGTAATTGCAGAATTCTGTATTCCGCTGCTGGGAATCCTTGCACTGCGGGATATCTTCAACGGGACCACTAAAAGAAAAGATATACTGAAAGGTATTAAAGTTGCATTCGGGATCACAGGAGGCATAACCCTCCTGCTTATTCTTTTACCCGGATCAGCAGGCTCATTTCTTTCTCCTGCAGAAAAACAGGCCAATCTGCCTGAATGGCTCTCTACTGCACTGGTAGCTGACCGTAAAATGCTTTTAAGAGGAGATGCATTGAGGTCTTTCTTCCTGATCCTTCTGGCTGCAGCGACACTTGCCGGATTCTATTATAATAAGCTAAAGAAAGAATATGTTATTGCCCTGCTCGCATTTCTTTTCGTTGCTGATATGTGGTTTGTGGATAAACGCTACCTCAATTCAGATAAATTTGTCAGGAAGGAAGCAAAAGCCAGAATGTCGGCACCTACTACAGCTGATGGTTATATTTTAAGGGATACTTCATATTACAGGGTACTCAATCTAAGTGTCTCTCCATTTAATGATGCTTCCACATCATACTATCATAAATCAATCGGCGGATATCATGGTGCCAAGCTGGAAAGATACCAGGAACTCATTGATTCGTCACTTTTATCCGACATCAGCCTCATCCAGGCAGTTGGAGGGGCTGCAAAAACACTTGATGAAGTTCAATCAGTATTCAGCAGGACGAATGCTCTTAATATGCTTAATGCCCGATACATAATCTACAGTCCGGATGAACCGCCTCTTATAAATCAGAATGCACTTGGCAATGCATGGTTTGTCGAGACTCCTGTTCTGGTTGAAAATGCAAATGATGAGCTTTCAGGCGTGAAAAGGATCGATCCGTCAAAAGTTGCAGTTATTGACAAAATGTTCAGCGATCAGATCAAAAATAATTCATACCCTGTCGCTCAGGGAGACACGCTCGAACTTAAATCATACAAGCCCAACGAATTGATTTATACCAGCAGGTCGAAGGGCGAAAATCTGGCAGTATTTTCGGAGATATATTACCCTGCGGGCTGGAAGAGTTTCATTGATGGCACAGAGAGCGATTATTTCCGGACAGATTATGTTCTCAGGGGCATGATAATCCCGGCAGGGGAACATGAAATAAAATTCAGCTTCAAACCAGCATCATATATAACCGGAAACAGAATCTCACTGATCAGTTCCCTGCTCTTTATTCTAATAACAGCGGGTTATATAGTGATCCAAATCAGGACAAGATCCAAGGCCGAATAGTATATGGTTCATCATGACCGCTGTCCTCTCTGTTCGTCTGAAATGACAGGAAATCATTTCAACTGCACCGATCATTTTGTAAGCGGAGAGTCATTTGCCATTGTCCGGTGCAGCGCATGCGGATTTCTTTTTACACAGGATTATCCTGATGAGGACGAAATCCAAAGATATTACGAGTCAGCGGATTACATATCCCACTCAGATACATCTGAAGGTATTGTAAATAAGCTCTACCATCTTGCAAGGCAGGTAATGCTGCATAGAAAGAGAACGATAGCAGAAAGGATAACAGGCCTGAAGCAGGGTATACTTCTTGATGTGGGAAGCGGGACCGGCCACTTTGCATCTGTCATGAAAAAATCGGGGTGGTCGGTAAAAGGCATTGAACCCAATGAGAAAGCCCGGACTTTCTCTTCTGAATCTTTCAATCTGGATATAATTGCGCCTGAAAAGATATCAGAACTGGACGAAAACAGCATTGATTGTGTTACAATGTGGCACGTTCTTGAGCATTTCCATGATCCGCAGGGGTACATCTCAGATATTATCAAACTGCTTAAACCGGGAGGAGTTTGTCTTGTTGCACTGCCAAATTCCGGCTCCTGCGATGCTAAATATTATAAAGAGGTATGGGCTGCATTGGATGTTCCCAGACATTTATGGCATTTTGATCCGGTCACTTTCGCTGATTTTGTCCGGAAATCAGGATTGAAGCTGGAGAGTCAGCTGGTTCTTCCTTTTGACGTGTTCTATATCTCAATCCTGAGTGAAAAGTATAAGGGTTCACGCTGGCCATTAATTGCAGGAATTACCAGGGGAATCTGGTTTTCATTTTTATCACTTTTCGACAGGAGGAGGAGCAGTTCGGTCATCTATGTCCTGAGGAAACAGTCCGGTCAATAGCGGTCAATCCAGCGATACTTCCTGGTATTATCCCCCAGCTTAATTGCTAAAGTTAATTCATGTGTTCCATAAGTAATCCTCTGGATCTGCTGAAGCGTGAAATCAAAGGCATATCCGATATACATATTCTGATATCTCACCCCCACATTTGCAATTATGGCACCGCTTGTCCTGTAGGCTAATCCACCCCACAAATCCTGTTTGTAGAAATATGACACTCCCATGTCGGCCTGAGGTTTCAGCTGTTCCGACATATTTATAATGAAAGAAGGCTCTATAAAGCCACTGCTCCCAGTGCTGATGTCATATGATCCGAAGAAATAGTAGTGCCTCTCAATCCTGAAATTCTGGTAAGCCGTATTCCCTATTTTGGCAGAAGCTTCAAACAGCTGCTCGGCAGATAACCCAAAGCTGTATTTCGGGTTAAGAAGGTACATTCCAAATGTCACATCGGGAACAAACATCCCCTTCCGAAGGTCATTATTAAGCCAGGGCTCATTCGGATCTCCGAAATTTATCGCTTTTTCATCTATTTTATACTGGTATCCTGTCAGGGCCAGTCCCATTGAAAACTGAGTGTTGTTCTGTACCCACATATGATATGCATATGTCAGCTGGAATCCTGTCCTCTGTATCAGTCCGTTTTTGTCGCTGAAAACATATCCCCCAAGGCCTACCCTGCCATCGGTTTTTGGACGATAAACCTTGCTGTTAAAAATGTTCTGTTTAACCCTGTATCCCTTTTTTATAATTCTTGTCTGGGCACTGAATGAAAAAGTTCTCGGGGCTCCGTCATAACCCACCCATTGTTCCCTGGCGGTAAGGTTCAGGCTTGTATACCCGTCGCTTCCTGCCACAGCAGGGTTAATAAGAAATTTATTGAAGAGGTACTGGCTGTAGATTGGCAGCTGTTGCCCGGATACACAGGTTGCAAACAGGGAGAGTATCAATATGTAAGCCGTTTTTCTCAACTATTTTCCATTAGATTAATAATCAGCGTACGATAGTCACATTTCCAATTATCAGCTTTGATCCGTCATGCAGGTCAATAATGTAGTGATAAGAGTCAACGGGAAGTTCAGTTCCATTGCTCCTGCCATCCCATGGATCAGGATAACCTCTTGCCGATTTCCAGATCGTTTCTCCCCACCTGTTGAATATCACAATTTCCACATTGGGATACAGATCAATCTGTCCTATATTCCAGATGTCATTTATCAGGTCTCCATTTGGGGAAATCGCATTTGGAATTACAAGACATGATTCATTCAAAGGCTCTACCTCCAGTGAACTTGTAACTGAACATCCATTGAGATCTGAAACAGTCACGCTATATTCTCCAGAAGGTATGTTTGTCAAACTATTGCCGGTTGAATTATCTGACCAGATAAAAGAATAACCAGGAACTCCGCCGGTTACATCCTCAATTACAATCATCCCTTCAGGTTTGGCAGAACAGAACGGCGAAGTAATCAGATATTTTATTTTAATGGACTCAGGCTCAGTCAGTGTCAGGCTTGTATCAGCATGGCAATGATTTCCATCTGAAATAATGACTCTGTATTCTCCTGCAGCCAGTCCAGTCCTTGTTTTGCCAAATATACCGTCTGACCAGAGGTAATCAACTGTTCCGGAAGCGTTTATGGGTTCCACATCGATCGATCCCGTGTACGCTCCCGAGCAGTTAATATTGAACTCTCCATCGGTGCTGGAAGATAAACTGACTGTCATGCCAATGGCTCCTGGCTCAGTAAGATCAAATGTCTCTGTTGCGGTACAGAAATTATCGTCAGTAATAGTCACAGTGTACTGACCGGCTTTACGCCCCGAAATATCTTTAGTGTCTGCCATAAAGCCATCCGGACCGGTCCAGCTGTAAATGTAAGGAGGTTCCCCGGTAAGAGGATCGATCCGGATATAACCATTGGATAATCCGTTGCAACTAATCTGGTATCCTCCGGTATAATCTGACATCGAGCTTGAATAAGAGAGAGGAGGAGGAAGACTTACACTCACGGAATCAATCGCAGAACAACCATTAAAATCGGTGACTCTGACTCTGTAATAACCTTCGGTCAGACCTGATATATCTTCAGTTGTCATTCCATTCGACCATAAATAAGTGTATGGAGCGATACCGCCTGCAACAGAAATATCGATGGAACCGTTGTCAAATCCTGAGGCCTGACAGGTAATATCAGTTACGGAGAAGATGATCCCGACGGGCTCCGGCTGTGTCAGTGTAACGTCAATTGTACTTTCACAATTATTAAAGTCAGTAATTTTCAGGTGATAGGAACCCGCAGTAAGCGATGGCTGGTCTTCCTGTCCTGCAATAATACCCGATCCGTCTGTTGTGGTCCAGGTGTACTGATATGTACCTGGTATTCCTCCTGTAACTGTTACACTCACAGAACCGGTACCCCCGAAGCAATTAATATTATAATTTCCATCCGCTGATGTCGAAATTGTTGAAACGACATTAATTGGCGGCGGCTCTGTGAGGTCAAATTCGGGTACCGGAGTCAGAATACATCCATTCACATCAGTTACCGTTGCGACATAATGCCCTGCCCGCAACCCGGAAATATCTCGTGTATTGGATGTAAAGGAATCAGGTCCAACCCATGAATAAGTGTAATTACCTGATCCCCCTATAATTGTCAGGTTGATATATCCGTCATTCCCGCCATTGCATGATATATTATAGATCCCGTCATTCGCATAAGGGATTTCACTTCCCGTCAGCACCATGCCATCCGGTTCAGTAATTATGACGCTGTCTGTCTTAACACAGTCTTTCCTGTCAGTAGTCAGCAGGTAATAGGTTCCTGCAGTAATATTGTCCAGCCTGTCAAGGGTATCTGCTCCGGTTATTGTTCCATCAGTTGTATACCACTTGAACCTGTAATCTCCATTCCCTCCTGTTATTGTCTGAATCCAGACTGATCCGTCATTATAACCTTTACATGAAACATTATAGCCACCCGGATAACCGGAAGCATCAAAAAGAACCTGGATCGGATCCGGTTCAGTAATTACTGCTTCAGGCGGATTATTATGATCATTTTCGCAACCGTTAGCATCCCGTACAAACAGTTTATAATTGCCAGGGGGCAGGTTATACCATTGCTGAAGTACTTCTGTTGCCGGCAGGGTGCTCTGGATTAAAGTATCCAGATCGTTTCTGACTATCCAGTAATCAAACGGGGGAATAGCTGTGGAGGAGCTTTTCTCCTTGACCCAGATCTCGCCATCATTTGAAGCCGGGCATGTTGTACCAAAGCCGGTTGTATCGACAACATAAAGATATGAATCAAAATCAGCTCCTGCGACAAACAGATAACTTGAATTCGAGCATCCCAGATTATCTGTGACAGTTACCTCCCATCTTCCGCCCTTTACATTTACCAGGTCTGTAATTCCATAACCATAAATATGATCAGTTCCCGGTCTTACCCAATCGAAATAATAAAGTCCTGCCCCTTTTGATGATACAGCCCTCAGTGCAGCATCCGATCCGCCATTGCATGTAAGCGGAGTTGTAATGATCAGGCTCTGCAATGGTCTGGCATGCACTTTTATTTCACTGGAAACTATATTCCCCGGTCCGCAGACAGCATTATCAACTTTTGGCAAAATATGGTAGTAAACTGATTGAAGGGTATCTGAACTATTCTGATACGGGTAGCTTATTGTATATCCGGGTTGACGATCTGCCTGAGGAGTTGTATTTCCGGTTACAACACCGGCACCGGTAACACTTACGGTATAATCAAAAATTATTGAACCTGATGTCATAACAGTAGGAGAATTGAGAACCACCCTGGTTGTTCCTCCAAAACATATTGATGAATCCCGTTTCATATTTGTGTTCAACGGAACAGCCCTTGGAGTCGGATTGACTGTAACGTTTACATCCACTGAAGAGCCACTCAGACATCCGGTTGGGCTTACCGGGACAATCCTGTAAGTAACAGAATGGTAGGCATCAGTCTGATTAACCAGCCTGTCAGCAATAACATGGTTATTGAGCAAACCGGTTACCGGGGTTTCCGAATAACCTGTTATTGTACCATCTCCTATAACACTCTGGTCAAATGTTATAGTGCCGCTGCTGAAGACATTAGGACTCTGTAATACAATGCTGGTAAGGGTGCTGTCGCATTGTATCGTATTTGGTGGGATCGGAAAGATTCTTGGCTGTGGATCTATAAGGATATTAATCAGAACCTGGACACCATTCTGACATTCTGAACCTCCGTCTCCCGGCTTTATATGAGGGGTAAAAGTATAGGTTACTGTCTGTACGAGATCGGTGTTGTTGGTAAGATTATCCGTCAGTGTATTTGCTGTCTGGTCTGTCAATCCTGTGGTCCAGCTGCCGGTCACTCCTGCAGGATACAGTACACTCACATCATACCTCCAGAGGCTGCCTGCATGCAATGAGATATTGACAGTGCTGATATTGAATGATGCATCTCCGTCGTAACATAATACAGGATTGGTCACAACAGTTATTTTCGGTTGCGGATCAAGGTCAACACTGATTACCACAGGAACTCCGTTCTGACACTCTGTGCCTCCGTCACCCGGACGTATATGTGGAGTGAAAGTATAGATCACAGTTTGTACAACATCGGTGGTATTGGTGAGGTTATCAGTCTGTGTATTCAGTGTCTGGTCCGCCAGTCCTGAGACCCAGCTGCCTGTCACTCCTGCCGGGTAGGCAACGCTTATATCGTATCTCCACAGGCTGCCTGCATGTAAAGTTGTATTGACTGTAGTGATATTAAATGTTGCATCTCCATCATGGCAAAGCAGCGGATCGGTAGTGACAGCTATCTCAGGTTGCGGATCAAGATCAACAGTGACAATTTCCGGTTCTCCGTCCCGGCATTCCGTGCCTCCGTCTCCCGGACGTATGTGCGGGGTGAAAGTATAGATTACTGTCTGTACGACATTAGTTGTATTTGTAAGGTCATCTGTCAGTGTATTCAGTGTCTGGTCAGTCAGACCCGAAGACCAGCTGCCTGTCACTCCTGCCGGGTAGACAACACTTACATCATATCGCCACTGGCTACCGGCATGAATTGTTGTATTCACTGTGCTGATATTAAACGTTGCATCTCCGTCAAAGCATAGCAGAGGGTCGGTAATAACCTCTATCTTTGGCTGCGGGTCAAGATCTACACTCATAATAACCGGTATACCGTTCTGACATTCTGTTCCTCCGTCTCCCGGGAGTATATGAGGTGTGAAGGTATAGACTACTGTTTGTGTTATATCAGTTGTATTTGTAAGATTATCCGTCAGTGATGTGAGTGTCTGGTTCGACAGTCCGGCTACCCAGTTCCCCGTGACCCCTGCCGGATAAACTACGCTCACATCATACCGCCACTGGCTGCCAGCATGTAATACCGTATTAACCGTACTGATATTAAATTTTGCATCTCCGTCAAAGCAGAGCAGCTGATCAGCACCGACCGTCATCTTAGGCTGAGGGTCAATGTCGACACTTAATATTTCCGGCACTCCGTCCTGACATTCTGAACCACCGTCTCCGGGGATGATATGAGGAGTGAAAGTATAGACCACCGTCTGCACCAGATCTGTCGTATTGGTAAGATTATCCATCAACATTGCTGCTGTCTGATTCGTCAGACCGGCCGGCCAGCTGCCTGTCACTCCTGCAGGATAGACAACACTTACATCATAGCGCCACTGGCTTCCAGGACTTAATACTGAATGGATTGTACTTATATTGAAGGTAGCATCTCCGTCAAAACATAACAGAGGATCAGTAGTAACAGTTATAACAGGCTGAGGATCGAGATCCACACTTATTATTACCGGTATTCCGTTTTGACATTCTGTTCCTCCGTCTCCCGGCTTTATATGGGGGGTGAAAGTATAGACTACTGTTTGTACATTTTCAGTGGTGTTAGTCAGATTATCAGTCAGGCTGTTCAATGTCTGATCTGTCAGGCCTGCTGACCAGCTGCCCGTTACTCCTGCAGGGTAAACAACGCTTACATCATAGCGCCACAGGCTTCCTGCATGTAAAGTTGCATTGACCGTACTGATATTGAAAGTTGCATCACCGTCATAACAGAGCAGTGGATCGGTTGTAACCGTTGCCCTGGGCTGAGGGTCAAGATCCACACTAATTATTACCGGTATTCCGTTTTGACATTCTGTTCCTCCGTCTCCCGGCCTGATATGAGGCGTGAAGGTGTAGATTACCGTCTGTACGACATCGGTGGTGTTGGTAAGATTGTCCGTCAGGGTATTCAATGTCTGGTCTGTCAGACCAGTTACCCAATTGCCCGTTACACCTGCCGGGTAAACCACGCTTACGTCATATCTCCACAGGCTGCCAGTGCTTAGCGTCGCATTGCCAGTATTTACATTAAATATTGCATCGCCGTCATAACAGAGAAGAGGATCGGTGGTAACAACTATCTTAGGTTGCGGGTCAAGATTCACACTGAGAATTACCGGCACTCCGTTCCTGCATTCTGATCCTCCGTCGCCGGGACGGATATATGGAGAGAATGTATAGATCACCGTCTGCACGACCCCGGTGGTGTTGTTAAGATTATCCATCAATGTCGCCGCTGTCTGGTTAGTAAGTCCTGCCGTCCAGCCGCCTGTAACTCCCGCAGGGTAGACAACACTTACATCATAGCGCCATTGGCTGCCCGGACTTAATGCCGTGTGCACTGTACTGATATTAAAAGTTGCATCCCCATCATAACATACGAGAGCATCTGTAGTGACTGATATTTTAGGCTGCGGATCAAGATCCACACTGATTATTACCGGCACTCCGTCCAGACATTCCGAACCTCCGTCACCCGGACTGATGTGCGGAGTAAATGTATAGACTACGGTTTGTACATTATCAGTGGTGTTAGTCAGATTATCAGTCAGGGTATTCAGTGTCTGGTCCGCCAGACCTGCTACCCAGCTGCCTGTTACCCCAGCCGGGTAAACGACGATTACGTCATATCTCCACAGGCTGCCTGTGCTCAGTGTTGTATTTACAGTGCTTATATTAAAGACCGCATCAGTATCATAACACAACAGGGCATCAGTAGTAACTGTTATCTCAGGTTGCGGGTCAATATCCACACTGATGATAACCGGAACTGCGCCCTGGCATTCTGAGCCTCCGTCACCCGGATTGATATGAGGAGTGAATGTATAGACTACTGTCTGTACAATATCAGTAGTGTTGTTCAGATTGTCGGTAAGAGTATTTAACGTTTGATCTGTCAGTCCTGCTGACCAGCTGCCCGAAACTCCAACAGGGTAAACCACGCTTACATCATATCTCCACAGGCTTCCCGCGCTCAGTGTTGCATTTACAGTACTTATATTAAATACTGCATCTCCGTCAAAACATAACAGAGGATCAGTTGTAACAGTTATCTCAGGCTGAGGATCGAGATCGACACTTATTATTACCGGTACTCCGTTCTGACATTCTGAGCCTCCGTCTCCAGGCTCAATATGAGGGGTGAATGTATAAACTACTGTTTGTACATTGTCCGTGGTGTTAGTAAGATTGTCAGTCAGGGTATTCAAAGTCTGGTCAGTCAGCCCTGAAGCCCAGCTGCCTGTCACTCCTGCCGGGTAGACAACACTTACATCATAACGCCACTGGCTGCCGGTATGCAAAGTTGTATTGACTGTACTGATATTAAAGGCAGCATCTCCGTCATAACACAACAGAAGATCCGATGTAACCGCCATCATTGGTTGCGGATCAAGATCCACACTTATGATAACCGGAACGCCGTCCTCGCATTCCGAACCCCCATCTCCCGGCCTGATATGAGGAGTGAAGGTGTAGGTTACCGTCTGAACGACATTGGTTGTGTTGGTAAGATTGTCTGTCAGGGTATTCAAAGTCTGGTCAGTCAGTCCTGCCAACCAGCTGCCGGTCACGCCTGCCGGGTAAACCACGCTTACGTCATATCTCCACAGGCTGCCAGTACTCAGCGTCGCATTGGCTGTACTTATATTAAATATTGCATCTCCGTCATAGCAGAGGAGAGGATCGGTAGTTACAGCTATTTCAGGTTGCGGGTCAAGATCTACACTTACTATTGCAGGTACTCCGTCCTGACATTCTGAACCACCGTCTCCGGGGATGATATGAGGAGTGAAAGTATAGATTACCGTCTGCACCAGATCTGTCGTATTGGTAAGATTATCCATCAGCATTGCAGCTGTCTGATTCGTCAGACCGGCCGGCCAGCTGCCTGTCACTCCTGAAGGATAGACAACACTTACATCATAGCGCCACTGGCTTCCCGGGCTTAATGCTGAATGGACTGTACTTATATTAAAGGTAGCATCTCCGTCAAAACATAACAGGGGATCAGTAGTAACGTTTATAACAGGCTGAGGATCGAGATCCACACTTATTATTACCGGTATTCCGTTTTGACATTCTGTTCCTCCGTCTCCCGGCTTTATGTGAGGGGTGAAAGTATAGACTACTGTTTGTACATTTTCAGTGGTGTTAGTCAGATTATCAGTCAGGCTGTTCAATGTCTGATCTGTCAGGCCTGCTGACCAGCTGCCCGTTACTCCTGCAGGGTAAACAACGCTTACATCATAGCGCCACAGGCTGCCGGAATGTAAAGTTGCATTGACCGTACTGATATTGAAAGTTGCATCTCCGTCATAACACAAAAGAAGATCCGTTGTAACTGTCATTTCAGGTTGCGGATCAAGATCCACACTTATGATAACCGGAACTCCGCCCTGACATTCCGAATCTCCGTCTCCCGGCCTTATATGAGGCGTGAAGGTGTAGGTTACCGTCTGTACGACATCGGTGGTGTTGGTAAGATTGTCCGTCAGGGTATTCAATGTCTGGTCTGTCAGACCAGTTACCCAATTGCCCGTTACACCTGCCGGGTAAACCACGCTTACGTCATATCTCCACAGGCTGCCAGTACTCAGCGTCGAATTGGCAGTACTTATATTGAATACTGCATCTCCATCATAGCAGAAAAGAGGATCGGTGGTTACCGCCAGCTTTGGTTGCGGGTCAAGATCTGCAGTTATAATTACCGGCACTCCGTTCCCACATTCCGAACCACCCCCTCCCGGCTTTATATGGGGGGTGAAAGTATAGGTAACCGTCTGTACCACATCTGTGGTATTGGTAAGATTGTCCGTCAGGGTATTCAATGTCTGGTCAGTGAGTCCTGCCATCCAGCTGCCTGTCACTCCTGAAGGATATACGACGCTTACATCATATCTCCATAAACTTCCCGGGGTCAGGGTATTTGTTGTGTTTATGCTGAAATCCACGGCGCCTCCCGTGTAACATAAAAGTGCATCACTTTGGGATACAGTTATAGCTGGTAACGGATTCACATAAATTGTCTGGATCCTTTCAATTGCAGCATTCCCGCAATCATCTGTCAGGGACCATCTTCTTAAAATTATTCCCGATTTATCACAATCAGCAGCTCCCGAAATATCATCTGAGAAGGTTGCAATCAGTCCTGTTGAACAGTTGTCATTTTCATCAGTTACATCACCGGTAATTAACGGATCAATGTCATAAGTACAACCGGAAGTCCTGCAAACATATGCATCTGCAGGCGCTGTAAAAGTTGGTGGTATATTGTCGCTTGCCGTGATGGTCTGTATATGCGTGGTTGTATTGCTGCAGTCATCTGTCAGGCTCCATGTGCGGGTTATGATCTCCTCACCTGCACATCCGCCAACTGAGACTGCATCAGTGTAGGTTGCAACAAGAGTAATGTCGCAGTTGTCTGCCTCATCCGTCACATCGCCGGTCAATGCTGTGGATGCATTATAGCCGCAGCCCGCATCCTTGAAGATGGTCACATCTGCAGGAGCTGTAAAGGTTGGTGCTATATTGTCGCTTGCCGTGATGGTCTGTATATGCGTGGTTGTATTGCTGCAGTCATCTGTCAGGTTCCATGTGCGGGTTATGATCTCCTCACCTGCACATCCGCCAACTGAGACTGCATCAGTGTAGGTTGCAACAAGAGTAATGTCGCAGTTGTCTGCCTCATCCGTCACATCGCCGGTCAATGCTGTGGATGCATTATAGCCGCAGCCCGCATCCTTGAAGATGGTTACATCTGCAGGCGCTGTGAATGTTGGGGGAGTTGAGTCATCTACATTAATTGTCTGGATAACGTCTGCTGAATTACCGCATTCATCTGTCAGAGTATAGGTTCTGGTAATGACTATCGGACAGGAGCCTGCATTTACATCAGAGGAGCTTATTATGAGTGATGCATTTGCGGTGCATGCATCGGTGATAGTAATTCCCCCCGGAAGAGCTTCAAGTGCCGCTGCTGTAGCAACAGTTGCCGGGGCTGCACTTATGTTACATCCTTCAATTGTTAAGACAGATAATGAACCTGTAATTACAGGAGCCTGGGTGTCATCAATATTTATTAAATGAGTAAGAATAACAGAATTGCCACATTCATCAGTAACGGTATAGGTTCTTGTAATGACAACAGGACAACTACCGGCAACCACATCAGAATGAATGACTATCAGAGATGCATCCGGAGTACAGGCATCATCAACAGTCATTCCTCCCGGAAGTGCTTCCAGTTCTGCCACCGTGGTTGCAGCAGCCGGAGCCGCGCTGACATTCAACCTTCAACCGTTGCAGGTGATAAAGACCCTGAGACGACTGGGGATTGTGTGTCATCAACATTGATGGTTTGAACAATACTTACAAAGTTATTGCACGGATCAGTTACTGTATAAGTTCTGGTGATGACAATCGGACAGGTACCGGCCGGAAGATCGGTATGGGTCACTGCAAGTGCGGCATCGGATGTACAGAAATCAGTTATTGTTACCCCTCCTGGAAGTGCTTCCAGTTCTGCCACTGTTTCCGCTGCCGCCGGAGCGTCACCAGGAACACAACCTTCGACCGTTACAGGATTCAATGACCCTGTCAATACAGGTGACTGGGTATCATCTATATTGATAATATGGATAATATCCACAGAGTTCCCGCATGCATCTGTAACCGTATATGTCCTGGTAACAACAATCGGGCAAGTGCCGAGAGCCAAATCGGCTGAGCTGACTGTTAATGAGGCATCAGCCGTGCAGGCATCAGTTACAGTCATGCCTCCTGCCAGGGCCTCAAGTGCTGCTACTGATGTTACAGCAGCAGGAGTTGCACCTATGTTGCAGCCCTCAACCACCAAAGTCGATAAGGAACCTGATACAGCCGGCGCCTGTGTATCTTCAACATTGATTGTCTGAACGATATTTACCGCATTGCCGCATTCATCAGTAACCGTATAAGTCCGGGTGATGACTATGGGGCATGTTCCAATGGAAGCATCTGAATGGCTGACTGTAAGATCTGCATCAGCTGAGCAGTCATCAGTTATTGCAATTCCGCCTGTCAGCGCTTCCAGTTCTGCCACAGTTGTTGCAGCTGACGGAGCATCGCCGCTAATGCAACCTTCAACTGTTGCTGCAGCTAATGTACCAGCAACCACCGGTGACTGGATATCTTCAATATTGATAGTATGTATAATATTTACAGAGTTGCCGCATGCATCAGTAACCGTATAAGTCCTTGTTATAACAATGGGACAACTGCCTGCTTCCACATCTGCATGGCTAAGGGTGAGTGAGGCATCAGGTATACAGGCGTCAGTAATTGTTATTCCTCCTGCCAGAACTTCAAGGGCCGCTACTGTTGTTACAGCTGCTGGGGCAGCACTGGCATTGCATCCTTCAACTGTTGTTGCAGATAATGAACCTGTGACGACAGGAGCCTGCGAATCGTCAACATTGACAGTATGTAGAATATTTACAGAATTGCCGCATGCGTCAGTTACAGTATAGGTCCTGGTGATGACAATAGGGCAACTTCCTGCAGACAAATCCGAACTGGTTACCGTAAGTGATCCATCAGCGGTGCATGCATCATTTATTGTTATTCCTCCTGTCAGTGATTCCAGAGCATCTACTGTTGTTACGGCTGCCGGAGCTGCTCCAATACTGCAACCTTCAACTGTTGTTTCAGATAATGAGCCTGTAACCACAGGAGCCTGGGTGTCATCAATGTTGATAGTATGTAGAATATTTACAGAATTGCCGCACACATCTGTTACGGTATAAGTTCTTGCAATTATTGTCGGACAACTGCCTGCCACTGCATCTGTATGGCTTACCAGAAGTGAGCCATCCGCAGTACAGATATCAGCTATGTTTATCCCCCCGGGCAGCGCTTCCAGTTCAGCTACTGAGGTCACAGCTGCCGGGGCTGCACCGGCATCACATCCTTCCACAGCCAGTGCTGTCAGTGAGCCGGTAATTACAGGAGACTCTGTATCCTCTACATTGATTGTATGAATGATATTGGCCGAATTACCACATTCGTCAGTAACCGTATAAGTCCGGGTGATAATTGTCGGGCAACTCCCTGCCGACACATCAGTATGGGTTACTATCAGAGATGCATCAGCTGTACAGGCGTCAGTTATGGTTATTCCACCTGTCAGCGCTTCAAGCGCAGCAACCGTATTTACGGCTGCAGGGGCAGCACCGACATTGCACCCTTCAACTGTTGTAGCTGATAATGAGCCTGCAACCAATGGTGCCTGGGTATCCTCTACATATATCGTGTGTATTAGGATTACCGGATTGCCGCATACATCAGTAACAGTATAAGTCCTTGTGATGACAATGGGACAACTGCCTGCAGCCGCATCTGCATGGCTAACCGTCAGTGAGGCATCAGGTATACATGCATCAGTTATTGTAATGCCACCTGCAAGAGCTTCCAGGGCTGCTACTGTTGTTACAGCTGCGGGGGCAGCGCTTACATTGCATCCTTCTACAGTTGTAGCTGATAATAAACCTGTGACTACCGGAGCCTGGGTATCATCGACATTGATAGTATGGATAGTATTCACTGAATTTCCGCACACATCACTTACCGTATATGTCCTGGTAATTACTATCGGACAACTTCCCGAAGGAACATCAGTATGAGTTATTATCAGAGATGCATCAGGAGTGCACGCATCAGTTACCGCTATTCCTCCGGCAAGGGCTTCAAGGGCAGCTAAGGTTGTCACAGGAGCCGGAGCGTCACCTGTACTGCATCCTTCAACTGTTGTTCCGGATAATGAGCCTGTAATTATTGGAGGCTGGGTATCTTCAATATTGATTGTCTGAATAGTATTTACAGAATTGCTGCAGGCATCGGTTACAGTATAAGTTCTTGTAATGACTATGGGGCAAAAGCCTGCAACCACATCGGAGTGAGTGACTGTCAGAGATGCATCAGGGGTACAGTTATCCGCAATTGTTATGCCTCCTGCCAGAGCCTCAAGATCTGCTACGGTATTTACTGCAGCAGGAGAGGCGCTTACATCACAACCTTCCGCTGTAAATGCGGTTAATGAGCCTGTGACCACCGGTGCCTGAGTATCCTCAATATTGATCGTATGTACAATATTTACGGAATTGCCGCAGGCATCCGTTACTGTATAAGTCCTTGTAACAACTACAGGACAAGTTCCCGCAACAACATCTGTGTTGGTTACTGTCAGAGATTCATCAGGTGTGCATGCGTCATTGACAGTAATACCTCCGGCAAGGGCTTCCAGTTCTGTTACGGTTGAAACAGCTGCCGGAGCTGCACCTGAGTTACACCCTTCAACCGTTGTTGAGGATAAAGTGCCGGTAACTACCGGTGCCTGGTTGTCATCAACATTAATCGTATGGACAACATCTGCAGCATTACCGCACGCATCCGTCACTGTATAAGTTCTTGTTATGACAGCCGGACAACTGCCTGCAACATCATCTGAGTGACTTACCGCCAGAGATGCGTCTGAAGTGCAGGCGTCAGTTATGGCTATTCCACCATCCAGCGCTTCCAGTTCAGCAACCGTTGTGGCAGCTGCAGGAGCTGCGCCGGAATTACAGCCTTCAACTGTTGTTAAAGATAAGGAACCTGAAATTACCGGTGCCTGGGTATCATCGACATTGATAGTATGAATAATATTAACAGAATTACTGCAGGCATCGGTTACTGTATAAGTCCGGGTGATGATTGCCGGACAACTGCCTGCAACCGCATCTGAATGGCTGACTGTCAGGGAGGCGTCCGGTATACAGGCGTCAGTTACTGTTATTCCGCCTGCCAGGGCTTCCAGTTCTGCCACTGTAGCAGCAGCTGCCGGAGCGGCAGAGGCATTGCAGCCTTCAACCGATGTTGAGGTCAATGAGCCTGAAACTACAGGTGCCTGAGAATCATCTACGTTGATGGTGTGAATAATATTTACGAAATTTCCACAGTCATCAGTTACAGTATAAGTCCTTGTGATAATTATCGGGCAACTTCCGGCAAGAGCATCTGAATGGCTTACTGTCAGTGAGGCATCCGTTGTACAAACATCAGCTATGGATATTGAGCCAGCCAGGGCTTCAAGAGCTGCCACTGTTGTTGCAGCTGCCGGAGCAGCGCTGACAGTGCAACCTTCGACCGGTGTCACCGATAATGAACCAGTGACTACAGGTGCCTGGGTGTCATCAACATTGATTGTATGAATAATGTCTACCGCATTACCGCACGCATCAGTTACAGTGTATGTCCGTGTGATGACAACAGGACAACTGCCTGCAACCACATCTGTATGGCTGACGGTCAGCGAGGCATCCGGGATGCAGGCGTCAGTTATCGTTATTCCACCCGCCAGGGCTTCAAGCGCTGCTACTGTGGTCACAGCCGCCGGAGCAGCGCCTGCAGCACACCCTTCAATAGATGAAGCGGATAATGAGCCTGTGACTACAGGTGCTTGGGTGTCATCAACATTGATTGTATGAATAATGTCTGTCGCATTGCCGCATGCATCAGTTACGGTGTAAGTCCGAGTGATGATAATGGGGCAACTTCCAGCAACCACATCTGAATGGCTGACGGTAAGCGAGGCATCCGGTATACAGGCGTCAGTTATTGTTATTCCGCCTGCCAGGGCTTCAAGCGCTGCCACTGTTGTCACAGCCGCCGGAGCGGCGCCTGCGGCACATCCTTCAATATCAGATTCGGATAATGAACCTGTAACTACGGGTAACTGAGTGTCATCAACATTAATCGTATGGATAATATTTACAGAGTTTCCACACTCATCATTTACTGTATAGGTACGGGTGATTACGACCGGACATGTACCGTTTGAAATATCTGAATGGCTTACTGTCAGGGATGCATCAGGGGTGCATGCATCTGTTATGGTTATTCCCCCGGCCAGTAATTCAAGTTCTGCAACCGATGTTGCTGCTGCAGGAGCTGCAGCTGTGTTACACCCTTCAACCGTTGTTGCTGATAATGAGCCGGTAACTGCCGGAGCCTG
Organism: uncultured Bacteroidales bacterium; assembly: GCA_963846335.1. Classification (GTDB taxonomy): domain Bacteria; phylum Bacteroidota; class Bacteroidia; order Bacteroidales; family VadinHA17; genus LD21. The sequence continues at coordinate 137,872 of CAWJVS010000031.1, forward strand.
GGTGTCATCAACATTGATAGTATGGATAATATTTCCAAAGTTTCCGCATGCATCAATTATAGTATAGGTCCGGGTGATGATTACAGGACAAATGCCTGTTACCACATCAGCATGACTTACTGACAGGGATGCATCCGGAGTACAGTCATCCGTAACAGTAATACCTCCTGTCAGTCCTTCAAGCCCGGCCACTGTTGTAACGGCGACAGGAGCGGCACCGGCATCACAACCTTCAACAGCTGTTGATGAGAGTGAACCTGTGATTACCGGCGGCTGGGTATCATCAACATTGATTGTCTGGATTATATTTACTGAATTACTGCAGGCATCGGATACCGTATAAGTCCTTGTTATGATAAGAGGACAGGAACCAGCCGGGGCATCAAGATGACTGACAATAATGGATGCATCCGTTGTACAGTTGTCAGAAATGGTTAAACCTCCCGGCAGTGCTTCAAGCGCAGCTACCGTTGTTGCGGCTGCCGGGGCTCCGCCTGCATCGCATCCTTCCACTGTTAAAGGCGACAATGAGCCAGTAACGACCGGCAACTGGGTGTCATCAATATTTATTGTATGGATAATATTTACGGAATTTCCGCATTCATCCGAAACAGAATAAGTCCTGGTAATGACAATCGGGCAGATACCGTCCGGGACATCTGAATGACTTACTGTCAGAGATGCATCCACTGTGCAGGCGTCAGTTATGGCTATTCCTCCTGCCAGGGCTTCAAGAGCTGCTACAGTGTTCACGGCCGCAGGCGCAACTCCTAAGTTACAGCCTTCAATATTTGTCACTGACAATGTCCCTGTAACTACCGGCGGCTGGGAATCATTAATATTGATTGTATGAACAATATCTGTTGAGTTCCCGCAGACATCAGTTACTGTATAGGTCCTGGTAATGACTATCGGACAATTATTGTTTGTGACATCCGAATGACTGACTGTCAGAAATGCATCTGTAGTGCAATTATCTGTTATTGAAATACCCCCTGGCAGCGCTTCAAGACCGGCTACTGAATTTACAGCTGCCGGGACAGATCCTGATGTGCAACCTTCCACGGTAGCCGCCGATAATGAACCTGAGACTGCCGGTGGCTGAGTATCGTCTATGCTGATAATCTGATCATATGTACTGCTGCTGAGGTTGACATCTGTGATTGTATATCTTCGTGTTACAACAATCGGACAGGTGCCTGTGTTGCTGTCACTGTATGTAACAGTCAGGCTTGCATCAGGTGTACATCCATCAGAAATACTTAATCCGAGAGCCTCCAGGGCGGCAACATTATTTGCAGCGGGTGGGGAGTTGCCAACTCCGCAACCCTCTACTACGGAAGGAGGAATTGATCCCGTAATTACCGGCGGAAGCACACAGGGGTCATATACACAAATATAGAATTTGCCATTATCGTTATTATCCCATTCCCACATCCTGATGTACAGTGTTTCGCCCGGGGTTCTTCCCGTTAGTGACAGGTTTACATTATCAGGGGGTACAATGGCCACCGGAGAGATCTGACAATTTATCTTGGTCAGTCCTCCGCATGGGCCGCTGTAAACGGCTATACCTATACGATAAGCCCATTCCGGATTTGACGGGGCAGATGATTCTGTGTCAGTATTTATAACAACAGTTCCCGAAGCGGGAACAACAATTCTAAACCATACATCTCCGCCGTTATACCCGCTTACGCCGGACCCGTCACAATTGCCCGGGTCGGCAACCGGTGAACCTGAAGCACCTTCATTTGAAAAAGTCTGAAAGTTGCAGGTACCGTTTACATTCAGGATCTGGGCCGAACATGGATCATCATTATTGATCCTTAGAATTGCATATGTCAGATAATCACCGTCGTTCAGGGTTACACCGGTTACCTGGAACCTGTTTCCCAGAATATCTGTCAATGGATATACTGCTGCTCCTGAGGTGAAATCCCCATCGCTGTCAACAAGAAGTACCCTCGTTGCATATCCGGGAGTCAATGCAGGCAATTTTGAAAAATCTCCTGTAATAGTAACTGTCCCAACATCGCTCGTCTTATCGACCATCCATTCCCTTCCTACCCGTAAATAACTAAAATTCAGGACATCGGCAGGGACTCCGGTAGAAACCCAGGAAGAAACGGAACCATTATTGTGGCCAAACAGAAGATAATCGCCATTCGCCAAACTGCCCGGACTTGAGATATTAAGAATTCCTGATGATGTAGCGTCAGAATGAGAGCTTGACAGACTGGTTCTTCCTATCCCGGCCACATCATTCCCGTGAGTTGCATCAAAGGCATAGCGGTCAGTCAGGATTCCGATGTCAATATCATATTTTGAACTCAGATAATTGGAAATAATATTCCTCTGTGCGTCATTAATTGCATAATTAAAGATGATAACCTCTGAAATCTCAGCGTTAATATCGCCGCCATTCCAACTGTCATGACCAATATAATTATCATTACGCAAAACATTTCTCGGAACATTAACAGATACTGATCCTGTAACCGGGATATTATTCTGATAAAGCCGTGCCGTAGAGGTACCCGGAGCAACGCCGGCATTCTGCCTCACCGCCAGTATCTGATAGGATAAGTTTATATTACCGCCTGATATATGACTGTCAAGTCCGTTTGAGACTACCTGGTACCAGAAACTTGTATTATTGTCGTTACGAGAAAATGCAATGGCATCGTTCCAAAGGTCGGGAGCACCTCCCCCCAGATTGAAGAAATTGGACCAGGCATCTGTTCCATTTGGCTTAACCACTACAAATGCCGATAATCCGGCGCTAAAATCACTGAATCCGGAGGGGAGCCTGAAATTATCAAATACGCCATCTGTCGCACTATTAAGGAGCAATGCGGGTTTGCTATTTGAACCGCTGGCAACGTATTTTGGCTGAAGGTTTGCAACAGCCTGTGTTGCGTTCATGGCATTTCCCGATTGATCGAGCCATGAGGACACGGCGGCACCATTCACAGTAGTTGAAGTACCGGCATCAGCTTTAAGCCAGAGTAGATTAGTCGTTGCATTTCCAACTCCTCCCGGACCAGTTTGTCCGGACAGATGAATACCAGTCAGTCCGCAGAAAAGAACCATAAGGATAATCCTAAAGCTCCGCTGTTTCAGGCTGGCTGAAAAAGATTTTAAGCGTGAAACGATATCAGCTAGGTCAGAAATCAAACTGTCAGGTTCAGTATAATAAAAAAAAATCTATTCGACTTTAATCTTGTTTTTTAAAAAGCCGATTATCATTTATTCTATATTTCATACCCGTTCTACCAAATAAAAACGGTATCCATATTAAACTTATTTCAAGACCTGTAAATATTATTTATGGTTGCATTTACAGCACCATTTAATAATATTTTAAAGATAGAAATATTTTAAAACGAAACAGGGGCTAGTTATTAACGAACATTTCGAAGAAATTAACCATGCCAGGTTTATTCAACCGACTGAAAATCTGATTGTGAGGTATGATTGAAGTGAAAAAATAAGGCAACAGATCAGTCCGGACACCGGAAAGTGCATCTGCATTTAAAGGTAATGGAGGAAATTCTTCAGATAATCAGCATTGCATCGCCGTAAGTGCCAAACCTGTACTTTTCCCGGACGGCGACTTTATAGGCATCAAAGAGCAGGTCGTATCCTGCAAAGGCCGATACCATCATGAGAAGGGTTGAAAACGGCAGATGAAAATTACTTATCATCATATCGGGCACCTTGAAGTCATATGGCGGGAAGATGAATTTATTAGTCCAGCCATCGAAAGGTTTCAGATAGCCATCAGTAGAGACTGAACTCTCCAGTGTCCTGACAACGGTAGTTCCCACTGCACATATCCTGTACTTGTTATCCTTTGCCCTGTTAACTATCCCGACTGAATCTTCGGTGATCCTGATCCTTTCGGAGTCAACCTTATGTTTTGTCAGGTCCTCCACATCGACACTTCTGAAATTACCTAGTCCGACATGAAGAGTGATCTCTGCAAATTCGACGCCGATGATCTCAAGTTTTTTCAGCAATTCCCGGCTGAAATGCAAGCCTGCTGTGGGGGCAGCAACCGCTCCCTCATACTTTGCAAAAATTGTCTGATATCTCTCATTGTCTTCCGGTTCAACGGGCCTGTTGATAAATTTTGGAAGCGGTGTTTCACCCAGACTGTATAGGGTTTGCTTGAATTCTTCATATGTTCCGTCAAAAAGAAACCTTAGTGTTCTTCCGCGAGAAGTGGTATTGTCTATTACTTCTGCCACAAGAAGATCATCCTCACCAAAATAGAGCTTATTCCCAATTCTTATTTTCCTGGCAGGATCGACCAATACATCCCATAAGCGTTGTTCCCTGTTTAATTCCCTCAGAAGGAATACCTCTATTTCAGCTCCGGTCTTTTCCTTGTTCCCATATAATCTTGCAGGAAATACCTTTGTGTTATTAAAAACCAGTACATCGTTCTCCTTAAAATACTCAGTGATATCTTTAAATATTTTGTGTTCGAGCGCTCCCGTTTTCCTGTTGACAACCAACAACCTCGACTCATCCCTGTTCTCGGAAGGATAGAGAGCAATAAGCTCCTGTGGCAGAGTATACCTGAATTGTGATAATTTCATAAGTAAATAATAACCATTTTGACTTGACGAATTCCTTTATACGTAAAAAAAACTATTTTGTTTCATCATAATAAGCTTTATTTGAAAATCAGGATTCCTGTTGTCTGCGCAAACCTGAATTCCATGATGGTAGGGAAACACCTGAATTCTTAAATTGTTTAACCTGACTGACAGGCAGTCAGCATCCGTAATAACCCGGTTAATCATCATTTTTTCATTTGAACTACAAATTCCTGAAATTTCTCAATGTCGTATGCATTGTTCACATTGAAAGAGCCTATGGCGGTTCTTTCAAGCGCCGCCAGATATCCCCCGCTTCCAAGAGCCAGACCTGCATCACGGGCAAAGGAGCGGATATAAGTTCCTTTGCTGCAGACAACTCTTACTTTTATTTCCGGAAGGTTAAAGGTGAGCAGTTCAATTTCCCTGAAATAAATGGGAACAGGTTCGAGGGTTCTATCTATGCCTTTCCGGGCATATTCATAAGCTCTTTTGCCTTCAATCAGTTTTGCAGAGAACATCGGAGGCACCTGCAGCTGGTCTCCGAGAAATCCATTTAATACATTCCTGACTGATTCTTCTGTAATATGTGCCGTGGGATATCTATTATCTGTTTCTGTTTCGAGGTCAAAGGAGGGTGTTGTAGCGCCAAGATGCAAAGTTGCGACATATTCTTTCTCAAGATCACGGAATTCATCAATTCTCTTTGTATCTCTTCCTGTACAGATTATCATTAATCCGCTGGCCAGAGGATCGAGAGTGCCGGCATGGCCAACTTTGATTTTTTTTATACCCAGAGTACTCCTTATGATGATTCTGACCTTGTTTACCAGATCAAAGGATGTCCAGTAGAGAGGTTTATTGAACAGCAAAACCTGTCCCTCTTCAAAAATTGTCGGCTTATCAGATAACATTCAATCCGAGTAAAATTGAAAAAATTCCCACCAGGATGCAATAAACTGCGAACCACCCGAGATTTCCTTTTTTAACAAGATTTATCATCCATTTACATGCAAAATAGCCTGAGACAAATGCAGCGATGAAGCCGGCAAGGATTATCATGAAAGAAGTACCCTCAGTAGAAATATCTCCCGATTTCATTTCGACCAGATTCGCTCCAATGATAGGAATGAGAACCATGAGGAATGAAAATTTCGCAATATCCGACTTCTTATTTCCAAGCATCATACCCGTTGCGATTGTTGCACCAGACCGTGAGATGGCAGGAAGAATTGCAAATGCCTGTGCTATCCCTATAATAAAAGAATCAAAATAGCCTATTTGTCTTTCTTTGGGCTTAATTACAAGTGTCATCAGGAGCAGGAGAGCAGTAATTATAAATTGCCATCCCAGGGCAGTCATATTCCCGGTGAAATAGCTTTCAGCAATGTCTTTCATGAAGAACCCGGCTATGGCCGTCGGGATCATTGATATAAATATCTTTACAATATAGCTTGTTTCCTCATTCCACTGAAACCGGAAAAACCCCCTGGCCAGGTCTGCTATCTCTTTCCATAAAACCAGAATTGTACTAAGCACAGTAGCTCCATGCACTGCAATAGAGAAATAGAAATTTGCCTCATGATCAATTCCGAAGAGGTATTTCCCCAATTCCAGATGCCCTGAGCTGCTTACAGGTAAAAATTCGGTGAATCCCTGAATAAGTCCAAGTACAATTGCTTCAAGCCAGTTCATCAAGACAAAATATTAAATTATTAATTATCAATTATTTTAAGAAGGCTGACAATAAACGGAAACAGATATCAGCCGTTATAAGTTTAAAAACGGGCAAACAAAAGGAGAATTATTTTTTACCGGTATTTCCGGGCTTCTTCATAATTGCCCAGATCTCGAAGATGAAACCGGCAAGAACAACAATCGGAGCAAGAGTTATACGCCTGAAACTGAATATATTCTCACTGAATTTATCAGGACTGTCAGATTTACCTCCGAGCATCAGCAAAAAGCCAATAATAATTATAGCGAATCCGATAGCCAGCAGTTTATAATTCTCGCGGCCAAGCGCAAAATTCAGTTTTTCCTTATTTTCATTCTTACTGCTCATAATATTTCAATAATAAAGTTTGTCTTCTGAAATGCTCAGATACCTGTTCACCGAAAAAAATGTAGAAATTATATTTATCAGAACCCCGATTACAATTAAAGAGATCCCAAGAAGAATCAGCAGATTTGTGCTCTCCAAAGTAAACATCATAAGGAACTCTCTTTCAAATAGGTAAAGCAGTCCCATCAGCAAACCCATAGCAAGCAATGCAGCCATCAGTCCATGAAAGGCACTCTGTATCAGAAAAGGTCTCCTGATAAAGGAACGTGTGGCTCCGACAATCTGCATAGTCCTGATAATAAACCGTTTGGAATAAACAGACAATCTGATTGTATTATTAATTATTGTCAAAGCTATCAGGAAGAGGAAAGAACTTATTACCAGCAGGAAGAAGCTGATCTTTCTGACGTTTTCATTAATGAGAAAGAGCAATGATTCCTGGTAATAAACCTCTTTTACAAAAGGGTATTCCAGAACATACTTTTCAATTTTTGCCACACTGTCGGGGCTGGTAAAATTTGCATAGAGGTATACATCTATGGAAGGAGGAAGGGGATTATCTCCCAGGAAATTGATGAAATCTTCTCCCAGATCGTCTTTCATTTTTGCAGCCGCCTCCTCTTTTGAAACATATTCGGTGGATTTAACATAAAGCTTTCCATCAAGGTCTTTCTGGAGCATCCTGATATCTGCCTCCTTGGCATCATCATCCAGCATCACAGAAAATGAGAGGCTTTCACGAAAATAGTCTGACAGTTCCTTTGCATTAATGAGCACCAGTCCAAGGACGCCAAGAAGGAATAAAACAAGGGAGACACTCACTACCAGTGTCAGATATGAGCTTCTAAGCTTTGTCTTGGATAATCCCGTCTCGCTACTCTTCAATCTCAGAAAATTTTAACCGGTTAACATCATTCATTATTCTAGTCAACAACCGTTAACCATCCGTGAGTATCAGGCTCATCACCGTATTGAATTGCCACAAGCGTATTGTAGAGCCTTAATGAATCCTTACCCGGCTGTCCGTCCTTGCAATACTCATAGATCATATTTTTGTCAGGATCAACGATCTTGCATATCGGGCTAATTACTGCTGCTGTTCCGCAAGCTCCGACTTCAACAAACGTGGAAAGCTCATCAACGGGTACCTGGCGCCTTTCAGTTCGCATTCCCAGGTCCTTTGCAATATCGATAAGGCTCATATTTGTAATTGAATTCAATATTGATTCCGATTTCGGGGTAATATAGGTATTGTCCTTAATTCCAAAGAAGTTCGCCGGTCCGCATTCATCGATATATTTCTTTTCTTTGGCATCGAGGAAGATAGTACTGGCATATCCTCCGTCACGGGCTGCAATAACTGCCCTCATGCTTGCCGCGTAGTTGCCACCCACTTTGAAAATGCCGGTTCCGAGCGGAGCTGCCCTGTCATAATCCCTGCATATCAGCATATTCACAGGTTTTATGCCTCCCTTGAAATAGGGTCCGACAGGTGTAACAAAAACCAGGAAGGTATATTCAGAAGATGGTTTAACACCTACCTCAGCACCGCTGCCAAACAGCAATGGCCTTATATAAAGGGAAGCACCTGACCCATATGGCGGTACAAATTTCCTGTTAAGCTGTATCACTTTAAAAATTGCCTCCCTGAACATCTCTGCAGGAAAAGCAGCCATGCTGATCCCTTCAGCCGACGAAATCATCCTTTTTGCATTTTCCTCCCAGCGGAATAATCTGACCTTCCCGTCTTTTCCCATATATGCCTTAAGCCCCTCAAATGCTTCCTGCCCATAATGCAGACCAGTGGCAGCGATATGGATATCGATATATTCAGAAGTGGAGACTTCCAGCTTCCCCCACTTTCCGTCCTTATAAACACACCGGATATTGTAATCGGTTTTCAGATACCCAAATGGGAGATTCTTCCAGTCAAGCGGTTCCATAACATTTAAAAATTAAAAGATGCGGTAAAAGTACATTTTTAAAACATATTTTAAACACTTTTTATATCAGAAACTTGATTATTCAGCGTATGCCACCAGCGCTGCAACCTGATCTTCGACCGGAATACTCCTGAGCAGCCTGGCAGTATTTGTACTGAACTGATGATCATACAGATATTTCTTCTGAATCTCAATCCATTTTTTCCTGTCAATATGTTTACCGTACTCTGACAACTCTCTCAGCAGCCTGTCTGTTAGTTTAATGTAATCCACACGGCCAAGGTAATCATATTGCGCATCATGAAGTATATTATCCGGCAGAGTTTCCTGATTGTCAGTATATGAGTTTTTGATAATCCTGCTTACCGTATCAATGTTTTCCCTGGTGAAACCATATCCGGGCAATACCTCTTCCACAAGACGAATGGATTCTTCCATAGGTTTTTCGTAGTCGGTTATGAAACCTGTTATCAGGAAAACTGCGGCAAGCTTCAGGTTAACATAGTCCTCTTCAGGAAGTTTCTCAGCGTTCGATATCAGGTCAACCTGTGTGCTTATATTCCTGACAAGTGAAGAGTTATGGAAATAGAGATCAGGGGGAGCTTCATCATCAAATTTTTTTATTACCATCTCCTCGATATCCTGTAATTTTATGATCTGCATCCTCACAATGAACTTCCTGTTTGGCCCGTCATTTTCATCACATAATTCAGGAATGATCCCTTTCACAAAATACATTTCAATTTCCCCTTTGTATTTTACTGGCATCCTGCCGCGGTATTCACAATCAAAAAACTCCCTGACGAATTCATAGGTAGTTCCTGATATGTTTATTTTTCCGGCTTCTCCTGCTGACTCCATCCTGCTGGCAGTATTTACTGTATCGCCCCAGATATCAAAAGACAATTTTTTCTGTCCTATAACACCGGCAACAACGGTGCCGGTATGTATACCGATCCTGATATCCCAGAATTTCATGCCTTCCAGTTCGGAGCCCTGCTTCAGTCTTTTCATATATGCCTTCATTTCAAGAGCTGCAAGAATAACTTCAACCGGATTTGTCCTGTTCTTTTCGGGAATACCACCCGCGCACATATAAGCATCGCCGATTGTTTTGATCTTTTCAATACCATATTTCTCGACAACAGAATCAAAATAGAAAAAGAATTTATCGAGCTCATCTATCAACAATTCCGGGTTCATCTCCTCTGCAATCTTTGTGAAACCCTGAATATCTGAAAACAATACGGTAACAAAATTGTACTTGACCTTATCAGCTTTCCCTTTAACCACAATATCATTGGCAGCACTTTTCGGAAGCACGTTTGAAAGAAGGGCTTCTCTCTTCTGTTTTTCAGAAATCAGCTCCTCCGTTTTCTTATTAAGCAGCTGTTCAAGCAGATTCAGCTTTCTCCTGTAACTTAACCACATGAAAATATACAATGCAGCAATCAGCAAGGTGAAAATAATCATATAAATGGCGGGTTCAGGCATAACTTTTTCTCCTGCAATTTCTTATTTCAAATTTAGTACTTAAAACAGTCAGGTCAAAAGGAAAGCTCAATTTTAGTACTTTTGCAATTGCATGAATATCCGATTTATGAAATTAGTGTTTGCATCAAACAATAAACACAAGGTAAAAGAAATAAGTCATATCCTTGACGATAAGATTACCCTGCTGAGTCTCGCTGATATTAACATCCTTGAAGATATACCTGAAGATGAACCCCTTATTGAAGGAAATGCCCTGTTCAAGGCCAGATACGTATATAGCGCTACAGGCATGAATGTTTTTGCAGATGATACCGGTCTGGAAATCGAGGCATTGAACGGTTTGCCGGGTGTTCATTCGGCAAGATTTGCCGGGGAGAGTAAAGATTCATCTGCCAATATCGCAAAAGTTCTTTCAATGCTCAATGGTATCAGGAACAGGAAAGCCCGGTTCAGAACTGTCATTGCCCTGATTCTTGAAGGCAGGGAATACCTTTTCGAGGGAACAGTTTCCGGTACCATTATTGAAGAAAAAAGGGGTGATGAAGGATTTGGCTATGATCCTGTTTTCATCCCTGACGGGAAAGAGCTGACATTTGCCCAGATGACGCTTGCTGAGAAAAATACAATTTCACACAGGGCAATAGCTTTCGAAAAACTGAAAGAATTTTTACACCGGTACAACCTTTCAGGCAATATAGAGAGTATCTAACTGTTGTGTTTCAGATGAGGATAACGCTGGCAATATCACTACTATTATCGTTTGTTCCTGATTTATACGGTCAGACGCCGGTTGGATCATGGTCTGATCACCTGAGTTATAATACCGCAAGGAGTATCGCTGTCAGTGCAAAAGAGGTATTTGTCTCAACCGGTTCATCGATAGTGGTTTATAATAAGGAGTATGCCGAGCTGAAAAAAATGTCAACTATTAACGGACTCTCCGAAACCGGCATAAGCTCAATTGCCTGGTCGGAAGAGACTGATGTCCTGATAATTGGCTACTCAAGCACAAACGTTGATCTCTTTTCAAACAATACAATTTATAATATCCCTGACATTTACAATAAATATATCCCGGGAAGGAAGGAGATCAACAGGATACGTACAAACGGCCATTATGCATACCTGGCATGCAGCTTCGGGATAGTGGTAATTGATATCAATAAAAAGGAGATTTACGATACATGGAAACCCGGACCAGCTTCGGAAAACAATGAAGTACTGGATATCTGTTTTGGAAATGGCAATATATATACAGCAACAGAAACCGGAATATTTATTGCCAGCCAGTCTGACCAGGGACTCTCCTACTTCGGTAACTGGAGACGTCTCAATTCCTTTCCCGACCCTGGTGGCAGATATACAGCAATGACATTTTCAGGGAACAGATTGTTTGCCAATAAATATGATCCTCTTTCCGCCGGCGATTCGCTGTTCACTGTAGATGCCACAACTTCCCTGTTCTCCTGCCTGCCTGGCATCTTTAACTCATCCATTGATCCGGGGACAGGAGGATTCACCGTCTCTTCCGGATCATCCGCAAGGTATTTTGATCAGGGCGGGATTCTCAGAAAAACAATAAGCAACTATGGTTTTGCCCTCCCTTCAATTGTACAGTCGATTGCTGATAATGGGGACATCTGGATAGCAGATATCAATTCAGGACTGGTCAGGGGTGAAAAAATGGATGAATTTTCGGTTCTGAACCTTCCCGGGCCGGTTTCAAATAATGCCTTTCATATTTCATCGCTTAATGGCAAAACAATTATCTGCGGAGGCGGCACTGACAATTCATGGAATAATCTGTCGCGGTCCTTTCAGGTTTCCATTTACAGGGATAATAACTGGAGCAATCTGACTGGCAGCGACATAAAGGATGCGATCAGGTCGCTTGCTGATCCGTATGATGAGAATCACCACTTCATAGCGGCATGGGGAGGAGGCCTGCTTGAATACAGGAATAATAATCTTCTCAACCATTATACTGATTCAAATTCACCGTTGCAGACAATTATCCCGGGTCAACCGCTGGTCAGAGTATGTGGTCTTGCGATGGATAAGGGCAAAAATCTCTGGATAACACAAACAGGAGTTCCGGGCAGCATCAAGGTTCTCAAGCCAGATGGAAACTGGATAGTTAATCCCCTTACAATCGACGCTCCGGTTATATCTGACCTGGTAATTACAAAAGCCGGACATAAATGGATTATACTGCCTGAAGGGCATGGACTTTTTATCTTTGACGACAATAATACTCCTGAGGTATCGGGAGATGACAGATATAAAAAAATGGTTGTAAAAGATACAGAGAACCAGATTATTTCATCTGTTTATTCCATGGCTGAGGAGCTTGACGGGAATATATGGATAGGAACTGACGAGGGACCTCTGATCTACTATAATCCGGACAGGGTGTTTAATGAAGATCTCAGGGCCAGCCGTATCAAAATACCAAGGAATGACGGATCAGGCTTATCCGACTACCTTCTTAATTCCGAATCCATATGTTCGATTGCTGTAGACGGCGCCAACAGGAAGTGGCTCGGCACATCGGGTTCGGGAGCATATAATGTGTCACCGGATGGTATAACGCGGATTATACACTTCAATGAACAAAACAGTCCTATTCTTTCCGATTCGGTAATCAGCATTGCTGTTGACAATAAAACAGGTGATGTATGGTTTGGTACTTCGAAAGGTCTTCAGTCATACAGGGGCAATGCTACTTCCGGGGGGGAGAAATTTACAAATGTTTATGCTTTCCCCAATCCGGTAAGGGAAGATTTCACAGGCAATGTATCAATAACAGGTCTCATCAGAGATACGCAGGTAAAAATAACCGACATCAGCGGAAATCTGGTTTATGAAACCATTTCCGACGGTGGTCTGGCAACATGGGACCTGAAAACATATAACGGGAAACGTGTTGTCACGGGGGTATACCTTATCTTCTGTGCAAGCAGTGACGGGTCGGAAGCCTTTGTAACAAAAATCCTGGTGATCAGATAATAACTAATCAGTTATAAGACTCTGTATACGTTCTATCTGAAGCTGCTTATTAACCTCCCTCAGACTTCTGGCTGTCTGGGTAAAATACTGATGTCCGGAGATGAATTTTACCTGCAGTTTATTCCAGTCGTTGAGCGATTTCATCTTATTCCTGGCCTTAAGCTCCTCATAAAGTGTGTTTGAAACGGGTATGAAATCGATTCTCCCGAGGTAATCAAGATCAGAATCGCAGATAATATTTTCAAGTATGCCAGCTGGCTCCGGAGGAAGCCTGGTTGCCATAATAATTGAGCATATCCTTTCAATCTGTTCAGGAGTATAGTCATATTTCGGAAGCATTTCCCTGGCCATCTGCGCCCCGTAATATTCGTGATTGTCGTAGGAGATTGTATGTCCGGCATCGTGAAATAAAGCTGCAGTTTTCAACAGGAGGATCTCCTCATCTGAGCAGCCTTCACCCCAGCCGATAAGCTCAACTTCGGTTACCACATCGACGGTATGTTTCACGTTGTGATAGAAGAGGTTATCCGGCAATTCCTTTTCAAGCCTGTCGAGAATAATTTCCTGGATGTCAGTAAACTGGATAAGTCCGAATTTAATCCTGAAGGCATCATTTGGAAGGACACCTTCCCCGTTTTGCGAGAATTCCGGTTTCAGACCGGTTACTCTGTACATTTGAAGGTCTCCCTTGTATTTAACCGGCAGTCTGCCAAAGAATTCGCAGTTAAAAAACTCTTTTACCAGTTCGTATGTCATTACAGAGATCTGTACCGATCCGTAATCCGATACGGTTTCAACCCGGCTGGCTGTGTTTACCGTATCCCCCTTGATATCGTAGCTTACTTTCTTTTTGCCGGAAACAGATGCGGTGACAGGACCTGTATGAATACCAATCTTCAGTTCCCATAACCGGTCCGTTCCCCTCTTATTTTTTTCAAAATTCTCAAGAAAATTCCTCATCTCCATGGCTGCCATAACCACATCGACCGGGTTTGTGATATTCTTCACCGGAATTCCTCCGGCGCACATGAAAGTATCTCCGATAGTTTTAATCTTTTCAATTTTGAATCTTGAAACGATGGCATCAAATTCGAATAGGATTTCATCCAGCTCATCCATCACAACCGGGGAATTCATCCCGTTAACAAGCTTTGAAAAACCACGAATCTCGGCGAAGAGGACAGTGGCCATGTTGAATTTAAGTGACCGCTCTTTTTTCTCCCCTTCCTTAAAATCCTTAAGCAGATCCGGAGATACCATCACGCCGGGAGTATTTAACTTTTCATTCTCCCTGGCCAGCTTTTCATATAACTTCTCAAGCTTCCTTATATTCTCTTCAAGCTCCTGGTTTTGTTTTACCAGGCGGGCAATCCTTTTTAATAATTCCTCATTATTGCTTGCTGTCATAGAAAAGGTGATTAACCAGTAAATATAATAAATTACCCGGAGTATCTTCAGGGCCTGGCAAAGATGAAGAAAATCGGTATTTAAGCAGCAAAGACATTTCAATAATCTTAATTTTGAATGTTAATCATTTCATCATGCTTGAAAAAACGAGGGGTATCATCCTTCATCAGATTAAATACACTGATTCCGGAATTATTGCCCGGTTATACACCAGGAAATTCGGAAGGCAGTCTTTCCTTATAAGGGGAATGAGGAGCAGGAAATCCGGAAAACAGAATATCCTCTTCCAGCCCATGTTCATTCTCGATCTTGAGATCAGTTATAAAGAGTCGAGGGAGATGAATGTTCTGAAAGAATTTTCTGTAGCTTACTCACCTTATGATATCTATTCCGACATTAAAAAAAGCAGTGTTGCCATTTTCCTCGGCGAAGTTTTAACCTCCGTTCTCAGGGAGGAAAGTTCTCATGAAGAAATGTTTGATTACATAGAAAAGTCAATAATTTATTTTGACAGCTGCAGGGAGGGTTACGCCAACTTCCATATAGCTTTTCTTGCCGGTCTGAGCAGTTACCTGGGTTTTGAACCAGGTATCAGGAAAGATGCAGATGATGCATTCTTTGACATGACCAATGGGATTTTTGTCGCGGTTCCGCCGGTACATGGAAATTATGCAAACCCGGATATTTCTGATATCCTGGCTCAGGTTTTTCAAGCCTCATTTGACAGCATCAGGAACATAAGCTTAAAAGGCTCATTGAGAAATGAAGTGCTTGACACGCTTATAAGGTATTACTCACTTCATCTGTCAGGATTAAAAAAAATAAAATCACTTGAAGTATTGAAAGAGGTATTCAGTTAGATGTGTACTTATTCCTGACAATTTTTTTATATATCTTTAAATACCAATCTGATCCTATATGGCTATTATTCCCTCTATTGTTAACTGGCTGAATGTTAAGCGTATAAATCAAATAGAGCTTTTCAGGAAATACCCTCATGAAACTCAGAAGGAGGCGCTGTACAAGCTTCTTGCGAAGGCTTCTTCAACCGATTGGGGAATAAAATACAAATACTCATCAATATCATCGATTAAGGAATACCAGTCAAGATTTCCTGTCCAGACCTATGAGGATATAATTCCTTATGTTGAAAGGCTGCGCAGGGGAGAAACGAATCTTCTTTGGCCTGGTGAGATAAAATGGTTTTCGAAATCTTCAGGAACAACCTCTGCAAAGAGCAAGTTCATTCCCATGAGCCGTGAATCCCTGGAAGATTGTCATTACAGGGCTGGCAAGGATATTCTTATCCTGTATACTTTTCAGAGGCCCGATACCCGTATTTTTTCAGGAAAAAGTCTTACGCTGGGCGGGAGTCATAAGATCAATCAGTTCAGCAATGATTCCTTATATGGCGATTTGTCGGCTATTCTGATTGAGAATGCCCCTTTCTGGGTAGATATTATCAGAACCCCAAAACAGAAAATTGCCCTGCTTGAAGATTTCCAGGAAAAGCTTGACCAGATCACCAGGACGACTGTAAATGAGAATGTTACAAGCATTTCAGGTGTACCATCGTGGTATCTGGTCCTGATCAAGCAGATACTTGAATACACCGGCAAATCAAATCTCCTGGATGTATGGCCTAATCTCGAAGTCTTTTTCCATGGAGGCATTAGTTTCACACCTTATCGTGATCAGTACAAAAAGCTGATTGCCGGTGATCAGATGAACTACATGGAAACCTATAACGCATCGGAAGGATTTTTTGGAATTCAGGATGACCCTGAGCGCACTGATATGCTCCTGATGCTTGATTACGGGATATTCTATGAATTTATACCAGCCGACATGATAAACTCAGACTCCGCACCGGCATACATTCTGGCTGAAGTTGAAGAAGGTGTGAATTACGCAATAATCATTTCCACCAATGGCGGACTTTGGAGATATATGATGGGTGATACGGTAGTATTTACCTGTCTTAATCCTTACAGGTTCAGGATTTCAGGGCGCATAAAGCATTTTATCAATGTGTTTGGTGAAGAGGTGATAATTGATAATGCAGACAAGGCGATCGAAACAGCATGTAAAGTGACCGGGGCACTGATAGCCGAGTATACTGCCGGTCCTGTCTTCATGAATGATGTATCAAAAGGCTATCATGAATGGATCATTGAGTTTGAAAATGAGCCGGCAGATCTGGAAGCCTTCATCGAGGCGCTGGATAATGCGCTTAAGTCTGTCAACTCGGATTACGAAGCCAAAAGGTACAAGGATCTTAATCTTGGCAGGCCACTTTGCAGGGCTGTTCCCCCGGGAACCTTCAATAAATGGCTCCGGATGAAAAACAAATTCGGCGGACAGAATAAAGTACCCCGCCTGTCAAATTCGCGTGAATATATTGAGGATCTTTACAAGTTAGCAGATTTGAGGGATAAAAGTGATATTACTTTACATTGAGGAAAGCATGAATTAGTACAATATATTTCTATTAACCACGGAGTTTGACGGAGTCTCCCGGAGTTTCACAGAGTAGTTTTTCAATCAATATAAAATAACAATACTTTATTATTTGTATTCAATTTATCGGGATTATTAAGCAGTGTCACCCCGGGTTGTAAAGAAGGCTTTGTCTATAACCCCCGTGCCAACTCCGTGTTAATCCGTGGTTTAATTGTATTTAAAAAATGACCTTTAGTGCGAGGAATATCTGGTTGGATTTTTACTTATTCCCAGCCTCAGTTATTCTTACTAAAACATCAGAGCATGTCTCATTTTTTAGTAATTTTACGCCCTGTTTAATAAACTTTTTACATTTATGCATATAGCTATTGCAGGAAATATCGGATCCGGCAAGACAACACTTGCAGGATTGCTTGCAAAACATTATGGTTGGACTGCCAATTATGAGGATATTGATGACAATCCTTATCTGAACGATTTTTATGAAGATATGCAGAGGTGGTCCTTCAACCTGCAGATTTACTTTCTCAATTCCCGGTTCAGGCAGATTTTGGAAATTAAGAAATCTGACAAAACAATTGTTCAGGACAGGACAATTTATGAGGATGCATTTATTTTCGCACCGAACCTTCATTCAATGGGGCTGATGTCAACCCGTGACTTTGACAACTATTCAACCCTGTTTAAGCTGATGATATCGCTGGTGCAGCCGCCTGATCTGCTCCTTTACCTGAGGGCATCGGTTCCCACCCTCGTCAACCAGATCCAGAAACGCGGAAGGGAATACGAAAGTTCGATCCGCATCGATTATTTGAAAAGACTGAATGAACGGTACGAAGCCTGGATGGAATCCTACGATCTTGGCAAGGTATTAATAGTTGAAGCTGATCATTATAACTTTCCCAACAACAACGATCATCTCAGTGAGGTAATTGACAAGATCAACGCCGAGCTTCATGGCCTGTTTTAGTATCCCGGACTTTTATTTAGTTTCTGTTTTGGTTTCCGGAGTTAATGCTACCTGAACATAACTGGTTGTATTCAGATATTTATTGGCTACTCTCCTGATCGCAGCTCCCGTATAAGAATTCACAAGCGATTCATATTCCTCAAAGGTAAGCAGCTTATCACCTATTAGGTAATGATTCTGAAGGGCAGACAGCCAGAAGCCATTCTCTTTAATCCTGGTTTCGCGTTCACGTATCAGGGTCTCCTTCACCTTGTTCAGGTCAATCTCAGCCGGACCATCCTTCCTTATCTTCTCCATTTCGTCAAGGAGTGTCCGCGACAGTTTTGAAATATTCTCCGGATTGCAACCCCATGTTGACTGGATGGTGTATCTTGGTTTCGGAAGTTTTGAGGTACTGCCGCTTACGCTTACGCCATAAACTCCGCCCTGGTCCTCGCGCATCGATTCCCTGCATTTTATAGCAAGAATATTCATCAACATCGTGAATGCCAGGCGGTCTTTATCTTTCCATTTGAAATCGCCCTTCCACATCATGACCACAGAACTCTGAGGTTCGGAGTTTTTGGGAACATCAACGGTGAGCAATCCTTTCGGGAAACCGGGAGTCACATCTTTCCAGGTTTCTTTTCTCCTGATGAAAGGCAGTCCTCCGATATACTTTTCAAGAACAGGAATCACCATCATCCACCTTAAAATTACCTGCCATGATATATGTAAAATCGCTGGCGTCAGCAAAACGGTCCCTGAAGATACTTAAAGACCTGTCCAGGTCTGATCTGCCTGATCTGGGCATCTGAGGGTATTCCTATTACCCTGGGTGAATTAAGGGAAATGATTTTCGACAAGGTATCCTGGAAGAGTACCTGCGGGTTTGACCTCATGGGTTTTATCATGTTCTGGATGCGTGAGATCAGGGCGTCATAGGCACTTTCATCCCTGCGGATCCTGGTAAAATATAGATAATTAAGCTGCAGCATGGTTTCCAGATCCTTAGGTGAGCAGGCTCCGCTTACACCCTCATTGAGCTCATTAATGTAGGGGTTGAGTCTCGCAGTATTTCCTGAAAGTTTCTTCTGCAATCCGGTAAAGTCAAAATCACCGAGTCCGCTCTGGGTAATGATTGCTGTGGCAAGGTTAGCGGACATGATGTCGCTGTCGGGATAAAGTGATGTACCTCCCGGACTATAGGCAGAAAGAACAATTTCATCATTTTTAAAGTCGGTGGGTTTTAAGATCATGCGCACACCATTTGCGAAAGTCAGTTCTGTAAAACCGAATTTTATGTTATCTGACCGCTTTGTCACTTTAGTGGCCTCAAGTGTTTCAGACAAAAGAGGAACATCTGTCACGGCATCAACATAAGGTTCAATCTTCTTCGTCTTCACACCGGCTATTATCTCTTTGATCTGCGTCTCTGACGGCACTTTGACTCCCTCTTTTTCCTGGGCTGTAACGAGAGCCACCATATTTTCATCAGTTGTCCATTTCCTGCCAAGATTGTTTATCTCTTCAAGAGTTATATCAGGAAGGTATCCATTTGTTATTTCAAATTCTTTCCGGATTCCAGGAATGCATTCCCGGGTAAGAAAGTTCCTTATATATTCATCAGCATATGATCCTGACTCTGTCTTATCTGCTTCCTTTGCCATTTTTTCATAATCGGAAAGGAGGCTTTTCTTCTCCCGTTCCAGTTCTGTTTCTGTAAAACCAAACTGACGGACTCTTTCATTTTCTGTCAGAACGACCTCAAGGCTGTTCTCAATCTGGTTTTCCTTTGCTCCCACAGACAATGAATAGACATCAACTGATCGACCGATAAATGAACCATATCCTGCACCTGCATACAAATAAGGGGACTCTGGTTTTTGTGCAATTTCCTGAAGACGGTTGTTCAGCATACCGTTATAAAGTGTTCTCATCAGCTGGTTCCGGTAATCACCGAATGTGACACTCTCGGACTTAGGATGCTTAAAGAATACCATTGCATCGAATCCTGACGCTTCCTTGTCAGTGACAATACTTATGAGGGGTTCAATATTACCGGGTATTGGAAATTCGATTCTTTGAGGAGGGCTTGCAGCTTTGGGTATCCTTGCAAAGTATTCCTTTATTTTCTTTTCAGCCAGTGACGGATCGATGTCCCCGACAACAACAACTGCCATAAGGTCGGTCCGGTACCACGACTTATAGAATGAGCGCAGGGTATCATAGGGGAAGTTTTTTATCACATCCATTTTTCCGATGGGAAGTCTTTCGGCGTATTTTGAACCTTTCAGGATAACGGGGACATATTTTTCCATCATTCTGTCATCGGCGCCGAGGCCCAGTCTCCACTCCTCTTCTATCACTCCCCGCTCCTTATCTATCTCGGCATCCTCCATACTGACCTGATGTGCCCAGTCTTCCAGCACCTGGAAACCCCTGTTGATCCATTCCATACTGTCGGAGGGGACCTTAAGCATATAGACAGTCTGGTCGAAACCTGTGGAGGCATTTAGTTCAGCGCCGAACTTTACACCCATCTCCTCAAGCATACTTACCATTTTATTGCTCGGGAAGTTCTTAGTTCCGTTAAAGCACATATGCTCACAAAAATGAGCCAGTCCCTGCTGTGCGTCGGTTTCGCATATCGACCCCGCATTTATAGCCAGCCGAAGCTCGATTCGTTGTTCAGGTTTTTTATTTTGTTTGATATAATATGTCAGTCCGTTGTCAAGTCTGCCGATTTTTATATTCGGGTCAGGTGGGATCTGTTTATCCGGATCCATAGTCTGGGCAGAGCCGATAGTGAAAACTATTCCCGAGAGAATCAAAACAAAAAGAAATCTCAGATTTTTCATTTTATTTATGTTTAGGCGATAAGCCGGTATAACGGTTCTATTCATGTTTTTATTATTAAGCAGCTAAGGTGAGGGAAAGAGGGATATTATCTGTAAATCTAACAGTTTTCATACTAACGTACAATAACAGGAATTGTTTTGCCGGATTTCCGGAAGCAGGACAAGTTAAATGGTTGATGGACGATATTGTCTGCAGCTGTTTTGGACCAGGTGGTTTACAAGGGAAGAAATACGGTATATTAGGGAGGTTGAACGGAGGATAAATAATATATTGGAGCTTATCATTTAAAATATCTCGTATAATGTTTAACTTAGAATCGATTGTGAAGGGTAAAAGTTGGGCATTTGCATGTTTTCAGGTTCTGAATCAACAAGTTGGTTTAATATGCTTATGTGACTGACGGGGCGGGAGCTTGGGGAGGGGGCAGGGCTCAGATCGCAGGGGTGGGTTTTAATGAAAGACAAAAGATAAAAGATAAAAGGCAAAAGATAAAAGACAAAAGATAAAAGACAAAAGGCAAAAGACAAAAGACAAAAGTCAGAAGAGAAAAGGTTTTCTGAAACTGACAGTTTTGTTCAATATAAATCCGGATTTTCTTTCAGACTAATGAATTTTATCTTTTATCTTTGTATTGTCTCGTGCTTCGTTTTATGAAAAGTATAACAGCTGAAAGGGTTATTCACAAAGGTGAGAGCCGTATTGCTCTGAGGTTCCGGTATGATTCTGAATTGACATCCAAAGTAAGAATATTTCCGGGGCAAGGTGGAGCATGACAATGAAATGCTGGCATATAGAGGAAGGAAGAAATTTGTATATTGAGCTATCCAGGGTATTTAAGGGGAAAGCTCTAATCGATTATTCATTAATCAAACCTGAAAAAGCAATTATGGAGGCGAAGGAAGTTTCTGCTCATGCTCCTACTCCACTCAATGAACTAAGCGGCGAGGATAAAGAGAATCTTATGGAGTTCAGGAGATGGATGGTTCACCGGCGGTATAGTGAGTCGACCATAAACACATATACGGGCATGCTGAAACATTTCCTGAGGTTTGCCACACCTAAGAAGAGCTGTGAAATCGAATCGGAAGATATGGTTAGGTTTGTTAATGAATATGTTATTCCCAGGAGGTTGAGTTATACTTTTCAGAATCAGGTGATAAGTGCCGCAAAATTGTTTTTCAAACATGTTCACAGGATAGAATTGGATGTTGAGAGTTTTGAAAGACCACGGCGTGAACACAGGTTACCCAACGTACTTAGCAAGGAAGAGGTAAAATTGATATTGCAGGCCCCTGCTAATCTGAAGCACAGAGCATTGCTTTCACTTATTTATGCATGTGGTTTAAGGAGAAGTGAAGTACTCAATCTGATACCAAAAGATGTTGATTCAAAGCGGGGAATATTGATCATCCGGAATGCCAAGGGAAAGAAGGATAGGATAACACCTCTTCCTGAGAAGATATTGAAGCTATTAAGGGAATACTATATAGCTTACCGGCCTGTTAACTGGTTGTTTGAGGGACAGGTTAGGGGAGAAAGATACAGTGAACAAAGCCTTGAGAGTGTACTAAAACAATCTGTAATAAAGGCAGGAATCAGAAAGCCTGTAACCCTCCATTGGTTAAGGCATTCATTTGCGACACATCTGCTTGAGTCGGGTACTGATTTACGCTACATTCAGGAGCTTCTCGGACACAGCAGCAGTAAGACGACAGAGATTTACACACATGTCAGTACACGTAGTTTACAAAAGATTAAATCGCCATATGAAGAGTTATTCTCACAGGAATGAATTAGATTTAAATAAATATGATAGTTTTCAGGGTTACACCACCTTATTTGGCTGTAAAGCCTGAAAAAAGCAGATGATACAAAGGAGTTGTGCGCAATAATAAAAAATCCATGCGAACATTAATTATGACCGATATTATTTATTACACAGAATCTGTTTGACCAAGTTAGAATACTTAAGATATATTCCATGTTGATTGAAAGTCAAATGAAGGATTGGAAATTTGATACTGATACCAATAAAGTGATTGAATTACCGGTAATTTGACAACTTTTAGCCTAAAGCATGATTTCAAAGAATATCAAAATGTTTTTTGATAGTGATAAACAAATGGCTTATATGACAGTAAATTATCAGGATAGCATTTACAAAATTCTTAATGAGCCAGAATTTAGAGAATTATTTCAAAGATTCTCAGAGGATTTTAACAACAGCTTTATTTGGAATCTGTAAAGTCTGCAAAGATCATATCTAAGATTATTGAGAATAAATGGATTGAGAATTTGTTCAGTACTCCAAATTACAAAAAGCATGAAAAAGCTTGGAGTAAATTCTATAAATCTAATCCTTCAAGTCCAGGATATTTTGAGTTTTCAAAGATTGATTATTCTGACAATTATGGATTAGTATATTTTGTTCATAGAGCCAAACCTTTGATTGGGAGTGGAATGCTGATTTTTCTTAAAAAGGTAAATGGGAATTGGATAAAATATGATACTTTGACAATTTGGAATAATTAAAATGAATAAAGCACTGTGTACAACAGCGGGTATAAGCAAAAAGCTTGTCACAATTTTTGCTCGCACCTGGACAGTTTCATCATGACACCAAACTTATTGCCGTTTACCAGTTTCGTAAAGCCGGCTCTGGACAGTTTGTCGAACCGGGACAAATTTATCGTTCGCCGGGATTGGCAAAAATTGCGCCATGGTGTCTTGCACAGCCGGGACAAATTTACTGGCTAAAGTACCTGGACTGGTGGCCGGCGTGACTGCGCCACCAACGCTTTCTGCTCATACCCGCAACCGTTGGCAATAATGCAGAAAAAAATCCCAGCACATGGAAAATTATCCAAATGATTTGCTTTTGGTTGTCTGATTAGGTAACTTTGCAGTGTGATTCAATATTAGAACTGACTTGGAAGAGTTTAAACGAACGATTAGAGTTTATAAAAACTATTTTTGGGACTTTTATAATTCACAGCCAAAAAAAGTTCAAGACCGGATTGACTGGACAATAGGATTGGTTCGTTCCTTAAGGGTTGTTCCTAAGGTGTATTTCGACCATATAACCGGGACAGATGGAATCTGGGAGATAAGGACTCAAGTCGGGAGTAATATTTTCAGGGTGTTTTGTTGTTTTGACAAAGGGAATCTTGTGATTCTACTGAGTGGTTTTCATAAAAAGACACAAAAAACACCTCAAAAAGAAATTGTAAAAGCAGAACGATTAAAACAGGAATACTTCGATGAAAAAGTTAAGTAATAATTTGACTTCATGGGATGATCATCTTGATAAAAAGTATGGTAACCCAGGGACACCAACTCGAGAAAAATATGAGCAGGAATTTGAGGCTTTTAAGATCGGGGTACTGATTCAAGAAGCGAGAAAGAAGCAACACTTGACACAGGAACAGCTTGCAGAAAGAGTTGGTACAACAAAAAACTATATCTCCCGGATTGAGAATAATGCAAGTGATATCCGACTATCTACCTTGATGAGAATTATTAATGAAGGATTGGGTGGACACTTAAAATTATCATTAGAAATAAAGTAATTTGCACTATTGCCAACAGCGGGTATAAGCAAAAAGCTTGTCACAATTTTTGCATCGCACCTGGACAGTTTCATCATGACACCAAACTTCAAGCCGTTTACCAGATTCGTAATGCCGGCTCTGGACAGTTCGTCGAACCGGGACAGATTTATCTTTCGCCGGGATTTGCAAAAATTGCGCCATGGTGTCTTGCCAGCCGGGACAAGTTACTGGCTAAAGTACCTGGACCAGTGACCGGCTGGACTGCGCCACCAACGCTTTCTGCTCATACCCGCAACCGTTATGGGCAAACGTAATAAAAAATCAGAACATTACAATATGACCATAAAATTATAGGGGGAATGACAAAGGCAAGATGAAAAAATCTTCTCCTCACGAAGGATTAAAAATCTTAAAAATTGACTTATTATTTCTCCAGCGCATGATGTCCGACCAGAATTAAAAATTAGAAAATCTGAAAAATTTAAAACAAAAAATTTAAACCCAAAAATATTAAAATAACAAACGCCTGCCCATAACAGGCGGTATATGTAATTGCCTTCGGCAGGCCTTGACAGATTGGTAATGACCCCTAACATCTCACGAGTTGCATTTCAGATCTTTAGCAATGGTTATCTACCGGGACAACTCCTCTCCTCTCGCAACATCACCAGGCCTGCCGGCCGACGCACATGCTTCCATGGTTTTTTGCCGTTGCCGTTTAGCAAATTTATCGTGCCTGGACAACTCCTACCCTGACCATGTAGTAGGCAAAAAACCATTCCAGCGCTTGACAGACGGCAACTCCACATACCGCCAACCGTTAGGCACAATTGTCAGTACCTTACGACATTACCGCGCATCTAACAAAATTCACTATTATTTACTAACTTTGGGATGTCGTGAAAACAAAAGACCAAATATTGACCTTCCTCTCTCAAAACAAGAAATTGTTTCGAGACAAATTTCATATTGTTAGAATAGGACTTTTTGGTTCATATGCCCGTGGGGAGCAAAATTCAGATAGTGATATAGATTTGCTTGTCGAATTTGAGGATAATACCCAAGAACTATACGACCTTAAGTTGCAGATTAAAGACTTCTTTAAAGCCAGCCTTGGCATTGAGGTTGATATTTGCAGAGAAAAATATATCAAAGCCAGAATAAAAAGCGCTATTCTTAAAGAGACCGTCTATGCGGACTAAGGATCAACATTGTCTTGAAGCTATAATCGAATCCATAGACAGGATAATAGAATACACTTCCGGTTTTGAATCAGCCGATGATTTCAATAACGATCATCTAAATTTTGATGCCACAATGATGAATTTTGTTGTTATCGGAGAAATGGTAGACAAATTATCTGAGGACTTCAAGAAAACCAACTCATCGGTTGAATGGATCAAAATTAAAGGATTTCGTAATATCGTTGCCCACGACTATTTCGGGATTGATGCTGAGGAAGTCTGGCAATTAATAAAAAATAAAATACCAGATCTCAAATACGAGATCATTAAAATCCTTGACTAATTAATAACAACTGTGCCTAACAGCGGGTATAAGCAAAAAGCTTCGGCGTCACAATTTTTGCTCGCACCTGGACAGTTTCATCATGACACCAGACAGTTTATCGCTCGACGTTCTACCAGTTTTCGTAACGCCGGGATGGCAAAAATTGCGCCATGGTGTCTTGCACGCCGGGACAAGTTATCGGCTAAAGTACCTGGGACCGTGGCCGGCGTGACTTCGCCACCAACGCTTTCTGCTCATACCCGCAACCGTTAGGGTTAATTCCAACATTCTCTGCACGTTAGACAACACTTAAAGAACTAACCCTAACCAAATAAGCAAATTCCTTTAATGAGACAACCTCTTCAATCTACCCGGACTTAAAACCTAGACAATTATATCATGACGAGATTCTTTTTTTTCATCCACCTATATTTATTAATTTCAACTATAATTGTTCTGCAAGACAATATTTGCGGATCTACAGGTTTAATCAGCAAGATCCAAAGGAAAACTAATTTTAAAAACGAATTGATTGCAAACTTAAAAACACTTTCTATGATAGAAACAGTTAACAATGAAAGAAATCGGTATTAGAGTTCTTTAAAAAAGGAATTGAGCAACTAAAGAAAGATAAGAATCAGTATGCTATAGAATTACTTATTGAATCAAACTCTGATACCCTGATACTTCCATTCAAATTAATTAGACTTGATTTTATTTATAAGGATGAACAAAATGCAGATAGAATACTTTCTCTGCAACTTGATTCAATTCAAGATTACCAGCCAATTATTGAAACCATAAAAAACACTTCTTTTGAGATCTTCCCATTTTGTTGGGATAATTGCAAGATAATAACCAAAAGATAGACACTAATAAGTTGATCCCATGGATTGAGACGTGGATTGATATTGAGAGTTCTCGATATACAGATTTTAGTAATTCTATTCATAATTGTACTATGATTCAAAATATTGAGGGTAAGGACGAGATTGTTGTTGATTTTGGAACAGCTCCAATTGAATCTTTTACAGATTTAATGGAGTTACTCATAATTGATAATAAAAGAGTGATAATAAAGGAAAAATAGAGTAGGTTTTGTAACTCCCCTTAAACTTTATTATCCCGACAATAGACTCTGCTATTTACGGAGATCATGCAATCTAGACATTTTAGACCCAAGGAGACGACTCCTGCCATTTACCTGGACTTCATCAATGACTATTAATAAAATCTGAACTAACCCTAACAGGCGGTATATGTAATTGCCTTCGGCAGGCCTTG
Source organism: uncultured Bacteroidales bacterium (assembly GCA_963846335.1). GTDB lineage: Bacteria > Bacteroidota > Bacteroidia > Bacteroidales > VadinHA17 > LD21. Next base: position 165,018 of record CAWJVS010000031.1, read on the forward strand.
ACAGATTTGCAATGACCCCAAACATCTCACGAGTTGCACTTAAATCTTTTGAAGGTTTCTAACCGGGACAAATTCAACCCTTTCGCAACATCACTAGGCCTGCCGGCCGACGCACAGAGCTTTCATGGTTTTTTGCCGGAGCCATCTGGAAACTTTATCGTGACAGGACAATTCCTGCCCTGACCATGGACTCGGCAAAAACCCATTCCAGCGCTAGACAGACGGCAACTACACATACCGCCAACCGTTGTGGCCAATTATAAAATAGACGAACTTGAGAATTATAGCGACAATATTGATTTTTGGTTTAATGACTTATTGCAATCAGAAAGGACCTGTTGATTCAACTCGAAAGAATGATTCACTTCTGGTTGAATTGAAGTATGGCAAAAATTTTTGGAATAGATATTTTCAACCTCAGAAATCATTTCTTGGTGCCACAATAGGATTGAAAATTGTAAATGATTCTAGTTATCTCTTACAATGGGGAAATTCATTGAATTTAAAGACATTCCCCGATACATTTAATCTCGACGGCCATGAAACATATATTCCTAAGTTCATTGATGAGAACGAGGATTACATTGTAATGCGAAAAGGTTGTGGAAATCCTTGCTGGATTGGATATTTTCTACCAATAAATGACTCAATTAAGCCAATATCCATTTATGAATATCTGGATTATGATTTAGAAAATAATTTGGTCGCCTATATTAACGGGAACTCTATAGAGATAGTAAACTTAAAATCAAAACAGACTGAGGTTCATGGAACTAAAGATTGCATTTCTGCTTTTATTGGTTATTGCATTGACAGTCTCTCAATAAAAAATAGAATATTAAGTTATAAATGGATTCCTGAAACCAAAATTAATTCCGGCAAAGGAAAATGGATAACAGAAAAAATTAAACTATAACTGGCCACAACAACGGGTATAAGCAGCAAAAAGCTTGTCACAATTTTTGCATCGCACCTGACAATTTTATCGTGACACCAAACTTATTGCCATTTACCAGCTTCGTAAAGCCGGCTCTGGACAGTTTATTGAACCGGGACAAAATTATCTTTCGCCGGGACTGGCAAAAATTGCGCCATGGTGTCTTGCACGCCGGGAAAGTTTTTCGGCTAAAGAATCTGGACAGATGGCCGGCGTG
>CAWJVS010000032.1:0-184902 GCA_963846335.1 uncultured Bacteroidales bacterium
ATGGTCAGCAATCGCGGGTGCTGTTTTGCTTTTTTTCTATTTTGCAGCATACCCACCGATATTCGGATATACATTCGGAGTTGTTGCAGAAGGCAACTATCAGTGGGTGGACAAGAATCTTATCGAACTGATCATGCTGATTGTCCTGGCCTCATTACCGGCCGATTATCTTTTCGGAGCAGACAGGTGGATTAAGCACTGGAAAGAAGAGAAACCTAACGCCCCGGTGCCGTCTTCAGGAACTGGAGAAGGGTTTTCCAGCAAACGTCGTGAATTATTGCGCGATATGATAAGTGTTCCGTTCCTTGGAGCATTTGCTTACGTACTTTATAAGAAAACCAAATGGGAGAGTTTTGAAAAGAAGTACCTGCTCGAGAAACCGGATGCAGTTTCATCTGCCACACTTAAAAGCTTTCAGTTTACATCACTTGGCGATCTGAAGGGAAACGTTCCCAAAGGGAAAATAGGAGATTTTGAACTAAGCAAGCTGATCATGGGCGGGAACCTGATGGGGGATGGTCACATGCACGCGACCTTATCTATGTTGATAAGCTGATAAAGATGTACCACACCGATGAGAAGGTTATGATGACTCTTCAGCTTGCAGAAAAATGCGGCATAAACGCAATCATTTCCAACCCGGCTCAGCTTAGGGTGGTAAACAAATACAGACACGAGACCGGCGGCAGGATAAAATTTATATCCGATTGCGGTGCCGGGAACAATTTTCCGGAGGGGATTGAGATCTCTCATAAAGGTGGCGCTGATGTCATGTATAGCCATGGTGGCAAGACTGATTTTGCTATTTTTAATAATACACCTGGCTTCTATGATGAACTAAAGAGAGGTCTGGACCTGATAAGGAGCTATGGAAAACCTGCAGGCATTGGGGCACATCGTGTTGAATCAATCAGAGCCTGCGTTGAAAATGGTATAAAACCTGATTTCTGGGTAAAAACTCTTCATACCCACGATTACTGGTCTGCACAGGTTGATCTCGAAAATAAGGATGTTCCGGAGCCAGGCTGGAAGGACAATAATTTCTGTCACAAGCCCGAGGAAACAATTGCTTTCATGAGTACGCTTGAGGAACCATGGATAGCTTTCAAGACATTGGCAGCAGGCGCCCTTAAACCCGAACATGGATTCAAGTATGCCTTTGATAACGGCGCCGATTTTATCTGTGTCGGAATGTACGATTTTCAGATAGTTGAGGATGTCAATATTGCTTTGAATGTACTCGATACAGTTAATCGCACACGACCCTGGAGAGGATAATTTCCGGAGGGGCCAGGTTGTTGGCTTACGGTTTCAATCTGTTTTAAAACTCTTATGACATTGATGAATCCAGATCGCAAGTATGTTCTACTGTTAATATTTCTATACTATACAGCCATTGTACAGGCTGACTGTCTTCCAAGCGACCAGACAGCAGGATATAAAAACGCAAGGGTCACATATAACCATAGCAGGATTAAAGTCTCCACAGGAAGGATGGAACGTACCTGGGAATGGACAGGCAGGGGCTTACTGACAACCAGCATCAGAAATCAGGTTACAGGCATTGAATATGCAAAAAAATCAGGTAAATGTCTGTGCGACTGGAATCTGCCCGGATCAATAACCGATTCTTCCGCTGCGGAGCTGAAGGACCTTAAAGTTACTGAGAATGATGATGACGGTTTCACAAATAAGCACCTTCAGGTAGTTACGACTATAAGGTATACCGATGCAAAACTGGAAGTACAGCATGTGATATGGGTATTTCCCGATGCCCCGGGGGTCAGGACTCAGTTGCGCGTAAGAGCCCTGGAAGGCTTTTCTCCTGCCGGTCTTCCCGAAAATGACGGGAAAAGAATGGATTCGGGGCACTGGATCTCTGTTCCCGGTGCAAGAAGCGAATATCTTCCCCTTGATTTTACAATTGAGAATGCCCGTCGTTACTGGGGCTATTACAATAATCCCGGAACCAGGCATGATCCGGCCCGTGAAATGCTTGAGGAGACTCTGGTAACAGGATACCCTCTCTTCTTAACTGAAGAGAACAGCTGGGCAAGCGGGTTAAGTATTGAGTATAATCGAGGAATCGATGGCATTTGTGTTATAAAAGAATCGCCAAAATGCGTAAACCAGCCGGCGCATAACACGGGGAGTTATTATTCCGGTCCACATGGCCTTTCTGTTACGGGCTGGGGACTAACTCCCTCAGAAATAATTAAGGACAGGTTCAGGGAGTGCTGGGCAACATGGACCATAGTATGGACCGATGGGAATGACGGCTTGCAGCTGGCTGTTAAACGATTCGACCGTGCCCGGTATCCTGTGTTCCCTGAACGGGATATGTTTATTTTAAGCAATACATGGGGGCCAGCTGATCCTGACGGAGCCAGGTTTACTGAAGAGGATTACCTGATGAAGGAGATACCTGCCCTTGCAAAGTTAGGGGTTGAGGTGATTCAGATTGATGATGGATGGCAGAAAGGAGAAGGGCGCTTTAATGAAGCAAAGGGATTTAGTCCCAAATATAAAAACGGATGGAAAGATATTAAAGCCGAAGCAGATAAATACGGATTAAGGTTTGGATTATGGGTGACAGCCAGGTATTCAACCACAGAAGAATTGAACAGGAATGTCGATGAACTGGGATTTATTTCCTGGAAGGTGGATTTTGATCAGCTTACTAACCGTTCAGACTATGAAGACCGTATAAGAAAATACCGTGAGGTTATGAAACATTCCTGGATGAAGACTCAGTTCACGCTCTGTCCTGAATATGACGATCCCCGTTATGGCTGGTATTACTGCAAGGAATACGGTAGCATTTATTTTCAGAATATCCAGGAAAGTTTACCTGCTCACCTGACAATGGTACCTTACCAGGTTTTGCGTCAGCATTGGCTGATGGCCCGGTATTTTAACAGCAATAAGCTGCAGGTTATGCTCCAGAATCCCAAACGTGCAAATCCTGATCGAAGCGACGGTCCGCAACACAGCCATTCATATTGCTTCGCGATGGGAGTGCCTTTTGTCCCATGCTTCTTTCAAAGTGCCCAATACCTGGATTCCGTCGGACAAGAAGAGCTGAAAACATTTATTTCCCTCTATAAAAATAATCGCGGAGACATATTTAATTGCTACACATTCCCGGTGGGAGACAAGCCTGATAATCAAAGCTGGTCTGGCTTTCAGATGATAAATGATGATGACTCTGCCAAAAACTATATCCTGCTTTTCAGGGAATTGCACAATATGGAAAACCAGAAACTGGTGCAAATGAAATTTGTTGCTGGTAAAACAATCAGAATTTCTGACATTGAATCAGGCAAAAGCAGACTTCAAAAAGTACCCGGCTCAGGAAACATTGAATTTGAAATTAAAAATCCCGGAGATTACCTGTTCCTCCGTTATTCGGTTGTCGAATAGTTCATGAACTTATCTCTCCGATCCATGTACAAACTCAGCTAAAATCTATGAGAAACAACAATCCGGGATTGCTGGTAATTATATGGTGCATTGTCATTTTGAGTCAATCATCTGTAACAATATTTTCTCAGCCAGGGTCCTTTAAAAATATTTGGACGAAAGCACCTGAAAGCATCCCGGGAAATAATTCTGTTGATGCACCTTTAATGGGGAATGGTGATCTGACAATGAGTGTAGGCTGCAAAGGTGGTTTACTTCGTTATTACCTCTCGAAGAATGATTTCTGGAGGTTGGTTTCACAGGCTGACAATTTATCCGGTCCCAGGGTTGTCGGATTTGTCGATATTGAGATTAAGGGATTGAGCAATGCTGATTTTTCTGCTGAACAGCTTTTAGCAAATGGTGTTACTACCTGCCGCCTTTCAGATTCGGGTCAAGGTGGGAATCGAAGCAAAATCATGGGTCTCAGCAACTGAAAATGTTGTCATTATAGAATTGAATGCGACGGTTGCGGATGTGAATGTCTGGATTAAATTATCAGCTCCCTACAACAGCATGGCAAACATGAATACTGGCTTATCAGGGGATATCATATGGCTCGATCGCGCATTTTCAGATAGTGTGGATATCCCGACTGAAGCGGCTATTGCTTTAAAGGTATTGGACCATAACAGCAGAACTGTACTGATAAAGCCTGGTAATAAACTGATACTGGTGCTGTGCATTGAAAGCATTTTCGGCAGTAATGAGCCTTTGAAGTCTGCATTAAAAAGGATTGAAAAGGTTGACCGTCAGGCTATTGAGAGATTGTCAGAGAAGCATTCTGATTGGTGGAATAAATACTGGAGCAAATCTTCAGTTTTCATTGATGATCCTGTTCTGATGAAAGCGTGGTATCAGGGTCTTTATACAATGGCCGCATGCAGCAGGGATCCTGATTTCCCCCCGGGATTATTCGGGTGGACGACTACAGATACCCCTGCATGGAATGGTGATTATCATTTGAACTATAATTTTCAGGCATCTTTCTATTCTCTGTATTCCTCGAATCGCCTTGAACAGGCAATTCCGCATGATTCTCCCCTTTTTGATTTTATGGAAAGAGGCAAATGGTATGCACAAAATGTAACGAAAACGAGAGGTATTCTTTACCCGGTAGGTATTGGCCCTTTGGGGACAGAAGTAACCAGGAACTTTGAATTGGGTGGTTATCAGAGGGCCGGTGATATTGAATTGGAGGGGTTGTTTTACGGTCAACGGTCCAATGCTGCATACGGACTGGTCAACATGGCACAGCAATGGCGATGTACATACGATCCGGCATACGGGAAAAAGATTTATCCATATGTTTTGGATGTAGTGGAATTCTGGGAAGATTATCTGAAGTTTGAGAATGGCCGGTATGTAATCTACGGAGATGCAATTCATGAAGGCTCAGGAGTTGACAAGAATCCGGTTCTGTCGCTTGGCCTGATCCGGAATGCCCTCGATCTGATTTTGATCTGAGTACCAGTTTAAAGGTAGATGAATTCAGACAGGAAAAATGGAAAGATATTTTACTTAAGATCAGTGATTTTCCGGTTCAGACAAGACATGGCAGGAGAGTCTTCCGGTATACTGAAGAAGGTATTGAATGGTTTGACAGCAATGGATTAGGCATTCAGCATATCTATCCTTCAAATGCCATCACGCTCGACAGCAATGAGGAATTATTGACTATTGCGCGCAATACTGTTGATGAAATGCAACGGTGGCACGATATGAACACCAGCAATAGTTTTTTTGTCGCTGCCATCAGGATAGGTTATGATCCGGTGAGAGTCCTGAATGAACTCCACAGATATGCTGTAAACTCATACCCAAACGGATTCCAGTCAGGTAATCCGCATGGTATTGAAAACAGTTGTACCGTCACAAATGCTCTGAACGAAATGTTTTGTATGAGCGCAGGAAATGTGATCAGGCTATTTTTCACTTTCCCGTCTGGTGTTAATGCCAGTTTTGAAAATTTAAGGACATGGGGGGCTTTTCTGGTATCTGCCAGGCAGACCGGTGGAGTAATCTCTGACGTCAAAATCTTCAGTGAAAGAGGGAAACCATGTACCATTGTCAATCCCTGGCCTGACAGAAAAGTGAAACTTATCAGGAACAGCAGATCATCAACGATACTTGAAGGAAAAAGGTTTACATTTGAGACTTCCATTAATGAAAGCCTGGAACTCAGGCCAATCTGATCAGAAAATATAGATTACCTCCTGTACTAACTGTCACATTACGTGTCTTCCCGGCTTCAATATCAATTTTCTGCCATTTCATAAATGCTGTATAACCTAATGGTTTCTTTGCATCGGCTGATGTTTCGGCAAATATGGAAACCTTTGCAGGAAAAGCTGTCGGATTTTTAATTTCAAGTATTACACCTGCATTGCTGCGTTCAAGAATTGAAACCTCTACATGGTCAAAAACAATCATTTCATCTTTATCGAGTTGAAGATAAATGCCGGGCAATTCCATTGCCATAAGCATCCCATTCAACTCATTCCATGCGTTAGAGGTATTTTTAGATAACGTTCCCACTCCATCCTTCCCTTCAGCATCTGATATCTGGATGCGTTCCATGGCACAACCATAATAATTACTCTTTACACTTTTCTCCCATGATCCCCTTGAACCTGTGCTGACAGTCGGACGGCCGGGAGTTTCAACTACTTCTGTATGAGCGTGCTGAATATCGCGAATCAAGCTCCGCATATTTGCGTTCGCCTGTTGCACGGTATAATTTGAATAAATAATCTCCCGATGATGTGCAAATCCCCGGTGCAGCATGTTTATTCTGTGTACTTGCAAAATATGCACCTGCAGCATGAACTTTTAATTTACCCAGATCACTGTTTGGCGGGAAATTATAATCATAGGACAATGTCCATGTGGCAACAAGTGCGGCCTGAACCTTAGCCTTATCGAGCCATTGCCTGTCACCTGTAGCCCAGTAAAGAGCCATAAGGGATTCCAGGAACCCTGCTGCAGACTCTGAATCTGCATCCTGGCTTATATCTCCGCAATGTCCGCTCGTAAGTCCAAGTTTTACAACATCCCGGTCATAGTAATAATTTGCGATATCGATCGCTGCTTTAAGAAAATCTGGCTCAGCATAATATTTTGAAGCGAGTGCAAGTCCGCCAGGAACGATAGCTGCAGCCGTTGAATTGAAAATAACAATTTCACCATTCTGCGGATCCACGTACTGACCCAATTCTCCATTCCTTTCCCATGTGTTTACAAATGCCCGGGCAAGACTTTTTGCAGCGGTTTCCCATGAGGATTTAATAAGAGATTTATTACCCTGGTCTCTTAAAAGCATAAATTGCTTGCAGAACCAGAGAAGAGCATCAGCATTCTTACGCACCATTGCAACCTTAACATCAGGATGTTCCTTGAGTAATTCGTCAGGAATTTCTCTTTTTAATTCTGTTCTCACGCCACCATCGCACCAGAAACCGTAGAAATATCCGCTTTTGCCCTGCATTCTGTCAACGACAAAATCGATAGTACTGGCAGCACGTGATTGGTGGAGGCTATCGTTACAATATAGTACAGGGAAAGTATTCATCATTCCGCCAACCCATCCCAACTGAAATACTTTATTGTATCCAAAGAAATCTTCCAGTACATCAAGTGAGTATAATGCATAGTCAGCATCCCCATACCAGCGATAGTTATCAGTCTGCCATAGAGTATATTTAAGGATAGCACTCATTGGAGTAATATTTCCCGGATGATTCTCTCCCGTCAGGGCTTTTCGCACATCCATAAATTTTTCTAAAAATTCAGGAATGTCATTTACAGGAAAAGAATATACAAAAAAGCGAATTAACGCTTCATCTCCTTCATTCCAGGTTGCTGCCGTATCTCCGCTGTCAAAAAAGCCGCCAAATCCAGGTATCTTTTCCCTGACTGCAGGTGCGGTTAATGAGAACGAGGCATTTGTCCGGTCACCGTTCTCTTCTACTAACATACCTGAATTCCCGAATCTGGTTTCCTGTTCAGTCAGCAGTATAAATCCCCGTTTTTTTGATGGAGAGAAAAAAGTCATTGCAGGTGTTGATGCATTGCTTGTTGACAGTTCAATTTTTGAGATTTCACCTGCATTCGATGCCAAACGTGGATTGTCAGAGAAGGACAAAGGAGAATTTTTGTTATAATACATATCAGGGGGATATACCGGCATGTAACCACCAGGAATTGTTCTGAAACGATTTCCGTTATATACAATAGCAGGAATCATAACATAGTTGTTTGTGCTCCAGCCTTCGAAATCAAATGAAACAGCAACACCTGAACTTTTCAGGCCTCCTTTTTCAAGTTTGAATCTGGCTTCCACTTTTACCGATCCATCTTCGTAAGGAGTACTTTCTGTAATATCGCACCTCCAGGTGGAATTCTCGATCTGCAGCATTCCGGATTTCCCGGCTTCAATCGGGATGCTGTGTTTGTGCATGATCTTACTGCTGTCATACCGCCAGATCTGAAAAGATAATTCCCCTTCAACTTCTTTTATTGCATGGTTAATTGTATTTCCGGCTGACGGATTGGATTGTTGAGCTGAACTTGCTTTAGCTGCCGTCAGAAAAAACAGAATCAGATAAATTGTTTTTTTCATTTTTAATATAGTGTTTATTATCGGTCAGTATCAATTCATCAAATTCTGGTACGCTTTCATAGCAGGTATTCAGGAGGCCTGAGCGAGAAAATTTTCCCGGCTGAAGTTAAAGAATTATCAAATTTATATTTTTTTGTTAAGGGTTCAACTGACAATTCCACTCTTTTGCGTGCCTTGCTTTTTACAAAGGTAAGGATGAAAACAGTAACTTAGTGTCATCAGAAAAACCAGGAATTATGATAACCTGGTTTTAAACAATTGAACAATTATTCAGGGTTGGTACAAACTGAAACACTATGAAGAGAATTGTCATAGCAATCTTTCTGATCGCATCAGGCATATTACTTTCCGGACCTTCAGGAGCCCAGAACTATGATTCAAAATCAACACTGACTGATGTCAAATCCTCCACGGTGAAAAAAAGTGACAAAAACCCTGTTAAAAACCCGGGTGTTGAGAATGTAATAATTGTCTATAAAACGCATTTCGATATAGGCTATTCTGAAACGGTACAACAGGTTGTCCACGATTATCGCACATCGATGGCAGACCGTGTGCTTGAGGCAATTGATAAAAACAAAGATCAGCCTGAAGACAAGCAATTTGTCTGGACGGTATCAGGATGGCCTATGAAGCAGATTCTTTGGGAAGGGCAGGCGCCTGAACGGAAGAAAAAAATTGAACAGGCAATCCGTGATGGTAACCTGGCTGTTCATGCATTCCCTTTCACCATGCATGTTGAAACTTCTGATCCTGAAGACCTTGTTCGCGGGCTCAATGTCTCCTCTGCCCTTGCACGAAAGTACGGACAGCCACTTTCAACCAGTGCAAAGATGAGTGATGTACCCGGTCAATCATGGATTATACCTACACTCTTTGCTCATGCGGGCATTAAATTTTATCACATGGGAGGACCAGTAGTCAATAGAGAGCTTGGACTGCCTCCTTTTTTCTGGTGGGAAGGGCCCGATGGTTCTCATCTTCTCACCCTTTACAATAACGGGTATGGCAGCGATCCGCTGCCTCCCGCAGGCTGGTCTTATAAAACATGGGTTTATATAAATATGACAGGTGACAACCAGGGGCCTCCGGATCCGGAAACAGTAGCTAAAGACCTTGATTTTTATGAAGGCATGGGAATAAAAGCCCGGATCGGTACAATGGATGATTTTGCAGAAATGATCCTGAAAGAAGACCTGAGTAAATTACCGGTTGTAAGAAGCGATATCGGCGATCCATGGATTCATGGTACCATGAGTATGCCTGAAGCAAGCAAGCTGGCCAGGAATATAAGGCCTTTTATTGGCGGTATGGACCAGCTCTCAGCAATGGAAACCATATGGGGCATTTACCAGCCCGATCTTCGTGAGGTTATTTCTGAAGCATATGAGCAGAGTCTGCTTTACAGCGAACATACCTGGGGCCTTGCCAACCAGCATTACCTTAAAGTCCCTTATGGAAAAGCCTGGAATGAATTATGGAAAAGGGGGTTGCCTCCCCAGTACAAACTGATGGAAGGATCATGGCAAGATCATGCAGACCATATCAGCAATGTTCAGGATCTCATAACCAATCCTTATCGTGATGCTGTGGCATCACTTGCCGACAACGTTAATATTGCAGAAAACCGCATAGTGGTTTACAACCCGCTTCCATGGAAGCGGGATGGTGAAATTGCACTCGACACACGTCTTATTTTCGGAAATAATTATGTTTCGCTCAAGCCTGCTGATGGCGGTCCAAACATTGCAGTCTCGCACGAATATCCGGCAATTGAAGATAAGGCCCCAATGACCCGTTTTCTTGCTAAGGATATTCCGCCCATGGGTTATCGTACCTTTATTGCTTCTGCTGAAAAGGTTGAAATTCCCGAAATGAATATTGATCTTAATTCTGGAGTGATTGAAAGCCCATTCTTTAAAGCCACTCTGGATGCGAAACAAGGTAGGATTACAAGCCTTATTGACAAACGGAGCGGAAAAGAGATAGTAGATTCAAAAGCACCGCAGGGGTTCGGGCAATATTTTTACGAACGGTTCGGTTATGATCAGATTTATGACTGGATCACCAGATCGCTCTATCCTCAGTATGATGCTCACAAACTTATTTTTGCAGCCTGGGATTTGCCAAAAGATGTTGCATACAGCTCAGCGCTTCCGGAAGATATGACCCTCTATTTAGAGAAATCTGCTATCGATGTGAAAGCAGTTATGACGGGAACAATCCCTGGTCCGGGTCAACTTCAGGAGATTACCATCTCGCTTACCCTTTCGGGATTAACTCCGTCCGCCGACCTGGAAGTAAGCTGGCAGAAACAACCTGATACCTGGCCTGAAGCAGCGTGGATATGTCTTCCGTTTAAGTGCTCCAACCCACAGTTCCTGCTTGGCCGTACGGGTGCAGATGTAAATCCTGTAAAAGACATGGTGGTGGATAATGCCAATTATCATCTCTGGTGGATCAACAACGGAGTCTCTGTTTATGATGAATTAACCGGGAGTGGTATAGGTATTTGTTCAATGGATGCGCCTCTGGTTAGCCTTGGGGAGCCTGGCGAGTATAAATTTGATAAACGTTATGAACCTGAAAAACCATATGTCTATCTGAACCTCTATAACAACCACTGGCGTACAAATTTCCCTTCCTGGATAGGGAACGGGCAGCGTATGAGTGCCCGGGTCAGAATATGGACCTATGATAAATTCAATACAGAAAGTTCCCATTATACTCCTGCTATGGAAGCCCGTGTACCTTTGCTGGCAGCTGCTTCCAAAGTGAAGAATGGGAAATTGCCTGTTACACAATCCGGAATATCCATGTCACGCAGAGGGGTAGCTTTGACTGCTTTCGGACCTAATCCCGATGGTGAAGGGACAATTTTCCGGGTATGGGAACAGGGTGGCATTACAGGCAATCTTGAAATTACATTACCCGCTGGCTCAAAGTTTTCATCTGCAGTTCCGGTAAACCTGAGGGGTGAAAAATGCGGTGAACCTGTTCAAATATTAGATCGCAAATTGTCTTTCAACCTGCATGCTTATGCACCGGTTAGTTTTATACTGAATCAACAGGGCAAATAGAATCCATCGTGTTTGTGTTGCTGCTGGGGGTTTATAGTATGTGTCATTTAAATCATTGTAATCCAACCTTCAATACAAACCCCGGAACACCTTTATTTGCAGCTTCAGGGAGAAAAACAGATACTTTGCCAGCTGAAGCTTCCCATTTCAGGGATTCATTGTTTCCTAAAACCTTAATGCTTTTTATTTTCTGCCGGCAATCATAAAGAGATTTTACACTGACCGTTTTACTGACATGATCTGCGAGAGAAATAACGTAAACATTATTGTTTTTTTCAGTAAACCAGAAATCCTCAGAAGTAAATGAAGAATTGAACCCGGTTTCTTTCCTTGAGGTTGTGCTTTTCATCTCCGGGGCAGTGGGGCCCTCTCTCCTGATGATCCAGTTGCATGTGCCGTAGATAGCCTCACCGTTTATTTTCATCCATTCCCCTATCTCTTTTAATATCTTTACACTTGCTTCCGGAATTACCCCATGTCCGTCAGGGCCGACATTCAACAGATAATTACCTCCCTTGCTTGCAATTTCCACAATCCAGAACAGCATTTCATCCAGCGATTTCCAGTCGTTATCATAGCTTTTATACCCCCATGTATTATTTAAAGTACCCGGAGTCTCCCATGTTTTATATTTACTGTCAATATCTGTTGGGATTTCATTATCGCCCGCGTTGAGAAAGTCACCGAGATCATTTCCCACACGGCTGTTCACAAGACAATCAGGCTGAATGTCGTAAGCCAGTTTATAAAAGTCAAAACTCTGCTGTAAATTCATATTCCTGGGATAATCGTACCAAACCTCAACAAGGTTTGGAAATTTTGTCAGAATTTCGCGCATCTGAGGTTTTGCTTTCTTCTCTAAATAGTTGGTAAAGCTTACTGGTGATGGATCGAAGTGGTTAATTGCATAATTATCGATATATCCCGGATGTTCTTTACTGTACTGTGCTTCACCGGCATCACCACCATCCATCCAGTCGATTGAATGAGAATAGTAAATACCCATCCTTAGTCCATACTTCTGACAGGCTTGATAGATCTCTTCAATAGGATCACGTTTAAAAGGAGTCAGGTCATAAATATTAAAATCGGTCACTTCAGAATGATACATGGCGAATCCGTCGTGGTGCTTCGGCATGGCAACAATATATCTCATACCCGCTTCTTTTGCCAGTTTTACCCAATTTTCAGCATTGAATTCCACAGGATTGAATGTTTTCGCCACATCCCTGTAACGCTGACGGTTAATCTGAGCGCAAAACATGATCCACTCACCCTGCAACCAGGATTCCGGTGAAGCTCCAAACTCTGGATTCCTTGTTTCCGGGACGATTTTCTCCCCTTTCCATACTCCTCCTAATTTGGAGTAGACTCCCCAATGAATGAACATTCCGAATTTCAGGTCGTTATAATCTTTGAATACCGCAGTTTTAGAATTGTGCATAGCAGACCAGGCCTTCAGGAGGTCATCTTTTTCCTGTGAAAACACATCGTTCACAACGATCACATAGATTGATATAAGTACAATCCATCTCGTTTTTAATAAACTCCACCTCATTCTAAAGTATTTAATTGATTATATGTAATTTGATTTATCAGCAAGTACACTATTATACCATTTCCCAGCCATTTCTGACAGGTTCCCTGATAATCTCATCTGCATCAGGCAAGCCAACAGCTTTCATATTATCCGGATCCCAGTATATTTTCTTACCCCCCAGCCTTAAAGAGAGTACCCCGAGGAGCACGATCTCTACAAGACGCGCCCCGTATTCAAAATTTGACATTGCCGCTGGTCCTCCTTTTATTGCATCGATCCATTCCCGGTGGTGTCCTTTGGATCGGGGAATGGAGGAGAGAGGCGGATTAAAAGAGCTTCGCAGGCTCTCCGGAAAGATTAGCGGAGGAGAGCTGGTACCTCCATTATTTATTATAATGCCCTTGTCACCAATAAACATTGCACCCCTGCTGCTTAAAGTGAAGTCTCCTGGTAAAAAGTCAGGCAGTGATGGTCTCAGTCCTCCTGAATACCATGTTAGCCTGAACTCTGGCTGTTCTCCTTTGGCAGCAAAATGGTAATAACCAATCTCTCCATAAGGAGCTATCTCTTTACTTCTGTTATTCCCTGCAGGAAAAACCTCTACACTCTCAGGTGTGGCGAGGTTAAAAGCCCATGTTGTTGAATTCATATCATGGCAACCAAAATCGCCAAGAGCTCCGCAGCCAAATTCCCAGAAATCACGCCATTTTACAGGGGTATAAACTTTATTGTAAGGATGCCAGGCTGTCGGACCAAGCCACAGATCCCATTTAAATCCCTGAGGAACAGGTGAGGTATCTTTAGGAAATCCACTTAATCCGGGCAGCCATCTTGTAGCCGGAACCCAGGAATGGGCTTCCCGCACTGTTCCTATTGCTCCGCCTTGGAGGTATTCCACAGTCAGGCGTAGATTGTCATCACTGGTTCCCTGGTTTCCCATCTGTGTGGCCAGCCTGGTTTCTCTTGCAACATCACGCACTTTACGCGCTTCCCAGATATTATGTGTTAAAGGCTTTTCGCAGTAAACATGTTTCCCTGCGCGCATCGCGAGTATAGATATATAAGCATGGGTATTATCAGGGGTGGCACAGACTATGGCATCAAGTGACCGCTCTTTTTCCAGCATCACGCGAAAATCTTCGTATTCTGCCAATTTATAGTTTGGTGTCTTACCCGAATAGTGAGCTTCAATAAACTTTTTTGTTGGTGCACGGCCGGTGTCAAAACTATATAATATGTCGTTCGTCCAATAGTTGCCCGGATCTGCAACCGATGTCAATTGAACATCTTCAAGTTTAATCAGTTCCCGGATGCTGAACATCGACTGCCCCCCAGCCCCAACAATACCAATGTTGACCTTGTCGCTTGGCGGAATATATCCATGACCGCCAAGGACATGACGGGGGAGGATTATTAATCCTGCAGAAGAGATTGCTGCACCTTTAATGAATCTACGTCTCGGCATGTCGTTTTTGTTGATGGTTTTCATTTGTAACTATTTTGTAGGTTAAGCTTTTTTCTCCGGATAGCAGCCCTATTTCATGATTTCTCTTATATCTTTTTCCTGACCATATTAAAAAGAGAAGCGTCAATAAGGTTTCTTTTCTTAAATGTAAAAGTATTTACTTTATAAAACACAACAATGACAATATTTTAAATAACCGCTTTGTCAGGTAACCATTATGGGATTAATGTGAATCCGGCTGAAAATCCGATATTTGTATTTGACTTATGTTGAAACTGAACCTGATGCAATTATGTCTAAAGTCATTTAATTCTTGAGCGTTATGCAACAATATGTTAGAATTACTTATGCAATTTTGATGATTTTATCTCTCTTCCAGTATGCATGTACAACACATTATGATCCTGAACAATTTTTCCCGGGAGAATATCCGGGAGAAGCCGGCTCCAAAATATCTGATAACAGTCTGAGGCTGTTCAATAATGCAATGGAGGCAGAATGGGAAATTATTGACAATTCAGTGTTTCTGAAAGATGTCACAAACAAATATGATGGAGAGACAGTTGATCTTGAGGATATAATATTATTTGCAATTGAACTTGACGGAGGAGAACAACTGACCAATCTCGATTTTAAACTGAAATCCCGGCCTGCGGATTTGAAGCTTGAAGCAAGCGATACAGTACCGGCAAAAGCATTACGATTTCCAGGCAGACAAATTTCCGCTACAATGGTGGCAGAAGATAAAAATATAGAGATTATCTGGAATGCACAACTCCGGAATGGCTCAAACTATATCCGTCAGAATATTCAGATAACCGCGGTAGATAAACCGGTAAAGATCAGCAAAGTTACTTTCTTCGATGGGAAACTTGACGGTGCGGAGTATTCAGGAGCAGTTTTAGGTTCCCCCATACATTATAAGGATTTCTTCTTTGGATTTGAACATCCTATAGCACTGAGCAAGGCATTGATGGCCAGGAATATCGGACCGGTGTCCGGAAGAAGAACGGATGTCTCTGCTCTAATTGACAGTCCGGGTGAATACGAAGTAAGTGTTGAACTGGGCAGCAGTTCTCAAACTTTTGACCTGGGATCTGTTTCAATTCTCAGAAATGACACGGTCGTAAGCACTGCAGATCACCCGCTTACAGGAACTGGTGGCAGTGGCATTTATAAACTGGAACTTGCTGACTATATTCCTGGCGCCAGGTACGAAGTTCTTGGTGATCTGATCAATGATCATTTTGCAAACGGAGACTTTCACATCTGCCGCAGGACAAACGGTCTGTTGAATTTTTATGTTAGCCGTATGGATGAACTTATTCCGGGTAAAATCATTTCGGAATGGGCTGTAATAGGAGTATCCCCTGCCGGACAGGAAAGAAGGGCCTTTCTTTACTATCTTGAACGTGAACGGGCACGGCCTTACAAGCAATTTCTTCATTACAACTGCTGGTGGGATATAACGACCGACGGAGCAGCGAGCTTTACATCCGGACAACTTGTAGAAAGGATGAATGAATGGAATGAAAAGTTTATCAGCCCTTTTGGTGTAACTATGCAGTCATTTGTATTCGACGACGGTTGGGATAACCTCGACAGTGTCTGGTATTTCGATCCGGTAAAATTCCCTCACGGGTTTACTCCGCAGGCAGAGCTCTGCAGACAGTTTAATACCGGGATAGGTGTTTGGATGTCACCTTTCGGAGGATATGGAAGCAATAAGCAACGACGTATTGAATCGGCACACCGTCAGGGACTGGAAACAAATGAAAAGGGCTTCAGCCTTGCCGGTCCAAACTATTACAATCGTTTTCTCACCAGGGCGGTCGATTTGCTGGACAACTACAAAGTCAACTATTTTAAATTTGACGGCTTCGGTGGTTCAGAGCCGCAATACCTGCCCGACATGGAGGCAGGCGCAAAGCTGATAACAACCCTCAGGCAGCATAATCCTGACGTTTTCATCAACATAACGGTTGGCTCCTGGCCATCCCCCTTCTGGCTGAAATTTGCAGACTGCACCTGGCGCGGATCAGGTGATCTGCATATGGCAGGAAAGGGTACACGGACAAGCAGATTCATGACCTACCGCGATGGTACACTCCACAATAATATTGTTAGCAAGGCACCATATTACCCTTTAAACTCCATTATGACAGTCGGTATCGCCTATGCAAATCTTGGTCTTCCGGTTGAATGCATTAATGACAGTATCTCAGATTTCAGAGACATGGTTTGGTCATGTTTTGGTGCCGGATCGGCTTTGCAGGAGTTATATATAAGTCCCGACCGGATGAAGCCTGAATTCTGGCCTGTGCTTGCTGAGGCAGCAAAGTGGGTAAAATCAAATGAAGATGTTCTCCATGATACCCACTGGATAGGAGGGAGCCCTCTCAATATGGAAGTTTATGGTTTTGCATCATGGACACCCCGTAAAGGAATAATTACTCTGCGGAATCCGGATAATAAGTCAAGGGAATTTGAATTTATTCTGGATAAGATACTTGAAATTCCTGATGGATACCAGGGCAATTTTCAATTATGAAATGTAAGAAATGGTGATAACGACAAGTCTGTATTGAAGATAGCTTCAGGAGAATCAAACAGGCTGGCATTAAACCCATTTGAAACAATAATTCTTGAGGTTATTCCAAGATGAGCAGAGTGTTGCCATTCCGGCTTGAGGCTGATAAAAATTCACTATCCTGGCAAACATAATTGTGGAAATAAGTATCTTTAATGATTATCATAAACCCGGAATTTAATGAAAAGGATAACTATCTCAGGCTGGCTGTTGATGTTAGCCATATTCTCATCTTGTAAAACGGAAATGAGAGTCGCGGAGGATCCTGCAAGCGGACAGATAATCATCTCCGAGGGTGACCGGCCTGTCCTGCAATACAATTATAAAACCGTCTTCGAGAAGGATGCAATGGATACATTGCCGGCAAATAAATACATGCGTGAAGCTAATGACACATTTATGGCTAATCCCAGCATTTATGCAGTGCCACGGAGCAACTATATTCATCCGGTTTATGGTCCCTCAGGTGAACTGCTGACGCGCGACTGGTCAAAGGACCATCCGCATCACCGTGGTATATACTGGGCCTGGCCTGAAGTTGAGTTTGGCAATAAGCTCGGAGACCTTCATGCACTGCAGATAGTATTTGCCAGACCAACCGGCAATATTAAACTTGAAAACGGACCGGATTATGCCCAGGCAGAAGCTGAAAACATATGGATGTGGAAAGACAGCATACCTGTTGTGCGCGAGGTTGCCGTAATCAGGGCATATCACTCAACAGATAGGGGCAGGGTAATAGATCTCGCCTTCAGGTTTATAGCACTGAAGGATAGTATTACATTAGCCCGTCGTGAAACCAGATATTACGGAGGGCTTAACATCAGGATGCAGACTCCGAAATTCCAGGAGATATCTTTCCACAGGGATTCATCAGTCAATCAACCTGTGAGAGCCTGGTCCGACCTCAGCGGATTATTCTCAGGATCAGCATCAGAGTCAGGAATGCTGGTTTTGCAGCATCATCAGAATCCTGATTATCCGGGTGAGTATATCCAATACCCTGATCTTGCATGGATTCAGCCCACTTTTCCCACCTCAGGTACAAGATATAAGCTTGTCCGGGGAGTGCCTTTGATCCTGAGATACAGGCTTTTTGTCCATTCCGGAATGAAGCCTGATGATACATTTACAATGAAGTTATGGGATGAATTCAATGCAGAAACTGCACCAATGTTAACTTTCACATTTCCTGAAATTTAACACGATGAGAGAAAATAATCACTTTTTTGCCACTGCTCAACTGCCCATTGCCAATTGCCAACTGCCCCTTGCCAATTGCCAACTGCCCCTTGCCAACTTCCCCTTGCCCCTTGCCAACTGCCCCTTGCCAACTGCCAACTTAATACTTACGAATCATGAATTCCAACCATCCCTTTTCAAGACGCCGTTTCATCAAAACAGCTGGTACTGCCGCAATTGCAGCGCCTGTTATAATGCAATCTTCCCTGGTTAGCGGTAAGGTAGTTCCTCCAGGTGACAGGATAAATCTTGGTATAATAGGCTGTGGAGGGCTCGGCAATGTAAGCCTTGATATATGTTCATCTCAACCAGATGTGGTGGTTACCGCAGCATGCGATGTATGGAAGAACAGGCTGGATCCTGTTCTGGCAAAATTCGGCAGCACATGTACCGGCTATACTGATTTCAGGGAGCTGCTTCAGCGTAAGGATCTCGATGCAGTGATAATAGCAACACCGGCTCACTGGCATGCTATTATGGCAATTGCTGCATCCGAAGCAGGTAAAGACATTTACCTGCAAAAGCCAATGACAATGCATGTTGGTGAAAGCCTTGCAGTCAGAAATGCTGTAAAGAAACATAATGTTATCTGCCAGGTCGGAACCCAGATCCACGCCAGTGAGAACTACCGGCGCGTTGTTGAACTGGTACGCTCAGGAAACCTTGGAGAGATCGGTTCAGTCCGGACATTTTTTGTAATGAATGAAGCACCAAATGGAATTGGTTCAGGCAATAATACAATGAATATACCAAAAGGCCTTGACTGGGATTTGTGGGTTGGCCCTGCCCGTATGCAGCCGTTTAATCCGAATCTGGTGAAGGATGCATTCTATCATTGCTTCTGGATGGATTTCAGCGGGGGATGGACTCCCGGAATGGCACCGCATATCATTGACCTTCCCATTTGGGCTCTTGATCTCGGGTTTCCTCTTGAAGTGAGTGCAACCGGTGGCCGGTTTATCCTGAAAGATGATGGTGATGTTTACGATAACCATGAAGTGTTAATGAGATATCCGAATCTTAACATGACATGGATGAGCTCCATCACCAACAGCTATGGCTTTGATTTTTTACGTGGGCAGGAGAGCAGGCGCAGACTGGGGATCTATTTCCATGGGGTGAACGGCACATTGCAAACTGATTATGAAAATCATCTGATATTGCCGGAGGGAAGCAGGATGGATGGAAAACAGATTCCTCCAAAGTCTATCCCTTCATCACCCGGACATGAACTGGAATGGCTTGAATGCATAAGATCACGTAAACAACCTTCATGCAATCCCGGCTATCATGTCAAAATTGATGTGCCTCTGGCCCTCAGCACTCTTTCGCTCAAACTCGGACGTTCAATACGGTTTGACCCTGACAGGGAAAAAATAATCGGAGACGATGAAGCTGTTAAACTTTCAGTTCCCGAATACAGGTCCCCCTGGAAACTTGCTCTTGAATACCTTCAATAGAGATTTGTGTTATTACCATTAAGATCATCAGATATGAAAAAGGCCACCCATATTCTTGTTGTTACGCTTTGCACAATATTGCTGGCGGGTTGCGGAGGAAGCACTGCTTTAAGAAATACAATCAGCCTGAACGGAACATGGCAGATAACGGATGGAGGCAAGGATAATATACCTTCCGGCTTTGACCGCACTGTTACTGTTCCGGGTCTGGTCACACTTGCAATACCGGCTTTTATCAATCCGGCGCCTCCGGTACCCGACAGGGTGGCGATTGACAATAATCTGGAATTGTTTTATCACCAGAAGGATAGTCTGAGGGAGACCTACTGGTATCGTCGCAACATCAGCGTGACTCAGGATATTCCTGAAATTGCTCTTTTAAAAGTCGGCAAGGCAATGTTCGGAACCAGGGTTTTTCTGAACGGAACATATATCGGGGAACACCTTCCATGCTTCACTCCGGGATATTTTGATCTTAAGAAAGCTCTCCTTAAAGGTGAAAATGAGCTGGTAATTGCGGTGGGAGCAAGCAGAAGTTCGATGCCATCAGATATGCCTGATGGATTTGATTATGAGAAAAAGCGGTATATATCAGGGATATTTGACAATGTTGATCTCATCCTGAGCGGAACACCATATATTCAGAATGTTCAGGTTGCCCCTGATATTGAAAAGAAAACTGCCCGTATTCAGGCAAAAATAAATAGCGGTGATAAGCCCACCTCTTCAAAAGTTGCATTTTTAATAAGAGAAACTGCATCGGGAAAAGTCGTAGGTGCATTTACTACAGGGAAACTTGATTTTGGTGCAGGCAGCGATAATACAATCGATATTAACATTCCAATTGAAGAATGCACCCTCTGGTCACCCGAAACGCCTTTCCTGTACACACTGGAAGTGACTACCAATGCTGATTCATACATTACAAGGTTTGGAATGCGAGAGCTGCATTTCGATCCAGTCACGCATCAGGCAATCCTGAACGGGAAACCATATTTTCTGAGGGGCACAAACATTACCCTCTACCGCTTTTTTGAAGATCCCCTGTGCGACAGCCTGCCCTGGAACTATGACTGGGTTCGCACGATGCATAAGAAATTTAAAAATGATATGCACTGGAATTCATTCAGGAATTGTATTGGATTTCCGCCGGAAGAATGGTACAATATTGCAGATGAGGAGGGATTCCTGATCCAGGACGAATTCCCGATCTGGTATGGAACACCATCGTGGAACAAATGGGTCAAGAATATTAACAGTGACGAACTGGCAGTTGAATTCAGGGAATGGATGGAAGAGAGATGGAACCATCCCAGTGTGGTAATATGGGATGCAAACAACGAAACCAGGCTGACAGAACCATCAATAGACACTGCAATTGCAAGGGTCAGACCACTTGATTTGTCCGCAGGAGCTGGGATAACAGCTATGGAGTAACCCGCGGTCCCGAAGATATTTTTGAATCGCATCCCTATCATTTTCAGAATCCTGACTTTAAGCTTAAAGACATTGCAAAGGCAAGTACAATTCCTGAGGGCAATGATATGAAAAACCAGGGCAAAAATCCTGTTATTATTAACGAATATGGCTGGCTGTGGCTTAACCGCGACGGAAGCCCTACCACTCTTACAAAAAAGCTCTATGAGAATCTTCTTGGCAGTGAATCTACACCTGAAGCCCGTTGGGAAACATATGCAAAATATACAGCTGCTGAAACTGAATTCTGGCGTTGCCACAGGAACGCAGCAGGGGTTTTGCATTTCACTGCGCTTGGCTATGGCAGGCCTGACGGCCAGACATGCGACCACTGGATTGATCTTAAGAACCTGACATGGGAGCCGCAATTCTATAAATATGTGCGTGACGCTTTCTCACCCATTGGATTAATGATAGATTTCTGGGATGATAAAATTAAAAAGGGAGCCGATAATCCTTTTCCGGTGATTGTAATTAACGACCTTGAAGAAGAGTGGAAAGGTACCGTTGTCTTACGGATATTGGAAAATGATGAGGTAGTCATTGAAAAATCCATGGATATCACAGTCGGTTCATTTGGGCAGAATACTGTTTCATTCACAACCGGAGGTGATCTTGAGGAGGGAAAATATACAATTGAAGTTTCATTGGTAAATACCCCATACGGAACAGTCAGGAGTACCAGGAATTTTAAGATCTGATTTATTCATTTTCAACCAGGAATTAAACGGATAGTAAAGCTTATGATCAAGGTATTGCTTCTCAATATTCTTCTGGCAGTAACCTGTATGGCAGGTCTTTCACAGAATGAATCAGAGAACAGGATAAAGATTTTCAGTTATCCGATGGATCCACGCCAGCATCCGGATGATAACCGGCGAAAGGTCAAACCTCCGGACAGCAGAACTTTTGGCAACCAGATCCAGTTCATGGCTCTGCGCTCCCTTGATGGAGACTACAAAAAATTGCTCGATCAGTATACTGTCAAATACGGCCTTGGGAACATAATATGGCCCTCATATCCGCTTATCTTTCGTAAGGACTTGCCTGATATTGTTCAGGAGTTAAAAAGAAGAAATCTTTATCTGTTTGATATCTGGGGTTTTGTGCCAGGGTCAGGTCCTGGTGGCTACTGGCAACAATTCGTCATACCCGATAATACACTTGAATTATTTGAAAAAGAGCTTGGCGATCACTGGCTGGGTATGGACAATGGCGAACAGGACGGGAGATATGTAGGGGGCTACGCAAGCCAGATGTCTCCTCCGGGAGGATCAAAGGAAGAACAATATCTTAATTTTCAAAATCATTTTCAGGGTTTGACGGACAGACTGGGCAATAAAATGGCTACACTGGTATCCCTGAATTTCGGCCATTATTTCCTGAAAGAGGGTGTCTATACCATGATTGGAGCAGAAACAGCTCAGGGATTGCCAAATTCACAGATCTATTATTCATTTATAAGGGGAGCCGGTAAGCAATACGGTGTTCCATGGTTCGGGAATGCATCGGTATGGAACAGATGGGGCTGGAAAAATTATTCAGGCATCACTGATTACAATGGGGGCGATACCAAAGGAACAAGCCTGAGCCTCTTAAAACGGCTTATCTATAGTCATGTAATGTACAATTGTGTAGCTGTTGGATTCGAATCATCATTTCTCAATGATAAGGATGAGTTGAGCCCTGTGGGAAAAATACAGCAGTCTGCAAGCCGCTGGGTAAAGCAAAACGGGAATCCGGGTATTCTTTACACTCCTGTTGCGGTGATGGCGGACTTCTTCTCCGGATGGTCATTCCCGAGACATCTATATACTGACGATATTTACAAGGTATGGGGAAACCTCCCATATGATGAAGGTGATTATCTTACCGATGATATCCTTAACCTACTCTATCCCGGTTATCAGGATGCTTCATTCTTCCATGATGAGACAGGATTCATAACACAAACCCCATTTGGCGATGCGGCAGACTGCATATTAACTGACTGCCCGCTATGGCTTATGCAGCAGTATCCTGTAATATTAATAAGCAGCAAACTGACAGGCGGACATGAAATCAAGGATAAACTGGAGGAATACATAAAGTCTGGGGGCAGGCTGGTAATAACATCCGGAAATCTTGCAGGGATCCCTGACGGGCTGTGCGGAATCAAAACCGGTCAGAATGAATTTGATATTGGTGTCAGTGAAGAAATTTCGATCGGAGCAAAAAGTATAAAGGAAGAATCGGGATTCAAAGCCAGAGAATTGATTTTCCCTGATGATGCTATAGTGATCGCCTCATATAAAAAAATACCATTGGCTTTGGAAATGAATGCCGGCAACGGGACATTGACAGTTCTGGCATCGGAGTTCGGAATTAGTCGCAATCCGGGTCATAAGGAAAATCCGGGAATTGATAAGAACATGAAATCTCCTTTTCCTTTTCTGAGCCATGTGGAATTCATCATAAGTGAAATTTTAAACAGCACCAAAATATTTAACGGGATTGATGGACTGAGCATGATAACCTGCAGGAAGAAGCAAAGGTGATTATACGGTAGCAATTTGCAACAATTCCTGGAGCGAGAAGCCGTTCAATATTACTTCATCTGTGGGTAGTATATTGAAAATGAAAGAATTGCCAATAGATTGTTCTGAGAGGAAAGAAACCGGGTTCCTTCCGGAAAGTGTCACTCGTGATGCAGGCAGGAACAGTATAAAAACTATAGCAGGTGGAGATATCAGGATTTTCAATGTTAAGATTGATGAGGAGAATATTGATGAGATACCTTTTATTCAGCCAGTTGCTAATCCGGTAAACAGGGGACTTCCATTGAGAAATATATCCTCAATCAAAAGGGAGATACTTCTCAGACCTACATTTTTTCAGCATTTCGACAGAATAATTATCGACTGGAAATATCTCTCCACGAAAGAAAAATCAGCTCTTTCTGAGGAAGCGGTCTGGATTAAAAGTCAGGGATTGAAGATAAATGTTGATCTGTCATCCGGGATAAATCTTTTCCCCGATCTGAGGCTTGTAAGCAACGATTCCATCGAGTTTATAAGAAGTATTGAGATTATCAGATCAGTCATTGATAAGATGTCTGTACTTGGTGCGGGTGATCTTATTCTGACGGCACACCGTACAATCGAGAATAACTTTTCTGATGAGGAATTTTCGGCTTCCCTCAAAAGCACATTAAAATCAATTTGTCAGTTGGCTGCAGAAAATGGAATAAATGTGCATCTCCGGATGGTAACAGGAAAATCTTCCGGTAACCCGGAACAAGCCATGGACCTCCAGCTCTCTGTGGATGAACCAAATTTTTATATTGCACCTTCTCTCGCCATGCTTTCAGGTGACACGGACAATCTGAATAAGAGCATCGGAATAATGAAAGATCTCAAGTATTCAATTCTTTTCGTGAGTGCTCCTGAAAAAGATATCTATGGGAAATTATGGAATATAAACCTTCCCCTCTATAAATACGATCAGATGGAGGATGCAGGTTCAATACTCAGAAAGGTAAAAGATAAAATCCTGTTGCTTGATGGATTATATGTTGATAATGATGAGGAATACCTTGATATTAAAAACCTGGAGGAATTAATTACTAAAATATTATGAAAACTACCCTTGTTCTTACCATTGCCTTTTGCCTTCTTACTGGAGCATCATGTTCATCATCCAGGGGAGGCGGAAGCGGCACTTCATCGACAGGTATCCCTGAGAATTGTCCGTTTGTCCAGTCAGACGATTTTTCAGGATTGGAGTTTGGTCCGGGATTTAAAAATTATCTCCAGGAAATGATTACATCGGATACCTGGTACCCATCCTGGGCATCAGACGGTAACCTATATTCACCGTGGACGGATGGCAAAGTTCGCGATCTTCAGTCAAATTCAGCAGGAAAAGATGCCACAACCGGCATAGCAACATTAACCGGTGATGACCCGATGAAGCTGACAATTATAAATGAAGCTGTATACAAGTCAGATCCATATCCTTATGAAAGCAGGTACCCATGCGGTTCACTGGTGTACAATGGAATATGGTACTACGGGACCTATTGCCTCTATGGAGGTCAGGTCATCAAAAAGGGAAGCATAACTTATAACTGGCCATGGATGGGACCATTCGTTGGTTTTCGCTGGTCAACGGATCTTGGCAGGACATGGACAGAAACACCATGCACTCCTGAAAACCCTTTGTTCAGTGAGCGTACCCGCAATGGAGAACCCGTTAAAATAGGAGCACCGCATTTTGTTGACTTTGGAAAGAATTCTGAATACTCTCCTGACGGAAAAGCTTATCTTGTTGCACATGGAGCAAGTAATACTAAAGACAGACGTTTTGGTTACGACAGCTGGATAACAGGAGATGAAATTTATATTACCCGTGTAACTCCTGGGATTGAAAATATGAATGATGTTTCAAAATATGAATTCTGGAATGGTCAGACATGGACAAATGATTTCAGTCAGATAAAACCAATTGCTGCATGGCCTGATAATATGGGATGCGTGACAATGACCTATAATGCTCCTCTTAAAAAGTATCTTATGTGTGTTACCGACGGAGGAACGACCGGAGGTTATTTCAATACTTATATCCTTGAATCAAACGAAATTACAGGGCCGTGGAAAATGGTTCAGTATTTTAAGCACTTTGGAGAGCAGGCATATTTTGTAAATATCCCGTCAAAATTCATAAGCAAGGATGGTTCTAACTTCTGGCTATGCTATTCTGCTAACTTTGCCAGTGACTGGGATGGACAAAAGATCAGGTCATTGCCTGAAGGGAGCTGTTATAGTTTATGTTTGAAGGAAGTAAATCTGATTGCAAAAAGCAGATAGATATTAAGGAATTTCGAAAACAGAGCTGCCTCTTCCTGGAATTGGCGCAAAGGTGAAAATAGAAAATGTTTATTAGACAAAAATTGATTAAAATGAGAAAATTTACTTTCAGCCTATTTCTTTTAATGACCTTGAATTTACAAGGTGTCAGTGCCAGGGAGTACCATGTTGCTGTCAATGGTAATGATAAGAATGACGGGTCATCTGCCACTCCGTTTAAAACAATAAATTTTGCTGCACAGCTTGCACAGCCTGGTGACATTGTAACAGTTCACACAGGTACATACCGTGAATGGATAAATCCTGCCCGGGGTGGTGAAAGCGAAGCGAAAAGGATAGTCTACCAGGCTGCGTCCGGGGAAGAGGTCTTTATCAAAGGCTCAGAGGTAATAACTGGATGGAAAAAAGAGAAAGAAGGTGTATGGAAAGTCACTATTCCAAATACCTTCTTTGGAAATTATAATCCTTACCAGGATTCTATTTATGGTGACTGGTTTGGCAATAAGGGGAGGCTGCATCATACAGGAGAGGTTTTTCTGAACGGGAAATCCTTATACGAAAAGGAGAAACTTGACAAAGTATTTAATCCGATGCCTTACGAGGATACAAAAGACAAGGAAGGATCCACTTACACATGGTATTGCGAGAGTGATGCAGCTATTACAACCATCTGGGCTAACTTTCATAAGTTCAATCCTAACAGGGAGCTTGTCGAGATCAGCACCCGGCCTACAATTTTCTATCCTGAAAAGCCAGGGTTGAATTACATCACAATCAGGGGATTTCATATATGCCAGGCTGCCACTCAGTGGGGAGCTCCTACTGCCGAACAGATAGGAATGATTTCTACTCACTGGAACAAATGCTGGATCATTGAAAACAATGTGATAAGCGATTCAAAATGTTCGGGTATAACACTCGGAAAGGAACGTGGCACCGGTCATAATGTATGGCTGGCAGATATGAGTTTAGATGGTTCTCTGCACTATATTGAAGTAACATTCCGGACTCTGAGAAACGGATGGAGCAAAGAAAATATAGGCTCACACATTGTCAGGAATAATGAAATCTTCAATTGCGAACAGACAGGGATGTGCGGCAGCATGGGAGCGGCTTTCTGTATAATCGAGAATAATCATATTTATAATATCTGGTCAAAGAGGCAGTTCGATGGCGCTGAAATTGCAGGGATTAAATTCCATGCTGCCATCGACACAAAAATAGAAAAGAACCGCATTCATGATGTGGGAAGAGGCATCTGGCTCGACTGGATGGCCCAGGGTACCCGTGTTACAAAGAACCTACTTTACAATAACGACCTTGAAGATCTCTTTATGGAAGTAAATCATGGTCCCACACTAGTGGATAACAACCTGCTGTTATCTGAAGTGGGTATTACAACACAGTCTGAGGGTGGAGCTCTCATACATAATCTCATTGCAGGACAGATAGCCATGTGGCCGGAACCAAACCGTTACACCCCTTATCACCTTCCCCATTCTACAGAGGTAGCCGGAGTTTCCACAATATTATCAGGGGATTACAGGTGTCTTAACAATATTTTCCTGGGACTCGGACCGGATGAGAACAAAAGAGATGCCAGGTATCATTATGGACTGGTTGGTTTCAACACTGCCGTCTGGCCTGTTTGGATAAACGGGAATATATATTATAGCAAAGCTGCCCCTCATAAGGATGAAACAAGATATACAAGGAACGGTGATTTCAAACCAAATCTCGAAATAACCACCGAAGGAGTCAATGTATTTCTGAATTTCTCCCTTGATGACAAGGGAACTGCTGTTAAAACAGAATTCGTAACAACAGAACTGATGGGAAAAGCGAAGATGCCACGGGAAGCATTTGAGAATCCTGACGGCACATCTTTGAAAATTGACACGGATTATCTTGGGAACAAGCGATCACTGACAAATCCATCAGCCGGTCCGTTTGAGAATCCGGGAAAAGGAGAGTTGAAAATTAAAGTATGGTAAGCTTATGAAAAGAATTGGCTTGATATTTATCTCGTTGTTTATCGGTATTAATTTATATCCTCAGAGGGGGCAGAAAGTTGAAATGGGTTTTCCCGTTGATATGGAGTGCATTGCGCAGCCTTATTACCGTTTTCGTCAGGATGGGAAGCCGGGGAGAGTCATTGTTCTTAAGCTTAAGGGCCCGAAGCTCCTCGGCAAATCGCAGGTGGAGGTGGCTGTCAAGGGTAAAAAGGAAGTAACCGAAATTCCTGCATCTGATACGGCATATTCATTTTGTACTGTATTGCTTCCTGAAGGCGTTGGACTGAAGGAGGTCGCAAATGTTACGATTACATTGCGGCAGAATTTCAGCAAGCTGAAAAAGAGTTTCATTTTACCTCCCATGAGGCAATGGACAGTATATATCTATTCACATTCGCATGTTGATATTGGTTATACAAATACCCAGGAAAATGTGGAGATCCTCCATAAAACCAATATTGATGAGGGGATTAAACTTGCAGAGGCAACAAAAGATTATCCTCCGGGTGCTCCCTTTCGATGGAATCCCGAAGTTACATGGCCGCTTGAGCGTTACATGAAAGGAGCCACTTCTGAACAGAAGGAACGGATTCTTGAAGCAATTAAGAGAGATTACCTCTGTATCGATGCCAACTATCTGAATACCAATACCAGTGCATGCAATGACGAGGAATTGTTCCAGATGTTCCGCTACAGCAGGGAGATGCAAAGACTGACAGGAAAACCGATGAACACTTTCCAGCAGATCGATATCCCCGGTATCTCATGGGGCCTTGTACCTGTTATGGCTCAGGAGGGAGTAAGGTATATAATGAGCTGGCCGAATTTTGCGAGGGCAGGATATGCACATGAGCTTGACGAAAAACCATTCTGGTGGGTCGGTCCTGATAAAAAATCAAAGGTGCTCTTCTTTCAGCCGGGTGTCTATGGCAACAGCGGCAGCATGAAAAAGGGAGGGGAAACAGGCAGGCCATGGTTCGGGCAGCGTGATCCGGATAAGGTGCCCCGATTTATCAGGACTGGCAGTGCTGATGTTAATTTTCTTAAGGCTCTGGCGGAACGAGAAAGGAAAGATTATCCGTTTGATTATTATGTTGTCTCATGGTCGTTATGGGATAATTGTCCCCTTGATGCCGATTTGCCTGATGCAGTTAAAAAATGGAATTCAGAGTATGCCTTCCCCCATCTTATTATTGCTGGTGCAAATGAGATTATGAGTATGATTGAGACAAAATACGGAGATAAGCTTCCTGTTGTTGAAGGGAACTTTACCGAATACTGGACCGATGGATTGGGTACGGCAGCAGGCTTAATTGCTGCGAACAGGAATTCAAAGGAAAAACTGGTGCAGGCGGAAATTTTGTGGACAATGCTGCATCCGGGTAAGCCCGCTCCACAAAAAGATTTCGATGAGGCATGGCGTTACATAGCTCTCGGAACGGAACACACATGGTGTGCTGAAAACCCCACAGAACCATTTTTCCAGGATGCAATATGGAAAGTGAAGCAAAGCTATTTCAGGGAAGCAGTGGACCATACTGAGGCCATGATGGAAAAGGCCCTTGCTCCGGCAACGGACAGGTCATCCGGTGCACTTGGACCGGTTGAAGGACCTTCAAACGGAGGTGTAGTGGTTTTTAATACCAGCTCCTGGATTCATGGTGGCCTGATAACACTCTCAGTAGCAGAGAGCATTAAAGGCGACCGCGTTGAAGATGATAAGGGGAAAGATGTGCCTTCACAGAGATTATCAACAGGCGAACTTGTTTTTCTCGCTTCAGATGTACCACCTTTCGGTTCCCGCCACTATCGTGTGGTAAAAGGTGAACAATCGAAATTTGATGGCTGCAGAATCGAGGGTACTACCTTGAATAACAAGCAGCTTCAGGTGACATTAAGCAAGGAAACAGGCAACATCACTCATCTTATTACACTTGAATCAGGACGGAACTATTCAGATGTAAAGGTGAATGGCGGTCTGAATGCTTTCCGCTGGATGCCGGGCGACAGCGATAATGCTGTGGCTGACAGTGTAATTTCCATATCCGTTACTGAAGAAGGACCACTCATGGTTGAATTATCTGTTTTATCAAAGGGAAGAGGCTGCAGGAGCGTCACACGTTCTGTAAGGCTCATATACAACAAGCCAACGGTAGAGATCACCAATATTGTTGACAAACTGCCCCTTGTGGATAAAGACGGTATACACTTTGGATTTGGATTTGATATTCAAAATGCCACAACACGAATGGATATTCCCTGGGGAATAGTAAGGGTTGAAAAGGACCAGTGGAGCATGGCCAACCGTAACTGGCTAACCATGCAAAGATGGATTGATATTTCAAACGAAAAGGAGGGGATAACCTGGTGTTCCCTTGATGCGCCTCTTGCAGAAAGCGGAGCTATGACAGCCAATCAGACCGGGACCTGGAGCGGAGAGAGGAAGCCATGGCTCAGGAAGCTGGAGCCAAATGGAACTGTCTATTCCTGGGTGATGAACAACCATTGGTTCACTAATTTCCCTCTCACACAGGATGGTCCGGTAAGATTCCGCTACCGCATCCTTCCTCATGGGATCTATGACGTATCCCAGGCTAACAGATTCGGACTGGAACAGGCTCAGCCGCTTGTGCATCTTGCAGCTGACAAGAATGCCATCTCCAAGCCCATTGTTAATGTGGAGGGGTCCCCTTCTGTAACCGTCTCGATTGTCAAATCAACAGAACAGGCAGGCAGGACGGTAATACGCCTGAGATCAGTATCAGATAAGGATGAAGTGGTAAAATTATCCTGGCCGGCAGGGAATCCAAAAGCTGTGAGTATATGCGACCTGGAAGAAATACCCGGAAAACCGGTCACCAATACTATTACCGTTCTTGCCAATGGAATGCTGACCTTACTGGCAGAGTGGTGATTTATGGGGTTAAGACCATGCCGTCAAGATAAGAAGACTGAAAATCAATAACAAACGGCGATTGTTTAGGATACATGGGATTCCTCGCTGCGCTCGGAATGACAGCTCATTTTTAGGGGAGGAGAGGGAGAAGCGGCGATTCGTCAAAAATGGATTTTAAAAATAAAATTATCATTCGAATCGCCGCTTCTCCCTCTTTAACTATATATTAGCTTGTCATTCCGAGCGCAGCGAGGAATCTCCCCGGAGCATTCACAAATACTCTGAATTGTGGCTGTTCTAATCTCTGTAAAGAGCCTGATAAATTTATTCTTTTATCTTAAATGGTTCACTCCAGATTACATCTTTCCGTTCAGAAATCTTATTGTCCAATACACTTAGAAAATCAGAATCTCTATTAAATTCATTTTCTTTAATTATAATACACCCGAATTTAAATTCATATTCGTTAAAAGATCTTGATGTATCTAAAACATGAATAATGCCATTAAACGATATTTTTTCTCCTGGCCTTATTTCATGAAGAGTTGGATAATTCGCATAACAATCACATGGGTATAAATATATCTTTTCGTTATCAGAGATCCAATTATATGTCCACGAGCAGGACAGGGACCAAAAACGAAAAAGAGTATCAGTCTTATTTGACATTTCAATTCTTACTGAGTCATAAATCCCCGATTTATCATAAAACAGGTTATTACTTAACTTTTCCATAACATTAACTTGAATCTTCAAGTTGGTTTCTCTTGAGTTATCTGAACCACAAGAGTTTAATAATATAGATAGAATTGAAACTAAAAATACCTTACTCATATCTTATCCTATTTAATTGTATTTGACAGACCCTATTTAAGGAAACAATATTTAAAGTCATCCTTTAATAATATTCCGGTGCGCTACATCTTTTACCTCTGTGGGAATCGTTTATACTTGTATCAGGCGATTGGTTTAACCGGGGTACATCTTAAGAATCTTTTTTCTTCGCGGGTAATTTCCCAGTAACTGGAATTTAGGATCTTTTCCTTTGAAAGGGCCCTTGGCTGGTGCCCGTCCTCAATTATCAGGATGCCATCCTTCCGTGATATTCTGTTCAGCTCTTTCAGAAAAGAACTTGTATCCTTTACCATATGGAACATGTCGAGTGCGTAAATGAGATCAGCGGCTTCATCTGGCAGGGATGTGCTGTTGCCGTCAGTCAGTATTGTCCTTACATTTTTGAGTGAGTGTTTCCTGATTAGTTCCTCAACAGAATCTATTGCCATTTCATGTATATCGACAGCATATACTATTCCCTTTTCGCCTGTCATCATTGAGGCATCGCGTATGCATGCGCCGGGTCCGCAACCATAATCGACAACAACAGAACCAGGTTTAATTCCAAATTTCTGAAGGTATTTTCCGGCCGGTCTGAAAAAATAGTAAATAACAAAAAATACTTTCATTATCCTGAAGGTAAAATCAGGCATTCTTTCAATTTCATTTCCAAATAATTTATTTTTCATATGTTCATCTTATCAGTTGTTAGTATCTGAATGTCCTATAGGGCAGGCTGCAACGCACATTCCGCAGACTCTTGCATCCGTCGATAGTCTTGTCCTTCCGAATTCGGCACACTGATTCCGGCATTTCCATGGATCGAAAAACTCCTCCCGATCCACCGTTATATCCCACATTCTGCCGTTTGCAGCTTTTGCAGGACAGATTTCCACGCAGATATTACAGGCTGCCGCAACGACTTATATCTATTGGTTTTGATTCGGGAATGACCGGATCTTTAAGTAGTATTGAAGTGAGCCGGAGCCTGGGCCCGAATTTCTTTGTTATTAGAAGATCCGTTTTACCAATCCATCCGAGTCCTGCCCTGGTAGCCACCATTTTATGCGATATATCAGTCCGGAGTGTCTTGAAATAAATCGTATCGAGTTCCTCAGTAGATACAGTTGGAGAAATTGTTATTGTTTCAATATTAATTTCATTCAGATCAGCAGATATCCTGCCGGATACCAGCGCCAGCTCTTCATTGACCTTTCTGTAATGGGAATAGTATTCCATTGTGGGACCCTCAGAAATATTGTCCACAATTGAGCTATCCAGTTTTCTTCCAATTGATATGCCGTAATTATATCCCTCGAATTTTCTGCTGAGCAATCCTGTCAGATCGGCAAATCCGTAA
The DNA here is from genome assembly GCA_963846335.1 of uncultured Bacteroidales bacterium. Classification (GTDB taxonomy): domain Bacteria; phylum Bacteroidota; class Bacteroidia; order Bacteroidales; family VadinHA17; genus LD21. The sequence continues at coordinate 32,889 of CAWJVS010000032.1, forward strand.
ATATAACTTTCTGCCGGGATAAGGTGCCTTTTAATTATTTCAATAATTTGCCGCTCCATTATGGTCTTAAAAACATTAATATTATGGTGCGCTGCACCTGATAATTTTAAGGGGACATTTATTTCTGCAAATATTTTGGTGCTCTGCACCTTAACTTCAGTTCATTTCTTTATGAAGGGTTAATATTATCTGGCATAAGAAATTTTTTTAATTCATCCATATCCTTCCGGGCATCTTCAAAGCTTTTATATCTGTTCAGCACAACCTTTCCGGTACTATTTTTATTTACCAGAAGGAGTTTTATATCGCTGATATTCATGTCTAATTGAACATCACCCCGGCTGTATGAAGTATATCTCCGGTTTGACTTCACGATTTTAAATCCTGAATAACCTGATACCTCAATCCATTTTCCTGTTCTGATAAACCCGAAGAGGGATGTATATGGTCTGACTTTTTTATTCTCAATATCTATCATTGTACCGGTAGATGTAAATGCCATAAATGTACCTGGTATTATAAAGAAGAGAATGTATGGTGAATAAAGGCAAAAGAATATCCCGACGGCAATGAACACATAACCCATATAAACCTGTACGGGACCGAAAAATTTGCCATGATTATTATTGATAACTGTCAATTAATTTTGATTATCTGGTGAAGCCATTTTTCGGCAAGGGCTGGCCATGTTTCAGCGGCAACATTACCGGGTCGCAGTCCGTAGCCGTGGCCCCCATCAGGCAATAAGTGCAGTTCAACAGTCAGTTTTGCATTCCGCATAGCCTGCGCCATTACAAGGGCACTGTTGCCATACTGGTCATCAGAAGTCTGAAAGATGAAAATGGGTGGCACATCACTGCTTAGCTTAAGTTCGGGTGTCAGAGAGAACTCCGGACCCTGGTCAAGGTAGGCGGGGTAGATGAGCATGGCAAAAGAGGGACGGCATGACAGGCTATCTGCCTTATCGACAGGAGAATATGTTTGTCTGTTAAAATTGGTACTCGCCCGTGCAGCCAGACTTCCTCCGGCTGAGAATCCCATAACACCAATTTTATTTGGATCAATACCAAATTTTACTGCATCCTGCTTAATAATCCTTACAGCACGCTGAACATCCTGAAGGGCGCCGGCTTTTTTGTCCGGAATCCTGTACTGAAGCACAAATGCCGCATATCCCTTTTTATTGAGCCAGGCTGCAACTTCCGTACCTTCGAGATCCCACGCAAGTATGTGGTATCCCCCGCCCGGACAAACAATAACTCCGGCACCGTTTCTTACAGATTGTTCAGGAAGGAAAACATGCATGGCCGGATTGGTGACTTCAGCAATTCTTATAATATTGTCATTTTCAGAAACAGCCGTAACAGGTGCAAGCTTCACTTTTGCCTCGTCGGGAACTTTACCGGGCCATAAATATATTTGATCTTTCTGTGAAAAGGACTCAAAACAAGTCATGGTAATAAGTAAAAATGAGATAATGATTTTCATCGGATAACTTCATGAAATTTATACTGAAGGTAAGTTGGAATGTAAATCTACAATAAAAGAGTGAGAAGAATTTAGTCTGCTGAAAATAGTATTTCTTTACTTTCTCCTGTGTTAATAAACCCCCATCCTGGGGAGAGTTCCCACTGAGGACTTTTTCAACACCCCACAAATCCTTTCCCCCTTGGAAAAAGAAAGGGGGTAAAAAGCTTAATAAAACTAAAACCATTTAATTATTTAATAGATCTTATAAATCTCTTTATGTTCTCAGCAAGACCACCTTTTTCATCAAGCGCTCTGATAAATGCACTTCCAATAATGGCTCCGCCGGAGTACTCGCATGCCTGCTCAAAGGTTGACTTGTCGGAGATGCCGAATCCAATGAGCGCAGGTGTAATTAAATTAAGTTCCCTGACCCTTCTGAAATATGCAGTCTGGGAATTGTCAAAGCCGGTTTTGATTCCTGTGGTGGAAGAGGTCGATACCATGTACAGGAAACCTTTTGAAATGGAGTCAAGATAAATGATCCTTTCATCCGGGGTTTGAGGTGAGATCAGGAAAATATTAAAGATGTTATTCTTTCTGTAAAGAGATTCATAGGAACCCTGGTACTCCTCAACAGGAAGATCAGGTATTATCGTCCCGTCTATGCCGGTTTCACTGCATTTCTCAATGAAATTCATCATCCCGTACCTGAAAAAAGGATTTATGTATCCCATCAGGATCAGGGGGATATCTGTGACTGTCCTGATTTTTTCCAGTTGTTTAAAGAGGAGGTTCAGCGACATCCCGTTCGCAAGAGCTTTTTCGCTGCTTCTCTGGATGACGGGTCCGTCAGCAACGGGATCGGAAAAGGGCATGCCGATCTCTATCATGTCAACTCCGGCTTTGTCCAGCTCCTTTATTATAGTCAGAGTGTCATTTATGTCAGGATAGCCGGCTGTAAAATATATTGAGAGTATATTCTTTTTTTTGTCTGTGAAAAGTTTTTCAATGCGGTTCATGATTTTTCTATTAAAGGATTTGTCGGATCAGAATAGCAGGCAGAAAGAAACAGCCGGTCAGGTGAACATACTGAGGGCTTCACTAAATGCCTGCATATCTTTGTCCCCCCTGCCGGAGATATTCACAACTATAATATCATCGCTTCTGAGTTTCAATTTGCCAAGTACTGCCAGGGCATGGGCCGATTCGAGAGCAGGGATTATACCTTCCAGGCGGGTTAGCTCGTAAGCCGCTTTAATTGCTTCTGTATCTGTTGCATTGAGGTATTCTGCCCTGCCTGTCCTTGCCAGCCAGGCATGAATCGGGCCAACACCAGGATAGTCAAGACCCGCAGAAATGGAATAGGGTTCGGTGATCTGTCCGTCATTGCTCTGCAGAAGCAATGTTTTGCTTCCATGAATTATACCTGTATCTCCGATGCCTATTGTAGCCGCTGTCCTTTCAGTATCTACACCGTCGCCGGCAGCCTCTACTCCAATCAGTCTCACCTTTTTCCTGTCGATATAGTGATAGAATATCCCGGCTGCATTGCTGCCGCCACCCACGCAGGCGATTATTATATCAGGGTCTTCAGTTCCCTCCTTGCTTTTTAACTGCACTTTAAGTTCCTCGCTTATTACTGACTGGAATTTTGCGACGAGATCGGGGTAGGGATGCGGTCCGACTACAGACCCGATTATGTAAAAGGTATTTTCCGGGTTGCAGATCCAGTCGCGCAATGCCTCATTTGTTGCATCTTTCAGGGTTTTGTTGCCGCAGGTTGCAGGAACCACCCTGGCTCCGAGCATTTCCATTCGTTTTACATTGGGCTCCTGCCTGAGCATATCAGTCTCTCCCATATAAACCACACATTCAAGTCCCATAAGGGCGCAGACAGTTGCGGTGGCCACACCATGCTGGCCTGCACCAGTCTCAGCAATGATCCTGGTTTTCCCCATCTTTTTTGCCAGCAGGATCTGACCAATCGTATTGTTAATTTTGTGAGAGCCGGTATGATTTAAATCCTCCCTTTTAAGATAGATCCTTGCTCCATATTTTATACTCAGCCGGGTGGCAAAAAACAGCGGAGAAGGTCTTCCTGCATAGTCGCAGAGTAAGCTGTTGAACTCATTCTTAAATTCTTCGGATTCAATTATTCCGTGATAAACCGACCTGAGCGATTCCACATTCTGCCTGAGCATCTCCGGAATATAGGCTCCCCCGAATTCGCCAAAGTATCCGTTTTCGTCTGAAATAAATGTCTCGTTCATATTGTTTTATTGTTTAAGCCTTATTTCATTTATGAATTTTTCCAGTTTCTTTATATCCTTTAAGCCAGGTTTGATCTCGAACCTGCTGTTAAGGTCAATACCATAGAGAGCAGGATTGCTGATACCCAGAATATTGTTTGTATCGGACGGGCTTATTCCTCCGCTCAGAAAAAACGGAATCCCCGTTTCAAATCTTTCAAGTAATTTCCAGTCAAATTTTTGTCCTGATCCTCCGTGATTGGCTGTCATGGCATCGAAAAGGAAATAGTCTGCTGAGCCACTGAACTCTTTGCATTTTTCAAAGTTCATACTGTCACTGATGTTAAATGCCCTGATAACCGAAATCCCGGAATCTTTTATCCGGCGGCATAGTTCAGGAGTTTCATTGCCGTGCAGCTGAGCCATATTAAGTGAAAATCTCCCGGCAGTCTCAGTGATCTCCTCATATTCCGCATTAACGAAAACACCGGCTTTCCTGATTCCGGATGGAAGGCTCGCAACGATTTCCGGTTTCAGACATTCACCTGCAAACCTGGGTGACCCGGAATAGAAAATGAATCCCATTATGTCAGGCTTAAGTTCAGCTGCCGCTATAATATTTACAGCATCGCGCATGCCACATATTTTTATAACCGGCTTCATTCAGTGAGTGATTTCAGGTTTTTCATAAAAAGTGAAGCGCTTTTACCGGGATCTTCTGACTTCATAAATCTTTCTCCGATCAGAAATGCATCATATCCGGTATTAAACAGGCGTTGGACGTCTTCATATGTCTGAAAACCGCTTTCTGCAACTTTCAGGCATTCCTCCGGCAGATGCCGGAAAAGCTCATCAGAGTTATCCATACTGACTTTAAAAGTTTTAAGATCCCTGTTATTCACACCTATGATTTTAATTTTCTGACTCATCTTGTCTAGATCGGTAAGGTCGTGGATTTCAAACAGAATATCCATTCCCAGCTCAATCGCAATCCCTGATAGATAATCAACTTCCTTTCGGGTAAGGATTGATGCAATTAATAGAATTGCTCCTGCTCCTATGGATTTTGCTTCTATCACCTGGTATTCATCCACTACAAAATCCTTCCTCAGAACCGGTATAGTAAGTAATCCGGCAATTTCCTGCAGGTCGGAATTTCTGCCTCCGAAGAATACTTCATCGGTAAGTACCGACATGGCAGCTATTCCGGCTTTCTGGTATCCCAAAGCAACCTCGGTGATGCTGGCACCAGTATTTATGTCTCCCCTTGATGGCGACTTTCTTTTAAACTCACCGATCACTGAAGGTGCAGGTTTTGCCAGAGCTTCATGGAATGAAGGCATTTTACGATCAAAGAAAGCAGATCTCTCCAGCACACTTAAAGGGTTTGTTATTTTTCTGCTTTTTACTTCTTCCCTCTTAACGGCAGCGATTTTCTCAAGTATATTCATTTTTTAAAGTTCCAGAAGTTTCTTTAACCTGGTTTTTGCAAAACCTCCCTGCAGTGAATCTTCTGCAAGACCAAAACACTCTTTCAGACTTTTTGCCGGAAACATCTTTCTTATTGCCAGTCCTGAGTTGACAATTACGACAGCCTTTTGTGCTTCAGTGCCATTACCCTCCAGGATATCCATGAAGATCCTGACCGAGTCTTCTACTGTTGCACCACCTTTCACGTCGTCGTGGGTAAGCATCGGAAACCCGATTTTCTCAGGATCAAGAAGATTTTCTTCCATATTGGATATCATCTTGAACTCACTTGTTAGGGAGACTTCATCATATCCGTCGAGTGAATAGATGATTGTATAATTTTTATCTGTCTGCTGGTAGATATAATTATATAATCTTGCCGTCTCAAGGTTCCAGACTCCGACCAGTTGATTTCGGGGAAATGAGGGATTTACCATAGGTCCCAGCATGTTGAAAAATGTTTTTACACTTAGTTCCCTCCTTATGGGTGCAACCGTTTTCATGGCCGGGTGAAAAAGAGGAGCGTGCAGGAAACAGATATTTGCCTTATCCATCTGGTTCCGCAGAGTATCCCTGTTGCTGGTAAATTTATAACCAAGATATTCCAGAACGTTGCTTGACCCGCAAGCTGATGATACCCCGTAGTTTCCATGCTTTGCCACTTTGCAGCCAGCCCCGGCGACTACAAAGGACGAAAGGGTGGAGATGTTGAAAGTATTCTTTCCATCACCGCCTGTGCCGCACAGATCTATGGTATCAAATTCGGAGAGGTCGGTTGGCAGACACAGTTCCAGCAGGGCATCACGAAACCCGGCCAGCTCATGAACAGTTATCAGGCGCATCATATAATACTGTTAGAAAGGCGGAGATCTGGGATGTATTGTATTCACCTCCGGCGATCTTTTTAAGTACATCCTTTGCTTCTTCCCTGTCAAGAGTGAGATGGGAGGTCAACCTTTGAAGAATTTCTTTCATATGGCTATATCTGTTTTCATCATTAAATTAAAGTTCCAGCCAGTTGAGGAGTATCTTTTTCCCGGATTCAGTCATAACCGATTCGGGGTGAAACTGCACTCCTTTCACATCATATACCGAATGTGCAAGTGCCATTATCATCCCTTCACCATCCTTAGCGGTAATCCTCAGGCATGAGGGGAGGTCTTTTTCATTTACCACCCATGAATGGTACCGGCCTGCTTCGAAGTTAAGCGGAAGATCATGGAAAAGTATATCATCTTCACCAGTGACTATAATTTCAGTTTTAACACCATGATACACTCTGTCAAGATTTGTAAGGCTTCCTCCGAATACCTCTGCAATAGCCTGGCATCCCAGGCACACTCCCAGGATACTTTTTGACGGGGCAAAGTGGTCAATGAGTTTTTTTGTGATGCCGGCTTCATCAGGAACCCCCGGTCCCGGAGAAATAATTATCTTATCATATCTTTCCACAGCTTCAAGGGTTATTTCATCGTTCCTGAAAACATCCACCGGTCCGCCGCTCAGTTCTTTCAGGATATGTACAAGGTTGTACGTAAAAGAATCGTAGTTGTCCAAAACCATTATTTTCATAATTGCCTCATTTAAAGTTATATGCCGGCTGCCATTGCAATTGCAGCTTTCATGGCTCCAAGCTTATTGTTTACCTCATTTAGTTCATTTTGTTCAACGGAGGCAGCTACAATTCCTGCACCGGCCTGATAGTACAGTGTATTGTTCCGGCTGAGAAATGAACGGATCATAATTGCATGATTGATATCGCCGTTAAACCCAATATATCCGATTGCACCTCCGTAGAATCCCCGGTTCTGGTTTTCCAGTGAGTCGATGATCTCCATAGCTTTTATTTTTGGTGCGCCGGAGAGGGTCCCTGCAGGAAAGGAGTCACCGAAAACCCGGATTGGGTTGAATCCTTCCTTCAGTTCACCCATAACCTCTGATACCAGATGAATTACGTGCGAGTAGAACTGGACCTCCCTGAATGTTTTAACAAATACATTGTCCGAATTTCGACTGAGATCGTTTCTGGCGAGGTCTACAAGCATTACATGTTCTGCATTTTCCTTGCTGTCATTTGCCAGGTCAATTGCCAGCTGTCTGTCTTCCTCATCATCACCCGATCGTCTGAATGTTCCGGCAATAGGGTTTATCTTTGCAAATCCTTTGTCTATGATAAGCTGGGCCTCCGGAGAAGATCCGAACAGTTTATATCCGCCATAATCAAAATAGAAGAGATAGGGAGAAGGATTGATGTTCCTCAATGCCCTGTAGACATTGAATTCATCACCGGTAAACTGCTGCCTGAATTGCCTTGAGAGCACAACCTGGAACACGTTTCCCAGGAAGCAGTTCTTTTTCCCCATTGACACCATTTCAATATATTCCTCATCCTTAAGGTTGGATTCTTCATTATTCAGTGACATGAACTGAAATGATCCCAGGCTGCGGTTTCTGAGAAGACTTTTTACTTCTTCAATCCTGCTTGTATCACCCTCCAGGAGATTTTCCACAAGGTAAATGCGGTTGTTAAAATGGTTAATGGCAATTATGTACCTGTAAAGTGAATAACAGATATCAGGAATTCCAAACCGGCTGTCTCCTGCATGTCTGAACCTGATATCCTCGAAATATCTGACAGCATCATAGGTAGTGTATCCAAACAACCCGTTTGCAGCCATCCCAGTCTGGTCCGATCCTTTCTCAATTTTAAATGATTTCAAAAAGGCATTGAAGCTCTCTGCCACTGTTTGCTTGTCTTTGATTGCTATACGATCCTGGTGGCCGTCAGGGAAATTGATCTGAATTTTGTAGCATTCAGCTTTAAATTCCGCAAGGACATCAAAGCATATGTAACTCATGCTATTGTTATTTCCATGATAATCAGAGCTTTCCAGAAGAATGGTGTTAGGGAATTTGTCTCTGATTTTCAGGTAGATAGTAACAGGTGTTATTATGTCTGCCAGTCCGGGAGGAAATGGATGGAGGGTTGCGATTATTTTTGAGTCTCTCATGATTAAATAAATTTTCCGGTTAAAAACAAAACGACCTGACGGGAGTCCGACAGGTCGTTGTTATATCTTTAAATATAGCAGGGCTATCTCACCTCCAGGTTCTTAAGAGTAAGTTTTGCCACCACCAGTAATTATTCACAAGTTTCATTTCTGCTTATTAACTATGCAAAGAAAACAATTATTTTGAGAAAATAAAAGAGAAAGTGATCTTTTTTTATTCAACCCCCCAAAAATTTCCTCCATTCTTGTGAAATTTACTTGTTTTTCTATTCTTACCCCCACAGGAGGGGGTGAGGTATTACTCCACCACCTCAGCCTTATCGAATTTCTGTGATTGAAAATGTACACGGCTTGTTCTCACCTTGCTTGCTCCTTTGCTCCCGAAAAATCCCCATCCACCGCTGCCTAACAGGAACCCAAGTGCATATAAGCCACCGTTATTGTTTTGCGCATACATAGTGATATCCTTGTCGAATAGCATTCCGATAAAATCAAACGGTGCAATAAAACCGTGCCACAATCCGCCAAAAAATCCGTATTTATGGCCGGAAAGGCACTGTTCAACTGCCTCGTTATTTGCACATCCTGTCAGCAGGATAATCCCCGTGACAATTGCCAGTGGAAGGAGCAGCTTCTGCAAAATGGTTTTTTTCATTGTTTTCCTGATTAGATTGGTTTATATCGAATTATTAAAAGAGAAGCATGTCAACAGCTATTCCTGAGTATTTTTTCTCATGATCGAGAAGCCATTTTTTCCTCTTCAACCCTCCTCCGTAACCTGTAAGACTTCCATTTGTACCAATGACCCTGTGGCAGGGAATTATTATGGATATCCTGTTCATACCGTTTGCATTTGCCACCGCTCGCACGGAGTGAGGTCTGCTCAGGGCATTTGCCTGTTCCTGATACGATCTGGTGCTTCCATACGGAATTTTCAGGAGTCCTTTCCATACTTCCTTCTGAAAATCCGTTCCGGGAGTTATAAACGGAATGGTAAATTCTTTCAGACTACCGCTGAAATAGTCATTCAGTTGTTTCCTGAGAGATTCCAGTTGTATGTTATCACCCTCCTCCAGTGTGGTTTTCAGTAATCTGGTAAGATCCTTATATTCAGTGGGCAGCATTCGCCGGTCGATGAATTCAAGAAGACAAATCCCTTCATCTGTCGCTCCTGCAACCATTTCACCAAGAGGAGTTTCTATTCTGGTTGTTATAATCATTCTGCAAAATAACAATTATATTTTAGTCAACATTGTTGCCACGGGATGACTCCTTCTCTTTGTCTCTCAGTCTCTCAGTCTCTCAGTCTCTCAGTCTCTCAGTCTCTCAGTCTCTCAGTCTCTCAGTCTTCCTCTCTCCTCCTCTCCCCATCTCAGTACATCATCCTTAAATTGCAAATCTTCCGGAGATTGCTTTGATGAATTTAATATTTCTGAATCTCATTGCCGACCAGTCATCATCAATCGAAACCATTCGTATCCCATGAAACCCTGCATCATTAAGTGTCTTCCAGCCGTGGTCCCGGTCAATGTCGGCGCTGAAGGCTCTGGAGGTCTTTTTCGGATAACAGAACCATAACACTCCGTCGCACAGCAGGTTATGAAGCGCTATCGGCGTATATGCCTCAACTTCAGCCTGGTTTCTGACAAATATTAAAATAAAATCGTAAGGGAAGCGGGGATCAATTTCCCTGTCAATGGTCATCTTGCTGATTTCCATAAAATGAGAGGCTATAAAACTCTCTTCGGCATTCAGTACTGCAATCCGGTCATTCCCTTTATAATGAAGCTTTTCTAACAATTTGTTCATTTTTCCCCCTTAAATGAGCTCCAAATTTAAGAATAAATTGAATCTAAAAACAATGGAGCGGATACCTGATTAAGAATGTGGTTATCAGCAATATTATTCAATTAAATTCAAAATAGAGCTCAAAACGATGGATTTTATCATTTAAAAGGCCTTATCTTTGCAGTATCAAAAAATGGGGTGCCTTAATACTACGGGCTGAGATCATACCCTTAAACCTGATCCGGGTAATGCCGGCGGAGGGAAGAAAGAGTATCATACACATCAGCTTCACAAAACAGCCTCATTTTTCAGGTTTAATAATTTATTTATTAATCGCCATGAGAAGATTTCTATGTGTGGTACTGATTAATGTATTGGTGGCAACAGGAGTTAATGCAAGTTCAGATAGCGGATCCGTGATCAGAGGAAAAGTCACGGATATGTCAGGCAGTCCCCTTGCTGGAGCAGGTGTGACGGTTGCCAATTCTTATATCGGGGTTCATACCGATACAGACGGGACTTACATTATTAACGGGACTTAAAGATGGAGACTATATATTATCCTTTTCATTCATTGGTTATGAAACCAGGTTTGAAAATGTCAGACTGCAAGGGGATATAACCTTGAATATTACGCTGCCTGAGAAACCTTACCAGACAGGAGATGTCCTTGTGAGCGCTGTGCGTGCCGGTGAAAAGTCTCCACTGGCATATACAGCAATTGGAAAGGAAGTATTGAAAAAGCATAATTCAGGTTACGATATGCCTTACCTTTTAAGTCATACTCCCTCGTTTGTGGAAACTTCCGAGGCCGGGAACGGAATAGGGTATACCAGTCTCAGGATTCGTGGCACCGATGCAAACAGAATTAACGTGACCATTGACGGTATTCCTCTGAATGATGCTGAATCCCAGCAGGTTTTCTGGGTTGATCTTCCTGATCTGGCTTCCTCTGTCGAAAATGTCCAGATTCAGAGAGGTGCGGGAACATCGTCGAATGGTTCAGGAGCCTTCGGCGCCACAATCAGTCTTCAGACCGTTAATCCTGAGAATGAGCCTTTTGCTGAGATCGCCACCTCTGTAGGTTCATATAATACATTGAAGTACATGGTTTCTGCCGGCAGCGGGATGCTGAAAGAAAAATTTGGTGTGACGATGCGTTATTCTGAGATTAAGAGTGACGGTTATATTAAAAGGACAGGATCGCATCACAGATCAGAAAGTATAAGCGGTATTTACAGATCTGGTAATTCAATGTTAAAAGCCAACATTATACTTGGCGAAGAGCAAACAGGAATAGGCTGGTGGGGCGTTCCCGCTGAGATGCTTGCCATTGACAGAAGGTATAATCCCGCAGGAGAGTATACCGATGAGTCAGGAAATACCCGATATTATGATAATGAGAGTGATAACTACAGGCAAAACCATTTCCATCTCATTTACAGCCAGAAGCTTGGCGCTTTTTTATCGCTTCATACTGCCCTGCATTATACTCATGGAAAAGGTTATTTTGAAGAATACCGGGAAGATCAGTATTATGAAGATTATGGTTTGCAGAATGTCAGTATTGGTGATTCGGTATTCACAATTACAGACCTTATCAGGCAAAAATGGATGTCAAATGACTTTTACGGGCTTGTATATTCCCTTAAATACAGAAAAGAACGCCTGGAGGCAATAGTCGGAGGAGGGATGAACCAGTACCTGGGCGATCACTTTGGACGGGTCATCTGGATGCAAAATGCCGGAAATACGGAAAAGGATTATCAGTGGTATTTCAACGACTCACGAAAAGGGGAGATTAGTCTGTATGGTAAGGTAAATTATTCATTATCGGATAAGACAAGCATCTTCGGAGATATACAGTACCGCCATATACTCTATGAAATGAATGGCACTGATGATGATCTGAAGGATATCGGACAGGAGCACAGGTTTGGATTCTTCAATCCGAAAGCAGGTTTTTTCCATTCCCTCACACCAAACCAGGATGCCTACCTCTCATTTTCCGTGGCCCACCGTGAGCCTACCAGGACAGACTTCAAGGAAGCTTCCGGAGATCCGGGGGCTGCCCCCAGACCCGAAACACTTTTTGACACAGAAATGGGTTATAAGCTGAGGACAGGAAAAGCTTCCGTCGGTCTGAATTTCTACGGAATGATCTACAGGGATCAGCTGGTGCCGACAGGTGAGCTGAGTGATGTTGGCTATTCCATAATGACAAATGTTGAAAAAAGCTACAGGATGGGAGTGGAAATAGTTGCAGGAATCAAACCTGTGGAATTTATTGGCTGGGATATGAATCTGACTCTCAGCAGGAGCAGGATCAGGGATTTTACAGAATATTATACTGACTATAATACTTCAGACTGGTCATCACAATACCTGTCAAAGAATCTGGGCGACGTCAATATTGCCTACTCTCCGTCAGTGATTGCAACCAGTGATCTCATGTTCAGGCTCCTGAAGGGTACAGAATTGCATCTTATCAGTAAGTTTGTGGGGAAACAGTATGTTGACAACACAATGAACCCGGAACGTATGCTGGATCCTTATTTTGTCAATAGTGTCAGGCTTGATTATGAACCTGAGATCGGGAAAATCAAGGGCCTTCAGTTTCAGATTCTGGTTAACAATATTTTCAATGAGGCATATGAAAGCAATGGTTATGGCGGCAACTGGTATGAAGATGGCGTTGAAAAATCCTGGTCATACTATTTTCCCCAGGCCGGAACAAACTTCATGGTCAAAATTGGCCTGAAATTCTGAAATAAATTCAAGGGGGAAATGATATCAGACTGGATTGCAGATAATATTATAGAGATTTTCGGTGCTGTAACCGGCATTTTGTATGTTTTTCTGGAGATCCGTCAGACCATCTGGCTGTGGCCTGTAGGTATAATCACATCTGGCGTATATATCTGGGTCTTCTTCACCGGAAAACTTTACGCTGATATGAGTCTGCAGGGGTATTATCTGGTTGTCAGCCTTTTCGGATGGTACTGGTGGGCTCAGGGCTCAGGGCGCAGGGCAGAGGGCAGAGGGCTGAGGGCAGAGGGCTCAGAGTTCAGCACACAGGACCCAGGGCAAAAGGAAGAGTTGCAGGTTACGAGATTAAAGCTGAGGACAGGTGTTGTGCTTTCTGTTGTATTTATACCTTTGTTCACGGTAATGTGGCTTGTTCTTGACAGGCTGACGGATTCGCCTGTTCCTGTAATGGATTCATTAATCACCTCCCTGTCAGTAATTGCGACCTGGATGCTTGCACGCAAGATATATGAACACTGGTTCCTGTGGATTGTTGTAAATACAGCTGCCACATTGCTATTTTTAACACGGGGACTCTACCCGACAGTCGTTCTTTACATTGTCTATGGGGTAATGTCCTTTGCCGGGCTTAAAGCATGGAGGAAAACAATCAGGAGTGAAGGCATCCCCCGACCCACGCAAGAACCTTTGGGGTGAGGCGGACTAAAAGTGGGGTTTGGGAAAGGCTGACCGGGAAAGATAAGTTAAGCTGAGGTAAAAACAGAGTAATGAAAAAGTAAGTTAATTTTCAATATATTCTACGACAGGATTTTATATCAATAAAATATGCATGCAGATCAACAAAATTCTTTGACCGCTATAGTTGCTGACGGTAATTTTCCGGAGCATGATATACCGCTCGGATATCTGAAAAGTGCGGGCAGAATTATCTGCTGTGACGGCAGCGCTGAAAATCTCATTAAAGCAGGGTTTATACCTGATGCAATTGTCGGAGATATGGATTCACTGAATCTGTCTAATAGCCGGAAGGTTTCACGACCGTATCTTCAGGGATGATAACCAGGAAACCAATGATCTGACAAAGGCGGTTGCCTGGTGTTCGGAAAGAGGCTACAGGGATCTGGTTATCCTGGGTGCCACCGGTAAGAGAGAAGACCACACTATTGGCAATATATCGCTTCTTGCCGAATATAATAAAAATGGCAAGGCGATAATGGTGACTGATACAGGAATTCTAACGGCTCTGGGTGAGAGTTCAGTGGTTTTATCTTTTCCCGGACAGCAGGTATCCATATTCACTATCGATCCTGAAATTGAAATAACATCGCAAGGACTAAAATACCCGCTTGAAAGAAAAAAACTCACAAACTGGTGGGTAGCAACACTGAACGAGTCAACGGGAGACAGTTTTTCTCTTGAATTTGAAGGAGGACCAGTTATTGTTTATCTGAAGTTTTCGGAATAAGAAAAAGCATTAATTCACATAGGTGCGAATCTCAAATGGTCTAAAAAAACGTATCATCATACCGTCATACCCTCAAACCGTCATACCATCATAATTAAGCCATCCTATCTGATTAACGACTCTTTAACAAGGTTTATCAGCTGGACCCTGCTTTTAACATTTGTTTTGATATAGATCCGGTGCGTGTGGTCTTTAACAGTCTGAAGGCTTATAAATAGCTTTTCAGCGATTTCCTTGTTGCTTAAGCCATTGCAGATCTCACGGACTATATCTGTTTCCCTCGGCGATACTTCATATCTTTTGCAGAAATCCTCCAGTGAAAGATCTGGTTTATTCTCTCCGGCAAAAGCTGTAAGGAGTGTCCCGTAATTCAGATAAAGAGGAAGAAATGTATTTCCGGCAAAGAAAGTGAATATGAAAATTACAGCGGGGTATATCCGGGTAGTATAAAAGCCAAGGGCAGCACATTGGACTAACATTATTATGAAGATTGAAGGGCCGATTATCTTTCGGTCATGTTCATGTATGATTGACAATCTTTTACCCGGAAACATTATCAGCAGGGAGGAAGTGAGGGAGTAAATAAAATTCATGCAGATAAAGTAATATTTCAGGAGTGATACCGGTCTCGCGATACCTGCTTTGGCTATTATAAATCCAACAACCAGGAGAATAGAGAAATTCACCAGCAGAAAAAGGGAGACAAACCATTTGTGACGCTTCCTTCCTGAGATTTCCTGAGAAAACTGCATAAGCATCAGCCATGCAAAAACAAGAAAAGGCAATCCCAGCAGAATTGCTATATCTGAAAACCTGTTAAGAAGTTCCGGTGAAATGTATTCCGAGAGAAATGCTCTGATAGCTACCTGTCCCCAGATGCCATAGAAGCCGAAAGTGTAAATGAAAACCTGATAATAGAAAAGAGTTGAGAAGATCTCATGCCGAAAGCTGGTTCTCATTTTTGATGAGATTACAACCCCTCCGGATGCAAGTGCGACTGACACAATAAAAATCAGAAAAATCAGGTAATCCAGCATTTCATAAAGATATTAATTGCCGTTAAACTGGAAACATAAAGGTACCCAATACTAAAGTTGTGGGCTGCATACTAAAGTAGGAAAATTAATAATCACTACTATAGTATTAAATCCATGGAAAAAAGATGGTTTAATTTTGCTTTATAATAATTCTCAAAAGTTTAATAAAATTTAAAATTATGGAAACAAATAACGAATACAAACTAATACCTGGCTTCAGTAACAGTTTTGGGACGGGATGGCGGGTCATGACTGATAATTTCCTGCGACTTCTTCTTGTTATCGTAATCCTGGCCGTTTTAGTTGCACCTTTTAAGATTTTTAATCTGGATTTTGGTCCGTCAGATTTTCATGGTGCCCCATGGCACTGGAACTGGGATGATGAGAGAAACTGGGAACATTTCTTCGGATTGGCTTCCCTGGGAATTTTTGCGGCATTTTTTGCCCTGGTAGCTATGCTTTATGCATTTCTTGTTGCTCCCGTGTTCAAATATGGCGGCGATATAATATTTGTGAGGGCTGTCAGGAAGGTAAAGCCCGATTTCGAATATCTGATTAAAGGCTTTATGGAGAACTACCTGCACATTGTTCTTGCAAACCTGCTGGTCATTGCCCTGATTATTCTTGGAATGTTCGCCCTTATTGTACCGGGTATCATAATTGCCTGCAGGCTTGCGTTTGTATCATACATAGTGATGGATAAAAAACTTGATCCCATTGAAGCCGTTGAACTGAGCTGGAAGCTTACAAAGGGACATGGATGGCAGATCTTTTTCATGGGTTTTGTTTCATTCTTTATAATGATTTTTGGGCTTATACTGATGATTGTTGGCATATTTCCGGCAATAATGTGGGTATGCAGCTCATTTGCAGCCCTCTATGAATCAGTGCTTCGCGAGAAAGAACCGGTTGTTGAACCAGTAACAGCCTAATTTATCGGGTATTAATTTAATATTTTAAATGGTGGGTAAAGCCGTTACGTGCAAAAAGCCATTGCATGCAACGGCTCTGCTTTTAAAACCCAATTCTTTTGAACCTAACACGTCAGATATTTGTTTAGATTTTGTAAATTTACAGCTTAATCCATCAAATCTTCTTTAATATGAAAACAAGATCTATCCTCATTTTTCTGGCATTGATTATTTTGCTGCCAAACATTTCCCATGCCCAGTTCGGAGTGGTACGCAGGGCAATAAACCGGCAGATTGACCATAAGATTGATTCTTCAATTGATAAAAGCGCTCAGGACGAAAGGGATAAGAAGGCTAAAGAAGAAAGCGAACAGAATCAGAAAGGTGATACTGCATCCAGGAGCAGCATCTGCTGGCAAGACCAAGAGCACCGGTCTTTTCGGTGGTAAGATTGATATAAAATACAACGATGAATATGATTTTACCGGAAGAATCTATATGCAGATGGAAACATATGACAAGAACGATGTTATTAAATCAGATTTTTATACATATTTTAATTCCGGCACAAACTGGATGCGGGAATTGAGCTGCAGACTGTTGATCCCAAAGACGGGAAAACATGTACTTTCGACATGCATTTCTCTTTGATCATGATAACAGGCATTTATGAGTCTTGCTTTCATGGAACCAAAAATGGGCACAATATCTTCAGTACCCATCCGATTCTGCATTGGCTGCACAGGCAAAAGCAAAGGAGAGAAGAAAAAGCCACCTGTTGTGACTAAAACAGGGAATTCACGAATGATTGCCGGTTACAAATGCGATGAATATAAGGTTGTGGATCCTGATAAGGGAGGATACTCTCTTGTTTGGATGACAAAAGATTTAAAGATAAAGGCTGACAAAAGGTACTGGGGGAACATCCGGAATGCCTACCTATTATAATTATCCCGGGTTTTGAGGGCGCTGTTATGCTTGCAATGGAAGAATATGACAAGAACAATAAACTTGACAGTGAAGATGGAGACCATAGGAGATCAATGAGAACTTCAACCATTCAATATCGACTGTCGGATATAAATTCTACCAAAGTGAATTTCGGAAAGGGAGGTAAATCAGGTAAAAAGTAAAGATTCTTTTTCGAAGGTTTTTCCGCAGATCGCGCTGATTTTCGCAGAATTTGAGATCATTATCTGCGTCAGTCTGCGGAAGCTGCGGGAAATTTTATTTATATCTTTTTCAATTTGGCGAACCGGAGCAGCAGCTTTTTACTGCCCTCTTTGTCGAATTCAACAGTGGCTGTGGTATTTGGAGGTTGTCCCTCGATTGACACTATCTGTCCATTTCCAAATCGCTCGTGCTGAACAGAGTCTCCAACAGAAAAAAGCGATGGATCTGTTCCGTTGAAAGGAACATTGGAAACAACTGTTGCTTTCCCTATCCTTTTCAGCTTTTCCTCATTAATATATTGCCTGGGTTCTTCCCGGAGGGATTGGGGCTTTGTCAGAGCGGAATTGGAATTATTGAATGGCTTTCCGCCCGTTTGAGGATAATGAAGATATTTCTGATCTATTTCGCGAAGGAACCTGCTGGGGCTGCATCTTTCCAGATTACCCCATTTATACCTGTTAAGCGCGTAACTGAGGGTTGCCTGTTTCTCTGCCCGGGTAACTGCCACATAGAACAGTCTTCTCTCTTCCTCAAGTTCACGGGCACTTCCGGAGGACATAGGAGAGGGGAAGAGTGTATCTTCCATCCCTGCAATATATACATGCTTGAATTCCAGACCTTTGGCAGAATGCATGGTCATCAGCGTAACTTTGTTGCGGTCTTCCTCAGTTTCAGTGTCCTGATCAGTCAGCAGAGCCACATTTGCCATGTACGCTTCAAGGGTTGAAGGCTCACCATTGGTCTCAGCTGCTTCCGTAAATACCTTGATAGCATTGAGAAGTTCTTCAAGGTTTTCATAACGGCTGACTTCTTCCGGTGATTTGCCATCACGGAGCTCCCTCATTATTCCGGAGCCCAAAGCAATCTCCCTGGCTTTTGCAAAGGCATCAGTGGTATCAGCATTAAGACTCATTCCATTAATTACTCCGGCATACAGGGATAGCTTTTTGACTGTTCCTGAATTGAAATGTTCAGGGTATTTTCCGGCATCCTGAATGATATTCCATGCAGTGCTGTTAAGCGACAGAGCCAATTCAAACAACTTTTGAATTGTGGTATCACCGATTCCCCTCCTGGGATAATTTACCGACCTCTTCAGAGCCTCCTCGTCTTCGGGATTGATCACCATTCTGAAATAGGACAAGATATCCTTTATCTCCTTCCTCTCATAGAATGACAAACCTCCATAAATCTTATAAGGGATATTCTTCCTGCGGAGAGTCTCTTCAAAAATCCTCGACTGGGCATTTGTACGATACAGAATTGCAAAATCCGACCAGTCAAGCTGCAACGAAAATTTCCTGTCAAAGATATCTGATGAGATATTGAATCCTTCCTCAGAATCAGTCATTGACTGAAAGACCTGAATCTTTTCCCCCGTCTCATTCTTTGAAAAAACATTTTTCCGGATCTGACTCTCGTTGTTTGAAATAATTGTATTTGCCGCATTTACTATAGTCTGGGTAGATCTGTAATTCTGTTCAAGCTTATAAAGCTGATAATCCGCATAATCATTTTTAAATTCCAGGATATTTTCAATTCTTGCTCCCCTGAATGAATAGATGCTCTGGGCGTCATCTCCGACAACACAGATATTATGATGTGAGGCTGCAAGTTTCTTGACTATCAGATACTGTGAATAGTTGGTATCCTGATACTCATCAACAAGAATGTAATTAAATCTCTCCTGATATGCTGCAAGGATGTCTGGGAAATCTCTGAACAGAATATTGGTATTTAACAAAAGATCATCAAAATCCATTGCATTTGCCTTGAAACAACGGGTTGCATATGTTCTGTAAACCTCGGAAAGCAGTGGCATCCTGCTTGATCTGTCATATTCCTGCATTGAGGCATCAACAGCATACATGCCGGCGGTTACAAGGTTGTTTTTTGCGGCAGAGATTCTCGAACCTATAACACCCGGTTTATAAATATTGTCATCAAGATTCATCTCCCTGATTACAGACCTTATAAGACTTCTGGAATCTGAGGTATCATAAATTGTAAAGTTTGGCTTGTATCCCAGCTTTTCACCTTCCATCCTCAGGATTTTTGCAAAGATGGAATGAAATGTACCCATCCATAAATACCTTGCGGTTTCCGGAGCAACAATCCTGGTGATCCTTTCTTTCATCTCCCGTGCTGCCTTGTTTGTGAAAGTCAGAGCAAGAATTTTCCGGGCAGGAACACCCTTATTCAGAAGATGGACAATGCGGCAGGTCAGCACGCGTGTTTTTCCGGCTCCGGCTCCAGCTATAACAAGCGATGGCCCTTCCGAGTTTATTACAGCCTCCTTTTGTGAATCGTTCAGATCGTTCAGATAATTAGTTGTCATGCATTATGCGGAATTACAGCGTACCAGGTCCGGCAAATTTAGCAATAAGAGGCTTCTGGATGCTGGATGTGAAGAATTAAAAGCTAATATTTATCAACAGGGTATTGAAGATTAGTAAAAGTTTCCCCCCACCAGGGCGGGGCAGGCTCTCCTTCAGAAGCTTATCTTTGTACACATCTATTTTTAAATCCTTTAACCACTGAGGATCACGGAGTTTGCACGGAGTTAAACAGAGGATAGTTTTGAGCATGATTATACGCCGGATGAATGATTCCTGATGTAACAAAAACCCAAACAGTGTACCTCGGTGCAAACTCAGCGAAACTCAGTGGTTAAAGTATGTAGAAGTTTTGTAGAAAGACTAGCTCCAAAAGGAGGGGAGAATATCAGAGAGATAGGTGGAGAATTCGCAGAGAGAATATATGAAACCAAGCCTCATGATATCTTTATTTTTATTATACTTGTATAAGGTTATCATATTCACTTTTTACCCGGGTTTATTTCGCCCAATATTAAGATTGCCCATAATGAACCTGACCATATTAGCAGGATTATTACTGATCTCCGCAGGTGCGTTTTCCGCAGGCAGTTTTGCAATACCATTCGGGAAGATCAGGGTGTGGAAATGGGAAACCTACTGGTTTATTTATAGTTTTGGAGCATACATACTTTTTCCTCTGGCTGCCTGTATAATATTTGCACCCGGTTTTATTTCAATCTTTAAAAGTGTTCCTTCAGGAATTCTGACAAGGGTCTTTATGCTCGGAGCCATATATGGAATAGGAAATCTTTCATTCGGGTTATCATTGCGTTATCTTGGCATTTCGCTGGGCTATGCACTCTCATTGGGGCTGATCCTAGCTTTGGGCACACTCATTCCTCCCATAATTGACGGCAGGCTGAAAATTATGATTGAAAGTTCAGGCGGCAGCCTGTTGATTGCAGGAGTTGCTGTGGCAATCTGTGGTATTGCACTTTCCGGGATAGCCGGATATCTTAAAGACAGAAAAATTTCATTAAATGAACAACAGAATGCAAATCCGGAATTTGATTTTATAAAAGGAGTCTTTGCAGCTCTGCTTGTTGGAATAGCCGGTTCAGCAATGTCGCTTGGGATGGAACAGGGAAGACCTGTTGCTGATTATTTTGAGCAATCAGGGAT
Organism: uncultured Bacteroidales bacterium; assembly: GCA_963846335.1. GTDB lineage: Bacteria > Bacteroidota > Bacteroidia > Bacteroidales > VadinHA17 > LD21. The sequence goes on from CAWJVS010000032.1 coordinate 53,732, forward strand.
CGATCCCTTATTCACAAATATCCCGGTAATGCTTATATTGCTTTCGGGCACGCTTGTAACCACAATCATCTGGTGCCTGTATCTCGGGATACGAAACAAATCGCTGCATGATTATTTCAGGAGCGGAACCCGGAAAACACTGGCAGGCAACTATCTGTTAGCATTGTCTGCCGGATTTCTCTGGTTCATGCAATTTATCTTTTACGGAATGGGAAAGAGCAAGATGGGGCCTTTTACATTTACTTCATGGGGTATTCTGGTGGGTCTGACAATCGTGTTTGCCACTCTCTGGGGATTATACAGAAAGGAATGGAAGGGTGTCTCATTCAAAGTATATGCTCTGATGATTCTTTCAATGCTGATTATTATTCTCTCGTCTTATCTGATCGGCATAAGCGGTTCATTATAGATCCCGGAACCGTGGACCAGTTTCAGATTTGAGAATATCTAACTGTTACAGAAATTAATTAAACATAAAACCAGGGTTATGAAACGATTCGGTCAGGTAATAGGGGTAAGACCCGAAAGTTTTGAGAGTTACAAAAAATATCATGCTGCAGTCTGGCCTGAGATTCTTGATATGATCAGGAAATGTAACATCAGGAACTATTCGATTTTCCATAAGGACAACATGCTATATGCTTATTTTGAGTATACCGGGATTGATTTTGAAGCTGATATGGCTAAAATGGCTGCCGATCCAAAGACACAGGAGTGGTGGTCTGTCATGGAACCTATGCAGGATCCGGTTGCCACCAGGAAAAAAGGGGAGTGGTGGGCAAACATGGAAGAGGTGTTTCATCTGGATTAATCCCTGGTTTTGATCATATTTTATTATACTTGCAGAATTAAATACCAAAAAGTTCAAGTATCCGTTTTTGTTATTAAGATCTGACAGGCTTTGCGTTATATTTTTTTAATCATAATTCTGCTGATACCTGCCCTTGCTGAAGCTCAGCTTACAGCTCCCGGGATGAGGACTGTCCGTTACACATCCTATCCTTCCTCACCAACGGTCAGAGATCCTGTATTTATTTACTGCAATGATTCCGGATCTCAGAAAGGAACACTTGTTGCCGGCTAGTCCCGGGAGGTACTGGTCCTTTCAATTTCACATGGTATCAATGGAGCGACATTACAAAAAGCTTCAGCATACTTCTTAAAACGATATCGGGTGTCACAACTTCAACACTGACCAATCTTGCTGAGGGAGGTTACAGAGTGATTATTAGCGGAGGATATGATACAAGCCTTACCGGCTGGATATTTACCGACAGACCTTATTCATCGGCAAAGCTTCAGAACAGGACATGTGATTATGTTGCGCTTAACGGTGAGGCTGCTGTTGACACATTTTACTACAGGAATCCGGTTAACGGAATTCCGGTAAAGCTTACAGAATGGTATAACTTTTCTCTGGTCTTCGGATCCGGAATCTACCATCCCGAGACCCGATTTTTTACTTGATCCCCAGACATTTGATCCGCCTCTCGATGATGTGACTTATAATCTTCAGGTGACGGATAGTTTCGGATGCACCAGTGAATCTTCATTTTTCTATGAGTCTATTCACGTTAAGGCTGATTTTACAGTCGATCCGGACAAGGGAGAAGCTCCCCTGGAGGTGACATTCACCGATTAATCTATAAGAGCTTCTACATACAAATGGGAGTTTGGCGATAATAAGGACAGTATTTCTGATCTTAGTGAACCCTCCTCCCCATATCTATTATATACCGGGAGAGTATTCTGTCAAGCTGACGGTCGAAAGTGATATGCACTGTATCGATTCAATGAGATATGAAAATATAGTTGTGGATCCTTCGAAACTGGAAATACCTAATGTCTTTACTCCTGACGGCGATGGGCTGAACGATTATTTTGTAGTTGCAGCACAATCGCTAAGGCATCTGAATGTAGAGATCTTCAGCAGGAGCGGATTAAGGGTATATATCTTTGATGGTGAGGGTGAGAGCCTCAGAAACTGGCAAGGCTGGGACGGGAATATTAATAACTCATCCAGGGAAGCCACTCCCGGAGTATATTTCTATATCATAATGGCTTACGGGTGGGATGATGTTGTTTATGACGACAAGACAACAAGGGGATTCGTATATCTTTACAGGTGATGATATTTAAGTCTGAAATAAAATAGGTATGACGGTTTGACGGTATGAAGGTTCAACGGTAAAATTCTATCAGGAATTTATAAATCAACTTTTTATCATAACAAACTCACCCCGTTATACCATAATACCATCGCACCGCCGCACCGTCGTACCGCCAGACCGTCACACCGGTTTTATTGCCATACCCCTATAATCAGCCCCATAACAGTCAGGCTGACAATGCTGTAAACAGAATTGATAAGAAAATGTGCCAGCGACCTGGATTCAAACAGGTAGATGATACCCATAAAGGTGAATACCCAGCCCAGTCCTGCCATAAATCCTGCAAGAGCGCCAAAGCCGGCACCTGCATTGGCTCCAATAAACATAGCCAGGAAAAATGATGCGATTAATGAGAGTATGAATGCCAGGGAGAAGATCCTGACCATATTGGCGTTTTTTGTTGATTCTTCAGTGATCCCCGTCTCTTTCATCCATCTCTTTGCAAAAAGCAGAGGGGAATACCATAATCCGCCCAAAATAAAAGCACTGACTGCTGCAGCAATTATTGCAAGCCAGTTTAAATTCTGAAAAGCATTGTTGCATATCCATAAGCTAAGTGGTAAAGATTTAATTTTAAACAAATCCGGTCAGAAAATGTTTAATTGACATTTCACTAAATATGGAGGGGACTAAAAGGTTATTTGTCTTTTTCTTGCTTCAACTTTCCATTGACCGGTTACTCTTGATCCTGAAACAACATTTACGGTATCAAAACGATCAACAGTGGGGCAGATATGCCAGGGGATTGCATAGAGCGGATCTCCTGGTTTCATGTATTCGGGCATGCGAGGTTCTGATCACCATATGCTCTTCACTATGTCCGTTATTGTATAGTCATCAATTCCCGGGATCATTATTCTGGGCTGGGGCATTTCTGATCCAACTGCCTTATGACCCAGATCGAGACAAATAAGATCCATGGCCGGTTTGCTTACAACCCGGGTAAACAGTACAGCAGCATGCATGAAATCCATATCGGTGAATGAACTGCTGTATCCATAGTCCCACAATAAGATTGTTCCCGGACTGGTTTCCACATCTTCTCTGGTTGCATGACCTGGAAATGTAGGTGATCCTCCGGCCACAATTCTTACCTGGCTGAAGCCGGCTTTTATCGAGATCATCTCTCATCTTTTGTACAGGAGCAAATGCATCATCGCAGACCTTCTGTCTTTGTGAAAAATCTTTTCATGAATATGCCCGTCATAAACATGCAGGCCGACCTGCTTTAAGCTTCAGGCAGATTATCTGCCATTTTATAAATCCTGACTGCTTCTTCTCCGGGAGCAATACCTGTACGGTTCATTCCAACATTAATGTCGATCCATATCTCTGTCTCAGCCCCATACCGGAGCAGCCATTTCTGATAGCTAGAAGGAGAATCCCTTCAGAATCGGCATATGCATGAAATACTTGCATTCTGATATGCCTGTTTTAACCTGAAGAATCTTTCTATGCCTGGTCCTACCGGCTGCATTGCAAGCAGTATATCCGTTGCCCCGCATCTGGCAACCATTTCAGCCTCAGAGATCGTCGCACATTTGAACTTGTAAATGCCATGATTCATCTGCATTTTTATGATTTCCGGCATTTTATGTGTCTTCACGTGGGGCCTGAGCCTGCTGACATCTCCTGACATCTCAACCATTCTGCTGATATTGATCTCTATCCGCTCAGGATATACCAGGAGCGAGGGAGAAAACACCTCGTCCTCATTTTCAATCCTGTACCATTGATCTTGCGTGGCCATTTCTTTATATTCTACCTGTTTCAAATGATTTAAATAAGTTTCAATGTATTTCAATATATTTCAAACATTGCTTCAACTTCAACAGGAATATTTGACGGAAGGATCATACCTACAGCGCTCCTGACTCCGATCCCGTTCTCCTCTCCGAAAACCTCTGCCATCAGCTCACTGAATCCGTTAATTACTGCCGGTTGCTTTTCAAAACCGGGAACACAGTTGACCATGCCAAAGAACTTTAACTACCCTTTTTATTTTTTTCAAATCTCCGAAGTGTGTCTTGATTGTGGATAGTATTGTAAGCCCCACCTGCCTCGCGGCAAATTTCCCCTCTTCCGTGTCAAGATCGGCACCAACTCTGCCAGTAATGAGAGTGCCATCAGTTTTAACGGGTCCATGACCCGAGACAAACAAAAATTTATCAACAACCAGCAGGGGTTTATAGAGGCCAACCGGTCTTGGTGCAGGAGGCAGGATAAGACCTAATTCGGTAATACGGAGATCCGGATCGTGTTTCATAGGGTAATGTTTTAGTGTTAAGTAATAATATTTTTTTTTAAGCCTGATCGTCATTCACCGGTAAATTTCGTGATTTTACAGGTTATATTCTGGAATTAAACTAAAAAAACTTTGTAAACTAAAAAGGTTTTATGAATTTTGTATTCAAGTTTAATCAAAGGTATGGAAAAAAGGGACAGGATTATTGAAGGAGCTGCAAATTTATTCAAAACATTACGGAATAAAGTCAGTGACAATGGATTCACTTGCCAGCCAATCTTGGGATTTCAAAAAGAACAATTTATGAAGTATTTTCAGATAAGGATGAACTGCTCGTAAGTGTTCTGCAATGGATGGGAGAAAGGCAGAAAGCTTTGGTAGGCCGGATTCTCGATGAATCGGAAAATGCAATATATGCCATATTCAGGCTCCTGGAGACAAACAGGGATCATTTCCGGAACATGAGCCCTGCATTTCAGGCAGATTTGAAGAAATATCATTATGACGTACTTATAAACAAAACTGACAAAGGACTGATGCCTGATTACAGGAACAATATAAAAGTTATCGAAAGAGGCATTAAGGAAAAGCTTTTCAGGAAGGATATAAATCCTGACATAGTAAACCGTTGCCTCTACTCACTTGGAAGATCAACCATGGATTTTGATCTCTATCCTTTCGAAGAGTTTACCAGGCGCGAGGTGATTAAAAACGTATTCATAAACTATATGAAAGGCATCTCTACATTGGAAGGCATTGAGCTGATTAACAAACTGGAAGCTGAATTTTAAATAAATATTGACATTAATGAAAAACAAATTCTTTCTATTCGCATTTCTGACACTCTTCCTGATGCGTGGAATCATTTACTGCCCAGGAGCAGGGCACAGAATTGAAGACTCTCCTTAAAGGAGGCACAGGCTTATGCCATAGACCATAATAAGATGGTTATTACCTCAAGAATGGATGTTATGGCATCCAGGATTGCATTGAAGGAGATGATAACAAATACTTTGCCCCAGATAAATGCATCAGGTAATTTTAATGATAACCTGAAACTGATGACTACTCTGATACCTGCAGAATTTTTCGGTGGAGCCCCAGGTGAATTTATTCCTATAAAATTTGGCACCCAGTTTAATTCAGGAGCCAGTGCCCAGGCCAGTCTATTGCTCTTCAATGCTTCCGTTTACATAGGCATTGAATCTTCAAAACTTGCAACGAAGCTTAGTGAGGAGAATCTTACAAAATCTGAACTCGATACAAAGGAGGCTGTTGCTCAGGCTTATTATCTTATACTGATTTCCGAAAAATCACTTACGATACTAGACTCGAATATTGCAAACCTGAAGGAGACACTTAAGTCAACGCGTGCTATGTACCAGGCAGGTATGGCGGAATCGACTGATATTGATCAGATGGTATCAAATGTTACAGCGGTGGAGAACGCCAGGAGCTCAATGCAAAGAACAATTGAACTTAATTACAACCTTCTTAGGTTCCAGCTGGGGTTGTCTGCCGACAGCAAACTGATCCTTACTGAAACGCTTGAAGGCATTGAATCAGATATAAATGTTGAAGCCCTGATATCGCAGGTATTTGATCACAGGCAAAATGTCAATTATCAACTGATAGAGGGACAGGAAAAGATGTCATCGATAATGCTCAAATCTGAGAAAGCATCAGTATTGCCTACGTTATCAGGTTTTTATATGTATGGCATAAATGGCATGGGTGAGGAAATCGGAAGTCAGAGCTGGTTTCCGAATTCAATAGCCGGATTGCAGATATCTGTTCCGATTTTTGCCAGCGGACAAAGGTACCACAAGATTAAAAAAGCCCAGATAAACCTCGAAAAAGCAAGAACAACAAAAGAGATGGTTACGGATCAGCTTCTGCTGCAGGAGAAGCAGCTGAGATACAACCTTGTGAATGCCAACCAGCAATATATAAGCCAGAAGGATAATATTGACGTGTCAAAGAGGGTCTATGCCAGCATGGAAAATAAATTCAGGCAGGGAATGGCTTCCAGCCTCGAACTGACACAGGCAAACACACTGTATCTCCAGGCAGAAAATAACTATATCACCTCTCTGATGAGCCTGCTTCAGACCAAGCTGGCACTTGACAAATTGTTAAACAACCTTTAATTAATCTAATCAGAACCTATTAATTCTAATATAATGAAATATTTAAGATCAATCTCTGCATCAGTGATAACCGTGCTGTTAATTACTGCCTGTTCATCAAAAGGAAAGAACGCAGCTTCTGCCTCATCAGATCCGTCCTCAGAAACAGAAAGTGCTGCTATCCCGGTAAAAACAATGACTCTGGGAAAGACGAAAATTGCAAGAACTATCGACTATACAGCAACTATTCTTCCTTTTGAGGAGGTAAATATGGCTCCGTCGACCCCGGGAAGGATAGATAAAATTTACGTTGAAGTAGGGGACAGGGTAAAAAAAGGGGACAATCTTTTCCTGATGGACAGGACCCAGCTCTATCAGCTTGAGCTTCAGCTAAGCAGCCTGCAGAAAGACCTTGACAGGATAGACACTCTTCTTAAGTCGGGAAGTGCAAAACAACAGCAATACGACCAGCTGAAAACCCAGTATGATGTTCTGAAAACCAATGTGGACTTCATGAAGGAAAACACTGTAATGAAATCACCCTTTGTTGGTGTGGTAACCGGAAAATATTTTGAGAATGGAGAGATGTATTCCGGCACCCCTACGACTCAATCGGGCAGATCAGCTGTTGTTACAGTAATGCAGATCAATCCGTTAAAGGTCGATGTAAGCATCTCAGAGCAATACTATCCGCTGATAAAAAACCGTATGAAAGCAAGCGTAATTGCAGATGTCTATAAGAATGAAATCTTCACAGGTTCGGTTTTTCGTATTGCTCCCACAATTAATGCAACCACAAGATCTTTTAATGTCGAGATTGAGCTCCCGAACAGGAATGAGATGCTGAAGCCGGGTATGTTTGTAAGGGTATCGATGGAACTTGGAGAGGTGGAAACCTTTGTGGTACCTGCCAACACGGTAATGATACAGGAAGGGACCAACCAGCGTTTTGTCTTTACTGCTGAAAATGGCAAAGCCACCCGCATTGTAGTGGGTATCGGCAAAAGGTTTGACGACAGGCTGGAGATCATCTCGGATGTTCTTAAAGTCGGGGATCAGCTTATAACTGAGGGTCAGGCCAGACTTATAGCAGGTGATAAAATTGAAATAATGAACCAGTAATAAGAATTTCAATCATAACGATATGAGTATATATAGCTCTTCCGTAAAACGACCTGTAACAACTATCCTCATCTTTGTAGGGTTGATGGTTATAGGACTCTATTCACTTGTCCAGCTGCCTGTTGATCTCTATCCTGAAATAGAGCTTCCCTTTGTAACAGTAATGACAACGTACCCCGGGGCAAGTGCTTCAGATATCGAAAGCAATGTTACACGTCCCATTGAGGATGTTCTCAATTCAGTGAGCAATCTGAAGGATCTAACATCAACTTCCAGCGATGGTTTGTCTGTTATCTTTCTCAATTTCGAATATGGTTCAAATCTCGATGAAGCCATAAATGATATCAGGAGTAACCTTAATTTTGTTACGACATTTTTACCTGAAGAAGCAGAAGATCCTACTATCATCAAGTTCAATTCAAGTATGATGCCCATTATTTTCTATGCTGTCACAGCCAATGAAAGTTATGAAGCCCTTGAGAAGATCCTTGATGAGAAGATCGTTAATCCGCTCAACAGGATCGATGGTATAGGCAACGTCTCCCTCACCGGGGTTCCCGGCAGGAGGATCTATATTGATGTTGATCCGAGGAAGATGGAAGCTTATAATCTTACAATTGAACAGATAGGGGGTGTTCTGAGAGCTGAGAACCTTAATATGCCTGCTGGTTACCTTGAGATGGGTCATACAGATTATCCTCTCAGGATCCAGGGTGAATTTCCGGAGAGCGATATCCTGAAGAATATAGTAGTAAGCAGCTTTGCCGGCAATACTGTTTATTTAAAGGATGTGGCTGAGGTACGCGATACGATCAGGGATTCAAAGCTCTATACAAAGATCAATGCAAAAAAGGGAATGGGGCTTTTTGTCCAGAAACAATCCGGTGGAAATACAGTTCAGGTCACAAAAGAGGTAGAGCAGGCTCTCGAGGAATTGAAAAAAGACCTGCCACCCGATGTCAGGATTGAGCTTCTTTTCTCAAGTGCCTCCTTTATTAAGGACTCAATAAACAACCTCGCTGAGACGCTTATGTATGCAGGTATCTTTGTTGTACTTGTTGTTCTTTTCTTTCTCGGAAGATGGAGGGCTACATTCATAGTGATCTTAACAATACCGGTATCACTTATTGTAGCCTTTATATATCTGTTCATTTCGGATGCCTCAATAAATATTATTTCACTGGTTTCACTTTCAATTGCCATCGGGATGGTTGTTGATGATGCAATTGTGGTGCTGGAGAATATTACAAGGCATATTGAAAGAGGGAGCAGACCCAGGGAAGCAGCTATTTATGCCACAAATGAAGTCTGGCTGGCGGTAATTGTCACCACACTTACTGTTGTTGCTGTATTTTTCCCGTTGACCTTTGTGGAGGGGCTTACAGGAGTTCTTTTCAAACAACTTGGTTTAAGTGTAACAGTTACAATTATCACCTCAACTGTGGCGGCTTTGACACTTACCCCTACACTGAGTTCGCTTATGTTGAAGTACAGGCCTATAAAAAAAGATGCCTCCTTCTTTACATACGATGGCAGCATCAGAAAATGGCTTGACTGGTTCGATGATTTCTATGAGAAGACTCTGAGATGGGCCCTGAGGCATAAGACTTTCGTTTCAGTAGTTGCAATTATTATATTTGTTTTTTCGATGGGGTTATTCACTGTTATTGACACGGAATTCTTTCCCCAGGCCGATGAATCAACGGTATATGCAACAGTTGAGCTCCAGACCGGCACCCGGGTCGATAATACAATCAGGACAGCAGATATGCTTGATAGCCTGTTCAAGGCAAAATACCCCGAAGTGAAGATTATATCAACCACCTCAGGTTATGATGACCAGGGAGGATGGGAATCGATGTTCAATGCCGGAGGGACTCATACTATCCAGTATACAATAAGCCTTGTCCCTATAGAGGAAAGGGAAAGAAGTGTCTGGGATATATCTGAAGGGATGAGGGCTGATCTTGCCAGATTCCCCGATATAATCAATTATCAGGTCACTACAACCCAGAATATGGGTTCTTTCGGAGGAAATGCAGTTGATGTTGAAGTATATGGGTTCGATTTTGCTGCAACAAACGAAGTTGCAAATGAACTTTCCGCGAAGATCAAAAAAATAAAAGGGACCAAAGACGTTACAATAAGCCGCGACAAATCCAAGCCTGAGCTTCAGATCATATTCGATCAGGAGAAAATGAGCGCTAACGGTCTGAATACAGCAATGGTGGCCAATGTTGTCAAAAACAGGGTGGATGGAATGATTGCTACACGGCTTCGCCAGTCGGGTGATGAATATGATGTAGTTGTCCGTTTCAAGAAGAGTTCAAGAAGTACACTTACAGATGTTGAGAATTTCGGAGTTACCAATACCATGGGTCAGGTAATAAGACTTGGTGAGATAGCACACGTGAAGGAATACTGGTCACCTCCAAATATTGAACGAAAGCGCAAGGAGAGGATTGTAAGGGTATCCTTTACACCATTTGAAAGATCGCTGACAGATATTCAGACAGATGTTGAAAAGGCTATTGCAGAAACCCCTAAGCCTGCAGGAGTAATGGTTCAGATATCAGGCGCAATAAAAGAGCAGACAGAGGCTTTCATGGATCTCTCATTGCTCCTGCTTGTGAGTCTTATACTCGTATATCTTGTTATGGCCTCTCAGTTTGAATCACTGAAAATGCCGTTTATAATAATGTTTTCCATACCATTTGCATTCTCGGGAGTGGCGATTGCCTTATTCTTAACGGGCACAACACTAAGTGTAATTTCAGGTATAGGAGCGGTTCTCCTGATAGGGATCGTGGTGAAGAATGCAATCGTGCTGGTTGACTTTATCAACCTTATGCGTGACAGGGGTAATGAGCTGTATGAAGCTATTGCATTATCAGGGCGTTCAAGGCTCAGGCCGGTTCTTATGACATCGCTGACAACAATCCTTGGAATGCTGCCGCTGTCGTTAAGCACTGGTTCGGGTTCTGAGCTCTGGAAGCCGATGGGGATAGCTGTTATCGGCGGGCTAATCTTCTCAACCGTTGTGACTCTTGTCATTGTACCGGTTGTATATGCAATTTTTGTTAAGCGGGGAGAAAGAAAGAGGAGCCTGGTTGCCTCAACGGATATGAACTTCATGAATGGGAACGGTTCGAAAGTTAACTAGATTTAAACATTAAAGGATTAATTATGAAAGCAATCATGATAATTTACAATCAGGCACATACCGAAAAGGTGGAGTATATGCTTGACAAACTGGGAATAAAGGGATATTCACTATGGGAGAATGTACAGGGAAGGGGCAACAATACAGGAGTTCCTCACCTCGGGACTCATACCTGGCCGGAGATTAATAAAAGCGTCCTCACAATTATTGAGGATGATCTGGTGGATACAGTACTGGATAAGGTAAAGAAGATTGATGCAATAAATGAGGAAGTGGGGATCAGGGCGTTTGTGTGGGATATCCTTAAAATGGTATAATGAATTCCTGTTGAAACATGGTTTTGAAAGACAAAAGACAAAAGTTTAAAGACAAAAGTGGGGACAACACATACTTTTATCTTTTTACTTTTGTCTTTTATCTTTTTAAAGGCTATTCTTCCTCTTCCTCTTCTGCGTATGCCTTAATTACAGCCTCCTGAACATCTCCCGGAACCTGGGCATATTCTGCGAATTTCATTGTATACATTGCACGGCCGCCGGTAATTGAGCTGAGCGCTGTTGAGTATTTATTCATTTCAGCGAGAGGAACTTTTGCCTTGATTACTTCAAAGCGTTTTTCGCTTGACATGCCAAGGACCATTCCGCGTCTGCCCTGAAGGTCACTGATCACATCTCCCATGCGGTCTGAAGGTACAAAAATCTCAACGTCATAAACGGGTTCCATGATTTTCGGTCCGGCATTTTTAAATGCCTGGCTGAAGGCGTTTCTTCCCGCAAGGCGGAAAGAGATCTCATTGGAGTCAACCGGGTGCATCTTACCGTCGTAAACATAAACCCTGATATCGCGGGCATATGATCCGGTAAGAGGGCCAATTTCCATTTTCTCCATTATCCCTTTCAGGATTGCAGGCATAAAGCGGGCATCAATGGATCCTCCGACTATGCTGTTTACATATACCAGTTTTCCACCCCATGGCAAAGCAATCTCCTCTTTATCGCGGACTGAGATTTTAATCTCCTTGCCGGCAATTTTTTGCATTGACACTTCTTTAGATCCCTCTTCGTAAGGTTCAATTATCATATGGACCTCACCAAACTGGCCGGCTCCTCCCGACTGCTTCTTATGACGGTAGTCAGCCTGGGCGGTCTTTGTGATTGTCTCGCGATAGGGGATCTTCGGGGGGTTAAAGTTTGTGGGGATCTTATAAATGTTATCGAGATGCCACCTCATTATATTCAGATGGTATTCGCCCTGTCCATGTACAATTATCTGTTTTAATTCCTTTGAGTATTCGATTATTATAGTAGGATCCTCCAGGTGAAGTTTATTAAGAGATTCACCAAGCTTTTCATCATCACTCTCGCTCTGAGCCTTGATGGCAGTGCGATATTTGGGATCAGGAAATTTAATCCCCTCATATTTCCAGTCATTGCCCGCTACATTGAGTGTATGGTCAGTCTTTGTATTTTTAAGTTTCACGAAAGCTCCAATATCACCTGTATTCAGTTCCGGAACCTTGACCCTGTTCTTGCCGGCACAAACGTATAATTGCGATAATCTTTCCTTTGAGCCGTTATTGCTGTTGACGACATCGAGGTTTTCTGTTATCTTCCCTGAAAACACCCTGAAGTAGTTTATTTCTCCGATATGCTCTTCGATTGATGATTTGAAGATATAGACGGAAGCAGGACCTGCAGGATTTGGTTTTATTTCTGCACCCTTGTTGTTTACTTTGGCCGGCATATCAGTCAGTGAGGGAGCCATGCTTCCAATGAATTCAAGAAGGCGGTCGACGCCTATATTATTTTTTGCCGAGATGCATAATACAGGGAATAATCCCCTTGTCGCAATCCCTTTTGAGATTCCTTTTTTTATCTCTTCCTCTGAGAGAGTATCATTTGAGAAGAAAAGTTCCATCAGAGCTTCGTCGCTTTCAGCTGCTTTTTCCACAAGCGCGCCGTGAAGTTCAGCAGCCTTTGCAGCCTGATCAGCCGGAATGTCAACTGCCTCTGATTTACCTCCCTCTTTCGGGTAGCGGAGCATCTTCATTTTAAGGACATCAATGACGGAGTTGAATCCTACTCCTTCATTAACAGGATACTGGATGAGGACAAGATCATTTGATAACCTGTCCTTCATCATCTCTATTGACTTTTCGAAGTTGGTTTTTTCGTGATCAAGACCGTTGATTGCAAAAATGAGTGGTTTTTTCCCTTTTTCCGCATGCCGGAAGTGAATTTCAGTTCCCACCTCAACGCCGTTCTGCACGTTGATTGTCATAACGGCTGCATCTGTTGCAAAAAGCGAGGAAATGACTCCTCCGCTGAAGTCATCCAGACCAGGTGTATCCAGAATATTTATTTTTTTGTTCTGGAATTCCGTGTACATTACAGTTGAAAATATTGAGTTGCTGTTTTCATGCTCTATCGGACGATAGTCGGAAACTGTATTTTTTCCTTCGATTGTGCCTCTTCTTTCGATTATGCCGCCATTAAAAAGCATTGCTTCCGCGAGAGTCGTTTTTCCTGACCCCGAGTTGCCAAGAAGGGCTATGCTTTTAATCTGGTCCGCCTGGTATGTTTTCATATTTTTCAGATATTATATATTGTACATTTTTATTATTTGCAGTCGTTTAGGCGGTGACAAAAATAATAATTTTTTAAAACAGTTTAAGAAAGTGCACATAATTCCAAAATTTTTATTTCCTTTGCACCAGTTTTTTGAAACTCAGGAGTACCGTTTTTTCCATCAAGGTAAGTTTATAAAACGTTTTTCACGGGAAAGATCGGGAAGTAACCTGTTGATAACTTACATTTAAAAGTAAGATATTTTGTTTCTGAAGATGCTTTAGGGTGTGTAATTGTGCCCAAGTATAGCTATTTAGCGGGCATCTGATCAGTTCGATACGGATTGTTTCAAAAAAAATGAGATACTTGTTTGTTATTTAAGAAATAAAAATAATACCTTTGCAAACCATTTTTTTGAGTAAAATTTAAGCAAAAATAAATTGGATTTATGCCAACAATTCAGCAGTTAGTAAGAAAAGGCAGGAAGAAACTGATAGATAAAAGTAAAGCTCCTGCGTTGGATTCATGTCCTCAGAGAAGGGGAGTATGCGTTCGTGTATATACCACTACGCCCAAGAAGCCTAATTCAGCTATGAGAAAAGTAGCCAGGGTAAGGCTTACAAACCAGAAAGAGGTAAACGCTTATATTCCGGGTGAAGGACATAACCTTCAGGAACACTCAATAGTGTCTGATCAGGGGTGGCAGGGTAAAAGATCTCCCGGGTGTTCGTTATCACCTGGTTCGCGGTGCCCTTGATACATCAGGTGTTGATGGACGTACCCAGAGAAGATCAAAATATGGTGCTAAAAGGCCGAAGAAGTAACAGTTAAAGGTAAACAATAATGAGAAAGTCAAGACCAAAGAAGAGGATTCTGTTACCGGATCCTAAGTATAAGGATCCGTATGTAACAAGATTTGTAAATAATCTTATGTACAGTGGAAAAAAGAATCTTGCTTTTACAATTTTCTACGACTCACTTGAAATAATTGGAGACAAGTTTAAAAGTGAAGGAAAGACGCCGCTTGAGATTTTCAAGCAGGCTCTTGATAACGTCACTCCCCAGGTGGAAGTAAAAGCACGCAGGGTTGGTGGTGCCACTTTCCAGGTTCCGATGGAGATCAGGGCCGACAGAAAGGTAAGCATAAGCATGAAAAACATGGTCTCATTCGCACGTAAGAGAACGGGTCATTCGATGGCTGAAAGACTTGCTGCAGAACTTATGGCAGCATATAAGCTTGAAGGTGGCGCTTATAAGAAAAAAGAAGATACTCACAGGATGGCTGAAGCTAACAAAGCTTTTGCTCATTTCCGATTTTAATTGATATAAAAGTCCCGGGACTGCAAGTCAGATGGATAAAAACCTGAAATATACCAGAAACATCGGAATCATGGCCCACATTGATGCCGGTAAGACCACAACGACAGAACGTGTTCTGTTCTTTACGGGTCGTACCCATCGGATGGGAGAGGTACATGATGGAAATGCACAGATGGACTGGATGGTTCAGGAGCAGGAAAGGGGGATCACAATAACTTCGGCAGCAACCACGACATACTGGAAATACAGGGGAGAAGACTATAAGATTAATATAATTGACACCCCCGGTCACGTTGATTTTACAGTTGAAGTTGAACGATCGTTAAGGGTACTCGATGGCGCTGTGGCCGTCTTTTGTGCAGTAGGGGGCGTTGAACCGCAGTCAGAAACTGTCTGGAGGCAGGCTAATAAATATGTTGTTCCAAGAATCGCCTTTATCAATAAGATGGACAGGGCAGGGGCTGATTTTTACAGCGTTGTTCAGCAGATACAGGAGAAGCTCGGAGCAAATCCGGTACCGGTTCAGATTCCGATAGGTGCCGAGGAGAATTTTAACGGGGTTATCGACCTTGTTAACATGAAAGCAATAGTCTATTATCCAGACGAAACAATTGTAACACGTTTTGAGGTTGAAGAGATTCCTGCCGACATGAAGGAGGAAGCGGAAGAGTGGAGAGGAAAGCTTATTGAAGCTGTAGCAGATGTTGACGATACACTTCTGGCAAGATATCTTGAGGATCATGAATCAATAACAGGCGATGAGGTGCTTGTTGCCCTCAGAAAAGCAACTATTGAAGGGTTGGCAATACCCGTTATCTGCGGGGCCGCATTCAAGAACAAGGGAGTACAGAGCCTTCTTGATTCAGCGGTAGCATTTCTCCCTTCACCGGTGGATAAGGGATCTGTTACAGGTATTGATCCAAGAAATGATGAAGAGATAGAGCGGGGACCTGACGATGAACAGCCGACTGGCTGCCCTGGCCTTCAAGATAGCTACCGACCCTTTTGTGGGAAGGCTGGCATTTTTACGCATCTATTCGGGTATACTCAAGGCAGGAGATACTGTACTGAATGTTCGTACTGGCAAGAGGGAGCGTATAAACCGCCTCTTCCAGATGCATGCCAACAAGCAGAACCCTAAAGAAAGCATCTCTGCGGGAGATATCTGTGCAGGGGTAGGCTTTAAAGATATTAAGACCGGCGATACATTATGTGCCATTAACAAGCCTATACTTCTGGAGTCAATGGACTTTCCTGAGCCGGTTATAGGAGTGGCAATTGAGCCTAAAACACAGGCTGATGTGGATAAATTGTCCATTGCACTCAATAAGCTTGCTGAGGAAGATCCGACTTTTCAGGTGAAAACTGATCCGGACAGCGGTCAGACAGTTATTCATGGTATGGGTGAACTGCATCTTGAGATTCTGGTCGATCGCCTTAAAAGGGAGTTTAAAGTAGAATGTAACCAGGGACCACCCCAGGTTGCATACAAGGAGGCTATTACAACTACTGCCGAATTCCGCGAAGTATTCAAGAAACAGTCAGGAGGCAGGGGCAAGTTTGCCGACATTACCTTTGAGATGATGCCTGCAGATGCCAATATGAGAGGTCTTCAATTTGTAAATGACATTAAAGGCGGACATATTCCGAAAGAATATATTCCTTCTGTAGAAAAAGGGTTCCGCGAAGCTATGGTCAACGGGCCGCTCGCAGGCTTCCCTCTTGACAGCCTTAAGATAGTGCTCAAAGACGGTTCATTCCATCCGGTTGACTCCGATGCTTTGTCTTTTGAAATAGCAGCCAAGCAGGCTTTCAGAAAATTTGCAGGTAAATGCAATCCTGTCATCCTTGAGCCGATAATGTCTACAGAAGTTGTTACTCCTGAAGAATATGTCGGTGATGTCATCGGCGATTTCAACAGGCGGAGAGGAAGGGTGGAAGGAATGGAATCTAAAGCAGGTTCAAGGGTTGTTAAGGCAAAAGTACCTCTGGCCGAGAAATTCGGTTACGTTACCGTGCTCAGAACCCTTACCTCCGGCAGAGCAACTTCAACGATGGAGTTTTCCCATTACGAAAAGGTGCCTGCAGAAATATCAAACAGAATTGTAGAAGTTACAAAAGGAAAAATACTTTAAAAGATGAGTCAGAAAATTCGTATTAAACTGAAGTCTTACGATCATAACCTGGTGGATAAATCTGCCGAGAAGATTGTAAAAACAGTAAAATCTACTGGTGCAGTTGTCAGCGGACCCATTCCGCTTCCGACACACAAAAAGATTTATACAGTGCTTCGTTCCCCCTTTGTTAACAAGAAAGCAAGAGAACAGTTTGAGCTTTCCTCATATAAAAGATTGCTCGACATATACAGCTCAACACCAAAAACCATCGATGCATTGATGAAACTTGAGCTTCCAAGCGGAGTTGAGGTAGAGATTAAAGTGTGAAACAAGTAAAGTATTATAGAGATGCAGGGATTAATTGGCAAAAAAGTAGGAATGACCTCCATTTTCGATGAAAATGGAAAAAATATTCCTTGTACAGTACTGCAGGCCGGACCATGTGTAGTTACGCAGGTCAAGACAGTGGAAAAGGACGGCTATTTTGCTGTACAGCTCGGATTTGAAGAGAAGAAGGAAAAGCACACAACCAAGGCTGAAATGGGACATTTCAAGAAAGCCAGCACAACTCCCAAGAGGAAGCTCATGGAGTTCATAGGTTTTGAAGAAGGCCAGTGCAAAGAGGGTGATGTGCTTACAGCTGAGCTTTTTAGTTCAGATGTCATAGTTGACGTCAGGGGATGGTCGAAGGGAAAAGGATTTCAGGGGGTTGTAAAACGTCACGGTTTCAGCGGCGTCGGAGGGCAAACCCACGGACAGCATAACAGGGGCAGGGCACCCGGTTCACTTGGCGCTTCATCATTCCCGTCAAGGGTATTGCCTGGCATGAGAATGGCCGGCCGTACAGGAGGGAATAAGGTGATGTCGATGGACCTCAGGGTAGTGAAGCTTATGGTGGAGGATAATTTATTAATTGTAAAAGGATCAGTCCCGGGTCCTAAAGGTGGTTACGTAATAATTACAAAATAATGGAATTAGCTATTCTTAATATCAGTGGTAAGGAAACCGGAAGAAAAGTAAATCTTGACGATTCAATTTTCGGTATTGAACCTAACGACCATGCCATTTACCTGGATACAAAGCAGTACCTGGCCAATCAGAGGCAGGGTACCCACAAAGCCAAGGAGCGTGGCGAGGTAGCCGGAAGTACCAAGAAGATCAAAAGGCAGAAGGGAACGGGAACCGCACGCGCAGGTAATATAAGGAATCCACTTTTCAGGGGTGGCGGCCGGATGTTCGGTCCGAAACCAAGGTACTATGGCTTCAAGCTTAATAAAAAGGTGAAGCAGCTGGCAAGAAAATCGGCTCTTTCATATAAAGCTTCAACAAATAATATTATTGTACTGGAAGATTTCTCACTGGAAACCCCTAAAACCAAAGAGATCATCAAAATGGGAAATAACCTGAATATTGCCAATAAAAAATCAGTATTTGTTTTCCCGGAACAAAATAATAATATATATTTGTCAACCCGAAATGTACAAGGGGTTGAAGTTGTAATTGCCAGTGAGTTAAATACATATAAGATAATGAAGGCTTCAACTTTGGTACTTGTGGAGAGTGCAGTTGACGTTTTGCAGTCGACTTTTGAAAACTAGAAAACTTTGAGTGATGAATATTTTGCTTAAACCGATTGTAACGGAAAAAATGACGAGCCAGGGTGATAAATTCAATCGCTATGGTTTTCTCGTTGCTAAAAATGCAAATAAGATACAGATAAAGAAAGCCGTTGAAGAACTGTACAGTGTTACGGTGGATGCGGTAAACACGATGCGTTATGGAGGGAAAATAAAATCCCGGAATACGAAATCGGGTATTCTGACAGGTAAAACAGTTTCGACAAAGAAGGCTGTTGTTACTCTCGCGGAAGGAAATAAAATTGATTTCTATAGCAATATTTAATAACCTATATGGCAGTCAGAAAGATCAAACCTGTTACACCAGGTCAGAGACACAAGATCGCAAGCACTTTTGACACACTTACGAGTGCTTCGCCGGAGAAATCCTTGCTTCGACCGCATAAAAAATCCGGAGGAAGGAACGTTAACGGCAAACGGACTATGAGATACATCGGAGGCGGTCACAAGAAGATGTACAGAGTAATCGATTTCCTGAGGGAGAAAGATGGTGTTCCGGCAACAGTGAAAACTATCGAGTACGATCCAAATCGTTCATCAAGGATTTCGCTAGTTGTTTACGGTGATGGGGAAAAGAGATATATTGTAGCTCCTGTCGGGCTTCAGGTTGGTCAGACATTAATGTCGGGCAAAGAAGCAACTCCCGAGATCGGAAATACATTGTTCCTGAGTGATATACCACTTGGAACCATAATTCATAATATCGAGCTCAAGCCTGGCAGGGGCGGAGCAATAGCAAGAAGCGCGGGAACATATGCTCAGCTTTCTGCACGTGACGGGAAATATGCCACAATCAAGCTTCCTTCAGGTGAGACAAGACTGATCCTGACTACATGCCGTGCAACAATCGGCACTGTATCGAATCCGGATCACAACCTTGAGAGGTCAGGAAAAGCCGGCCGTTCACGCTGGCAGGGTCGCCGTCCGAGAGTAAGAGGTGTGGTTATGAACCCTGTCGATCATCCTATGGGTGGTGGTGAAGGAAGAGCTTCCGGCGGACATCCGAGATCCCGTAAAGGAATACCTGCAAAGGGTTTCAAAACAAGGGATATGAAAAAATACTCTGCAAAATTTATTGTTGAAAGAAGGAAAAAATAGCTGATATATTATGAGTAGATCAATTAAAAAAGGCCCTTTCATCGATTTCAAACTCGAGAAGAGAATTCTCGAAATGAATGAAGGAAAGAAATCAGTCCTCAAGACATGGTCAAGGAGATCGGTGATTTCACCGGATTTTGTCGGACATACTATAGCAGTTCACAACGGGAACAAATTTATCCCCGTTTACATTACCGAGAATATGGTAGGTCATAAATTGGGAGAGTTCTCACCTACCCGTACTTTCAGGGGTCACTCTGGTAATAAATAAGTAATGTAAACATTGAAAATCATTTAGAAATGGGTGCAAGAAAAAGAAATACAGCTGACCAGAGAAAAGAGGCCGCCAGAAGCAGATACCAGGCTATCCTCAGAAACTGTCCCACCTCTCCGCGAAAGATGAGGCTGGTAACCGATTTGATAAGCGGAATGGATGTAAACAAAGCACTTGATGTACTCAAGTTCAGTTCACAGGAGGCATCACGCAGAATGGAAAAACTTCTTCTGTCCGCAATTGCCAACTGGCAGTCGAAGAATGAAGGTGTCAGAGTGGAAGAAAGCAATCTTTATGTGAAACTGGTTCATGTTGACGGAGGCCGCTCAATGAAGAGATTGCAGACCGCACCTCAGGGTAGAGCTTACAGGTTGAGAAAAAGATCAAACCATGTGACTCTCGTGCTTGACAGTAAGATTAAGGAAGTTGAAAATACATCAAAATAGAACAGATGGGACAAAAAGTAAATCCGATTGGTAACAGATTAGGTATAATCAAAGGATGGGATTCAAACTGGTATGGCGGAAAAGACTTTTCCGGCAAATTGGTTGAAGATACAAGGATCAGGGAATATCTGAACGCCAGGCTCGCAAAAGCCAGCATCTCCAGGATTATAATTGAAAGAACTCTTAAGCTGATTACAGTAACAGTGAATACTGCACGTCCGGGTATAATTATCGGAAAGGGAGGTCAGGAGGTTGACAAGCTGAAGGAGGAACTCAAGAAGATCACCAAAAAGGAGGTCCAGATAAACATCTTTGAGGTTAAACGTCCCGAACTGGATGCAAACATAGTTGGAAACAATATCGCCCGTCAGCTGGAAGGCAAGATCTCATTCCGCCGTGCCATCAAAATGTCGATAGCCTCAACAATGAGAATGGGAGCAGAGGGTATAAAGGTTATGATCTCAGGTCGTCTTGGAGGAGCTGAAATGGCAAGGAGTGAAACTTATAAGGAGGGTCGTATTCCGCTGCACACTTTCCGTGCCGATATCGACTATGCTCTTGCCGAAGCCCACACAAAAGTAGGGCTGATAGGCATCAAGGTATGGATCTGCAATGGTGAGGTATATGGCAAAAGGGATCTGAGTCCGAATATAGGTGCAAAGAATGCCAAAAGCAAGAGTCTTAAGAGGAAAGCGAACAAGAAATAGGATACTTAGTAGTAAATAATTTTTTAACAATATAGAGCAATGTTACAACCGAAAAGGACCAAATTCAGGAGAGCCCAGAAGGGAAGGATGAAAGGTAATGCACAAAGAGGCAACCAGCTGGCATTCGGGTCATTTGGGATAAAGGCACTTGAGGAGCATTGGATAACCGGAAGGCAGATTGAAGCTGCCCGGCAGGCTGTTACCCGTCATATGAAACGTGAAGGCCAGTTATGGATCAGGATCTTCCCTGACAAGCCTATAACCAAGAAACCTGCCGAGGTTCGTATGGGAAAAGGAAAAGGAGCACCCGAGGGTTTCGTTGTTCCGGTAACTCCCGGCCGGATACTGCTCGAAGCTGAAGGTGTGCCTTATGAAGTTGCTAAAGAGGCACTCCGCCTGGGAGCTCAGAAACTTCCGATAACAACAAAATTTATTGTGAGACGCGATTACGTACAGGAATAAAATTTTAGACATAGATGAAAACTTCAGAAATAAGGGAATTAAGCACCTCAGACATTCTCGAGCGCATCGATACTGAGAAAACCATGCTGGTTCGCATGAAGCTTAACCATGCAATAACACCTCTCGACAATCCGCAGAAGGTGAAAGAGGTGAAACTTACTATTGCACGTCTGCTTACTGAATTGCGTACAAGAGAATTGAATAAGAAATCTAATAGCTAAAGCAGCAATGGAAGAAAGGAATCTTAGAAAAGAGCGTATAGGTGTTGTTGTAAGCACTAAAATGGACAAATCAATCGTCGTTGCCGTTAAAAGGAAAGTGAAGCATCCTATATATGGTAAATTCATAAACAAAACAAAGAAGCTGATGGCGCATGATGAGGAAAATACATGCAATATCGGCGACACAGTGAGGATATCAGAGACCAGGCCTCTGAGCAAGAATAAAACCTGGAGATTAATTGAAATAATCGAAAGAGCTAAGTAATCATGATACAGCAGGAAAGCAGATTAAGCGTAGCCGATAACTCAGGAGCCAAGGAAGTATTGTGCATAAGGGTACTCGGCGGGAGCAAAAAGAGATATGCAACCGTGGGCGATAAAATAGTGGTCAGTGTCAAATCAGCACTACCCTCCGGTGAGGCAAAAAAAGGTACAGTAAGCAAAGCTGTTGTTGTACGGACCAAAAAGGAAATCCGTCGCGCCGATGGCTCATATATAAGATTTGATGACAACGCAGTTGTTCTGCTTAACAATGTCAATGAAGTTCGTGGCACACGTATCTTCGGTCCGGTCGCAAGGGAATTGCGCGACAAGTATATGAAGATTGTTTCATTGGCACCTGAGGTGTTGTAATATAAAAAAAAGGCAGCGATGCAGAAGAAAATACATATTAAAAAGGGCGATACGGTTATGTTGATAGCCGGCGAATCAAAAGGTCAGAAAGGCCGCGTTCTGGAGGTTGACAGAGATAAGGAAAGAGCTATTGTGGAAGGGGTGAATATGGTATCAAAACATACCAAACCCAATGCAAAAGCCCCGCAGGGCGGAATTATTAAAAAGGAGGCACCTGTGCATCTTTCAAATCTTATGCTTATCGATCCTGCTTCCGGAAAGCCAACCCGTATTGGCAAAAGGCTTAATGATAAAAATAAATTAGTGCGTTATTCAAAAAAATCAGGAGAGGAGATCAAGTAATGTACATACCTGCGCTAAAAACCAAGTATAATGACGAGATCGTCCCTGCATTAATGAAGGAATTCGGTTACAAATCTATAATGCAGGTCCCGAAGTTGAAAAAGATTGTTATCAACCAGGGAGTAGGACAGGCAATTGCCGATAAAAAGCTGCTTGAATATGGAGTGAAGGAGCTTACAGATATTGCCGGTCAGAAAGCTGTTCAGACTATTTCGACCAAGGATATCTCCAATTTCAAGCTTAGAAAAAACATGCCCATCGGCATAATGGTGACATTGCGTAAGGAGAGGATGTATGAATTCCTCGAAAGGCTTATCTCTGTTGCCCTGCCGAGAATCCGCGACTTCAAGGGAATCAGTTCCAAACTTGACGGACGTGGCAATTACACACTGGGAATTACTGAACAGATCATTTTCCCTGAAATTGACCTTGACAAAATTGCCAAGATCATGGGTCTCCAGGTTACCTTCGTTACTTCGGCAGATACTGATGAGGAGGCATTGGCACTTCTGAAACAATTTGGTTTACCATTTAAAAATACTAAAAACTAGTTATATGGCTAAAGAATCGATGATAGCCCGTGAAGTTAAACGTGCAAAACTCACTCAGAAATACGCTGCCAAAAGAGCACAGCTGAAAGCCGATGGCGATTATGTAGGATTAAGCAGATTGCCAAGGAATTCAAATCCAAACAGGATGCATAACCGCTGCAAACTGACCGGCCGTTCAAGAGGTTACATGAGACAGTTTGGAATCAGCAGGATAACTTTCAGGGAAATGGCATTGTTCGGGCTTATTCCCGGGATTAAAAAAGCCAGCTGGTAATTAAAGGATGAAATTTAAACTATATTAAATAATAAGAGATGACTGATCCAATTGCAGATTTACTGACCAGAATAAGGAACGCCATTATGGCCGGTCATAAGGTTGTGGAGGCACCAGCATCCAATCTTAAGAAAGAGATTGCCAGAATTCTGTTTGAAAAAGGTTATATCCTAAGCTATAAGGTTGTTGAAGGTGAAAGTGCACAGGGCGTTCTGAAAATTGCTCTGAAATATAATTCAAAGAGTAAAATGCCTGCCATAAAGGAAATACAGAGAGCCAGCCGGCCTGGTCTCAGAAAATATACGGGAGTTGATGACATGCCAAGAGTGCTTAACGGTCTCGGTATTGCAATTATTTCAACCTCGAAAGGCCTGATGACCGACAAGGAGGCAAAGAAGGAAAAAATTGGTGGAGAAGTGTTGTGTTATGTTTACTAATTAGGAGGATAGCTTAATGTCACGAATAGGAAAATTACCTGTAGCCCTGCCAAACGGTGTCACACTGAGTGTAAGTGATGGCAATGTGGTCAGCGTGAAAGGCCCATTGGGAGAATTGACCCAGGTGGTCAATAAAGACATCAAGGTGGAAGTGGTGGAAAATGAGATTATTATATCAAGACCATCAGAATCAAAAAACCATAAATCGTTGCATGGTCTGTACCGGGCATTGATTCATAACATGGTGGTTGGGGTTTCGGAAGGATACAAAAAGGAACTCGAGCTCGTCGGAGTTGGATACCGTGCTGAAGCAAAAGGTCAGAACCTTGAAATGAGTCTCGGTTTTTCACATGAGGTTCTGATTGAGCTCCCCAGTGAAGTAAAGGTTGTAACCAAAACCGAAAGAAGGGCTAATCCGATCATTACCCTTACCTGTATAGATAAACAGCTTATGGGACATGTCGTTGCCAAGATCAGATCACTCCGTCCGCCTGAACCGTACAAAGGCAAGGGAATCAAATTTGTTGGAGAGCAGCTCAGACGGAAAGCTGGAAAATCTGCCAGTGTTTAGGGTATAAAAAAGTAAAAGAGAAAAATCATGGCCTTAACAAAGTTGGAAAGAAGAACCAGGATCAAAATGAGGATCCGGAAAAAAATAAACGGCACTGCAGAGGCACCCAGGCTCGCAGTTTACCGCAGCAATAAACAGATTTACGTACAGGTTGTGGACGACCTGAATGGTGTCACTCTGCTGGCAGCTTCCTCACGGGAAAAAGAGGTAGCAGCCCAGACAGGGATTAAAAAAATTGAACAGGCTAAACTGGTTGGGAAACTTCTTGCTACCAAATGCAAAGAAAAAGGTATCGAGAAAGTTGTTTTCGACAGAAGCGGATATAAATATCATGGCAGAGTAAAATCATTGGCTGATGCAGCCCGCGAAGGCGGATTAAAATTCTAATGAATTATGGGAAACGGTATAAGAAAAGTTAAAACCAGCGATCTCGAACTTAAGGACAGACTAGTAAGTATCCAGAGAGTGACCAAGGTTACAAAAGGTGGACGTACATTCAGCTTCTCAGCCATTGTTGTGGTTGGAAATGAAGATGGCATTGTAGGACACGGTCTGGGTAAAGCCAGTGAAGTAACGACAGCAATATCAAAAGGTATAGAGGATGCAAAAAAGAATCTTATAAAAGTACCGGTTATAAATGGTACAATACCTCACGAGCAGGTTGCTAAATTCGGCGGTGCAAAAGTATTCATCAAACCTGCATCCGATGGTACCGGTGTTAAGGCAGGAGGCGCTATGCGCGCAGTGCTTGAGAGCGTCGGTGTGAAAAACGTGCTTGCCAAGTCAAAAGGCTCGTCAAATCCTCACAACCTTGTTAAAGCTACTTTCGCAGCGCTGCTCGAGATGAGAGATGCGTTTTCGGTAGCTGAACACAGAGGTGTATCCATGGAAAAAGTTTTTAACGGTTAGTAAAGAATAGCGATGGCAAAAATTCGTATTACCCAGGTGAAAAGCAAGAACGGAAAGCCTGAAAGGCAAAAAAGAACTCTTGAAGCTCTTGGTATCCGTAAATTAAACCATAGTGTTGAACATGAAGCTACCCCTCAGATTTTGGGAATGGTGGTTAAAGTAAGACACCTGGTTAAAGTTGAGAATTTATAAGATATTAACCATATTTATAATACAAAGTTATGGATTTGAGTAACTTAAGACCTGCTAAAGGATCAGTTAAAAAAGGTAAACGTCTCGGACGCGGACAGGGCTCCGGTAAAGGCGGAACTTCAACCAGAGGACATAAAGGGGCAAAATCCAGGTCAGGCTATAGCAAGAAAATCGGATTTGAAGGAGGCCAGATGCCTCTTCAGAGACGTCTTCCAAAATACGGTTTTAAAAATATTAACCGCAAAGAGTATAAAGGTATAAACATAAGTACACTTCAAACCCTTGCAGAAAGCAACAATCTGGAGAAGATAGATTTTCAGGTGCTCGTACTGGCAGGACTTGTTTCAAAAAACAATCAGGTGAAGATCCTGGGAAAAGGAACCCTTGAACGAAAACTTGAAGTTCATGCACATGCATTCAGCAAATCAGCTGTAGAGGCCATTGAAGCAAAAAAGGGAACCGCTGTAATACTGTAATTTCATGAGACTGATTCAGACTATAAAAAATATCTTTAAGATAGAAGATCTTCGCTCAAGACTGCTCTATACTTTTGGAATAATTTTATTATACAGACTGGGTAAATATATTACTCTTCCGGGAATTGATCCATCACAGCTTGCAGGCCTTAAGAACCAGACATCGTCAGGTATAATGGGATTGCTCGATATGTTTTCGGGAGGTGCATTTTCACAGGCATCAGTTTTTGCCCTGGGGATAATGCCTTATATATCAGCGTCTATTGTTGTCCAGCTGCTTGGCATTGTCTTTCCTTATTTTCAGAAACTTCAGAAAGAGGGTGAAAGCGGAAGACGCAAGATGAATCAGTATACCAGGTACCTTACTGTGGCTGTTCTGATACTCCAGGCACCAACCTACCTTGTGAACCTTCATGCCCAGCTTCCGGCATCGGCTTTCATTATTTCCGGAACATTCTTCACTGTCTCATCGGTTATCATTCTTACAGCCGGAACAATGTTTGTAATGTGGCTTGGGGAAAAGATCACTGATAAAGGGATAGGGAATGGTATTTCACTTATAATCATGATTGGTATTGTTGCCAGGTTGCCCGCAAACTTCGTATTTGAAGCAGGTACCAGGATGAACGGTGCAGGAGGTGCAATTGCCCTGATAGTTGAAATTCTCCTTCTGTTTGTCATTGTTCTCGGAGTAATACTCCTGGTACAGGGAACCCGGAGGGTACCTGTGCAGTATGCAAGAAGGATCATCGGAAACAAGCAGTATGGCGGCGTGCGTCAGTATATACCGCTTAAGGTAAATGCAGCCGGAGTAATGCCTATCATTTTTGCCCAGGCGATTATGATGCTTCCGATGATCATAGCAGGATATGCTGATTCAGGTTCCGGATTTATAATTGCCTTTTCAAATATGTACGGATTCTGGTATAATCTTGTGACGGCAATTCTTATTATCGTTTTCACATATTTTTATACAGCCATTACAATAAATCCGGTACAGATGGCTGAAGATATGAAGAAAAACGGCGGATTTATTCCTGGCATTAAACCCGGAAGAAAAACGGTGGAGTTTTTCGATACAATTATGTCGAGAATAACTTTACCCGGGTCAATCTTCCTTGCAATTGTTGCGATACTTCCTTCAATTGCAGTAATATCGGGCGTTACACCCCAGTTTGCACAGTTTTTTGGCGGAACCTCGCTTCTCATTCTTGTAGGAGTAGTGCTTGATACACTTCAACAGATTGAAAGTCATCTTCTTATGCGTCATTATGACGGTTTGATGAAATCAGGCCGTGTTAAAGGAAGATCAGGAGCCGTTACATCGATTTAATTAGTATTTACGTTCTTTGATGTTGTATTTAAAGACTGATGAAGAGGTAGAGTTGTTAAGAGAGAGCAATTTGCTGGTGTCGAGGACACTTGCAGTGATTGCCTCGGAAATAAGACCAGGGATTACCACTCTTTATCTCGACAGGATTGCCGAAACCTTTATCCGGGATAATGGCGCGGTTCCGGGTTTCAAGGGATATGGTGGTTATCCGAATACACTCTGCACATCTGTCAACGATGAAGTGGTTCATGGCATCCCGTCAGATATATGTTCTTAAGGAAGGAGATATTCTGTCAGTCGATTGCGGAGTGATCAGAGAGGGGTGGTATGGCGACAGTGCTTATACTTTCGCCGTTGGTGAGATAAAAGACGAGATCAGACGCCTGCTTGACTACACGCGCGCCTCACTTGAAGAGGGAGTTAAGGCAGCTATTGCCGGGAACAGGGTAGGAGATATCTCAAATGCTGTTCAGACAATGGCAGAAAGCGGAGGATACTCGGTCGTCAGGGAGCTGGTTGGACACGGGCTTGGCAGGAAAATGCACGAACAGCCTGAAGTGGCCAACTGGGGCAAGAAGGGTACCGGACCAAAATTGGAGAAGGGACTTGTTATCTGCATCGAACCGATGATAAATGCCGGAAGGAAGGAGACTATACAGATGAGAGACGGGTGGACCATTAAGACAGCAGACGGGCGACCTTCAGCACATTTTGAATATGCAGTTGCAGTTGACAGGGGAGAGGCAGACGTATTAACAACTTTTGAGTTTATTGAAAAAGTTTTAAATAAATTGTAATCGTATGGCTAAGCAATCATCAATTGAGCAGGATGGTACAATAATCGAAGCTCTTTCCAATGCCATGTTCAGGGTGGAACTTGAAAACGGACATGTGATAACAGCACATATCTCCGGAAAGATGAGGATGCATTATATCAAAATCCTGCCTGGTGATAGAGTAAAAGTAGAAATGTCGCCATATGACTTAACCAAAGGAAGAATAACATTCAGATATAAATAAGAAATATTAAGGTAATGAAAGTAAGAGCATCTGTAAAAAAGCGCAGCGTTGACTGTAAAATAGTCAGGAGAAAGGGACGCATTTACGTTATAAATAAGAAAAATCCCAAGTTCAAACAGAGGCAGGGATAATTTAAGTAGTTTTGCACATCATTTAAGAAAAGTATAATATGGCACGTATTGTTGGTGTAGATTTACCAAGACACAAAAGAGGCGAAATTGGCCTGACTTACATTTACGGTGTAGGCAGAAGCAGCGCTCAGAAAGTTCTCGATGAGGCCGGTGTTGACAGGAATGCAAAAGTCGAGGAATGGACAGATGAGCAGATCAATACCATCCGTAGAATTTTGAACGATAGTTTTAAGCTGGAGGGAGAATTGCGATCTGAAACGCAAATGAACATCAAAAGGCTGATGGATATCGGCTGCTACCGTGGTGTTCGTCATAGAATCGGACTTCCTGTAAGAGGGCAGAGTACCAAGAACAATGCCAGAACCCGTAAGGGGAGAAAGAAGACTGTTGCAAACAAGAAAAAAGCTACTAAATAATTATAATTAGATTATGGCAAAGAAGACTGGAGCATTAAAAAAGAGAGTCGTTAAGGTTGAACCTTCAGGTCAGGCGCATGTTCATTCATCGTTTAATAATATTATTGTTACTCTGACAAATAACTCCGGTCAGGTAATATCTTGGGCATCAGCCGGAAAGATGGGATTCAAGGGATCCAAGAAGAATACCCCTTATGCTGCACAGATGGCATCTGAGGAATGCGGTAAGGTGGCCTATGACCTTGGACTGAGAAAAGTGAAAGTTTTTGTGAAAGGTCCGGGTTCAGGTCGCGAATCTGCAATCAGATCCATTAGCAATGTCGGTATCGAAGTAACGGAAATTG
The DNA here is from genome assembly GCA_963846335.1 of uncultured Bacteroidales bacterium. GTDB lineage: Bacteria > Bacteroidota > Bacteroidia > Bacteroidales > VadinHA17 > LD21. Next base: position 83,040 of record CAWJVS010000032.1, read on the forward strand.
TTGACGTAACTCCGATGCCCCATAACGGTTGCCGTGCTCCCGGAAGAAGAAGAGTTTAATTGATTGCGGATTGCGGATTTGGGATTGCGGATTTCAACAATCCGAAATCAACAATCCGAAATCCGAAATAATAAAAAGTAAGTAAAGTTTCAAATTATTAAATAAAATGGCAAGATATACTGGCCCAAAAACAAGAATAGCAAGGAAATTCGGAGAACCTATCTACGGTCCCGACAAGCACCTGGAAAGAAAAAATTTTCCCCCGGGACAGCATGGGATGAACAAAAAGAGAAAGAAGACTTCAGAGTATGGCGTTCAGCTCAGGGAAAAGCAGAAAGCTAAATATACATATGGCATGCTTGAACGTCAGTTCCGCAATACCTTCGAAAAAGCTTCCAGAAGTAAAGGGGTCACCGGTGAGGTGCTTCTTCAACTGCTCGAGTCCCGTCTGGATAACGTGGTCTATCGTCTGGGTGTCGCTCCAACAAGGGCCGGAGCACGTCAGCTGGTTTCACACAGACACATCACAGTTAACGGAACTGTTGTGAATATCCCCTCTTTTCAGTTAAAGCCAGGTGATATAATAGGTGTTCGTGAAAAATCAAAATCTCTCGAAACAATAGTAGATTCACTGACAACAAGGAAGTATACAAAGCTTTCATGGCTTGAGTGGGATGACACACAAATGGCAGGTAAATTTATGAGCGTGCCTGAACGTACTGATATTCCTGAAAATATTAAGGAACAACTTATTGTTGAATTGTATTCTAAATAATAATATAAGATAAATTCTATGGCCATTTTATCATTCCAGAAGCCTGATAAAGTAATAATGCTGGAAGCGGATGACAAACACGGAAAGTTTGAATTTCGACCGCTTGAACCTGGCTATGGTATTACTGTAGGCAATGCTCTGAGAAGAATACTTCTCTCTTCACTTGAGGGTTTTGCCATAACAACGGTTAAAATCGAGGGCATAGATCATGAGTTCTCCACCATCACCGGTGTAATGGAGGATGTAACTGAGATTATTCTTAACCTGAAACAGGTACGTTTTAAAAGGACAGTTGACGATGTTGACCATGAAAAGGTGACGATTAAAGTCAGCGGTCAGGATGTATTCAAGGCAGGTAACCTGAATAATGCTCTGAGCAGCTTCGAGGTGTTAAATCCGGACCTTGTTCTCTTCAGGATGGAGCCGGATGTTAAAATGCAGATAGAAATTACCATTAATAAAGGCAGAGGATATGTCCCGGCAGAGGAGAATGAACCGGTTGACAGTGAATTCGGACTGATCGCAATAGATGCTATTTTTACTCCGATCAGGAATGTGAAATATACTGTTGAAAATTACCGTGTCGAGCAGAAAACTGACTATGAAAAACTTCTTTTCGAGATAGAAACAGATGGATCAATTCATCCTAAAGACGCTCTGAAAGAGGCAGCCAAAATTCTTATTTATCACTTTATGCTCTTCTCTGATGAGAAAATTACCCTCGATTCAGATGATAAGATGGCAAACGAGGAGTTTGATGAAGAAGTATTGCATATGAGACAATTGCTTAAGACTAAACTGGTCGATCTCGACCTTTCGGTAAGAGCACTCAATTGTCTTAAAGCTGCAGAAGTTGAAACACTTGGTGACCTGGTCAAATTTAATAAGAATGACCTTCTGAAATTCAGGAACTTTGGCAAGAAATCACTCACTGAGCTTGATGAGTTGCTGGAATCCATGAGCCTTTCATTCGGTATGGATGTAAGCAAGTATAAATTAGAGAAAGATTAATATAAACTGGTTAAGGAAATAGAGAAATGCGACATTCAAGAGTTATTAACCATTTGGGAAGAACAAGTTCACACAGGAAGGCGATGCTTGCAAATATGGCTACATCACTTATCCTTCATAAAAGGATCACAACAACAACAGCAAAAGCAAAAGCACTTACGCACCTATGTTGAACCTCTTATCACTAAATCGAAGGAAGATTCAACACACTCAAGAAGAGTGGTATTCAGCTATCTTAAAGATAAAGACTGCAGTGGCTGAATTGTTCAGGGATATATCACCAAAGATCGGAGAACGCCCGGGAGGATATACACGAATACTGAAACTCGGAAACAGGATTGGTGATAATGCCGATATGTGCATTCTTGAACTTGTTGATTATAATGAAGCCATGCTTGGAGGTGAAGCTACAAAAACAAAGACTACCCGCAGAAGAAGGGCTACCAAGAAGAAAGAGGAAGCTGTAGCTGAAACAACTGCACCTAAAGCTGCAAAGAGCTAAAGGCCGTAAAAGCTGAAGAACCTGTAAAAGAAGACTGAAAAGGCAAAAGAAGATGCAGTTCCTGAAGAATAAAAAAATGTTTAAAGAAATATTTTAAGGAGAAGGGATAAGTCATAAAGACTTTATCCCTTTTTTTGTATATTGCATTATTGTTTAATTTTAATAAAAAATCTATGGGTCAGATAGTTAGTGTACATGCACGTGAGATTCTTGATTCCCGCGGCAATCCGACAATTGAAGTTGATGTAATGACAGCCAGTGGTTATTTTGGCAGGGCAGCTGTGCCATCAGGTGCATCAACCGGTGAAAATGAGGCACTTGAACTCAGAGATGGTGATAAAAGCCGTTACCTTGGCAAAGGTGTTCTGAAAGCTGTTCATAATGTTAATAATGTTATTGCAGAGGAAGTTATCGGTATGGATGTTACCGATCAGGCCGGAATTGATAAAAAGATGATGGATCTCGATGGTACAAAGACAAAAAGCAATCTTGGAGCCAATGCAATCCTTGGAGTATCTCTGGCTGTTGCCAAAGCAGCTGCATCTTATCCACGGACTGCCATTGTTCCGTTATATTGGCGGTGCCAATGCAGTTACTCTGCCTGTTCCGATGATGAATATTATTAACGGAGGATCACATTCAGATGCTCCGATCGCTTTCCAGGAATTCATGATAAGACCGGTTGGTGCTCCTTCATTTAAGGAGGGATTACGTATGGGCACTGAGGTATTCCATTCCCTGAAAAAAGTTCTTAAAGAACGCGGATTGAGCACTGCTGTTGGTGATGAAGGTGGATTTGCACCAAAATTCGACGGAACTGAAGATGCACTTGAAACAATTCTTAAGGCAATTACTGCTGCAGGATATAAGCCAGGGTCAGATATTACAATCGGTCTCGACTGCTGCTGCTTCTGAATTCTATCAGGAAGGAATGTATAACTATTCGAAATTTGAAGGACCCAAAGGAGCAAGAAGAACCTCAAAAGAACAGGTTGATTATTATTGAACAGCTGGTCAATAAATATCCTATTGATTCTGTTGAGGACGGAATGGCAGAAAGTGACTGGGATGGATGGAAAATGCTTACAGACAGGATCGGAAAAAAATGCCAGATAGTAGGTGATGATGTATTTGTTACAAATGTGGAATATCTGAAAAAAGGTATTGACATGGGTTGTGCAAACTCTATACTGATTAAAGTTAACCAGATAGGTACCCTTACCGAGACACTCAATGCTATTGAGATGGCTCACAGGGCAGGTTATACAACTGTTACATCACACCGTTCAGGTGAAACTGAAGATACAACAATAGCTGATATCGCTGTTGCTACTAATTCAGGTCAGATCAAAACCGGATCAGCCAGCAGAACAGACAGGATAGCAAAATACAACCAGTTGCTCAGAATCGAAGAGACACTCGGTGCACTTGCTGTTTACGGATATAAGAAGTAATTCTTAATTTATCAAGAAACAGTTGTCAGAGATCAGCATCATTCATTAACCAATTTCGCAAGGGGCATACTATTGAAAATCATGGTGAGTCTGAGATTTCTCCTGCGATGCCTCGGCAACATCTCCCTTAAAGACTATTTACTATCATCCTTTCCGACGTTATTAACAACTTGTTAATAACTTTTGTTTAAATCGGGTTTATAACAACGGTCATATTTTATTGTTTTTTAATATTCCTGATGTAAATTTGATTCATCAGGTGAGCGATAAAAGATTGCTCAAAAGATGTGGAAGCAGGAAAAGGTTACTTAATTGAAACACATATCAGCTTCATTCAGACCTCCGGGTCTGCGCATCAGGCGAGCCGAAGTCTGGACTAAAGGACCCCGCGTCCCGGATGTCCGGAAGATCGACGAAAACCGGAAACGTTCTTTCAGCGATTGAGTCACAGGGCTTCAGAAAATGAAGGGCTTCGGCCCCTGGTTATCTGAAACTGATGCCAGATCCTCCGGGAAATGCGCACCAGTGCCTGAATGACACTTCGTCCCGGAATCCGCGCTTCGGCAGGGAGAAAGGACAGCCGGAAGGTTCTGCTGTAACAGGCAAAACCCGAAAGCCATGGGTTGCAGAACAGATCTTGTATCTCAGTATGCAGCCGGTCATAATAACAGTAATCTGACTCCGTTAACAGCCTCGGTTGCAAACGGTGGATGGGAACTACTCCTAGCGAATAGTTCCCATTATTGTTTTATACCCCTATGGATCTTCCCTACATTATTAACGACCGTAGGGTCGTTGCATGCAAGGACCCTGTCAAAGATGATTTTGGGATAATCCTGCAAATCATATCACCTTATTGAATATCTTTGCCGGTCATCAGATATTTTAGAATGGCTTATTCAGGACTGACCGGCTTTATTGACGAGCTGGCAAAAAGAGATGAACTCCGGAGAATTAAAAACTATATTAATCCGGAACTTGAGATCACGGAGATTACCGACCGGGTAACAAAATCCGGAGGCAAAGCCTTACTGTTTGAAAATACAGGAACTGATTTCCCCCTTCTGATAAATGCATATGGCTCAGATAAACGTATGGCTATGGCCATCGGAAGAGAAAACCTTGACGATACAGGAAAAGAAATTGATGAATTATTTGATAATCTGTCAGCTAGCAGGAGGCAACATTATTCAGGAAACTTTCAGTATTGCCATCACTCATACGTCTGGCAGGTTTCATGCCATCAAGAAGCAGTAGAAGAGGCATCTGCCAGCAGGTTATCCATAAAGATCCGGACCTCGGTATTCTTCCTGTTCTTAAATGCTGGCCATACGATGGTGGCCGTTTTATAACACTTCCTGTTGTTCATACCATCCATCCTGAAACGGGAAAAACAAATGCCGGAATGTACAGGATGCAGATTCTTGATAAAAATACCACAGCCATGCACTGGCAGCGTCATAAAACCGGAGCAAATCATTTTGAGGCGTGGAGGAAAAGAGGAGAAAGAATGCCTGTCTCGGTTTCTCTGGGAGGTGACCCTGTTTACGCCTATTCTGCAACAGCTCCCCTGCCGGAAGGCATCGATGAATATATCCTTGCAGGATTTCTCAGAAAGAAAAAGGTAAAAATGGTAAGGTGTATTACAAATGATCTTTATGTTCCCTCAGATGCGGATATTATGCTGGAAGGTTATGTTGATCCGGCTGATGATCCCGTTTGGGAAGGCCCCTTCGGTGACCATACAGGTTTTTATTCCCTGGCTGACTGGTACCCTAAATTTCATATTACATGTATAACCCACTCCAGAAAAGCTGTTTTTCCGGCTACAATTGTCGGAATTCCCCCTCACGAAGATGCCTGGCTGGCAAAAGCCACAGAAAAGATATTTCTTTCCCCTGTAAAAATGGCACTGCAGCCTGAAATTGAAGATTTTCATATGCCGGTTGCCGGGGTTGCACATAACCTGGTAATTGTTAAGATCAGAAAGAGCTATCCCGGACAGGGAATGAAGGTCATAAGCTCTCTGTCGGGAGCCGGACAGATGATGTTTTCAAAGTACCTTGTAGTTGTGAGCGGTAAAATTGATATAAGGAATTACAGTGAGCTCATGAAACATGTTTTTGAAAATACCGATCTGAAGAGGGACCTTTTATTCAGCCATGGACCTCTTGACGTGCTGGACCACTCTTCGGATGCGTTTTCCTTTGGAGGTAAGCTGGGGATTGATGCTACAATAAAGCTGCCGGAGGAAAATGCCGGCAGGAAAAATCCGGGTGTTTCAGGAGATCTTCTTTTTGAACCCATGAAGGACTATCTTTCCGGAAGCAGCCTGATAGTGAATTTCAATGGCGACCTTTTAAAATTTAGCATTCCGGTCGTGATAGTCTCTGTCAACAGGATCCGGGATCCGGATGCAATAGATAAGGTAAAAGAGCTGTTCAGGAAAAATGATCCTGAAGGCAATGTGAGAGTCATACTTGTTGTGGATCATACGGTTGATCCCTGTAATCTGCATATGTCTGCCTGGCAGTTACTGGGAAATTCTGATCCTGAGCGTGATCATGAATATATCACCTCTTCCGCATTACTTATCGATGGAACCATTAAAGCCTTCAGAAAGGGTGGTTTCCCCAGGAAATGGCCAAATGTGGTTTGTTCTGACCCTGAGACAATTTTCGCGATCGATCAGAAATGGGAATCGCTTGGACTGGGACCATTTATCAAGTCACCTTCAGAAATTTACAGGAACCTGGTTTTAAGAGGAGGGGATGAAATTATTATTAATGAGCCCTGAGACTATCGTTAATATAACTCCTTTTGTCCTGCCGGTTGAAAATGAATTTTTCCTGGCAATTAAAAGCTGCCGTATTCCCGTTTTTGACCTGTTTGCAGGCTTGCTTTTTTTGCTTCTGATCATATTTCTTGCAAGACGACTGGTAGTGACAAGGAAACTTCTTATGAGCAGAGAGCAGCTGCTCTGTCATCTCGATTCGGAGAAAAGAGAGCTGGAGCTGAAGAATAAAAATCTGACAGACAGCCTTATATACGCCCAGCGGATACAAGAAGCGCTTCTGCCCTCAGAGGTCTATTTCAGGAAGCATTTCCACGACTCATTTATTTTTTTCAAACCTAAGGATATTGTGAGCGGTGATTTTTACTGGATCGGAGAGAAGGATGACAAAGTATTTGTTGCAGCGGCTGATTGTACAGGTCATGGGGTGCCGGGTGCCCTTATGTCAGTGATTGGTATGGAAATAATCGGGAAAGCCATTAATGAAGGAAATATTGAATCACCCTCGTTGATTCTGGCCATTCTCAATAAAGCTCTTGAAAAGACCTTCACCAGTGAAAAGAATATCGGAACGATTATCAGGGATGGAATGGACATTGGTCTCTGTCTCATTGACAAGACCCAAAAAAAGATGACATTTGCAGGCGCTTTCTTTCCACTGTACCTGATACGTGACAATAGTCTGTCTGAGATAAAAGGGGACAAGATCAGTATCGGGTTTAATCGCGGAGGGCTTGCCTATACTGATAATGAGATTGATATTCTGGAAAATGATATCTTCTATATTTTCTCAGACGGATTTGTTGACCAGTTTGGCGGATCCGAAAACAAGAAATTCATGTACCGCAGGTTCCGGTTCCTCCTGACGAAAATTCACAAATTCTCTGTCGAGGATCAGAAATCGATCCTTGAAGAGGAGTTCCGGAAGTGGATGGGTAATAACGTACAGGTCGACGATATTATGGTTATCGGCTTTCGTCCTCTGGAAAAAAGTTCTTAAATGATATTCTTTATTTTATTGATCAGTGCTGCCGGCTGGTATGGTTTGCTTATATAATCATCGATACCGGATGAAAGGCATTTCTCTTTATCACCTATCATCGCATTTGCTGTGATTGCTATAATCGGGACATGTGAATTGGTGGCCGATTCGAGCGCCCTTATCTTTTCTGCGGCAACCAGCCCGCTCATCACAGGCATCTTGATATCCATAAGAATAAGATCATAATTGTTGGTGCCGAATTTATCCAGAGCCTCCTTCCCGTTTGCAGCGGTGTCGATTGTATTTACCAGAGGCTTGAGGGTAAGAAGCGTTATCTTCTGATTTATAAGATTATCTTCCACAAGGAGAATTTTAAGATCTTTCAGTTCTTTATGTATTTTCTCCTTTTGTATCAGCTCTTCTATTTTAGATGAGGCAATTTTCTCCCTTGTTTCCGGCGCCGGACTTGCAAATGGAAGAAGAATATTCAGAACTGTGGAATTATTGCCGACCTCCTGCCTGAATGTTCCCCTGCTTGATGCGATGAGCCTTGCTGCAAGGCTTCTTTCATTACTGTTATTGTCGATCAGGATTATGCTTCTGTCGGTCTGAATCCTTAGTCCTATGAAACTTTCTGTGCCATTTTCTTTCTCCCTTTTAAGGTTTATTGTCACTTTGACCGGTCTGTCGGAGATCTGGGTCTCAATAGTATTAAAAAGGTCAAGGAAGATCTGTTTCAGTATTATCGGATCCCCATAACAGTCGAGATCACTGAATTCTTTTTTGTTAAGGATAAAATCAATATTCGCTTTATCCTTTAGATTGTAGAGTTCAATAGTATTCTGGATGGTCGACAGCATATTGAATTTGATGGCTTTTCTCTGCTGATAACTCAGATTGCCGGCCGATTTCATAGTCAGTTCATTGACTATTGTGACCATATTGTTCGTCGATGCAATGAATGTCTCAAGCAACTCTTTCTGCTTTTTCTGGAGGCCTGATTCAATTAACATATCAACTACAATGACAAGGTTATTCAGTGGTTCCCTGATCTTATGAGAAAAATCGATGATGACATCATCTTTCTTCTCGTTCAAAGCAGAGCATGCTTTGAGAGATTCCTTTATTCTGATGTTCAGCATCGATACTTTTCTGTTGACCATCAGTCCGATCGCTGCTGCTGCGATTATAAACACCCCTGAGATAAGTTTAAGTCCGAACGAAAGAAATACAACAGCTGCTATAAGTGCAAACAATGCGAAAATGAAGTATTTTTCAATTTCGGTCCTTCTGTTGTCAAAGTATTCCTCAGGTGACTTGTCAAAACCATCATTCCTGGCATTATTTCCTGATTCATTAACCATAATCTCCATTTTGGGAATTGGTAAATTTAACTAAATTATGAAAACATGGTTGAAATATACATTACATTAAATTAACAACCTTTCAGGGAAAAGATTAATTTTGCCTTACGGTACGATTTTTGATTTGAAAAGATAAGAGGTTAATAAGATATGGAGAGAGTTGCAAAAATATTTTTTTTGATCACTTTTATTTTTTCCGGAGTACCCGTGTCCTACTCTTACGGACAGGACAGTATAAGGACAGAAATGGTAAAGTATACTCCGGATTTTCGTTTCAAAGACGGGATTTACCTTAATTTTGAACAGGTTAAAAATAACAGCCCCATCCCAAAGGCAAAATTGCTTACTTCAGTCGATTATAATGACAGGGAGTTTTTCAAACGTCTCATGGAGATGGATAAGATCTATTTCTACGACGATATGGGAGTAAGGCAGGAAATCACAAAAAGCAATATCTGGGGCTACGCCCGGAATGGTGTATTATATGTTCAGGTTCAGGAAAACTTCAACAGGATAACCTTTATTGGCAATATCTGTCATTTTGTGGCTGACATAACTACCTATGACAATCGCTACTACAACTCTCCGTACGGATACTATGATCCCTATTATTCACCTTATTACGGATATGGCAATTATTATTCTCCCTATTATTCTCCCTATTATTCCCCATACGGCCAGTCAAGCATGCCACGAACTGAACTGAAACAATATGTGATTGATTTTGAAAGCGGTAAGGTTCTTGAGTTTGATGTAGACAATACTGAATTGCTGCTGATGAAAGACCCACAGCTTTATGACGAGTATGTTCAGCTTTCCGGTAAAAAGAAAAAAGACCTGATGTTTGTCTATGTCAGGAAATTTAATGAGAAGAATCCATTGTATATACCTGTTGAAAAATAACCTCTGTATGAAACAAGCGTTTAACGTCTTAGTCCTTCTTGCCCTTTCTGTGGCTTTGAACGGACAGGCTCCATTCCCAAGTAAAGAGGAGATTGCACAGTTTACTGAATCAAAAACATGCATTGTACTGGAAGAGGATCAGATTTCGACTTATAATACTTATATCAGGGAAGCAGTTAAGGAATTCTGGACTATAACACCATATGAATTTATTGAGACTAAAGATTTTAATATTCGCCGTCTTAACCCGGAATACTCTTTTATTGTACTTACCCAGACAAATTTTGAGAGGGATAAGTCAGGTGCACTTTACAATTTTATTAATTTGCTCCAGGGGAAGAAAGGCAGTAATCTGGGAGAGATGCCTGAAATATGTGCAATACCTCTTTCCTTTGCCAGTGAGGATGATCTGGAATATGGATATAAGCTTGGCGCTATCCTTTCATTCATTCAGAAGCATGCAGTTATGATCTCTGATGATCCTTCCCTTACAGGCAGAAAATATCTTAAATATTATAATAAATATATTCCCGGGGTGGCAGAATAAGACCATACTGGTAAAGCAGGAGGACCTGTCACCTGATATCTCCACCATTGAAAAAATAAAAGCTATTTATACCCATAAGATCGAAATCGCTACTGAAGATGATATTATGAAGGCTATTTCAGACAAAGTTCCCAATACATTGATACTTCATAAAGTTGGTCCTGTCGGGGAAGATAAATCTGGTTTTTGCTTTAAGATGCTGATCGGAACAGATGATTCCAATATGTATTATTATCACCAGCACCTTATTAACAAATACGATCCGAACGGATTACTGCCGGCTGATCTTAAACGACTTTCAAAGTAGGATCGATGCAGCATAAAAGAAACATGCCCGTCTTTTAATAAACACTGAAGTGTCATGGAAGAGAATAAAGTATTAACTGAAACAGAAAGAAACTGGGCAATGCTCTGTCATCTGTCAGCTCTGGCAGGTTTCTTTTTCCCGTTTGGGGCAATTATTGGTCCTCTTGTCTGCTGGCTTTCCAGGCGGGATGAGTCGGTATGGGTCTATGTTAACGGAAGGAATTCTCTCAATTTTCAATTATCCATGCTGCTCTATCTGGTTTTAACTATTCCATTGTTATTCATTATAATAGGGATTCCGATAATGGTTTTCCTTGGAATACTAAAAGTCATCTGTGTAATTATCGCCAGTGTTAAGGCATCAAAGGGAGAGCCATTTAAATACCCGCTGGTGATACCTTTTATACAGTAATCGGTAATCGGTAATCAGTAATCAGTAATCAGTAATCGGTAATCAGTAACCGGGTTATAAAAACCGAATACCGATTACCGAATACCGAATACCTTTTTCCCTCCACCCTTCTCCATTCTCCTTTTATCTTTATACTTTTGTCTTTATTCTTTTGTCTTTATACTTTTGTCTTTTGTCTTTTGTCTTTTATCTTTTATTAAATTACTATGTCCTCAAAACCATCCATCCCAAAAGGAACAAGGGATTTTTCCACCGGTGATATGCTGAAGCGCGAATATATTTTTGAGACCATCAAACAGGTATTCAGGTTGTATGGTTATCAGCCTATAGAGACCCCGGCCATGGAAAACCTGACAACTCTTTTAGGCAAGTATGGTGATGAGGGGGATAGGCTGCTATTCAGGATACTTAATTCAGGCGATTACCTCTCAGCTGTTGATGATAACGAACTTGCTGCCAGAGATACCGGAAAACTGTCATCAAAGATCTGCGAAAAGGGGTTGAGATATGATCTTACTGTGCCATTCGCACGGTTTGTGGTTCAGCATCGTGACGAGCTGGTCTTCCCGTTTAAAAGATACCAGATACAGCCGGTATGGCGGGCCGACAGGCCTCAGAAAGGCCGTTACCGTGAATTTTTTCAATGCGATGTCGATGTTATTGGGAGCGATTCCCTCCTGAACGAAGTTGAGCTGATTCAGATAATTGACGATGTGTTCCGCAGGCTGAAAGTGAAGGTCACGATTAAACTTAACAACAGGAAGATTCTTGCAGGGATTGCTGAACATGCAGGTATGCCTGAAAAACTTACCGATATTACTGTTGCTCTTGATAAGTACGAGAAGGTGGGGTGGGAAAGTGTAAAAGCTGAAATGGCTGACAGGGGCATCAATGACAACGTGATAGCAGAATTTGGTTCGATAGTAAGATTGATTGATAAAGACAACTATCAGAAAACTGAATTCCTGAAATCAATCCTTAATGACTCGCAGGTTGGAATTCAAGGCCTTCAGGAACTTGAAAAGCTATTGGATCTACTGCAAATAGCAGGCATTAAGTCTGAAGTGATTTTTGATCTGACGCTGGCAAGGGGATTGAACTATTATACCGGAGCCATAATTGAGGTAAAATCGGCTGATGTCAGTATAGGAAGCATTTGCGGAGGCGGACGTTACGATAATCTTGCCGGGGTTTTTGGGATGGAAGGTGTATCCGGGGTTGGCGTTTCGTTCGGTGCCGACCGTATTTATGATGTTTTGCAGAACCTCGATCTTTTTGAAAAAACCGGATCTTCATCCACCTCTGTACTTTTGCTGAATTTCGGAGATACAGAAGCAGATTATGCATTAAAGATACTTGCAAACCTCAGGAGCATGGAGGTGAATGCGGAGCTCTATCCTGACCAGGTAAAACTTAAAAAGCAGATGTCATACGCTGATGCAAAAAAGATACCCTTTATAATAATTGCTGGAACTGATGAGATAAAAAACAACTCCATGAACATAAAGAACATGTCGACCGGTGTTCAGGTTAATATCCCATTTACCGGGCTTAATTCTTTTATTAATGAAAACATCAAACCTGTTCTGCCATCCAGGTAAAAACTCATAATCAGGATTTGAAGATGACTCATAAGATATCCACTGATGATCTCAGCCTTGAGCAGATCGGAGAAATTTTAAGGAAAAACATAAAGCTTTCTTTATCAAAAGAATCTGTTAAACTTCTCAGGCAATGCAGAAATTATCTTGACCAGAGGCTCAGGAATGATGCTACCCCGATATATGGAATTACAACCGGTTTTGGCTCATTGCATAAAAAAACCATCAGCAGTGACCAGCTGAATAAGCTTCAGGAGAATCTTGTTATGTCGCATGCATGCGGAACAGGCGATGTTGTCAGGGAGGAAATTGTAAGGCTTATGTTGCTTCTTAAGATACATAGTTTAAGCTATGGCAATTCAGGTGTTCAGGTTGAAACTGTTCAGCGGCTGATAGATTTCTTCAATGAAGGGATAACACCAGTTGTCTATGAGCAGGGATCTCTTGGGGCGTCGGGAGATCTTGCCCCCCTTGCTCACCTTGTCCTTCCGCTTCTCGGGATGGGAGAAGTCATTTATAAGGGAGTAAGAAGCGAATCGGCCGGTGTACTGAAAAAGACTGGTCTGTCTCCTGTTGAATTAAAATCAAAGGAAGGTCTTGCCCTGTTGAACGGCACACAGTTCATGAGCGCCTATGGTGTCTATGTTATGGCAAAAGCCGAAAGATTATCAAATGTCGCTGATGTTGCCTCCGCTATTTCACTTGAAGCTTATGATGGCCGCCCTGATCCTTTTTTTGAGTGTGTGCAGGCCATCAGACCACACAGGGGGCAGAAGACCACAGCTGACTCATTCAGGAAAATGCTTGAAGGGAGCCAGCTGATCTCACGGCCAAAAGCACATGTGCAGGACCCATATTCGTTCCGCTGCATTCCTCAGGTTCATGGTGCAAGCAAAGATGCATTCAGCTATGCCAAAACAGTAATCCTTACCGAGATAAATTCTGTTACGGATAATCCGACTATTTTCCCCGATCTTGACCTGATAATTTCCGGAGGAAATTTCCATGGACAGCCACTTGCACTCATTTTCGATCATCTTGCAATTGCACTCGCTGAGCTGGGAAGCATATCTGAACGGAGGGTTTACAGGCTGATTGCCGGGCAGCGTGAACTCCCTGAGTTCCTTGTTGCCAACCCTGGTCTCAACAGTGGATTTATGATTCCCCAGTACACCGCCGCCTCAATTGTGAGCCAGAATAAGCAGCTCTGCACACCTTCATCCGTTGATTCCATTCCATCATCAAATGAACAGGAAGACCATGTGAGTATGGGGGCAAATGGCGCTACAAGACTTCTTCGTGTTGCAGAAAATATTGAAAGGATTCTGGCAATTGAATTGTTTACTGCAATTCAGGCACTTGAATTCAGGAAACCTCTCAGATCATCAGAATATATTGAAAATGTAGTTGCATCATTCCGCAAATCAATTCCTTTTATTACTGATGATAAGGTGATGTATGATGATATTGCAAAATCCGTTGAATTTGTCAGAGACTTTCGAATTCTAGCTAAAACTCCAGCTCCGGATTTCCCTCTGCTGCTGTTGCCTGTTTTCCTGCAATTCCCTCAGAAGCTGTATTTTATATTGATTTTCAGCCTGATAGTACTTTATTACTTTAGCAGGAGGAAGAAGTTCTCTTATTCTGTTGTGGAAATGCAACAGCCAGGGAAGACTCATCTGATATATATTTTATCAGCTTGTCACCCATCTCAGTCAGCTGGCGGTCATCCAAAATACTTTCATTCTGGTTAAAATCTCTGATCAGCATAATTTTGTCCCTCTGTATCAGATTTTTCTGTTTTTGATATTCGTTGTAAACAGGCCAGAATCTTTCGGCCTCCTGAGAGGTAAGATTCATTTTTTTTGTAAAGAATCCTATCTTATATGTGCTGAACTTTTCATGATTTGGATTCTGGGCGTTTAACCGTACCAGCGGAACAGTAAGTACAACGGTTAATATTAATAGTATTCTTTTCATGTTCCAATATTTATAACTGTTCATAAATGTCGCTTATTTCAATATTTTCAAGTACCAGATATTCAATGATATCTGCTTTGCTGACATCAGGCCCCTGTTCAGGAATGTCAATCGATGCTGCATTTTCTTCAAGGGAGTAAATATCCATGTCATCAAGGTAAGGTGAAAAGTAGTCTTCAGTAGTTAATTCCGATTCCTGCAAACCTGGTCTGTGTGGAGCAATTACCCTTATTGCGGTATAGCTGAGTATAATAAAACCAGCTATGGAAGCAGCTGCCAGCAGGTACGGCCTGATTCTGGGAGATATTCCGGATCTTCTCTCCCCATGGCTTTTTTCCAGGGTGGCAGAGAATATTTTTTTGTTTACCTCATCAAAGTAGCCATCGGGCACTCTGAAAGGATTCGTTACCGGTATTTTATCCAGCTTTTTCATAATCATTTAGATTGATCAGTGAATGAAAGGTTTAATCTCCGGCAATAATTATTTCAATTTTTTTCACGGCATGGTGATATGATGCTTTAAGCGCACCTACAGAGGTATTTAAAATTTTGCTCATCTCTTCATAGGTTATATCTTCATAATATTTAAGGTTAAATACAATGCGCTGTTTCTCAGGCAGCTGCAGGATTGCATTCTGAAGCTTAACCTGGGCTGCATCTCCATCAAACCATGAACTGCCTTCAATTGAACTGGCAAAGTGGCTTTCAAGATCATCGAGTGACATTGCACTGTTTTTCCTCCTTTTATTTATTAGTGACAGGGCTTCATTTGTGGCAATGGTATATAGCCAGGTATAGATTGAACTGTCACTTCTGAAATCTCCGATGCTTTTCCATGCATTGATGAATGTATTCTGAAGTGCATCATCAGCATCCTCATGGATGATGACTAGCCTGCGGATATGCCAGTAGAGCCTGGCGCTGTATTTTTCCACAATAAGACGGAAGCCTTTATCCGGGTCGGTTTTTAGTAATTCCGATATGTTATCGTCAGGTTTAATATAACAGCGTATTTAATCACTTGTCCTCTTAGATTCAAAAAACGTACCATGGTTTAAAGGGAGTGATGAAAATTTGTTACATGCTGCCTCATTCACCCCTCTCTGCTCTTGCTACCCCTTCTCCCACGGGAGAAGGGGAGTAAGAATCATATAATCATAGTTCTTAGCCTCTCTGCTCTGGGAGAGGGGTTGGGGTGAGGCAAATTAGGGGAGAGGTGCTGGAGTAAGTTTATAATGAAACAGACGTAACTCGCATTGCATCATCTTGAATTATCCCCGGAATTGTGATAAATTTGCTGCCTGTAAATCAATCAGGACAGATATGGCTCTTCAATGCGGAATTATCGGGATAACAAATGTTGGAAAGACAACAATATTTAATTGTATCTCGAATACAAAGGGAGAAACGAATGCATATGCTTTCAGTGCTACTAAATCAAATATCGGAGTTGTACAGGTGCCTGATCCCCGGTTGTATGAGCTTGAAAAACATCAGGTTACAGACAGGATTGTTCATACCTCAATTGAGATAGTTGATATTCCCGGCCTTGCAAAAGGATCAAATAAAGGGGAGGGTGTGGGTAACAAATTTCTTGCCGACATAAGGAACACCGATGCTCTTATCCATGTTCTGCAGATGTTTTGACAATGATAATCTTCCACATATAGAAGGGTCCGTAGATCCGGTACGCGACCTCGAAACAATAGACCTTGAACTGCAGGTAAAGGATCTGGAATCGGTTGAAAAAAAGATTGAACGTCTTGAAAGGGCATCAAGGGCAGGGGATAAGGATGCAAAAAGGGGAGTGGAGGTGCTTAATGTCTACAGGGAGCACTTTGAAAATTTCAGGAATGCCCGATCACTTGTAGTCAAGGATGATGACCGTAAATTTGTCGATGATCTTTTTCTGCTCACCATGAAACCTGTAATATATGTATGTAATGTTGACGAGAAATCTGCTGTTACAGGTAATAAATATGTTGAAAAAGTCAGGGAATTTCTGAAAGGACAAAATACTGAGATCCTTGTGATAGCAGGTGAGATCGAGGCAGAAATTGCTGAACTTGAAAGCGAGGAGGACCGGAGGGCATTTCTTAAAGATGCAGGTCTGACAGAACCCGGCGTTGATAAACTTGTGAGGGCTGCATATAAAATGCTTAATCTCAGGACTTTTTTCACTGTCGGACCAATGGAGATCAGAGCCTGGACTATTAAGATAGGGATGACAGCCCCTCAGGCATCAGGTGTGATACACAGCGATCTTGAACGAGGCTTTATACGTGCCGAAGTAATGAAATACAATGATTTTGTAAGGCTTGGTTCAGAGCATGCCTGCAAGGAAGCCGGCAGGTTTTTTGTTGAAGGGAAAAACTATGTTGTTGAAGATGGCGATATACTGCACATAAGATTTAATGTATAATCTTTAAATGATCATTCGTTTAATCATACTCTGCTTAACAGCAGCTGTATACTTCGCAAACTTGCCATGCACAGAATTTAAGCAATGATGACAGGTTGCGTAATATGGTAAAGCAGTTTGGCCAGGCTGAAGTGACTGTTGCCATCGCCGGCAGCCGGATACCTGATAAACTTACCCGGAATGTCTCAATTATGTCTGTGAGAGACAAGGATGATGGAAATTATCCTTTCACCCTGTACAGTAGAATGGTTCATCGGCCAGAAATTCAGTTATTCAATAAAGGAAAGATCTGATCTTAAAGGGATAGTAACTGCTGCCAGTGTAAGTAAGGCTTTCGCATGGGACACTTATCCGACCTATACCCAGTATGATTCAATAATGCAGAGTTTTGTCCTTAGATTATCCTTCGCTGTGCCGACTCGATACAATTGGAACAAGTATTAAAGGCAAACTGGTTCTGGCTACTTAAGATATCTGATAATCCGGAAGCCGATGAAACAGAACCTGAAACTTTCTATACCTCGACAATGCACGGTGATGAAACCGGTGGTTTTATTCTGATGTTGCGACTCGCGGATCTCCTGCTTAAAAACTACAACGGCGACTCAAGGATAAAGGAGCTCGTAGATAATCTTGAGATCTGGATAAATCCTCTTGCCAATCCTGACGGCACCTATACAAATGGTAATGTCATATCCAACCCGACACGTTTTAATTCCAATGGAATTGACCTTAACCGTAATTTCCCGGATCCCCTGGCGCCTGAGATTGTAAGCGAGAAAGAAACGCTTGATATGATAAAGTTTATGAGAAGCCGCAGGTTTGTAATCTCTGCCAATTTTCACTGCAGGTGCTGAGCTGGTAAATTATCCGTGGGACAGGTGGCTCTCAATTTATCATGCGGATAACGACTGGTTTTATGATATAAGCCGTGCATATGCAGACACCGCTCATCTTTATGCAGAGCCCGGCTATATGTACGATCTGGATGATGGTGTGACCCGGGGAGCCGTATGGTATGTAGTTTATGGGGGAAGACAGGATTTTATGACCCAGGAGCTGCATGGAAGAGAAGTCACAATTGAGTTAGACTATCAGCATATTACTCCTGCTTCACAGCTTCCGGTACTGTGGGAAAATAACTGGCATTCACTGCTGGGTTATCTCGAAAATGCATTGTATGGCATCCATGGCATGGTTCTCGATTCAGAGTCATACGCTCCTGCAGGTGCAAAGGTTTTTATTGCAGGACACGATAAGGATAGTTCACATGTCTATTCCGATAAGCTTACCGGAAGCTTTGTACGCCTTTTGTCCTCCGGAACGTGGCCGCTTACTTTTACGGCGGAAGGTTACCGTGATACTACAATTACAGTATCAGTCAACCACAGACAGAAAACCGGGATCACCGTATATCTGAAGCCGGATACATCTCCGCCTGACACAACCCTGCCTGAACTGCCTTCTCTTTACCCAAATCCGGCTTCATCGTCAATTAATGCAGTTCTTCCTGATGGAGTACTGGGGAATGTTAATGTAAGGATCTTTAACAATCTGGGAGCATTACTGATGGAGTACGATACTGAAGCATTAAAAGGTGTGCCCCTTCTTATTGATTTGAGCAGCTTATCTTCTGCAACCTACCTGGCAGTTTTCACCAACAGTAAAAAGAAAACATCCGCAAGGGGCCGCTTCATTGTTATTAAATAATCAACAAGACTTGCAACTGTAATTAAAACCAGTATTTTTGCAACTTGCTTCGGTTTTAAGCTTACCCTGTAATTTATTTATTCATAAGAAATCTGGTATTTAAAAGATATGAAGAGCTGTAAAATGATAATGAAAAGTTCTGCCGCGATTATTCTCCTGTTATCTGCTTTTTTGAATATGTCAGGCCAGGGTGCCTATATTCCGCCCGATCAGCCACGTCTGGTGATAGGCATAGTGGTTGAGCAGCTGAAATTTGATCAGCTTGAAAAGTACAGGGAAAAACTCGGGGATAATGGGATCAAGAAGCTCATTAATGAGGGTACATATTTCAAAAATGCCTCATTTGATTACATGCTTACGCAATCAGCTCCGGGTCATGCCACAATATCAACAGGAACAGAACCATCATTTCATGGAATAACATCTGATAACTGGTATCTGCCGCTGAGGAATGAACTGATCTACTGTACGCGGGATATTGATGTCAACCCTGTTGGAGGGAGTTTTGAGTCAGGTCTTAACTCACCTGTTAATCTTCAGGCTTCGACTTTTTCTGACGAGCTTGAGATGGCAACAAATCAGCGGGCAAAGGTATTTGGCATCGGGCTGAAAGATAACTCAGCCATTCTTTCGACCGGTCATTCTGCCGATGGTGTTTTTTGGTTTGACAATACAACCGGAACATGGATGACCAGCACTTATTACAACGATTCGTTGCCCGGTTGGGTGATGGACTTCAATGCCATGAATTATGCGGAATCTTACCTGAATGATGTATGGAATCTTTTCCGTCCCTTAAATGACTATGCCGGATGTCTGTCAGACTCAAATAAATTCGAAGCCGGATTTAACTCCCTGAACTATTTTCCTTATGATCTTAAAAAATTAAGAGGAAAGGTTATACTGAGTCCCAGGAATGATTTTGCCTTATTGAGGGAAACTCCTTTTGGGAATTCACTGACGACAAGTTTTGCCATAAGGCTAATTGAAAAGGAAAAGCTTGGCAAGGATGATATAACAGACTATCTTTCAATCTGTTATGCCGCAACTGACAACATAGGGCACAGGTTTGGTCCATCGTCGGTTGAGATGGCAGATGCCATACTGCGCCTTGACAATGACATAAAGAACCTCTTGTCATATGTAAATGACAGCGTAGGAAAGAAAAATGTTCTTATCTATTTTACTTCAGCTCATGGGGTATCAGAGATTCCTGCCGTTCTGCAGAGTTATCGCATCCCTGCCGGGTATTTCAGGCAGGATCAGGCGCTGCAGCTTATGAGAAGTTACCTGAATGCCGTGTATGGTGAGGGCGACTGGGTTAAAGGCTATTCAGAAAGGCAGGTTTATCTCAACCGGACACTGATTGAAGACGCACGCATTCCGCTTGAGGATGTTCAGAAGAAGGTTGCACGGTTTCTGGTCCAGTTTTCCGGGGTAGCTGCTGCCTATCCTTACTCCGCTTTCGAAGCAAATGATTTTGGTAACGGCAATCTGAAGAGGATTATAAACAATTTTAATTCACAGCGATCCGGTGATGTAATCGTGACACTGAATCCAGGCTGGATAGAACGGGATGGCGATTATGTGACAAATCATAATTCACCTTATGAGTATGATTCACATGTTCCGCTGATATGGTATGGATGGACAGTGAACAGGGCAACTATCTCCAGAAAGGTGAATATGACCGATATAGCTGTAACATTGTCCTCCCTCTGCAAGGTACCTTACCCCAATGCCAGTACAGGAGAACCGCTTATAGAACTTTTCAGGTAATTTATACCACCCCGTACCGAGGTGTTGAGGCGTAGTTAAATATCATTTGTACAGTCGTAGTCGTTGCATGCAACGACTCTGTGGCTTCACCGGGAAGGATCCCTAAACCTGTCTCTGACCCTGCATGCATCTCTGAGCAATTCAGGATTTTTTTCGCATCCGTTTCCCAGGATTATAATATCAGCGCCTGCCCCGAATAACTCTTCAACTTCTTTTTTGTTTTTAATACCTCCTCCTATAGCAACCGGAATCAGAACATTCTCCCTTACCGCCCTGACAACATTTACCGGTACTGGTTTTACCGCCCCGCTTCCGGCTTCAAGATATATCATTCCAAGTCCGAGCATCTCTCCTGCAAGGGCAGTAGCGACTGCAATTTCAGGTTTGTCTGAGGGGATGGCATCGGTCTGACTTATATATTCCACAGATGTTGTGCTCCCGCAACTAATAAGAATATATCCCACTGATACAAGTTTTTCCCTTACTGTTTTCAGGTATGGTGCAGCAATAATATGATTACCGATCAGCAATTCAGGATTCCGGCCTGAGATAAGCGACAGAAGCATGATAATATCAGCTTTGAGGGAAAGCTGAAGCAGGTTGCCAGGAAATAAAACAACTGGTATTGAGCAGAGCTTCCTTACCTCATCGATAAGATTGTCAATGCTGTTGAATGTCAGACTTCCTCCGGTCAGTATAAAATCGGTATGGCAATCTTCTGCAATAGCCAGTATATTTCTGAGTGATGCTCCTTTGGATTTATCAGGATCCAGAAGAAGTCCGATGCTTATTTTTCCGGGGAATTTTTCTCTTTTCATCTATATCTTGGAAGGATCAGCCGCATGGGTTTGATAATTCTTTTTGGTCCACGCTATGGCATAATTATCATATTTTGAATAATAGAGGTCGAAGGTTTCATTTATTTTATCGGTATGAACATGCCCTTTGATTTCACCCGATTCCTTCACATTAAAAGGTTCAATTGTAATATTTTTTCTTATGCTTATGCCCTCTTTGTCACAGATTTTATAGAGTGCTTCTTTTGCACACCAGTGAAGGTAGAGATGATACCTCCTGTTTTCACTTTCCTTTGTAACCTTTTCTCTCCAGTTGAGGAATTTAAATGCTATTGCTGCAATGTTGGAACTCATATATTCAAGGTCAATGCCAACCTTTTCATTGGTACTCAGAAGGATTGCCGTAAGTTTATGTGAATGGGAGATACTTATGAACCTTGAACCATCTTTAAGGAATGGTTTATTGTTCTTGTTATAGACAATCTTTGCCTCTTTTCCTATCAGTTCGGAAAGAAGGGCTCTTACGCTTAAAAACTCAAGCTTCCTGGAGGTGCTGCTGAATCCTTTATATTTCTTCTTTTCATCATTATCGAGTGATACAAGTTCAAGCAGGGTATTCAGGTCCTCTTCAATCTTCCACACTCCCAGGATGGAGAACTCGTTCAGATAATGTTTTGTTATACAACCCATTGATAAGAAATAAGTATCAGTCTTTCCATTTCAGAGTCTCGATTAAATGTACAATGTCGTCTCTGAAAAAATTTATCACAGGTTCCAGCGAATCGGCATCAGGTTCTGCGGCAAAATAGAGT
This sequence comes from uncultured Bacteroidales bacterium, assembly GCA_963846335.1. Classification (GTDB taxonomy): domain Bacteria; phylum Bacteroidota; class Bacteroidia; order Bacteroidales; family VadinHA17; genus LD21. The sequence continues at coordinate 105,191 of CAWJVS010000032.1, forward strand.
GATCCTCTCAGGTAATGCTTAATGCTGTCGGTGGCATAAAACTGTACAGCGGAAGCTGTATTTCCCTTTAGATCATATAAAATCCCGAAGACCTTATTCTCCTTATTCATGAAAACCTGTTCCTTAATGGCATCAGCCTTTGAGATGTGATTTTTAACATTCATCTTGTAGGTCTGTTCCATAAGGCCGTCAAAATTATGATTAATATCCTTATAAGTAAGGTATATTTTGGCTTTGTAGTCGGGGAACTCAATATTTAACCATCCGGGTTCTTTCACATTTTCTGATTCAAGTGAAATTTTTCCGTAGGCGGGATATTCGAATGACAGGGGGAGGTCCTTGTATAAATCGCTCCGGTTGTCCAGAACAACATATTCCTTTTTCGGGAGATCTATTCTGAAATGCCCGGTCGGTTTGGGAACAGAGACCCTCCCGCAACCAGAGCAGAATATTAAGAATACCGGTAATATTAAAATCCTATTCTGTTCTGATATTCTCATTCTCATTATTGATTTCAACATAGATCTCCTTTATCCTTCTCCTGTCGGCAGAGTTTATTCTGAACAAGTATTTCCCATAATGAACCGTTTGTCCTGCCTGAGGAATTTCGCCCGTCATTTCAAGCATGAGGCCTGCAAGAGTCTCGGATTCCCCTCTTACATCTTCAAAAATATCTTCCCCAATATCCAGAATTTTGTAAAAGTCATTCAGTAATATCTTACCTTCAAAAGTATATTTGTTGTCTTCAAGTTTACGGTACTGCAACTGATCATCATCACTTTCATCAGATATTTCTCCGACAATTTCTTCAAGGATATCTTCAAGTGTAACTATGCCTGAAGTCCCTCCGTATTCATCAATAACCACTGCCATATGTATTTTCTTTGTCTGAAACTCCTTGAGCAGGTCATTTATTTTCTTTGTCTCAGGAATAAAATATGGGGGACGCATCAGAGCCTGCCATTTGAAATTAGCCGGGTTCCCGGTATAAGGGAGAACGTCTTTGGCGTATAATATGCCTTTTACATTGTCAAAAGAACCTGAGTAGACAGGGATTCTGGAGAAACCGGAATTGATTATTTCAGTGACAATCCTGTCGAAGCCGGATTTGATGTCAAGTGCTGTCACATCGATGCGCGGGCACATTATTGCACTGACACTGATGTTTCCGAAGTTGACTATCCCTTTAAGTATTTTTTCATCTTCATTAAAATCATCTGATGTAAGCTCGAGGGCATCCGACAGGTCATTCATGCTGATGTTTGATCGCCTGGTTTTGGTTCTTTTCTTTACGAATGAGGTTGAGAGTATCAGGAGAGATGTCACAGGAAAAAAGATCTTTTGAATTATTCTGAGCGGGTAGGCCATGAAAAGGGCCACTTTCAGATGGTTCCTTGATGCAAAGACCTTGGGCATTATCTCACCGAAAAAGAGAAGCAGAAAAGTAATTACAACTAAATTTATTATAAAACCGGCAACCGGTTCAGAACTGAAATCAAACATTCTGGAGCTAAGGTAGGCTGACAATAAAACAATGGCTATGTTGATCGTATTATTGGCAACCAGGATAGTACTTAAGAGTCTTTCAGGATTGTTATAAAGTTTTATAGCGGTTTTTGACTGTTTGTTTTTATTGGTTTTAAAATTTTCAATATCCTCTGGCCTGAATGAAAAATATGCAACCTCAGATGCTGACATCAGGGCAGATCCGGCAAGAAGGATCACCAGAATTGCAAGTCCGGTGATAGTCTGCAGATCAGGCGCATTGACTGGAATGGCTGATATCGTTGATAGAAAGTAATGAGAGTTAACAGGTTCCAAATTTAGAGTCATTTAGTAAAACCTAGCTAAAAAGGCAGATCATCTTCACTCTGTCCGGCAGCCTGCCCGTTTTTTTGAATGTCGTCAATATCGTCACCGGTTTCGGGCCAGTTCTTGTTATTGCTGTCAACTGAGGGAGTGTATGCGGATGAGGGTTCGTTTACTGCCTGACCTGATGAATCCTTGCCATGAATTTCATTTCTGGCAAGATCTGTCTGAGCGGCAGTATTTGCCTGGCTCTGTTTTTTATCCAGAACCAATAATGTATCTGCCAGAATCTCAGTTATGTATTTATTTACCCCATCCTTATCCACGTACGATCTGGTTTTTATTTTTCCTACTATATAGAGCTGGGAACCTTTTTTGACAGTTTTTTCAGCAACTTCTGCGAGGGCCCGCCATAAGACAATATTATGCCATTCGGTGGAAGTTATTGCTTCTCCCTGCTGATTCGTGTATGATTCACTTGTAGCAAGAGGAAAGGTCGCCTTGGCTACGCCTTTGTCAAAATACCGGATTACCGGGTCTTTTCCTACATTCCCGACAAGTATAACTTTATTGATTGACATGTAGTTATGTATTAATTATTATTCAACTATAACGGAGTGTAAAGTTAATAAAAAAACCTCTTGATACAACCAGCATCATTATAAATAGAAAAATTGACTTCAAGGCCAGTCAGTTGTGTTTACAGGATCATTTCATGATACATCTTTATAAGTCAGATTACCCAGGTATTGATTGGCCGTTTACCTATTCCATTGTAATTAAGGCAATAATAAAAGCCTGAATAAAAAATTATTATGTAAGTGTTTCAATTTAAACAAATAATATTTTTATATTTGCACAGTTGAAAAAACGAATACTCAAAATAATTTGTTGAATTTTAAACTTCACGAAAAATGACTAAAGCAGACATTGTTAATGAAATTGCCAAGAACACTGGTATTGAAAAAGTGACAGTACAGAAAACTGTTGAAGCCTTGATGGAAACTGTAAAAGATTCTATGGTAAAAGGTAATAACGTTTATCTAAGGGGATTTGGAAGCTTCATCGTTAAGAAAAGAGCCAAGAAAACAGCCAGGAATATTTCTAAGAATACAACCATTATTATTCCGGCTCATAATATACCTGCCTTCAAACCAGCAAAATCTTTCATAACAAAAGTTAAATCACACGCTAAGAAGTAATCATCCATGCCAAGCGGAAAAAAAAGAAAAAGACATAAAATGGCCACTCACAAACGCAAGAAGCGTTTGAGGAAGAACAGACATAAAAAGAAGTAGCGGATAGTTACGTGGTCATGTAAAGAATATATTAAACCTAAAGATCTTTTGGTCTTTAGGTTTATTATATAATTATGTCGGATATTTCTGATTACACATTACTCAGATTAATTTAGTGAAGTGGTAAACAAGGATTTAATCATTGATGTTGGTGATTCCGAAGTTTCTTTAGCGTTGTTGGAAGACAAGCAGTTAATTGAGTTAAACAAGGAAAAACGAAATATCAGGTTTTCTGTCGGGGATATTTACCTGGGAAAGGTAAAGAAAATTATGCCCGGACTAAATGCAGCGTTTATAAATGTAGGATATGAGCGTGATGCATTTCTCCATTACCTGGATCTTGGAGCACAGTTCAGAACACAGCATAAATACTATACAACTGCAGTTCAGAAGCAGGGTAAAGTGCCTCCTGTAAATAAATTCAAGCCCGAACCTGATATCGATAAAGACGGGAAGATAACAGATGTCCTTACAGTTGGGCAAACTGTCATTGTTCAGATAACCAAGGAACCCATATCAACCAAGGGACCAAGACTGGCTTCTGAAATTTCGCTTGCCGGCAGGAACCTGGTACTGATGCCTTATTCTGATAAGGTTTCAATATCTTCCAAAATAGAGAGCAATGAGGAAAAAAGCAGGCTCAAGAATCTGGTCCAGAGCATAAAACCCAGGAACTATGGGGTAATTGTAAGGACAGTTGCGGAAGGGAAAAAAGTAGCTGTTCTTGATGCAGAACTCCGGGATCTCGTACACAAATGGGAATCTGCTTTTCAGGCACTGAGAAAGGAGATAAAGTCTCCGCGACTGTTTATAGGCGAGATGAACAGGACATCAACCATCCTGAGGGATATGCTGAATGTTACTTTCAACAGTATCCATATCAACGATTCTGCCCTGGCTGAAGAGATCAGATTGTACATCAGGGAAATTGCGCCCGAGAAGGAAAAAATTGTCAAGATCTATAAGAGCTCCCTGCCGATATTTGACCATTTTGGAATCAACAAACAGATAAAGGCTCTCTTTGGAAAGACCGTCTCTTTCAAGCATGGCGCATATCTGATCATCGAACATACTGAAGCACTTCACGTTATCGATGTCAACAGCGGCAACAGATCAAGATCAGGAAATGATCAGGAAACAAATGCCCTTGAGGTTAATATGGAGGCTGCTACTGAAATTGCCAGACAGCTGAGACTCAGGGATATGGGTGGGATTATTGTCGTTGATTTTATCGATATGCAGACCTCTGAGAACAAGCAGCAGCTATATGACAAAATGAAAGAGGTAATGTCTTCCGACAGAACCAAGCATAATATCCTTCCACTTACTAAATTCGGACTGATGCAGATCACCAGGCAAAGGGTCAGGCCTGAAATGAATATTATTACAGACGAAAAATGCCCATCATGCCAGGGATCCGGTGAAACCAGGCCGACAATACTCTTTACTGATGAGTTGGAGAGAGGTTTATCCTTTATTGTTGACAAGATAAAGACAAGAAAACTGATACTGAATGTTCATCCCTTCGTAGCAGCATATCTTAAAAAAGGGCTCATCCCGCAGTTCCGCAGGTGGAATGTGAAATTTAAAATCAGCCTGAAGGTGCAGGCAGTTACTTCTTATCATATGCTCGAATATCATTTCTACGACCGGTATGATAATGAAATTGACCTGGCCTGAGAAGGGCACAGGGCACAGGGCTCAGCTCATGGCGATTTAAATCTTAAATATTAGCAGCCACAAAAATGAGAAAACTTGTATTTTTTATCTTCTCGATTCTTTCAGCCTCCGTTGCTACAGCACAGGTTTATGACCCCGTATCATGGGATTTTGGCTATGAGAAGACCGGCGACAAACAATATGAACTTATCTTCACAGCTACCATGGAAGAGCACTGGCATATCTACTCAATGGATATACCTGATGGAGGACCTATTCCAACTTCCTTCATCTTTGATACTATGCCGGCCTTTAAACTTACAGGGAAAACATATGAAGTCACAACCCCGGTTGAGGTGCTCGATGAAGCATTCGGCTTCAAGATTAAGACTTTCAGCTCGAAGGCTGAGTTTCGCCAGAAAATAACTGCTGTTGAACCATCTTTTACAGTAAAGGGAGCTGTGAATTTTATGGCATGCAATAATGCAACCTGTTCACCTCCCAAAGATGCAGAATTTGAAATAGTAATAAAGGGCCAGGCCACAAATCAGGAAATTGCATCATCCGGAAATCCTGAAACAGATTCCCCCGGGCCGGTCCCGGACCGCGGATTGTTAAGGTTTTTTCTGATCTCATTGCTTGCAGGCTTTGCAGGAGTTCTTACACCATGTGTCTTTCCGATGATACCTATGACGGTTGCATTTTTTTCGCAGGGATCGGAAAACAGAAGGAGATCCGTTTCCAAAGCACTGATTTTCGGATTCTCAATTATCCTGATCTACTCATCGCTTGGAATAATCGTATCACTGACAAGTGCAGGAGCCGGATTTGCAAATACCCTGAGTACACACTGGCTGCCCAATGCACTTTTCTTTGCCCTGTTCGTGATCTTTGCAACCTCTTTCTTCGGAGCTTTTGAAATTGTTTTACCAAATAAATGGGTAACCAGTGCTGATTCAAGAGTCGATAAGGGAGGCATTATGGCATCATTCTTTATGGGACTCACAACTGTAATTGTCTCATTTTCATGTACCGGGCCGATAATCGGAGCTCTGCTGGTTGAAGCGGCCTCAGGTGATGTTCTCAGACCAACCCTGGGCATGCTTGGATTTGGCATTGCTTTCGCACTTCCATTCACCATTTTTGCCCTCTTTCCGTCAATCATGAACCGCATACCAAAATCGGGGGGCTGGCTTAATTCAATTAAAGTTGTCCTGGGATTTATAATGCTCGCATTCAGCATGAAGTTTCTCATGACCATCGACAGTGTATACTCACTCGGGCTACTGTCAAGAGATCTTTTCCTGGCAATATGGATAGTCCTTTTCTCATTGCTTGGCCTCTATCTTGCCGGGAAGATAAAGTTCTCCCACGACAGCGATCTGCCACATATCGGTACCTTCAGACTCTTCCTAATAATAACTGTATTTTCTTTTGTAGTATACCTGATACCAGGACTGTTCGGAGCTCCATTGAAAGGACTATCATCTTTTTTGCCATCACAGACCACCTCAGAACTGAACCTGCCAGGCCTTATCTCAGCCAACAGGACATCTCAGGCTGTAGCTGTTCAGAATCCCCTGACCGGAAAGCTTTGTTCAGAACCAAAGCATGGTGATATTTTTGATATGCCGCTCGGTCTGCAGGGATATTTTGATTATAAGCAGGGTCTTGAATGTGCCAGGGAACAAAACAAACCTGTATTAATCGATTTTAAAGGTCATGCCTGTGCCAACTGCAAGATTATGGAAGCCAGGGTATGGTCAGATCCTGAAGTTCTCAGGCGTCTCAGGGAAAATTTTGTCATTATTGCCCTCTATGTGGACGACAGAACCCAGCTGCCTGAAAGCGAATGGATTAAATCGGAAATTGATGGTAAGGTAAAGAAGACTATAGGCAAGTTGAATGAAGACCTTGAGATATCAAAATTCAAAACCAATGCTTTGCCTCTGTATGTCATTACTGACCATGATGGAAATCCTCTCAATAAGCCGATGCCTACCAATCTCAATATCGAAGAGTACAAAGAATGGCTGGATGAGGGATTTGAGAAGTTTTAAGCTCTATAAACATCCGTGTTTTAGCCCCCCTTTAGGGGGGATGGGGGGCAGGTCGAGAGGAGGATGGGAGTTGGAGATGGTCGAAAATCAGAATCTCCCGAATTTAAAGGTCATCATAAAGCTGAATCCCTTCAGTGCATCAGAACTGACATTTGTCGATTCAGCCAGTCCTACATTAAAAGGAGTCGTGAACCTATATGAGGTGCCTAATGCCAACCGGAAATACCTGGTCAGGTTGAGTTCTATCTCAGCCCCTGGTTCAGCAATCAGGAATGCCTCTGTGTCCTCTATCAAATTGTAATTTTGATCCCGGTCCTCTGTCACATATGAAATTCCACCGCCTCCCAGGAGGATTGGAAAAGCGAGATGTACGGGAAAATTGGGCATCAGGATAGGTTCAATATAAAACCCTCCATACCCTCCTGTGAGAAAGACATCACTGTTGAGTGAAGGCTCAAAGTGGTACTCATTAATAAACCCGTTTCCTCCGAATCCGAGGCCTATTGAATGTCCAACAATCCATTCGAATCTTCCTCCGAAGAGAATAGCCTGTTTGTTGTCGATCTCGGAATAGCCAATTGTGAAGGCCCCATACGCGCCATTATGTTTTTCATTGCCAAACAGCGTTTTGAATTCATCCTTATTGTTTGCTGAATCATGGTCCTGTGAAAATGATGACGAACAGAAGAGAATTATTGCCGCTGATATAATAACACATTTTTTCATTTCTTTTTGATATTTAATAGTTTAGTATTTTTCAGTATAATATATTTCAGGATTATGATATTCAGAAGACATAGGCTATCGAGAATCCAAAATCCCAGGGCATGAGCCTGACAAATGCCGGAATTGTTATCTCCAGATAAGGTTTTACGTTCAGGCTGACTATCAATGGTATATCATTGATCCTGTACTCTGCCGTCAGCCATCCGTCAACGCCAAAAAGAGGACAGAACCTGTCGTCCTGAAAATAATAATCATCACCCAGCGCTTTGATATGATCAGAGTAGGTATATCCGACATGGCCTCCATAGCCCCACCCAAAAAACAGATTGGGGGATATTCCGTGAAATGAATTTTCATAGATGATCTTCAGTCCCGTAAGCTGGATCCCGTGGTTATTGAAGCTGATCATACCATTATAGCCTGTCTCGGCATTGCCTGTTTCAGAGCTAACCTGATAGAAAATGCCGCTTCTGTGGCCCATTCTAAATCCTGCCTGGCGGGTTGAGACCTGGCCGGAAAGACTGGCAGAGGACAGTAAAATCATTACAAGTATCAGTGGAATAATTTTTTTCATTGGTACATGTTTTGGAATTAATTGTTAAAGTTTGTTTTATGATCATAAAGACATAAAAAAAATTACAGGGTTGCATTCATCTTCCAATTATTTCAGATAAATATCTCCATGCGTAGCATCTATGCTGACTTTGGAATTTCCGGGATTCTTTCCAACGGTTCCGGATGTTATATATTCCTTTTTATCTTCATTCAGGACTTTCTTTTCAGTCATTGCGCTCTTGTCAGAGATGACAAGGAATGCATTCAGATGTCTGATATCAAAATTATATGAAGATCCTTGTTCAAAACCCAGGGAAATATCTGAATAGCCTGTTTTTAAATTTACAGATTCAAATCCGTTTTCAATGAGGTCAATATTTAATTTTCCATACCTTGTTGAGAGGCTGGCTTCAAGGCTCAGGTTTTTTAAGTTGAAATCGGTGAAATAGGAGGTGCCCTTAATTGTCCTGATATTGTCAATATAAAACTTATCCCTTCGGGACTCGATCGTTATTGTTCCGGCTTTCCTGACCTCATATTTAGATGATATTGAGTTTATTGAGACATCTCCCAATTCATTGGATGAAAGCTCTGAGAATGATGCATCGATCTTTCCAGAGGTCAGGGAATTGATGGTGGCATCGCAGAATGTAAGGTTCAGCACCGCATTCTTCCCGAGCGAATTAGCCTTAAATGATCCATTGGAGACAGAAATTGAAAATTCACCCTTATTGTCTTCCATATACACATCACCATATTTATTGTCAATTTTAAGGTTGAGATATTCAGGTATGGTGATGTAATAATTTATCTCTACCCTGGACTCATATGAGATGAGTTTGCTTGTCATCCCTTTGAAATTTTCGAATATCATCCCAATGTTCTGGGTGAATTTGGTCTCGGCCCTGATCTGGTATTTTGATTCATTCATGGCTATGCTTATCCCGTCGAACATTTTTCCGAGCTTTTCCTTGTCTGATGCCACAGCTTTTATCTCAGCCCTGATCATGGCTGAATCTTTGTCCCATTGAGTTATCTGGATAGTGCCGTATTTATTATATACCTCCAGGGAAGTCTCCTTTCCAACCGGCAGCGTCTTAATGAAGTTTCTTACCTCTGAATTGCCCTGCGATGATATTGGTTGGACTATCATCTGGACAATCATTATTAATATGATGAATCTATAGTTCATGGCTGTCATTTTTTTCAGGATTGTTTTCATATTCCTTGAGTACTTCCAGCATATCTTCAAGCAGCCTGATTTTAATTCTGTAGTTCTGAATCAGTGCTTCCACAACATCCTGATTTGCAACATTATCCTTAAGATCCTTTTTGATTTCGGAACAGATGCTGTCAATCTGTGAAATGTCGCTGGAGAGTTCCTTTTCAATTTCCGGATTTCTTGTAAGCATCGGAGTAGCTTCCCTGTAAAGGGTATTTGCCAGGTTGTTATAGTAAATTTCAGTTTCTCTCAGCGGGGAGTTTCCTTTCATCTCTGACTGATCTTTGTTTTCTCCTACGGCTTTCTGTGTCATTTTGAATCCCGGTCTGAGGAAAACAACCGTGTCCCTATAATAACAGCAACCATTGCTGCAATTGAGATCCACCGTGAATTCGCTGCCGGGTTTTATTTCTTTCCTTATTCTTCTCCATATCCCGGATGATGGTTTGTGCCTGTCCATCTCTTCCCGGTGTTTCCTGATATATTCCTCAAGATTGTCCATAGTTGTATTTTTTTGAAAGAATATTCCTTAACTTGTCTTTTGCCCTCGAATACTGAGATTTCGAAGTTGATTCCGATATTCCAAGTATTTGAGATATTTCAGTATGGTCGTAACCTTCAAGCAGGTATAGGGTGAGTATGATCCTGTATCCATCGGGAAGCATTTCAATGCCCCTGAAAATTACACCGGTATCATAAGCTTGTTTCCTCCTCCTCCTCGCTGGCTATTGCAGGCAGCGTTTCGCAAAATGTCAGGTCAATTTTCTGTTTTTTAAGCTGGTTTATGCATTTATTTACCACAATCTTTTTTAACCATGCGCCGAAAGTTGATTCGAACCGGAATGTCTCAATATTTCTGAAGCATTCAACAAATGCCTCCTGAAGCATATCTTCAGCATCTTCCCTGTTGTTCATTATTCTGTATGCCAGGTTGTACATGGCTTTTGAATACTGGTTATAGAGCCTGAACTGAGCTTTGCTGTTTCCTTTGCGGCATTCCTCAATTAAGGGGGCATGTATATAAATGTTCAAATTATCCACCTGATAAGCTTAGCTGGTTATAAAGACATCCGGAAAGTACAAGGGTTGCATTTTTTTAATAAATCACCTTATTTTTTTTCTGACTGGCAGAATGACGAATATTGTCAACAGCATAATGATGCTTGTCAAAACAGAAATATTCAGCAGGTAATCACCGTATTTCACATATGGAGTAATCCTGTTTTCGGGAACAATCTCCCCCCTGATAATAGCAGGAGACCACCAGCCTGATTCAGTAGTTATTCTTCCCCTGAGATCTGTAAAGCATGAAATGCCGGTGTTGGCTGCCCGTGCTACCGGTCTTCTGGTTTCGATTGCCCTCAGGGAGGCATAGTGAAGATGCTGGATATAGCCATTGGTGTTTTTCCACCATCCGTCATTTGTTATAATAAACAGTGCCTGAGCCCCGTTTTTAACATAGCCCGTTACAAACCTGCCAAAGACAGATTCATAGCAGATTATCGGTGCGGCTTTCTGCCTGAGGGCATTATGGTTCAGGCATGTTCTCTCTTCCTGCATTCCATATCCCCATTTTGTGCCTCCCAGATATGGGAGTATCCTGCTTATAAACCTTCCCGGACCGCTTGCAAACTGCATTTCAATACCCGGGACAAGTTTCGACTTGTGGTATACCTCAATTATGTTGCCTGTATCAATCTTGAGGGCTGAATTAAAATGATCGTACCAGGAACCTGATGAATCTGTCTTTCTGGCGCTTTTTGTGGGTGCCTCCGGCTGATCAGGATATATCCTGTAAGTGACCATGCCCGCAACCACTGTTGCCCCGGGATATTTACCCGTCAGCTCCTTAAACATCCTGATATACCGGTTCTCATTAAGATCGTCAAGATTAACCGGATCATCTACAGTAGTCTCGGGTGTTATGATCCAGGCAGTCATGTCAGTTGCTCCGGTTTTGGCCATAGTAATGACTTTTTGAAGCTGAGCCTCAAATGGCACAGTGAATTTTTCAGTATAAGGATCGGTATTTGGTTGAATTATTAAAACTTCAGATGCAGCCAATCCTGAAGGTTTTATTGTATGATATCTGGTGAGCGAGATGCCGGCAGGTATTAAAACCACCGCCAGCCATATAACGAGGAATGTCCGTGATCGTTTTACTCCGGCAAAATGTTTCACTATGAAAAGTGAAAGGAACAGGTTTGAGAGTAAAATCCAGAGAGTACCGCCGGCAGTTCCGGTCAATTCATACCACTGAACAAACATTACATCTTTTGCCAGTCCGTTTCCGAGGTTGAGCCAGGGTGAGACAATATTAACATTAAGACTTATGAATTCATATGATAACCATAATGTGATCAGGGATATAAATCCGGGCAGATTTCCTGCTTTAAGCCTTATGACATGAGAAAGCCATAAAGCAAATGCCATCAGGAATGAGAGTCCCATTATTACGCAGATAGCTCCTGTCAGGCTGGCAACTCTCATCCATCCCATAGTAATGATGCTGAACAGGACAAGGCCCGGCAGGAGGTAGATGAAATATGCATTTCTGCTGTATTTTTCCTGATTTTCAAACAACCATGTTTCAATGAGCAGAAAAGGAACAAATGCTACAAGCAATATTAAGCCTGAACACCAGCTGCTCCAGGCTAATCCGCTGAGAACGCCTCCAGCAACCGAAAGGGCAACCAGAATGTACTTGTTCATTTAACCTGTTTTCTTCAGTGTCAGGTGATCCTGGCCTGTTTATTATCCAGACTCCGGCAAAGATAAGAATTAACAATATCATCAAAGAGAATGAAAGGTGTTCATTTCCAGGACTGCCCTTACCTCATTGTCAGATCTGTACCATTGTTAAAAATGGTTAAATAATCATGTTTTGAGATACTTCGAAGTCATTTTAATTATCTTGCGGCAGATAATCAGGTAAAATAAGCATGAAATTATCCATCACCCTTGCATTGATTGTTTCCCTTCTGGCAGCTTGCAGCAACAGTGAAGTCAGGCTGGCAAAACGGGCTGATAAAATTCACTCATCAACCATTACAATTGATACCCATTGTGATACACCAATGGAATTTGCGGAAGGTGACTTTGATCTTGGAAAACGGCATGAAGATGGGTGTGTTGATTTCCCCCGGATGATAGAAGGAGGACTTCATGCTGAATTTTTTGCAGTTTTTATCGCCCAGGGTCCCAGAAATGATTCAGCTTTCAACAATGTTCATCTGGAAGCGCTTGATATTCTGAAAGCCATTCACAGAAATGTTGAAAAGAACTCCGCAGTAGCTGAAATTGCATTAAGCGTGGATGATGGTTACAGGTTAAAGAAAGCCGGAAAAATATCGGCTTATATCGGTATGGAAAATGGTTATCCCATAGGAAAGGATATATCGAGGATTAAGCAGTATTACGATCTTGGAGCCAGGTATATAACCCTTGCCCATACAAGGAATAATGATATCTGTGATTCCTCTACCGACCACAACGGCCCGGAGAACAATGGACTTTCCTCATTGGGCGCCGAGGTGGTTAAAGAGATGAACAGCCTGGGAATGATAGTTGATATCTCTCATGTTTCAGATAAATCGTTTTATGACATCCTGAAGGTGACCAAAGCTCCTGTAATTGCCTCGCATTCATCATGCAGGGCTTTGTGCGGAACTCCGAGAAACCTGTCAGATGACATGCTGCTTGCACTCAGGGAAAATGGAGGAGTGATACAGATCTGCATCCTTAGCAGTTATCTTAAAACGCCTGAACCGAATACTGAGATGGAGGAAAAGATAAAGGAGCTTAAAAAGAAATATGGAGAGTACGGAACCCTGTCAGACAGTGTCAAAAAAATTGTGCGAAGGGAATATAACGATATCAAGGAGATGTATGAAAAGCTGGCTACTGTAAAGGACGTTGTGGACCATATTGATCATGTTGTCCAGGTTATAGGGATTGAATATGTAGGGATAGGATCCGATTTTGACGGAGGGGGAGGAGTTGAGGGTTGCCGGACAGTAGCTGAAATGAAAAATATTACAATAGAATTGCTGCGGAGGGGCTATACCAGCAGCGACATTAAAAAGATCTGGGGGGGCAATTTCATGAGAGTCTTCAGGAAGGTTGAGGAAATTGCGGAGAATGCCGCACCCAGTACCTAGCACCCAGCACCCAGCACCTTTTTCAGATCTTAACCCTCGAAAACTTCAGTGTTTTTACCATCCAGTCGGGCAGCGATTTGTTAGGATCTCTCTTCTTCAGGCTGAGGTACAGGCCAAATTTTTTCAGAACCGGCACTTTATGCGTTTCAACAAACTCAATCAGGGTACCGTCGGGATCCTCTATGTATGAGAAATGTCCGGCAGCTTCACCCATATCAAAGCTGTTGCCGGAATGACTTGCCTTGCTGTCGACGGTAAAGGGAAATCCTTTTTCCCCGCAGAATTTTTTCAATTCATCCATCCCGCGCATATCATAACACAGATGGATAAACCCGGGATCGCCCCAGAAACGGTTTTCATATATTCTCTTTCCCTTTTTTCCTGTTGCGGAAACAAGCTCTATAACGCTGTTGCCCAGAACCTTGCTAAACGGCCCTGCAAATGGTTTTGATCTTCCCAGCAGTACCCTGCGGCATTCATTATTACCTCCCGGAAGAGTTGACAGATCATCGAATTTACCGGTTACATCGTAGATTATACTGTCGTAACCCAGAATACCGGAATAGACAACTCTTGATTTTTCTATATCTGTCACTCCAATAACTGCTCCAAATGATCCGCCGGTGTTCTTTTTCTCATCACTGAACCAGTCGCCTGCCTCTACCAGATGAAAGATATTACCATATGGATCCTTCATGAAAAAAGTCTTTTTACCCTTCGGATCTGCCGAAACGGAAGCAGGAACAGCAACCCCGGCGTTCTGATAAGCCGTGAGGGTTTCCTGAATATTTTTAACCTTGATTTTGCACGCTATAATTCCAAGGTCACCAATCCTTATCTCCTCTTTGATCTTTTCTGGTTCCCTTCCCTTATATTGCCATATTTCGAAACCTCCTCCGCTCTGAAGATTCAACGCCAGAACAGCATGCCTGCTCCTGGGTTTTCCTCCGGTGTAAGGCAGCATCAGCTTTGCTTCCGCCACATCTTCAAATACGCGGCAATCCATCCCAAAAATGTTAATATACCATTTCCATGCTTCAGTAACATTGGTAACTCCAATGCCGATCTGCTGAATGCCGCTTATTACGTAACCCTCCATATACTTATGAGTTTAATTTAATACATGTTTCAAAGAAAGTGCCTAAAGTGCCTAGAGTTTAGAGTGCCTGGAGTTGGAAAAGTAAATTTTAATAATATGTTATAACTTTAGGCACTCTAGTCACTTTAGGCACTCTAGGCACTTACTAAGTGGATTTAATTTTATCTGCAATTCTGAAAAAGAGCCATGGCAAATATCTTCTTATATGCAAAAGCATTAGCTCACTGCCGCCTACCAGTATTTCCCTTTTGTCCCTTTCTATACCCCTGATGATTATTTTTGCTGCCCTGGCGGGGGAAATACCCTTGTCAAGTCCTTCATCCATTTTCCCGTGTGGTTTACCCTCAGAATTCAGGGCATGAAATGAAATTGACGTCCTTACCCTGCCCGGAATTATGACAGAGGTTTTAATATTGGAACTCTTGTTTTCAAGATAGAGTGTTTCAAAAAATCCATGCAAAGCCTGTTTGGAAGCAGAATAGGCTGAGCGTAATGGAAAGCCGAATCTGCCTGATATGCTGCTTGTTGCAAGAATATGACCCGATTTCTGGAGTATCATGTGTGGGAGTACGGCTTTGGTAAGGGCAATTGTCCCGAAGTAGTTTATTTCAAATATTTTTCTGTCGAGCCACAGTGGTGTTTCATCAATTCTTGCCCTCTGGCTTATGCCTCCGATATTTAGCAGAAAGTCTATCCTGCCGAAATCAGCGATCTGCCGGCCTGTAATTTTCTCAATTTCTGAGGTATCGGAAAGATCAAATGGTATGCAACTGACCATCTCCGATCTGTCCCCGCATGCTTCTTTTACCCTTATTAATCCGGTCAGGTCATTTGAAGAAGCAATCACCCTGGCTCCCCTGCTGACAAACTCATAGACAAGCGATTCCCCAATACCCGAGGAGGCGCCGGTTATCCAGGCCACTTTATCTGCAAACATCCTATCTTTCATTGACCTTCATTTCTGCAACAAGCTTTAACAGCTCCCGGTAGTTATTACTGAGATCCTCAAACGCCTCATCTTTGTTTCCCATCAGTTTCCTTACATGAAATCCTCCTTTAATTCTTTTAAAGAGAAGATAATAATTCCAGGCAAACAATCCGGAAAGAGGCAGTGAGAGAAATATCAGTATTCCGAGCCACCATGGAGAAAAAAGGAGCAGTGAAAGAATCAGGTACAGAGGCAGGAAAACAAATCCCAGGATAAGGGATATTCCATACTTTACTGAAGAATGGAACTGAAGGTCTTTTATTTTCCGTATCTGGAGATTAGGAATTTCAAGGAAGGTAAGATTGAAGATATTCCCGTATATAAACAAAGGGAATGTCAGAATTATTCCCAGCATTCCTGCAATCAGCCAGCCCAGGGGATGCTTTTTCTTTTCAAGCAGCCGGTAATCTACCTTCAGCCTGCTGGCAATTTGTTTAATTTGTGTACTGAGATTACATATTCTTTCATAAGCAGCCGGATTTGAACTTTTCAACTGTATGAGTTTATCAATCATTAGCTTGTCCCTTGACATTTTCGGGAACCTGATATCATCTCCAAACCTGCCATTCAGCATGCCTCTGAGTTCATCTATGGCATCGTAGTCATCATCCGGAATGTGGATCATGACCGACTTCATCTCTGCTGAGAGTCTTGACCTCAATTCGTTCAGCGCTCTCTCGGGGCTCTCCCTGTAAATCTCATGGTACTCCGATACCTCAATGGGTTTGCCGTATGCGACTGTAAGAACCTGTCTGTACCTTGTATAGTGTGAATATTCAATACCGACAGGAATTATCTTTAGTTCAAGATTAAATCCTGTTGCCTCATCTGCCTGAAAGGCGACGCGGCAGATGCCTTTTTTCAATTGTCTCAGTCTCCTGAATCCGGCATGGTCTCCCTCAGGAAGGATCACAAGGCCATTTTTGTTTTTCAGGACATCGATGGTCTTCAGGAATATTTCATCATTCGACTTTCAGACTGCTGAATCCATCCCTGATCCTGTAAACCGGCAGTATTTTAAGAAAATAGAGGATTGCCGCTATCATTTTCTTCTTAAAAATGTCAGCTCTTGCGAGGAAAACAGGTTGTCCGCTCTTGTGTAAAAAGCACTGCCAGGGCATCCATCAGGGCATTCTGATGATTAGGAGCAAATATCAGCGGGTGGTCAGGATTGATATTCTCACGGCCAAGGACAATAACTTTTCTGTAAAAAACATTGTTGTGCCAGAATCCTGCTACAGCCTTCAGGAGAGCATATCCGACTGAATATTTTTCAATATTTTCTTTCCCCATATATTGAAAATAATTCCTCAACATCCAGGGCAGCTATGCACAGATGGTTTGAAGATGCTTATGCAAGTTAAATAAAACGGAGTGTATGTGTTAAAATCGGAAATACTTTATTCTGTATTTTTTGAAATATTAAGTCTTTATACTACCATTTCAGATCTCCTCTTTATCCTTCTGAAACTTATCAATCAGTCGTCTCTCTTTCTTGGTAGGCCGGCCGGTTCCCCTTTGTCTGTACATTGTACCACCCGACTTGCTGAGATCCAGTTTTGCTTTTTCTGCTTCAGGTGTCAGATCTTCAATAAACTGGTCAGCAATTTTTGCTGATACCCGGTTTTCGATTGGTTCGATTACCCTGTATGTATAGATTACAGGCGGTTTTTTGACGATAATAATTTCATCCTTTGAGATTATCCTTGACGGTTTGACCTGGATATCCTTTATTATTATCCTTCCCTTTCTGCACTCGTCGGAGGCAATGCTTCTTGTTTTATACAGTCTTACCGACCAGAGAAACTTATCTATTCTTACAGGTTTATTGTCAGGCATATTAAAGACAAAAGACAAAAGATAAAAGATAAAAGACAAAAGTATAAAAGTAAAAGATAAAAGTTAAATGGTCAATACAGTTCCATTAGATACCTCATTTCGCCATCCTGAGCGAAGCGAAGGATCTCATAGTAATATATATCAATTGGTTAAGTAATATTGTCATTAGCGCAGCATCTTAACTGGCGGGCTCTCTGGCGACGGCATCTTTCCCAGCTTATTAAATGCTGTCATTGTAAGTTCTGTACCGACAAAAGCAAAGGACCTGATCATTTCAATCACAACAGATATTCTTTCGCCGACGGTTTTCCTCTCTTCCTGATTCCATGTTCCAAGCACAAAATCGACCTGTGAACCTTTCCTGAAACTGTTGCCGATTCCAAATCTTATCCTGGGATATTCATGTGTTCCAAGGATTGAGCTGATATGGGCAAGTCCGTTATGTCCTCCGTCACTTCCCTTGTGTCTCATTCTTATACTTCCAAGTGGAAGGGCAATATCGTCAACAATAACCAGCATATTATCAACAGGGATCTTTTCCTTCTTCAGCCAGTAATCCACAGCATTACCGCTGAGGTTCATAAAGGTGGATGGTTTAAGAAGAATGAGGTCGCGTCCTTTGTATTTAATCTGACAGACAGATCCGTAACGCTTGTCCGTAAAAGCAGTATTGGATGCCAGAGCCATGGCATCCAATACTGTAAAACCTATATTATGCCGGGTATCTTTATACTCTTCACCGATATTCCCCAGGCCAACTATCAGATATTTCATCAAGCCTGATTGTTGTTAAGAAAATGTTCTACTCTGCTGCAGGGGCTTCAGCTGCTCACTGCAGCGGCGGCTTCAGCTGCAACTTCTGCATCAGTCTTCTGAGCAACACGTGAAGTTGCAATCGTCAGGACCATTAATTTTTTCGGATCCAGTAATTCTATTTTATCATATGATAAATCACCCACTTTCACTGATTCATGAATTTTCAGGTTCGTGATGTCAACAGGAAGATATTCAGGAAGATCATTTGGCAATCCTTTAACCTTAAGGCTTCTTTTCTTTATTGTTAATTTTCCACCGGCGATGACACCGACAGAATCTCCGGAAACTTTAATGGGAACACTTATTGTTACAGGCTTATCTTCGAAAACCTCGATAAAATCGGCATGTAATATTTTGTCTGATACCGGATGATACTGTACATCCTTAAGCACGGCCTTTTGCACCTTATTATCAATATTCAGGTTAACCAGATGCGCTTCCGGTGTGTATATGAGATTCTTAAACGCAAGTTCATGGGCATGGAAATGTACATTCTGTTCTTTTCCATAGATTACGCAGGGGACATTTCCGGTTTTTCTGAGCTCTCTGGAGCTTTTCTTACCTAATTCTGTCCGTAATGATCCTTTAATTTCTATAATTTTCATTTGTCTTAAAGTTATTGTGCTACTAAAAGTTATCTTCCTGATAACCTCCCATTACACGTTTGACATTCTTGTTTTTTTCGGACTGCAAATATAGAATAAAGGAATCAGAATACAAAATTTGTACTTATTGACCTGTTTGATGTGACTGCCTGGATCGTATCGGCGAAAATACTGGCAATTGAAAGCACTTTTATTTTGTCAGAATTATTTACAAAAGGTACAGAATCGGTCACAACCAGTTCCTCAATTGCTGAATCGTTGATTCTTTGAACGGCGTTGCCGGATAGAATGGGGTGTGTCGCGAATGCCCTTATACTTTTTGCGCCTCTCTCTTTCATCATATTGGCCGCAAGAACAAGTGTACCGGCTGTATCCACCATATCGTCAATTATTACAACATTCCTTCCTTCAACTTCGCCGATAATTGACATCTCCTCTATTATATTCGGTTTTTTGCGCAGTTTATAGCAAAGCACCATTTCCGACTGCAGATGCCTTGAATATGCATTGGCCCTTTTTGATCCGCCCATGTCAGGGGCTGAGATGGTAAGGTTTTGCAGTTTAAGTTTTGCAATATACGGTGCGAAGATCGCTGAACCGAAAAGGTGGTCCACAGGGACATTAAAGAAACCCTGTATCTGGTCTGCATGAAGGTCCATTGTGATTACCCTGTCGACTCCGGCAGCGCTCAGAAGATCAGCTGACAGCTTGGAACCGATTGATACCCTGGGCCTGTCTTTCCTGTCCTGCCTGGCAAAACCATAGTATGGTATAACTGCAATTACTTTATAGGCTGAAGCTCTTTTTGCTGCGTCAATCATCAACAGAAGTTCAAATATATTATCAGCAGGAGGATTTGTCGACTGGACGATAAAGACCATGCAGCCTCTGACCGACTCATCAAAGCAGGGTTGAAATTCTCCATCACTGAATAGTGTCACGGAACTCTTTCCGAGTTCTATTCCCAACTGGTCTGCAATCATCTGAGCCAGATGCTGAGAAGCTCGGCAGGAAAAAATCTTCATAGGCGCAGTTCCAAACATATTCCGTAAAATTTAGCTGATTAATATTTCTTTCAAACTGTTTGCAAAATTAAAAATTCCCTCCCTATATCAGGTCTCATTTGAAAAATTGTTGATAGATTCTTCAATGTAGTTAAGGATTTCATCTCTTCCATCTCCAACTATTGCAGATGTGATAAAAGTGGCAGGCAAAAATTCCCATTTTTCCAGCATCTTTGTATCATACTTTTCTATTGAGGTAACGAGGGCACTCTTTGAGAGTTTGTCACTCTTGGTAAATACCCTGGCAAAAGGGATCTGCTTATTTCCCAGGAACTCCATGAACCCGAGATCAGATTTCTGTGGTGCCAGTCTCGAATCAAGAAGGACAAAAAGACAGATCAGGTTTTCTCTTCTGAGGATATAATGTTCAGTTTCCTTTACCCATGTCTCCCTGAGTTTTACCGGGACTTTTGCATATCCATAACCCGGCAGGTCGACCAGATACCATTTTTCATTGATGATGAAATGGTTTATGGTTCTGGTTTTTCCGGGCTTGACAGATGTCTTCGCAAGCTTCGACCATCCCGTAATCATGTTGATCAGTGAAGACTTGCCAACATTTGACCTTCCGATAAATCCGAATTCAGGTTTTGTTGAAGCCGGACACTCTTTGAGAGTGGGACTGCTTTTAACAAAGGTGGCTGAATGGATTATCATTTTTATCCTCTAGTTAAGGTCTTTATATGGCAATTCTATCTTTTTGGATACAAGATAATTGTTTCCGTAAAAGGTGATTATTGCTGCCAGAACTTCAACGGCTCCTGAGCCGGCAGTTCCTGTTTTTTTCAGGTCAAGAGTCCCTACACCGTTAATAGTTTTTATTTTCTCACATCGGGTGGAATCAAAGAGTCCGCTGTTAAAATCTCCGCGGAAATATTTTACTTTGGCCGACTTGTCTGATAATGCAAGCGATATTGTGTAAATGCCTTTTGAATTGTATTCATCTTTAGTACTCACAACCAGATCGGGATATCCGGCAACTTTTTTTCCTTGCAAATCGTACTCCTCAAACTCGAATGTCCGCAATCCTTTTTTGTATCCGATGATGGCTTTGAGCTTTCCGTTCCTGAAATATTGCTTCTGAATTCCGTCAACAGTATCTCTTTTATAAGGTGTTGTTCTGAATAGCTGACCTTCTTCAAAGTACCACTTTGCAGAATCCTCCCTTAATCCGTTTTCATACCACAGAGTTCCGCGAAGTTTTCCGCTTGCGTAATAGGTCTTTGTCAATCCCTCCTTTACTCCGTTTTTAAAAGTTGTCTCCATTGCAAGATGGCCTCCGCTCATATATTGCTTTATTCCTGTGAATCCGGTATCTGCAACGGCTGTTGTATCATTTCCGTTTTCTGAGCTTTTGCCTGAACCATCTTTCCCTTTGCATCCGGGATTAAGCAAAAGTGCTGTTATCAATATGAGTGAACCATAAAGTAATTTCATGTGATTAAGTATTATTATTTATGATATATTATCTGACTTGATGAACACTTCCAGCACTCTTGCATCTCCCGCCGGTTCAAGGATGACCTCTTTTATCATTGCGGGAAGCAAAACTGTTTCTCCTTTGGAAACCTTCTCTGAATTGCCATCCCAGAGGATCTCAAATTCGCCATCAGTACAAATGTACACAACAAAAGAATCAATAAAATAATATTCCTTATTGATAGCCGAATTGAAATGGATTATATTGGTATTGAAATATTCGCAGCTGACAAGATTTTCTGTTTTGTTCAATTCGGGATCCTTTCTGATCTTGTTTTTTCCGGCTGCGGTAAAGTCCATTGCTTCAAGTGCCAGTTCCAGATGGAGCTCTCTTTTTACACTCCCGTTACTCTTTCTGTTCCAGTCTGAGATCCTGTAGGTCAAATCAGAAGTCTGCTGTATTTCAACAAGAACAATGCCCTTGCCAATTGCATGAATCCTGCCTGCAGGGGTGAAAAAGGCATCTCCGGGTTCAGCCTTTTCAACATAAATCAGATCAGGCAGTGTTCCATTTATAATCGACTCTTCATACATCTCCTTTGTGACACCTTCCCTGAAGCCTGTATATATCCTGGAATCTTTTTCACTCTCCAGTATATACCACATTTCAGTCTTGCCATAATCATTATGTTTCTCTTTTGCCATTGCATCACCGGGATGCACCTGGATTGAAAGATCTTCTCCGGCCTCAATGAATTTAAACAGAAGGGGGAAAGTGTTGCCGAATTTCTCAAAGACTGAATCACCTGTGATATCTCCCATATAGACTTCAACCAGCTCCTCAATGTTGTTGCCCGCAAGGAATCCGTTATTTACGACTGACAGATTACCGGCAACAGCAGATAATTCCCAGCTTTCTCCTATGTTTGGCAGCCCTGCAGGTTTTTTGTTAAAATCTCTTTCAAGAGCATAACCGCCCCATACCTTATCTTTTAAAAATGGCTCAAATTTTAATGGATATAATTCAGACATATTATGTATTTAGAAGTGACTAGAGTGACTAGAGTGACTAGAGTGACTAGAGTGACTAGGGTGACTGGAGATTGGGGTTATTATTTGAAGGAGGTTCATATACTGAAATTATCTTTTTCAATTTCAAAAAATAAATTTTACAAGGATTCTTAATGGTTTCATAATGATCAACAATTCCATAAACTTTAGGCACTCCGAACTTTAGCTCACTTTAGGCACTTTATATCTTACAAATTACTATTTTTGATTATTGATCTGACAAAAATACATAAATATGTTGATAGTTGGAATGGAGGGGAACGAGGGGGCGAATAAGTAAAAATTAAATCATAAAGTCATGCTAGACAATATCAAGGTTGAGGATATTCTTTTCCTCGATATAGAGACAGTACCCGCAGCACCTTCCTTTGACCTTCTTGATCCGGTTATGCAGCCTCTCTGGGATAAAAAGTCCAAACAGTTCAGAACTCCGGATCAGGCTGCAAATGAAGTTTATGAAAGGGCAGGTATCTATTCTGAATTCGGAAAGATAATCTGTATCTCAGTAGGACTGATCAGGGAAAGAAATCCTTATAGTCTGAGGCTTAAGTCTTTTTACGGAGAGGATGAAAAGTCCCTTGCTTTCTGACTTCTCTGCCATGTTGACAAAGTTCTGCAAAATCAAGCAGGGAAGCTATTCTTTGTGCACATAACGGGAAAGAGTTTGATTATCCTTTTATTGCCAGGAGAATGGTTATAAATGGTCTGATCATACCGGAGATTCTTGATAATTCAGGCAAAAAGCCATGGGAGGTCAAGCTTCTGGACACCATGGATCTCTGGAAATTCGGAGATTACAAGAATTATACTTCGCTTGAACTGCTGACTTCTGTACTCGGCATTTCCACTCCCAAGGATGACATAGACGGAAGCATGGTAGCACGGTGTTTACTATATTGAGAAAGATCTGGAAAGGATTGTCAGGTATTGTGAGAAGGATGTTACTTGCAATAGCCCAGGTTATTCTCCGTTATAAGAATCTGCCGGGAATTCGGGAGGATAAGATTGAATCTGTAACTTTCACCTAATCAATATTCACTAGATCAGTTTTAGAAGTGCTTTTATTACTTCATCCGGTTTATCAGCATGAATCCAGTGACCGGCGCCATGTATCACAATAAACTCTGATGCAGGGAAGACTTTTCTGATGCTGGCAACATCGGAGGATGTCAGATAATTGGATTCGCTCCCTTTCAGGAATATAACCGGGAATCCTGTAATTGGTTCTGAATATCCCTCTTCCGGATCCAGTGCATTCATAATATTTTCAAGATTGTTATAAATCGATAACGCATTTAGTTTCCAGGTAAATTTGCCTCCGGGATTCCTTTGCAGATTCTTGAGAATAAATCCTCTGACCTTTTCAGATGAGATATTTTCTGTGAGTAAGGACTCGGCTTCACCTCTTGACCTGATATCTGACAGGTCGATTGAAAGTATGGTTTTAAGAATTGTAAGATGCTGATTATATGCAATTACCTGAGAGGTTTCAGCGGTAAAGGGTGAGATATCTGCAATCAAGCAATCCATAAATCATTTCAGGCCATTTTACAGCAAAGGCAATTGCAGTTTTTCCTCCCATGCTGTGGCCTGCAAGAAAAAATTTTCTGAGCCGTAATTCACTCGCCATTTCAAAAAGATCATCCCTCATTGAGTTGTAATCATGAACCTCTGAATGCGGAGATTGTCCGTGATTTCTCTGATCAGGCAGATAAACAGTGAAGGAATTGCCAATGCTTTTGGCAATGGATACCCAGTTATCGGATGATCCGTAGAGGCCATGCAGAATTATAAGAGGCGGTCCGTCACCGAATTTCCTGTAAAACAATTTCATCCGTGCAATGCTCAGGTAAGTTGTCCTTTATACATCTGAATTGTGTTTTCAAGTCCGAGGTACAGGGCATCTGAAATGAGGGCATGTCCGATAGAAACCTCCTCGATCCATGGGATATTCTGATGAAAGTATCTCAGATTGTCAAGGTTCAGATCATGACCGGCATTTACCTTAAGACCTATGCTTCGTGCAACTTCTGCAGCTTTTACGAATGGAGTGACAGCACCTATTGCATTCTGGCTGAATTCTGTGGCATAAGGTTCAGTATACAGTTCCACCCTGTCGGTACCAGTAAGGGCCGCATTTTCAATATTCACAGGATTGGTATCGACAAATAGGGATGTCCTGATTCCCTCTTTCCTGAATGTTGAAACAATGTCTGTCAGGAATGATTTGTTTTTCAGAGTATCCCAGCCGGCATTTGAGGTTATTGCATCATGTGCATCAGGAACCAGTGTAACCTGCTCAGGTTTTACTGAAAGAACAAGAGCAATAAATCCCTGTGAGGGATAGCCTTCAATATTAAATTCTGTTGTTATAATTGGTTTGATCTCAAGAACATCATGGTATCTGATATGTCTCTCATCGGGGCGGGGATGAACTGTAATTCCATCGGCCCCGAAAAGCTGGCAGTTTATAGCGGCTGTTAATACATTTGGGATATTGCCTCCCCTGGCATTTCTCAGTGTTGCAATCTTATTGATATTAACACTTAACTTTGTCATTATAATAATTGTGTTATTTATCCGTATATTAATCGAGGGACAAAAATACAATAACTCTCTTTTTTATTACTATATTGGTTGAAAATAAAGTATGTATGGTCGCTAAAGACTTAATATCAGAAGTAATACCTTCCCTTAAAACGTCCGATCTCGGGCAGACGGCCCTGAACTGGATGGAGATCTTCAAAATATCGCACCTCCCTATTGTAAATAATCAGGAGTTCCTTGGCCTTATATCGGACACTGATATCTATGATATGAATCAGCCAGATGAACCAATTGGTAATCATCCACTTACATTATACAAGCCCTTTGTGACAACCGAGCAGCATATATTTGAAGTGATAGGACTTGCTTCCAGGCTTAAATTATCAGTAGTACCGGTACTGGATTCAAAGAACAACTATATAGGTGTGATAACTTCAAATGATCTGATAAGGCATATAGCCGGTATTTCATCCATGGATCAGCCGGGAGGCATAATAGTGCTTGAAGTTATAGACAGAGACTATTCCCTTTCACAGATTGCGCAGATTGTTGAGAGCAACAATGTTAAGATACTCAGCATGTATATCACTTCATCACCTGCGTCAACCCGGCTTGAGGTCACCCTTAAGGTTAATACAAGTGATCTGATGTCTGTAATCAGAACATTTGAACGTTATAACTATGAAGTCAAGACCTGGGTTACGGATAATGACTCGATTGACCATTTTTATTCCGAAAGGCTAGACCTTCTGATGAAATATCTGAATATTTGAAATCAGCCGGAGTAAAAGGGTTACAGGTTCAGACTGATCCGTTCATGAGGCGGAACCAGGGATGCGAAATGAAAAACTCACTATGATGAAAAACAGTATCGGGAGAGTTGCAATATACAGTAAGGACAGCAATTCAAAAACCAGACAGGGTGTCAACCGGCTTGTGAATGAGTTTTGCAGGAGAGGAATCATGATTCAGATTTATCAGCAGTCAGATGATCCAATTGTTTGCCCCGGAGGGCAGCTCATTGAAAGCTTCACAAATCTTTCACACGTTTCCCATTTGCCTGATCTGGTTCTGAGTGTCGGAGGTGATGGAACATTTCTTGAAACAGTACTTAAAATAAGAGATTTTGAGATTCCTGTAGCCGGGGTTAATACCGGGCGGTTGGGATTTCTTGCCAATATATCAGAAGAGGAGCTTAGCCATTCAATAGATATGCTTTGTCAGGGAGAGTACAAAACAATTGAAAGATCTCTTCTGGAAATCGTTCAGCCTCCTGATCTTTTTGCGGGCAGCTCTTCCTCAGCCCTGAATGAGGTGACTATTCAGAAGGCAGATCTGAGCATGATAACCATTAATGTCTATATCGATGATACTTATCTCAATACCTATTGGGCTGACGGACTGATAATTTCAACGGCCACTGGCTCAACGGCATATAATCTGAGTGTCGGGGGACCTATTCTCTCGCCTGAGGATCAAAGTTTTATCATTTCTCCAATTGCACCACATAATCTTACCATCCGTCCAATAATTGTCTCAGGCGACAGCAGACTAAGGATGGTTATTGAAGGCAGAAGCAGCGAATATCTGACAACCTGCGACTTCAGGTCAAGGCGTTTGCCTTTCAGTCAGGAGTTACATATTGAAAAATCTGCTTATAAACTCAGGACTGTAATGCTGAAGGGAATGGATTTTTACAGTACTTTGAGAAACAAATTAATGTGGGGTGCTGATCGCAGGAACTGAGCGATAGATTTTATAAGCTGACCTGCCAGCAAATTAAGCAGGAAATAAGTGATAAATTGTGAGGATCCGGGTTCAGGATGTAGAGTGTTTTGCAACATAATTTGAACATAACTTTATTTTTAGAGAGTATTTCTGCGCTTCCTTTATAATTGATTATTATATTTGTAAATGTAAAGAATGATTTTTTGATGAAACGGCCTATCCTTATCATACTCCTCCTTGGCATAATTGTTCAGGTATCCGAAGCCCAGTTGTGGAAACTTAAAAGGGTTGAATTATCCGGAGGATTGGGAACAGCAACATTCTTCGGAGATGTTGGAGGCTTTTCACATGGTGAAAACAGCTGGGGATTAAAGGATATTACTTTCATGCAGACGAGGTACAGTGTTAATTTCAGTGTTAAATACAGGATTACGCAGGTTCTCAATGCAAGACTCAGCCTGAGTTACGGCCTCCTGCATGCTACTGACGAAAGAGGGTCGAATGAGGGCAGGGGATTTGAGGCTTCCACCACCATTTTTGAGCCCGCTCTTCTGGGAGAGTATTATTTCGTCAAGAACAGGGCTGAAACAAGTTACCTTTTCAATAAAGGAAGGGGGAAAGGGATGATACGACTGGTTAAATCTCTTGATTTTTATGCCTTTACAGGAATTGGAGGGTTGAGTTATTCGATTGATCCAAATGAAAGTCTTGCAGAGAAAGAGCCGGATACCCAGGGATTTACTGCCGTTGTTCCTGTGGGATTGGGAGGCAACGTGACTGCTTACCCCAATGTTAAATTCGGAATTGAATTAGGCTTCAGATATGCAATGACTGATAACCTTGATGGTTATACATCACAATATTCCAGCGCAAATGACGTTTATTATTTTTTCCATTTCAATGTTACTTACAGGCTGAAGATAAAGAAAGGCATTATGCCCTCCTTCAGATAAAGAGCTGGATCATTCTTAATGAAAAAATTATCAAGTATTTTCTGTCTGTTACTGCTTGCAATAACCCTTTCGGGTCAGCTTAAGTCTGACTATGGGGCAATGGCCGGTGTCTCATCTTATCTGGGTGATATTAATCCTGACAGGCTCCTGTATTCGCCGGGTCTTGCAGCCGGGATTTTCTACCGCTACAATTTTCATCCCCGGCAATCCCTGCGAATAAATATCCTGTATGGAGGATTGAAAGGCAATGATCTCGATTTTAACAACGACTTTCAGCTTGCAAGGGCAGCCTCATTTTCCGGATCAGTTAAAGAAATTGCAGTGCAGTATGAATTCAACTTCCTTCCTTACTCGACTATGGGAAAGCGATGGAACTATTCTCCCTATTTTGCAGCCGGAATTGGCGGTGCATTCGTAAAATCCCCGATGAACTCGGCATTTATTCCCGTAGTGCCGTTCTCTGTCGGGTTTAAGATTAATATCTATAAAAATATTGGATTGGAAGCCGAATATGGTTTTCGTAAAACTTTTTATGATAACTTTGACGACTTAAAAGATTTGGTAGCCCCGTCTGACTATGCATGGACTCATAACAATGACTGGTACACCTTCACTGGGATTTCAGTTACATGGAAGTTCTACAGTAAACTGGCCGGATGTCCGGCATACAATGATGTGGACTCAAAAAGAAAACGGTAGGTAATGTCCTTAAGGAAACGTATAAAAACAGAGAAACTTCCCTCTCATGTTGCTATTATTATGGATGGAAACGGAAGGTGGGCACGTCAGCGGAACCTTGACAGAATTTTCGGACATCAACAGGGCGTTAATGCAGTCAGGACTGTAATTGAAGCAGCCAGTGAACTCCAGATTAAATTTCTCACACTTTATGCTTTTTCAACTGAGAATTGGGGAAGACCAAATGAAGAGGTGTCTGCATTAATGGGTATTATGGTTGATTCCCTCAACAAGGAAACAGACACTCTGCTTAAAAATAATATTTGCCTGAATACTATTGGAGATGTCGGCAGGCTTGCAGATGATGTGAGAGAAAGGCTTTTTGAAACTGTAAAACTGACATCCGGCTGCACCGGACTTAAGCTTGTTGTTGCACTGAGTTATAGTTCGCGATGGGAGATTACGGAAGCAGCCAGGAAGATCTCGGCCGAAGTGAAAATGGGAAAACTGGATCCGGATTCTTTCACTGAAGCAGATTTCGAAAGATTCCTGACGACACATGGCATCCCTGATCCTGAATTGATGATAAGGACAAGCGGCGAACTGCGGATAAGTAATTTCCTGTTATGGCAGCTTGCATATACTGAATTATACTTTACGGATAAACTTTGGCCTGATTTTGGTAAAGAAGACTTTTATCATGCAATAATTGACTACCAGAAAAGAGAAAGAAGATTTGGAAGAACGAGTGAACAGGTTTTGGAAAAATATTAGAATAATGGTTATCAGAATAATTGGAAAGATTTTTTTATCTGTATCTCTGGCACTTTTGAGTCTTTCATTGCATGCACAGGAAAAACAGGAAATTTTTGATTACATGAATTCTGATGATTATATTGTCGGAGGAGTCAGCATTTCAGGCATCAGGTTTCTCGACACAAATGCACTTATCGGAATATCAGGTTTAAGGATAGGGCAGGAGGTCACAATCCCGGGAGATGTTCTTAAAACCGCTGTTCAGAAATTGTGGCAGCAGGGACTCTTTTCAGATGTCAGGATAACGATCTCAAAGGTCGTTTCGGATTCGGTTTTCCTGGATATTTTCCTCGCTGAGAGACCAAGGATATCGTCTGTCAAATACAATGGATTGAAAAAATCGGAACAGGACGACCTGGTTGAAAAGCTTAACCTTCCTGTCGGATCGCAGATAACTGAATATCTTCTTACAAATGCAGAAAAAATTATTAAGGACCATTTTGTAGAGAAGGGCTTTCTTAACACAACTGTCACCTTTGTTCAGAAAGAGGATCCCGACAGGCCGAATAATGTGATACTTCTTGTTACCACCGATAAAAACGAAAAGGTAAAAATTGCAAATATCACCTTTGAGGGGAATGAATTTTTCCAGACCTCCAAGCTTCGTAAACAGATGAAGGGTACGAAGGTAAAAAATGCGAATTTCTTCAGGGCTTCCAAATTTATTAATGAGAAATATGAGGAGGATAAGCTCAAATTAAAAACCTTCTATAACGACAACGGTTTCAAGGATTTCACCATTGTTTCAGATTCGCTCTATACTGTTTCTGAAGACCGTGTGGGCTTGATTATCAGAGTTGAGGAAGGTAGTCAGTACTTTCTGCGGAATATCGACTGGGTAGGGAACAGCGTCTACAGGAAGGAGGCGCTCGAACAGGTATTCAATGTCAAAAAGGGTTCGGTCTATAATCAGTCTCTCATCGAAGACAGGCTGAACGGGACAGGAGGCGCCCAGGATGCGGTAAGTTCATTATATCAGGATTATGGGTATCTCTTTTCACGACTATCTCCCGTTGAGGCAAAAGTTGAAAATGACTCTGTCGACCTGGAGGTAAGGATTTATGAAGGTGACCAGGCCTATCTTAACAATGTCCTTATAGAGGGAAATACAAGGACAAACGAACATGTTGCACGGCGTGAGCTATATACCCTTCCGGGTGATCTCTTCAGTAAAGAAAAAATTTTAAGATCCATACGCCAGCTGGGAGTTTTGGGCCATTTTGATCCTGAGAAAATAAATCCTACCCCGCTTCCGGATATGATCAATGGAACGGTTGATCTGCTTTATAAACTTGAAGAAAAACCCAACGACCAGTTCGAGATCTCGGGAGGATGGGGAGCCGGCATGCTAGTTGGTACCGTTGGTGTGCGGTTCAATAATTTTGCTATGCGCAACTTCTTCAAGCTGAAGGAGTGGAAGCCTTACCCCTCAGGCGATGGCCAGTCACTGAGCCTTAGGGTGCAGTCAAACGGCCGTGTATATCAATCCTATAATATCTCCTTTGTTGAACCATGGCTTGGAGGTAAAAAGCCCAATACCTTTTCCATTTCCACTTACAGATCGACAATGACAAATGGAAAGAAAAAGTCTGATGACGGTTATCAGGCAATGGTAATTGACGGTGTCACGCTTGGCTTAGGTAAAAGGCTTGAATGGCCCGATGATTATTTCTCACTCTACGGAGAACTTAATTATCAGAGATATTACCTCAAGGACTATAATGTCTACAGTTTCCTCTTCAGCAACGGTACTTCAAACCTTTTCAGCCTTCAGACGAAACTGACCAGGTTTTCCACAAGCCCCAACCTGATTTACCCGAGAAGCGGATCCTCATTTACCCTTGCACTCCAGATTACTCCTCCTTACTCGGCAATAACAGGAAAAGATATGTCAAACCTGCCGGACGAGGAAAAATATAAATGGATTGAATTTCATAAATGGACTTTCAAATCGGATTATTACTTTCCACTGTCAAAGAATGACAAGCTTATCCTGAACGCAAAATTTGCATTCGGATATCTCGGATTCTACAATCCTGATATTGGCCCTTCACCGTTTGAATATTTTTATCAGGGTGGTGACGGAATGTCGGGTTATAGTTTCTATGGTCGCGATGTAATTGCCCAGAGAGGCTATACTAACGGGTCGCTTACTCCATACGATCCTGTGAAAGGTAAACCGTCAGGAAACGTTTATTCAAAAATTACCTTTGAAATAAGATATCCCATTTCCCTCAATCCGCAGGCAACTATCTACGGACTCGGATTTCTCGAGACAGGAAGGGCATGGTATTCCCTGAAGGAATACAATCCTTTCAAGATGAACCGTGCCGCCGGATTCGGAATGAGGGCTAACCTCCCCATGTTCGGATTGCTCGGTATTGACTGGGGTTACGGATTTGATCCGGTACCGACAGGTCAGCAGAATGCTAATCACTCTCAAATACACTTTATTATAGGTCAGCAGTTTTAAATAAGTAATTATTAAATCATTAAGTCATGAAAAAAATAGGCGTTTTAATGGGATTATTTATACTGACTACAGCAATGGCCGTAGCTCAGAAATATGCATTCGTCGATTCAGAATATATCAGGAATAATATTCCGGCATTTACCACTGCACAGGAACAGCTCGACAAACTGTCAAAACAATGGGAAAAGGAGGTAGCTGATGGTTATGCCATTGTTGAACAGATGTACAAATCCTACCAGAATGAAGCTGTCCTTCTTTCACAGGATATGAAAACCAAAAGAGAAGAGGCAATTATTAACAAGGAGAAGGAGATGAAGACCCTTCAGAACAAATACTTTGGAATGGAGGGTGATCTCTTCAAAAAAAGAGAAGAACTTGTCAAACCGATCCAGGATGAAATCCTGAAAGCCATCAAGGAAATAGCCGTTGACGGAAGTTATGCAGTTATCTTCGATACTGCAGCAGGTGGCAATATCCTCTTTGCCAACCCGAAGTTTGATATCAGCGATCAGATACTTGAAAAATTAGGTTATAAAAATTAATTAATTACTTTTGCACAATTGTTTAATAAAATGTTAGAAATGAAAAGATTTATCGGAGTAGCTATTTTATTGTCTCTTGTTCTTTTGGTAAGCCAGAAAGCGGTGGCTCAGACTATTAAGTTCGGACATATAAACAGTGATGAATTGATCCAGTCACTGCCTGAATTTGATTCAGCAAATGTAAAACTTGAGAAATTCCGCAAGGACCTGATCAATGCACTGGAACTAATGTCTGTGGAACTGAACAATAAAAGTGATGCATATCAGAAGGAATTAAAAAACTATACTGAGATTGTCAGACAAACAAAAGAACAGGAACTTGTGGATATGAATAAAAGGATCCAGGAATTTCAGAACAATGCTCAGCAGCAGTTACAGGAAAAACAGGCTGAACTGTTTCAGCCGATCATGGCAAAAGTTGATAAGGCAATCAAGGACGTAGGGAAAGAAAACGGATTTGTCTATATCTTCAGTATAGGACAGGGCAGTTCACTTTTGTACTTTGATGACTCAAAAAGTACAAATATTATGCCACTGGCAAAAGCAAAACTTGGGTTAAAATAGTATATATATATTGAACCCGTGACCATCCCTCAAAAGGATGGTCATTTTTTTAATATTTCTGATACTGTGAAAGAACAACCAATCGGGATATTTGATTCAGGTGTCGGCGGACTTACGGTTGCCCATGCAATAAAGCAGATTTTGCCGGGTGAAAGCATTATCTATTTTGGCGACACTGCACACCTGCCCTATGGAGACAAATCTGCCGAATCAATTAGTTACTACTCCCACCGTATAACAGAATTCCTTCTTGAACACGATTCGAAAGTTGTTTTGGTTGCATGTAACTCTGCATCCGCTTCAGCCTTCGATTCCCTGAAAAAGGAATTCCGGGAAAAAACAATTCTCTTCGATGTGATCGATCCTGTTGTCGATTATATAAGCACACGTAATTTCAATAAAATAGGAGTTATCGGGACTAAAAGGACAATCAGCTCCGGCACCTACGAACAGAAAATCAGGGAAAAATCATTGACAACGGAAGTTATTTCACTTGCCACACCTCTGCTTGTACCAATGATTGAGGAGGGATTTATTTTCGATGATATCAGTAATGCAATAATAAGGGCATACCTATCCGGTGAGTCACTTAAGGGTATACAGGCGCTAATTCTGGGATGTACTCACTACCCTATCATTAAAAACCAGATCAGTAAATTCTTCAATTTCAATATCGAAGTGGTCGATTCTGCCCGTATCGTTTCAATGATCCTGAGGGAAGCACTTGAAAAGAAAGGGCTTCTGAACGATTCCGGCAAGGTTAAGGATATGTTTTTTGTTTCAGACTATACTACCTACTTTGAAAAAATTGCCAGAATGTTTTTCGAGGGAGAGATAAACCTGCATAAGGCAGATATCTGGAGCTGAAAATCCATCTCTTAATATGCGCTCTTTAATTCCCGAATAAGTTAGTTAGCCCCCAGCCCACTCTCAATATTTCTGGCAGATCCATTAGATCCCTCATTTCGCCATCCTTCGCAAGCTCAAGATGGCTGCATTCGGGATGACAGATCCTTTTTTAGACATGGAGGGAAGCGGCGGCGATTCGAAAGGACATTATTGCAGGGTAAATAATTATGCGAATCGCCGCCGCTTCCTCCATCACCACCAAAACGATCTGTCATCCCGAAGCGCAGCGAGGGATCTTATACTATAATAACCAATCAATTATAAGGATTATTCAGTATGAATGGATATTGAAAATAAGATGTGTACAAAGAGTAGCCTGGGGGTGGGGGTGTAAATACCGAAGACAATTTAACTCAAAGTCCTTAGTCAATACAGAATGCCAAAAGTGAACCTATAAGCCTCCTTATTGTTAGTGACAAAGAACTTGAGCGGAACCTGTGTGAAATTGATCAAATACCGTGGTTCTGCGGTTCAAAACATGATCAATATCATAATGGCATGTATTTTTTGTTTACTTTTCAATTCTTAAAATGTTAATTTTGTTGATCATAAAATTTTCTGGCAGCAGAGCAAACAGGTAAATGAGAATAAATTAAAAGTTATCATGGCTAAAAGATCAGAGGTTATCGAAAGAGATGAGGTGGTAATCAGATTTTCCGGAGATTCGGGAGATGGGATGCAATTGACTGGAACACTTTTTTCAGATACTGCAGCTTTGTTTGGTAACGACCTGTCTACATTTCCGGATTATCCTGCAGAGATTCGTGCTCCTCAGGGAACTGTCGGTGGGGTTTCCGGGTTCCAGGTTCATCTGGGCCATTCAGAAATCTATATGCCGGGAGATTTTTCAGACGTTCTTGTGGCCATGAATCCCGCTGCCATAAAAGCAAATGGCAAATGGATAAAGCCAGGGGGTACGATAATCTATGATGAAAACAACTTCACTGAAAAAAATATTGAGAAGGCAGGCTATGAAAAAGATCCTATAAAGGAGGAGAAGCTTGAAAGCTATAATATTATTGCAGCACCAATTTCCTACATGGTGAAAGAGGCACTGAAAGATTTCGGGCTTGATCCGAAATCTGTTCTAAGGACTAAAAACATGTTTGCGCTTGGGATGGTTTACTGGCTTTTCGATCGAAAGCTCGACTATACTGAGGAATACTTTATCAAAAAATTTCATGCTAAGCCTGAATTGGCGGAGGCAAACAAGATTGCCCTGAGAGCCGGATATTATTATGCTGAGACAATCGAAGCTTTATCATCGGTCTATAAAATTCTTCCCGCTCAGATTGCAAAGGGTACTTATCGCAATATCTCAGGGAATATTGCAACAGCCTGGGGTTTAATGGCTGCAGCGGAAAAATCGGGTTTGAAACTTTTCATCGGATCCTATCCTATAACCCCTGCCACAGGTATCCTGGAAGAACTCGCAGCACATAAAGATCTGGGAGTAAAAAGTTTTCAGGCAGAGGATGAGATAGCAGGGATCTGTACCGCTTTGGGAGCCAGTTTTGCCGGTAATCTTGCTGTCACATCCACATCAGGTCCGGGACTCGCATTAAAGTCAGAAGCCATTGGCCTTGCTGTCATGGCCGAGCTGCCTGTCGTGATTATCGATGTTCAGAGAAGCGGCCCCTCTACCGGTTTGCCTACCAAAACAGAACAGGGCGATTTGTTGCAGGCTCTTTATGGGCGAAACGGTGAATGCCCGGTAGTTGTTATGGCAGCAAGTACCCCCTCCGATTGTTTCCGCTTTGCATTTGAATCAGCAAAAATTGCAGTGGAACATATGACTCCTGTTCTTCTTCTCACCGACAGTTATCTTGCCAATGGCAGTGAACCATGGAGAATTCCGGAGATGAAGGATCTTCCTGAGATTAATCCTCCTTTTGCCGATAGAAATGAAACACCTTTCCTTCCATATAAAAGAGATGATAAAACACTTGCAAGATCGTGGGCAATACCTGGAGTCCCGGGACTTGAACACAGGATAGGAGGACTTGAGAAAACCGAAAAAGGAACTGTTTCATATGTCCCCGAAAACCACGAATTAATGGTTGGCCTGAGGGCTCAAAAAGTCGCAAGGGTTGCTGATCAGATTCCTGATCTGGTTGTTCATGGAGGTGAATCCGGCGATCTTCTCATTGTTGGCTGGGGCGGAACCTATGGTTATCTGATTACAGCCGCTAATGATATGCTGAATGAAGGGCATAAGGTAAGTCTTGTCAACTTTAATTATATAAATCCTTTGCCTAACAACGTAAAGGATGTATTCAGCAGATTTAAAAAGATTTTAGTCTGCGAACTAAATTCCGGCCAGTTTGCCGGTTATCTGAGGATGAAACACCAGGAGTTTACTTATGAGCAGCTCAATAAGGTGCAGGGGATACCCTTTACAATAAGTGAAATTAAAGAAAAATGCATAAATATTCTGGAGGAAATGTAAGATGACTGAAGTTGTAGCAAATAAATATACTCCAAGGGATTTTAAAAGTGATCAGGAAGTAAGATGGTGCCCCGGATGCGGCGACCATGCAGTTCTGAGTTCAGCTCAGCGGGCCCTGGCTGATATGGGAATACCCAAAGAGAAGTTCGCATTCGTTTCCGGGATCGGTTGTTCATCACGGTTTCCCTATTATATGGATACATACGGCTTTCACGGCATACACGGCCGTGCTTCAGCAATAGCCTCAGGTGTGAAAATTGCAAACCCTGAATTATCAGTCTGGCAGATCACCGGTGACGGTGATGCCCTGGCAATCGGCGGAAACCACTTCATCCATCTGATAAGACGAAATATAGATATTAATGTCATTCTTTTCAATAATGAAATCTATGGCCTTACAAAAGGGCAGTATTCGCCAACATCAAATAAAGGAATTGTTACAAAAACTTCACCATACGGAACAGTTGAGGAACCTTTTTCGGTAGGTGAGCTTGTTATTGGCGCAAAAGGCAAGTTTTTTGCCCGTACCATAGATACAAATATCTCGCTTTCAACACAGATCTATGCAGAAGCGGAAAAGCATAAGGGTACATCGGTGGTGGAAGTCCTTCAGAACTGCGTCATTTTCAATGATGGAGTACATGATGTTGTTGCTGACAAGGAGGTAAGGGACGACAGAACCATCATCCTGAAACATGGTCAACCTATGATTTTTGGAAAAGGAAATGATAAGGGACTTGTGCTTGAGGGGTTGAAACTAAAAGTCGTTACCCTCGGAGAGCGGGGAATAACGGAAAAGAACATACTGGTACACGATGCTGCCGAACCAAATCCCGGAATCCAGTATATGCTTGCAAACATGAGATATCCGGAATATCCGGTTGCGCTGGGTGTGATAAGGTCAGTTTCCGGACCAACATATGATAGGCTGGTAGAAGAACAGATTGCTGAAATACAAAAGAAAGCAAAAATTAAGTGCATGGATGACCTGCTGAAAAGCGGATCGACCTGGATTGTAGATTGATGTTCTCCTGACATCTGGACTTACGATCCTTTACTCTCATGTTCCCCTTCAGGGGCTTCCATACATTAGCCCCTTTTAAGACAGCCTGTTGAAAGTTCATCTAAGCTAAATCAGCCTTCGCTGGCGCGGATCTGTGATCCGTGCCACAGAGTTCAGCAAAGTTAAATCAACACCATTTCCTGTAGCATTATCTGTAACTATTTTATTAATTTTAAAGATTGATCCAACCGACACCTGGCTGATGGATGAACTGAGAGATAATAATCAGGCATTTAACAGATTAATGCACGATCAGCAGGAAAGGCTGAAGGAACTCTCATGCATCAATGGTACAACTGCAATTCTGAAAGAGGGTAAACCGATAGAGGAATCTCTCCAGCATATAGTGCTTCTTTTACCTGCAGCATGGCAATACCCGGAATATACTGTAGCCAGGATACTTTTTGCCGGCAAGAAGTTTGAATCTGCAGGTTTTCTTGAGACCAGCTGGAAAATGGTACAGGATTTTGTCACAATTGATGATGAAAAGGGATCAATCGAGATTTTTTATACTACTGAATTCAGCACAGAATACGAAGGTCCGTTTCTGAAGGAGGAGAGGGACCTCATACAGAATATAGCGAGTCTGCTGACCGGCTATATTAACAGCTACAAGGCTCGTGACATAATCAGATTAGCAAAGATCACCCGTCAGGAGGAAGAGGAGGGTACTGAAGTTTCCAGCAGGAAACTCCTTCAGAAATTTCTCGACCGTCATAATGCGGAGAGGGATGTTTTTCATGATCTGATGCCATTCAAAGTAAAAGAGATACTTCTGGTGGCAAACCTTTATGATGCATATTCTATAGAAGGAGAAGGAAGGTTCTCAGACTATATTCTAGGCGAATATTACCAGATGAGTCTTACCTCAATACCAAGGGTGACAGGGGTTTCCGGTGAGGAGGAGGCCTTCAGCCGCCTTAAGGCACGGCACTATGATCTGATCATAATCATGATCGGAGTGGATAAGGAGAGCCCTATGAAGCTTTGCAAAATGATCAAGGAGAAATATCCTTACCTGCCGACATTCATCCTGCTAAACAATCCCTGTGATGTGCCATTCGTTAAGAACCAGAAGAGTCTCGGAGTCCCTATTGATAACTATTTTGTGTGGACGGGCGAGTCGAAGGTGTTCTTCGCGATGGTAAATCTGCTTGAGGACAGGGTGAATGTGGACAATGACACAAAAAAAGGACTTACACGCGTTATCCTGCTTGTGGAGGACTCTGCGGAGTATTACTCAAGCTATCTCCCTATGCTTTACACCCTGGTAATGGAACAGACTAAAAACCTGATTGAGGATGTATCAACCGATGAACTATATAAGGTCCTTAAGCTAAGGGCAAGACCAAAAATATTGCTGGCATCCACTTTTGAGGATTCGATTACAATATATAATAAGTATAAGGGAAACCTGTTGTGTGTTATCTCCGATATGCGGTTTCCTAAAAACGGAGTACTAAGCGATAAAGCAGGATTTGAGCTTATAAGGTATATTAAGCATGAGCTGCCGAATCTCCCTACGGTACTCCAATCCTCTGACCCTGAGAATGCAAGGTATGCATTCACGCTCAAATCCAATTTCATCAATAAAAACTCCCAGAGTCTCCTTAAAGATCTGAAATCATTTATCAATTATTTCCTGGGATTTGGCCATTTTGTTTACAGGGATACTAAAGGTCATCAGATTGCAGTAGCTAAATCGATGAAGGAGTTCGAAGCCTATCTTCAGACTGTTCCGGAAGATTCACTTGCCTATCATGCAATGAAAAACCACTTTTCACTCTGGCTGATGGCCAGGGGTGAAGTCAAGATTGCAAAAGTGATAACTCCCATGAAGGTATCTGATTTCGGCAGTCTGAAAGAACTGCGGGAATTCCTTCTGGACATTATTCACAGGAGACGGCAGGAAATGAACAAGGGTAAGGTAGTAAATTTTGAAGAATCAGCCGTCATCGATGAGACGAATGTAGTCTGCCTTTCAAGCGGTTCGCTCGGAGGGAAAGGTCGTGGACTGGCATTTATTAATACCCTGATATATAGCTTTGAACTTGGCAGGTTATTGCCAGGGATTAACATAAAAACACCTGTTACGGCTATAATCGGAACAGATGAATTTGATATGTTCATGGAGCGTAATCATCTGTGGGACAAGGTTAAATCTGTACCTGACTATGGAGAGCTTCAGAAATTGTTTCTTTCCGGAATCCTTAGCTATACCCTTGAAAAGGAGCTCAGGATCTTTCTGAGGCATATTACAAAACCTCTCGCGGTCAGATCCTCAAGCCTCTTTGAAGACTCGCTGAATCATCCTTTTTCCGGCATTTTCGGGACCTATTTGCTTCCTAATGTCAATCATGATCCTGAATTAAGGTTAAGACAGCTTTCAGATGCTGTCAAACTTGTGTTTGCCTCCATCTATTCAAAAAATGCACGAACATATTTTGAGGCCATCAATTACAAGATTGAACAGGAGAAAATGGCTGTTGTTATCCAGGAGGTGGTTGGCAGAAGATTTGAGGATGCATTTTATCCTCACATCAGCGGAACTGCACAGTCTTTCAATTTTTACCCTGTTGCCCATATGACCCCTGAGGATGGATTCGCAGTAATAGCTGTAGGATTGGGACAATACGTTGTTGAGGGAGAAACCGCTTTCAGATTCTCACCGGCCTATCCCTCACTCGATATCATTTCAAATAAGGATCTGTATAAGAATTCGCAGATGCATTTCTATGCAGTCGATATGACCAAAAAAGAACTGAACCTTCTCGAAGGGGAAAATGCAGGACTGATCAATCTTGGTATTGATAAGGCAGAAGCTCATGGCACGCTTAACCATTCTGCATCAGTACTAAATATGGATAATGATACAATTGTTGCAGGACTTGATTCACCCGGACCACGGGTAATCAATTTTGCAGATGTACTGAAATATAATTACGCCCCCCTTGCCTCTACTCTGCGGGTGGTGCTCGATGTTGTTACCGAGGCTTTCGGGACTCCGGTGGAGATAGAATTCGCCGTTGACCTGACAAAGGATAGTTCGGGGAATACCTCATTTTATCTTCTTCAGATTAAACCACTTATTAGCAGCGGAGCCGGATATTCGATCGATCCTGACACAATTTTCAATGATGACCTGATCCTTATGACCAGGAAAAGCATGGGCAACGGAGTCATCAATGATATTTCCGATATTATCTATGTTGAACCGGAAAAATTCAATAAAATGCTTACCCTGGAAATGGCATCGGAAATTGACGTGATGAATGAAAAAATGCTGAGGGAAAACAGGAGGTATGTGCTGCTGGGACCAGGCAGATGGGGAACCAGGGACAAATTCCTTGGAATTCCGGTTGTATGGCCGCAGATCTCGAATGCCAAGGTTATCGTTGAGGTAAGCCTTCCCAATTTTCATGCTGATGCATCACTTGGTTCCCACTTTTTCCATAATGTCACCTCCATGAATGTCGGGTATTTCTCGGTGAGCGGCGGATCACATACTGGTACAATTATCTGGGAGAGACTTAATGAACAGAAAATTATAGAAAAGGGCAGATTCTTCAGTCATATAAGGTTTGAAAAACCCCTCCTTATCCGCATGGATGGACGCAAAGGAATGGCTGTTATCTCCCTGAATAATTAAAAAAGCTGAATTTATGACGATTATCGACGGAATACTTGATATTCAGAAATACGACTTCACCGACACATCATTCGATCTGCTTATGCAGAAGAGAATCCATCGGGTACTCATAATCTGCAGTAATTATGATAATTATATGCTGGAGGAGGATGGCAGGATAGATGAACAGATATTCAATGAATATGCCTCGCTTAACCTCCGCTATCCCCCTACCTTTGTCCAGACCGACAATGCCGATACCGCATTCAGGATTCTCCGGGAAGGAAATATAGATCTTGTAATTTCAATGTTAAGCCTGAAGGGTACCGATGTTTTTGGCCTTGCAAAAAGGATTAAGACAACTTACAAGCATATTCCGATCGTAGTCCTTACTTATTTCTCGCGGGAAGTGTCGCTCAGACTCGAGGGAGAGGACCTCAGTGCGATTGATTATGTTTTCTGCTGGCTTGGCGATGCCTCACTGATTCTGGCGATAATCAAGCTGATCGAGGACCACATGAATGCTGACTACGACATTGAAAATATTGGTGTGCAGTCAATCATACTTGTAGAAAATTCGATACGTTATATTTCTTCATACCTGCCAAACATCTACAAGATCATACTTATGCAGTCGCTTGATTTTCAGCGTGAGGCGCTCAATGAACATCAGCGGATGCTCAAAATGAGAGGAAGGCCCAAGATCCTTCTTGCAAACAATTTCAATGATGCCCTCAGTCTCTATAAGAAGTATAAATACAACGTTCTTGGCGTGATTTCAGATATCTCCTATAAGAGAGACGGCATAAGTGATGAGAATGCAGGCATAGAGTTATGCAAGGTGGTTATGGCAGATGATGATAAGGTCCCCTTCCTTATTCAGTCTTCCAGCCTGAAACATAAGAAGGCGGCTGAAGAACTTGGGGCCGGCTTCATTTATAAATACTCAAAATCGCTGTCTCTTGAGTTAAGGAACTTCATAATTCAGAATCTTGCCTTTGGTCCCTTTGTCTTCAGAAACCCGGATACCCTGGAACCCATTGCAATCGCGACCGACCTGCAGAGCCTGCAGCAGAAATTGCTGACAATACCTGACAATACACTGGCTTACCATGCTTCCCGTAACCATTTTTCCAAGTGGCTGAATGCCAGGGCTCTCTTTCCGGTTGCCCAGATGTTCAAATACCTGAACAGGGAGGATTTTGAGTCAATGGACGATATGAGGAGGTTCCTCTATGTGGCCATCTCAAGTTTCAGACTGGGAAAAGGCAGGGGTGTGATTGCAAAATTTGATAAAACAAGCTTTGATGAGTACCAGATATTTTCCCGTATAGGTGAAGGTTCAATAGGAGGAAAGGCAAGGGGGCTTGCCTTTATTAACAGGATCATCAAAAACAACAAGCTCTTCAATAAATTTCCCGACGTTCTTATTACAATCCCCAGAACAGTTGTATTAAGCACCGACATCTTCGATGAGTTCATGGATCAGAACAATCTCTATTCAATAGCCCTGTCTGATCTTTCCGACGATGAAATCCTGAACA
Organism: uncultured Bacteroidales bacterium; assembly: GCA_963846335.1. GTDB lineage: Bacteria > Bacteroidota > Bacteroidia > Bacteroidales > VadinHA17 > LD21. The sequence continues at coordinate 147,475 of CAWJVS010000032.1, forward strand.
GGTTTATTAATGCAGAACTTCCAGGGCATGTATATCAGGATTTTTATGCTTTCCTTGCTGTATCCCGGAATTACCCTGTTGCAGTCCGTTCTTCAAGCAAGCTTGAAGATTCACATTATCAGCCGTTTGCAGGGATTTACTCAACATACATGATACCAAGGCTTGCTGACAATAAGCAGATGGTTAAGATGTTGTCTGATGCAATTAAGGAGGTATATGCTTCTGTCTATTATAAGGCAAGTAAAGCATATATGACTGCAACTGCGAATGTTATTGATGAGGAGAAAATGGGAATAATACTTCAGGAGGTGTGCGGGTCAAGGCATGGGGAGATTTATTATCCGACCCTGTCCGGAGTTGCAAGATCAATCAATTATTACCCCATTGGAGCTGAAAAGGCAGAGGATGGAATTGTTAACATTGCTTTCGGTCTGGGTAAACTGATTGTGGAGGGTGGGCTTTCATTGAGATTTTCTCCCAGGTATCCGAAAAAGATTCTGCAGCTGTCATCTCCGGAGGCAGCATTAAGAGATACGCAGAAAGAATATTGTGCCCTTGATCTGAACATTGGGAGCTTCGTACCGTCAACAGATGACGGAGTGAATATACGCAGAATCGATATAAAGGATCTTAATAATGAATCTGCCCTGAAATACGTGGCATCAACATACGACAGGAATAATAATATCTTGCGTGACGGGATAATACATCCGGGAAAGAGGGTGATAACCTTTTCCAGTATACTTCAGCACAAGACCTTCCCGCTTGCTGAGATATTGAGTACCCTTCTTGATATTGGCCAGCGCGAAATGAATAATCCTGTTGAAATAGAATTTGCAGCTAACCTGGAGACGCCTCCCGGCTCTCCTAAAATATTTAATTTCCTCCAGATCAGGCCGATTGTTCATACAGAGGAGACCCAGAATATACACCTGGAACATATTGCAGTTGGAGATACAATTATTTATTCCGAGTCAGCGCTTGGCAATGGTATCTTCAGGGGTATTCATGACCTGGTTTATGTAAAACCTGAATCTTTCAATGCGGCAAACAATAAAAGCGTCGCCATGGAAATTGAGAGGATAAATTCACTGTTTGTGAAGCAGTCAAAAGGATATGTTCTTATTGGTCCGGGAAGATGGGGATCAACCGACCCCTGGCTCGGCATACCTGTCAAATGGCCACAGATATCTGCAGCCAGAATAATTATTGAATCCGGACTGAAGAACTACAGGATCGATCCGAGCCAGGGAACTCATTTCTTTCAGAACCTTACCTCATTCCGTGTGGGCTATTTCACTATAAATCCTTATATTAAGGAAGGTTATTATGACGTTGATTATCTGAATAGCCTTGATGTAGTTTATGAGGATAATTATATCCGGCATGTCAGATTTCCGGATCCTCTTGATATTATGATAGATGGGAAGAAGAATAAAGGTGTAATTCTTAAACCGTGATGGCGCCCGGCACCATTGACTGGTTGCATCGTTGAACCGTCAATTACACCGTCAGCACTTTCGGTGACAGCTTCCCTGTTCACCTTTTTAATAAGTCCCTGAAGGACATTTCCCGGACCAACCTCAATAAAATAAGAGGCGCCGCCTGAGATCATGTTTATAACGCTTTGTGTCCAGAGCACAGGAGATGTCAATTGAGCAACAAGATTTGTTTTTATCGTTTCAGGATCGTCTGAAGGCTGTGCAGTGACATTCTGATAAACAGGGCATACTGGTTTGTTGAAATTGGTAATCCTTATTGCCTCTTCAAGTTCAAGTCTGGCAGGTTCCATTAAAGGAGAGTGAAAAGCACCGCCTACTGCCAGTTTAATGGCTCTTTTGACACCTTTTTCCTTCAACAGTTCTATAGCTTTGTCAATTCCTTCATTTGATCCGGATATTACTATTTGTCCCGGGCAATTGTAATTTGCCGGAACCACAACCTCTTTAATTGAAGCACATACATCTTCAATTATGCTGTCTTCCGATCCGATTATGGCTGCCATAGTAGATGGGGATTTTTCACAGGCTTTTTGCATCGCCAGCGCTCTTTTTGATACAAGAATGAGGCCATCATCGAATGACAGAGTCCTGTTGGCAACAAGTGAGGAAAATTCTCCGAGTGAATGCCCCGCCACCATATCCGGTTTGAAAGAATCTCCCATGACAGTGGCAAGAATTGTTGAATGAAGGAAAATGGCAGGCTGAGTCACTCTTGTCTGTTTCAGGTCTTCATCGGTTCCTGCAAACATGATATCAGTGATTCTGAATCCAAGAATTGAGTTAGCCGTTTCGAACATCTCTTTCGCCAGAGATGATTTATCGTAAAGATCTTTTCCCATTCCGGGGAACTGGGCCCCCTGACCCGGAAATACATATGCTTTCATACTGTATCTTTTTCTGTTAATGCAGTTTTGTTCCGATCAGATGTACAAACTCCTCACGGGTGTTAAGCTTTTCAAGGAAAACACCTGTAAAAGCAGAAGTTGTTGTAACGGAATTCTGTTTCTGAACACCTCTTATCTGCATGCACATATGCTGCGCTTCAATAACGACTGCAACTCCCATTGGATTGAGACATTCCTGCAGGCAATCCCTTATCTGGGTGGTGAGACGCTCCTGAACCTGAAGCCTTCTGCTGAATGTCTCAACAACACGTGCTATCTTGCTCAGACCAGTGATATATCCGTTTGGGATATAAGCCACATGCGCCTTACCGAAAAACGGGAGCATGTGATGTTCGCACATTGAATAGATATCAATATCCTTTACTATGACCATCTGCCTGTATTCTTCCTTGAATTTAGCTGAATTTATAATTTTACAGGCATCCTTGGTGTAACCATTTGTCAGAAAATGAAGAGCTTTCGCAACACGCTCAGGAGTTTTTTTCAAGCCCTTCACGTTCAGGGTCTTCTCCAATAAGTTTAAGCACCCTGTAGTAAATGGCCGACAGTTCCTCAATATTTTCGGCATTCCATGTCTCAACTTTATTATAACCGTTGGAAACTATTGCTGATCCGTCATTAATCTTTTCTAATGTTTTATCCATAATATTCTATGTAATTATTTTCAGTTTCTTCTATTTTAACACAATGGAGAAGAGCTCCTTCTTTTTCAACTGCTGGTTTGAGCTCATCCCAGATGGCAATAGCAAGATTTTCAGTGGTTGCTATTTTACCCTTCATAAAGTCAACATCAAGGTTGATATTCTTATGATCAACCTTATTTATTACTTTTTCAAGAATAACCTGTTTAAGGAGGTTTATGTTCATAACAAATCCATTCTCCGCAGACCTTACTCCCTTAACTGTTACCCACAAAACATAATTATGTCCGTGCCAGTTTGGATTGGAACACTTTCCGAATACCTGCAGATTTTTTTCATCGGACCATTCTTCCCTGAACATTCTGTGGGCTGCACAGAATCTCTCCCTGCGAGTAAGATAAATCATGCTGACCTCCATTTACAGTGCAATATTAGCCAATAATTTTGATCTTTTTGATTCATAAAATCAATATATTTACATTTGATTCAACCAGGCGCCCAAAGTTGATCAATATGCCATATAAAATTCTATTTGTTGCCGCAACAACAACAGAAGCTGATGTTATTGGAAGTATGTCAGAAGCTCATATCATTCCGGGAGGCTGCCGTATCGGCAGGTTTGAGATAAGCTTGCTGGTTGCGGGAGTTGGTTCTGTCTCAACTGCCTGGGAAATGCAAAAATGGATCTCAGCTAATGACAGACCAGACCTTGCAATAAACTGCGGGATTGCAGGCAGTTATAAGGAGGATATTGGAATTGGAGATGTTGTTATGCCAATGACTGATTGTTTTGCGGATGCAGGCATTGAAGATGGCAATAATTTTCTGACACTTTCCGAAGCTGGTCTGATCAGCGGAAACGAGTTCCCGTACGTAGGTGGGCTGATTCTGGCTGATCCTGTTTGCACGGACAGCTGAAGGGCATCGTAAAACCTGTGAGGGCTATAACGGTCAACACTGCCACAGGATCTTAACTACCCGGGAGAAATTGGTTAAAAAATATAATCCTGATATTGAGACAATGGAAGGAGCAACTTTTTTTTATATTTGCAGCAGGGAAAAAATACCTTTTCTGGCTCTGAGGGCAATCTCAAATATGGTTGAAGTTCGGAACAAAAGATAATTGGGACATAAACTTGCCCTTAAAAACCTGTCTGTAAAGCTTAATGAAGTTTTTATAACACTGAAGTGAAAAGATGAAATTGACACTCGGATTCTCTCCATGCCCTAACGATACATTTATTTTTGATGCGATGGTGCATGGCAGAATCGATACCGAAGGGCTGGAGTTTGATTACTTTCTTGCTGATGTTGAGGAGCTAAACAGGAAGGCACTTTCATCAGAAGTTGATATTACAAAGGTGAGTTATCATGCATATTCATATTTGGCCGAAAATTACCTGATTCTTGATTCGGGAAGTGCACTTGGTCATAGAAACGGACCTTTACTGGTAAGCAGGCAGTGATATTGATTCATCTGACCTTTCCGGAGCCAGGATTGCAATCCCCGGAAAGTATACAACTGCAAATCTCCTCTTCAGCATAGCATGGCCTGATGCTAAAAATAAAAAGGAGTATCTTTTTTCAGATATCCCCGATGTCCTTTTAAGAGATGAAGCTGATGCAGGACTTGATTATTCATGAAACCACGATTTACATATGCCAGAAAGGGTCTCATAAAAATTGCCGATCTGGGAGAATTCTGGGAAAAACTTACGGGAATGCCAATACCTCTTGGTGCAATTGTTATTAAAAGGAATATTCCTTCAGATATTGCACTGAAAGTCAATCGTATAATACGAAAAAGCCTGGAATATGCTTACAAGGATTCTTTTGCCTCTTACCAGTTTTGTCTCGAAAATGCCAATGATATGGACAGTACAGTTATGAACAATCATATCAAGCTATTTGTGAATGAATATACCCTTAATCTTGGTACGAAGGGAAGAGAGGCTATTAATGAGATGTTCAGAATTGGCAGTGAGAAAGGAGTAATACCCTCTCTCCCGGACAGGATTTTTCTTACAGATTAGAGAAAATTTATTCCTTTGAAAATGCTAAATTTGAACATAGGATATATGTTGCTTGTTTTAATTGTTCAAAGTATTAATTAAAAATAATAATCATGGCATTTGAACTACCGAAACTTCCGTACAAGCTGAACGCACTTGTTCCTTATATAAGTGAGGAGACGCTTGATTATCATTATGGCAAACATCATCAGACTTACGTAAATAACCTGAACGGACTTGTTCCGGGAACCGAATATGAAAACGCCAGTCTGGAATCAATCATTAAGAAGGCTGAAGGAGGCATATACAATAATGCTGCCCAGGTTTGGAATCATACCTTCTATTTTGAATCATTTTGCACTTGATGGCAGAAAGATGCCTTCTGGAGTTCTTGCTGATGCAATAAACAGTTCATTCGGATCCTTTGATTCATTCAAGGAACAGTTTAACAAGGCAGCTGCTACACTGTTCGGAGCAGGTTGGGCATGGCTTGTAAAAAACGATGACGGAACCCTGCAGATCATTCAGGAATCAAATGCCGGCAATCCTCTGCGCAAGGGTCTTAAACCTATAATGACATGCGATGTCTGGGAGCATGCATATTATATCGATTACAGAAACAGGCGTCCGGACTATATTAAATCTTTCTGGGAGATACTCGACTGGGAGCTTGTTGCAAAAAGGTACTGATATCAAACTTAATTTACAGGGGAATCAACAAATGATTCCCTTTTTGTTTAATTTTGTATAGCAATTAAAACTCAATATGAATCTTAAAGACCTTGTATTAAAAACACGTTCATGCCGGCGTTTCGATGAGAACACACCAGATCAGTCTGGAAACACTCGGAGAATCTGGTTGATCTGGCAAGGTTGTCGGCATCAGGAGGAAACAGGCAACCTCTTAAATATATCCTTTACAATAAACCTGAAGAATGTGAAAAGATATTTCCGTACCTGGCCTGGGCAGCATATCTTAAAGATTGGCAAGGTCCGGATAAAGGCGAAAGACCTTCAGCATACATAATAATGCTGGGAGACAAATCATTCTCAGATAATTTTGGAGTTGATCATGGAATAGCTGCACAGAGTATTTTGCTTGGGGCAACCAATGAAGGTCTTGGAGGCTGTATTATTGCATCAATAAAACGTGAAGAGCTTTGTGAAGACCTGAAAATCCCTGACAAATACGAGGTCCTTTTTATCCTGGCCATTGGCAAACCTGTTGAAAAGGTTATTATTGATGAGATTAAAGATAATGATGTAAAATACTGGAGGGACGAAAAGGGAAATCACCATGTTCCAAAACGTAATTTAAAGGATCTGATTTTAAGACTATAAACTGAAAGTTGGCGATGAAGCACATTGTGCTCATAATCTCCTCAATTTTCATCTTCTTTTATTCCGGATTCAGTCAGGTAAAGGAGAATGCAGATGATAAAATTCTCTTCAGAGGTTTGGTTATCGATGCTTCTACCTTATCACCAATATCAAATTCTCAGATAATGATCAACAACGCCTTTTCATCCGTTAGCGGTGCTGACGGAAGTTTTTTCTTTTATGTAAACAGGTATGATACAGTTGCTTTCAGAAGTCTCGGTTATAAGGAATCTGTGATGCATATCAGCGACACTCTTCTGGGACGGGAATTTATTACCGGGATATATCTGAACAGTGATACACTATCGATTGGCGAGGTGATTATTATACCGGGGTATACAGAATCTTAAGTCTGAAATCCTGAATGCAAAAAGTAATGCACCTGCAACTATGGACAATGCAAGGTATAATGTTGCAGTATCTGCTTACCAGGGAAGAAACAGCCAGAATATACTTGGTGATCCTCAGGACAACTATGCTTTAATCAGCCAGAAACAGAAAGTCGATGCATATGAAAAAGGGGGCATCCCTTCTGATCATATTGTTGGATTGAACTTCGCTCATTATTCCTTCCGGCAGCTTATATCCTTTTTACAAGGACCACCTGAGACTCCGGCACCTTTAAGCCCCCAACTTACCGATCAGGAGGTGGACCAGATTCACAAAAAGTATCTTGAAACTAAGAAGCAAAGGAAATAAGATATGGAGAAGGGGAGAAAGTGCGACGAAGAGACTGAGAGACTGAGGGACAGAGTGATTTAAGCAGTGAAACTCCGTGCAGACTCCGTGTAACCTCGTGGTCAAAAATAAAAAAAGGCTGTATCCAATCAGATACAACCCTTTGGAATGCTTTGGAGAAAGGTAAGATGTCCAGGCACCCTGCAGCCCCACATTATCCCTTATAAAATATCGCTTTGATAATATGACTTGCCATTTTCGGATTTTCTTTCAGACGTCTTGTTGAATATCCAAACCAATGTTTTCCGAAAGGTACATATACTCTCATTCTGTGACCATCACTTGACAATACTGTCACGAAGTTTTGGAGTAACTCCGTAAAGCATCTGGAATTCATACATATTTTTCGGTACATTATACTTTTCAATCAGCCTGTATGCTCCTTCAACAAGAGGTTTGTCGTGGGTGGCGATGCCAACATGGATTTTATTTCTGAACATGAATTCAAGATCCTCCAGAAAATGGTTGTTTATCTCAGCATATTTTTTAAATGCAATTGATTCAGGTTCAATATAAATTCCCTTGCAAAGCCTGAAGTTCAGCGGGATCTCCTGCTGTTAAGATCCTTCAGATCATTGATATCCTGTAAGTGTTCTTCTTAGATATGCCTGTATAACAAGCCCCACATTGGCGGGAAATTCACTCTTCAGCTTGCGGAATAGTTCAATTTCAAGATCAGTGCAGGGAGAGTCCTCCATATCAATCCTGATAAAACCGTTGTAGGAAGCAGCTTTTGCAACTATTTCCCTGATATGCTTCAGGCAAATATCCTTGTCAAGCAATAATCCAAAGCTTGTCGGTTTGATGGAGAAATTTCCATTTATGCCATTTTTAAAGCTGATATCAATGAGATTAAGATATTCTCTTCTTATTTGTTTCAGCCTCCTCAAGAGTTTTGATGAATTCTCCAAGAACATCAAGGGTTACCATTATATGTTTGTTATTCAATTCTTTAGATACACGCATCGCATCTTCAATGGTTTCACCGGATATATAGGGTCGTGAAAAGATCCAGATAAATTTTTTGGGAAAATAAGGCAATATGGCCGCAATTAATCTGTTGAACATCTTATTTATGTATATCTTAATAAAATTGTTATTTTTAATGCTGCTAATTAAGTCAATGTCACACCATTTTTTAATGATCTTTGTCATCAGGAAATGGTAAAATATAGCATGGATTTTACTTTTTGAAGGAAAATTATAATTGCATGCAACCATTCTTTTTAATCTATTGTCTTGAAAATGGCCTCTGTTTATGATGAGTGACCAACAAATAATAGAGGGTTGTGCCAGACATGAAAGAAAGGCACAAAAGGTGCTTTACGAAAAGTATTCGCGTTTATTGATGGGTGTTTGCATGCGTTATGCCAGCAATAAAGCAGAGGCTGAGGATATTTTGCAGGATAGTTTTTTGAAAATATTTTTCAGGGTACAGGATTTTTCGGGCACAGGCTCATTTGTCGGATGGTTAAGGAAGGTTGTGGTAAATACGGCAATTACCCATTATCATGCAAATCTTAAATACAGGTATCATGTTGAGATTGAAGAATATGTGTCTGTTGAGTCGGGAGGAGCCAGGTTTGATGAGGATTTTTTCACTGCTGATGAACTATTTAAGGTGCTCAATGAGTTGCCCAGAGGGTACAGGATGATTTTTAACCTGTATGCCGTGGAAGGTTACAAACATAAAGAGATAGCAGAGATGATGGGGATCGATACGAACACGTCAAAATCACAGTACAGCAGGGCCAGAGCTGTAATAAGGGATAAGCTTGAAAAGCTTGGCAGATTAAAAAACAATTATCCTGGTTAATGCTGATATAACAGAATAAAGAAAGTTGAAAGAGAAAAAGCAAGACAGGAATTTGAGGGAGTTATTCAGGCATAATCTTGAAAATGCTGAGGTCATTCCTGATCCATCTGTAAGTTCAAAACTGATGAGAAAACTTGCAGTCAGGGAATTCCTGCATTTCAATCCTTTCAGATTTAATATCTATTATCTTGGAGGTATCATAGCTGCCGCTGTTGTTACTGCACTTGTTCTGACATCTGATCCGGCCCGGAAAGAAAATGTGATGCCCCCGGAGATAGTCAAACCATTGCCGGCAGAAGATATAAGCGAGAATAGAGTACTCCCGACTGAACAGGTTACTGAAAATGTGAGAGTAGCTGATGTCATGGGGCCGGCTGACCCATGCAGGAAAATCTTCCGTTCCAGGGGAAGAAACAGGCGTTGAGAAAGCGATTGTTCCGCAGACAGATTTCAGGAAGAAATCTGAAAGCGCTCCGGGCAGGGTAATTGAATCTTTTAAGCAGAAAGAGCTTTTCACCACGGGCAAATGAGGATAATTTTAAGCTTCAGGACAACAACAATCATGAGGAACAGATATTTGAGGCTTCGGTTACTGAAGGATGTGCTCCGCTGAAAGTAATCTTTAAAAATAAACTTGAGGACAACGATTCATGTCTCTGGACATTTGGCGATGGAGGTTCATCCTGGAATAAGGATCCTGAATGGATATATGACATTGAAGGAGAGTACAGGGTTGTGCTAAATGTATTTGGGCAGGAAGGGCTTATTTCTTCCTCTTCAGCTGTAATAACCGTCTATCCCAAACCATCAGCCCGTTTTGAAATTTCTCCTGATAAGGCTCTTATCCCTGATGATGAGGTAAGGTTTCTGAACTATTCAGCAGCAGCCGTGAGATATCTCTGGAGTTTTGGAGATGGAAATACATCCGAACAGTTTGAACCGCTTCACAGGTATGAGAAATTTGGAAATTACAATGTCAGCCTTAAAGTATATTCTGATAACGGATGTTCCGATTCTCTGGTGGTTGTAAATGCCTTTTCCGGTTCAGCTTATTATATCGAATTCCCGAATGCCTTTATCCCAAATACCAGCGGACCCTCAGGGGGTGTCTATTCTTCCAGGAGTGATGAATCAGCGCAGGTATTTCATCCTTCTTTTTCAGGAGTTTCCGAATATCACCTGAAGATATTCAGCAAAATGGGAGTGTTGATTTTTGAAACAAACGATATTAATATTGGATGGGATGGTTACTTCAAAGCACAATTAAGCAATCCAGGTGTCTATATATGGAAAGTCAGAGGGAATTTCAGTAATGGAGAACCTTTTACAAAAATGGGAGACGTCACACTACTTAGAAATTGAAGTCGGAAATTAATTGCCAATAGTAATCTGTTTCTTTCCGGAGTGATGATCCGGAGCAAATATTCTATTGCAAATAGTTAACAAAATGGGCTTCAGATCAGCGGGTATGTTGATAAATTTAAACAAATTGTAACGTATTTACATTTCAATTAACTATTTTCGTAAAAGTAAACCTAATGTTGCAAATATTGGTGAAACGGATAATATATTTACTCCTGCTGTTATTCATCATTCTTGTAGATAGTTTAGGTCAGGATCCTACCTTCTCCCAGTTTTATGCCAATAAATTATACCTCTCCCCATCATTCGCAGGAGCAACGGAACAATACCGTTTTGCAATGAATTACAGAAACCAGTGGCCGGCCGTCCCCGGCGTTTTTCATACATACAGCATCTCTTTTGAGAAGGCGATGCCTAACTTCAACTCGGGTATCGGAGTTCTTGCAACATATGATGTGGCAGGATCAGGCAACCTGAGTACCACAAATATAGGGTTGCTCTATTCCTACGATTTCAATATAAACAAGACCTGGCACATCAGACCGGGTGTAAATTTCAAATTCTATTATCTCGGCCTCGATATAAATAAGCTGATCTTTAACAGTCAGATTACCGGAAGCGGTACCACTCCTTCGGTCAATCCTCCTCCTTTTGACAATGTTGCCGATGTCGACTTTGCCACTTCAGCGCTCGTTTATAATGACAGGATATGGGGTGGATTTACACTCGACCATCTGCTGGTTCCCAAAACATCCTTTTATGGTGATGAGGCCACTGTTCCTGTCAAGTTAAATCTGTATGGGGGAATTCAGGTGCTGAAGAAAACAAGGCTGCGTCAGAAAATGCAGGAAGTCCTTTCCGTTGCAATGAACTTTCAGAAACAGGACAAATTTTATCAGTCTGACCTGGGTGTTTATTATTACAAACATCCACTCGTATTCGGAGTATGGTACAGGGGTATACCATTTGCTACATCTCAGGCAGGTGATGCCGTAATCGGCCTTCTCGGAATAAAGACCGATAACCTGTCAATAGGCTACTCCTACGACTTTACAATCTCTAATCTGATTGGCTCATCAGGAGGCTCACATGAGGTCTCCCTTATTTATGAGTTCAATAACCTTTCTCTTGGTCAGAGGAAACGGATCCATGCTATACCCTGCCCAGAATTCTAGCAGCTTAAAAATTCCGACTTAAAGTAGTCCAATTTATTAATTTGTTTATATTTGCGCCTGACTAATGTTTAACGTTTATTATTTTATAATGAAGAAACTTTCCATAATTCTGTATGTTGTTCTGTTTTTAGCTGTGGCCGGACTCTATTTTCTGCATTTTTCATCGGCCAGGAAAAGCATCCCGGCAGGTACCTATTTCCGAAACTTCCGCCCAGGGACTTGCCTTTATAAATATAGATACAGTTATTTTCAGATTTGATATGTTCAAGGATCAGAGAGAGGATCTTTTATCAAAGCAGAAGAATGCTGAAGCTGAACTGAATTCCAGAGGAAACCAGTATGAGAAAGGAGCAAGGGATTATCAGGAAAAGGTGTCAAAAGGACTGGTAACCAGGGCCACGGCAGCAGAAATGGAGCAGGCTCTTCTTCAGCAGCAGCAGGAACTTGTAGGGCTTCGCGACAAACTGCAGTCGAACCTTATGGAAGAGGAACAGGTGATGAACCGTCAGATTACTGGAGTATATTACATACATATCCTGGAGGAAAATAAATCAGAATATAACCATCAGTATATTTTTGGAAAGAGTTTCGGAAGTGTTATTCTTTATAGCGACTCTGCTTTGGATATTACACAGAAAGTCCTTGATGCCATAAACAGGAAGTATCAGGCGGAAAAATAAACTCCAATGGGTTTTGCCTCAGCCTATCTTGAAGAAAGGGCATTATTCCCTGAACTAATCAAAGAGGCACCTGACAAGGATACAGGTATTATTATTGTTGTACCGGCTTATGATGAACCTGGTATTTCCAGATTGCTGGATTCCCTGGCATTGTGCAGGACGGTCCCCTGTAAAGTTGAGGTGCTGATCGTTGTGAATGCTCCTGAAGATGCATCCTCAGACAGCATCAGGAATAATAAACTGACAATTGAAAACATCGGATCCTGGAAGAGAGATCATGTCAGACTGCTTCTTCCGGCTCTATGCTATTTTAGCGGAACCGATCCCTGTAAGGGGATGGGGTGTAGGCCTTGCGAGAAAGACAGGAATGGATGAAGCGGTCAGGAGGTTCAATATTTTAAATAAACCTGACGGTGTAATCCTGAATCTCGATGCTGATTGTCTTGTGGAGAACACTTACCTTGCATCAGTCTATAATGAGCTTTTAATAAAAAAGGAGAGGGCCGCCTGTTCAATTTATTTTGAACATCCATTGTCGGGGAGCGATTTTCCTGAGAATGTCTATGCTTATATAACATTGTACGAACTGCATCTGCGCTATTATCTGCAGGCTCTCCATTCTACCGGATTTCCTTATGTCTTTCACACTGTAGGCTCGGCAACAGCCGTTAAAGCATCCCCTTATATAAAGGCCGGCGGGATGAACAGAAGACAGGCAGGGGAGGATTTCTACTTTATCCAGAAGCTTGTTCCGGCAGGTGGATATTTTAGCCTGAACAGCACAGTTGTTTACCCGTCGCCACGACCATCATTCAGGGTGCCATTCGGTACAGGAGCATCAATTGCCAGACTTGCAGAATCAGGTGAACCGCTCCTGCTGACCTATAGTATTCTGGCTTTTCATGAACTGAAGGTTTTTTTCCGGATGGCAGAAGACTATTTTGATTACGGACCGAAGGAATTTGGATTGTTTTATAATTTACTGCCATCCGGGATCAGATCATTTATCGGAGAGCAGGAACTTGCCGGGAAATTGGTGGAGATTAAAAACAATACATCAGGCTTGCAGTCATTTAGAAAAAGGTTCTTCGGGTGGTTTAATATGTTCAGGACAGTGAAATATCTGAACCATGTGCATTCGGCCGTTTTTGAGAAAAAACCTGTGCCTGGGGCAGCAATTGAGCTGTTAAGGGACAGAGGCATTAATAGCATCAGTCAGTCCGGCAGATTCTTTATTTCTACAGGTCCCTGGAACGTGGCAGCTAGTGACTTACCAGATATATTTGATCACAAGCCTTAAGTTGGCAGTTTGCAAAAAGCAGTTGGCAAAGAGTTGTGGACAAAATTGCCAACTGCACATTGCCAGTTGCCAACTTTTAATATTCCGTCTAAAGTGAGTTGAAAGGATACTAATTGTTCTTCCTGGTGATTTTCCGGTCTTCAGACGGGGTCAGGATGATATAGAGATCTTCGTCAGGCTTCTTCATCAGGTATTGCTCCCTGGCAAATTTCTCAAGGTTGTGATTGTCTGTTTTCAATTCATGCAATTTCTGTTTGTCGGTCTCGATGCGTTTAAGATAATATTCCCTGTCTGTTTTAAGTTTGTGCAATTCCCTCATCTCTTTATACCTGGCAATAAGGTTATTTGAGTCGAAGAGCAAAAGCCAGATCAACGAATATTACTATAGTCAGGAGATATTTATTTCTGAAGACTACCGGAATTTTTTCTATGAACTTAAATCTGATCATAATGGTGCAAACCTGCTCTTTATTTTAACCGCCGCTCATCAGATAAAGCATCTCTACCTTATCGCCATCCTGAATAAATGTCGAGTCATATTTGTCTTTTGCAATCAGGAGGTTATTGATCTTAATAATCCTCAGCCTGAATGAGAATTTCTTCAGCTGCAACATCTCACTTACGTTCATTTTTTCCCTGTCAAATTCCTCTTCCCTGCGATTGAGTAAGATCTTCATCAGTGCGGTACTTTGTCTCTTAATTCATTTTCATAAGGATCTCAACCACAACATTAGCCTGCATATTTGCAACCATCCCGACGCGAGGTGCCATAGGTGGAAGGCTTTCTGATAGCTTCTGAAGATTCATCACCGCAAATATACAGAGTATCGTCGATTTTCCTGTATCTTATCGTTTCACTTTTTCCCCATCCTGCAAGACCTGATCCTGCAACCAGGGGAATTCCGGGCATCTTAAACTGAACAGTCTCAATTATCATCTGTTTCATTTCAGGAGTGTCGAATGCCTCCACGATGACATTGCACCCGGAAAATATTTCAGGAATATTGTGATTGTCGAGTCTCTTCTGGTGGATAATAACAAAGACATCAGGATTTATTCTGAATATATTTTCTTTCAGGGCAACGGTTTTCAGCATCCCAATCTGGTCGGTAAAATAATACTGCCTGTTCAGATTTGCCTCTTCAATAATGTCAAAATCAGATATTACCAGAGTCCCCACACCGCATTTGGCAAGTGCAACAGCGCAGTTTGACCCCAGCCCTCCGGCTCCGGCAATGCCTACCCTGAACTTCCGCAGGTGAGTTGTTATTTCAGAAAATCGCATCCTCAATATTTTCTGATCATAAAGATACTTACAAATATAAATTAATGCAATATGATAAGGTGATCCACATTCCGCTTCATATTGATTAATATCATATTTAAGATCAGTTTTATAGATTAAATTTGACATTGTTATTGTTAACCATATTATTGAAATTCCCCGCATATGGATATAATGGCGATTAAGGAACATCATAAACTTCTGGCAAAATGGGACTACAAATGGACTCCATTGGACAAAGGTTATACTGATAAGATTCTTTATATCAATGTTGGTACCACGGAAATCAAAGAGAAGGATGTTCCGGCTGAAATGAAAGAGAAATTCATCGGCGGCAAGGGTTATGGACTGAGACTGCTGTGGGATGCTACAAAACCGGATACCAGATGGGACGATAAAGAAAATGAGATTATAATCTCCTCCGGCCCGATTGGCGGAATTACCCAGTATTCAGGAACAGGCAAGTCGCTGGTAGTTAGTCTGTCACCCCAGACAGATTCGGTGATGGACAGCAATGTCGGCGGGTTTTTCGGACCATTTCTCAAATTTTCGGGATTTGATGCGCTTGAGATCCAGGGTAAATCTGAAAGCGATGTGATTGTATTTATCGATGGCATAAATCACACAGTCGCTATATTTGAAGCCCCTGCAGGAAGCTACCGACAGCCATCTGCTCACGGAGCAGCTCACCGATATGTTTGCTCGAGAACGAGAATGAAAAGAAACAGATAGGAATAGTTTCTACAGGTTCTGCTGCTGATCATTCACTGATTGGTATGCTCAATTTCAGCTTCTATGATCCGAAACGGAGAAAGGTTCGTCTGAAACAGGCAGGAAGGGGAGGGATAGGGACCGTGTTTCGAAACAAGAAAATAAAAGCACTGGTTTGCAAAATTCCAGGGGTGAAGGGTAACCTTAATAATGTTGTTGATCTTGATGCCATTATGGAGCGCGGGAAAAGATTCAACAGGGAGATGAGAGAACTGGACGACAGCCAATGCCAGATGCGGCAAACAGGTACTGCCCATCTCATGGAAATAATGAATGATCATGATCTTCTTCCTGTTATGAACTATAAGTATGGGAGCCACAAGGATGCCTTTAAAATAGATTCATCAGTGTGGAAAAGACATTTCACGCAGAACATACCGGATGGATGCTGGATAGGCTGCAATATGTCATGCAGCAAGGGGATCGATAATTATATAGTACAGACAGGACCCTATAAGGGGCAGGAGGTTATTGTGGACGGTCCGGAATATGAAAATGCCGCCGGCCTGGGTGCCAACTGCGGGATTTTTGACCCGGGACATATAATTGAAACCAACTTTTACTGCGATTCTTACGGAATCTGTACCATAACATGGAGTACTTTAACGGCCTTTATTATGGAATGCTATGAGAATGGCATTCTGAATGCAGAAAGAACGGGAGGACTGGAACTCCGTTTCGGTAACGCTGAAGCTTCCATTGAGATGTTGCACCAGCTTGCCAGGGGCGAAGGTTTCGGCAAAATTGCCGGTACAGGCGTTCGCAAAATGAAAGAACTCTTTATTAAGAACAAATGGGGAGATGAAGCGTTCCTGAATGATATCGGAATGGAAAACAAAGGACTTGAATACTCGCAGTATATGCCAAAGGAGTCGCTGGCCCAGCAGGGTGGCTTTGCCCTGACAAACAAAGGACCCCAGCACGATGAGGCCTGGCTGATATTTATGGATATGGTAAATAACCAGATACCCACATTTGAGAATAAAGCCGAAGCATTGCACTATTTCCCTATGTTCAGAACCTGGTTTGGACTGGTGGGGCTGTGTAAACTTCCATGGAACGATGTGGAACCGGAGAGTAACGCCAGTAGTGATGAACCGGCAAAGGTCCCTGAACATGTTGATAATTACATTACAATTTATAAGGCCGTCACCGGCCGTGAATTTGACAAAAAAAGGCTTGTTGAAGATTCCGAACGCGTATATAATTTTCAAAGGGTCTTTAACCTCAGGCGAGGCTTCGGGACCCGTATTTATGACAGGCAGCCTTACAGGGCAGCAGGCCCTGTTACAAGTGAAGAGTATGAATCAAGAGCCGAACGGTACGACAAGCAACTAAGGGAGAAAGTGGCATTCGACCCTTCCGGAATATCAACAGAGGAGAAAATAAAAGTTCTCAGGAAATACCGTGAAGAACAGTATGAGTCACTTGTCGATGCTGTTTATAAGCGCAGGGGATGGAACAATAATGGTGTTCCAAAAATCGAATTTCTTAAAAAGATCGGCATGGATCTGCCGGAAGTAATTGAGGTTGTTAAAGATTATCAATAGATCCCGTTCAACAATATTTGCATGAATCTGTTATACGAATTATAGGCCCTGTAATACTCAGAAAACCAACATGCATACCTGCATCTCATTCCTCAGGGGAGTCAATATGACCGGTCATAATTCTATTAAAATGACCGATCTGGCTGCATTATACAGAGATCTTGGGTTTAGCGCTCCTGAGACATTTATCCAGAGCGGGAATGTTATTTTCAGCACCGAAAAGGAGATGCCTGCTCCTGAAATTGCTCTGACAATAGAAACCGCCATCCACAACACCTTTGGATATGAAATACCAGTAATGCCAAGAACTGTTGCGGAGATGAGAAAACTGTTTTCCTCAAATCCCTTCCTTTCAGAAAAGAATTTCGATCCGGCAAAGATGGCAGTCATTTTTCTTCATGATGACCTTACTGAATCTCAGATTCAAAAAGTTGCAGATGTCGATTATCCTCCCGACAAATTTAAGATTATCGGGAATGAGATCTATACTTTCTGCCCGGATGGCTTTGGAAAGACAAAGCTGTATACAAATTTCTTTGAAAATAAAATGAAGGTAAAAGGTACTGCCAGGAACTGGAAGACAATAACAGCATTACTGAATCTGGCGGAAAAAAGAATGTAGGGACACGTCATGGCGTGTCGATGCTTTCAAATCATCTGGATAATTTTCATCTCCGTTATGAAGTATGGATGTGCAAAAGATTTACATTTGATTCCGGTACCGCTATCTAAAAAACTATGAAATACCTTTCATTGCTTTTTCTTATCTCTTCTTTGCTTCTGACAGGATGTGGAAATTCAGGCAGGGTGCA
Organism: uncultured Bacteroidales bacterium; assembly: GCA_963846335.1. Taxonomy (GTDB): domain Bacteria; phylum Bacteroidota; class Bacteroidia; order Bacteroidales; family VadinHA17; genus LD21. Next base: position 165,404 of record CAWJVS010000032.1, read on the forward strand.
GCCGGTAGAGATAATTGTTTTTCATGCCGGGAGCCTCTCGGTTCCGTTTAATGAGCTGAAAAGGGAATATGAAAGGATTAATCCGGAAATAAAGATCCTGCTGGAACCCGCCGGCAGTCTGGTATGCGCAAGAAAAATAACCGAACTCAGGAAACCCTGTGATATAATAGCTTCAGCTGATTATTTTGTTATAAATGAGCTTATTCTTCCTGAATATGCAAAATGGAGCGTCAGGTTTGCTACAAATGAGATTGTGATAGCTTACAATGATAAATCAAAGTATTCATCAGAAATAAATGTTGTTAACTGGACAGACATTCTGTTAAGGGATGACGTTATCTATTCGCGTTCTGATCCTGATACCGATCCGTGCGGGTACAGAGCTGTCTTCACAATAATGCTTGAAGAAAAACTGCATGGGAAAAAGGGATTAACCGGGAAATTGCTGTCGAAAAACAAGGATTTCATACGGCCCAAGGAAGTGGACCTGGTGGCATTGATTGAGTCCGGCGCTGCAGACTATATGTTTCAGTATAAATCAGTAGCCATTCAGCATGGGTTGAGATATCTGGAACTTCCAGCTGATATTAACTTATCTGATCCCGGGAAAAATGACATATATAAATCTGTTTCACTTGATGTTACTGGTCAGGAGCCTGGCAGTAAAATGAGGGTGACAGGTGATTATATAAATTACAGCATGACTGTTATTGATAATGCTCCGCGGAAAAATGAAGCAATAGATTTTCTTTGTTTCATATTGAGTGAAGAGGGGCGCAGGATCTTCAGAAAAAATGGACAAAAACCTATCATCCCCTTTACAACCGAACAACCTGACCAGCTTCCTTCCAGACTCAGGCAATACCTAACGCAAATTCAGTGAAATAATATGATTAAGAACCATTACGGAGCTTTTAACTGGGTTTTGCTCTTTTTATCGTCACTGGTCCTGCTTTTTCTTGTAGCACCACTTCTCAGTTTATTTTTACATACAGGGTCCAAAGAGCTTTTTGAAACAGCTGGCGATAAGGTTGTACAGGATAGTATTTTACTTACGGTATGTGTATCTTTTGCGGCTACATTTTTCTTTTCGATAGCTGCCGTACCTTTCGCCTGGCTTCTTGCCAGGAAAAATTTCCCTCTGAAAAGTATTGTTCAGGGTATCATAGACCTGCCTGTTGTTTTGCCTCACACGGCTGCAGGCATTGCCCTTCTGGGATTCATATCGAGAGATGGACTTCTTGGTAAGGCAGCCTCTGCAGTTGGACTTAACCTTGTCAATAATCCTGCGGGAATAGCATTGGCGATGGCATTTGTAAGTCTTCCCTTTCTCATAAACTCAGCAAGAGACGGTTTTGCAGCGATCCCTGAACGACTGGAGAAGGCTGCTCTGAACCTTGGAGCCAGCCGGTCCAGAGTATTCGCTACAATATCCCTTCCACTTGCATGGCGAAGCATTATTACAGGATTTGTGATGATGTTTGCAAGGGGAATGAGTGAGTTTGGAGCCGTGGTAATAATAGCCTATCATCCGATGATAGCCCCGGTTTTGATCTATGACAGATTCAGTTCATTCGGATTGAAATATGCCCGTCCTGCTGCAGTCCTTTTTATTATTGTAGCCCTAATCGTGTTCACCTTCTTAAGATTGCTGTCTGAAAGGAGAAAACCCGTTGAAACAAGGAATGAGTATGTTGATTCTTAAGAATGTATCAAGGAAACTGGGAGCCTTCCATTTAACCGATATAAATCTGGATATACCGGAAGGTACCTATTACGTCCTTCTCGGAAGATCGGGTTCAGGTAAAACCCAGCTTCTGGAGCTTATTGCGGGTCTGACTGAACCGGATGCAGGGGAAATATGGCTTGACGGTGAGGACATTACCCATAAGAAAATTCAGAAGAGAGGAATTGGTCTGGTTTTCCAGGATTATGCGATATTCCCGAATATGACTGTTTCCGGTAATATTGCCTATTCTCTGGGATCCGTTAAGATTGATAAGAAAACCATCCGGGAGAGAGTTGCCAGGATTGCACGTGACCTCAACATTTCACATCTGCTTGGCAGGAATACACATCATTTGTCAGGCGGTGAACTTCAAAGGGTAGCATTGGCCCGTACCCTGATAACTTCACCAAGGCTGCTTCTCCTCGATGAACCTATGGCTTCAATCGATGCCAGTCTTAAGGATGATATCAAGCGCCTTCTTCGCCGGCTAAACAGCCAGGGTTTGACAATTATTCATGTCACACACGATTACAGGGAAGCAGTCAGCCTTGCAAGCAGGGTAGGTGTGATTCATAACGGCAGGATAATACAGGAAGGAATACCGGATGAGGTTTTCAGGAGACCAATAAATAAATTTGTGGCCAGGTATTCCGGCATCAGAAACTTCTTCAGGGTTGAATTCAGAAAGGAAAACGGGAATTGGACTGCAATCAGCAGGAATAAACTGGAAATAGGTTTATCAGGGCATTCATATCCTGACGACGGTCTCCTGATAATCAGAAGCGATGATATTAAAATATCTTCGGCAATGCCTGATATCAGATCTGTTAACTGTTTTAAAGGAAGAGTGGTCGAGATTCTTCAGTCTGAATATGGAATGGAAATATCGGTCGATGCAGGAGAAACATTCTTTGTGAATATTTCTGCCGATACTTTCAAACAGCAACCGTTAAGTGAGCTGTCTGAGGTATGGATCTCTTTCTCCAGGGAAGCCGGTGTGGCTCTGGAAGGGTCCGGCTAAAAGACAAAAGACAAAAGACAAAAGACAAAAGACAAAAGACAAAAGACAAAAGACAAAAGACAAAAGATAAAAGTAACTTGTTAATATGAAACAAATACCATTCGCAGAAGCGTACAAAATAGTAATGAATTCAGCTTTTGAGACCGGAACTGAAATAATTGATTTTACCGGTTCTCTCAACCGTGTACTGAAAGCCGATATCATTAGCGATACGGATATGCCTCCGTTCAATAAGTCAACCGTTGATGGATATGCGTGCAGAAGGGCTGATCTTGAAGCTGAGCTTGAGCTGATTGAAACAATACAGGCAGGTAATTCCCCCCTAAAGAAAATAACTGCCGGTCAGTGTTCGAAGATTATGACAGGGGCAGCTATACCGGATGGAGCAGATATGGTCTTCATGGTCGAGGATTCAGCCTTGCTGATCTCCGGAAGGATAAAGTATACCGGATCTTTTACGAAAGACAACATTTCTCCAAAGGGTGAGGATATAAGATCCGGAGACAGGGTTCTTGAAACGGGCCGGTTTGTAAGACCTCAGGATATCGCCCTTATGGCCTTAACAGGATGCACCTCTGTTTCTGCAGCCAAACTGCCGGTGGTATCTGTGATTAGTTCTGGCAATGAGCTGGTTGAACCTTCAGAAAAACCCGGTCAGTCCCAGATACGAAATACCAACTCTTACCAGCTGATGGCACAGATTGAACGGGCCGGCGCAATTGGAAAATACCTGGGAATTGCCAGGGATGATGAAACCGCTACATATGACATAATAACCCAGGCTATTTCCGTGAGCGACGTAGTTCTGATCTCCGGTGGTGTATCGATGGGCGACTTTGATTTTGTTCCTTCAGTGCTTGAAAGAGCGGGCGTCAGGATTCTTTTTTCACGGGTAAATATTCAACCAGGAAAGCCTGTCACTTTTGGCCTTCATCAAAAAGCCCTGGTATTTGGCCTGCCAGGCAATCCTGTCTCTTCATTTATTCAGTTCGAGCTGCTTGTGAGACCTCTTCTATGCAAGATGATGGGTTATCAATGGAAACCCTCAATCATTGACCTGCCCATGGAAAACGCCTATTCAAGGAAGACAGCTGACAGGGAAGCAATTATACCCGTTATAATTACTCAGGAAGGATTGGTATCTCCCGTTGAATATCATGGTTCAGCTCATATATCTGCATTTTCACTGGCGACAGGAATCATAATATTGGCTGAAAAACAAAAATCGGTTGAAAAAGGAGAAATTGTAAGTGTTCGACAGATATAACAGAAATATAAATTATCTGCGCATTTCGGTTACCGACAGGTGCAACCTTAGATGTACCTATTGCATGCCGGAAGAGGGCATCCATCTGCTTCACCATAAAGAGATTCTTACCTTCGATGAGATACGGGATTTTACAAAGATTGCAGTCTCATACGGTGTGAACAAAGTGAGGATCACCGGTGGGGAACCGCTTGTAAGAAAAGGAATTACCACTCTTGTTGGTATGATATCCGGGATAAAGGCGATTAAGGATCTCTCCATGACAACCAATGGCATCCTTCTGAAACATTTCGCCGGTGAGCTGAAGTCGGCAGGATTGCAGAGGATTAATATCAGTCTTGATACAGTTGATCCTGAAAAATTCAGGGCTATTACCAGAACAGGAAACATTGCCGATGTGTTTGAAGGTATCCAGGCTGCAATGGAAGCAGGGCTCTTCCCTGTAAAAATCAATTGTGTGGTAAATCACTCAAAAGACGAGGAAGAAGCCAAAGGTGTTACACAATTCTGCAAGGATAATGGTCTGGAAATAAGATATATAACACAAATGGATCTCGTAAAGGGACATTTCTCCAATGTGGTGGGCGGTACCGGGGGCAACTGTACATTGTGCAACAGGCTAAGGCTGACTGCCAATGGCAGGCTTAAGCCCTGTCTGTTCAGCAATATTGAGTATGATATCAGGGAACTGGGATCTGAAAATGCTTTATTCCAGGCTATTGAATCCAAGCCGGAGTGCGGATCGACAAACAAAACAGGAGCGTTCTATAATATCGGCGGATGACTATTCTGTTAAATAATATAAATTCTCAACGATGAAGGAACTGACACATACAAACAAAAAAGGCAAGGCTGCAATGGTTGATGTGGGCGATAAAGAGGTTCAGACCAGAATTGCCCGGGCAGCTGGTCATATAATGCTTGCTGCTGATACAGTGAGGCTGATCAGGGATAATCTTGTGAAAAAAGGCGATGTAATTGCAGTTGCCCGGATTGCCGGCATCAGCGCTGCCAAGCAGACGTCAGGGCTTATTCCCTTATGTCACAATATAGTTCTGGATAACGTAAAGGTTGAACTGTCAATTGACAATACAGGTGTGAGAGCTGAGAGTGAAGTACGCTGCGCCGGAAAAACCGGAGTGGAGATGGAAGCGCTCACTGCTGTGAGTGTTGCGCTCCTTACAGTCTATGATATGTGCAAGGCAGTAGATAAAAATATGATCATCAACAGCATCTCCCTTACAGAAAAAATCAAGCTATGAATCTTCCCCTGAAGTTTGAAGTGCTCATAATTACACTAAGTGACAGAGCATACAGAGGTGAATATGAGGACCTGAGTGGTCCCAGGATAGGTGAGAGGGTTTCAGAATACTTGTCATCTGTCAACTGGCAGTTTGAGATTACCCGTAATCTTATCCCCGATGAGGCTCAGGTTCTTGAGGGATTATTGAAGAGTGCCGGTGAAAGGTACAATCTTATAATAACTACAGGAGGAACAGGTATTGGACCTCGCGATATTACCGTCGAAACTGTGGTCCCTTTGCTTGCCAAAGAGATACCCGGGATTATGGAATTCATCAGGATAAAATACGGAACCCAGAAACCGAACGCTTTACTCAGCAGGGGAGTGGCAGGTGTACTGAACAAAGCGCTTATCTATACTCTTCCCGGTTCCCTTAAAGCTGTGGAGGAGTACATGGAGGAGATATTGAAGACACTGCAGCATACTGTTTATATGCAGTATGGCATTGATACTCATGATAACTATTTAAAACTTACTGACAATGAGAAAGAAGTCTGAATTTGTAAACCGCCGTTCATTCCTGAGAGCCACAGGTGCCGCATTAACCGGGTTCACTTTAATTCCTCTTGATTTTATTGGTGAGAATAGCAAAACAGATACAGAACATTTTGTCATAAGTACTCCGACAGGGACTAAAGCTGCCGGAGATAAATGGTGGGAAAAAGAACCTTTAAGGATTATAGAACTGGAGCAGGGATATGAAGACGTCGAAAAGGCAGATTTATTAAATGATCTGGGAGCAAATATGGAGCACCTGGTGAGATTTACAGAGACTTCACCAGGGACTTCATTTCTCGAAGCTCATAACCTCTTCGCAGGAAATAAAATAACTTTCAGTTCCCTGAAAGAATATTTGACAGAAGCACACAAAAAAAATATAAGGGTTGTGATATACTTTAATGTGCATGCCATCGAAATTTCTTATGCCAGGCAGCGTCCTGAATGGCAGCAGCTCAAGACTGACGGTAAGCCAATAGAGGATGTTTACAGCGTCGATTCTTCATTTTGCATAAACAGCCCGTGGAGAGAAGAGGTATTTAAGACCTTAAGAAAACTGGCTTCCTATGATATAGACGGCATATTTTATGACGGTCCGATATTTTTCTCCTCGACCTGCTATTGCGATCATTGCAGGAAACTTTATAATGAGAAATACTCATCGGTATTGCCTTCCAAGACAGAACTGGCGGCCAAACGTGATGACATAAACTGGAGTAAGCTTCTGGAATTTCAGTCAGACAGCATTGCCCGTTTTCTTAGAGATTCGAACAGAATTCTTAAGGCGGCCAATCCGCAGATCCTGTTTTATATGAATGGGAATACCCTTGCGCCTTCATGGCCTACAGGAAGGGACAACCGCAAGATAATTGCTGAGAGTGACATACTTGGTGCCGAGGGGGGCTTCCTTTATGGTGAGCTGACAGAACCAATTTATAAACCGGGAGCTGTAGCCAAACTCCTGGAAACACAGGCAGAGGGAAAACCGACAGTCGTCTTTGATGCTGCCAAACAAGGACCCTGGACATTTTCAAAACTCCCGGCAGGGGAGATAAGTATTCTTTATAGTCAGACAATCACCTACCAGGGAAATGTCTGGCTTGCAATAACTATAGATCCTTCCTTGCATAAGAAGGAGATGGATGTGATCAGAAAATACAACAGATTAATAAAAGATAATCCCGCTCCTTTTAGCAGGACCGGCTCCCTTTCAAGAATAGCGCTTCTGTGGCCTCAGGAAGCAGGGAATTTCTATAGCGGCTCATCTGTTCCCTTAACTGACTTCACCAGGGAAATGAAAGCAGAGCAGGCAGGCAATCTTGAAGAGGAATTTTATGGATTCTACAATGGACTTTCAAGAGAGCATTTTCCTTTTGACGTAATTGATGAAGAGGCTCTTAATAAAGATCTCACTAAATATGATCTGATCGTTTTACCCAACGCTACCTGCCTGAAAAAAGCAGCTGCAGGAAGAATAAGAGATTTCGTTAAAAACGGCGGAAATTTAATCTCCTCTTTTGAAACATCTTTTTATGATGAGGCAGGGAAAAAACTGGCAGATCCTCTGCTGAGTGATCTGTTTGGCATAAAAGAAACCGGAGATGTATTTGGACCTCTTGCCTGGGATTATGTCACTCCGGGAGATATTGGAAATTTCTCCCTGAAGGCTGTAAATCAGCAATATATTAATGCTCCCGCTTATGGTGTGAAAGTCAAAACCGCCTCAGTAATTCCCCTCTATTTCTGTAAACCACTTCCCGGAAGCTATTCAGGAAGTCCTGAATTATCTGATTTTCCTTTTATTGTTGAAAATGGTTACGGGAAAGGGAAGTCAATATACATGGCCGGAACATTTGGCGGTTCGCTTTATAAATATCATTTTCCGGAATATTACCAGATCCTTTCCAATCTTGTTTCGCGGTTAAGCCAGCCTTTGGTCAGACTTGAAAATGCTCCGTCTTCTGTTGAAGCCGCCCTCAGGAAAGGTACCAATTCCTTTTTCCTGTATCTTATCAATTTCACATCAGAGATGAGAAGACCCATACAGAGGATAATTCCCTGTCATGACATAAAAATAGAGCTTATTCTGGATGAAAAGGTAAGAAGTGTTAAAGCCCTCTGGCTTGGTAAGAATATAGACTTCCAATCAGGTGAAAAGTCTGTCTCTTTTATCCTTCCTGTAATTGAAGATTATGAAGTTATTGAGATCAGGATCTGAAAATATTCTGTTTTGATTACTACTCCCAGTCTGGCCATGATACAACGGGGGCATAGTTGGATTCATTATACAATGGAGGTCTTTTGGGTGCATAAATACGCTTGCCTGTGAAAGGCTGGTCCTGGGTATAGATATAGATCCACTCAGTATCCCATACTATCAGCTCATCCCTTGGATCGCCGGTCAGGTCGTGTGCCATCCATGACAGGTCCGGGTGACCATCGTCAGGGAACATCACCACCCGCCGTCCCCATCCATCCAGCAGGCCTCCCTCCACAGGATTCGGTGAAAGGAAGATAAACTCAGTTCCGTCTCCCCGCCAGTTTACCGGCTGTACAGGCGAACCTGCGTGTATCAGTTCAAAGTTAGTTATTTCATCGCCTGTGCAGCTGTAAATAGTGATAAGCCCTGGTTCACCCCAGAAGTTGATATTGCAGAATTCCAGTCCCGGGATGTCGGGCCGGAACTGCCCTGCACTTGGTGTTTGAGCATGGCCGACACGGTGATGTTTCAGGATCTTGCCGTCACCGTCAAGCAGGAGTACTCCGTCATCGCTGCCACCAATGAACACCCGTTCCGGACCACCGGCCAGAGTAAAGTCTCCGGCACAAATACCATCAGCGTGTTCCTCCATCTGTCCATCGAGTGACCATAACAGTCTGCCGGTTTGATCAAATTTGGAGTAACCTATGAATACTTCATCTTTCCCGTCTTTATTGCTGTCGTGGAAAAGAGGGAAGTGTCCCAGATTAGCCGAGGCGGTCCATAGCAGCTCGAACTGGTTAGTGTATGCCCAGAGTCGTGTATGGCGGTCCTTGATTATCACATCCTGAGCCTTGCCTGTTCCCCGCAGGTCGGCAAATGAAATACAATCTACGTTAAGGTAGGGAAGCAGATCCCTGCGATAGTAGTGCTTGTACTCGAGCCATGATTTCTCATCAGGCAGTATTACAGGAGAAGGAACGGGGTAACGTGCTTTCTCCTTTCCTGTCATGCCCTCCAGGACACGGATCCACGGGCCTTGCGCCACCACTACTTCCGTCAGTCCGTCACCGTCAAGATCGTGGATCTGGGCTGCCACGTCGTACGATACCCAGGCATGATCAGTATCGGGTTTGCCCGACTGCCAGAGCATGCGGCCATTATGATCAAGGGCAGTGAGACAGGTAATCTGGTTATAGTTGCTGTTAAAGAATGGCATATTCTGAATTAGGAGGAAGTCGGTCCGTCCATCGTTGTCAAGGTCACCTAAACGCATAGCACGGGCGACACCAAACTCTTTGGTGCTGATACGTTTCCACAGCAGAGGTTTTGGGTTGCTGCGGCGTAGCTCTTCAACCTCTTTTTCGTGTAAAGCCTTGAGTGATAAGAATTTTTCCCTTGCCTTTTGAGTGGCAGAGACACTGACCTCGTGAAATGCCACTGGTGATGTTGCAAATAGTCCGACCTTTCCTCCTGAGTAGCGTTTGTCGTCAACATTGAAGATCACCTGATTGTCGATCGAGCACCTTATCCTGGTCCCGGTTGCTTCAACCCGTAGCCTGTAAGACTTTGCAGGGTCAGTCTTGTAATGACCGCTGGCGAGTTCGTGCCAGCCGTCCTGACGGAATCCCTTTTCTCCGTCGCGGTAACGGAGTGTGACACTATCTCCTTTGCCAAGGCCGAACAGGTAGTAGTGCCGGCCGTCCTGATAGCGAAACACTGCTCCGTTAAGATCCTTCCGGTCGTAGGGTGAAACCATTACCTCGAGTGTATAATCGCTCCAGAGCACGTCACCATAGCAAAGCATCGGGTATATGTAATCATGTGTCCACTCTGTCTCGTTGTATCCCATATAGTGGAGAGATTGCCTTCCGTCCGATTCGAGCACTTTCCACTCTTCGGGCCCGCGGTTGTTGACGATGTCCCAGCCATCGGTGAATTGCCGGGGAACATAGTGGTATTCCGGAAATCCTTTTGTGGCGAAGTCCCCGAACTTTCCGGGTGTCAGCCGTGAAAAGTCACAGAATGCCAGTAGTGAATCGGCCTTTTCAGATGCCTGAGGAGTCGAAAAGGTTGTTAATGTATAAAAGAACAAGGTCAGAATGGTCATCTTGAGTTATGTTTTAGATACCGAAGATCCAGGAGGGGAGCTCCATACGGGCACCTTTTGTTGGATCGACGATCTGGTTAATTTTCAGTTGCCCCATAAGGCCGACAAGAAGCCGGGCCTCTTTCTCCGTTCGCCCGGTCCTGTTCCGGAGCAGGGCGACCATGTCATCGGTAGCCTGCCAGGCGGCATCCTCGAGATTCTTGTGAGCAGCCACTGTCGAGAATGATTCTGCACGGATTATCACTGGTCGTTCAGAAAGCGGTTCCGGTAATTTGCGGAAACGGACAAGAGCCTCGGCATCCGTTTCGATGCCCTGCCCATTAATCTCCCCGTCCCCCTGGAGTGCATGAGCATCTCCCATCCCGATGAGTGCACCTTCCACCCGAGCCTTGAAGACAACTGTACTGCCGGACCGGACCTCCCTGCAGTCCATATTCCCCCCCGTATCTCCCGGAGCCCGGGTATCAACTGAGCCATCAGCCGGAGCAACACCCAAACCTCCTAACATCGGTTGGACCGGAAGCTTCAGAGTTGGTGAGAAGATTACATACCCGTCGCGCAGTTCAAAGATCCTGCCGCTGCAATAGCCCCAGTCACCAACCTTAATATCGAGGATGTCAATCGCCACTGCATCGCCAGGTGAAATACCTTCCACAAAAATCGGCCCGGTCTGAGGATTTATGATGGCATCGGGACCAGGTTCAAGGAACACACCGTCGCTGGTGACCAGTCCGGGCATGCCGTGAGACATATCAACGATGACAACTTCGCCTGTCTTCACCCTGTAGGCAGGCTTCATATCCGGCCTCCAGGTTGTAAATGACCGTTCACGTGACAACCGGCGCACGCCTCCTTCCTGCTCCTTCTGCAGTAATTCGCCTGTAAAACCTCCTGCCAGTGAAGGGGTGAGCAAGATGGTCTTTATAAACTCACTGCGTTCCATGTTTTTAACTTATTAGCTGCAATTTAGTGGAATTATAAAGTTAGTCAAAATCAATGAACGGAAAATACTATCTTTAAGATGTATATATTGAGAGAACGAATTCAAATATCAGATATATGAAAAAAACAGACTACCTCCTTCTGATCATGTTCCTGATTATACAGAGCTGCAGCAATAAGGATGTGTCACTTTATGTCGATCCCAATATAGGGAGTGTGGCTCCGCTGTTGACGACAAAAGTCCCGACAGTCCACCGTCCGAATAGCATGGTGCGCGTGTTTCCTTTAACCAGACCCGGACTGAATGACAGGTACCTGAGTGACAGGATTTACGGATTTGCTGTCAATATGCCGGCTTACAGGCAGGGGTATGTTACAGAACTTATGCCATCTTCCGGCCAGCTTAACCTGAACAGAAATGAATCAGCATCATTGTATGATCATGACCTTGAAGAGGTTCACCCATGGTATCATAAAGTCATTCTGGAGGATAGCGGTATTGAAGCCGACTGGACAACCACCGAACGGGCTGTGATTTACAGGTTTGATTTTAATAACAACGATTCATGCAACATTATCTTCCGGTCAGCCGATAATGCAAATTTCAAAATATCGGGAAACAATATTATCCATGGATGGGAATCAACTGGTGGAGCCAGGCAATATTTTCATGCTGAATTCAGCTCTTCGTTCAGTGAATCTGGTACTTTCAGGTCAGGGACTGCAAAGCCTGAAAAAGAGATTTCCGGAAATGGTGTCGGAACGTATGCAGTCTTTAAAAATCCTGAGAAGGCGGTTGAGGTCAGGATAGGCATCTCCTTTATTGATGAAGGGCAGGCTGCAGCAAACCTTCATAAGGAAACGGCAGAGCGCAAGTTTGAATCAATCTGCGATGAAAGCCATAAAATCTGGAAGGAGTCCCTCGGAAAGATAAGAGTAGAAGGTGGCACCGAACGTCAGAAGAGGATCTTTTACACCTCATTGTACCGGTCATTGGAACGAATGGTAAATATTTCGGAGGATGGACGTTATTTCAGCGGATATGATAAAAAAGTACACAGTGATGATGCCAGGCCATTCTACGTGGATGACTGGTTATGGGACACATACAGGTCACTTCATCCCCTTATGCTTATACTGGATCCCTCAGGGCAGTCTGACATGGTCGAGTCATATATCCGTATGTATGAGCAGAGCGGATGGATGCCGGGTTTTCCCCAGTTCTATGGTGATTATCCTGCGATGATAGGATTTCATTCTGCTGCACTCATATGGGATACCTGGCAGAAAGGGGTGAGGAACATTTCAATTGAAAAAGCTTATGAAGGGCTCAAAAAGAATGCCATGGAGGGAACAATGCTTCCCTGGCGAATGGGTCCTATGTGTTCGCTCGACAGCCTCTATCAGTCACTTGGATGGTTCCCGGCTCTTCCTGAGGACAGCCTGGAAACTGTACAGATGGTTGATGGCTTCGAAAAGAGACAGGCAGTTGCCGTTACTCTTGAACATAGTTATGATGACTGGTGTCTTGCCATGCTCGCCGGAGAGCTTGGCAAAGAAGCCGATCATAATTATTTCATGAAAAGATCTGAGAATTATCGTAACCTCTTCAATCCGGCTACTGGTTTTTTTGCGCCAAGGATGGCCGACGGAAGGTGGGTTGATCCATTCGATCCGCAGCTTTCAGGCGGTGTGGGCAGCCGTTTATATTTTGCTGAAAACAATGCATGGACCTGGAACTTCAGTGTACAGCATAACATTCCTGACCTGATAAAGCTCACGGGAGGCGATGCTGCCTTTATTAAACGGCTCGACCGGCTTTTCAATGAACCTACTAAGATCTCAAAGTGGCAGTTTATGGGTCAGTTCCCCGATGCCACCGGACTTAATGGGATGTTCGTGGCAGGCAATGAACCTTCATTTCATATACCTTATCTCTACAACTATGCGGGACAGCCATGGAAAACTCAGCGCCGCATCCGTGAAGTGATGGATATGTGGTTCGATGACCGGCCTGCAGGAATACCGGGTGATGAAGATGGTGGCGGACTCTGCTCATGGTATGTATTTTCGGCTATGGGGTTCTTCCCTGTAACTCCCGGAAGCGGAGAATATTCAATCGGAAGCCCTTTCTTCAATTCTGTAAAGATTAAGCTTCCTGATGGAAAAGTATTCACTGTTGAGGCAAAGGACTGTTCGAAAAAGAATAAATATATTCAGTCAGCCAGATTAAACGGCATGGAACTCAGGAGGCCGATTATAACACACAGTGATATTGTGAATGGTGGCAAACTTCAGCTGGTAATGGGCGAAAGCCCGGATAAGAAATGGGGTATTGATCATCGTTAGCCTCTGATTTCTCTCTGTGACCTCTGTGTCTCCTCTGTGGACCTCTGTGTAATAAAGAATTTAAGAACTTACACAGAGAAACACGGAGGTTTGCACAGAGAGACACAGAGAGGGATCAGAATAATTCTTAGTTTGAAAGGCGGTTGAGGGTATTGAAAGTAGTGGAGCCGACTACCCTGTCATAGCGGCCCTGCGGATTACGGTAATAGATTAACACGGTATAATCATTTTCAGTTTCGTAGTGGCTGCCCTCGAAGATTGATGCGGTACCATCTGAAAGTCCGTTCTTAAGATAGACATACTCATAATTATACCATCCCTGTTTCAGCAGCATGGTACATTGGTATTCCTGTTTCTCCGGATTATATATCATCTGGTTATTCCTGTTAAAAGCCCAGTTGTTCAAAGCGCCCGATACGTAAATATTGCCGTCTGCAATAACCTGTTTCGAAGGCAGTGTAAAATAGACATAAACATAATCGGCATCGATGTCATATTTCTTTCCCTCCTGAACAGCTATGTAATATTTACCGTTGAAATCCTGCCAGTAGAAATATGGCTTGAATTCCCTGTTATCCGAAGGAAAGAGATAGATGTTGTAAACGGAGTTCATAAAATCGATTCCTCTCACATATTCAGTCTGGTACCTGATGCTTTTTATATCGAAATACCTGTATTCATTCCCGCCCATGAAGATATTTTTATCTGAAAGAGAATTGTATTTTAGTTCGTTGACACCGAAAAAGTCTGGTTTTAGATTTATTTTTGCATTGTCCCACCGGCCGTTCTGAAGAATAAAAGCATAAATATTCCTGTATGGATCAGTAAAGCTTAAACCGGGGTAAGCAACTGTAAAGTCCACCTGTTGCCTGGTATTTTTATCGGCGTACATCTGGGGCCTGTGTACATCCATATTGATTTTAACCGCATCCTCAGTAATTATGAATCTGTGTGTTATTGAAGGCTCCTCCGGTCGGCCGGCAGGATAGATGACAAGTACGTAGTTTCCTGAGAGCTTCAGTCTTACCCTTTCATTGGGGAAAGCGATCTTATAATGAGTATATCCGACAGTTGTGTTGAAGGATGATTGATAATCTTCAACCGGGTTTTCTGCATAACCATCGGTGTAATCATTAGGGAAAATGTCAGATCTGTTCCAGTCTTTATCGCAATGGATAAAGGTGTAATCATATGATTCAACCTGGTCGTCAAGCAGGTCAAAATGAAAAACCAGCTTTTCATTGCTGTTTAGTTTCAATATTGGATAGGAAAGATTCCAACTCTCCTGGTACAGCTGAACACTCCTGATCTTATCATTATAAATATGATTGGAAAATGAAATACCCTCAGGAGTGGTGGTTTGTCCCTGCAGGGCAATGACCATACCCTGGAATAAAAGAATTAATATGATCCTCATCAAAAATATCTTACTCATTCAAAAACATTAAATCTGGTTAAATGTTGCATAAATAAACTAAATGTTCCATAATAATTAGCACTTTTTATAAAATGTCGGCGGATAACTTTACTTTTGCAAATTATTGTTAATTTTTTCACAATTGAGATTCATAAAGCATTTTATATATATCACAGCAAATGTCATTATCAGTTAAGCTAAAAAGGGGCCTCGATATAAGGATAAAAGGGAAAGCAGACACGATTCTGGCCGGAGAGGCTGATTCAGCATACTATGGTGTCAAACCGGTGGATTTTCCCGGACTTATACCCAGACTGAACGTAAAGCCCGGAGATATGGTATCGGCCGGCTCTCCTTTATTTCACGACAAGCTCCGGCCAGAAATATTTTTCACATCACCCGTAAGCGGGAAAGTGGTATCTGTTGAAAGAGGTGACCGCAGGAAATTGCTTGAAGTTGTTGTAGAAAAGAATGGTAATGAATATATTGATTTTGGAGTGTCGGATCCATCCAGGTTAAGCAGGGAAAAGATCAAAGAATCGTTGCTCGTTTCAGGTTTATGGCCTGCAGTCAGACAACGCCCCTATCACATGGTTGCAAATCCGGATGATGTTCCAAAAGCTATTTTCATTTCCGGATTTGATACTGCACCGCTGGCGCCCGATTATAATTTCATAATGGACAACTCTTCTGCATCTCTGTTTAACAGTGGGATTACAGCACTTAAGAAGCTTACAGATGGGAAGATCAACCTTGTTCTTAATGGCAGCGGCGATTCATCGGAGCTTTTAAAAAAGGCTGCCAGTGTCGAAATATCTCATTTTTCAGGACCACATCCTGCCGGGAATGTGGGAATTCATATTCATCATCTCGATCCTCTGAATAAAGGGGAGATTGTCTGGATTGTAAATCTGCAGGATGTTATTGCAATAGGAAGGCTCTTTGAGCATGGGAGGTATAATCATGAAAGGATTGTAGCTCTGACAGGTTCAGAAGTTGAACACCCGGCATACTATAAAATAATATCAGGGGCTTCAGTATCATCCCTGGTTAAGAATGATGTAAAACCCGGGAATCTCAGATATATTAGTGGAAATGTGCTTACAGGAACTGCAATCGGCTCTGAAGGATATATCGGGTATTACGATTCGCAGGTGACTGTTATTCCTGAGGGCGATTACTTTGAATTCTTTGGCTGGATGAAGCCTGGCCTGAACAAATTCAGTTTTTCCCGGACATTTGCCTCGAGTCTGATCCCTTCAAAAGACTACAGGCTTGATACTAACCTTCATGGAGGTGAACGTGCTTTTGTAATGACAGGGCAGTATGAAAAAGTTTTACCGATGGATATCTATCCGATGCAGCTTCTGAAGGCAATTCTTTCGGAGGATATTGACCTGATGGAGAATCTTGGTATATATGAGATTGCAGAGGAGGATTTTGCCCTGTGCGAATATATCTGTCCCTCCAAAATTGAGATTCAGTCGATCGTGAGGAAAGGACTGGACCTTATGGTCAAGGAGATGAAATAGTTAACTGAGATATTGAAATATAATGGATTCCTTAAGAAAAAAGATAGATAAGATCAAACCTCATTTCGGGGAAGGGGGGAAGTTTTCAAAACTCCGTTCGGTATTTGAAGGGCTTGAATCTTTCCTGTTCGTGCCTGATAAAGTTACATTTAAAGGTGCACATATAAGAGACAGCATAGATCTTAAACGGACAATGACCGTGGTAATAGCAGCTCTTCTGCCTGCTCTGCTGTTCGGAGCATATAACACAGGTTTACAGCATTTCAGATCAATTGGTGCGGAAGCAGGCGCTTTCCAGATGTTCTGGTTTGGATTTTTGAAGATACTGCCACTTATAATTGTCAGTTATTCGGTAGGGCTGGGGATAGAATTCATTGCTGCCCAGATTAGAGGACATGAAATTAATGAGGGTTTCCTGGTCACAGGCTTGCTTATCCCACTGATCATGCCAATAGACATACCATTATGGATGCTGGCACTTGCAACAGCATTTTCCGTAATAATCGGCAAGGAGGTGTTTGGCGGAACCGGGATGAATGTTTTTAATCCCGCCCTGATCGCACGTGCTTTCCTCTTTTTCAGCTATCCAGGCTGGATGACCGGAGATAAGGTATGGATAGAAGGATTAACAAAGGGACAGAATGTAATTGATGGCTTTTCAGGGGCGACGCCCATGGCACTATGCGCAGCGGGGGAGACAACAAAGATCCCGTCATTCATGAGTATGTTTATGGGGACAATTCCCGGATCCATTGGTGAGACCTCAACTCTGGCAATACTGATAGGTGCAGCGATTCTTATTGCCACCGGTATCGGGAGCTGGAAGATTATTGTAAGCGTTTTTGCCGGTGGACTGGCTATGGGTTTGCTGTTGAACGCCTTATCCGTGAATGCCTATATGGAACTTCCTGCATACTATCACTTTGTTATGGGAGGATTTGCCTTCGGAGCAGTATTTATGGCTACTGATCCGGTTTCCGGATCCCAGACGGAGAAGGGGAAATGGATATACGGTTTTTTGATTGGTGTTCTTTCAATACTTATAAGGGTCATAAACCCTGCCTATCCGGAAGGTGTAATGCTTGCCATTCTGCTTATGAATGTCTTTGCACCGCTGATTGATCATTTTGTGATTCAGTCAAGTATTAACAGGAGACTCAGGAGGGTTAAAGTCGCAACAAATAATAATTCGAAATGAAAGAGTTCAGTAACAGGTATATTTTCATTTTTTCCGCTGTTATGGTGATCGTTGTGGCAACATTGCTTTCACTGGCTGCCACATTGCTTCAGCCGCGCCAGCAGAAAAACCTTGAAATAGAAAAAAAGAAAAGCATGCTGGAATCAATAGGAATTCCCTCTACCCGGGAAACGACGGAGAGTTTATATGATAAATATATAGGGGAAAGCTTTGTCCTCAATTCCAAAGGTGTGGAGGTCCCCGGTGTTGAAGCATTTAATGTTGATCTGAAAATAGAGCAGAAAAAACCGCTTGATCAGCAATATCTTCCTGTCTTCAACGCAGTGCCCGACAATGGTGAAAAAGTAATTATCCTTCCTGTTGAAGGAAAGGGATTATGGGGACCTATATACGGTTACGTGTCACTGAAATCAGATATGAATACAATTTATGGCGTCACCTTTGATCATAAAGGGAGAAACACCCGGATTAGGGGCAGAAATAAATACAACAGAGTTTGAGGGCATGTTTATAGGCAAAAAACTTTATGAAGCAGGAAAATTTGTTTCAATAGGTGTTCTCAAGGGTGGAGCAAAAACTGACGATCCGCATAATGTTGATGCTATTTCCGGAGGGACTATCACTAGCAAGGGGCTCGAGAAAATGCTTCAGGACTGTATTGTCAGGTATGACGATTATCTTTTAAAAAATAAAAATTAATCTATGAGCAAAGCGGAGAAGGAGCCGATGTTTTCGGCAAAGAATATAAAACTATTCACAGCGCCTCTTGGAAGAGACAATCCTATTACGGTCCAGGTGCTCGGGATCTGTTCAGCTCTTGCTGTAACGGTAAAGCTTAAGCCTGCACTGGTGATGGCATTATCGGTTGTAATTGTAGTGGCGGTATCAAATGTGGTAATAGCAGCCATGAGGAAATATATTCCAGGCAGGATCAGGATCATTGTGCAGCTGGTGGTCATAGCGACCATGGTTATTCTGGTCGACCAGTTTCTCAAGGCATACGCATTTGACGTGAGCAAGCAGCTCTCGGTGTTTGTAGGTCTGATAATAACAAACTGCATCCTGATGGGACGTCTTGAGGCATTTGCCATGGCCAATAAACCATGGCCTTCTTTCATCGATGGATTGGGCAATGGCGCCGGATATGGGATAATACTTATTATTGTCTCTTTCTTAAGGGAACTTCTGGGATCAGGTACCGTTTATGGATATCCTGTAATGCGAAAAAATCGGGGTTTATTCAACCGGATATGAGAATAATGGAATGATGATACTTCCTCCGATGGCTCTTATCGTTGTGGGACTGATTATCTGGTTTCAGAGGAGCAGGAATAAAAGTCTTATCGAGAAACACTAGGGTATAAATTATGGAAAATCTGCTGAATATATTTATTAAGTCAATATTCGTTGACAATATGGTCTTTGCCTTCTTCCTGGGCATGTGCTCATACCTGGCTGTATCAAAGACCGTTAAAACATCCGTCGGCCTGGGCGTTGCCGTGGTATTTGTCCTTTTGATAACTGTCCCGGTCAATTTCCTTGTTGAACATTATGTTCTGAGAAAAGGTGCCCTTGTGTGGCTTGGCGAAGGATTTGCAGATGTTGATCTCAGCTTTCTTTCGTTCATGATTTTCATTGCGGTTATTGCTGCCATCGTTCAGCTTGTTGAAATGGTCATCGAGAAATTCAGCCCTGCCTTATACAATTCCCTTGGCATATTTCTTCCGTTGATTGCCGTTAACTGCGCAATACTGGGGGCTTCTCTTTTCATGCAGGAAAGGGATTACCAGACCCTGGCCGAAGCCACTGTTTTCGGATTGGTTCCAGGTATAGGACGGATGCTTGCAATAGTAGGTATTGCAGCCATAAGGGAGAAGTTGAGGTACAGCAATGTTCCTGACCCTTTGAAAGGTCTTGGCATAACTTTTATTCT
>CAWJVS010000033.1:0-17989 GCA_963846335.1 uncultured Bacteroidales bacterium
GTGTTATTGTGACGCCTTCGACCGGTACCGTCTGTGCTATTTCCCTGCCTGCAATGCTTTCCCGTCCTGCATCAATGCCTCGATGGCATAAGTATCCAGGGCCCCGGCAAAGCGTTCATTTTCACTTTTGTATCCCTTTATTACAGGAAGTGCCATTGAATTTTCCGCGAAGCCGGCATAAACATTGATCATCTTCTCAGTTTCTTCAACTGCCTCTTCCCGGGTAGCATGTGCAGTATGTCCCTCCTGCCACAGGAATTCGGTCGTTCTCAGGAAGAGCCTGGTACGCATCTCCCATCTCACAACATTAGCCCACTGGTTTATAAGTATCGGAAGATCGCGGTAAGACTGAATCCAGTTTTTATATGAATTCCAAATGATTGTTTCTGATGTCGGTCTGATGATAAGTTCTTCCTCAAGCTTTGCAGCAGGATCGACTACTATCCCCTTTCCCGTTTCATCGTTCTTGAGCCTGTAATGAGTGACAACTGCACACTCTTTTGCAAATCCTTCTACATGCGCTGCCTCCTTGCTGAAAAATGATTTTGGTATAAATAATGGAAAATATGCATTGACATGACCTGTTGCCTTAAATAACCTGTCGAGTTCCGCCTGAATCTTCTCCCATATTGCATACCCATAAGGTTTGATTACCATACATCCTCTGACTGCAGAGTTTTCAGCCAGATCTGCCTTGATAACCAGATCGTTATACCATTGTGAGTAATTTTCCTCCCTGTTTGTTAAAAACTTTGCCATTTGTTTGGTATAGTATTTGTTAATTTTCCTTAAGAAATGAAGGGGTAAAAATAAATAAAAACTTCAGTTATTGGTTATAAAAGAACAGGAGGTTCATCATGAAAGCAAAAATTTACATCGGAATTGTACAGGCGCTTATGTTAACAGGATTAACGGCAAATGCCCAGATGAACTATCCGGGAGATAACAGAAATGCTGATGTCACAGTGGTTGTAAATAACTATTATGACAATTATGATTACTATTACTCCTCACGGATTAACAGATTCCACAGGTCATATACTGCTTTCGATTATTATGCCCCTGTTTATACTGACTCATACTGGTATAATTATCAGCCCTTTTCATGGGGCATAAGTATTTATGGAGGAGGCGGTTTTGGAATAGGATACTCCAATTCATACCCGATTTATAACTATGGTTATTCCTACAACCCCGGATGGTATGATCCCTATTTCGGAGCTTCCTATTACTGGGGTTATGATCCTTTCTACTATAACAGCTGGTATATCGCACCCATTGTAAATATCAGAATGGGATACGGCTGGCCCGGATATTATGGCCATAACCATCATTACAACCACCATTACTATGGCTACCACCCGGGTCACAATAGCTATAATAATTACTACAACAACAATTATTATACTAACAACTACTACAATAATAACTATTATTCAACACGAACCTCATCTTCCGGGAACTCTTACAGAAGAACACCTCCCGCCAATTCATCCGGGACTTATAACACCGGTTCTTCAGGAGGATCATCCACCAGGAATTCCGGAGGAGGAAACACTGGTAACATAAATTCCAGGAACAATACAAATAGCGCAAATAGCGCAAATAGCGGTAACAACGGCAATAACGGAAACAGTTCAGGCAGAAGGAATCCCGGGGGCGGAAACTCCAGTAATGGAAACTACGGGAACAGTGGTAATACCGGCGATAACGGCAATGCCTACAATAACGGAAACAGAGGAAACAATGCCAATAGCGGAGGCAGCAGGAGTAATAACAATAATGGCGGCAGTTCAACAGTGCGGAGCAGCAGCAGTACCAAACCTCCTGCCAATTTTAATAACATGGACAGGAGCAGCAACAGGAATACTGTTAAGACTGACAATGCAAGGTCAGGAAACCAGTACCGAAATGTAAATAATACCAGGAGCAACAATACGTCATCTTCAAATCAAACTATGAAGAGCAGGTATCCGGTAAATGATCAGGCCAGGAGAAGTAATTCGGCACCGGGTAAATCAGTGAGTCCGGTTTCCAAAAAAGTAATTCTTCCAGCAGTGGTGATTCTGGCAACAATTCTTCATCCAGATCACCTTCTTCATCATCGGAAAAATCTGAAAAACGGAGATGATCCGTCAGAGTGAACACAGGCAACTATAAAAGGTTTAATATTAAAGCTATCATTAAAACTAATTCTTATTTTTGTCTCTTTGGTATAATATTTGTATTTATGTAAGAAAATATTAAGAGAGAATAGTTATGAAAGCATTATCTCACATAGCAATACTGATGATCCTGGTTCTTAACTCCTGTTCGTCAACTCTTTACACAGGAGCAGAGTACGATGATCTTTACTATTCGGCTTCAGACAGTCCTGCAGTCAATGAAAAATATCCAGTGAATACTCAGGTTGCGGAGAAGGAATTGAAGGCGAACGACTATTATGACAACGTATATGCTGCAGATACTCTTGTGACAGACAAGTATTCTGTACCATCTGACTATGATGACCAGATAATAGTAAACAACAGCAATATGGGAGGCAGCGGATATGATTATTATGACGACTCATATTCGAACAGGATAAACATGTTCTATGGCAATTACTTTAATCCATACTGGCAGGATCCATATTATATGAACTTTGGTTTCAATTATGGCTATCCATATGTTGGATTCGGTTTAAACTTCGGTTATGGTTTTGGTTTCGGTTTTGGATTTGGTTATCCTTATTACGGTTATCCTCATTATGGCTATCCATATTATGGCTATCCTTACTACGATCCATACTACTATGGAGGATATTATGGCGGCTGCTGCTATCCGTATTACGGTGGAGGGTATTACCCGTCAGATGACTATTATCCATCATACGGGAGGAGGGAAAGGCCCAGCAACCTGTCGTCCGACTATAACGATAATTTAGGAACAGGTGGTTCCGGAAGGAGAAACAGCGACGGCACAACTGGCGGTTTATCCACTACCGGTGGAAGAACAACTTCGGGTAACCAGGTAGCTGCTGCAGATTCAAGGAGGAGTGCAGCAGGTACAGCTGCAGGTCTGACCGGAACAGGCAGTCAGGATGCAGTTAAGACTGAAAGTGCCTCTTCCAGGTCAGCTTCTTCAGCACAGAGATCACGTGAAAGCCAGGTAAACACAAAACCTGACTATAAGAGTTCCAACAGGACTTATACTCCAAGTTACAATAATCCAAGGATGAGTACAAGGCCATCATATAATAACAGCCGTGTGTCTGACGGTACCGGCTCAAATGTGCGCCAGAACAATAGTTCCACTCAGAGCAGGAATTTCAATAATACAGCCCCTGTAAGAAACTCGCCTAGCAGGGTCTACAATCAGAGCTCCGGAAGCGGACAGAAATCCAGTTCATTCAGCAATATGCAGAGAAGATACAGTACCCCTTCCAGTTCATCAAGACAGTATTCGGTACCTTCCAAGCGGAGTGCTGAAAGCAGCAGGAGTTATTCTTCAGGCAGATCTTCCGGCGGATCTTCCTATAGCGGAGGATCTTCATCGGGCGGTTCAAGATCATATTCCTCCGGATCTTCTTCTTCAGGGTCATCAGGCGGAGGCAGATCTTCATCTTCTTCCCATTCTTCCGGAGGTAGAAGATAAAACGAATAAAATCTGGTTTAACTCAACAGTTCATTCTTTAACAGGAGTGCAGGGATGGTCTTTCAAAAAATGAAAATTATTATGAAAAGGATTAGTTTGATAATATCGGCAGCTTTCACTCTCTTTTCAGGACTTTATGCCCAGAACGTAGATGACGCACTAAGGTATTCACAGGTATTTTATGGTGGTACAGCCAGATTCATGTCAATGGGAGGTGCATTTACAGCGCTGGGAGGTGATCTCTCCAGCCTGAGCCAGAACCCGGCAGGTATTGGCGTGTTCAGAACATCTGAGATGTCGGTGACTCCACAGTTGAACTATATTAACTCAACTGCCGGATTCCATGGAAACACTTCGGATTACCTGTATAATTTCA
The DNA here is from genome assembly GCA_963846335.1 of uncultured Bacteroidales bacterium. Classification (GTDB taxonomy): domain Bacteria; phylum Bacteroidota; class Bacteroidia; order Bacteroidales; family VadinHA17; genus LD21. Next base: position 4,013 of record CAWJVS010000033.1, read on the forward strand.
ATCTTGGTCAGGCCGGATTCGTCAGCAATATAGTGTCCAATAACACTAAATCAGGACTTGTTAAATTCAATTTCGGGTATTCATTCAACAAGACAAATAACCTGTATCAGAGTACAAGGATACAGGGTATCAATAATACAAGTTCAATGGCTGATTACTGGGCTGCCGTCGGAGAAGGGACAAATTATTATGACCTTTCAGGCCCGGAAGGTATTGCCTATGATACATGGATAATCGATACAATTACAGGATCCGGACAAACATCGTACGGAACTGTTTTTTCCAACTATGGTGACAATCCGCCTTCCAGATATGGACAGACTGTACAGCGGCTGATTTCCAATGAGGGTTTTGCCGGTGAACATGCCATCTCATTTGGAGGCAATTATTCTAATATGGTCTATTTCGGAGCAACATTCGGCATCAGCCAGTTGAGATATTACAGCCAGTACCAGCACAGTGAATCAACAAACGATCCCCTGATATCTCAGTTCAAAAACTTTAATTACCTCGATTATTACGAAGACAGGGGAACCGGCTATTCATTCAAGCTGGGCGCCATAATTAAACCTGTTGAGACAATGCGGATCGGGGTTGCATTTCATTCTCCCGTGTGGTATAATATTGATGAATATTTCTTTGAGTCAATCAGTTCCAACTTCACAGACGGAAACCGCTACGAATCCTCCAACGACCCCATGAGGTTCGAATATGCCCTTACAACTCCATTCAGGGTATTGGGAGGAATAGCTCTCCAGATAAAAAAGGTTGCCCTCCTGAGCGCTGATTACGAATTCGTAGACTATAGCATGGCAAAGTTCTCCCAAACCGGTGATGGCTACAATTACTCGGAGAAAAACGATAATATCAAAAACAGTCTTAAATCTGCCAGCAATTTTCGCGTTGGCGGTGAGTTCAGGTTCAATAAGTTATACCTGAGGTCAGGTTATGCTTATTATGGTAAAGCTTTCACCTCAGGTGAAGACAATGCAGACCTTGATTATAATGCAATATCCGGCGGAATAGGGTTCAGGGAAAAAAACTTCTCGCTTGACTTTGGATATACCCATCTTGGTTCATCACAGGTATATTCTCTTTATCCCCTTCAGGAATCATTTGATCCTGCAAAAGCAAATATCACCACCAACCAGAATATGTTTAATCTGACTTTTGGATACAAAATTGGTTATTGATTCTTTGACGACTTCCGGAAAAAGAGGCACTCCTGAAGGAGTTGCCTCTTTTTATTGGTAATGGCAGATCCTCATACACTAAAGATAATTAACCGAATCCGGACCCATATTGAATACAAGGTCAAGTATACTCAGGCGGGCGACTAACCCGGAGTCATTTTTAAAAACCTGTCTGTATTCCTTAATGCTGAATCCTGATTGTCGCTTTGGAGTGATTTTATACCTGTAATCATAGTCAACCTTATTCAAAGCGGTGAAGGTGCTGGTATAGCCAATTTCAATTTGTATCCCGAGAATTTTCAAAATTGCTTCAGTCAGCCCTGTATTAAGATCAATCAGAAATTCGTGGTTTTTCAGAATTATATTTTCAATCTCTTCAATATAGAATTCGAAGAACGGGGAGGCCCTGTATGACGTATTTATCGCCCTCAGATGAACCTGCTGCCATCGTTTGGAATAATCAATACGGATATTTTTGACAGGTGTTTTATGAAGGCTGCCCAGGCAGACAGGCACAGTAAGTATCAGGGTGCCATTGGCTGAAAGAATGTAACACCTGTTCCTGTAGGTCTGCTTCAGGTAATTTTCTTCTCTTTCAACCAATGCCACATCTGCTTTATGAATCAGGGAAAAGTATTCGACAGGGGGCAGGTATGCTGTTGAAATCAATAATTTGCCTGACATTGAAATTTATCATTCCATTTTATTAATCATGCTGGCAGAGAATCCTGCTCCGAATCCGTTGTCGATGTTGACTACAGTTACACCTGTAGAACAGCTTGTCAGCATAGCCAGAAGTGCGGATATTCCTCCAAAATTGGCTCCGTATCCAACGCTTGTGGGAACTGCAATTACGGGTTTGTCTACCAGTCCGCCAACAACACTTGCAAGAGCACCCTCCATTCCTGCTATCACAACTACAACCCTGCAGGTCCTGATTTCCGGGAGCTTGTCAACAAGACGGTGAATGCCTGCAACACCTGCATCATAAATTCTCAGGACTTTGTTTCCGAGAAGTTCGGCTGTTATTGCAGCCTCTTCAGCTACCGGCATATCAGAAGTGCCTGCAGTAATTACTGCAATGTGGCTTTCAGGCATTTCCGGTTTCTTCTTTTGCAGCGAAATTATTCTCGCCATCGGATAATATACTGCACCAGGCAAAATGACTTTCACTGCCTCGTACATTTCATTGTTTGCCCTGGTTCCGATAACATTGTTTTGTTTTGCCGCCATTACTCTGAAGATCTCACTGACCTGGTCAACAGTTTTACCTGCACAGTAAATTATCTCAGGATATCCGGTCCGCATTTCACGGTGATTGTCAATTCTTGCAAAACCCAGGTCGGTATAAGGAAAGTCCTTAAGTACCGACAACGCCTCTTCAATACTCGTTTGTCCGGCTTTTACATCTTTAAGGAGTTTTTCTATTTCTTTTACGTTCATCCCTTTGTTTTTGTCAAGGTACTCGGTTCTGATTATTCAAATGTTCAGGATCGGAGCTTCCCGTCCTGTAATCTTCAAGGTCCAAAGATACATATCTGCGGCCTGTTTTTTTCAACCAATGCTCATTTAGTAACCCGGGTGATTCACTTCCCCGACAATACTGCCATTATGCTATTGTAGACATCTTTAATAGGAATTCCATTATCAGAGGCTATCCTCCTGCAGTCATCATATTCAGGCTTGCAGGAAACTTCCTTTTCATTGTAAAATGAACGTTTGACATTTACCTCTCCAAAAATTGTTTTGATTTTATCAAATTTCCTCGCAAGAGTGTCTTTCCTGAAAGGGAATGTCCTTATTCCCAGTGAAGTGGATTCCGTGAAGATAATCCCTTTCAGACCTTCAGCTTTATCCGTTTCACAAATAACATTCAGCACAATCCCTGGTCTTCCCTTCTTCATTATAATATTTGACAGAAAGACATCAGATGCCCCTCCGTTAAATAACCTTTCGGAGATATATTCAAAAAACTCAGGATTCATATCATCAATATTGCATTCAAGATGAATTGCAGAATGTTGTGATTCGGATATGGTTGTTTCACCAAGAAAAACCCGCAGGAGATTTGGCATGACAGGATTCTCCTTATGACCTATACCGTAGGCTGTTTTTTCAATTTTAATTGTTGACTCCTGTCCGAATTCCGTACCAAGGGCAGCAATTATTGCTGCTCCAGTTGGGGTTGTAGCTTCAAAATCCACACCTCCTTTTTTTACCGGGATTCCCTGGATTATTTCTGCAGTGGCAGGAGCAGGGACCGGCAATTTACCATGGTCACAATTTACAAATCCGCTTCCGAGCTCGACAGGAGAGACATGCACCCCTTCAACATTCAGGGCGTTAAAACATATTGCTGCACCCACAACATCTATGATGGAATCAATTGCACCAACCTCATGAAAATGAACTTTCCCGATGGGGATTTTATGAACAGATGCTTCAGCCAAAGCAACTTTCATAAATATTTTCCGGCTTAATTCCTTTGTCTTGCCGTCAAGGGTAGAATTATTTATTATACTCTCAATATCAGATAGATGTCTGTGTACATGTTCATGTCTGGTTTGTTTCACGGTAACTTTTGTGCCAAAAATGCCATGCCTCTGGTCTTTCTGTACAATCAATTCCCATCCTTTCAGATTCAGTTTGTCCAGCTCCCCGGTAAGATAATCCTTGTCGATGCCCAGATCAATCATAGCCCCGAGATTCATATCTCCGCTTATACCGGAAAAGCAATCATAATACAAAATTCTCATAAGTTGATTGTGATGAGGTTAATAAAACAATATTTTTCATTCAAAGTTCAGTCGTTTTTTCAAAAACAGGTCCGGGTTTAATCCAGGTTGCTAATATACTATTTCCAATCTTTACTGAATGAGAAAAAAAAATTGTATTTTTCGATGTTTATATATTATTTTCTGAAAAAGTTAACTGACAGAGGTTATGAAAAGAAGGGCCTTTCTTAAAACATCGGCAGGTGCGGGTATTGCGGCGGGAGCCGGTCTTGCTCTTGGCGGGCATAAAAAGCTATGGGCTTCATCATCTTCAGCCTCAGCTGCTGACAAATATGATATGGTTGCCCTGATGGGAGGTACACCGGTTGCTATGTTTGATCTTGGAATACAGGAGCTTGGAGGGATGGCTAATTTTGTTCAGAAGGGTCAGAAGGTTCTTATAAAACCGAATATGGGGTGGGATGTAATTCCTGATCTGGCAGCCAATACAAACCCTTATCTCATTAAGCGGATTGTTGAGCATTGCTTCAAAGCAGGTGCAAAAGAGGTTTATGTGACAGATCACACAATGGATAACTGGGTGAACTGTTACAGGAACTCAGGTATTGAGAAGGCTGCTAAGTCAGCCGGTGCAAAGGTCGTTCCAGGCAATTCAGAAAGCTATTACCAGGAGATTGAAATTCCGGGCGGCGTTAGCCTGAAAAGTGCCAAAGTTCATGAGCTTCTGCTTGAAACCGATGTATTGATAAATGTCCCTGTGTTGAAGGATCATAATTCAGTCAGGATGACATGCTGTTTAAAAAACATGATGGGGCTTGTTTGGAACAGGGGGTACTGGCATTCCAATAATCTGAATCAGTGCATAGCAGATTATGCTCTGTATGAGAAAAAGCCAGCCCTCAATATTGTTGATTGTTACAACGTTATGGTAAAACATGGTCCGCAGGGTGTCTCCGGTGCCGATGTGGTTGCAATGAAATCCCAGATAATAAGTACTGATTGGGTTGCAGCAGATGCAGCAGGGGCAAAGATGCTCGGAGTACCTGTTGAAAAGATTGAATATATCCCGATAGCGCATAAAATGGGCCTGGGGAATATGAATCTGGATTCTCTCAGTATTAAAAGAATTAAAATGTAATTATTAATGACCTCACCTTTGCTCAGAAGAATCCGGATAGTTGTATCAGCAATTATTTTTGTCTGTTTTTTTATGATCTTCATAGATCTCAGGCATTTAATACCTTCTGATTATGTAAACAAATTAATGTTCCTTCAGTTTATCCCCTCCTTTATCAGGTTCTACTTTCTTGAAACATTAGCTGCAACCGGGTTTATCCTTGTCCTGATCCTTACTATAATTTCAGGGCGTACCTATTGCTCCTTTCTGTGCCCGCTGGGTATAGGGCAGGATATATTCAGCAGGATCGGGGGGAGAATCAAAAAGAAATTCAGGCGTTATGGCTATAAAAAACCTTTTACCATACTTCGTTATCTGCTTCTGATAATTACACTCATTGTAACTATGATCTGGGGGATTTACATTATTACCCTTCTCGATCCTTTCAGTTTATTCGGAAGATTTATGACTTTCTTTGCCAGACCGGTAATGATTTTGCTGAACAATCTGCTTGCGGAGATTCTGGGTAAATTTGACCTGTATACTATCAGCAATATTCCTGTAACAGGATTCAAACTGGTAGCCTATTCAATTCCTGCAGCGTTTTTTATCCTGGTAGGTACACTTTCTTTTACCAAAGGACGGCTTTATTGCAATATGATCTGCCCGGTTGGAACACTTCTTGGCCTGATTTCCAAAATCTCACTCCTCAGAATCAGATTTGATGAATCTGCCTGTACCAGATGCGGAAGATGTGCCATTGGATGCAAATCCTCATGCATAGATTTTCTTAAGCACAATATTGATGTTTCACGTTGTGTTGACTGTTTTAACTGCATAAATATTTGCCAGGATAAAGCCCTGTCGTACAGTCCGGTAGAAATAAGGACCAGGGAACACGTGACTGACGAAAGCAAGCGCAGGCTCCTGGCAGGCTCCTTATTGCTGCTTTTTGGATCGCCAGATACAGTTGCCGGACAGGAAAAAGCAGCTCCAAAACCTAAAAAGGAATCAACGGTTAAAGAGAACAAAACATTTCCTGTTTGTCCGCCCGGAGCCGGATCAATTCAGGATTTCAATACCATATGCACTGCCTGTTCATTGTGTGTTAATATCTGTCCTAACGGTGTACTGCAGCCTGCTTTTATGGAGTATGGTATTGCAGGAATGATGCAACCTGTAATGAACTATCATAAAAGCTTTTGTACATATAATTGTACTGCCTGTACAGAAATATGTCCGACAAACGCATTAAAACCTCTGGTAATCGATGCAAAAAAGCTTACCCAGCTGGGCAAGGCAGTATTTATTAAGGATAACTGTATAGTCAAAACAGAAAAAACAGCTTGCGGCGCATGCTCAGAAGCCTGTCCCACAAAAGCTGTTTATATGATTCCCTACGAAGGAAATCTGTTAATCCCTGAGGTAAACAACGATTTTTGCACAGGTTGCGGACATTGTGAATATGCGTGCCCTACTACTCCATATAAGGCAATTTTTGTTGATGGCAATGAAGTGCATAAGGCAGCCAGAAAACCCGAAAATACAGAGACTGACATTAAAACACCTGTCGACTTTCCATTCTGACAGGAGCTTAGGCAATTAAACTTTTGTTATTATAGAAATACGTTATGATGAAACCTTCACATATTGAACATATCGGGATAGCTGTTAACAGCCTGGAAAGCGCCATGGATTTTTATGAAGGAGTGATGGGACTTAAGTGTTATAAAATTGAGGTAGTTGCCGATCAGAAGGTAAGAACAGCTTTTTTTATGGTGGGCGGGACTAAAATTGAACTTCTTGAATCAACCGATCCGGAAGGTCCTATCGGTAAATTCATTGAAAAGAAAGGAGAAGGAATTCACCATATTGCTTTTGCAGTGGAGAAGATTGAGGATTGTCTGGCGCACGCCGAAGCTAAGGGTGTAAAACTCATTGATTCCACTCCCAGGAGAGGAGCTGAAGATATGGATATTGCTTTTCTTCATCCCAAATCTGCAGCCGGAGTATTAATAGAGTTTTGTGAAGACAAAAAACGATGAATAAAGCTTTAGCCATAGCCGGCAATAAAGGACCAAAAGTAAGGTCCGATTGCGAAATTACACTGGAACTGACATCCGGAAGAGGGAATATCATCGAAGTGGAATCAAAGGTGAAGGCACTCTATGGTGAATCGATTAATAATCTGGTAGCATCAGTACTGCAATTTTTTGGAATTGAAAATGCTGCTGTCAGAATGAACGATTCGGGTGCTCTGCCTTTTGTTATTGCAGCAAGGCTTGAAGCTGCCATAAAGCAGTTAATTGAAACAGATCTTGAATATCTCCCTGAATTAATTCCTGAAAACTTATATTCTACTGCACGGGACAGGTTTCGTTTAGCCCGTTTATATTTGCCGGGTAACACACCGGGACTCATGATTAATGCAGGACTTCATTCGGCTGATGGTATCATTCTTGATCTTGAAGATTCTGTTGCTCCTGAAAAGAAAGGTGAAGCCAGGATCCTGGTCAGAAATGCTTTGAGAAATGTTAACTTCCTTGGTGCTGAAAGAATGGTCAGAATCAATCAGGGCGAGAGAGGTCTCAAAGATCTTGGATATGTGATCCCCCACAATGTTAACCTGATAATTATACCCAAATGTGAGACTGCAGATTATGTAAGGACTACGGAAGATGAGATTGAGAAAATAAAAAGAAGATACAATCTGAAAAATGATGTCTACCTGATGCCGGTTATCGAGAGCGCCCTTGGTGTCGAGAATTCATTCGCGATAGCAAAGTCATCTGAAAATGTCGTTGCTATGGCATTGGGTCTTGAAGATTATACAGCAGACCTTGGAGTTCCAAGGAGTGTTGAGGGGATGGAATCTTTATATGCAAGGACAAGGCTTGTGGTAGCCGCAAAGGCTGCAGGCATACAGCCTATTGATTCAGTTTTTTCGGATGTAGGGGATATGGAAGGTCTGCGGGAAAATGTAAAGGTATCAAAAGGTTTGGGATTTGAGGGGATGGGTTGTATTCATCCGAGGCAGATTCAGGTTATCAGGCAGGGATTTGCCCCTGAGCCGGAGGAGATAGAGAAATCCAGAAAGATTGTGCTTGCATACGAGACGGCCCGGCAAAAAGGACTGGGCGTTGTAGCTATGGGAACCAGGATGATTGATGCTCCGGTTGTCGCGAGGGCACAGAAAACACTCGATCTTGCTGTTCGCCTTGGAATGCTGGGCGCAGACTGGAGGAGAGATGCCTTTGCCGGGGAGAACAATGAACTATAAGAATGAATATGGCTATCAAAACTGTAATGAATGCAGCCGGCAGAGAGGTACCGCTTGAGATCAACGGTAAGCCGGTGATTCCATTTAAAGGTGTCGGAAAACACAGACCCGGGGGCCGGAAGTATTCACCTTCTATTCCTACCTGTTCCGATTACCCGGATGACGGCAATAAGGTTGTGGATTCATTGGAGGTGGCTCTTCGCAGATGTGGACTCAGCGATAGAATGGTAATATCCACACACCACCATCTTCGTGACGGGGACCTTGTCAGCAACAGTGTATTTGATCTGGCGTCAGAGATGGGTGTAAAAGACCTGGTATGGTTTCCTACTGCATCCTTCCCGTGCAATGATCCGGTTATCAGATACCTTGAAGACGGGACGATCAACAGGATAGAGGGAAGCATGAACGGACCGCTTGGCCGCTATGTTTCCGAGGGAAGGATGAAGGGTACGGCCGTCCTCAGGTCTCATGGAGGACGCGTCCAGGCAATTCAGGATGGTGAGGTTAAAATAGATATTGCTGTTCTGGCAGCCCCCTCGGCCGATGCATATGGTAATGCAAGAGGTACCGGCGGCACATCGGCATGCGGAGTTCTGGGTTATGCAAAAGCCGATTATATGTACGCGGAAAAGGTCATAGTAGTCACTGATAACCTTGTGGATCACCCATGTTATCCGATGGAAATCGAAGGAAACTATGTTGACTATGTTGTTGTTGTCGACAAGATCGGTATCCCGGAGAAAATTATTTCGGGTACAACTCAGATTACAAAAAGTCCTGACAGACTTTTGATTGCTGAACTTACCTCCTTATTTCTCGAGAAGTCAGGTATCCTGAAAGATGGTGTGTCCATTCAGGCAGGAGCTGGAGGTACATCATTGGCAATAGCAGTCTTTGTACACCAGATTCTTAAAAACAAGGGCTGGAAGTCAAGATTTGGTTTTGGCGGAAGTACTAAATATATGGTTAAGATGCTGGAAGAAGGACAGATGGAGTATATTCTTGATGCGCAGGTCTTTGACTTGGATTCAGTAAGATCCATTGAGAATAATCCCAACCATGTGCCCTATCCTGTTTTTAATGCCTACAATTATCATTCAAAGGGAAACCTGACCAGTATGATGGATATTATGATTTTAGGGGCAACAGAGATAGATCTTAATTTCAACGGCAATGTGGTGACTCATTCAGACGGATATCTTCTTCATGGAATAGGTGGCTGGCAGAATTGTCTGCATGCCAGGAATGTAATTATTCCGGTACCTTTATTTCGCGACAGGATACCAGTAATAGTTGATGAGGTTACAACACTTTGCGGCCCCGGGGAACTTATTGATGTAATAGTTACCGAGAGAGGCATTGCCATCAATCCGCTGCGTCAGGATCTGATTGACAGCGTAAAGGGAAGCGGACTTCCGTTGAGGACAATTGAAGAGTTGAAAAACGAAGCTGAGAAAATTTGCGGCAAGCCGCAAAAGCCTCAATTTGAAGAAGAAATAGTTGCAGCCGTAAAGTGGGTTGACGGAACGGTTATTGATATTGTTAAAAAGATTAAGAAATAATATGGAAAAATATAAATGTACGATCTGCGGATACATATATGATCCTGAACAGGGCGATCCCTCAGACGGTATTGAACCGGGAATCCCTTTCAGCGATTTGCCTGATGACTATATATGCCCTGTATGCGGGGCAGGCAAGGATGAGTTCCTGATATATGAATAGTACCTGAATAACCGTAGTAATCCTATTTATTGCAGGGCATATTTCTGACCACATCAACAAGAAGGTCCCAGAACATTTTTGTAGTTTTGATTTCAATCATCTCTTCAGGAGTGTGTGCCCCTCTTATTGTCGGACCAAATGATATCATGTCAATCCCTTTGATTTTTTCATAAACCAGTCCGCATTCCAATCCTGCATGTATAGCCCTTACCATTGGTTCTTTCGCAAATAGTTCACGGTAAGATTTACGTGTTAACCCCAGAATTTCAGATGAAAGATCAGGTTTCCATCCGGGGTAACCGTCAGAATGTACCACGTCGGCACCGGCAAGTTTAAGGCAAGATTCCACCATTGCAGCAGCATCATGCTTGGATGATTCAATGGAGCTTCTCTGTGTTGTAATAATCCTGACAGTATTATTGTCGCAGAACTTTGCTGATGCCAGATTTGTCGATGTTTCAACAAGGTCATCCATCTCTTTTGACCATGCCAGAGCGCCATGCGGGCAACATGTCAATACATTCAGAAATTTTTTCTGGCTCTCCCTGTCCATCGAGTAGGGTGGAAGTTCGACCTCTCGTACTGCAATCCTTAAGTCTTTCTCAAGATCACCGAATTCATTTGAGACCGTGAGGAAGAACTTGTCGATCCATGATATGATCTCTGCCCTGGCTGATTTGTCAATAATGATTGTTGAAAAGGATTCCCTGGGGATTGCGTTTCTCAGATTCCCTCCGTTAAAATTGCTCACGGATATTTCATGCAGGTTCGACAGATTCCATAATATCCTGTTCATAATCTTTACAGAGTTGCCATAACCCTTATGAATCTCGTCACCGGAGTGTCCTCCATGCAAACCTGTTACGGAAATTTCAAGTGCAAGCGCCCCTTTCCTGACAGGGACAGGAACAAAGGGCATTGTCCCGATTGTATCCATTCCTCCGGCACAACCTATATAAAGAATTCCTTCATCCTCTGAATCGAGATTTATAAGTGTGCGACCAGTAAAGAATCCGGGTTTAAGATTAATAGCACCAGTCATTCCCGATTCTTCGTCCACTGTAAAAAGGCACTCAATTTTGCCTGCTCTCAGCTCCTTATCTGTCAGGATTGCCATCTGGGATGCTATTCCGATACCATCGTCAGCACCAAGAGTTGTTCCCCTGGCCATTACCCAATCGCCCTTTACCACCGGTATAATAGGGTCTTTTCGCCAGTTGTGAGGATAATCAGCATTTTTTTCCCCGACCATATCCATATGACTCTGAAGGACAACAGTTTTCCTGTTCTCCAAGCCAGGAGAGGCCGGTTTTTCAATCAGAATATTACCGATATCATCTTCTTTTGATGACAGTCCGTTCTTTCCGGCAAAATCCAGGAGATATTTTCTGATCATCCCTTCATTTTTAGATAAACGTGGGATTTTACAAATTTCTTCGAAATAGATCCAGATTGGCGCTGGACTCAAATGACTTAAAATGCTCATACCTGATATAGTGATCCCTGAAAATCTGCAAATTTACACTTTATTTTTATGTTGAAGATTCAGGAATCAAAATAAAAATTTGTTTCATGACATTAGAGAATTTGACTATTTTTACGTTAGACATCTGTTTAATCCTTAATTTGTTTACATACAGATAATATGGCTAAACGAACAATAGTCTCCCTGCCGGGGGACGGTATTGGGAAAGTGGTTTTGAAACAGGCAATAAGAGTCCTTGATGCTGCCGGGTTTGAGGCTGCCTACATTCATGGAGATATTGGATGGGAATTCTGGTGCAGGGAAGGAAATCCTTTGCCTCAGAGAACATTGGATCTTATTGAAAGACATAAAATTGCCCTCTTCGGAGCGATAACTTCAAAACCGGATGATGACGCCAGAGCAGAACTGGCTCCGGAATTGCAGGGCAGGGGATTTGTCTATTCCAGTCCAATTGTAGGCTTACGGCAGCATTTTAATCTCGATATCTGTGTGAGGCCATGCAGATCATACAAAGGGAATCCCCTTAATTTTATCAGGAAAGGGAAAGGAAACACAATCGATGAGCCTTTGGTGGATGTTGTAATATTTCGTCAGAATACCGAATGCCTGTATTCGGGGGTTGAATGGACCAATCCTCCGTCAGATGTTCATCAGGCCCTGATGACACATCCTAAGTTCAGGGACAATTTTGGCAAGGTACCTGTCGGGGAACTTTCAATTTCTGCACGGATCTTCACGAGGAAGGCAACAACCAGGATTCTGATGGCTGCATTTGAGCATGCAAGGACCTTTGGCTATAAATCGGTGACTGTTTGTGAGAAGCCTAATGTTATCAGGGAGACCTCCGGTTTGATGTGGCGGCTTGCAAAAGAGATACAAAAAAGCTCTTTTCCGGAAATTGCACTGTATAATACAAACATTGATGCCCAGATGATGTGGCTTACCAAGAATCCTGAAGAGTATGGGGTGATTGTGGCTGGAAATATGTTCGGTGATATTGTATCTGATGCATTTGCAGGCCTGATCGGAGGCCTGGGATTTGCATGCAGTGCCCAGTTCTCATCCGACGGAATAGCAGTATTTGAACCTACACATGGTTCGGCACCAAAATATGCTGATTATGAAGTTTCAATTGTCAATCCGATTGCCATGATAGAATCTGCCTGCATGATGCTTGATTACATTGAAGAAAAAAAGATATCATCCAGGATACGCAAGGCGGTTGCAGCCGTTATAGAGGATGGCAGAACAAGAACCTACGACATGATGAAAATGGCTGGCAAACCTGATGTAATAAAGAATGGTGCAGCCTCAACGGAGGAATTGACTGATGCAATCATTGACAGATTATAATACCAAACCATTTATTTATGACTGAAAAGGTTAGAAAATTGTGGCCTGAACTCGAGTGGATAAAAGAGGACTCCCTCAGGGAAAAGACTGCCAGAACATGGGAACTGGCTCTCGAAAGGAGTGTACTTGACACTGCAGATCTTGATTTAATCCCTTTTACCCTTCTCTGCGGACCAGATCTTAAGGTTAGTTTTATGGCTCATAAAAGATGTGTAGTGCATATTGCACATGCCAGCGGAGTGAAGATGAATGAATTCTTTGGCGATGACCTGCCGGTAAATATGGATGTGCTGGTTTCAGGAGCTATCCTGGCCGATGTCGGAAAATTGCTTGAATATGAACTTGATGCAAATGGGAAGGCCGTTCAGGGAGAATACGGTCAATATCTCAGGCATCCCTTTTCCGGAGTATCACTCGCTGAAGAGTGCGGATTGCCTCCTGAAGTTTGTCATATAATTGCTGCGCATGCACATGAAGGGGATCTTGTTAAGAGAACCACAGAAGCGTATATTGTACATCATGCCGACTTTATGACATTCCTTCCATTCAGGAGCAGGCTTATTGTTTCCTGATAAACCCTTTTTTGCCGGCATGCCCCGGAGATTTACACAAACTGGTTTTATCAGCCCAGTTTCATCTTTTCAACCTCTTCGATATTTCTTTCATTGGTTACTATCTTGGCATCGGGAGTATAAAGGTAATCAATAAGATCCTGGTATTTCTCCATGATCTTGCCCCTCACAATTTTCATTGTGGAGTTCATCATTCCATTGTCTTCTGTGAAACTTTCCTCCAGGATACCAATTGCCACCGGGAGCCATCTCTGCGGAAACATACTCCCGTATTTGCCGTTTGACCTGTATTCGTTTACCTCATTCTCGATCAGGGTAATAACAGCTCGTTTTCCTTCATCAGAATCAGCTGTAAGATCTTTTTCCTCAAGAAATAGTTTCAGAGCATGCTGGTTTGGCACGATCAGGGCGACAGTATAAGGTTTCTGGTTATTATGGAGCATACACTGATCAATGTATTTTGATTGTTCGGAGATAGCCTCTTCAATGCCTTCCGGGCTGAATTTTTCACCG
>CAWJVS010000034.1:0-28861 GCA_963846335.1 uncultured Bacteroidales bacterium
ATGTTTATGTCATGTACTTGACTCGTGGTCTTGCTACAATTAGAAGTCTTCCTTGTCTATTGTTACCACAGGCAGTTCTCAACTGCACAATCATTTACATATTTAATCTATCTTGTTTGAGTCTCATCGATAATGAATTAAATATGCAATGAAATAGAAATGATCAATCGTGAGAATGAGTCCGTCAGGGACGATCTGTTTGTAACAATCAACCTTTCACCGTCAGCAAAACTTCCATAGGAGCGAACTGTTGAATCAGATTCACTCAAACAAACGGATTGTAGGGACACGCCATGACGTGTCCCTGCAATACACAATTGAATTAACGTAGGATAATGCCATGGCATGACCAATAACTTTTACAGGTCGCCGCTACGCGGCTCAGCAGTCTTTCGAGGTACTTGATCCTATAGACAGGTCGCCGCTACGCGGCTCGAAGTCTTCCTTGTCAATTGCTGCACCACAGGCAGCTTCTCAACTGCACAATTAGAAGTCTTCCTTGTCTATTGTTACAACAGGCAGGTCTCAACTGCACAATTATTTACATATTAATCTATCTTGTTTGAGTCTCGTCAGATATTAATTGAATATGCAATGAAATAGAAATGATCAATCGCTAATGAGTCCCGTCGCAGGGACGATGCTTGGGACAATCAACCTTTCACCGTCAGCGAAAGCCTTTATAGGAGCGAACTGTTGAATCAGATTCACTCAAACAAACGGGTGGTACGCAGGACACGCCATGACGTGCTCCTGCGATACACAATTGAATTAACGTAGGATAATGCCATGGCATGACCAATACTTTTACAGGTCGCCGCTACGCGGCTCAGCGTTTTTCGAGGTACTTGTCGCTATAGACAGAGCGCCGCTACGCCGGCTCAAGTCTCTTGTCAATTGCTACCACAGGCAGTTCTCAACTGCACAATTAAAAGTCTTCCTTGTTATTGTTACCACAGGCAGTTCTCAACTGCACAATTATTTACATATTAATCTATCTTGTTTGAGTCTCACAGTAGATATGAATTAAATATGCAATGAAATACAAATGATCAATCGTGAACGGAGTCCTGTTAGGACATTGTTTGTAACAATCGGCTTTTCACCGTCAGCAAAGCTCCATAGGACAACTGTTGAATCAAATCCATCCAAACAGATATTTTGAATCATATTCAACTTCAAACTTCTCTAATAATCTAAGGTATTCTTCTCTAAATTTGGATGCCTTTTTATGATGTTGTTTCCTGTGTATTTACATATTGAATGACATCATTGATCTGGGAATGTCCATATGAAAATGCACCATATCCTTCCTGCCATTGGAACTTTCCTGGTAACCATTTCTTCTCATTTATGAATTTTGAGGTATTTGCCTTTATATCCCTTAGCAAATCCGGCAATGCCTGAGCAGGCTGATATCCGATAAAAATATGAACATGATCAGGCATATAATTTATAGCCAGTAATTTATGTTTGCGGTTTTGAATGATGCCAGTAGTATATTTTTGTAATTCTTCTTTATGTTTTACAGGAATTACATTTTCGCGTCCTTTTGGAAAAAAGACCAAATGGAGATAAATTTGAGTAAAAGCATTTGCCATACAGAGTTTTATTTGATTAGCACAATTGTAATAAGACAGAAAACGCAAAATAATTGAATCTGACCATAAAGGTCAGGATTAAGCACATAAAGCATAAATATATTAATTTTTAAACAGTTCGCCGCTACGCGGCTCAGAGTTTTTGGGGAAATTCTTGGTCCTTAGACAGGTCGCCGCTACGCGGCTCAGAGTCTTTCGAGGTACTGATCCTATAGACAGAGCGCTGCTATCGCGGCTCAAGTTTTTCGGGGTAATTGTTCCTATAGACAGAGCACCGCTACGCAGCTCGAAGTCTTCCTTGTCAATTGCTACCACAGGCAGGTCTCAACTGCACAATTAAAAGTCTTCCTTGTCAATTGCTACCACAGGCAGTTCTCAACTGCACAATCATTTACATATTAATCTATCTTGTTTGAGTCTCGTCAGATATTAATTGAATATGCAATGAAATAGAAATGATCGATCGTGAATGAGTTCCGTCAGGGACGATCTGTTTGTAACAATCGGCTTTTCACCGTCAGCGAAGCGTCCATAGGAGCGAACTGTTGAATCAGATTCACTCAAACAAACGGATTGTAGGGACACGCCATGGCATGACCCATTTTTCATTTTATTTTCCTGTCGATCTGATCTCAATAATTTTGATCTCCCCCGGATCAAGCATCTCGGTTCTTACGATTGTCCCACTTGCTTTATTCAATAAACTGGTCCCTTTTAGAGTGATCTGATGAATCTCATAGTCAGAGGAAGTAAATCCAAATGAAGCCGGATCAAAGGAATAGGCAAACTCCATTTTCTTGTCTATGTAATTAACAAGGAAAACGGCAAGATTACCGTCCTCAGATTTCCAAATACGGGCCTCTGCACCTGTGATTGTTGCCGTACGAGTTTTTCCATCCAACCAAATCCATCATCGGTAAAACTCTCAATGGAGTTTGAAGGTTTTAAAGGTTCTATTAACTGACCGAAAACCAAATACTTTTTAGTTGCCACTCTTAATTTTCCACACATCTTAAGAAAGTCCACTTTTTTTGCATGTTCTGGTTTAAAGAGGCCCAGACCCATCCACCCATTTTGCCTTCCATCAATAAAAGCCTGTCCCTGAGCATAGCGGAAAAAGTTATCGCTTTTTGTATAATCACATGGGCTTCCGAAGAAAATGGTATATCCGGAATAGACCATTTCCATCATAGGTATTTCCCGTTCGGAGGGTTGTGCCCAAAGAAGATTACCGTCCAACAGATCAAGGAAAACTTCATCGGCACCTTCCGATGTGATTATCATTTCACCCCGAGTGCGCCAGAGATTATTATTTTTCACTTTTTGCAGAAGATCCCTGTTACCATTGGTCCAATAGCTTCCACCCCCCAGTGGATGCTGATGGGATTTGTCAAAACACAATTCATGCTGCATAGCTGAAATCTGGTCTATGTATATTCCTGTGATTCCAAATTTTTCACTCAGATCGTCAGTTAAACTGGCAACCTGATCCTGCCAGAAAACCTGATTTGGACACATAGATAGCAAACGTCCGGAATTATCGGAATAAAAGTGCAGCAATAACCCTCCTGCTTCATCCTTGATCGCATGCGGCTCGAATTTGTAAAAATCCGGTATATTCATATCAACACTGCTTCCATTGATATAGGGCATCACAACGATACCTTTAGAATTGAGCTCAGTTACTCTTTCTTTAAAACCTTCTTTGGCAGGTAAAAAATGAGGGTACAGGTTATCAAAGTTTGTCTGATGCCAGTTGTACCAGTGCAGTCCGACAGGCACATCCAGTTCTTTTGCTGCTGATAATAATGGTTTATTCATTTCAGAGGGAGATCCTTCCGCTCCATTTCAGACCCAACCATCCTGAATCCAGACTCCTATGTTGTATAAACTTTGGGGAACATCCCGTCTTTGAGAGAGCGTACCTTTCTGAACCCATTTTTGCTGCAAAGCCCAGGGTCTGTATCTTTTGACTGCATCTTGCCATCCTCCCTTATGTACTCCAAAAGCAACAGGGTAATAATCCGGGTAATCTGATCCCTTGATCCCCATGTTATCAGGATAATGGACAATCTGAACCTGTTTCCCCGGTTCAACCACAAATTCTTTTACCCTGGCCTCAGAGTCCATGGTGGCAAGGTAAACCCCATTTGATTCTTTATTAAAAGATATAAATTGCATTGGCCAGAAACCACCCGGGTAAATGCCTCGTATCTTCTCTTTCCACGATGGTAATAATTCTCCACCCCTGGCAAATGAGGGACGTGCAATATCATATTCTCCTGAACCGGGAAATCCATTTACCAATGGAAACTGGATACTCCATAAACCCCAGTAATCACTATTGTTCTCAACAAATATCTGCCATCTGGCAACTCCATCGTGCTTCGGGAGTTCGACAACCACCTGAACACTAACCACCTCATCTTCAATCCACCAACGCATTTTGTTCCATACCATAACGACCCGGCGAGTTCCATCAGGCAGTTGTTCAAGAGTGGCGAATGTGCAATTTTTATAATTATTGTTAATTGTATGCATCTGTTTTCCCACTGCAAAAGTTACCTCCCACAGAAGATGCTTACCATTTACTGCCTTTATATGATTCACATTGGATGTCAGGTCTGTCATCGCCATCAATCCTAATCCGTCAGGTTCAAATTCGAAACGTACGAGGTCATTAGCCAATGTTATTCCTTTTGACGGATCAACATTAACCGGAGTCCCGGAAACAGATCCTGCAGATGAAAGGATTAAAAGAATGAGGATAACCTTGTCAAATGTTTTGAGATTAGTTTTCATTTTTCTATGTTTTTATTTCTTGGGATTCCCGGATCCTTGCGATTCCTGATAATACCAAAGTTACAAATCCGTTACAAATAGATTTAAATTTCCGGAAAAAGTTATTAAACAATAAGCATTGGATATAAGAAACCATCTCCTGTATCATTCCTGATTCAGGATAAAATCGGTTACTTTAGTACTGAGAGCGATTCAACTTTTATGAGAACTGTCAGCTAAGAATCATATTAGTAATATATAAATAAAATTATGAATAGATAGTCATGGATAAAATTATCAGAAAGAGTTTATCAGTTTTTTTGTGCATACTGTACTTTTCCGCAGGCACAGAAGCAGCAGGATTTTGCAACATGGAGTAAGAATTCATTGAAATTGAACAATGGACTGGTTGAGAGAGAAATTGTTATCGATAATGGCGAGTATCCAGCACCAGAATGCTCAGAATAAAGGGTAACAATCTGAATTTCAATTCAGAAACGTCAAAAGAGTTTTCTCTATTGATCAATGGGAATTATTGTGACGGACAATCCGGGTGGGATTTAATCTCTTTTGCTTCTGCAAGTGATAAGCGACAGGGAAGAGGAGCTACGATTAAGCTGAAAGGAACTAATGCTTTTTCAGGTATTGAAGTGGGTATAACATATCTTCTTTATCCCGACCTGCCGGTAGTCCGAAAACAAATCATCCTGATAAACAATTCAGGGAAAGAGATAATGATTGAATCCTTCGACATTGAGAAACTGCAGTTGGGATTTGGTTTTGTCGAAGCAGTTTCATATACCAATTACGGAAGGCAGAAACATTTAAGCACATATATAGGAGATTGGGATGATCCGGTCATCGCAGTTCATTCTTATTCAAAAAATGCAGGCATACTTCTTGGAAATGAATCTCCGGGGGTTTTGAAGAGGACTGCCTACAATACAGATTATAATAATGCTGATATAGGGCTGACACATAACAACGAAATCTATCCTTTCAGGAAATACATAGCTGATAATTCACAATGGTTAAGCCCACAGGTATTTGTAATACCCTATGTCAATTCAGCAGATCCATGGAATATCATGAACACATCACTGGCTGATTTTGTCCGCCGTCACATGGGGCTTCGCATCAATGAAATAAATAAACGTCCAACTGTTATGTACAATAACTATGTACCTTTTGATGACCGGATAACTGATACTTTGCTAATAACTCTTGCCAAAATTGCATCGGAATGTGGAGTAAAACAATTTGAAATAGATTGTGGTTGGTTTACATCACAGGGAACTGAAGGAAAAAATGTTTCATGGCTAAGCAGTACCGGGGACTGGATTGTAGATAAAACAAAATTTCCTGACGGGCTTAAACCAGTCTTTGATGAGATCAGGAAAGGTGGCATGGAACCTGGATTGTGGATCAGTATAGGATCTGCAGCAACAACTTCGCAGGTTTTCCGGGATCATCCTGAATGGGCTATCAGAAATGAAAAAGGAGAGCCTGTAAATAACCATTCTAAGGGAGATTATGATTTAAATACAATGTGCTTTGGCACCGAGTGGTCAGATTATATTAAAAAGAAAATACTGGATTTAGTTCACGAGGTAGGTTTGGGTTTTGTAAAACTTGATCTTACAGTTGTTACAAGTGCCTACATCACTGATATTAAGAAATCTGGCTGCAGTGCTATTGACCATCCTTATCACAGGGACCGTGAAGAATCACTTATAGTTATTTATGAAAGACTGTTTAAACTTTTTGATGAATTGCATGCAGAAGCACCCGATCTGTATATTGACTGTACCTTTGAAACAGCAGGCAAATTACAACTGATTGATTATGCTTTCTGTCAGCACGCTGAAGGAAACTGGCTGACTAACATTAGTGAACCATTTCCTGTAGGAGCATTCAGAATCCGGAATTTAACATGGTGGAAATCGCCAGCCTTGCCTGCAACCTCATTTATAATTGGCAATTTGCGGATGGATAGCCCCGAATTTATCCAGGAACTTAAAACACTTATCGGTTCATTTCCCATTGTATTAGGTGACCTCCGGAAACTATCAGTAGAAAAAAAGCAGAAATCCGGCAATGGACCAATTGGATCTCAGCGATGCAAAAAAAATACAATTATGATCTGTTCCGGCAGGATCTGCCAAGCTTCGGAGAACCAACTGAAGGTGCCTGGGATGCCTGGTCCCGAATCAATACTGATACCCGGAAGGGTGGAATAATCGGAATATTCAGACAAGGCTCATTAGATGCTCAGCGCACAATATCTGTTCCCGGATTGGACAAAAACAAACAGTATAAAGTAAAGTTTGCTCCGACAGGTGAAGAAATAATAAGATTGACAGGGAAGGAATTGGAAGAAAAAGGATTTATTGTTGAAATGAAAAAAAAATATGACAGCCAATTATTCGAAATAGAGTTAATTGATTAATTATCATTGTGCAGATTAATAATTATATACTTATTGAATTATGAATAAAAAGGGGCTGTTTCTTATTCTGATAATGATCATAGCAAGCAAAACATTTTCACAAAATAATTCTTTGGAGCTTGCTAATGAGAGCCATTTCAAACAACAGATTATAAATATTCTGTATGGCAAACAAAATATTAAGATGATCCAGGAATCAACTCGATTTGACTACCTGTGCCAATACCGCGAGACCTGCTATGGAAGTAAAGAATTGCCTTTATTGAAAATAACAGTGCAATCGGAGGTTTTTTATCTTGCTGATCATTTTGTGTTACAGCATAATGTAGAGCTTTTTTCCTCCCAAAAATTATCTCAGGACCTTACAATTTACTTTCCTGTCAAGTCTCTAGACAATTTTGATAAAGTACTGATGCCATTGAAAAATGGGATAATTTATCAATCTGGAAATAAACATGATAATAAAGTTGCCAGCTACAGGTGTGCTGGAAAACCTGAGAAATATGATCAGGATTTAGCTTTACCTTTGATAGTTTGTAAAAATGGAGATAAAGAGACAGCCATTCTGACCGACCCTTATTTCACCTCGCTTTACGAAAAAGGGATCATACGATGGACGTATCCGAAGGAGGTTGGGCTTGAAGATTCAGTAGAAAGAAGGAAAATCATTGAAATAGAAGGTATTTCGGATATTGAAGAGGGGATGAACATGTATTATCAGACCATTCTTAAAGATGTACCTGCAGGGCCGGACTGGATGAAGGATATAGCCATGATCAGCTACGATTATATGAGTGATAAAGGCAAAGGATGGTATAATGATATCGATACATTAGTAGCACTAATTCCACAGGACGATCGCAAAAAAGTTGCACTGTGTCTGCATGGCTGGTATGATATTGTTGGCAGATATTGTTATAATGAGAAAACAGGAAAACTGGATGAAAGCTGGACCAATCGTATCAGGGGTATGGAACTGAATCTTTCCGATCTTCATCACCGTATTACCTATGCAAAGGATCGCGGGTTTAAAGTTCTGATGTATTTCGCTGATGGTGTGCTGTCGAGTAAAGGGTTAGCGGATTTTAATAAAGATGAGGTTCTTGAGGAAGGCGGGTGGAATGGTCCTGATGTTATAGGTGGTCCATATCACAAAAACCTGGCCTGTAGCCGGGTTACCGGTTTTTACAGGAATTATGCCCGGGCACTTTTCACCGAATTTGCACCTCAGGTGGATGGATTTGTCTGGGATGAAACCTTCTATATTAAAACCGGAACTACTGGTACCAATCTGTACAGGGGCTATCTGGACAGAACCCAGATGAGGCTTATAAAAGAGATTTCATCAATTTTACATTCAATAGCCACTGATAAAGCATTCTTTACTTCTGATTGCATAGGGGATGAAGAGTACTTCAATGATGTGCCCCCTTATGCATTGTTTGCCGATGGATGTTACCAGGATTCACATAACAAACCTTCATTCTGGTCATATGGAATATTCCCGAACTACCGGAATGTTATATGGTCATGTAACTGGACACCCCTTACAAATTTCAGATATACTGTCTTTGGAGTATATGCTTACAACACTCCTGTTGTATTTACCAACGGATGGAGTGATGATACAGGCTTCTCGGAAATGAACACAGTAGAAAGGTCAAACTTTATTAAACTGTTTAATTACCGCAAGCAGTATCGTACAGATCTGAAAGGATTATATTCCCTGCCTCCATATTTTGAATTTGTTCACGACCCTAAATAATTGAAAAAGTAAAAAAAATGGAATATACTGATCTGATCAACACACGGGAAAGTGTTCGTAATTATGACTCAACCAGAACCGTACCAAAAGAAACGCTGGAAAAAATCCTTGATGCAGGCAGGTTAGCACCTTCAGCCTGCAACATTCAGCCATGGAAATTCCTTGTAATTTCTTCTTCTGATATCCTTAAAAAAGTAAGAGAATGTTATAACCGTGACTGGTTTAAGGAAGCACCACACATCCTTGTGGTACTCGGATATAAAGATCTGGCATGGAGGCGCAGTTACGATGGTTATAACTCCATTGAAACCGATATTGCAATTGCAATGACACATATTATACTGGCAGCTGAGAATGAAGGCGTTCGAACATGCTGGATCGCAGCTTATGATCCTATCCTGCTTAAAAAAGCACTTAACACTGATAAAAACCAGGTGATATTTGGAATAACACCACTTGGATACCCTAAACCAGATTATAAAAAGACTCTGAAAAAGAACCGGAAACCCCTTATAGATATCATTGATTTTCTGTAATATACCCGGCCAGATTGTTGCCAATTCCGATTAAGATCACTGAGATAATAAGAAGTAAAATGCCAAGCCATAGAAACATTCTTATTCTTGAATTTACCAGTTTCCACTCCTTCAACCACAAAGACCCCACAGATTACTGAATATGATTATTGATGCCATGTGAATTGACCAGCTTGCAAAGTCGAACCTTCCCATCTTTGTAGTACCCATGCCATAGAAAAAAAACTGGCCATACCACATCAGACCACTGAGTAGCGACATGAAAAAATTCCGGGACAAGATATTGGATGGCTTTATTGAATAATCTTTATAAGTCTTGTTCCTGATCATAAAAAGAGAAACATAGATTAAGTTGGTTGTAAATCCTCCTCCCAGTGCAAGAATAAATATAGGGATGTTCATAAATACATTGGGGGTACCAAGGCTTATTGCCTGTTGAGAGAGATTGGGTTGCCATATTTGATAGAGATTGCCATGCATCCGCTCATAATCCCTCCAACAACAGCAAAAAAGATACCTTTTACTGCTGAAAACTCCCTGACAGATTCTTGCTTCTGATCATTGGTTAGCATTCGATCCTTCAATACGCCTGCATATCCGCAAAAAACAATTCCAATAATGCAAACAATAAATCCCAGAATTATTATTCCTCCGGGGCCCGTTGTTACAAGCATTTCCAGTTTGTTATCCATTATTGCAGGAATAATTGTTCCAACAATAGCACATACTCCAAGAGAGATTGACTGACCCAGGGAATTTCCAAGGTATCTTAACCCAAGTCCGGCTCCCAGCCCCCCAAATCCCCATAGAATACCAAAAATGTATGTCAGGAATAGACTGCTTCGGGGACTCTGGCTCAGAATATCAGAAAGATCCGGAGTAGTAAGGTATCCTCCCACAGTAGGCATGATAATCCAGGCAACAAATCCCAGCGTAATCCAGTAAGTCTGCCAGGACCATTTTCTTATCAGTTGATACGGGACATAGAAACTGGCCGATGAGAAGCCACCTATTGAGTGGAGTATTATTCCTAGAATTTGTTGCATAAAAAATAAATCTATTTTTTAAAAAATCTGGTAGACACAGATACTTTCATTTCTGCACCTGGCATTATAGTTCCGGGGCAACCACCTGCAGCCTCAATTTCCATAAAACCTGATGTATCGCTGTAAACACTGTAACGGACGCCATTTCTACCAGGAGAGATACCTGGTGATGCATCACGGATATCTATATAAGTCTGTCCATCCATCAGGTGTTCTGCTTTGCGCGTTACAATCAGGCCCCTTCGGGGATCATGAAATTCAATCCATGGCACATCCTTATCCATGGCAATCTGGTATCTGCTTGATCCATCTGTGAATGTCCTTGAAAAACCCTCCTCCTTATTTATCTCAGTTTTCTTTTCCTGATCATAAAGATCCCATACTGAAGATTCAGATGCGGGTGGAAATACCACCTCACATCCTGGTCCGCAGTCAAACTGACACAGTGTCCATGGTGCCAGGAGACGTCCAGAAATAGATAAAGCTTGCTGGATCCAATATATGTGATACTTTCTTCTGCATTCACAGTTATTGCGTGATTATCCAGGTTCAATCCTGATCCTGCGGGTGAAGATAGCAGGTATTCCTATCCCCTGATTATTCACAAGATCTACCTCTGCTATGACTGAAGCGCTGAGGTCAGTTGATTCAACTACGAGGTACCTTGCTGAAGTAAGTCCGAGGTGTAGTACGCGCCTGTTGAATACTGGTATCCTAAAGTAGTACCTCCGGAGCTGGCCAGAGACCATCACCTCCCGGATTAAGATACTCGACGTGTACTTTGCCAGGAATAGCATCTAATTGACCCAGTTCATACCTTTTCTCCCTTCAGAATAGTAAAGAGGCGTCCCTCCACATCAAGAGCAATTAATACACCAGACCTTCGTCAGCCAACCAGATGTGTTCGCTTTCCAGCCTTTTTAAATGCTTCAAGCAAATGTTTTGATCTTATACCTTCTTTCATACCATGTTAATCAAGATGAAACACTTCCATCAATATTTCTTCAATTGCCTTCACACTCCCGGTGCTTTCAGAAACGAGAACTTCAGTCATGTACTTCCACCACCTCTTGCATCCCTTCCGATTCCCAATCCTGTTAAACAACTCTTCGTCCTGAACTTCAAAGTATAAAAGACTATTTGAATCCTTATGAAGAAAAATTGAATAATTGCTTACTCCATGTCTTTAAGGCATTCTTAAGATCGGGCCATATAGGATTATGTCTCCTTTGATACTCTTCCTCCATTCCGGGTTTCGCAGTAATCAGAAATGCCTTACGAATGATTTTTATTAATTAATTAGATTATACTGATTCCTTTTAATACTCTGCGGCCAGTTCTTTTGCAGTGATAAACCTTCCTCCACGATCCCTGAGCATTTCGCAGAGATTATTGAACTGCTCCAATGCAACATTACCACAATTCTTTACAATAAATGGAAGTGGTTTAACGCTGCACTCTCCAAAATCTATCGAGCCTTTTGGCATTGGGTAAAATTCCCATGGATGCAAGTAAAAGCACAGTACCGGATATTTATCGTGTTTCAGGACGTAAGAAAGGAAGTTTTCAACCTTTGACATTAAGTATTTTGCTGATTTTGTCCGAAATAACGGCCATTGATCCCTGTCACGCTGATACTCATCATTACTCTTCATTGTGAGGTCGCAAAAATTGGGAATTTCCAGTAACTTCATCTGCCCCGGTTTGGTCCAATCCTTATCAGAAGGGTGATATGGTACAAAGGGTAAGCTCCCATAAAAATAAAGCGGGAAAGATGCATCAGCTATATAGCCGCCTTCCCAAGAAGGTTCACCAGATTTGTACTGCCCCACAAGAACGCCGGACTCCTGAAACTTAGTGGTTGAAGGCCACTCACCTCTTTAACAATTCTGGTGGCAATATTTAATCTCCCTTCCACCTCTGATGGCAGTACAGGCATATTATTTGGCAGAGGAAAAATCGGGTCTCCCAGAGTCTCATGATATAGTCCATGACAACCGGTTTCATGCCCGACATTTCTGACCTGGCCGACCATGTCAGGATTATTCTCTGCAGCATGGCCTGTCCAGAAGAAAGTCGCTTTGATATTATATCCTTCAAGTATTTCCAATACCTGAGGAGTTCCATGCTTTACCCCTTCATAATAAGGAGTATAGGATCCAATGTCAGTCTCCATATCAAACCCAAATACAACATCAAATAATAAGTTCTGTCTACCGGAAGAATTTGCCTTCGTTTTTTCAGGATACATCACCTTAATTATTAATATGGAAAATAGCATCCATTTTTTTACTGAGAGGAACAGGCCGGCATCAGTTATTTCATAGCGGGTTTCAATTCTTACCCCATTGAACTCAGGATGACCAAAAAAACTTACATCTACGCAGACCATCATACCTGTCTTAAGAATATCATCACTGTTAGGACCAAAGAAGGGTGATTCGGCTTCATGAAGGCCTATAGTATGAACAAAAGGACAAACCAGATATTTTGACAGATTATGCTTTGAGAAGTACTCCTTGGCCGGCCTGTCGATTTCCTTGCCATTTGTACCGGGGAAAAGTTGCTTTTTAGTCAGCTGAAATGCATCTTTGAGGTATCTCATGCACTCAAGCTGCTTCTGAGTATATTTGCCACTGACAGGGAGAGCATCCCCAACTACTCCCGCATACCCATTAACTTTTGGTGCAATACCGACCATCACCAGTTCATCTTCCTTCAGGATCTTTGAGCTGGCTGTAGGTACAACTGCATTTGATCGCTTGCCACTACCAACTATTGTACTGAATCCAAAGCCACTGGCACTTTTACTTCTAACAGCAAATTCTCCTGCAGCTGCAACTTCAATTTCAGAGATCCCGGGTTTAATCTTAGCTTTCATAGCTTCATATGCAAGATCAGCAAGTCCGAAAGCTGCCCGTATCTGCTCTCTTTCCCAGGGCGACTTATTGTATCTTAACTTAACATAGTCTGAAGTTATATCTACTAATGTGACCCCCTTGAATCCTTCTTCAATTTGTTTATAACAATCTGATGGCATACGCCCGGCTCCGACCAATCCGACCCGCTTAATTTTTCCCAATCCTGAATTCAACTCCGCAAAAAGATGAGGAAAATCAATAATATCAGCATTTGGATATTCTTCATCGGGGACCATAAATACAGGGAAATTTCTGGTTTCTGTTATCATGCTGTCTAACTTAGCGAATGGTTCGCTTTCAGGTCCTCCCAGAATCAGGGGTGCTCCTTCTCTGGGAATAAGAACAGCTCCACTCTCAAATTGGGGGCACCAGCCTGTTAAATACCAGCCATTACCAATATTGAACTCATCGTAATAGACCAGAGCAATGTCAAGTTCATTCTCTTTGAGCAGATCTTTGACTCTTTCAATTCTGGCTTCACTTTCAGTTTTGTTTAGGTATGCCATAACGATTCGATTTTAAAATGTTTTATATTATTTATCCTTCTAAACTTAATTCCATGTCTGGAGTTTTTTTAAATATATTAAAAATAATTCTGAAATCTGTATTCAGCTGTGTTTCCTTATTTTACTATCAGGTAAATAATAGTTATTCATTCCGTCGAAATTAGCTGGTTACAGGTTGGCTATAAATTCCAAATATTTTGATCACTTAAAAGCTTTTCTAATTGACTTAATTTCCCGATATTTGGTCGCAAAAGTATTTTTCTTCATCTACTCATAATATGACTTCTACAGTATTTAAAGTGATTTAATTTAATGAAAAATATCTATCTGCTTTTGTTCAGGGGCAAATGCATAATAGAAAAATGCTACATTGATTCGTTGTTTAAAACAATTCAGAATAAAGATTACAATTTTTTAATTAATCATAAACTATGAAAGCAGGATTTTTAATTTTGATTGTTCTCCTTCTTGGTTGTACAAATCAACAAAATCAATCAACTAAAACACCTGAAGCGATTTCAGTAGAGCCATCATCTGCACCAGAACAACCGGATGAAAAAAAACCCTGGAAACTTATAACCTCTACCGTAGAAACCAGAAAAACCTCAAAGAATTTACACATTAAGACTGAGATTGAGGGTGTTTATGGAAATCCATTAAATGTAGGATCAAAATTGTACGTCGAAGTTATTTTTGCCAAGTCAAGAGCCGGATTCTTCCTGCATGAGGAGGAAAAAAGTGCAGAATTAGCGCTCTTATACGATCTGGTAATAATAGAGATGCAAAACTCCAGAGGTGATATACTTTCAATTAGCACCAATTACAGATGGAGTGAGGCAGGCGGAATAATGGTTACGGATGTTGTATCCAAAAAAGTAGTAATTGATAATAGTTTTACTAAACTTACAAATTTCATTCTGGCCAGTGAAGGTGAAATTAAAGTTCTTGTAAAAGATAAATATGCATCTGTATACAGGTTCATAATTGATGCAACAGGATTCGGAACAGAATTCAGTAAGCTGTAAACTCATCAATAACTGCCATTTTTAAAAAATTAAGCTAATGTATCTCTACAATAGCAAATATGACTGAAAACAACCGCATTTCATCAATCGACACCATGCGGGGATTAACCCTGGTCCTTATGCTATTTGTTAATGACCTTTACATGCCCGGAGTACCTGCCTGGCTCGGACATATGAAAGCCAGTTTCGATGGGATGGGTCTTGCTGACTGGGTTTTCCCGGGTTTCCTCTTCATGGTAGGAATGGCTATCCCATTTGCAATTGGCGGCAGGATAGCCAGAGGAGAAAGCAATTTTTCTATTTCAAAGCATATTGTAATAAGAACTGCAAGTCTTCTTATAATCGGCGTTCTTATGCTTAACACAGGAAGAGTGAATCCGGAACTTACCGGGATCAGCAAAGACCTATGGGCCCTGATCATGTATATAGCCGTATTTTTAATATGGAACCAATATCCGGACAGCGATAAGCACTTTTTCAGAACTGCAGGCCTTAAGTTACTCGGTATGTCACTGCTTGTTATACTGATATTCAAATTCCAATCAGGCAAAATTGAAAACAATGGTTCACTTATTACAGGCTGGTGGGGAATACTCGGACTTATCGGATGGGGATACCTTGTTGCAGCCTTTGTATATCTGGGTGCAAGGAATAGTATTCTTTATACTTCCTTATCAGTGGTTTTCTTTCTTATCCTGAATATTCTCTCAAGTCTTAATCTCCTTGAATTCCTTAATCCTGTAAAATTCCTTCTCGGTACAATAACAGATGGCAATGTACCATTCATTGTTCTTTCAGGGACTCTTACCACGCTCATTCTTAAGAAATTATCAGGAGACAACTACATGAAGGTAATTGTAACAATTGTTACATTTGGCATACTGAGCCTTGCCGGAGGTTTCATCCTGAGGAAGTGGTTTATCATTTCGAAGATACAGGCCACACCAAGCTGGGGAATGATCTGCAATGGTATCAGCCTGATACTTTTCGCCTTGCTTTACTGGATTATGGATATAAGGAAACACAACAGGTGGGCTTTCTTCCTTAAACCTGCAGGAGAGAATTCACTCACAACCTATCTGGCTCCTGATATAATCTATCACCTTATATGGATGTCAGGCGTACCCCTTCTCATCTATAAGCACTCGGCAACACCGCTTATAGTAATAGCCGGTTCCATAGTCTGGGCACTTGCAATGGTCGGAGTGACTGCTCTTCTTGTCAGAGTCGGAATAAAACTGAAGTTGTAGAAATAGTTAAGTTCCGATTTAAACACAGAGACCACAAAGTAATACACCATGGACACAGAGTATTGAAGCTTTCTGCAATTCCCTGTGTCCTCTGTGTAATCCGAAGGACTTGGTGTCCTCTGTGGTTAAACAAAAATGAATTTCATTTAACACTCATCGAATACGGATAAGCATCTGGTTTTGTACCCCTTACAGTGTCAGGAACTACAGCCATGCTGTAAACCAGCTTTCCTCCGTTTTGCAGATTCAGAATGGGTAATATAATTGTGTTTACTCCTCTTCCGTTTAGCTTAATCTTTTTTACATAAATATTCTCATCACTGTTCGCCGGAGCATCTATGACAAGCCTTTTCGATTTACCGAAATCAAGTGTTACTTTATTAAATAATGGTGATCCGAAAACATACTGATCTGTACCCGGAGTGACCGGATAGAAACCCAGTGGCAGAAAAGACATACCATGCCGATGTCTGACCATTATCCTCATCACCGCAATAGCCATCAGGAGTATAATTATAAAGCTTATTCATCACCTGCCTCGCACGATATTGTGTTTTCCAGGGCTCTCCGGCATAGTTATAAAGATATATCATATGCTGTATAGGCTGATTTCCATGGGCATAGTTTCCCATGTTCATTATCTGCATCTCCCTTATCTCGTGTATCACAGTCCCATAATATGAATAATCGAATACAGGCGGAACGTTAAATACTGAGTCAAGCTTTGCAATGAAATTCATCCTTCCCTCCCATCAGGTTTACAAGACCCTCAACATCCTGAAATACGCTCCATGTATAATGCCAGCTGTTGCCTTCGGTAAATGCATCACCCCATTTATAAGGACTGAAAGGTGACTGGAATGTACCATCGAGATTACGTCCGCGCATCAGTTTTCTTCCCGGATCAAAAACATTTTTATAATTCATTGCCCTCTTTGCATAGAGATCAATCTCCTCCTGAGGTTTCCCCAGTGCTTTTGCCAGCTGCCATATACAGAAATCAGCATATGCATATTCAAGAGTACGGGCTGCATTTTCGTTGATCCCGACATTATAGGGTACATACCCAAGATCATTGTAATACTCTGCCCCAAGTCTTCCAACTGATCGCTACCGGTCCAACACTCTTCGTATTCTTAATTATAGCTTCATAGAGGGTCTCAATATCATATCCCCTGATACCTTTAAGATATGAGTCTGCAATCAGCGATGCCGAATTGGATCCTATCATGCAGTCGCGATGACCCGGGCTTGCCCATTCGGGAAGCCATCCGCTCTCTTTATATGTATTAACCAGTCCCTCCATTATCTTGCTGTTTACATCGGGATACATCAGGGTGAAGAAGGGGAACAGCGACCTGAAGGTATCCCAGAAACCATTGTCGGTGTACATGTATCCTGGAAGAACTTCGCCGTTGTATGGACTGTAGTGAACTATCTCATCCTTTTCATTAATCTCATGGAACTGCGCGGGAAAAAGAAGTATCCTGTAAAGGCATGAATAGAATGTCCGCTGCTGGTCCAGATTACCTCCTTCAACCTTTATTCTGTCCAAGTTGTTTGTTCCAGGCCTCTTTGCCCTCACTCTTAAGCTTTTCAAAATCTTTGCCTCCTGTTTCACGACTCAGATTCAGCAGAGCCTGTTCATGACTTATAAATGAAGATGCCACTTTAACAGTTATGGCTTCACCACTTTTTGTTTTAAACCCAAGAATTGCACCGGCATGATCACTTTCTGCCTCAAGTACATTGAGATTTATTGTATCACCGTTCCAGGTATGAGCCGATTAAAAATCCCTGTCAAATACAGCAACAAAATAGTTGTGAAAATTGTCAGGTACTCCTCCGCTGTTATTACGGCAATACCCAATCACCTTTCTTTCTGCCGGAATTATCTTTACCATTGATCCTTTAAAGAAGCCGTCAAGAAGTATAAATGAAGAATCGGTTTCAGGAAAGGTAAAACGAAACATTGCAGCTCTTTCTGTTGGTACCACTTCAGCTGTAACGTCATAGTCAGCCAGGTAAACACTGTAATAATATGGCTTTACAACTTCGGCCTTATGCGAGAACCATGAAGCTCTTTCGGTTTCATCTGTTTTTATCTTTCCTGTTATGCGGCATAAAGGAAAATGCAGCATAATCATTGATCCACGGGCTGGGCTGGTGAGTCTGCTTTATCCCCATTATCTTGTAATCATCGTAGGTATATCCCCAGCCATCACCCATTTTCCTTGTCTGGGGTGTCCAGAAATTCATTCCCCAGGGTAAGGCTATTGCAGGATAGGTATTACCATTTGATAGTTTGAATTCCGAATCGGTTCCCATCAGCGGATTTACAAGTTCAACCGGGTCGAAAACAGGTTCTTTAGAATGTTCTGTACAGCCGGATATGCTTATCAATAAAAATGATGAAAGTACTGTCCTGATAATACCGAATATCTTTAAAAGATTGTTTATTTGCATATTAATAGATCTTGTTATTTAAAAGTTTAAACCACGGAGGTATTATGTTTGAAAAAAGCATAAGCTAGAATTTTTTAACTTAGTAAATGACAACAAGTACTAACCATTAAAAAATCCAGCTTATGCAAACCAAAGTTAATGAGAAATTATTTGATGGACAATCAATTTATGTAGGAATAGATTGTCATAAGAAGAATTGGACAGTGACCATTCTGGGAGAACAATATGAACACAAGACAATGAGTCAGAATCCGGATCCGGATATACTGGCACTCATACCTTAAGAGGAACTTTCCGGGAGCTGATTACCATGCTGTATATGAAGCTGGCTTCAATGGATTTTATTCCTGCCGCAGACTAAAGGAATTAGGGATTAATTGTAATGTGATCCATGCGGCAGATGTTCCAACCAGAACAAGGAGAAGATACAGAAAATGGATCCGGTGGACAGCCGTAAACTGGCAAGGTCACTCAGGAGCAGGGAATTTGAACCTATCCATGTTCCTGAGCCAACACTGGAAGCGGATCGTGCACTGGTACGACAGCGGTTCAGAGTTATGAAAGATGTTACCCGGACAAAATCAAGGGTAAGATCTCTGCTCTTTCAGTTTAATATCAGTGTTCCTGATCGGTTTACAGCCTGGCCAAACCAGGAGTTGGTCCAAGGTATACATAAACTGGCTTAAGGAACTTCAACCAGAACATCCAAGCCTGAAGCAGACTCTTGATAATTATATTCGTATAGGAGAGTTACAAAGGAAGGAGTTACTATCAGTTAACAGACAGGTCAGATCCTTATCACAGACAGATGCTTACAGAGACAACTATAACCTTTTAATCAGCATTCCTGGTATTGGATTTTTAACTGCTATGACCTTTCTGGTACAGATCGGTGATATAAGACGGTTTAGACAGCTGGATGATCTATGCGATTATATAGGACTGGTTCCAATGATGCATGGTTCCGGAGACAAAATGTATACTGGGAAACTGATAAACCGGGGAGGAAAGGAACTCAAGATCATGATCATTGAAGCAGCATGGGATGCTGTAAGAATAGATCCTGCCCTGATGGCAAAGTTCAATGAGCTGATCAAAAGAATGAATAAGAACAAGGCAATTATCAGAATTGCAAGAAAACTTGTAAGCAGGATGCGTTATGTGCTTATGACCCAGGAACCATATAAAATGGGGATTATTGTAATAATAGTTGTAATTTTATAATAACCTTTAAAATTTGGATGGGGGAACAAACGCTATCGTGAAATTGCAGCACCCAGAAATGGGAAGACCGCTTCACGGAGGTTGCGTCCCCCTTCCTTTTTAATATGAAAAGTACATTGCAGCGAAGTGACAGACTGCTTATAGAAGATTGATTAAAAAGGGTTATTATAAAAAATATAGAAAGATTTAAAAAATATAGCTTGTAAATTTGTTTTTCAACATAGAAGTGGCACTGAGTTCCACGGAGAAGCACACGGAGTTCAAAACAGTGTTACTCCGTGTTTAACTCCGTGAAACTCCGTGGTTATAAGAATTCTACCGTAGATCATTTTCAAATTTTCAAATTATAAAATTTTCAAATTAATTAATTTTTCATACACCTTTTCCGGTGTAAGCCACATCATACAGGCAAAGTCGCCCCGATGGCATTTTCCTTTACCGAAGACTGTACATGGCCTGCAGGTAAGTTCCTCAACCGGAATTCTGATTGCATAATCATCGGGTTGCTCCCAGGCACCAAATCCTGTAAGAGGATCGGTACCTCCCCATATCGATATCACCTTTGTTCCGACAAGTGCAGCCATGTGCATATTTGAAGAATCCATGGCGATCATGAAGTCGAGTTTGCTCATCAGGGCCAGCTCTTCGTCAAGTGTCATGTTTCCTGCAGTGTTGTATGAATCCTTTACCATCTCCTGAAAAGATCGAGACGCTTAAAATCTTCACTCCCTCCAAACAACCAGAAATTTACCCTCATGCTTTTCAGCAATGAGCCACAGCAGTTTGATCATATATTCCTCAGGCCACATCTTCAGATCATGTTTGGCATATGGGGCCACACCAATATTATTACTCTCTTCATTGTCAATCATTCCGGATACTTTTGCAAGTGCTTCTGATGAGGGAATTATCCATGGTCCTTCAGAGAGAGTAACGGGAAATCCTGCTCTTGCAAAGGTATCGCAGTACCGTACAACTGAATGTTTCAGAGCCGATTTGATTCTTGCCGCTGATAACATCTCTCTTCTCATTCCTGCCTTTGTCAATGACTGTAACAGGCACACCTTTAATCCTGAAAAAAAATCCCAGTATCCTTGACCTGAGCACATCATGCAGATCAATGATATGGTCGAATTTACCCCCTTTTTGCAGATCAAAGAACAAGCCTTATCAGTCCTAAAAAACCCTTTATGTCTGCCCTTCAGGTCGGGAAGGAAGAGCCTTATATCCATCTGCTGTTGAGAAAAATGGTTTGAATGCACTCCTTGTAAGAACTACCAGCTCCACATCGGGATATTGCCTTCTCATACCTGCCAGTACAGGAGTTGTAAAGGCAACGTCGCCCATTGCTGATGTTCTTATGACAAGAAGCCGCATATCAGTATTTTTCGTACGATTTTTCCTCAATCAGACCCTGAGGATGTCTTCAGGTTTATCTCCCTTTTGACTTCTGACCGCCTGTCGTTCTTAAAATATACTGCACGGGCAGTCTGGATAAAATCATTTCCCGAAATCCTTATTCCTTTCCAGGTCGCGGATATGGTCCTCAATATCCCACAATTCGCAATTTACCTCATACAGTGCCTTATAAAGCGGATCGGAGGTGCTGATAATTGAAGATGAAACTTTTACAAGTTCATCATACTCTCTCTGAAGGTTTGCAAGCTTTGCCTTATCCTTAATACGTTCAAGCTTAATCTGAATGATTGTCAGCTTATCTATTATCTCTCCGTTGGAAACTTCTATTTTCATGGTCATTGTTTTAGATTATTCAAAAATAGCTAATTTTCTTAATAAAATCCACCCTCTAACCCCTCCAAGAGGGAATCCAAATGTCCCTCAAGTCTTAGCATCAGATCATTGATCTTTGCGATCTTCATGGATCCTTGGTCCTGATTTTGCCCTTTGTCCTGTTAGCCTTTATCTTTTGCCTTCTCTAATACGGATCCACATCTACCGCTATCCTCAGGGCCGAGGCTCCCTTCTCTTTCTCAATTCTTTCAATAGCCTCAATTATAAGCTGCTTGGCTTTTGCAGGAGGTTTTTCCCTTTCTATCTTTATCAGTATGGTTTTAATGTACCACAGCTGAACCTGTGATATTGCAGGCGATTCGGGACCAAGTACTCTCTTCCCGAAGAGCTTGCTTCAGATCGCTTCCAAGGATGTCTGAGTAATGATTCAGCAGCGACCTCTCCTTATGTTTTACATTAATCCTTATCAGCCTGCAGAATGGAGGATAGTTGAATGATTTTCTCTCCTCAGCCTGCATATTGAACATTCCTTCATAATCATGTCTCAGTACCAGTCTTATTATCCTGTTTGCAGGATCTGATGTCTGTATCACAACCTTTCCCTGCTTGCTTCTTCGTCCTGCCCTGCCGCTGACCTGTTCCAAGCATCTGGAAACTTCTTTCATGTGCCCTGAAATCGGGATAATGAAGAAGATTATCTGCATTCAGCACACCTACAACTGTAAGATTTTCGAAATCGAGACCTTTTGATATCATCTGGGTACCTATCAGAATATCTATCCTCCGGTCTTCAAATGCCCTGATGATCTTATTGAAAGAGTTCTTGTTTCGTGTTGTATCCTGATCCATCCTTGCCACTCTTGCCGACGGAAATACAATCTTAATCTCATCTTCTATCTTCTCGGTGCCAAATCCCCGTGTCACCATGCCGGTGGTGTTACAGCTCCCGCACTTTGATGGCATCCCGGTGCTGTAACCGCAATAGTGGCATACAAGCCTGTTTATGCCTTTATGATATGTCAGATTAACTGCACACTGGATACATACCGGTATCCAGCCGCATTCCGAACACTCGATATAAGGAGAAAAACCTCTCCGGTTCTGGAAAAGTATTATCTGTTCCTCCTTTCCAAGGGCATTATCCATTGCATGAAGCAGTTCAGGGGTAAAATGTGAGACCATCATTTTTCTTTTATATGCTTCACGGGTATTGGCCAGAATTATCCCGGGCAGTTTAATAAGACCGTAACGCTCCATCAGCTCTGTTAGTCCATACTTTCCGTTAATTGTATTACTGTAGCTTTCGATTGACGGTGAGGCAGAGCCAAGTATAGTTTTTGCCTTGTGAAGAGCAGCCAGCATAATTGCAGAATCGCGTGCATGATATCGTGGTGCAGGATCGTGCTGCTTATAGGAGCCGTCGTGTTCCTCATCAACGATTATAAGTCCCAGGTTATTAAAAGGCAGAAACAGAGATGATCTTACACCAAGGATAAGCCTGTAGCAGCCGGTGGGATCATTACCTGCAATCCTGTTCCATATTTCAACCCGTTCCGGATCACTCAGCCTGGAGTGATAGACTCCGGTCGATTCCCCGAAGTGTCTTTTAAGCCTGAGAATTATCTGAGTTGTCAGTGCTATTTCCGGCAGCATGTATAATACCTGCCGGCCCAGTTTTAACTGCTCCTCAATAAGATGGATATATATTTCGGTCTTACCGCTTGAGGTAACTCCATGTAAAAGAACAATATCCTTCTCTTCAAACTGCCTCTTTACAGAATTGATAAGCCTGCAACTGGGCAGCACTCAGTTTCTTTACAGTTTCGCGGGTCAGTTATTTCATCAGAGATCCTTGAAACCGGTTGTGTCATGGATGATAAAATTCCCCTGGATCACAAGAGTATCAAAAGTACCGGGAGCAGAATGTGATTCTGAAAGCAGGAGTGATTTCGGCACCGGAATGCTTCAGCTGCTTCAGATCCGTAACCCGATAAGCGGAGGCAGGTCAGTAAGAAGTTCCTGTTGCCGGGGAGCTTTTTTAAGGTGTCAAGAATTTTATTCAGCTCATCGTCTGAGAAGTTTCGGGCAAGCGTAGCATAAACCTCCAGTTTTGGTTTGTAACTATTCAGGCTTATTTCGGAAGGGAGTGCTGCCTTCATCACTTCACCCTCACTGCACATATAATATTCAGAAATCCATTGCCACAACTTCAGTTGAATCTCATTTACAGATGGTATAGAATCGATAAGACCGGAAATTGACCTGACATTTTTTACAGCCGGCGGCTGATCATGAAGTGCGCATATTATGCCTGTATAGAGCCTGTTGCCTCCAAATGGCACAACAACCCTCATACCTGGCTTCACCCTTCCAATGAAACTCTCAGGTACCATGGTAGGTAAACCTTCCCCTGACTGCAAGGGGCAGAATAATATCGGCAAAGAGAGCTTTTGGCATCAGTTGTTGCTCAATGCAAAGTAAGAATAAAAATTGAGGGGAAGCTAGTTCGCTTTTACAAAACTCGACATTACAGTAATAAGATGATCTCTTCTTATTGGTTTGATAAGGCAGGCATCGCATCCTGCTTCAAGGATAATATCAGTATCATTCTCAAAAACGAAGGCAGTCTGTGCAATTATCGGGAGGTTGCTGCGGATCTTTTTGATCTCCTTTGTTGCTTCAATTCCATTCATTTCCGGCATCTGCATATCGAGAATGATCACATCAATACTATCATCGGCTTTTACTATTTCGAGAGCTTCAAAACCCGAGCGTGCAGTTAAAATTGATGATTCCGGTATCAACCAGTATCCTGTTCAGGTAAATCAGTACATCCTTATTATCATCAACAAGAAGGCATTTGCGTGTTACGCCAGTCGACAGGTGTTGACAAAGGATCATCATCAGCATGTCTTAACCTCGATCTTGATTTCCTGCAGGCCTGTAAGGTATATGGAAACTGAATGCCGATCCAATACCCTTCTCTGACTCTACATCTGATTCTTCCTCCCATTCTCTCAACAACCTCTTTTGCCAGTGTCAGTCCAACTCCCAGTCCTTCGAATGGACGATGATGACCATCAACTTCCTGTCTGAACTCTTCAAAGATCCTGGCAAGATTCTCCTTGTTAATCCCTATACCTGTATCCTTTATCTATAAAGACAATATGATCATTATCAATTGTATACATAAATTCAATAGAGCCGTCAAGTGTAAATTTTATCGCATTATCCATCAGGTGATTCAATACCCTTTTGAGCCATATCCTGTCGGTAAAAACAAGATCATTTGAACCTCCTGTATTATTTTTAACATTCAGAATGATAGGTTTATCAGTCCGTTTTATTGTCAGCCGTGCATCATCCATAACCTCACCAACCAGTTCAGAAAGGGAAGCTTCTTCATATGTTATCTCAATCTGTGAGCTTGAAAGGCGCGAAAGATCAATAATATCACCTATTATCTGCAGCAGTTTTTCACTATTATAATTAATGTGCTCTATGTAATCTTCCCTTGTCTCCCTTTCAATATCATCATCAAGGAGAAGATTTGCAAATCCAACAACACTGTTAAGAGGTGTTCTGATCTCGTGTGAAATATTGGCAAGGAAACCTGCTTTAAGCCTGTTGCTGGCCTCACTCTCAATATTTGTTTTAAGCATCTCTTCCATCCCATTCTTAAGCTTTGTAATATCGCGCATTACCGTCAGCGATCCAAGCATTTCACCTTCACTGCTTCTGACAATAACTGAACGGGTTGAAAGAATAACATAATTTCCGTCTTTATGCCTTATACTTATATCACTTTCATAAAAGCCATTCCTGAGTAAGCCACTCTTCCCTTTTTGATGAATAATCATTATACTCAGGATGCAGATTTGCAAGAAATTCATTAATGAGTGAATGTATCTTTTTCAATACCGGTTACTGAAAAGAAAGCCGGATTAGCATACTTCAGGTTTTTATCCTTATCATAAAAAGCTATGCCATCGTTAACTGACTGAACAAGAATTCTGAAAAACTCCTCTGATTCATAGTGTTCTTTTGCAATATAGCTCTTTCTGAATAGCAAGTTCGTTTGTTACTTTCTGAAGATCCTTATTCTCATCGATGATGCTTCTGTTTTTTGCAAGTAATTCAGCATTCAGCTTCTTTAAGCTTCAGTGAAAAATAGATGATCAGGATGCAGATTACAACCAGGGCGCCGACCAGGGTCAGCATACTATGAATAAATGAGGTAGAGACGCCACTTAATGATATTGGCAGTGGATAATGAGTTCCCGGAAGCTGAAAATGCGGGTAAGGTAATTAGAATCAACAATAAGCAAGAGGCAGAAATAGTAAATATCTGCCGGTTAAATAAAACTCTGTACCCCGAACCATTAGTAAACATATACTAAATCCCCAATTAAACACTGTAGACTTTCACACTACAGAATCAATGCAATTTAATAATAATTCTGATTAATTATTGTGACAAATCTGTTACATTTTTATAAGTCAATATAATGGATGTTTTTCTACATCATTTTTGATACAGTTACTGAATAATTAAGCCTGATGAAAAACACATGTTTAGTGATTCATCATATTTGGAAAACTGCCTAATTAAAAAAATGTTAAATTGCACCCCATTAAGGGAAGTCGTTTTACTTAATAACTATATTGTCCGGAGTTTTTACAAAAATGTAGCAGAATAAGTAAGTATTTCGGAGAATACTGAAATAAACTAAATGCAGAGTGATGGAGAAAGAAGAGAACCATTTTTCGGGTGGAAAAAGATACAGGAACAAAGATATTACAGTATACTGGAAACCATCGGCATGTGTGCATGCATCATATTGTTACAGGGAACTTATTGAAGTATTTGATCCAAGCAGGCGGCCATGGGTTGATATGGAAGGAGCGTCGACTGAGAAGATAATTGAAGTTGTTAATTTATGTCCGACCGATGCACTGGCCTGGAAATGGAATGATGAGGAGAAAAACCTGGATGTAAGGGCTGATCAGTATAATCATATTAAGTTCCGCAGACCGGAACTAATGAAGGCAGCTGATCAGGCTGTTGAAGAAACTCCGGTATCTGTAAAGGTAATGATCGATGGCCCCATTGTACTTAAAGGTGATTTCGAACTTATCATATGGCACAACCAGGAAAGAAGTCAGAGATGGCATGATATCGATATGCAGGTGCGGTGTAAGCGACCATCAGCCATTTTGTGACGGCAGACACAGAAAAATCGGATTTAATGGTTAGTAGTATTTTATGGAAGAGAACAAAGATAAAAAGCCTCAGGCAACTGTTGAAGTAGTTGAATTCGGACCATTGAGGATATCCGGAAATTTCATTATAAAGGATATCAAGAGAGACAAGGAGGAATCTCCGGGAGAGATCTGGCTTTGCAGGTGCGGAAAATCAAATACCAAACCATATTGCGACGGATCTCATAAGAAATAAGCCGTTACCTTGATACCACATGAAAGCAGTTCTGGCCTCTTTCATAGGTAGCCCAGCACTCGCCCTCTTTCTTCATCTGCAGGATTATCTCAGCAAGTGCTTCCTTCATATATTTATGATCACAGTTTGTCATCACCATCTTCTTCACAATAAACCTTTTATAGGTTATGTCGAAGGCATTGCCATACTGATGCGGGCTATTTTCAGAAGCATTGGAATTGTTTCTCCTCAGCTTTTTAATATTCTCAGTCTTTCGTGTCATCGATGTCACAATCAGCTTTGTTCCATATAATCCCTTCTCCGAGGTCTTTTTCCTGAAACGCCTGGCAATCTCTTCCAGAAGCTCCTTACTGTCGCGGGTAAGATAAGGTGAACTATGGGTAAGCCTGTCGATAACATAGTTTTTACCTCCTTTTACCTTTACCAGCTTGCCGGCAGCAACCCGTTTCCTTATATCCTCTTCTGTCTTGCAGGGCACGATTCCGCTTCTCCGGGCAGCTGAAGCATAATCGACAAGCCTGTCATTCAGCTTCCTGCTGAAATCCTTCTGATGATAATCGATACACCTCCTGTTGAAATAAGATAAGAACCGGTTTGTTGTATTCCCGTTGAAGAAAAGGAAGAGTAAAAAGAGCAGAAAGGCAGCTACTCCTGCTTTAAACAGAAAGAATGTCCTCTGGCTTCTGAACCTGATCAGGGGAAGCCTCATACCGAGAAATTTTTCTTCTTTTTCCGGGATCACAGAAAACCGTGGTTACTTGTTTAATACCTTAGTAACCAGTTCTGCAGCCTCACTGAATGTTACAGCAGAATAGACCTGGAGCCCCGAATTATCAATTATCTGTTTAGCCTCTTCGGCATTTGTTCCCTGCAGACGCACAATGACAGGGACGCTGATACTTCCAATCGATTTATATGCCTCCACGACTCCGTTAGCAACCCTGTCGCACCTCACAATGCCCCCGAAGATATTAATAAGTATTGCTTTTACCTCCGGATCCTTGAGTATGATCCTGAAGCCGGCTTCAACAGTTTTCGGATTTGCTCCTCCACCGACATCAAGAAAATTGGCAGGTGATCCTCCTGATAACTTAATAATATCCATTGTTGCCATTGCCAGACCAGCACCATTAACCATGCAGCCGACATTCCCATCGAGCTTAACAAAGTTCAGGTTATGTTTTCCGGCTTCCACCTCTACCGGATCCTCCTCATTGATATCCCTCATACTCAATAATTCAGGATGCCTGAACAGGGCATTGTCATCAAGCACAAGTTTGCAGTCGACTGCAAGAATTCTGTCGTCACTTGTTTTCAAGAACCGGGTTTATTTCAAGAAGCTGGGCATCGATACTGGTATAGGTCTCATAGATGCCCTTCAGAAAGATCTGCATATTCTTAAAAGCTGTTGCCTGATAATCCAAGTCTGAAAGCAATATTCCTTGTCTGGAAATCCTGCAAACCTATACCCGGATCAATCTCTTCAGTAAATATAAGGTCGGGGTTTTTTCAGCAACCTCCTCTATTGACATTCCTCCTTCTGTTGAATACATGAAGATATTCCTGCCGTTGTTCCTGTTGAGAAGAAGGCTTATATAAAATTCCTTGGCTCTGATACTCCTTTATAATATACATCCTGTGCTATGAGCACCCTGTTAACCTTTTTTCCCTCAGGACCTGTCTGTGGTGTCACCAGCTGCATACCCAGTATCTGGCCCGACAGACGTTCCACATCATCAAGTGATTTTGCAAGCTTAACGCCGCCTCCTTTACCTCTGCCTCCTGCATGAATCTGAGCCTTTACCACAAAATAATTCAGAACCGAATTTTTCCTTCAGCTGTTTTGCAACCGTAACTGCCTGTTCAGCTGTTTCGGCAACAAAACCTTCCTGTATATCAACATTGTAGGCCTTCAGCAGTGACTTGCCCTGAAATTCATGAATGTTCATCGTATGGCAGTTTAATGATTAACAAACTCTTATTCATATAATTCAATGTCGACAAAATAGCAATAATTCCATTATTAATTAATTATTTTAGCATAAAAAATATCATGCGTAAACTCCAAAACTCTGAATCAG
>CAWJVS010000035.1:0-47821 GCA_963846335.1 uncultured Bacteroidales bacterium
GTACTCCGGGGATAACAGGCTGATCGCCGCCAAGAGCTCATATCGACGCGGCGGTTTGGCACCTCGATGTCGGCTCGTCACATCCTGGGGCTGGAGAAGGTCCCAAGGGTTCGGCTGTTCGCCGATTAAAGTGGCACGCGAGCTGGGTTCAGAACGTCGTGAGACAGTTCGGTCCCTATCTGTTGTGGGCGTAGGAGATTTGAGAGAACCTGACACTAGTACGAGAGGACCGTGTTGGACAGACCTCTAGTGTACCTGTTGTGGCGCCAGCTGCATCGCAGGGTAGCTATGTTTGGAAGAGATAAGCACTGAAAGCATCTAAGTACGAAGCTCGTCTCAAGATGAGATCTCCTTTAAGGGTCGTTGAAGACTACGACGTTGATAGGCTGCAGGTGTAAAGGCGGTGACGTCAAAGCCGAGCAGTACTAATTACCCGTAAACTTTCAGGGTACGATTTTATTAGCTTTCCGCTCCGATATGTCTAAGTTATTCAGAAGACGGAAGACAGAAGACGGAAGACAGAAGTAAGGAAGATAAATTCTTCGGGCTTCGGGCTTCGGACTTCAGACTTCAAAAGATCTTCAGGTGACTATAGCGGCAGGGTTCCACCTCTTCCCATTCCGAACAGAGAAGTTAAGCCTGCCAGCGCCGATGGTACTGCGAAAGTGGGAGAGTAGGTCGTCGCCGACTTTAAATTAAAGCCCTTCAGGAAACTGAGGGGCTTTTTTGTTTTACCTCCTGCCCCCCCGCTAAGCGAAGTTTCCAAACTTCGCTTTTACATTTAATATACGACGAAGTTTCCAAACTTCGCTTTTACATTTAATATACGACGAAGTCTGGAGACTTCGCCGAGCGGGGGAAAAATATCCGGTATTTATAATAATTAAGGTTAATACCGCAGTTTCTCTCCCCCCGGGGAGATCCCGCGTAGCGGGAGAGGGGGTTTTATAACCACGATACATCCACAGTCATTGCGAGGAGCCCCGCTGTACGGGGTAAACTCCGCGACGAAGCAATCACACAGCTAAGCGAAGTTTCCAAACTTCGCTTTTTATATTTATGTACGACGCTTTTTACATTTATGTACGGCGAAGTCTGGAGACTTCGCCGAGCGGGTCATAGAAAAATTGCCAACTGCCAGTTTAAAGTTTGTGGCATAAAAAAGTTGCCCCGACACTAGTAGAATTTATATCTCTTATCAACGATATTGGCTCCCTTACGGAGTGCTTCATATGCTTCATAGCTTCCTCTCATCTGGAAAGTAGAGCTTAGTCTTGCCTTCAATATTTTAACATCGTCTCCCTGGGTGGTTGCTATATTATTCGCTACAAGCATGTAAACACCATTTGTTCCTTTTACCGGACCGGTTAATTCGCCCTGAACGGCAACAGTCGCTGCAGCAATCAGGGTCGGCTCAGTCCCTGCACCAGGTATGGTATATGATTTGAAATTAATCTGGGTAGCCTCCTGAACAGTTAATCCCATCGATCTTGCAACATCATCAATAGTTTTTCCCTCGCCTTCATTCTTTTTAAATTCAGCTGATATGATCTCTGCTTTTTTATCCTTTATCACGGCAAACCTGATATCGTTCTCAACAGCCTTGACAGGGGCAATCCCATCTTCCTGCAACCTGGTGCAGTAAGCAACCACATACTTGTCGCCGACTTCAAAAACAGCCTGCTGATTATTATCAAGGACAATCTTACCCTGTTCTGCCTGGAAAAGGGAGATTATAAGAGATCTCGGATTGGTGAGTCCGGGCAGGGCCTTCTGCTGAGGGGCTATATCATTGGCAACCCTCTTGTTCAGCCCCTGTTCTGCTACT
Organism: uncultured Bacteroidales bacterium; assembly: GCA_963846335.1. Taxonomy (GTDB): domain Bacteria; phylum Bacteroidota; class Bacteroidia; order Bacteroidales; family VadinHA17; genus LD21. The sequence continues at coordinate 1,829 of CAWJVS010000035.1, forward strand.
GCACTGGTAAATTTCTCATATGTGTTGTTGGCCCCTGCAAACTGACTGGCTTCACTATATACCTTCTGAATAGTCTGTGAGCCGGGAAGGATTTTCCGGTCTATTATGCCAATATTGTATTTCCGTGAATTTTTCGATTGTCCAAGAATTTCAATAATATGAACTCCAAATGTCGTTTCTGCAGTTTTAATATCCCCTTTTTTTCCTGAGAAACTTGCATCATTGAAAGGAAGTACCATCCTTCCTTCGGTGAACCATCCAAGGTCTCCGCCAAGCTGAGCCGATCCCTGATCATCTGAATTGGATTGTGCCAGTGCTTCAAATGAGGTTCCCGATTTTATCAGTTTTATAAGGCTGTCAGCTGCCAGACGGGTTGCATCCAGCGACCTGTTGGCGTTTGGAGTCAACAGAATATGACGGACACGAACTGAGTCCGGCCTGTCAGCTGCTGAAATAAGTCTCGCAATCTTATAAGATCCATCCTCAACATATGGCCCAAAAACGGCTGAAAGATCCTCCGATTTAATAAAATCCCTGAGATTTTCCGGAACAGAGTTAAGAGCAATATATAAGCCTGCATGACGGGAATCTGCCGACAGGTTAATGAACTGAACCGGATCAGTTGATGTTGCAAATTCCTCTTTTGTTTTATTGATCCACTCCTCTGTCTGTTTCCTGTCGTCTTCTGACGGAACTATATCAAATGCAACATATTCTATGTCCCTCGACGCAGTCCGCTTGTAGTTCGATTTATGTTTTTCATAATAAGCCTCTATATCGCTCCCGGTAACATTAACCGATGAGTCAGACACTGAAGCGTAATTCTTGAGGGTGTAACTGAAATCCACTGTCGTGCCATTCAGGCTTTTTTCAAATTCCGTCTGCTTTGATGTTACATACAATCCTTTGGCTACCAGATTATTGTACTTGGTATTTGTCCTGTCGTTAACAATCTCATTCTCGAAGAATAACCAGTATCTTTTAGCTGTTTCGTCAACTTCAGTCTGTTTCAGGAAGTTCACAAGAAAAGATTTATTGAAAGATCCAGTCTGCTGATCTGTGAACAACTGCTGAACGATCTGATGAGGGTTATTGCCCAGCACCAGTTCATCAACCTCTTCGGCGCTGACCCCTATCCCGAGTTTTTTATACTGCGGGTCAAGTATTTTTTCCCTTATCATCTGCTGCCATATCTGCTCGCGGATTGATTCGGTAGTCGACTCGTCAATATTTGTTCTGCCTGATAATTTATATATTTCCAGCAGATTCTGAAGCCTTAATTCAAAATCCTGGAATGAAATATATTCTCCGCTAATCTGGCCGATCTCGTAATATTTCTTCTGCTTCAGCCTCTGGCCCCGTCCATTTCCAAAGAAATCACTGACCACAAAAAGAAGAAGAGAAATACCAATAACTCCTGCCACTAAAACTCCGGCCCTCTCGCGTAAAAATTGAAGTGTTGACATGCAATATGTTCTTTAATAATTAATAGATTAATGCCTTTTTAAATACAGGCGACAAATATAACAAATTTTCATTAAAACACTGGCCTTGCTGCAAATTGTTGGTCTTAATGTAATTGTTAGAGCTAGAGTAGTTTATAATTTATCCTAAGCATATTGCTGAGCTTTCGCAACTTTATCACAAACCAACCGCCCGGGATGTTATCGGATATCAGTAAATTGCCTGACTCCGACATGATAATTCTCATATTCTTAACTTATTCATTTTATTCACATAACTTGGTATCAGCAAAAATTGGAATATCCTGTTCAGCAAAACCTTAAAAATTGCTTTAGATGTCGAAGAATTTAAGAGGTCTTTCTGCAAGAAAGGGGTTGACAGAAAGTCTGTTCAAAGAGATTGCAAAAGTTGCTTCATTCCCCCCCGTTGAAAAGGAGGCACTTCTTACAGGTTTATCGGAGAAGTACCTGTTTGGAAGATCATCGGTTCTTTCATCCGGATCATTTTATGATTTTCTGAAGTAGTGATCATGCAGGGAAAAAGGTTTTTATGTGCAACGGTACTGCCTGCATGACGTCGGGTAAACAGGAGAATCTGAAGAAAGCATTGCTAAGGACATTCGGAAAGGATGAGATTGGAACCGTTTCCTGCCTGGGTCATTGCCATTCCGCAACTGCCGTAATGATTGATCAATCCACCTGTTCCTTTGAGGACCCCGATAAATCTGAAATTATAATAAGCCATTGTAATCAGGCACCCAGCCAGCCGTTTTTTGTAGGGACAAATGTTGAAAAGCCTGTTTTTATTCCGGAATTTACGGTGATCTGAAACAATTTTACGGCGTATTAAATGAATATGCCGCTGACCTTCCTCTTGCATTGAAGGAAATTGAACTTTCTGCACTCAGGGGAAGGGGAGGTGCCGGATTTCCCCTGCATATTAAATTGAACACATCGGCGAAAATGCATTCCGACAGGAAATTTGTGATCTGTAATGCTGATGAGGGAGACCCGGGTGCATTTTCTGACAAATGGCTCCTTGAAAGGAGGCCTCATTCCATTCTTTTCGGAATGATTATTACAGGATTGATAATCGGTGCAGACACCGGAGTGTTTTATATCAGGGGTGAATATCCTGAATCGCTGAAAGCTGTGCATAAGGCGATTGAGGAATTTAAAAAACTCAAGCTCTTTTTAAGAGATCATTCAGGGAAAGAGTTCAACTTTACATTTCATCTTTTTGAAGGAGCAGGTGCCTATATTTGCGGAGAAGAGACTTCCCTGATAAACTCGATTGAGGGATTAAGGCCGGAAGTGCGCACCCGCCCTCCTTTCCCAGCTACCTACGGGCTTTTTGGAAAGCCAACGATTTTATGCAATGTTGAGACATTTGCCAATCTCTGGTATATCCTCAAGGAAGGAGGGTCTGCATATTCTTCACTGGGCACTGAAAAATCAAAGGGGACCAAGCTGGTATCGCTTGACGGAGGGTTTCATAAACCTGGACTCTATGAAGTAAAAATGGGTACCCCACTCAGGGAGGTTCTGGATGACATGGGAGGGGGCACAAAATACCCGGTCAAGGCATTTCAGATAGGAGGGCCTCTCGGGGGAATTGTACCTGCTGCTATGGCATCAGAACTGAATCTTGATTTCGAATCATTCATAGATGCAGGTTTTTTACTGGGGCATGCCGGTATTGTTTCCATACCTGCAGAATTTTCAATGATGAAATTTATCCTGCATCTGTTTGAATTCACGGCAAAAGAGTCCTGCGGGAAATGTTTTCCTTGCAGAATAGGATCCCAGCGTGGCTATGAACTTCTGCAAAATGCAACAGAAAATGGCAGGAAAATAGACATTGAACTCTTTGATGATCTCCTTGAAACAATGCAGCTTGGTTCATTATGCGCCCTGGGAGGAGGTATCTCATTGCCTGTAATGAATGCATTGCACTACTTCAGCAGCGAGTTTGAAGAGTATTTTTAAAATATCCTGCAAAATAAATAATCATGGATAAGGCAGCCTTCATTGATAATACACCATATAGGTTTTCAGAAGGGGAGACCATACTCGATTTTGTAAGAAGGCATAAGGGCATGGATATCATTCCAACTCTTTGCCAGGCAGATAATCTTGGGAACTATGGTTCCTGCAGGATCTGTTCGGTGGAAGTCTCCCTGAACGAAAACGGGCCGGCGAAAGTGATGGCATCATGCCACTCACCGGTCACGGAAGGGATGTATATTTATCCCTCCACGGAGAGGATAAAAAGGCTTCGGAGAAATATACTCGAACTTGTTCTTACTGATTACCCGCAGGACAGGATTCAAGCCGTGAATGGCGAGCTTCCCACTGAGTTTCAGAGGGTGCTCTCAGCGGTCGGAATCCCTGAGGTAAGATATCCTTTACGGAATAATCGCACCGTAATTGCTGAAGACAAGTCACATCCCTATATCTGGTCCGATCTGTCTCAATGCATTAAATGTTACCGTTGTGTAAGGGCCTGCGATGAGCTTCAGTCGGAACATGTCCTGGCCGTGATGGGACGCGGAATCGAAAGCAGGATAATCAAGGGTTACGATGAATCTTTTATTGATTCCCCCTGTGTCTCATGCGGGGCATGTGTTCAGACTTGTCCAACCAATGCGCTGAGTGACCGTTACGGAACCAAAACCGTCATAGCCGATAAAATTGTAAGGACTGTGTGTACCTACTGCGGTGTCGGATGCAATCTTGAAGTAAAGGTAAAAGAAGGTGTGGTCAGGGGTATTCAGGCGCCTTTGGATGCAGAAGTAAACAATGGTCATTCCTGTTTAAAGGGAAGATTTGCGTTTGAGTTTTACAATCATCCTGACAGGCTGAGATCGCCGCTGGTAAAAAAGAATGGCAGGTTTGAGGAGGTTTCATGGGAGGAGGCTTATTCCTATACTGCTTCAAGGCTGAGAGAGATAAAGGAGAAATACGGTCCTGATAGTCTGGCAGGAATCTCTTCTGCCAGATGTACGAATGAGGAGAACTATCTCATGCAGAAGTTCTTCAGGATAGTGATAGGTACAAACAACATTGACGGGTGTGCCCGTGTATGCCACGCCCCTACCGCGATGGGGATGCAGTGGGCTTTTGGAACCGGGGCCGCCACAAACTCTGTAAGTGAAATATATAAAACCAGTTGTATTCTGCTGATAGGATCAAATCCTACCTCCGCACATCCTGTGACCGGAGCAAAAATACGATCCGTAGTCCAGAGGGGAATCCCCCTCATTGTTATAGATCCTTTGAAAACCAACCTGGCAAAATACGCAACATATCATCTTCAGAACAGGCCCGGAACCAACGTTGCAGTTCTCAATATGTTTGCCAGGTACATCCTTGAGGAGGGGCTGACTGATAAAAGCTTCATTGATACAAGGACAGAAGGCTGGGATGACTTCCGGAATCATCTCAGAAATCTCAGTCTTGATGAACTGGAGAGGGTATGCGGCGTAGGCAGGGAGCTGGTAAGGAAGGCTGCCATAGAGTATGCGTCGGCTCCTTCAGCAATGGAATTTCATGGTCTGGGAGTAACAGAACACTGGCAGGGTACCAAGGCCATTACCCTAATACTGAATATTGCAATGATGACGGGCAATATCGGGAAAGAGGGCTCCGGTATAAATCCGCTCAGGGGGCAGAATAATGTTCAGGGTGCTGCCGATATGGGAGTGCAACCCCATCAGGGTGCAGGTTATCTTGATGTTGAGGATCCTCTTAACAGAGCCCTTTTTAAGAATTTTTATGGAGTGGAACATCCCTCCAGTCCAGGCTACAGGATACCTGAAATGTTTGGAGCTGCCCAAAGGGGCGATCTCAGGGCAATGTGGATCATGGGTGAGGATCTTCTCCAGACTGATCCGAATACCTGTCATGTAAAAAGATCCCTGGAGAATCTTGATTTCCTCGTAGTACAGGAACTGTTCATGACCGATACGGCAAGGATTGCTGATGTTGTTTTCCCTGCATCCTCATTTTTTGAAAAAGAGGGGACATTCACCAATGCCGAACGAAGGATCCAGAAAGTGCAGAGGGTTGTTGAACCTCTTCCCGGAACAAGGCCTGATGGAAGGATTGTGGTTGAAATGATGAATGCGATGGGCTATCCGGAAAAGGAGTACTCACCTGAAAGCATTCTTGGGGAGATAGCGGGAATTGTACCTTTCTTCAAGGGTGTCAGATGGGATAGCCTTGGACTGAACGGTAAGCAATGGCCTGTCAGAGAGGACGGATCTGATACAAAGATCCTGCATGTTGACAGTTTCAGGCGCGGAATGGGCAAGTTCCATACCTGGGCTTTTGAGGAATCCCCTGAGATATTGTCCAATTCAGCCGAATATCCCTATATCCTGACAACGGGGAGAGGACTCGAGCACTACAACAGCGGAACCATGACCCGGCGGACACCCAACAAGGAGCTTGTTACCAGTGATATTCTTTTCATCCATCCCGATGATGCCGTGATTAAAGGGATAAAGAGCGGCGATTTTGTGAATATCTTTTCTGAGCGCGGCCAAACAACCATGCAGGTTGAGATCAGTGATATAGTAAAACCCGGAGTGGTTTACACAACTTTTCATTTCCCGGAAGCTGCAATAAATATTCTGACAAGCAATGTGGGTGATGAGTACACACTAACTCCTGAGTATAAAGTGGTTGCAGTGGATTTTAAAAAATCATACCAGAAATTAATCTCTAAATTGGGTAAAGCCGTAAAAAACTTACATAAATTCTATATACAAGCATAAAAAAAGGGGGTAGTCTGAGAAAAAACATAAAAATATTTAAAATAAATCTTAAAAAATAGAGCTAATATTAAAAAAACGCTATTTTTGCAGAAAAAATATCTATAAAAATGGCAGAGTTAAGATTTAGTGCATTAAGAGAAGTATTCAACAGGGAACCGGTTGAATTTGTCAAACCATCAAAATTTGTTTCCGAGTATTACGGAGAAAACGTTTTTGATCTTCCAAAAATGGAACATTACCTCTCAAGGGAGGCGTATAAGGTAGTTAAAAGAGCTATCACTGAAGGGAAATCCCTTACCCGTCAGGAAGCAGACATGGTTGCAACCGGACTTAAGGCATGGGCTATTGGCAAAGGTGCCACACATTACACTCACTGGTTTCATCCTCTTACAGACGGAACCGCAGAGAAGCATGACGGCTTCATTGAACCGGGAGATAACGGACGTGTTGTTGAAAAATTTTCCGGGGAAGTTCTGGTGCAGTCAGAGCCCGATGCATCCAGTTTCCCGAGCGGCGGTATAAGAAATACGTTTGAAGCAAGGGGATATACGGCATGGGATGTTTCATCACCTGTATTTATTGTAGGATCAACTCTTTGTATACCTACAATTTTTGTCTCCTACACCGGGGAGGCTCTCGATTATAAAGCCCCCCTTCTGAAAGCTCTTTCGGAACTCGACCGGGCAGCAGTGGATGTTTGCCAGTATTTTGACAAGGATGTAACAAAGGTAATAGCAACACTCGGTTGCGAACAGGAATATTTTCTTATTGACGATGCATTATATTATGCCCGTCCCGACATAGTGCTTGCTGAAAGGACATTGATGGGACACCAGTCCTCTAAGGATCAGCAGCTCTCCGACCACTATTTCGGATCCATACCTGAACGGGTCATGGCTTTTATGGAGGAGTTCGAGTATGAAGCCTGCAGACTTGGAATACCTGTAAAAACACGTCATAATGAGGTTGCTCCAAATCAGTTTGAATGCGCCCCGATCTTTGAGGAGGTGAATCTTGCCGTGGATCATAACCAGATTCTGATGGATATTATGAGACGTGTTGGAAGAAAACACAAATTCAGGGTTTTATTCCATGAAAAACCGTTCGGAGGAATTAATGGTTCAGGAAAGCATAACAACTGGTCAATGGCAACAGATACCGGTGTAAATCTTCTATCACCCGGAAAGAATCCAAAGACAAACCTTCAGTTCCTGACATTCCTGATCAATGTTATAAAAGCTGTGAATGACAGCAATGATGTTTTGAGAGCATCGGTTATGAATGAATCAAACTCATACCGTCTGGGTGGTCATGAGGCTCCTCCGGCAATTATTTCAGTATTCGTTGGAACCTATCTTACATCTATGCTTGAGAATCTGGCACGTAAAGTCACCGACAAAAAGATGACACCTGCTCAGAAAACCGAACTCAAGCTTGGTATTGGCAAGATTCCTGAGATACTTCTTGACAATACAGACAGGAACCGTACATCTCCCTTTGCCTTTACAGGAAACAGGTTTGAATTCAGGGCAGTAGGGTCCTCCGCAAACTGCAGCGCCTCAATGATCGTTCTGAACGCAGCAGTGGCTTACCAGCTTACACAGTTCAAGAAGGATGTTGATGCCATTATTAAAAAAGGGAGGAATAAGGATGAAGCTATTTTCCAGGTTTTAAAGAAATACATCCTTGAGTCAGAACGGGTATTATTTGAAGGTGATAACTATAGTAAGGAGTGGCATCAGGAGGCAAAGAAAAGAGGACTTTGCAATCTTTCCAGCGTACCTGAGTCAATCAGCCTTTATCTTACAAAAAAGTCAAGGGAAGTTCTCATTGGTTCCGGAGTTTTTACCGATAAGGAGCTTGAAAGCCGTGTTGAAGTTGAATATGAGAAGTTTACCAAAAAGGTACAGATAGAAGCCAGGGTACTCGGCGATTTGGCTATCAACCATATTGTACCTACTGCCATTACATATATGACTACTCTTGTCGAGAACGTGAAAGGGCTCAGGGTCATCTTCAATGATGCTGAATTTGAAAAGCTTGCCGGAGCCAGAAAAGAGATGATCGTTAATATTTCAGATCATATTTCAAATATTAAGCGACTGGTCAATGAAATGGTAGAGGCACGCAAGAAAGCAAATATTATTGAAGACAATTACAAAAAAGCAATAGCTTATGAAAGTAAGGTCAAGCCTTACCTGGATGAAATAAGATATCATATTGACAAGCTTGAACTTATAGTTGACAATGAGATCTGGCCTCTTCCAAAATACAGGGAATTGCTGTTCACAAGATAAAGCGGTTAATTGGTTTATCAGAATCGGAAATGAGGACCCCGTAAGCAGGGTCCTCATTTTATTTATAATAAATAACAGGCAGCGGCGTTAATTATTATTATTCAGTATTGCTTAAATTGATTATTTTTATGCTCTAATTGAAGGCCCGTTTATGAAACGATTTGTACTGCTCATCATATTCCTGTCCATTATTACTCTTCCCGATGTCATTGCTCAGAAGCGAAAATCTGAAAGAGCATATGCCTCATTCTATGCCGGAGAGTATTTTGATGCCATAGACCTGTTCAAGGATGCATATTCCAAAACGAGCAAATCTGACAAGAATACCCGGACTGAACTTGTGTTCATGATTGCCGAGTGTTACCGTATTACCAACGATCCGAAAAATGCGGAGACATGGTATAAGCTGGCCGTAAAATCTTCCTATTCAAAGCCCGAAGCCCAGTATTATTTTGCTGAATCCCTTAAGAAAAACGGAAAGTATCAGCAGGCTATTGATGAGTTTAAAAAATATAAGCAGGTTGCTCCTTCCGATGCCAGGGCTGACCAGGAAATACGCTCATGTGAACTGTCAATTGAATGGCAGAGGAATCCTGAAGCCTATAAGGTAGAAGAGCTGAAGGAATTAAATTCCAGGGAATCTGACTTCAGTCCCGCTTATGCCCGCGATGATTTCGGAGTGGTTTACTTTACATCATCACGCGATGATGCAGCCGGGAATAAGACCCATGGAGCAACTGGACAGAGTTTCACCGATATCTTTGAAAGCCGCGTTGACAAGAAATCAAAGTGGAGCACGCCTGTACCCGTAGAAACAATTAACAGCGAATTTGAAGAGGGAACACCAGCTTTTTCCTCGGATTTCAGAGAGCTCTATTTCACCAGGTGCGAAGCAGGCAAACGTGAAAGAAAAGGCTGCGAAATAATGTTTTCGAAAAGAACCGGCGACACATGGAGCGATCCCAAGAATACCGGGATTCTTCCGGATTCAGTTGTGGCAGCGCATCCGGCTCTTTCACCTGATGGCTTAACTCTATATTTTGTGTCAGATATTGAGGGCGGTTTCGGAAAAAAGGATCTTTGGAAGTCAACCCGTGGAAGCGAGAGTGATACCTGGTCAAAACCTGTAAACCTTGGTCCGGATATAAATACTCCGGGAGATGAACTCTTTCCTTACTGCAGGGAGGACGGGACGTTATACTTTGCATCTGACGGACAAATCGGTATGGGTGGACTGGATATCTTCAGCGCAAAATCACAGCCCGATGGCAGCTGGGTGTTAAGGAATATGAGGCCTCCCATAAACAGTTTTGCCGATGATTTCGGAATTGCATTTGAAAACCAGGCAGAACGGGGAATCTTCAGCTCAACAAGGAAAGGCAGGGGCAATGACGATCTGTTTTCCTTCGAGCTGCCTCCTTTGAAATTCAATGTTACCGGTCTTGTAAAAGACGAAAAAACAGATGCTGCAATCCCTGGTTCTATTGTCCAGCTTATTGCCAGCGACGGATCAAACCTGCAGGCTGAAACCGGAAACGCAGGAGACTTTAAGTTTGCCCTGAAAGCCGATGTAGACTATATTTTCCTGGCCTCCAAGAGAGGCTATCTTAACGGTAAGGAAAAACAGACAACCAAAGGGCAGGAAAAAAGCCGTGACTTTATGGTTACAATTCTTCTTACCGCTATTGACAAACCGATAGAGCTGCCAAACATTCTTTATGACTTTGGAAAATGGGATCTGAGACCGGAATCGATGGTTTCGCTTGATAAACTTGTGGAAACACTGCTCGACAACCCTAATGTGACCATCGAACTTATGTCTCATACTGATTCACGCGATACGGAAGAGTATAACCAGGATCTTTCTCAAAAGAGAGCCCAGGTTGTTGTACAGTACCTCATTGATAAAGGCATTGCTACTGAACGGCTTTCACCAAAAGGATATGGCGAATCTACACCGAAAATTGTTGACGCCGATATAGTTAAGCAGAATCCATTCCTCAGGGCAGGAACCCCTCTTACCGAACAGAATATAAACAGCCTCGAATCTGACGAGCAGAAAGAAATTGCCCACCAGATAAACCGCAGAACCGAATTCAGGGTTCTCAGGACTGATTATGAGCCTCCGAAATAATGACATCAATATGAGAAAATTCAAATTATTCCTGTTTTTAATTCTGACATCAGTATTACAATTATCTGCAGCTGACTATCCTGCCGGACCGATTCGGATACTGGTCATTACAGGTGGCCATGACTATCAGAAGGATCAGTTCAACCAGATGCTGGGCAGCCTGGGCGAAAAAATAACTTACCAGATTGCAGAGCTGCCGGCTGCCTATGATATGTTCCTTCCTGAAAACAGGGAGAAATATGATGTGCTGGTTTTTTATCATATGTGGCAGGATATCACCGATGAACAGAAAAAAGCCTTTTCGGAGTGTATAGGAGGGGGTAAGCCCCTGGTGGTCTTGCACCACAGCATATGCGCGTATGACAACTGGCCTGAATACTATAATATAATAGGGGGCAAATATTTTCATAAGCCAACAGTATTTAACGGGAAGGAATATCCTGCATGTTCATATATCCATGACGTGCATTTCAGGGTAAAAATTGCTGATCAGGGGCATCCGGTTACTGCCGGACTAAATGACTTTGAGATCTTTGATGAGACATACAAGGGTTATTATGTTGAACCGGGAGTGACACCTTTGCTTTCAACTGATGAGCAGAGCAGCAACCCTGTTATCGGCTGGGCAAAGCAGTATGGAAAAGCCAGGGTGGTCACCCTTCAGAGCGGCCATGATGTACCTACATTCGAGAATCCCAATTTCCGGAAACTTTTAAAACAATCCATTGAATGGGTTTATAATTCGGGAAAAAAGTAGTGGCAGCAAAATAAAGAGCCCAAACGTCATCTGTTATTTTATTAAAAGTATGTCCGCTGAATCCAAATACAGCAAGAGAGGTGCATCATCCGGGAAGGAAGATGTGCATGCAGCTATTAAAAACATAGATAAGGGCCTGTTTCCAAAGGCATTCTGCAAGATAGTACCCGATCTTCTCGGAGGAGATGACACATATTGCAATATTATGCATGCCGACGGAGCCGGGACTAAATCATCACTGGCCTACGTTTACTGGAGAGAGACCGGTGATATGTCCGTATGGAAAGGTATAGCGCAGGATGCAATAGTTATGAACCTCGATGATCTGTTATGTGTCGGTGCATCTGACAATATTCTGTTGTCGTCCACTATCGGCCGGAATAAATACCATATCCCGGGGGAGGTTATCTCGGCAATTATCAATGGTACTGAAGAGGTTCTGGAAGAGATACGGAATCTTGGCATAGGTATCTGGTCTACCGGAGGAGAGACAGCCGATCTGGGCGATCTTGTACGAACCATTGCCGTGGATTCAACCGTTATTACCCGGATGAAAAGATCTGATGTAATCTCCAACCATAATATCAGGGCAAATGATGTTATTGTAGGGCTCGCATCATCAGGGAAAACCACATACGAGAAGGAATACAACAGTGGCATGGGAAGCAACGGACTTACCTCCGCCCGTCATGATGTCTTTGCCCCTTATCTTGCTACAAGATATCCTGAGAGCCTCGATCCGACTCTCTCCTATGATCTTATCTACTCCGGAAGCATGAAGCTTACTGATCCTGTGGAAGGATTGAATATGGATGCCGGAAAAATGGTTCTTTCACCGACCCGTACTTATGCTCCTGTTATCAGGAAGGTTCTTGAAACAATGCGCCCTCAGATACACGGCATGGTTCACTGCTCCGGCGGAGGACAGACAAAAGTCCTGCATTTTATTGATAATATGCACATTGTAAAGGACAATATGTTTCAGCTGCCTACCCTTTTCAGGATAATCCATGAGCAGTCAGCCACTGCATGGAAGGAGATGTACAGGGTCTTCAACATGGGGCACAGGTTCGAGATCTATACCGAACCAGGGAATGCCGGAAAAATAATTGATATTGCAGCGGAGTTCAATCTCGAAGCTCAGGTAATAGGACATTGCGAAGCATCTGCTACGAAGCGCTTAACGATAAATTCTGAATTCGGTACTTTCGAATATTAGACCCAGCACCCAGCAACCAGCACCCAGCAACCAGCAACCAGCACCCAGCACCCAGCACCTTTATTGAATATAATTCCATCTTTTCTTATTATCTTTGCACCCTGAAAATTGAAATGTAATGGCTAACAATATTGTACTTGAGAGACTGGAGGGTGTAAAAACACGATTTATTGAGGTTAGTGAACAGCTGACTCAGCCCGGCATTCTCTCGGATATGAAGAAGTATGTCAGGCTTAACAAGGAGTATAAGGATCTTCTCCCTATAATTGAGTCATATGAGCGTTATAAGCTGGCTCTCAGTAATATGAACAGTGCAAAGGAGATTTTGGCATCTGAGAAGGATGAGGAGATGCGGGAGATGGCCAAGGCTGAGGTGGATGACCTGAGTGCACGTCTTCCTGAAATGGAGGAGGAAATAAAACTTCTGATCATTCCTAAAGATCCTGAGGATGACAAGAATGCCGTTATGGAGATAAGGGCCGGAACGGGAGGTGATGAAGCCAGTATTTTTGCAGGTGATCTCTTCAGGATGTACACTAAATTCTTTGAATCGAGAGGCTGGAAATGTGAGGTGACTAACGTCTCGGAAGGAACTGCCGGAGGGTATAAGGAAATTGTAATGAGTGTCACGGGCGAAGGCGTTTATGGCATTATGAAATATGAATCAGGGGTTCACCGTGTACAGAGGGTGCCGCAAACTGAAACTCAGGGACGCATTCATACTTCCGCTGCATCGGTTGTGGTACTTCCGGAAGCTGATGAATTTGATGTTGAGCTCAGGAATGAAGATATCCGCAAGGATACATACTGTTCATCGGGTCCTGGTGGCCAGTCTGTCAATACTACCTATTCCGCGATACGGCTTACTCATATCCCTTCAAATATTGTTGTTACCTGCCAGGATGAGAAGTCTCAGATAAAGAACTATGAGAAGGCTCTTAAAGAGCTGAGGACACGTCTCTATAATCTTGAGTACCAGAAATATCTTGATGAGGTATCGCACAGGCGCAAAACAATGGTTTCTACAGGAGACAGGTCGGCGAAAATACGTACCTACAATTATCCGCAGGGACGAATGACTGATCACAGGATCAATCTTACCATTTATAATCTGCCATCCATTCTTGATGGAAATATCCAGGAGGTTCTCGATAAATTGCAGATGGCTGAAAATGCAGAACGGCTCAAGGAGAGCAATATCTAAAACAATTGCCATGAACAGTTCGGAATTATTTGCCAACATAGTAAAAAAGAGATCTTTCCTTTGTGTAGGACTGGATACGGAGATTGAAAAAATTCCCTCTTTCCTTCTAAAGGAAAAGGATCCGGTTTTCGAATTCAACAAGAGGATTATTGATGCAACTCATAAATATGCAGTGGCTTACAAACCAAATGTCGCTTTCTATGAGTGTTATGGTTCCAGAGGATGGACATCTCTTGAGGCAACGGTCCGCTATATAAAGGAAAATTATCCGGACATATTTGTGATTGCCGATGCAAAACGTGGAGATATCGGAAACACATCAAAGATGTATGCAAAGGCATTTCTTGAAAATATGCCATTTGATGCAATAACGGTGGCCCCTTATATGGGTGAAGATTCTGTTACGCCGTTCCTCTCCTGTAAAGACAAATGGATTGTTATCCTTGCTCTGACATCAAATAAGGGAGCCGATGATTTTCAGTATCACAATGAAGACGGGATAAAGCTTTTTGAGCGAGTCTTAACCGTCTCACAGAAATGGGGTACGCTGAATAACACAATGTATGTTGTCGGAGCCACCCGGGCTGAGATGCTGAAAGAAATACGTCAGATAGTACCCGACCATTTTCTTCTCGTCCCTGGTGTCGGAGCCCAGGGCGGAAGCCTGGAAGAGGTCGCCAGATACGGAATGAACAATAAATGCGGATTGCTTGTCAACTCTTCCCGCGGAATAATCTTCGCTGACAATACCGGAGATTTCGATAAGACGGCCGGGCAGAAAGCAAAAGAGATTCAGCTCGAAATGGAGAAATACCTGCGGGAGCATAAACTCATCTGAAAAAACTTCATCTTTAGGAAGTTGAGATATGCTTCGTCGCTGTCCTGCTCCTTTCCAATAATACAATTTTGCTGAACAGCTCTTGCACTTTATCTACTTTTTTCTTATATTTATATCCTCGCTTCTGTTTCATTTAACTCGTGCTGCAATGAAAGAGGAATTTCTTCATTACCTCTGGAAATACAGTCTGTATGATCCGGAGAAACTTATTGACGGCTCAGGAAATAAGATTAAGGTAATCCGTCCGGGGGAGTATAACCGCGATTCAGGACCGGATTTTTTCAATGCAATGATCTCACTGGATGGCACAATATGGGCCGGGAATATTGAGATCCATACAAAGTCCTCTCATTTTGATGCCCATGGTCACCAGGATGATCCGGCGTTTGACAATGTGATTCTGCATGTTGTTGCTGAAAATGATAAGAAGGTTTTCAATACGAAAGGAGAGGAGCTCCTGACAACCGGGATATCATTCGATCCTGACCTGTATGAAAGATATATCTCCCTGGTAAATAATCCTTTTATTATAGCCTGTCAGGATGATATTAATGAAATTGATTCCTTTCTGATACGCCACTGGCTCAATTCTCTTGTAATCGAAAGGCTTAACAGCAAATCTGAATTGATCGGCAGGATCTTCAGGGAGACGGCAAACGACTGGGAAGAGACCTTTTACAGACTGCTTGTACGGTATTTCGGATTCAGGATCAATACAGAGCCTTTTGAGATGCTGGCAACTGCCATACCATTCAGGATAATCCGTAAACACACTGACAATTTATTCCAGATAGAAGCTTTGCTGTTTGGCACGGCAGGAATGCTCGAAGAGGGGATGTTTAAGGATGCTCTCTCTGATGAATATTACAAAAGCCTGATAAAAGAATACAGGATCCTTTCAGCAAAATATTCGCTGAAACCTGTTCATGGATGGCTCTGGAAATTTTCCAGGCTTCGCCCGGCCAATTTTCCCACTGTCAGAATTTCACAGCTGGCTGCAATGCTTTCAGTTACAGGAGGGCTTTTCTCAAAGGTAATGGAAGCCGCATCCATAATGCAGCTTAAGCATCTGTTTGAGGTAACTGCCTCTCAGTACTGGAATGATCATTTTATATTTGGAAAGAAGACAGGAAACATTGAGAAGAATACCGGGGCGCAGGCAGTCTCCATATTTCTTATCAACGCTGTGATACCTGTTATTTTTGTTTATGGAAAAAGCAGGGGCAGCAATCAGATTTGTGAACGGGCCCTTTCATTCCTCGAAGAGCTGCCTGCCGAGGAGAATGCTATCCTTGACGAATGGAAGTCAGCCGGCATTGATGCCGGATCAGCTTTTTACTCCCAGGCACTTATCCAGCTCAGGAATGAGTACTGCAAAAAACGGAGATGCCTTGAATGCCGGCTGGGAAGCAAACTGGTCAGTCTGGGAAAAAAACTCAGGGAACCCGATGAGATGATGCTTGAACCATAGGGGAGAAATTTATTGAACTACGCAACGTTTAGTATTGTTTTGGCGTCTATAATATAGTGGCTGATCCCTGAGGAAGCCTTATGGTCATTCCTTTAATGTTTGAAAATTAATATCCGGGATTACGGAATAAACAGATGGAATATGCTGTTGTTGTTCTGCTTATCCGGTTAGTTGAAGAGGGAATAATTAAGAAACTTTTTAAAAAAAAAGCAAATTGTTTGATAATTTACATAAAAAAGCCTTATTTTTGCGTTCCAAAATTGGAGACTCGATTTATTTATGGATAAACAATATTTTAATTAGCGACATGTATTTAACAACTGAAAAAAAGCAGGAGTTTTTCAAAACGTTCGGAACATCTGAAATAGATACAGGGACAGCAGAAGGTCAGATTGCACTGTTTTCATACAGGATTAACCATCTTACAGAGCATCTTAAGAAGAATAAAAAAGATTTCAGTACCCAGCAGGCGCTTATCAAACTTGTTGGTAAAAGAAGAAGGCTTTTAGACTATCTCAAATTAAAAGATATCGAGCGGTATCGCGAAATCATAAAGGCATTGAAATTACGTAAATAGAGAAAAAAGGCAATGTCAGATTGCCTTTTTTCATACTATATTAATTATTTTGTAGTTTCAATAATCAAAAATCACATATAAAATGTTTACAGTAAAAGAGAAGATTATCGATCTCGGTGACGGGAGAACTATTATCCTTGAAACAGGCAGAATGGCAAGGCAAGCCAATGGTTCTGTGCTGTTGAAGATGGGTAAGACCATGTTACTTGCCACTGTTGTATCTGCCATTGATGCAAAAGAAGACACTGATTTCATGCCGCTGTCAGTTGAGTACAAAGAAAAATATGCATCATCCGGACGTTTTCCGGGCGGATTTCTTAAAAGGGAGGCAAGGCCTTCAGATTATGAAGTTCTTGTATCACGGCTTGTTGACCGGGCTTTGAGGCCTCTTTTTCCTGATGATTTTCATGCGGAAACATTTATCACTATCAACCTTATTTCGGCTGATATGGATATTATACCCGATGCACTTGCAGGTCTTGCGGCTTCAGCCGCCCTTGCAGTTTCTGATGTTCCGTTCAACGGACCCATCTCGGAGGTAAGAGTAGCCAGGATCGATAAAAAATTCATTGTCAATCCCACCGCCACACAGCTGAAGGACGCAGATATTGACCTGATGGTTGGAGCGACCTATGACAATATCCTCATGGTTGAAGGGGAGATGAAAGAGGTTTCGGAAGAAGAAATGCTTGAGGCTCTTAAAGTTGCCCACGATGCAATTAAAATTCATTGCAAAGCCCAGATGGAATTTGCGGCAGAGGTTGGATCAACAGTAAAGCGGGAATATTGCCATGAACAGAATGATGAGGATCTCCGCAAAAAAGTGTGGGATGAAACATATCAAAAATGTTATCTTGCTGCTAAATCGTCAACAGCCGACAAACACAAGAGGATAGATTCTTTTGAATCCATTATTGCAGAATTTCTGAAACAATACACTGATGAGAATCCTGTAAATGAGACCCTTGTAAAAAGATATTATCACGATGTACTGAAAGAAGCTTCCAGAAGGCTTGTTCTCGATGATAATATTCGTCTCGACGGAAGAAAGCCTGATGAGATAAGGCAGATTATCTGTGAAATCGATCCTCTTCCGGCAACACACGGTTCTGCATTGTTTACAAGGGGAGAGACACAGTCTCTTACAACAGTTACCCTTGGCACCAAGCTGGATGAGAAGATCATTGATGATGTACTTAATAAGGGAACCGAAAAATTTACACTCCATTATAATTTTCCGCCGTTTGCCACTGGTGAAGCAAGACCTGCCAGGGGAATAAGCAGACGGGAGATTGGTCATGGAAATCTTGCTCTCCGTGCACTTAAGAATATGATGCCGTCAGATGATGAAAACCCTTATGCAATAAGGGTTGTTTCCGATATTCTCGAGTCTAACGGATCTTCATCCATGGCAACGGTGTGTGCAGGAACCCTGGCACTGATGGATGCAGGAATCAGGCTGAAGAAGCCTGTATCAGGAATAGCGATGGGTCTTATAACAGACAAGGAGACAAAGAAATATGCTGTTCTCTCCGATATCCTTGGTGATGAGGATCATCTTGGGGATATGGATTTTAAAGTGACAGGTACCCGTGACGGTATCACTGCCACTCAGATGGATATTAAGGTAGAAGGTCTTTCGTTTGAGATACTGACAAAGGCATTGCATCAGGCAAAGGCAGGAAGACTGCATATCCTTGATATTATGACCGGTGTCATCGCCGAGCCCCGGCCGGAACTCAAGCCTCATGCCCCAAGGATCGAGATGCTTACCATTCCTAAAGAGATGATTGGAGCCCTGATCGGTCCCGGCGGCAAGGTGATCCAGGAAATACAGCGTGTCACAGGAGCCACTATAATTGTAGAGGAAATTGACGGTCACGGTGATGTGAACATCTTCGGAGAAAATGCAGAAGTTATCAATGCTGCCCTCGACTGGGTGAAAAAAATCGTTACTGTGCCTGAAATCGGCCAGATCTATAAAGGAAAAGTAAAGACCATCGTTCAGTTTGGCGCATTTGTAGAGATACTTCCCAATAAGGATGGACTGCTTCACATATCAGAAATAGAATGGAGGAAGGTTCAGAATGTAGAGGATGTACTGAAAGAAGGTCAGGAGGTCGAAGTTAAGATCATTGATATCGATCCGAAATCAGGCAAGATAAAACTGTCAAGGAAGGAGCTTCTTCCCCGTCCGCCCCGTCAGGAGCCGGAGAAAAGGCAACATCCGGAAGGAAATAACAACTAAATCAGATCCCGTCCGCCAGCTGGCAGACGGGATTTTTTTGTGATTTTATACGAGAATCAGGCTGAAGGTTTTATTAAGGATATTTTATAATTATTTTGGAAATATGCTTCCATTCTTGGTAAATTTTCTTAAATTTGCGTCTATATCAGAAATTCTGGTATATGGTTCATTATTAAACTGGCAACCTTGAAATAATAAACAAATAACATTTTTAACTATGAAAAAATTCAGAAGCTATTTTATCCTTTTCCTGGCTGCGGCTGTTATGACCAGTTGTAGTGGGTTAAATAAAATGAAGAAAAACTCAAATCTGGTAAAGTATGAAGTTACACCGAAAGTTCTTCAGACAGATGCTGGTGTTGTTACAGTAACTATTAAGGGTACCTACCCTGAAAAATACTTTGATAAGAAAACTACTGTAACTCTTACTCCTGTTTTAACCTATGCAGGTGGTGAAACCGCTTTTGAAAAAGTTCAGGTTGTACAGGGAGAGAGTGTTCAGGCAAACAATAAAGTAATAACCGCCACCGGTGGTGATTTTACATATACAAGCACTATTCCGTATACCGATGCAATGAAGCTTTCGGAACTTAACCTGAGAATAAATGCTGTAAGAGGAAAGAAGACTCTCGATTTCGATCCTGTTAAACTTGCCGATGGTGTGATTGCAACATCAACCCTCGTTGATAAACATGGGAAGCGCAATAATGATGAAAGATAATTTCCAGAGGATAATTCCTGAAACTCAGGTTGCTGACATCAATTATGTAATCAACAGGTCAGATCTTCTCAGCAAGGAACTTAAGGACGAAGATATCGCTCTTCTGAAGGAATATATCAAAACAGTCAGTACAGATCCTAACAAGCAGTTTAAAAGTACTGTGGTCAGTTCCTATGCTTCACCTGATGGTACTTTGAAGATCAATGAACCTCTGGCAGAAAAAAGAGGCGTTACAGCTGACAAATTCATCAAGAAGGAATTTGGAAAAATCGAAGCAGCAAAAGATCCTGCTTTCTTCGAAGGGAAAACAACTCCTGAAGACTGGGATGGTTTCAAGACCGAGGTAGAGAATTCAACTATGCAGGATAAAGACCTTATTCTCCGTGTTCTATCAATGTATTCCGATCCTGACGTTCGCGAAAAGGAAATCAAGAATATGTCATCAGCGTTTGAAACTCTGAAAACCGACATCCTTCCAAAACTCAGAAGGTCAAAATTGATGGTAAACGTTGATAAGATCGGAAGATCTGATGAGCAGATCCTGGAAGCTATGAAGTCAGATCCTAAAGTTCTGAATCTTGAAGAGATGCTTTATTCAGCAACTCTTACAAAAGATCTTAACGAACAGCTTAAATTGTATCAGACTACAGCCCAGAACCACCCTAAATGCATACGTGCCCATAACAATATCGGCTACACTTATATGGCTCTTGGCAAAGTTGATGAGGCTATTGCAGAATTTGAAGCTGCAAAAGAATATTCAGAATAACGACGTTGTTAAGAATAACCTTGGAATGGGAGCCCTTGCAAAAGGTGATATAGAAAAGGCTGAAGGATATTTCACCTCAATGACCGCTGCAACTCCTGAGTCAAAATGGGGTCTGGGAGTTATCGCAATAACCAAAGGTGAATATGACAAAGCCGTTAACCTCTTTGGCACTGAGCCTAGCTTCAACCTGGCTCTTGCCCAGGTTCTTAAAGGTGATGTCAACAAAGCCAAGTCAACGCTTGACGGAATGAAGGAACTCTGCAAATGCGGAAAGCCATCTTATCTTAAGGCAGTTGTTGGTGCACGTCTTGATGACAAAACCTATATGATGGCCGGTCTCAAGGAAGCTATCGCTTTCAAGGCTGACTGGAAGGCATACGCAAAAACCGATATTGAATTTGGAAAGTACTTCAGCGATGATGCTTTCAAAGCATTAGTTCAGTAAGAGTTAATCAATAATTAAAAAGGCTGCTCTGAGCGAAATCGAAGAGCAGCCTTTTTTTTATCTTTTATTCACCTCCCAAAGCACTATTCCGGCACTTATGGCAACATTGAAGGAGTGCTTTGTCCCGAACTGGGGTATCTCTATACATGAATCACAAAGATTCAGAACTTCCTGGTCAACTCCATTGACCTCATGCCCGAAGATCAGTGCATATTTTGTAGCTGCAGCTCTGCAGAATTTATCGAGAGATATTGAACCTTCCGCCTGCTCTATGCCGATAATCTTATAACCCTCTTCTTTCAAGCTTTTAACAGCATCAATTGTATGCGGAAAGTATTTCCATGAAACTGTCTCCGCAGCTCCCAGCGCTGTCTTCTGGATCTCCCTGTGAGGCGGAGTGGCCGTTATGCCACATAAATAGATCGCTTCAATAACAAAAGCATCAGCTGTACGGAAAATTGATCCTACATTGCTCTGACTCCTTACATTATCCAGGACTAGTATAAACGGGGATTTTTCAGAATTACGGAATTGTTGTGCCGTTTTTCTCTCAAGTTCCTTATTAAGAAGCTTCCTCATTTTTTATGCGAAAATAATTAAATAATCTGGTATTTATTATTATTTTGTGAGACTCGGATTTTCTGTTAAGTCTATTATTTTAATAATTAAATATTCAGGGAATGAATGTTCATGAATTTCAGGGAAAGTCTTTACTTAAAGCATATAATGTTGATATACAGGAAGGATTTGTTGCAGAATCTCCTGAGCAGGCTATAACAGTTGCCAGACAATTGAAGGAAAAAACAGGATCTGATTATTATGTGGTAAAAGCACAGATCCATGCAGGCGGCAGGGGCAAAGGAGGTGGTGTTAAACTTGCTAAATCGGTGGAAGAGGCAGGCAGGCTGGCCGGACAGATCTTAGGCATGCAGCTTGTAACTCCACAAACAGGACCGGAAGGAAAAAAGGTAAACAGGGTCCTGATCGCTGAGGATGTATATTATAAAGGTGAAACTGAACCGAAAGAGTTTTATATAAGTCTGTTATTGAACCGTGACAGCGGGAAGTTTATATTTCTGTATTCTCCAGAAGGAGGAATGTCAATTGAAGAGGTTGCAGAAAAAACACCTGATCGGATCTATACGGAAGAGATAGACCCGGGCATAGGATTGCAGCCATTCCAGACAAGGAATATTGCATTTAATCTTGGATTGTCAGGATTGGCATTTAAAAGTATGCAGACCTTTCTGGCAGGTTTGTATGAGATGTTCCAGAGTTGCGATGCCCAGCTGCTGGAAATAAATCCGGCTCTGAAAACCAGCGACAACAGGGTTCTTGCAGTCGATTGCAAGCTGGTACTTGATGATAATGCTCTGTTCAGGCATCCTGACCTTGCCAATATGAGAGATATCAATGAGGAAGATCCTGTGGAAGTTGAAGCAGGAAAACATAATCTGAACTTTGTTAAACTGGATGGGAATGTCGGTTGCATGGTGAATGGTGCAGGACTGGCAATGGCTACGATGGATATAATCAAGCTTTCCGGCGGCTCTCCTGCTAATTTTCTTGATGTCGGCGGAGGCGCAAATCCGAAGACTGTTGAAGCGGGCTTCAGGATAATCCTAAAAGATCCTGCCGTGAAAGCAATACTGATAAACATATTCGGAGGTATTGTCCGATGCGACAGGGTGGCAAATGGCGTTGTAGAAGCATATAAATCAATTGGAGAGATACATGTGCCTGTAATCGTAAGACTGCAGGGCACCAATGCGGAAGAGGCAAAGCAGATAATTGATAATTCAGGGCTGGAGGTATACTCAGCTGTATCCTTCAGTGAAGCAGCTGCTCTTGTAACCAGAGTCCTGAACCAGCAGAAGTGAACAGCTTCAGCCATTGATCATGAATTTGCACCTGTCAGACCTCTGGTAATGATAAGCCGCAGAGTGAATATTAAAATCCTGCTTAAAGTATCCCTTGTCATAGTTATCTCTCTTTCACTTCTTGTTATAATTGAAAGCAGGGGGCACCCGATAAATTATTTCAGTACCCGATGCCTCAATTACCGTCAGAAGGATTTCAGCAGGCGACTTAATGACAGGGTTGTTGATTATTCAGCCGCAGCAAAGCTGAAAGGAGTAAATCCAAGCAGGAACGATAAGGAACTAAGGAAGAAAATCTCTGATGGAAAGCTTGTCAGAGTCAAAACAGGAAGGAAATATATTGTTGACAGGATGAACTTTAGTATCCCCGGTCGTAACCAGGGAGAGCAAAATTCTTCTTGACGAAATTTCAAGGAGATTCAGGGAGAAAGCTTCACGCAAGGGACTGAGAGGATCCAGGTTTTATATCACATCCATGACCAGGAAAACGGAAAATATTAAAAGCCTTCGAAGGTACAATAGAAATTCATCCGCCAATAGCCCTCATCTTTATGGTAATGCCTTCGACATCAGCTATAAAAGGTTCTCAGTGAGGAAAATGTTCCTGACGAATTGCGATAAGAAATTTCTGAAGGAAGCACTCGCTGAAGTAATATGGCAACTCCGGGATGAAAAAAGATGCTGGGCTACCTACGAAAGAATGCAGAACTGTTTTCATGTTGTCTCCCGCTGAACCCGGTATTTACTTTTTTTTATGGGAATCGTCGCAAAAAGGTTTGTTGTCCGATTTTCCGCACCTGCACAGCCATACCTCCCTTGGGGACTCCTCGGTGCCTCTTTTCATATCTTTTATTACAATATTCCCTGTTATCTTTATAGGACCGGATTCAATAACTTCAATAATTGCCTGGGGCTTAATTTGTTTCTTCTCTTCCATCGTTAAAATATTAACCTATAAAACCTGTTTTTCTGTGCCTGCCATCACAGAAGGGCTGATGATCGCTATCCCCGCACCTGCATATTGAAATAATTCCATCCTGCACCTCTTTGTTAATATCACTGTAGGTAATATTGAAGTTGCCTTTAAGTACTATTGGTCCGTCAGTCATTATTTTGACTGATACAGGCTGTTCTTCCTCAACAGCATCTTTAATTTCCATCAGTTCCGGTCTTCTGAATTTAATATGATTGACCTGGTCCCTGCCTACAGATTCATTCTTTGATTCATCATTCCACTTCCAGGCAAGCGCCTCAGTAGGGCATAAATTCACAACTTCAATGATTTTCTCAGTTGTTGAGCCATTAAGATCCACCCAGGGCCGCCTGCTTGGATCAAAAACTTCAATTAACTCCCTGTAGCAATAAGAAGCATGAACACATGCTGATGGTTTCCAATATACAGTTATTTCATCGTTTTTGTATTTCTTGCCCCCGGAGAACTTAATATCATTTTTTTCCATCAACTGTCTGATTATGTGTTATCAAAAGATTCTTCTGTGTTGTATCAACAAACATGTTTATAATCATACTATTAACTCACAGAATTCTTCTGGGTCAATGCAAAACATTACAGGGTGCAATTTAATATTTTTAAAATTACGAGTGACAGAGTATCGCAAGGAATAATTAAATTTGGAACATATCATATGTTAAGTGCACAAAATTC
The DNA here is from genome assembly GCA_963846335.1 of uncultured Bacteroidales bacterium. Classification (GTDB taxonomy): domain Bacteria; phylum Bacteroidota; class Bacteroidia; order Bacteroidales; family VadinHA17; genus LD21. The sequence continues at coordinate 26,299 of CAWJVS010000035.1, forward strand.
ATTTATTTAGCACTGCAATGGTCATTTTCATTATTTATGCAACTGAAAGTCATTTATCATAATAATAACAGGATTATTTTTTAAATTGCATATTATACTCTGTTTGTGAAGGCCGGTAATTGACCAAAGTCAGAAGTGTAAAATAATTATGAGAAAGGACTGGAATAAATGGCTGAAGTTAACAAAGCGAGATCTGCTCTCTCCGTTCCTGATAATATTATTTCTTTTATTTGCAGGCCGGACCTATTCAGCGGCCATCAGTAAAACCGTTTTATTATCCTTTCCTCCCAATGCTCCCCTGGCAATAACAAGCTCTTTTGCAAACCTTGTTCTTACCCTTCTGGGAACCCTTCTCGTCATTTGTTTGGTGATCATATTCTTCTCTGTCAGACTTAAAAGGGTAAACAAGGAACTTAATGAAAGAAACAAGCAGATTCTGGATATCAATAATGACCTTCAGAAAATAAACGAGGAACTTCAGGCCCAGAAAGAGCTTATCACAAAAGAGTATTATGAATCAGACAAATTCTACAGGATGGTGGTTCAGTCAGCAGATGACGGGATCTCCTTTTTTGATAAGGACTGGAACCTGAAATTTGCAAACACAGCTTTTTATTCATTGATCGGATATGGGAGGGATGATTATGAGACAATAGACCCTCAGGGATTTATGCATCCCGATGATCATGATTATCAGGCACGGCGTGTACAGACATTGTTAAAAACCGGATTCTTTGAAAGTGAACTCAGGCTGAGGCATAAGGAGGGCCATTATGTTAACCTGTCGACCAGGTCTGTGACAGTAAGGGATGATGACGGGGATATACTGGGATCGCTCACAATTTCGCGTGATATTACAAAGCTTAAGCAGACTCATGAAGCTCTCATTAAGGCAAACATCGAATCTGAGGCCAGCAGCCGGCTTAAATCCAGCTTTCTGGCAAATATTTCACATGAGATACGTACCCCTCTGAACAGCGTTGTAGGATTTGCAAATCTTCTTCTGGCAAATAACCTGACACAGGATGTAAGGGAGGATTATATCGAACACATAAACTATAACAGTGAAAAACTGCTTCAGATAATAGGTGATATTATCGATCTGTCACGCCTTGAAAGTTCCCAGATAGAAATCTCATACGAGGAGACCTCGCTGAGTGCTATTATAAATGAAATAATTGAAGATGCCAGGCAGGTGATAAAACGGAACGAGAAACCAATAATCCTTAATGTCATCAACAAGTTTGCGGACAGCGGCGATCTTATCTTTACCGACAGGATATGGCTTAAGAGGGTTCTGAACCATCTCATGGATAATGCCGTCAAGTTTACCCTCGACGGGTCAATAGAATTTTCATATATGCGTGAAAATGACAAGATTTTCTTTAAAATAAAAGATACAGGCATAGGGATAAATAAAGAGAATCTGGGTCGCATCTTTGAGGAATTCAGGCAGGAGGTTGATGGCCATCATCGTCCGTTTGAAGGACTGGGAATAGGATTAACTCTCGCCAAAGAAGTAGTTGAAAGGATGGGAGGCAGAATATTTGTCCAGTCTGAGAAAGGGATCGGTTCAGAATTCAGCTTCTCCATTCCATACAGACCTGCAGGCAGCCCAAAAACCAGGATTATCCCGGTAACTGACAATATCCGGAAACCGATAGACTGGAGTTATAAAAAGTGCCTGCTTGTTGATGACAATAAGGATGTGCTTATCTACCTCCACAGGATTCTGATCGACACCGGATTGTCGGTTATTACTGCCCGGTCGGGTTTCGAAGCCATTGAACTGATAAAAGCCATTCCGGATATTGATGTGGTGCTGCTCGATATGCAAATGCCTGAAATGAACGGTATTGAAGCCACAAAAGAGATAAGAAAGATCAGGAAGAATATTCCAATCATTGCTCAGACTGCTTTTATTTTTGAAGATGATAAGGATATTATCCTGGAAGCCGGTTGCGATGCCTGTCTTATAAAGCCTATAAAAAGAGAACATCTTCTGGCTGTAATGTCGGATTTTGTTAAATCAAACCAACCCCTTTGACCTGTTTGAGAGGATATTCTGCATCTTTTGCAGGCATCTGCACGGCGGATTATTTACCGACAAATGACAAATAACGGTTTTGCAGATATAATTTTACCAATCGCGGTGCGGGGAAGATTTACCTACAGGATTCCTGATGACCTGCTGGATAAAATTAAACCCGGAGTCAGGGTCACTGTTCCTTTCGGCAGACAAAACCTTTACTCAGGAATAGTCTGCAATATTCATAACAGGCCGCCTGATGTGAAAACCATGAGGAACATAATTGCTGTCCCTGATCTGGTACCTGCAATAAATGAGACTCAATTGAAATTCTGGTTATGGATTTCCGGGTACTATCTATGCAGCGAAGGCGAAGTGATGAAAGCGGCTCTTCCTTCTGAAGCGAGCCTGAGTAACTATAAACCCAGGATTGAGACATTTATCGGACTTTCCCGGGAATATTCAGATAAAGAGTTGAATGAGATCCTGGATAAGCTTGCCAGAGCTCCACGCCAGCAGGAACTACTCTCATCCTATATCCGGTTAACCGGTTATAGTGAAGGATCTGCGACAAAACCAGTAAGCAAAACTGTACTTCTGTCTGAAGCTGGATCATCTCATGCCATCGTTGAAACACTCGTAAGCAAAGGTATATTGAAGGCCATTCCATCGGAGGTAACCAGGCTTGGCCGGTCAGAAAGCTTTAACGAACCGGTAAGGGTGCTGAGTGATTCCCAGCTGGCAGCATTTGATTCAATAAAACGACAGTTTAGGGAGAAAGATATAGTTTTGCTGCATGGTGTAACATCAAGCGGAAAAACTGAGATCTACATCCGGTTTATTGAGGAACAACTGAACATGGGGAAGCAGGTTTTATATATGCTTCCTGAAATAGCATTGACTGCACAGATAATTCTCAGGCTTAAAAAGCACTTCGGAGAGGTGACCGGTGTCTATCATTCCAGGTTCAGCGATGCCGAGAAAGTGGAGATATGGAAAAAGGTTGCTGAGGATGATCCACAAAATGGTTACAGGCTTATTCTTGGAGTCAGGTCATCACTCTTCCTGCCGTTCTCTGACCTGGGACTGATAATTGTGGATGAGGAACATGACGGATCGTACAAGCAGCATGATCCGGCACCCAGATATCATGCCCGTGATTCAGCAATAATGCTTGCAGCCCTGCATTCGGCAAAGACCCTGCTGGGATCGGCTTCCCCTTCAGTGGAGAGTTATAATAATGCAGTACTTGGCAAATACGGGTATGCGGAATTGAAGGAGAGGTTCGGATTAATCAGGTTGCCGGGAATTGTGGTCGCAAATACAAGAGAAGCTTACAGGAAAAAACTGATGGTTTCACATTTTACTCCCGAGCTGCTCGAGGCGATGGATGATGCTCTCGGAAAGGAGGAACAAATAATCCTCTTCCAGAACAGGAGAGGTTTTTCTCCATATATTGAATGCTCCGATTGCGGCTGGATACCAGTTTGTGTTCAATGTGCCGTGAACCTGACATATCATAAGGGCATCAGAAAACTGGTATGCCACTATTGCGGTTATACAACTGGAGTGCCACCAAACTGTGGCAATTGTCATTCATCAGGACTGGTTACAAGGGGATTCGGAACAGAAAAAATTGAAGATGAGATAAAAATTGTCTTTCCTGATGCCCGTGTTGCAAGAATGGACCAGGATTCGACCAGGAGGAAGAATTCTTTCAGCAGCATAATAAAGGCTTTTGAAGAGAGAAGGATCGATATCCTGATTGGCACTCAGATGATTTCCAAAGGACTTGATTTTGAGAATCTTACAGTTGTAGGAATACTGAATGCAGACAATATGCTGAATTTCCCTGATTTCAGGGCACACGAGAGGAGCTATCAGCTTATGGAACAGGTAAGCGGGAGAGCAGGCAGAAGGCAGAAGCAGGGTAAGGTCGTAATTCAGACTGCCGATCCTGCCAACAGGATTATCCGGCTGGTCCTCAGACATGATTACGACGGGATGTTCAGGATGCAGTCAGAAGAGAGAAAGGCGTTCAATTATCCACCCTTCTGCAGACTGGTAAGGATAAATATTAAACATAAGGATAAAGCTCTTCTTAACCATTATTCGGAGATCCTTGGCAATGACCTGAAAACAATTTTCGGGAAACGGGTACTGGGGCCTGAATTTCCCCTGATTGGCCAGGTACAGTTATGGTATATCAAAACAATCCTTATCAAGATAGAGAGAGAGAAACCTCCGGCAAAAGCAAAGCAGCTGATTGTAGGGGCGATTGACAGACTCGAAAAGGAAAAGGGAGCCTCCTCGCTTAAGATAGCAATAGATGTGGATCCGTACTGATAAGATAAAAGACAAAAGATAAAAGTAAAAAGTTGATGAGCGCAGTGACGAAATCCCGCAAAGGGGGAACAAAAGTAACGGGCACAGGGCGCAGGGCTCTGGGTGTAAACCGGTAGAGTTGGAAGCATGGGTCCCATCCCTTTGTCATTGGTCCTTTTAACCTCATCAATAAACGACAATTTCTTTCCCGGAGGACATAGATAAAAATCGTCATCTTGATTGTATATTAGGTTCTCCGTCCTGTAGGAGATTTTCTTTCCATTTCTTACTTTGTTCTTTATGAAAATTATTATATTTCACATAAGCCTGAATACAATTCTTTTCCAGGTATTCATAGTTTTCTTCAGATCCGTATCCTGAATCAGTGACAACTGCTCCAGGGTCTCTGTCATACTGTTGCCTGAGTGATTCCATGTGATCTTTCAATGCAGTAGTATCTGCTGCCAATTGGTGTTCTGTATATCCTATAATGAACTGGTTCTCTGTGCTTATTTGCACATTATATGCAGGCTTTAGTTGACCGTTCCCAAGATGGTCTTCCTTCATTCGAAAGAATGTTGCATCTGGATCGGTCTTAGAATAACTATTCCTTCCTCCTAGCAATTTTCCCTGTTCTTCATATTTTTTAAGTATCTCAGGCCACTTCTTCCTAACCCTGGATAACTTATTTTTTACTTTCTTGTCTATATCCTTGCCTTTTAATGCTTTATCTATTGTCTCTATTGTCTTTCTTACCTGTTCTTCATCGATTTTCTCAAAATGTTCTGGTTCATTGTTTTCAAGTTCCTCCTTTGCGACACTCTCGGCATATGCCCATAATTCCTTGATTTGCTTCTTTATTTTCTCCTTATTCGTTTTTATGCTTTTGGCCCAAACGAAAGTGTACCTGTTAGCGTTAGCTTCTATTTTAGTCCCGTCAAGAAAAACTTCATTCATACTTATGACTCCACTATCAACAAGTAGTAGTACCACCTGACTGAAAATCTCTTTCAGAACTCCATTTAATCTCTCGCTGCGAAAGCGGTTTATAGTATTGTGATCAGGATGGCTCATTGCTGAGAGCCACATAAAATATATGTCACGATGAAGAGCCTGCGCTATCTTCCTGCTGGAGTACAAATTACTCAGGTATCCAAAAACTACTGGGAGAGGGGTTGGGGTGAGGCTTAATAAAACAAAGGGGAATGGGAGGTGAGTTGATGAGAATCTGGGCGAAAGATGTGGTTTATTTTATGAAAAAGTGACTAATTTTGAGCTGATAATAACCACAACATGAAAATAGAAGTATCGAACGGTGAGATAATAGATAAGCTTACAATAATACAGATAAAACTTGAACGTATTAAGGACAGAGCAAAGCTTGTCAACCTTCAGAAAGAGTATGATGAACTGATAAGCGTTTCAGCTTCCATCCTTCCTGTAACTGATCCTTTATACATCGCCTTGTACGATGTAAATTGTGAATTGTGGGATATAGAGGACAAAATACGCGACCTTGAAAGGAAACAGGAGTTTGGAGGGGAATTTATTTCAACAGCCCGTGCTGTCTATTTTAAAAACGATAAAAGATCAGAAATTAAAAGAGAGATCAATATCAGGACCTCGTCAGGGCTGATCGAGGAAAAATCCTACGAAAAATACTGAGATGAGACTCCTGGTTATAAGAACCTCTGCCATGGGTGATGTAGCTCTCACCACTCCTGTTATAAGGGCTGTTACGCATCAGTACCCTGATGTGGAAGTGGTTTTTCTTACCAGGTCGTCATTCAGGCCATTTTTTTATTCAATAAGCGGGCTGACCCTCTTTTTCATTGACCTGAAATCCAGGCATAAAGGCATTTTAGGATTAATAAGCCTTTTCAGGGATATTACCCGAACAGGCAGATTCGATTTTGTGATCGATCTGCATGATGTTCTCAGATCCCGGTTCCTGAGATTCCTGTTCAGGATGAAAGGTGTTCCCTCATTTGTAATCAATAAAGGAAGAGGTGAGAAACGGGCTGTAATATCCGGGAAAGGAAAAACAGGGCTGAAGCACTCCGTGGAAAGATACTGTGATGCTTTTGCCAATGCCGGATTCCCTTTGACATTGTCAGATGGGCCCTGGATAATCCCTTCACCGGAAGCCCTTTCTCAAATTGCTGCAATTACCGGCAATCAGGAGGTGTTGAAAGTTGGAGTGGCGCCATATGCCAGGCACAGGCTTAAAATGTGGCCGGAGAAGTATATGATCAGGCTCCTAGGTATGATCTCGGAAAAATATAATGTCAGATTCTTTCTGTTTGGAGGTAATGATGAGGCAGGGAAACTGGCCGCTTTGAACTCAGTTATACCCGGTTCTTTCAATACGGTCGGCGCCCTTAATCTCGATGAAGAGCTGGCGCTGATGAGCCGTCTCGACATTATGATCGCCATGGACTCTTCAAATATGCACATGGCGGCACTTTCAGGAACAAAGGTCATATCGGTATGGGGAGGAACCGATCCGGTAACCGGATTCGGAGCGTGGAGGCAACCTGATGATTATTTCATAAGAATCCCTGTTGATGAACTTACCTGCCGTCCATGTACAATTTACGGAAAGGGTGAATGCCGGAGAGGTGACCTGGCCTGTATGAACTGGATAACTCCGGAGTTGGTATTCAGGAAAATTGAGAAAATTATATCACCCGGTTATCTTAAATGATAGTCGCGCTTTTATACTCAAAATAGAGTTAACATAACAAATATAAGACCATGAATTTTGAAGATCAGACAAACCGGGGTTTAGGAAGATTTACCTCGGGAACATCCCCTAAAAGATTTATTGTGGCGCTGTCAATTTTCGCAATAGTCCTTATTGGTGTTTTTATCCAGGACCATTTCTCAAAAACCGGGGAGAGAGATCTTGCAGACCTGGTAAATCCTCTCATGGGTACAGATTCTGAATTCAGGTTATCAAACGGTAATACCTATCCGGCAATAGCCCTCCCATGGGGCATGAATTTCTGGACACCTCAGACCAGGGGAATGGGCGACGGCTGGGCTTATACTTACCGTGATTATAAGATTATGGGGATCAAGCAGACACATCAGCCAAGCCCCTGGATAAATGACTACGCTGCTTTTTCACTTATGCCGCTGACAGGCAGACTTAAGACAGATGAAAATGAAAGGGCATCCTGGTTTTCTCATAAGGCAGAGGTGGTAAAGCCATATTACTATAGTGTTTACCTTGCTGATTATGATGTTACTGCCGAAGTTACACCCACGGAACGGGCTGCTATCTTCAGGTTTACTTTCCCTGAAAGTGATTCATCATTTATTCTCCTGGATGGCTTTAATAAAGGATCTATGGTGAAAATTATCCCTTCGGAACGGAAAGTCATTGGATATTGCCGGAATAACAGCGGGGGAGTGCCGGCTAATTTTCACAACTATTTCGTTGCCCTCTTTGACAGGGAATTTAATACAGCTTCCACCTGGCATGGCGATACGATAGATCTGAATGACCTTGAGTCAGAAGGGGATCATGCAGGAGCGGTTCTGGGATTTAAAACAGGAAGAGGCGACAGGATAACTGTGAAAGTAGCTTCGTCGTTCATCAGCCCGGAACAGGCAGTGATTAATCTTACCCGTGAGACAGGCGGAAAGGATTTTGAGGCAGTTAAGAAAGAGGGAAGGGATGCGTGGAACGAACAGCTTGGCAGAATAGCAGTGGAAGGGGGTACGGCCGACCAGCAAAGGACATTTTATTCATGCCTTTACAGGATGATACTGTTTCCACGGCAATTCTTCGAGGTAAATGAAAAGGATGAGATAATTCATTACAGTCCCTATAACGGAGAAGTGCTTTCGGGTTACATGTACACCGACAACGGATTCTGGGATACCTTCAGGGCTCTTTTCCCGTTTTTTACCCTGATGTATCCTGATGTCAACAGCAGGATCATGGAGGGGCTGGTAAATACATACAAGGAAAGCGGATGGCTTCCGGAGTGGGCAAGCCCGGGGCATCGCAACTGCATGATAGGTTCAAATTCAGCATCCCTGATAGCAGATGCATATACCAAAGGTATAAGAGGCTATGACATCGAAACACTTTATCAGGCAATAATAAAAAACACTAAGGGTCCTGGTCCTGAACCGTCAGTCGGACGGCTTGGCGCCGAATATTACAACGATCTCGGATATGTCCCATATAATGTCGGGATCAATGAAAATGCGGCGCGGACACTGGAATATGCCTATGCCGATTTTTGTATCTGGCAGCTTGCAAAGGAGCTTGAAAAGCCTCAGGCGGAGATAGATCTTTATGCTGCCAGGGCGATGAACTATAAAAATGTTTATGATGATGGACGAAAGCTGATGCGCGGCCGTAATCTTGACGGCACCTTTCAGTCGCCTTTCAGCCCTTATAAATGGGGTGATGCGTTTACAGAAGGCAACAGCTGGCATTATACCTGGAGCGTTTTCCAGGATATCGAGGGACTTGTTGACCTGATGGGAGGCAGTGATAATTTCATCGCAATGCTGGATTCCGTATTTAAGGTTCCGCCGGTTTTCGATGAATCATACTACGGACAGGTAATTCATGAGATAAGGGAGATGCAGGTAATGAATATGGGCAATTATGCCCATGGAAACCAGCCTGTTCAGCATATGATCTATCTCTATAATTATGCGGGTCAGCCCTGGAAGACTCAATATCATGTAAGGGAGGTACTTGACAAACTGTACAATTATACACCTGACGGATATTGCGGAGATGAGGATAACGGACAGACTTCAGCATGGTATGTCTTTTCCTCTCTTGGTTTTTATCCTGTAACACCCGGAACGGGGGAATATGTTTTTGGATCACCATTGTTCAGCAAAGTAACTCTGAGGTTCGAGAACGGGAAAAAACTTGTTATTAAGGCACAGGGGAACAGCAGGGAGAATATTTATGTTCAGGGCATTAAAATTAACACGAGGTCGATATCCGGTACTTACATCAGACATACAGATCTTCTGAAAGGGGGAACACTAACCTTCAATATGGGCCCTGAGCCTGAAAAGAAAAGAGGAACAAAAGAGGAGACTTATCCATATTCGATGAGCAGGGAGAGGTAGAGCCTCATACCCCTGGCCCATTCTCCTGGTCATTTTGCCTCATCCCCCGGCCCCTTCTCCCAGGGGAGAAGGGGAGTAAGAATCATATAATCATGGTATTAGCCCCTCTCCCTCGGGAGAGGGGTTGGGGTGAGGTCTAAAGTTTCAGCTTAATATTAAATCTCACCAGCAGCGCAGTCAGTGCCACCATCAGCAGAGCCCATATAACCGACCCTGCAATAACGACCAGCGGGATATCTGATTGCTTATAGATAAGAATTGGTAAGCTTGTACTGAAGATCATGTAATACAGGATATCCGGAGCAAGGTAGGTGGTAAGAGAATTTTCTCCTGCAGGTTTCAGAAAGAAGGTCCACTTTGTATGCTTATTTATGTCGATGATCCAGTAAAGAAGGGCAAAGAGCAGCATGCTGATCCCGTTGCAGAGAAATCCCCAGCTGGGTGTAGCCTGTATCTTTGAAATTATGAACCAGTTTCTCAGTACATATCCGGCGATTATGCAGAAGATGCCAATTACAACTATTGTAATTACGGTTTTCCTGTGGTCAGCCTGCAATTTTCTCAGGACAAGAGTTGTCAGCAGTCCCGATATTACAATGAATGGCACATTTCCTTCTATAATTACACCAAGTATTGGCTTAACGGAATTGAGGGAATTCATCAGTTCAAGTTTTGAAAGTATGTTAAGGGTTAGGAAGAAAAGCAAGGCGACGACGGTATTAAGAATATTGTCACGCACTGCCAGGTAGATAAAAGCTGAAACAAGGTAACCCCAGCCAATCAATCCGAGTATGCCCCACCATCCGGTTATCAGGGAACCATCGTTTACCTGCTGGCCTGACCTGAATCTAAAGACAAGAAATGCAAGCAATGCCATACCTCCAAGTCTGAGTCCGGTTATGGTAAAGAAATTCCGGTCAGTCTCCCTGTAATTATTCCAGACAAGGAACACCCCTGTGTACATGAGAAGAGACCAGAGGTTTTCCCCCATTCCGGTGAGTTCCGGATCTAATCTTCCTGAGTTCAGCATCAGAACGCCGATAATCAGAAGGCTTATGGTTCTTATTACGATATGCCTCGAAATTGTAAAATTATCTTCTCCTTTTGCTATTCTTTTACCAATGGAGAATGGGATAGCCATTCCTACCATGAAAAGAAATCCCGGGAAGACCCAGTCGGCCAGGCCCATACCGTCGAAATCAGCGGCCCTGTGACCCAGCCAGTCAGGCACCCCGGGCATATAAAGATCATTAACGAACAGCATCAGGAAGAGAGTAAGGCCTCTCATGATGTCGATTGAATAGATCCGGTTATTGTCCGACATATTATTATCAACAAGTATAAACTGTTTACAGCTTCAGTCTGAAATTCAGTCGTTCAAGAAGAACCGGCAGACCGGCTCCCATTACCAGGGCCCAGACCAGAGACCCGGCTATTACAACCAGGGGGAATTCCGAATCCTTGTAAAAAAGGAAGGGCAGACTGAATTGCCAGATTATATAATAGAACATATCAGGAACAAGATAGACTGTCAGGGAATTTGCTCCGGCAGGTTTTAAAAAAAGCCCCCATTTTATATGCTTCCTTATATCTATTATCCAGAATAGCAGTGCAAACAAAATCATGCTTATCCCGTTGCATATCAATCCCCAGCTTGGGGTGGACTGTATTTTTGAGATTATGAACCAGTTTCGCAGAACGAATCCGGCAGCCAGACTCAGGATCCCGAATGTAACAATATACAGGGCTGTTTTTCTGTTATCGTCGCCCGAAAGCTTTTTAAGGATCAGGGTGATAAACATGCCTGAAAGGACAATAAAGGGAGCATTGCCATTTATTATCACACCGAGCACTGGTCTGACAGGATTCATAAAATCAAGCAGATGCAGTTTTGAGAGTATATTCATGATCAGGAAGAAAAGGAGGGCAGGAGCAGTTTTCATTAAATTATCTCTCGCGCCCATGTAAACCAGTGAAGCCACCAGGTAACCCCAGCCTATTGTTCCGAGAATACCCCATGAATTGAATGAGAAGCCTTCCGTTTCTCCTGACCGGAATATATAAACCATTGGCACTATCATTGCCACTCCTGCCAGTCGAAGCCCATTTATCAGCCAGGAATTTTTACCGGTTTGCTTATAATTATTCCAGATGAGAAAGACTCCAGAATACATAATCAGTGACCAGAGACTTTTACTGATACCTGTAAACCCGCCATCAACATTCCTTGAATTCGCCATCAGGACACCAATAATAAGAAGGCTCAGAGTTCTTACAAGAATATGATTCAAAAGTGACATTCTGTTGTCTCCTCTTTTAATCCTGTTGCCAATAGCAAAGGGCACAGCCATTCCCACCATGAAGAGGAATCCGGGGAAAACCCAGTCGGCGAGACCCATACCGTCAAAGTCAGCGACGCTGTGCCCCAGCCATGCAGGCACTCCAGGCATATGGAGATCGTTTACGAAGAGCATGAGGATAAGGGTGAAACCTCTCATGATATCGATTGAATTGATGCGGTTTGAATCTGTCATCGTGGGGAAATAAGCTTTAGATATTAAGAAAGAAGTGTTATATTTTACTGATCTTAAATGCAATATCTTTGTTCCGGGGTTTCAGTTCCGGAACTGTAAGCTCCAGTATTCCATTGCCCGACTTAACTGTTTCAGACTTTACAACAGTGCCTGTCCAGGTATCAAACCATGTGATTGTATAAATCGCATCAGCAGGTTTGATAACGGTTAATCTGGTATTGCCAATATCAGGTTTCAGGACAGTCCTTGCCCATCCAAATGCCTGTTCACCGGCATCCATCACATAAATATCGGTCTCTGCACCCTCTGCCATTAATGGTTTGTATGGAAGGTTTGCAAAATCAATATCTGAAACAAATGCTGAAAGATGTTTCAGCTGCTGCCAGTCCTGTTCTTTTAAGATGGGAAAATCCCACCATACGGGTATACCTGCCAGGCCATTTGTAAGTGAAGCCCAGATCTTATTATGATAGGAGATGTGATATTCCGGAGTCCCCGGTTTATAATAGGTAAGATCTGCACCTGCTTCGCCAAAAATTGCAGGTTTGTCAAATCTGTCCCAAAATCGTCTGCTTGCCCAGGCGTAATTATACAAGTCGCTTCGAAGGGTATCTTCCGGATATTTCAGTTTCCACCCCTGTGCCGGATAGAGATGAAGATTTGGAATATGGGTCAGTTCATACAAAGGTTCGCGGTATTCTTCAAAACCTCCGCTGAAAGAAGCAGTTACAGGATGATGGTATGGATCGTTCTCCTCAAAATAACTGACACATTTCTTTACCCAGTCGTATGCTTCCTGGTGACGGCCTTTTACCCATCCATCCGTACCGTTCATTTCGTTTATCAGCTCCCATATGCCCCAGCTGCGGCTATGGGCAAACCGTGCGATCAGGTAACGGTATTTCATTTTCTGGTATTCCCAGACCAGTGAATCACTGTAAACATCTTCCACATCGATAAGTTTACTATATGCATTCTTATCCCATTGTGCAGCCCAGACTGTTTTCGAAAACAGGTCATGAGGCCAGATGGCAAACATTAATTTTATGTTGTCATTTTCCAGAATTGTCAACATTGAATCTATCCTTCCAAGCTTTTCCTGGTTATATCGTCCGGGTTCTTCCTCGATGATCCCCGTGCCGTTTACAAAGCCGCCATAACCAATATCCCATATAGCCAGCAGGTTGGCGTTGTAATCTGCATATGTCTTAAACATCTTTTCGTCGTGACCCCAGGGAGCATAGACTCCCACGGCATAATAAGTAGTCCCGTCGTGGTGTGTAAAGTAGTGAGGATTTTTTTCAGAAGGTTTAATCCAGCCATGATGTTCAGATCCTGCTGAGGTGAACGCAGCAATCCGGGATTCACCGCTTTCGCTTCCATCTTTTACAAACAGCTGAAATTTATACTCGCCTGTTTCACCTGGTGAGAAGCGGATCTTCCATTTATGAGCCCCCTGGTAATCATCGAAGAAACCATTGATCTTTATTTTTTCTCCGGAGGGAGCCGTAAAAAGAGCATATACATCGATATCGGCCGGATCATATGGATTTTCAATTTCCACATTCTTCATTTCCGGAATAATTTCAAATTTCTCATACAGTTTAACAGTCTGTACATTATTGTCTGAAATGGCAATCTCCGGCTTAATGCCCTGAGCATATCGTTTCACCTTTTGCGAACATCCTGTTGAAGCAGCTAAAAACACAATCAGTAAAACTGTGTCCAGTTTTCTGGTGATTGACATTATTGTTTGACACTGTTTACCGGGCATATGTTAATAATTCTAAAATGAACCGGTAAGTTAGAAAGTTTAATCAGTCAGCAGAAAAAAAATACCTTAAATTTGTTATCCGTAAATAAATATCCTGAATTTTTCCGTATTTCAAAGATAAAAGCAATCAAACCATGAAACGAGTATTATTTGTAACGTTGCTCTTTGCACTCAGCAACTTTCTCATGTTTTCCCAGATCGATGAGAAACTGAAATCCGACATCCGTAATACCGGATATGTTCATAGTCCGCTGCCGCTCGACTATAGCAAATCTTTTGAAACATTCGGGCTTACCAAGAGAGTATTGTTATCCGATATGCTCTGCGATATGGAAGATATGAAGAATTGGTCGCATGTGGGTATAGGAGGAATGAGGCAGACATCAGAGAGGAGTATTTCCGGAAAGAACAGTCTGAGATTATCGGCTCCTACATTTATTGATGCGGTTGCCGAATGGGGATTAGGGAGGGGGACTTCCATGGCAACTTTTGAGGTTGGAGGTAAGAACTGGGAAAAATATAACCGGATCAGGTTAAGTATTTATCCTGATTGTGAGGGTGCCCGCAGCATATATCTGAATCTCTATGTTGAGAACGACGGTAGGATAAAGGTTCCTGACCAGTACGGCCGTGAAGGATATCATGAGATAAACCTGATCAACGGTCAGTGGAATGAATGCTTCGTTGAGATGTCTGAGCTGGCACGGGATAAAGTAACCAAAATATCATTTGCCATTGAAGTCTTTGGCAGGGAACGTACCATGGGCGATTCTCTCAGGTTTGATATCGATGCCGTTGAATTGCAGACAATTGAGAATCCCGAAGTAGTCAGCGGATGGAAGCCTGCCGAGAACAGGATCATTTTTTCCACATCGGGATACAGGCCGGAGAGTGAAAAAACAGCTATCATACGGGTGAAAAACAGCAATGGAAAGTTCCAGCTGGTTGACTATACAACTTCCCAGGTGGCTTATGAGGGCAATACAAGCCAGGTAAAGACTTACACGGGAGAGTTTGAAACAATTGATTTCACCGGTTTCAAACGGGAAGGTCAATATATGATAAGGGTCGGTGGGGTTACATCCGGTCCCTTCTATATTAACCGTAATCTGTGGGATAACTCTGCCTGGCGCATGCTGAATTTCATGTTTTGTGAACGTTGCGGTTACCCTGTCCCCGGTAAACATGGTGCCTGCCATTCCGACCTTAATGGAGAGCACAATGGTCAGATCATTCCTGTGAATGGCGGCTGGCATGATGCCGCGGATATGTCGCAGCAATCACTTCAATCGGGTGAAATAGCTTTCTCCCTTCTGGAAATGGCTAACAGGGCAAGGGAGAAAAACAATACCGATCTCTGTCTGCGGCTGACGGAAGAGGCGCTCTGGGGCCTCGATTATATTATGAAAACAAGGCTTGGCGATGGGTACCGTTTCCAGACATGGGGTACCAATCTGTGGACCGATGGGATTATCGGCACAATAGACGATGCAGGAAGACGTCAGGTAGTTGCTACCAACAGCGGATTTGAGAATTTCCTCTTCTCAGGTATTGAGGCATATGCTTCCATGACTCTTGAAAATGACCGGATGCTAAAAGAAAATCTCCGCAAAATTGCCAGGGAGGATTTTGGTTTTGCAATGAAGCGCTTCGAGGAGCTTGGTTATAATGAAAGGATCTCAAAGGGGCACGGGCATGCCTATATGGCATCGCAGAGCCAGTATATGGCAACCATCTCGTGGGCAGCCAGCATGCTGTATAAACTGACAAATGATAAGTACTATGCCGATAAGGCGGCTGAATCAATAAAATACACTATTCAGTGTCAGCGTACGGAACCAATAAATGATAAGAACAAAACCAGAGGATTCTTCTACCGCGATCTTGATAAGAGATCCATTGTGCATTACACCCATCAGTCGCGCGATCATGTTTATATGCAGGCATTAACAGCGCTCTGTGAAACTCAGCCGGACAATCCGGATTATGCCACATGGGAGAATTCTATCAGGATCTATGGTGAGTACCTGAAGAATATTATGCAGTACGTAAAGCCTTATGGGATGGTTCCAAGCGGAGTTTACCATAAGGATGAAGTGAAAGATTCAGCCAATTTTTATGTTGTGCAGGTAGGGATTGACAGTGGAGCCACCAAAGATTTTAAGGAACAGCTTGAGAACGGGATAAAACTTGATGAGGAGCATTATCTGCGTGTCTTCCCCGTCTGGTTCTCATTCAAGGGTAATGCCGCCGTGCATCTTTCAACAGGGAAATCCGCCGCACTCTGCGGAAAATTTCTGAAAGACAAAGAGCTGATCAATATTGCCGAGCAGCAGTTATTCTGGATTGTCGGGAAGAATCCTTTCGGTCAGTCATTGATATGGGGAGAAGGCAGTAACTATCCGCAGCAGTATACAGCTTTGCCTGGTGAAACTGTTGGTGAGATACCTGTAGGGATGCAGTCGCGTTTCAATGAAGATGCGCCCTACTGGCCGCAGTTCAATACGGCAACATATAAGGAGGTCTGGGGAGGCTCTGCCGTGAAATGGTTCATGCTGATCTCCGAATTTTAGTATTTTAAAATCCTGAGTGTTGAACTAAAGCGCTATGATGATATGTAACAACTCCTGGTTTGTCTTTCCAAGTTTGTAGCTCAGCGTTTCAAGCATCTCTTTTTCCTCACCCAGATTGAATCTCAAATCTTTGGCTGAAAGATTATTATATTTCTTAAGAAGTTTTTCCCTTTTATCCTTCCAGTACCCTGCTGTATCCCCTCTCATGACTGTTATTTTTTAAATGTTTTACTTTGCAAATCAATTTCCGGAGTAATCAATTGAACTCTGATCTTACCCCTCACAATCAGTATTAAACAAAGTATATGCCAGAATTGGGAGCCGGGACGGAGGGTTTTGTTTGTATTTGCTAATACCCTGAAATACAGGCGATATGAACAGCAGTTAATCTCGAACTATGTTATTGTTCCGATCCATTTTTCTCAAAATGAGAAAAACCGGATTTAATTTTGAAAAGGCTGAGAAACTTATGTGAAGAGGGCGTCTGACCTTTTTTGCATCTCCGGAAATGTAAGATCCTCAAGATGTGTCATAATTATCCAGTTATGGCCAAACGGATCGGTAAGGCTTCCGGAACGGTCACCGTAGAACTGGTCCTTAGGTACCATATCTCCCAGGACTTTCGCTCCCTCATTCAGGGCTCTGGCAAACACTGCATCGACGTCCCTGACATAGAGGCAAAGAATGACCGGGGAGCCACCCACTGTCTGAGGACTCAGGTTCCCCCATTGAAGGTTCTCTTCAGCGATCATGATTTTCGAATCACTTATCTGTAGTTCACAATGACCTATGGTCCCGTCAGGCATTGTAATCCGTCCGACTTCTTTGGCACCGAAAGCTTTTGTATAAAAGTCAATTGCTTTTTCAGCGCCTTTAACTGTGATATAGGGAGTAAGAGTACTGTATCCGTCAGGAATTGGTTGTGTTTTCATAGTTTGCCTGAATTAATCTTTAACTGTTTAATATTCACTTATGATCTTGTGATATCCGTCTTTATCACCAGGGATCATTTTAAGTTTAACATTTATGAAGTTGAAGAGTTCATTGGATTCTTCATTGGAGGAGTTCCCGGAAAACATTAATATGATACCACATCTTCGCGTAGAAATAAAGAAGCACCAGCAGAGCAATCAGGAATGTGAATATTAATCCGAAGAATTTGCCTGCTACAGACTTTCCTGATTTGATAGTTTTTACAGAGATACTCTTTACCCAGCCTTCCAGCTTTATAAAGAATGGGTAAAGGATCACTACAGTAATTGTCATTCCGATAAATGTAAATGCAACCGGTTTATAATGATCTTTATAACTGACCATATAAGTTGTGATTGCAGTTGTAATAAGGTTCACTGTAAGGATTGTGATTGTCATTACAGCAAAGCGGAAGGAATACCGGTACATAATGTCATTTTTAAGCTGTTAAAATTATTCTTTTATATGGGACTGGCAACATTGATGAAATGATTTCAGGCTGTGAGGGGAGTGCACAGCATTATTAATTTAATCCCGGACATTAACAAAATATGCGGTATTGAAAATCATTTAAAAAATTTGCTAATTTTGCATGCCTGTCGGTGGGATCCCGTCGTTGGCTGTAAAAGCTTGGGATCCGGAATGTGTTGCATTGACAATTTTTGTTGAGAATATTAATGCTCCTTCGCCAGGGCTACGGAGCACAAAGCGGGGTGTGGCGCAGTTGGTAGCGTACTACGTTCGGGACGTAGGGGCCGGAAGTTCGAGTCTTCTCACCCCGACATAAAACAGAGTGAGAGTGAGAGCGGGAGCGAACGCTCTCATTCTGTTTTCTCACGCTCGCTCTCACATTCACACTATTATCCTGATTGTTTCATAAAACGAGCAGAGTGAATCAAGGCTTTTATTTTTAGTAAGCCCCTGAAAGCCTGTCCTGATTGACTGAAAGGAGCGTCAGGGCAATCTTCTCACACTGATTAAACATATCAAATGGCCTTGTAAATCAGATATTTACGAGGCCATTTTCATTAGTAGTACAAAAAGTAGTACAAAGAATTATTATCTGTCTCTTTGCTTTATTGACAATCACCTTAAACAGGAATTCAAGAAATATTTATAATGAGGGTATTTTGATCTTGTCATTCTCAAATCCATAATTTCGAACCATCAGTACATTGGAGAGGAGAGTATGAGAAAAAGAGCACGAATTTTGTTTTTGTTTCCGTAATGCACTATATTTGATGCATAATAGAAATAAAATGAATTTCATTGAATTCAGAAACAGATTTCTGTCCCTGGCCAACTTTACCACAAACCAGGTGTATGCATCCTATCCGGAGTTTAACAGGAACAATCTGGTACAACTGGGTAAGGAAGGGTTACCTCATCAGGCTTCGGCAGGGTTATTATGCCTTCCCTGAATACAAAGAATCGACAGACTTTACACTCTATTTTGCTAACATAATATACAAACCCTCTTACATATCGTTACAAACTGCTTTGTCATTCTATGGAATTATCCCCGAGGCTGTACCTGATATAACAAGCGTGACAACTTTGAAGACAAAAACATTCAGCAATGATTTCGGTGAGTATTCATATAAAAATATCAAGCCTGATTTGATGTTCGGATATGAACTGAGGGAGATGGAAGGAGGCAGACGGATTATGTTTGCCAAGCCTGAAAAGGCACTAGCAGACCTGCTCTATCTATATCCATTTTATAATACAGAACGTGAACTTGAAGAATTGCGTTTTGATGAATCATATTTGGAAGATGAATTTAATACAGAGAGATTAATGGAATTCTCTGACCGAATTGGCAGTAAAGCACTCAGTAATCGTATTGATATGCTAATAAAAGTACATAACCTTTAGTAATAACTATATGGTAGATCTGAACTTAATAAAGAATTATTTCCCCGAACCGGTCAGGAATAATACTCTTCTTGGTAAAAGCATGATAAAGGAATATATTCAATTGTCAATTCTCGACTACCTGTCCACCACAAAATACATCCGCAAGCTTATATTCATTGGTGGTACCAACCTACGGCTTGTAAAGGGAATAGACAGATTCTCTGAAGATCTGGACTTTGACTGTAAGGAGACAAACAAGGAGGAGTTAATGCAAATGAGTGATGATGTCATGCAATTTCTCAGAAGAAACGGATATAAAGTGGAATCTAAGGATAAAGATAGTCCTAAACTAACGGCATTCAGAAAAAACATTTACTTCCCAAAGTTCCTTTTTGATATTGGGCTTTCAGGACATAGGGATGAAAGGTTCCTTATAAAAATTGAAGCTCAGGATCAGGGAGTAGCTTATACCCCGGAAATAAAAAACATCAGGGGTTGTGGTTATTACTTTCCATTCCCGGTGCCTTCTGACTCTGTACTATGTGCAATGAAAGCAACAGCCCTGCTAGAAAGAGGAAAGGGTCGTGATTTCTACGACCTGATGTTTTTATCAGGTCAAACGAAACCTGATTATGACTTCCTTGCAAAAAGAACCGGCATTAAAAATGCATCTGAGTTAAAGGCTGAAATTAAGAAGCGGCTTGAGATTACTGACCTGAAAACCAAAGCTAAAGATTTTGAACATCTGCTGTTCAATAAGGAAAACAACAAACGTATCCTCAGATTCGAAGAATTTTTAGAAGAGAATATTCTATGAAGATTTCTTTTTGCTCTTAATGAGATTCAAATTGAAATGAAATTATCGACTTATGTTAGATGTTATTTTCCCAACTGACAAATAAAAATTGAACTCAATAATTTTTATATTTTCGTATCAAACAGAATCATTGAAACCAGATGCCGGGAAGATATAAATCATTCACTTACGAAATTACCACTGATCCTGAATTCCTGAATGATAAATTCGGAATTACTCCTGAACTTTTCAGGCAGTTTGAATCTTTACACCATAAAGCACTCAAAGGCGGAGATAAAATTATTGAAAGACTTATTTTGTTAATTGAAAAATACCCCGGAGTCCCTCACCTTAAAAATTACTTGTCGGTTGCCTATAAAAATACAGGTAAGATGGAGAAAGCAATTGAGGTTAACCGCTGGCTCCTAAAAGAACATGCCGATTACTTGTCTGGCAAATCAAAATGGCCTTGTAAATCATCTGATTTACAAGGCCATTTTCATTAGTAGTACAAAAAGTAGTACAAAAAATTAACTGAATGAGGGTTGAATTACTCTACTTTGGAGTGATTCCCTTTCTGCCATCAGCTAAAAAGAATATTACAGGAATTATTGGAAATTCAATTAACACTGTCAGGAACATTAAGCAGGTGAAGGAGAATTGACAGGTCTATGTTACTCATATAATTGGCTCAAATCCCGTTATTCTCAGATACTTGACCCGGAATTGCAATTTTATTCCGGATCACAATACGCAAATGATGAGAAGCAGAACTTCGGAGTTTTTCTTGATTCATCTCCGGACAGGTGGGGACGTCTCCTGATGAAGAGGCGAGAAGCAGCAATGGCACGATCAGAAAAGCGACCAGAAAAGACATTGAGAGAATCTGATTATCTGCTTGGAGTATTTGATGGTCACCGCATGGGGGCTATACGGTTTAAGGAAGATCCTAATGGCCCATTTCTCAATGACAGCAAAACCCTTGCCTTCCCGCCATGGACTTCAATACAAGAATTGGAACAAATCAGTCTCAGACTCGAAGATGATAACGCCATTGAGGATCCTGAGTACATTAAATGGTTGAATATATTGATCAATCCAGGTTCTTCTCTTGGAGGAGCAAGGCCAAAAGCGAGTATACTTGACTATAAAAATAATCTTTGGATAGCGAAATTTCCAAGTAAATCGGATAATAAAGATATTGGCGGGTGGGAAATGGTTACAAATGATCTTGCACGGAATGCAGGCCTGAATGTAGCTGTCTCAAAAATCCAAAAGTTTTCAGGCAGATATTATACATTCCTTACAAAAAGATTTGACAGGACCAATACAGGTGAGAGAATCCATTATGCTTCAGCTATGACCATGTTAGGTTATGTTGATGTAAACAATTTCCAGGATGGGGTCAGCTATCTTGAAATTGTGGATTTTTTAACAAAGTACGGTGCAAATATAGAAAGTGATTTAACAGAATTATGGCAAAGGATAGTTTTCAGTTTGTTTGTTTCAAACACAGATGATCATCTGAGGAACCATGGTTTTATG
>CAWJVS010000036.1:0-75492 GCA_963846335.1 uncultured Bacteroidales bacterium
GGAGCGATCGACGCATCTCCGGCATGGTTAGGAGCAGCCGAACCGGGTTCGAGATGCGTGGGGTAGTTGTATCGAAATTGCGCGTAGCCACGCAGATTGATTTTCTCATACCACTTCTTTTCTTCCTTCTTTTTTGGCTCTTCCTTTTCTGGCTTGGCGTCCTTCTTTTCCTCCGCAACGGGTGGCAGCTTCTCGAGTTGGTCCTGCAGCGCCCGATTCTGCTGCTGGAGATCGATCAAGGCAGACTCGGTCCTCTCCACTCGCTTCATCAACCCTTCCATCTGTGCATGCAGATTCCCAGTTCTGGGGAGTCGGGTCCTGAGCAGCCGCGGGTTGCGCCCAGATCAACCAGCACAGACATGCCCTTACGAGGCCTCGGTGGAACCAGACCGTCCTTGGTCGGTGGGCAGCTGGGGGTTTGTTCATACGCCACTCCGTGAGTGCGAGTCGGCTGCCTGAGCGGCCCGATGCGAATGGTCGTCGAGCGAAAGCCTTAGCGGTTTTTTCGACGGCGGTAGTTAGCTCATCGGCCGTTGTGGCAAATCGCTTTATTAGGATTCCGAGAAGGACTGGGGCGAGATGCGCTATGCCGCTATCCAGCTGGCGAGGTTTGCGCGGCGGTAGAATTCGCAGACTGAGTGGTATTCGCCGCGAGTTGGAGTCGTGCTGTCCAGCTGCTACGTACACGCCGAACCACAGGCAACGAGGGAAGCCAGCACCAGAGCCGGCCAAGCATTCTCTGTTTCGGAGAAACTCCCGGGCTCCGAGAGGAACTCCCGGGGGTTCCTTTTGCGCCCGAAAATCTCGGTCCAAAACTCTCGGAATCTCTGATTAACACCCCCCTCGGAGTTGACAGGCCGGTCCCTTTCGGAGCCCGAAAGGAACCCTTTCAACCTCTGTGGCCAAGGAGCAAGCCGCGGCGCAAAAATTGCCCGTATCACCGTCGATTACAGCGTGATGGGCGGCAATCCATGCATCCTGGTGATGCGAGGTACGGAGGGAACCGTCGCTGCGTGGATTCGCGCCGATGAAGTGTATCTCGAGGCCAAGGACGTTGATGTAGCGATCGGATACGATGCATTGCAGCGGGAGTATTTGTGTCCTGTCCGTGATGCGCGTGGGCGAACCTTTCTCGAGCGCGACGCTCGAAATCCTGTGGGGGCGAAGAGTGGTCGCACGGGAACGGTTGAGGGGTTGGACCGCAACACGAGACCTGTGGGAGTCTTCGCTTGGAGAACGGCGATGGCTGAGATTGTCGAATTGGCAAAGGCAACGTCCCGCTGCCCGCCTGCCGGTAGCCGTATTTCAGAAGGCCACCAAGCCGTTCGTGACATTGAACGTCGCCTGTAGCCCTCGCCTACCTCTTGCGCCGGTTCGATGAGCTTGTTGCCCAGCCCCTGGTGATTTCGTTCGCCATGATAGTGCGCCAGGAATTCGTTGCAGGCATGTCGTAGCGACCTTTCACCGAAAAAGATCATCTTGTCGAGGCACTCCGATTTCAGGCTGAGGTGAAATCGCTCCAGGTGGGAGTTCAAATCGGGACTTCTCGCTGGTAATCGCACGGGTTTCACATCGGAAGGTTCCAGGATCGTTCGGAAAGCGTCGCTGAAATTCGCATCCCTGTCCATGAGGACGTATCGCTTGTCCTTCAAGAATCCGTCCATGGGATCGGTGAGGTTGCGGGCGATTTGTTTCATGAACATGTCGCCAAGTGAGGGAGTGCAGGCTGCCAAGTCAACTCGGCGCGTGGCGAGCTCCATCACGAACAGCAGATAGTAGGTGACCAGCCCGCCCTTGGTCCAGACTTCGACCGTGGTGAAGTCGATCGCCGCCAACACGTCCCAATGCGACTTGATGAACGTCTTCCACGTGGTCTGGCGTTTCCGGTCCGGTGCCGGCTCGATTCCGTGCTGCTTGAGGAGGTTGCCGACCGTTGTGTCCGAGATGTGGTATCCGACGTTGGCCAGGGCTCCTTGGATGCGGTCGTAGCCCCAACTCGGGTTTTCCCGGGCGAAGCGAAGTATCAGATCAACGACGACTTGACGGATCCTGGGCCTGCCGATCATGTTCCGCTTCGTGTTGTGATCCCATTTCGCGGCCACCAGTCTTCGATGCCATCGCAGAAGGGTATCTGGCGTGACGATGGTCGTCAGTTCCATCAGGGCCTTTCGGCCCAGGGACTTGCCTTGGACGGCCAGCAGCCGGCGTTGGTCGTCGGTGAGCGGTAGCCGTTTCTTGCCTTGTGCTTTCATCATGGCGTCGAGTGGGGATTGGTAGAACTCGATGACCTTCTGCTGATCGCGATGGACCCAACTCGCGAGAATCATCAGCAAGAGTTGCCAGGGTTGCAGGATGAAACTCATGGACAGCCTGTTGGAGGATTGATCGCCAAACAGTTCACGATGCCGCCTTTAGCTGGCGCCGACGTCATTCCCGTTATCGAACTGTCAAATGGCGCGTCATGGCAGGTGAAGTCTGTCCGATTGTGCGGATTGCGTGAGGAGTGCAGCCAAGGGCACCGTCTGACTTTCCAAACGGAAACGTCGGACGAACTCGTGTCGAACGTGCGGACTGGTGCTCGGCCTCAGTATTTTGGCCCCACGCCGTGCGCCGCGACTGAGGTGCACCCCATGCGTGCAATCGGACACGAATCGCGTTAAACTTTAACGATTGTGCGGGATATTCAGTGCGCGCAGTTGTGCCTGGCCGGGGGCCGAGCGAAACTCAATGCACGGCCATCCGCGTCAAGACCCGGAGAGGATCGAGACATCGATGCTTAAGCTGACTGGTGGACCGCACTGTGCGCCGTCCCGATGTGGACGGTTATGCTTCTCGACACGTTGGCAGGTGCGGCTGGTTGGGCAGCGGAATCGAAGGCTCTGGATCCGAATCAAGTCTATTGCCAAGCAGGCCACCTGGGCCGAGACGATGATCGCGACGCGGGACAACTGCGCCCCGTCGACCAAAGAAGCGAAGGAGGGGCAGGTCGCCTCGACGCCGCTGGCTGCCGTGTGGTCCAAGATCCAGGCCGACTGGCCGACCCACGCCGCGTGGTTCCGGCAGGACTTGCCGGGCGACCGCTACCTCGACTGGTTCTTGCAGACGAATGCGAACCCGCACTTCGAGCGCTGGATGATGAGGCGGGCCCTGCCGCGAGTTGCCGGCGCCGGTGCTGTACTGAATCAGGAACTCGACGAACTGGTGCGGGCAACGTCCCGACCAACGACATGCGGTGGCTGGAACTGTATGCTCGGACGCGGCGCCTCGAGGACCTACTCTCGGCCACCCGCCCGATTTGGCTGGGCGAATTGCGTTTCGAATACGAGCGGCAGGCGGCGGAGCTTGTGAGCACTAAGACGCCGTCGAGCGATCCCCGATGGGTGGCGATTCAGGATTGGGCGGCCCGGTGTGCGATGCCCGGCAAAGCGGAACATGCCGGAAAGATTGCGGATCTGCAATCAGCCGTTGAGCTGTTGGCCGAGGCGTTGCCCGGCCGCTTCTCCGCAAGCGAAGTGCTGATCCAAGAGCTGGCACAAGCGAAGCCGCGGTGGAGTGACCTGTTGGCCCGCAGTTCTCAAACAGGACGTCCAATCGCTGAGCCTCGCTGCCAGCGTTGAGCTAAAAGACAAGGAGATATGGCCAATAAGAACAATGCTGATCTGTTCATTTCGATTCATGCCAACTGGGCCAAATCAAAAACCATTCGGGGAACTGAAACATTCGTAATGGGACCGGCAAAGGACCAGCAGAATCTCGAAGTGGCAATGAAAGAGAATGAAGTTATCCTCCTGGAAAATGACTATTCAACCTCTTATGAAGGGTTCGATCCAAAATCACCTGAATCGTATATAATGTTCACCCTTATGCAGAATATATATCTGAAGCAGAGTACCAGCCTGGCATCCCAGATCCAAAATCAGTACAAGGCAAGCATCAACAGGCTTGACAGAGGCGTCAAACAGGCAGGGTTCTGGGTATTGTTCATGACAACTATGCCCAGCGTACTGACCGAGACAGGATTTATTACCCACCCTGAAGAGGAAAAATATCTCAACTCAAAAGAAGGACAGGATAAAATAGCATCATCCATCTTCAAAGCATGCAGTGATTATATCAATGAAATTGAGAGTAAAAGCAGCAAATTTCCCGCCAAGATTCAGAACCAGGAGCCTGTTGCTGGTAACCCTGTGACTTCAGTATCAAAACAGGATGAAATAGTATTCATGGTACAGATTGCAACCTCTTCCTCAAAAATTGAGGTCAAGCCGGAAAACTTCAATGGTCTGAAGAATGTCGTTGAGATAAGAACCCAGGATCAGTCTAAATATGCTGCAGGATATTTTAACGAATACATCGATGCTGCAAACTACAGGAAGGAAATTGAACCGGTCTTTCCCGATGCATTTGTAATTGCAATTAAAGACAACAAAATATTACCTTTGCAGCAGGCTTTGGATGAAAAGAAAGAAATTACCAAACGTGATAATAAATGAAAAAGATCTCTAATGAAGTTAAAGTTGGCGCAGTTGCATTATTGACAATTCTGGTTTTCATCTGGTTATATAACTTTCTTAAAGGGAAAGATTACTTTAAAAGCACTAATTTTTACTATTCCGTGTATGATAAGATAGGTGGTCTGGCTGAATCGAGTCCGGTTGAGGTTAATGGTTATAAGGTTGGTGTCGTTCAGTCCATTGAATTCATTGATGCGACAAGCGGCAAGCTCCTGGTGATATTCTCTGTCAGCAGGGATTTTAAGCTCCCCCTGAATACCGTTGCCGAAATAGTACCTGTTTCGCTCCTCGGAGGAATGAAGGTTCAGTTTGTCTATGGAAACGGTCCGGGTTTTTACAATGAAGGCGACACCATTCCAGGCCATCTTGCAGTATCACTGGTGGATAAAGTCGAAACAGAACTGCTGCCTGTCAAGGATAAGATTTCCAGTCTCATCGTCGTGCTCGACTCTGTTATCAAATCGGTGGACGAACTGATGAATGAGGATTTCAGGAAGAATCTCGGCGGGACGATTGCAAACCTGAACAGTACAACGGGAAGCCTTAATAAAATAATAGTATCAAAGGAAACAGATCCTCAGGTCCACTATTGAAAACATAAATAAGTTTTCCTCAATGCTGGCCCTGAACTCAGAAAAAATGGGCAGCACATTCACTAATCTTGAGGCAATCTCAGATACTCTTGCTGCAGCTGATATTTATGGTTCTGTCAGGAACCTGAAAGCAACTCTTGAGAAAGCTGCAGTAATGATGGATAATATGAACAACGGAAAAGGATCTGCAGGTCAATTCCTGACAAATGACTCAATTTATACAAATCTGAATAATAGTCTGGCAAGTTTAAATGAACTTTTAGTGGATATGAAGGCAAATCCAAAAAAGTATGTTCACTTCTCCGTTTTTGGAAAAAAAAGCAGTGAACCTAAATAACATTTCCTAAAATTCAGATTATCTTCACCTTAAAATTGGATTCAGAATCCATGGCAAAATTGTCCTAGTTATAAAGTCTGTTTGTTGAATTTTGACCAAGATTGCATAACATCTTGTAATACACTTATAAACTGTTAATCATATATGTAAATTACTAATAATCAGCGTTATAATTATTTTTATTTTTTTTTGTTTTATAAGTTGCTGACGTTTAAAAACATATACTTTTTTCATAAAAGTCAAGTAAAAATAATTTTTTTTATTAGTTTTTTTTTTACAAATATTGCTACCTGAATCATCAAGATTCCGACCTTAAAATTTTTTTAAAAAAAGCCAACCTAAATGAATAAGTCACATAATGACGTTTGGAATAATTGTCTGCAGATAATAAAGGATATTATTCCATCCATCAGTTATAAAACCTGGTTTGAACCGATCATCCCCCTAAAACTGGAAAACAATGTGCTGACAATTCAGGTTCCGAGTCCGTTTTTCTATGAATATCTTGAGGAACAGTACATTGACATTCTCAGGAAAACCCTGAGGAGGGAGATAGGCACTGATGCTAAGCTCGAATATAATGTCGTTATGGAGAATACCAATTATTCAGATGGCAAACCGTATACAGTCAGATATCCTTCACGCAATAAAACAGATCTTAACAACAAGCCTGTTCAGGTTCCTTTTGAAATTACCCAACCATCAATAAAAAACCCGTTTGTTATCCCCGGTATAAAAAAAGTACATTTTGACCCACGACTTAATCCTGATTACAATTTCAACAATTATGTAGAGGGTGAATGCAACAGGTTGGCCAGATCAGCTGGCATTGCCGTTGGAAACAACCCTGGCGGGACAGCTTTCAATCCTCTTATGGTTTATGGTGATTCGGGTCTTGGCAAGACTCATCTTGCCCAGGCAATCGGAATACTGGTAAAAGAGAAACATCCTGACAAGACAGTCCTTTATGTAAACGCGAATAAATTCCAGACACAATTCGTTGAATCGGTCAGGAATAACAACAAAAATGATTTCCTTCATTTTTATCAGATGATAGATGTGCTTATACTGGATGATGTTCATGAATTTGCAGGGAAAGAAAAGACACAGGATACTTTCTTTCATATATTCAACCATCTCCACCAGTCAGGCAAACAGCTGATACTGACCTGCGACAGACCGCCTGTTGAACTTCAGGGCATGGAGCAACGATTGCTTTCAAGGTTTAAATGGGGACTCCAGGCCGATCTTCAAAGACCCGATTACGAAACAAGGCTGGCAATTCTTAAGAAAAAGGCGTACAACGACGGAATTGAATTGCCGGAAGAAATTTTTGAATTCCTTGCTATCAATATTTCAAACAATATACGGGAGCTTGAAGCAGTACTGATATCCCTGTATGCCCAGTCAACCCTTAACAGAAAAGAGATAACACTTGACCTGGCAAGGCTGATGGTTGAAAAACTTATAAGCACATCAAGACGCGAAATAACAATTGAGTATATACAGAAAATAGTATGTGATTACTACAAGATCCCGATCGATCTTATCCAGGGAAAAACCAGGAAGAGAGAGATTGTTCAGGCAAGGCAGGTTTCAATGTATTTTTCAAAGAGCCTGACAAAGGCCTCCCTGGCAAGTATCGGATCACATATAGGGGGAAAGGATCATGCAACAGTTCTTCATGCCTGCAAAACTGTCAATAATCTCATTGATACAGACAAGCATTTCAGAAACCAGATCAATGAAATTGAGAAAAAACTAAAAGTATAAGGATGGACAGTAATAACTTTGCTGAAAAATTTTATGAAAAATACGGGAACAGGAACAACAGGCCTGTTCTTTTTTTCTCACCTGGCAGGGTCAATCTTATTGGAGAACATACTGACTACAATGGAGGATTTGTTTTTCCCTGCGCACTGAACTACGGCACATACCTTCTTATCAGGACAATAGATGAAAATCTGCTGAGATTCAGTACCGTCAATTTCAATGACGATGCAGAAACTGCACTTAACGGACTATTCGTCAATAGCGGCAAAAAATGGATTAACTATCCTCTTGGAGTAATCAATGAGTTTCTTAAGAGGGACAAAAAGATAACAGGTCTCGAGATGCTCTATTATGGTGATGTGCCAAATGGTGCGGGCCTCTCCTCTTCAGCCTCAATAGAGATGGTGACAGCAGTTGCCCTGAATGATTTTTTCAATGCAGGCTTTAGTACGCTTGAACTGGTTAAGATGAGTCAGAAAGCTGAAAATGAATTTGTTGGCATGAATTGCGGCATAATGGATCAGTTTGCCGTAGGTTTTGGCAAAAAAGACAATGCAATCTTTCTGAACTGCAATACCCTCGAGTATGAAAATGTGCCGCTTATCCTGAATGACAATTCCCTTATAATCACAAATACCAACAAGAGAAGAGGGCTTACCGATTCCAAATACAATGAAAGAAGAAGTGAATGTGACGCTGCCGTTGAACTCCTTCAGGACTATAAGCCAATCATGAATCTGAGCCAATTGAACACCGGAGATATTCATCTCCTTGAAAAATACATTAAAGACCCGGTTATAAGAAGAAGGGCAAGGCATGTGATAAGTGAGAACGGAAGAGTACTTGAGGCAGTAAAAGTATTGAAAGAGAACAACATATTCAGATTCGGAGAACTGATGAATCAATCTCATGATTCTCTTAAGAACGATTATGAAGTAACCGGACTGGAGCTCGACACACTGGTTTATGAAGGAAGAAAACTTCCCGGAGTTATAGGTACAAGGATGACAGGAGCAGGTTTCGGAGGATGCACTGTAAGCATAGTCAGGAAATCTGAATCAGCAAAATTCATGACCGAACTGGCTGCTGTCTATCAGCAAGGACGGGATTGATTCCTGAATTCTATCAGCCCGAAATCAGTAATGGAGCAGGCAGGCTGGAGAGTTAAAAAGATTCAGCAGATCTATTGCTTCACCTTAAAATTCCTGCTGTCAATATCCTTTACACATCTGAAACCAACAGTTGCACATCTGTCAAAGCCAGGCGATACCATCAACATAATCTGAGTCTTGTCGAGCGGCTGGGGTCCACCCTGAACATACCACCAGCTTGATTCAGGTTTGTAATAACTTCCTCCCCTGATGACTGAAAAGTAATTGGTGCCATTAAAATAGAGGTCATTGGTCATTTGCCAGACATTTCCCACCATATCAACTGCCCCATACGGACTCTGTCCCTTTGGAAATGCATCGACGGGAGTAGGTTTGTCAAAGGCATTATTGCAAAGTGTTCCATGAAAATCATTGCCCCACGGCCACTTCCTGTTGTCAGTACCCTGTGCGGCCAGCTGCCATTCAGCCTGGGTTGGCAGCCTTTTCCCGGCCCATCCGGCATAAGCTTCAATATCTTCATAACTTACATAAACGACAGGATATTTATCCTGCCCCTGCCGGAAAGTACCTGATTGCCAGTGCCTCAGAAATCCTGAAGTATCTGCAGGCCTGTAACCTGAATTTGTGATGAAATCATAAAATTGTGAATTTGTTACGGGATATTTATCAATAAGGAAACTGTCAACTTTGACAGTCATATTGACCTCGGGATAAGGAATGAATTCATCTGACGGAGCGACGTTGACAGAAATAGCCGAACCAGGCACCAGTACCATATCGGATGGTACTGATGCTGCCCTTTCAGTGCGGTTCACTCTGGTGATGATCCATGGTTTCCCGCCCTTCAGGAATAAAACATTTTCGTCTTTCAATCTATTGTTTTCAATCAGTTGCAGGACGATCTTCCCTTCATAGAAACCAAACAAGGTCCTTCACCCTGAATGTAGTATCATTTCCTCATCTGAAACTCTTTGTGTGTTGTCTGATATGAAGGATTCCCTTTCCAGACAATAAGTTCTCCGCTTGCCCCGGGTTGAATTCTGATTGAATCTCCCTTCAGTGTGGCATTGATAAGACCAGGCAGTTCAGCAATACAGTCTACAGAACCTTCCCTCCTGGTACCGGAATAAGATGCGACCCAGCCTTCAGCTCTTGCAGGAAGAAAAGTCCTGCCCTTTTCAGTTACAGGCATAATATTCTCATGGTTCCACAACGAAACATAATGCTTTCCGGATGTACTGTCAATCCTGAAAAGTTTTCCATTTATGCCTTCATGGCTCATGTTTAAAACTGTGAAGATCGTCTTGTCTCCTGATTTCCATCTGTTTACATATATATTGTCATGAATTGTTTCAACAAGGGGAGTCCAGTCGTTGTCCAGAAACGCGTCATTATTCTGTCTGAGTATGAAGGTAGTATGTGATAGAAATTCAAGGTCCTTCCTGTAGTTGTCATCTCTCCCGCCGGGTCTGAACATATTCAGTTCTGTTCCATATCCGTTAAAAAATGAAATTGCTATTTCACGGTGAATAATATCCTCACCAACGTCGCAAACCCTGAATATTGAAAAATCGGGCTTAATAAGCTTGTTTAGGTTCAGTTCGGGACTATAATGAATTGCATTGTGAACACGGCCGGAAATAATCCCCTGCATATTTTTAGGGATTGCCATTCCCTCTGAATACATAACGACTCCGTTTTTGACACTATCAGCAACATACTGAAGTTCGGAACCGGAGTTGCCCATAGTATCAAGAACAACACCGTCAGCTTCTGTGTCGGCAATAAGATTTGCAAGGCCTTCGTAATGATCCTCCTTGCCTGGTGCTGCTGTCCCATGGATTATAGGCTATAAAAAATTTTGTGCCAGACATTTGGGACACCTTGATAACATTCCTGAGTTGCTGTAGTCCTCCGGGAAGATCCCGGTACATATCCCACTGATTGCGCTGATCGAGTCCCAGACGTGGCCAGGTCGGCCATATTCCGTATATATCAATTTTACCAAAAAGTTCTATCCCTTTCTTAATTACATCCGCATAAGTATATTTGCCGGAAAATCTGTCGTAAAACTCTCTGTCCCAGGCCATCTGAAGAATAATCAGGTAACTACCCTTTATCCAGGCAAGGTCCTTTCTCTCATAGAGTGAGTTATCGAATTTATCAAGATCATACAGATACCTGTCGCGGAACATCATACGAAGCCCATTCTGCCATTCTCCCCTGAATACGTCTGCATAAAGGGAATAGCTGACACTGGCTTTTGAGGGAAGGCTGGTTTCATACCTTTGAATCTGGCCTCCCTCCGTCTTTATCCTTCTTGAAAGTGCACAAACTGATAATCTCATAGCCGGCGAAGAAAGAGTTGTAACCTAACTCCCAGGCATTATCAGGCAGAATGACCCTTACCGGTTTGTAACCCGGGCGGAACAACTTTGCACGGGCAAGCTCCATTTCGACCATCGCCGGTGATAAAGACAGAGTTACTATCCTCACCGAATGGAACTACGTTGCTTATGGACAGAGTATCGTCACTAATGTTTTCAAATACGATATTCCCATTCCACCCTCCCGCAGATGAATCTGTCATCTGAAAAGTTACCCTCAGCCCGTTCTCATAGGATTGAGAATACTTTTCATTTTCCTTTTCAACATTTACCATTGTGGAATTGAATAATCTGCCATTCATCCGGAAGCTGAAAAGAGGCCTGCTCCTGGCCATTATCACCGAACTGCTGTCAGATAAAACAATCTGATCGGCAGCAAGGCCAAAACTATTTGCAATTGCAACGTTGCGGAGTACCTGCGGATAAGCTTCAGTGGGATCAAATAACAGGACAACAGAAAGTAGTAGTATGGACTTTATAGTGGCTTTCATTCAAAGATCTTTTTATTTGTGCAATATAAAACATAGCAGCCATTATTAAAATGACCGGGGCCAGATAATCGGACCATTTTTTTTCTTTTCGATAAATATGTTGTACATTTAAAAACTATTTCAAAAAGGAAATATGATGGAGAGAACTATCAAAATCCTCACTTTAACCTTTAGCCTCATTCTGATTGCTCTTTTTATCTCTTGTGTCTCTTGTGCCTCCTCCAAAAAGAATCCATATTACGAAAAAAGAAAGAAAGCATCTCATCTGAATACCACCCAGGTAGGAAGAAACAAATATTTTTTCTCCTCAGGCTACCAGAAGAAGCTGTCGAAGAGTTACAAAAGAAAGTAACATCCCCCGGTATTTCAACGGCACAAACAGCTAAGTCCGTCATAAGCCAGGATAATCTCCTGTGGCAATTCCCTTGAAACGTCAGCATGGCATCCCATCTGATGACTTATATGTGTAATAAAAGCTTTCTTGGGTGATATTTCCCTGATAAAATCAATGGCTTCCCTTAAACTGAAATGAGAGATATGCTTTTCTTTCCTTAGAGCATTAATAACCAGATATTTAACTCCATAAAGTTTTTCTTTGCTTTCCTCCGGGATGTAGTTGGCATCTGTAATGTAGGCAAAATTCCCAATCCTGAAGCCATAAACCGGAAGACGGTAATGAAATACCCGGACCGGCACTATCTGAACAGCCTTTACAGTGAAACTCTGATCGTCAATAGTATTGAGCCTCATCTTTGGAATGCCGGGATACTGGAATTCCGAAAAGACATAGGAATACTCTTTCCTTAAAGCCTTAAGCACCCTCTCTTCTGAAAAGATATCTATTGCGTCCTGGCTTTTATAGTTGAAGGCCCTCACATCATCAAGACCCGCAATATGATCCCTGTGTTCATGGGTAAGAAGTATCGCGTCGAGTTTGCAAATATGTTCCCTGAGCATCTGCTGCCGGAAGTCAGGACCCGCATCAAATAGTAATGATATACCGCCAGTCTCCAGCAAAAGAGAAGTTCTAAGTCGTTTATCCCGCTCGTCTTCAGATTGGCAAGTTTTACATTCACAGGCAATTACCGGTACTCCCTGCGAGGTTCCGGTACCAAGAAATGTTATCTTCACATAATATTTATTACATAACAAACCTATATTAAAAATAGGTAAAAGCCAACTATCAGGTCGAAATTTGTTTTTGAAGCTCATCCGCTTTATTTGTTATATTTGAATCAGAAACTGAAAAATATGGCAGGCAATATCTATCTCATCCCTGTTACATTAGGCGGAGATGACTTTCTTAAGGTGATCCCCGAAAAGGTAATTAGTCTGACCATTGGGCTACGATATTTCATTGTTGAAGACATCAGGAGCGCCAGGAGATTTCTGAGACTTATTGACAAAGGATTTCCCATTGATGATACACAGTTCCTGGAATTAAATGAACATACAAAGGAATCTGAAATCTCAGATTATCTGGAACCTGCATTAAAAGGTTCTGATATAGGGATCATGAGCGAAGCCGGATTGCCTGGTATTGCGGATCCGGGTGCAAGAATTATTGCCCTGGCTCACAGGAAGAAGTTAAGGGTAATACCTCTTTCAGGACCTTCATCAATTATTCTTGCACTTATATCATCCGGATTTAACGGTCAGAATTTTACCTTTAACGGATATCTGCCCGTCAAACCCGCTGAAAGAATCATAAGAATAAGGGAAATAGAAAAAAGAGCGCACGAAGGATTTTCACAGATATTCATGGAGACTCCTTACAGAAACCAGAAGATGTTCGAATCTCTAATTACTGAATGCAATAATGATACTTTGCTTTGTATCGCAGCTGATATTACTCTCCCCTCTGAAGATATCAGGTCAATGAAAATTTCGGACTGGAAGAGAAATGTTCCCTTTCTGAACGATAAACTGGTAGTTTTCGTGCTCCAGTAACTCTATTTTCCAGTATACGGGACAGCTTTTACAAGCTCAATCTCAAACAACAGGGGTGTATAGCCTGAAATACCATACGTTCCCATTGCCCCGTATGCAAGGCTGGAAGGGATAAGCAGAGTGGATTTACCACCCGGTTTCATAAGGGTAATCCCTTCGTCAAAACCGGTAATATTCTGACCAATTATGAATCCATAAAGCTTGCCGCTTGATACATTTGAATCAAAGACACTTCCATCGAGGAACTTGCCAGTATATTTTACATAGGCTGAATCGGTTCTGACCGGGGAAATTCCTGTTCCTTCAACAACCTCAAGGTAATATAATCCGCTTGGCTGCTTTACAAAATTCAGGCTGCTGTTCTTTTCGAGGTATGCCTGTATCGATTCCTTTTCCTCTTTCTCCATCTTACGGCCCGGATCACAAGATACAACTGACATAATCAGTACAGCTGCAGCTAAGGGAATGATAGCCCTGAAATTCTTTCTTATCATCAATCTGGATTTTAGTTAATAAAAAACATGAAATACTCAAAAATCGTTCCAAATATATAAATCTTTCATGAAGACCGGAGCAATTAGAACCGGGAAGCTGAAAGTGAATTAACTGACTGGAAAAAACCTGAACTAAGCATAAGACAATCCACGATGATTATTTTGTTCTTACACTTATCTTATAGACAAGGACAGCCCTTGGAGGAATTAATCTCCGGTCACCGACCAATCCATAGGCCAGGAAGGGTGGAATAATGAAAATGGCTTCGGATCCGGGTTTCAGAAGCCGCAGACCTTCATTCAACCCGGCTTCAACTTCACTTCGTCCCAGGATCAGTTCTTTGGCTCCAAGCTCTTTTGATGAATAGCAATTTGTACCATCAAGAAGAGAGCATTCATACTCCATCACTATTATATCCTTCTCACTGAAGGTCTCTCCTTCTCCCTCTCTGAGGATCTGATACCACAGTCCTGTTTGAGTTTCTGTCATCCGGAGATTTTTTCTTTCAATATAGTTTTGTATTCTCTCCCTGTCCTTTCTGACCATGTAAGTGTTCAGATCAGCCATTTCATTGCTCCCCGGCTGTGAAACGGCGGAATTTTTCTCAGGTCCGTGGCTGCATGAGATAAATGCCACAGCTAACAGAAGTAGTACCAGGAACCCTCTTAAATTCATATTTCTACTCACCATCTTCAAATCTCCATACATTCTCCTTAAGAACTTTAAGGAAATAGTTTATGGTATTTTCAAGAGTGTCTGCATGTTCGCCGCCTGAAGCGTTCAGATGCCCCCCGCCGGAAAAATAAATTGAAGCAAATTCATTTGAAGGAAACGTACCCTTCGACCTGAAAGATATCTTTATAAAGCCATCCTTCTCAATAAACATGACCGAGAAATTTATCCCCTTTATTGCTAATGGCATATTGACAAATCCTTCCGTATCACCTTTAACATGGTTATAAGCCTTTAAATCTTCCCTTGAGAGGTAAATATATGCGGTTTTGTACTCAGGCAGAACAACCATCCTGCTGTTGAGCGCGAAACCCTGTAATCTCAAACGGTCAGATGAGAAGTTTTTGTAAATGCGTTCCAGTATTTTCTCTTTTTCCAGTCCCGACTCCAGAAGATCCGCCACAATTCTGAATGTTCTCGATGAATATGAGCCGTGTTCAAAGTTGCCGGTATCTGTAATGATTCCAACATACAGTGCTTCTGAATAAGGCTTGCTAAAATATTTTTCCGTACCATTAATATTGCAAACAATTTCATGTACCAGTTCCGCTGTTGAACATTTTGTTGTATCGGAAACGGCAATATCAGTAAAGTGTTCAGGATCATGATGATGATCAATTAGTACCTTTTTGGCCCCGGAGGTCAGCACATCTTTCTCGGATTCTCCCAGTCTGTTGGAGTGATTAAAATCCAGAAGCACGATGAGATCTGCCTGTCCGATTAGTTTTCTGCATTTTTCCCTGTTCCTGATATAGACCTCTATAAGGTCAGCCCCTGTCATCCATTTCAAAAACTCCTGGAGATAATTCGGGATTATCATACTGACATTTCTGCCTTTTGATATAAGAAAATGATATAATGCTAATTGTGAACCTATTGCATCTCCGTCAGGATTAATGTGGGATATCAGTACAATATTTTCCGATGTTGAGAAAAGATTTGATATTTCTTTGGTATATTTAGATAAATCTGCCACTTTTGTTTCAGTTTTTTAAGGTGGGTAAAGTTAAACAATATTCCTGAAGGTCAATTCTGTTGTTTAATATCAAAAATAACTTTTATGCAAGGAGATATTACTTTTTCTATTATTAAGCCAAATGCAGTCAGAACGGGCAAATCCGGACCAATTCTTGCCATGATAAATGAAGGAGGATTTGAAATAGCTGCGCTGAGAATGGTCAGGATGACCCTTCAGCAGGCACAGTCATTTTATGAGGTTCATAAGGGTAAACCTTTCTATGATGAACTTGTAGAATTTATGATATCGGGACCGGTTGTTGTCATGGTTTTGCGGCATGATAACGCTGTAAATGAATTCAGGAAACTTATAGGTGCCACTGATCCAGCCAAAGCAGAACCAGGGACAATAAGAAAGATTTTTGCCGTATCTGTTCAGATGAATGCGGTCCATGGATCTGACAGTGACGAAAATGCAATCAGGGAGTCCAACTTTTTCTTTTCAGGGATCGACAGGTTTTAATAAGGGGACTCTCTCCCGCCGAACTTTTCAGGAACACAGTAAAGCAAGTCTGATTTTGTCTGGAGCAAAACATTAAATTATGTTTCGTGTTAATAGCTTTGTAGAAATCCAATGAATTATATGAACCCAATTGTTAGCAAAGATTTTTCTGACAAAAGAACCCTCGAAAGATTTTCATCGGCCTTCACCCTTTCAGATATGGAGATATTTATCTTCCCTGAACTTTTCTATCCCCTTGTCCTGGCAAATATAATGTCACCAATACTCTGGAAATGGAGAGATGACCCATGGTTCAGGGATATAGAAAAAAAGAGCTTCAATCATAAGGTAAACAGAATTAAGCAGTATATAATCCAGAATTATGTTTTCAATCTCGATCTTTCGACCTGGGGACTAACATCGAAGGAAGCAGAGATTGCAAGATTCAGCGACTTTTATGATATGGAATTGCTGAAACAGTCAAATGCCCTGTTTGGTTATGAGGGTGACAAATACTATTTCGATATTGAGATCAGAAAACATTTTGGACTCGACAAGTATGACACCAACATAATACCATATTGGAAAACCGAGACTATTGAAGCAATGACAGCATTCCGGTATAAGGAGACTTTTACTACCGGTGCCGGTGAATGTGTATCCTTATCAGCCCTGTATGCGGCTGCAATGTTTGTTGTAGGCAGGATTCCCCTTGAAAAAATATTTCTGATTGCCAC
Organism: uncultured Bacteroidales bacterium; assembly: GCA_963846335.1. Taxonomy (GTDB): domain Bacteria; phylum Bacteroidota; class Bacteroidia; order Bacteroidales; family VadinHA17; genus LD21. The sequence continues at coordinate 16,581 of CAWJVS010000036.1, forward strand.
CCCGCTTCATTCACAGAATTTTGTTACTGAGAAAGAAGGACTTATTACAAATAACCGGCGTATTGTTACCAAAAACATGTGGTATAACGGGACTTCCCTCTCAGAAAAAGCAAGAAGAGCGCTGGAAAACGAGAAAGTAACAATAGTCTCTCACATCACTGGCTATATTCATACTCTCTATAATGAAGCAACCATCGACAGGCAAGCCTATAACCAATTTTCCGTCAAACTGAGGGAGTTTTTGGAAACTGATCTTAATAAACTGGTCTTCATTAATTTCCTGCGCTTTAAGTCAAAATATAAAAGTCTTTTCCAGTATTGTTGCAGTTGTGCCGGTAAGAAAAGATATATCGGTCTGGATAAGATGTTTGAATATGAGCATACAAGTAAGTTCAACGTATCGGCTGAAACAAGGGAATTGCTCGTAAAAGAGATTGAAGGAGAGGAATTTCACCTTAGTCCGGTGCAGGGCAGGATTCTTCTTAACGACATTGAACCACTGCTCCAGACCATTGACGGGAAGAATCTTGAGAATCTCAAAAATGAATTTCTCAGGTTTGGGTCGGACCTGGATGAGAAGCAAATTAATGAGATGATCATTGATCTGAAGGAATTTATTCTTACTGTTCCCAGGATACCGGATCAGGAAAAGGATTACAGAAAAACAGTCAGGCTAAATATCACAAACGGAAACAGCCGTGAAGACATAATTGAGGAGGTAAAAGGTAAATCAGACCAGTCGGAATTATCAGAACTCACGCTGTACATTTACAGGAAAATGGACATGATAAGCTGGCTTCCATTCATTAAGGCTGCCATTGAGAGAAATCCTGTCTGTTTCACTGATCTTAATGATAAAGGTATCTCCGAGGTGTACAGCATTCTTCTAAAGATGCCGGAGGAATCAATTTATGAGGGAGAGAGGCTTGCACTGCCTGATGAAGTCTGGAACTTCAGAAGGGGTGACGGCATTGAAAAAGCTCTCCTGATGGCTGACTATCTGATTAACATTGACAAGTCATCAGAGATCATGATTATGATTGACAATCAAAATGTTAACCTGAGTTTTTCAGGTAAGAATTACCATTTTGGCTCACAGAAAAATTTCACCAGATCCATCAGCATCAAGGGAACCAGATATCAGATTAATTGATATTCACCGTGGAGCTACCTCAGGACAATTTCTTTTATTACCTCAGTACCAGCTTTCTGGTTGAGTTTTTCCCTGAGAGCTTCCCTGAGCATCAGCAACTCATTTCTTACCACAGATGAATTCAGATGAACATAAAGAACATGATCCTTGATATAGATCTTTGTTGTTCGTGAACTGATTGCTTTCCCTACAACCTCTTCCCATGAATTAACCACCCCTGCCTCACTGAGTTTCTCTCCGATATTCATCTCCCTGATGTATTCATTGACAGCCTCTGCAATCGATATGGTTTTGCTTCGTCTCATCTCCTGCCTGTTTCACTCTTGTAGAATTCCTCCACCTTGTTGTCCAGAATCCTGAATAGCTTAAAGTCAATATTATGTGAAAAAAGAATATCCTGCAGCCGGCTCTGATGAGTGTCTGTTATGAAGATCTGGCCAAATCTGTGATTGCCGACAAGTCTGATGATCTGCTCAACACGGTCTGCATCAAATTTATCAAAAATATCATCCAGCAGAAGAATGGGGGAAAAGCCGGCCTTTCTCTTAATATAATCGAATTTTGCCAGCTTAAGTGCAACCAGATACGATTTCTGCTGTCCCTGAGATCCGAGTGCTTTAACCGGATATCCATCCATCTCCAGATGCAGGTCATCTTTATGTATGCCAATTGTGGTATATTCAAGAAACCTGTCTTTGCCAATTGAATTGTGAAGTGCATCGGTGAAATTGCCGTCTGCCAGATGTGAACGGTATTGAAGCCTGACCTGTTCCTTACCATTGGATATCATATCATAGTATTCCTGAAATACAGGGATAAGTTCATTCACCAGGATATTTCTCTCACTGAAAATATAATCTCCGTACCTTACCAGTTGCGAATCCCACACAGACAACATATCACTGTCAAACCGGCCTGTGGTCTTAAAGTCTTTCAGCTGCTTGTTCCTTTGCTGAAGAGCCTTGCTGTATTTCAGGACCGAATCGAGATAGCCGGTGTTATACTGACTTACAATTTTATTCATAAACTTCCTTCTGTCCTCGCTCCCTTCTGTCACAAGGGCACTGTCGGCAGGGGATATCATAACAACAGGATACCGGCCTACATGGTCGGAGAGCTTTTGATATTCCTTTCCGTTTCTTTTCAGCAACTTTTGTTTCTGTTTCTGAAAAGCACAATAGATATTGTCTTCCTCCTCATCTCTCTTAAATGTTCCCTGAACTATGAAATAATCTTCTCCATGCTTTATGCTTATGCTGTCGATGCTATTGAAAAAACTCTTTGTGAGTGACAAATAGTGAATTGCATCGAGAATATTTGTCTTGCCAACTCCGTTATTGCCGACAAAACAGTTTATCTTGGGTGAGAACTCAAGCTCACCAAGCTCATAATTCTTGAAATTTGTAAGAATCAGATTTTTGAGATACATGGAAAAACAAGATAAAAGATAAAAGACAAAAGATAAAAGACAAAAGTAAAAAGATAAAAGTAAGAAGACTATAGTTTAAAAACAAGCAGGGACATTGCATGCAATGTCCCTCTATCAATAATCCGGATGCAACGTCTCTTCATAATCCACCTCCACCTGCACCTGCCCGGGCCTCATTTCATAATTACCATTCATTAGTCAACTAGATATCAATCATATAACAACAATATTTCAATTATTTCATCCTTATACAGATATTCATTAAATAATTGTTTTAAAATTACTTGAAAAAAATTACTTTTGCGGTGGGAAATTTTGAAGTTAAACAGTAAATACCAGTATGGCTAAGAACAAAAAGGATGTAAATCCACAGACTATTTCAAATGTTGAACAGACGCTTTCCAGGACAGAACAATTTCTTGAGGAGAATTATAAGACTATGCTGACCGTTCTGGCAGTTATTGTTGTATTAGTAGGTTTAGGCTGGCTTGGCAAGATCTATCTTAGCAAGAGAAATGATGAAGCTCAGTCCCAGATGTACCAGGCAGAAAGATACCTTGAAATGGATTCACTTAAACTGGCATTGAACGGAGATGGCAACTACCTTGGATTCCTTGATATTGCAAAAAGTTACAGACTCACAAAAGCAGGCAATCTTGCGCTTTACAGTGCCGGAATATGTCATCTGCATCTTGGCGAATACCAGGAGGCAATTGATGTTCTTGACAAATACTCAAAAAAGGACAAAGTAATCGGATCCATGGCTATAGGCGCCACTGGCGATGCTTATGTCGAACTGGGCGACCTGGACAAAGGCATCTCAAAATATATTGAGGCTGCTGATTATGCCGGGAACTCTTTCAATACACCATTGTTTCTGATGAAAGCCGGTGAACTTTATGAATTGAGCGGAAAGTATGCTGAGGCATTGAAGCTGTATGAAAGAATAGAAAGTGAATATCCGGAGAGTACAGAAGGATCGACTATTGAAAAGTACATTGCCAGAGCAAAGCTGCTTATAAAGTAATTCCCGCGAATACCTAAATGGGTACAAAAAATCTTTCAGCATATGATCCCGGAAGTGTTCCGGATGCAGGCGATATGCGTTTCGGCATTGTTGTCTCCGACTGGAATAGCAACATTACCCGGATGTTGCTTGAGGGTGCAGTGAACAGACTCAAACAGCATGGAACTGAGGAAGATAATATTGTCATTAAACATGTTCCCGGTAGTTTTGAATTGACGCTTGGAGCTCAGTTTCTTGCAGAATACGATGAGATTGATGCTGTTATTTGTCTTGGCTGTGTTATACAGGGAGAAACACCACATTTTACATATATCTGTCAGGGTGTAACCCATGGAATTACTCAACTGAACATGGAGTATAATATACCTTTTATTTTCGGAGTACTGACAACCCTCACTTACCAGCAGGCTGCTGACAGAGCAGGTGGCATACATGGAAACAAAGGTGATGAAGCAGCGATTACAGCAATAAAGATGGCTGCACTGCAGCGCGAAATGGAGAAATAGGGCTATCACCTTTTACATAGTCTTCTGTAAGGACAGTAGCTGCATTTACCCCTTATATCATCAGTCATGACAAATGGCTCATCTGTGCTGAAAATACCGGTAATCACACTGTTTAAACTTCCAATGAATGCCTCCCGCACCGACTGATAGTCATCAACGATAACCTCATTCTTATTGTCAGATTTAATCCTGAGCATGTCATTATCAGATAAAGCTGGCAGTTTTCTGACCTTGTATACTGATGGCCTGAGACGCAGTCCCGGGTTGTTCATCAGATAGGCTTCGCAATAGATTAATGTCTGCAGCCAGGCATCAGTATCCTTCTTCCTGTCAGCCGCAAACAGGTCTTCAATTGAGGCTATCTTATCTGCAACTGAACCTGTCTTGTAATCTACAATCCTTACAACTCCGGCTGCTAAATCAATACGATCAATTTTGCCTCCTGCAAGTACATTGATGACTGAACCACCCGATATTATGGAAAGGGGAAAGCTAAAGACCGATTCAAGATGAAGAATTTCAAATGGGGTCAATGATTTATCAGTCCTGAGAATTTTAAGGACATATGCCAGCAGAATGTCTCTTATGATAAACTCGTTTCCTTCAATGATCCTGCCGGCGTCATTATTGAATTTTTCATTAATTGCAGCTGCTATTGCCTGCTCAATAAATGTTTTATCCCTGATGATAAGATCAATCCTGTCGGAGGTCAGCATCTTTCCGATAAAGTCGCTGTAGAGATTTTTCATAACATCATGCAGAATCTCGCCAAGCAGCGCCGGATCAATATCCTTTATGACCGTTTCAGCCTCTCTCAATCCGTTCACATAACGGTAATAGAACTTCATCCTGCAATTCAGCCATGTATTTATTGCTGAAGGCGATAATATCCTTGTATTATTTCTGTCAGGAAAACGTGAATGCAGTTGTTGTAAATGCTCTCCTGACCTTTCAATCTTTTCTCCGATCGATCCATGCGATTTTATTTCAAAACTGAGGTTCATAAATTCAGGTTTCAAAACAGGATCATATTTCATCTGGATAAGAAATCTGCTCATTTCACCGCTTCTCAGACCTTCTGAATTGGAATTGTAAATAAATGTTACATTTTCAGCTCGCTGAAGAAGACGATAAAAATGATATGCATAAATAGACTCCTGATGATTGATTGAAGGCAGGCCAAAGGCTTCACGAAGGCTGAAGGGTATGAAGGATGAACCTGTTGATACAGATGGAAGGACTCCTTCATTTACGGAAAGGATGATTAGATTTTTAAAATCCAGAGCCCGTGTTTCCAGTATCCCCATTATCTGAATACCCGACAATGGCTCACCTGAAAAAGGAACTGACTGACTCCTTAAAAGTTTATCGAGTATTCTCATATAAGTCTCTGTGGAAAAAGTCACGTCTCCCCGGTTTACGATAGTTTCAAGCCTGTTAAGGGACAAGACGATTCGGTATATGAATTCATTCCTGATATTCTGAGCTGCATTCTATATCCACAGAATTATCCGGTTTGTTTTCATTTCCTGATGCAATAAGCGAAAGTATATTTTTAAAATAGCCGGAAAGCCCGGATGAAGCCGGAGGCCTGTCAAAAATCATTGCAAGACTGGCGGAGCGGGAAAAACGATATGATGGTACCCATATAAGGTTAGTTGCTGTTATCTCACTCAGTATCTCATTATCTGCCTCGTCCAGGAATTCTGCAATTAATGTGTGCTTCATGATGCTGATGACATCCTTATAGCCAAATCTTACTGTTTCACTGCCGGTGGAAGCGTTTCGCTGCAGATCCATCAGATGCTTCATGAGAGTGTAAACCAGGCTATGTTTGAGAGGATAACCCATTGTAATATTGATATCTCCTATGTTTTCAGGCAGGCTTGTAAGAACAGGCATAAGAAGGTTTTCATCAGCCAGCACTACTGCAGTATGGTGGGCTGTTTCCCCTGTAAGTTCAGGCAACTGCTTTACCAGTTCCGGGACCAGCTTTACCTGTGCAACATCAGATGAAGAATCAAAAGCCCGGCGTATTACAGAGGGAAAGCCGGCAGACAGCAAGGTATCGTAATTCCACCCTGATGGCATATCATTGCCAAACAGTTTAAGGTTTTCCCGCATGAAAAATCCCGCAGAATTCAATCTCCCGTTTTTTAAATATGAATTATCAAAATCCCAGTAAAATCTTGCCTTACCTGCTTTCCTGAACTTCTGCATTACCAATTTTTCACATTCATTAAGGGCATTGAATCCGATAAAATGAAACATGTCCCATCCAACTCCGGAGAAGAATGCCTCACCCCTGTTTTCGGCCAGCTCCCTGAATATCATCCCCTCGTAAGCTACATTCTGCTCTTCAAGAGAATGCCTGAATCCTGTGTAGAGCTCATGGAGTATTGACCATATATCGATAAATCCTGATTTTTCCCGTGTTGGTTTTTCATGATCGAAATTCACCCAGAATCTTTTAATTACATCTATCTGAGACTCGGTGAGCCCTCCGAACTGCTGATCAATATTCTTAATATCCAGTACATTACGGAACAATAATTTAGCATTCACAAGATATTTGTCAATATCATCAAAATCATCCAGGAGCATATCACCCCAGAAATAGAAATTATCAAAGCTTTCAGCTGATTTTTTTAACTTCCGGTAAACCTTATAGAGTTCATAAAGAAGGATCTCATTGGAGGCAATCTGCAGAGCTGAATATGATCTGAATAGCTCATTGACGGTATAGATGGCCGGTGTCCATACCGGTTTATTAATTCCGGCAGCCAGATATTTCATGAAATATAATCCGGCTCTCCGGTTTGGAAAAACCAGACAGTGCCGGTTCAGTGTATTTCCAAACTCTTGGTGAAGAGAACGGGCTATATTTTCGAGGAAGTATTCCATGAACTGGGATTAATGCAAAAAGAATTATTTTAAAGGTAAAGGATAAAAGATAAAAGACAAAGGATAAAAGATAAAAGACAAAGGATAAAAGACAAAAGTTAAAAGACAAAAGTTAAAAGACAAAAGTTAAATGTTAAAAGGTTGAAGGTTGAAGTAGTTGAAAGAGGTTAAAGCCAAAGTTCCCCTCCCTGGAGAGCCTGCTCCGCCCTGGCGGGGGGTCAGGGGTGTGTTTTTGGGTTAAAGGAAGATAAAAGTTAAAAGAAAGAATATCAGATCATCTTTCAGCATATAAAGTGATTATATTTGTTTAAAGACAAATCCTTCCGGGAAGATGAAAAAGAGAGTAATTTTCATAGGACTGGCTATCATGTGGTTATTTGACGGATGTGGTCATCCTGACAGCTTCTACACAGATGAAACCCAGATAGTTTTTGACAGGGCACAAATGAACGGAAAGCTTGCCAACGAAGGATTTAACAGGTGCAATAATTATGTTCATGCCTGGCTGGAACTTGCAGATTCAGAAACAGGACTTATACCCCGTAATATTAACGATAATCCCAGCAGAGATATATGGAATGCAAAAGACTGCGCGGCAGATAATTACCCATTCATGGTTTTAACCTCTGCCCTGCTCGACAAGGAATTATTCAATGGAAAAATGAGGGATATGCTGGAGACCGAAAAAAAGCTGACCTCAAGAGTCGGATCCTTGCCCGATACCTACTCATTCTCAAAAAAGGGATTTGCAAGGAAATATGTCATGTTATCAGATATTATATTCGGATCGGCCGAATATGTTAAAGACGGATTAATCCCATTGACGGAATGGCTTGGGCCCAGTCCGTGGTCAGACCGCATGATCTCCATTATTGATGATTTGTTGAAATATGCTCCCGTCAAAACACCTTATGGAAATATTATCTCGGATGATCCTGAAGTAAACGGAGATATGCTGCAGTCACTTTCAAGGACATATTGGATGACAGGAGACAAAAAATATCTTGACCAGGCAATTAGGATAGGTGACTATTACCTCCTGGGGAAGAATCATCCGACAAGAAATTTCAAAGTACTGAGGTTAAGGGATCACGGTTGTGAAATAGTTTCCGGCCTGTGTGAACTTTATGCTGCTGTCTCATACTCCGAACCCGCTAAAAAAGAGGCCTATAGAGCTCCTCTGTATGAGATGCTTGACCGCATTCTTGAAACCAGCCGGAATGATGACGGGTTGTTCTACAATTCTGTTAACCCGGTAAAGGGTGTCCCGGTAAATGGCGGCATAGCCGATAATTTTGGATATACATTAAATGGCTTTTATACTGTCTATTTACTGGATAAAATTGAAAAATACAGGGAACCGGTACTGAAAGCATTATCTGTTCTGAATGAGAAATACCGTAATTTTCCATGGGAAGGCTCAGGTTCGGACGGATATGCCGATGCAATAGAAGGAGCCCTGAACCTCTATGCCAGGGAACCGGTCCCTTCAGCAGAACAGTGGATAAACAGTGAGATCAAGGTTATGTGGAACAAACAAAAGCAATCAGGGATTATTGAAGGCTGGCATGGCGACGGCAATTTTGCGCGGACCACAATAATGTATTGTCTGTGGAAAACCCAGGGCACTTTTGTCAACCCGTGGCGCAAAGATATTGAAATCGGCGCAGTATATGAGGATAGCCTGCTGTATCTTACCGTATCTGCAGGAGAAGACTGGGAGGGGCTGCTGAGGTTTGACATAAAAAGACATTCTGAGTTCATGCACCTCCCATCAGACTGGCCGCGCATAAATCAGTTTCCTGAATATTTTACTGTGGAAAAGGATAAAACCTATCAGATAATAACCGACGAAAATGCAGAATTGATGATACCGGGAGAAGAGCTTCAGAAAGGTTATCCTGTCAAAGTCAGAAAGGGAACTTCTTTAAAACTTATTATAAAATCAATAAATAAATGACTTTTTAGACCTGAGGCGTGAGATGTGAAGCGTGAGCCGTGCTTTGCCAGCCGTCTTCGTCGGCCGTAGGTCGACTTCGACGACCGAAGGCCGAAGCTTTAGCGGAGGCTTGAGCCATGAGACGTTAAGATCAAAGTGATATCAGAATTCCACAATCCTGAATCTTTCAATGATAATTAATTCCAAACATATACAAATCAGGTGGATAGTACTATTCTTTCTGTTTTTCGCCACCGTCCTGCTGTATCTTGACCGTTCAGCCCTCGGCATAATGGCCCCTTTTCTTCAAAAGGAAATTGGATGGAGCGAACAGCAATACGGAAATATAAACACTGCATTTATGATCGGATATGCTCTCTGTTTCCTGATTATGGGATCAATTATTGACAGGATCGGTTCAAGGGCTGGTTATGCTATTTCCATGGGTTTATGGGCTGTTGCCCAGGCATCTACAGCCCTCGCAAAGACATGGATAGGATTTGCAGTTGCCAGGACAGGATTATCGGTTGGCCAGTCTGGCAATTTCCCTGTAGCCAATAAAGTCCTGGCAGAATGGTTTCCTAAAAAAGAACGGGCTCTGGCTGTTGGTCTCTTTAACGGCGGATCAAATGTGGGCACATTGACATCGCCTCTTGTCATTCCCCTGGTTGTAGCAGCATTTGGAAATGACTGGAGGGCAGCATTTGTCTGGACACTTCCGGTGAGTGGAATCTGGATATTGTGCTGGCTGTTCTTTTACAGGAAACCCGATAGCCATAGGCTGGTAAGTCCGGACGAACTCAGCTATATCAACAGCGACAGCCGGGACCAGACAGAAGGAAAGGTCAGCTGGTCAGGCCTTCTCAGAAAAAAGGAAGTCTGGGGAATTTGCGTAGGCAAATTCATTGCCGACCCTATCTGGTGGTTTTACCTGTTCTGGGGCGCGAAATTTCTGAATGGCAAATTCGGACTTGACTTACAGCAGATTGGCCTGCCATTTTTTTCAATCTACCTGATTTCATGGTTCGGTGGAATTTTTATAGGATGGCTTTCTTCATCATTTCTGAAAAGGGGATGGTCTCTCAACAAGGGAAGGAAGATGGGTTTGCTGGTTTGTGCCACATTTGCCCTGCCTGTTATGCTGGTACCACATCTCAATAATATGTGGCTGGCAGTAGCTCTGATTGCAATTGCCGCAGGAGGCCACTGCGGCTGGTCAGCCAATATCTTCAGCCTGATGTCCGATATCTTCCCCCGCAATTCAACAGCGTCGGTGACAGGAATAGGAGGTTTTGCCGGTGCTGTCGGCGGTGCGCTCATCGCCCAGCTGGTAGGCAGACTATTACAAAACATGGGTACTGAGGGTTACGACATTCCGTTCTTTATTGCAGCTGTGGGCTATTTTATAGCGCTGGCAATAATACATTTGCTGATTCCGAGAATAAAACCATTAAACATTCAGCCATAAATGACAAGTTCCGGGAGACTGAATACAGCACTCAGCCATAATGAACCCGACAGAGTACCATATGATCTGGCCGGGACTACTGTAACCGGTATCAGTAAGAAAGCTTTCGTCAGGGCTATGGAATATCGTGGATTATCAGCTGAGTACGAAATCAAGGAGATTGATCCGATCCAGCAGATTGTCACACCAGCCGGTGAAACGTTGATACTGCTGAACTCTGATACCAGACGAATTGGTGCACGGAGGATCCCTGATTATGAAAAGATGGTTAAGGTAACCAATGGAATACGGGAGCTGACTGACATCTGGGGATGCTTGTGGAAAATGGATGAGAGGAAGGACTTCTATTTCAACCAGTATACGTATCCTATGGAACATTTCAGTTCAATTGAGGAAGGATTAAAGAATTACAGATTTCCAGCCATTGATGCCCATTCTGATATTATCCGCAACGACCTCTCTGAACAGATCACCGGAACCGATAGCTTCGGAATTGTGGCAGACAGAAACTGCGCCGGCCTGACTGAAACCTCGCTCAGGATCAGGGGATATGAAAACTGGTACCTGGATACGATCACTGATCCTGCCGGTGCTGAAAAACTGTTTGATCTTATAACTGAATATAAGTCAGCATACTGGGACCTTGTAATTGACTGGCTGATTGATAACAATCTTCAGTCTAAGGTGAATGTCGTCTCTGAATGTGATGATCTTGGTACCCAGACATCTACCTTGCTCGAACCGGAATATCTGCGAAAAACTGTAATCCCAAGGTTTGGTCTCCTCTGGAGGCATATTAAAAAGAGGCTTCCTCATGTGAAGATTTTCATGCACTCATGCGGATCGGTAAGGGTATTGCTGCCGGACCTGATTGAGGCCGGTCTGGACATTTATAACCCTGTCCAGTTTACAGCGGCAGACATGGAACTTGAAGGACTGAAAAAGGATTTTGGCAAAGATCTGGTCTTCTGGGGCGGAGGTGTAAATACTCAGTCAACCCTTAAAAATGCTGCCCCTGAAAAGGTAAGTGATGAGGTGAAAAGGATTCTGGACATAATGGCTCCCGGCGGAGGATTTGTATTCGCTCCGGTCCATAATATCCAGGAGGATGTCCCTCCTGAGAATTTCTGGGCGATGTGGGATACACTGATGGAGTATGGGAAGTACAGGTAGAAGGATCAGGGATCAGGGATCAGGGATCAGGGATCAGGGATCAGGGGAATAAAGCCTCCCCTGCCAGGTATCGAGCTCTTCAAGGCGCTTTTCAATAAGATTTACAATCTGGTCAGCACGCTTTTTCCCCCATCCCGTACCTGTCAGAAAACGCGGAGGAGCTTCACCGGTAAAGCGCTCAACGACTATCGAGGGATTGAGCCTCTCAAGAAACCTGATAAAGAAAATGAGATACTCTTCCCACGTAAAAAGTTCAAAATCCCCCGGATTCTCAAGGAAATCTTTTTCCATCCTCGTTCCCCTGATTATCTGAAGCTGATGAAATTTTACTGTTTTCAAAGGCAGTTTCGAAATAATGTCAACCTGGCTGAACATCTCGTCCCTGGTTTCGCCGGGCAGACCCAGTATGAAATGGGCACCTGTATTTATGCCATATGAGGCGGTCTTTTCTACTGCGGCGACAGCTTCCTCGAATGTATGCCCCCGGTTTATTCTGACAAGAGTTTTGTTGTAACAGGACTCTATACCATATTCAACAGCCAGGTAACATTTGGCTGACAGGTCATTGAGATATTCAAGTTTATCTTCGTCAATGCAATCAGGTCTCGTACCAATTATCAGTCCTGTAACACCAGGATATGCCAGAGCCTCCTCATAAAGTTTCCGGAGAGTATCCAATGGAGCATATGTATTTGAATAAGCCTGAAAATAAGCAAGATAAGAACTTGCTTCACTATACCTCCATTTGTGGAATGCGATACCTTCCCTGATCTGCTGAGTGACCGATTTCTCAGGCTGGCAGTAGGAAGGATTAAATGCATCATTATTGCAATACGTACATCCTCCTGTTCCTTTTGTGCCATCACGGTTCGGACAGGTGAACCCGGCATCAATTGAAACTTTTTGCACCCTGCTGCCGTATAAGTTCCTGAAATAATTTGAATAAGCATTAAACCTCCGTTCATGCCCCCACTGAAAAACCATTTTTCCTTTTTTATCAGCTGACATTTATGCAGATACAATTATATTTTTATCAACATACCAGATAAAAGCTTCGATGTTCGAATATCCCATTTCAACCATAAGCTGTCGATACTGATTGACCTGATTTATATAATGATCTGATTCCTCCCCAAACTTGAAATCTATAATCACCGTTTTACCATCCCTGAATATCACTCTGTCGGGTCGTTTTGTATTACCTGATGGCAACAGGATTCCTGCTTCAGTAAGAATCTCATTATCAGGGGTGAACCATTCCGCAACCTGAGGTGAATTAATGAGATATTCAACACGCTGTTCCAGATCTTCTGATTCCTTATCTGTAAGCTTTCCTTCCAAAACAAGCCTCCTGACAGAACTTCTGATATCTGAGGGTGTCTTAATACCTTCAAAGATTTCGTGCATAATCTTCCCGTAATTTATCCTCTCTCTTACATCCTTCGCTCCCGATGAAAAATAATTCTCTCCGTGAAGTTTAAGTTTCAGGGAATCCATTGCCTGACTCACAACATATTCCACCGGGTGAAAATCCGTATCTGATTGTTGTTCCTTTTTCTTTTCAGGGATTTCACCAAATTCGAAAACCCGTTTAGCATCATCATAGAACCTGTCAATCTCAAAGCCCGCTGGTGCTGCATCAGGAACGACTGACATCATTGCATTTTTCAGAAGAGCGGCGATTGAATTTTCTGATTTTGGATTATCCACTGAGAACCCATAAATAACCTCCTTCGCCCTGGTAAGAGCAACATACAGCAGGTTGATATTATCTACAAAAGCTGAATGTTTTTCTTCCATATAACTTTCAGCAAACCAGGTCTTTGAAAGTTCTGAACTATATTTTACCGGTACTATGCCGATGTCATTAAAAGGTTCTGTACCGGGCTTCACCCATAAAAATGGCTGCTTCGAAGACATATGGTCGAGGTTCCATGCAAGAAACGGGATTATAACCACTTTGAATTCGAGTCCCTTGGATTTGTGGATTGTGAGAATTCTCATTGCATTCTGATTTCCGGGCAAAACGACTGATTTTCCTGAACCTGTAGTTTCCCACCAATCCAGAAATGCTTGCAGGTCGCCGCTTTTGCTTCCTGTAAAACTTACCACGTAGTCCTGAAATGTATTGAGATATGCAACATTCGAAGGATATTTTCCCAGGCCGAAGAATCCAATAATACTCTCAGTTGCCTCGAATAAAGGAAGTTGTTTTAACCTGTCAAGAAAACTTTCATATCCTTCGGGGAAAAACTTTCCGGAGGTCTCAGTTATTTTATCGCTTGCAAGCGACACAGTTTCGGCTTCCGGATTACCTTCAGAAAGGAGGAAAAATCTGAGCATGAGTGCTCTGCTAATCATATCCTCCGGGTCATTGACTGCGGAGAGAACAGCAATTATGAAACTAATGGCTGGCGAGTTTGATAAAAGCAACGAATCGCTTGAAACTACATTATAGTTAAAAGTACGCTTCTTTTCATCCGGACAACTACTGCTGTAATCGATAAAAGTCCGGAGAACACCAGCCCCTTCCCTTCCGTCTCTTACTATGATTCCGATTTCGGAGGCATTATAACCTTTCAACTGCAGCGATTCAACTGCGCCTGGAAGCAATTCAAGAACCTTGTCCTGCCAGTTCAGATCTTTTTCATTTTCTAAAAATTCAATTTTTACATATCCTCCGGCTTTTTCACCCGGATCAGACTGAACTGCTTCTGAATAGATCTTCCTGAAGCTGATCTGGTCAGGATCTCCTGCAAATATCTCATCTGCCAGGGCCGGGATAATCGTAAAGAGTGCATTGTTGAACTTTATGATATTGGACAGGCTTCTCCAGTTCTTTGTCAGTGGTTTGCTTATATACCTTTCATTATCAACCTGGCTGTTAAGATAGCTGCCCAGGATCTTCCAGTCGCTGTTCCTCCACCTGTAAATTGATTGTTTCACGTCACCAACGACAAGGTTATCGAATCCTTCTGCCATGCTGTTATCGATTAATGGCTTCAGGTTTTTCCATTGTATTATTGAAGTATCCTGGAACTCATCAATCATGAAATTTTCATACCTGTTCCCCACTTTCTCATAAATGAACGGTGACTGATCTTCTCCTGTGATCAGGCTGAGGACCTCGCCTGCATCAGAAAGGAGAAAACTATTTTCCCCGGTAGTAATCAGGTGGATATTATGCAAAACATCTGACAATATTCCAAGGGCGTAAATATTTGACAGCACTGCATTTGCAGTCCTGTAGTCTTTTATATTCCGGTCATAAAAATGAAGCGCCTCCAGCATAACTGACTCAAGTCCGTTATCTAAGGCATTCTTAAGAACAGGTACCATGGCTCCGGTGGACCACCTTGGGGGTGACTTTTCTATCTCACGGACATAACTATTCGGATCCCTGACTGAACCTGAGGCCAGATACCTGATGAATCCGGGTACCCCCTGTCCCTTCCGGTAAAACATATCATCTGTCAGTTCATGGTGCACGAAAATATTTAACGCATTGTTTCCAAGCCCGGTCATTTTATTCTCAAATGCAACAGTGAGGGATCTTATCTTTTCAATATATCCCATGAGGAACTCTTTGTTCTCAAGTTTGGATCTGTCGCCGGCCGATAAAATCTTGAATTTTTCCCTGAACAACTCCTCAGAAAGTCTGATTATCCCATCCTTGAGATTCCAGCTCTTATCCTCTTCAATATTTGTCCTTGCATAGGATGTAAGCCATCTGTTCAGCTGTGTGCCGCTGACAGCTGATCCAAGCATCTCATCCACTGCGGAGGAGAGGATAGTACTGTGATCCAGTTCAACATTAAAACCGGAGTGAAGACCTGCTTCCCTTGTAAAGGCACGCAGTATCTTCTGAAAAAAACTATCAATGGTTGAGACAGAGAATCGCGAAAAATCGTGAAGGATGGTATTCAGGATCTCGCCTGACTCATTCCTTATCCAATCTTCACTCTTGCCGGTGTTCTGCATAAGGACAGTCAGATAATCGCATTTCTGACCCGTTGAAAGTTTATGAAGATTGTCGAGGATCCTCGATTTCATTTCAGCTGTTGCCTTATTTGTAAATGTAACAGCAAGTATCTTCCGGTAGTTATATCTCGATTGAAAAAGGCTCAGGAGATAGATCTCCGTGAGCTTATATGTTTTACCCGACCCTGCAGAGGCGCTGTATATGGTTAGTGTGCCTTTTCCCATGATCGGATAAAGTTAACTATTTATGACCTTTTTCTTACCTTTGCGCCATGAAAAAGAGAGTTGTTGTCGGATTATCCGGAGGAGTCGACTCGAGTGTTGCAGCCTGGATACTTAAGGACCAGGGATATGATGTCATCGCTCTGTTCATGAGGAACTGGCATGATACTACAGGTTTGCTGCAGAGCGATTGTCATTGGGAGGATGATCTCATGTTTGCCGAAATGGTCGCAAAAAAGCTGAAGATACCGTTCCGCCAGGTTGATCTGAGTGTACCTTACAGGGAAAAGGTGGTTGATTACATGTTTGCAGAATATGAAAAAGGACGTACCCCAAATCCGGATGTTCTTTGCAACAGGGAGATAAAATTTGATTCATTTACCGTGGAGGCTGTTAAACTGGGCGGAGATTTTGTTGCAACAGGACACTACTGCAGAAAAGCAGAAATAAGGTCAGTAGATAATGTGATATACAGGCTTCTCTCGGGTAAAGATAAGAACAAGGACCAGAGTTATTTCCTTTGCCAGTTAAGCCAGCATCAGCTCTCGGCAGCGCTTTTTCCGGTTGGTGACCTGGTTAAAGGGCAGGTACGGGAAATAGCGGATAAACTCGGACTGGCTACAGCCCGCCGCAAAGATTCCCAGGGGATCTGTTTTGTCGGAAAGGTGCATCTGCCAACTTTCCTTCAGCAAAAGCTTATGTCAAAAAAGGGATCAATAATAGAAATAAGAGATACATCACTTTTTCCGGCTGCACAGGAGGGATTTCCCGATGGGACGGTTTCCGAAGAAGTTCTGCATGAATTGACAAGTCCATTCGGTTACGATCCATCCCATGGAATTATCATAGGTGAACATAACGGCGCTCACTTCTTCACAGTAGGCCAGAGAAAAGGGATGAATGTAGGGGGACACAAGGAAGCTCTTTTTGTCATAGGGACAGATGTGGTAAAAAATATCATCTATACAGGGGAAGGCCAGAACCACCCTGGATTAAACAGGAAAGGACTCTTCATAAACAGGGATGAGACGCACTGGATAAGGCCTGACCTGGAGATGAAAACAGGCGGGATCCGCGATTATAAGGTAAGGATAAGATACCGGCAGCCATTGCAGGAAGCCAGGCTTTTTTGCCGGGAAAAAGGATACTATATTATTTTCAGGGACCTGCAGAGGGGCGTTGCTCCCGGACAGTTTGCTGCCTGGTATGAGGGGGAGGAACTGGTTGGCTCGGGAGTTATCAGTGCGTAGGTGCTGGGTGCTGGGTGCTGGATGCTGGGTGCTGGATGCTGGGTGCTGGATGCTGGGTGCTGGGTATACTGATTCCCCCTTTGAAGCGGGGCTAGTGGGATGTCTTCAATAGTATTCTGGTTAACAGATATTTAATACCTGGAGGAATCAATTAACAAGTGTGAATAGCAACTTCACATCCGGATCGGGAGTTATTGAAGTTACTGCTTTTACAGGAACAATGATCCTGGTCAATCTATCCTTAATATCTATTTTTTCCAGTCTTTCACCTGATCTGTCTTTGATCAGCATTTCCAGGTTGAATTCGAACAGGCGATCCTGTTTCTGTTCAACAAATACCTCAGTCATACCTGTTTTTCTGTCTGCCCTGTTCCAAATTTTTAGTTCCGGATGACCCGCTGTATTAAGCCATTGCCTGAAGAATCTGCCGAGATCCCTCCCGCTTGCTTCTTCCATCGTATGCTGAAAATCCAGACTTAATACATTTGAATTTCTAAACCGGTTATAGTACAACCTCAAACCCTTGATAAAATCTTCGTCACCTGTTTCACATCTCAGCATGTGAAGTATCCATGCTCCTTTCTGGTAGGAATTGACACTAAGGAGATCTTTCAGGCTTGTGATAGTTGTATCTATCACCGGTTTTGTTTTTTTATCAGAGTCCTTAATAATCAGGTTTCTCGATCGTGCCATGTCCGACAAAAGCTTCTCCCTTCCTTCAACTGACTCAAAGTACATCGAGGTAAGATAGGTTGCAAAACCTTCACTGAGCCATACGTGATGCCAGTCGTCTTCCGTAACGCAATCACCAAACCATTGATGGGCAATTTCGTGGGCTATAAGTCTTTCAGCCTTTCCAAGGCCTGTCACAGAATTTTCAGAATAGAAAATTGCACCGGCATTTTCAAGACCACCATAAATTGTTTTTGACTGGACGTTTGCAAGTTTTTTAAAAGGATAATCTCCGATCAGACGGCTAAAAAACTCCAGCGGCTTCAATGCAATTGAATAATCATGAAAACCCTCAATACGGTTTTGAGGAAAGACCCATGACCAGACAGGAACTTTATCTGCTTCTCCTTCGTATTTAACTGCAAACCGGGCAGCACCGAATGTCATAACCTTGACAGGCAGAGGGACGCATTCGCTCCAGCGGGTTAGTTTCAGACTGCCCACCAGGTCAGATTCTTCAATCAATATGCCATTAGACACCACGCTGTAATGGTCGGGAGCCGTAATTATAAAATCAACAGATGCTTTATCATATGGATGGTCTATGCAGGGAAGGTAGTTACTGGCTCTGTCAGGCCAGTGATCGGCAAAAAAAGTCCGGTCGCCATATTTGTTTCTTGAAATTATCAGGCCATCGGATGGTATACCACTGGTACTCAATAATAAATTTCAATGTATCATCGACTGTAGCATAATTATTAATAAAAACCAGGACTTTTTCATTACTTTGCTTCCAATCAACCTCGTTACCGTCAAGGGATACAGCCGCTACAATCATCCCCATCCCCTGGCTGTTCAATCCCTTCAGATCGAAACTGACTGAACCGGTATTTTCCAGAATCTTCAGATCAATGGCAGCACGGCCTGAGATTTCATTTGTAGAGTCATTGATTGCAAGAGCAAACTCATAGTGCAATACATCTATGTTCACGGAACGATGATAACCGTCAAATGCTGAAACTGTTGAGCAGACTAAAATCAGAACAGAAATGAAGAGATGATTTTTCATTAACCGGTAATGATTTGATTATTGTTTCTCTGCCTGCTCACCACGAAGACACCTGCAAAAATAAGCAGGGCCGACAGGATCATTACAAAATCGATACGGTCCTGCCCCATCAGCGAAGCCAGGTAGGCTGCAATAACAGGGTTGATATAGGTGTATGTACTTACTATTGTGGGACTAAGACGCCTGAGTCCGAACGAGATGAGAAGGTAACCCAGGTAAGTTGCAAATACAACAACAAATCCTATTCCAAGCCATCCATTCAGGGATATATGGGACCAATCCATTGTGCTCCACTCGCTGTATCCGATCGGAACTGTGGTAAACATGCCGAATGTGAATGTCCATTTCATTACTGTAACAGGATGATATTTTTCAAGCATCTTCTTAATGATAACAGTATAAAACGCCCAGCTGATTGTATTAATGAGGGTATAAATATCGCCAAGGAAAGTTATTGCTGCTAATGTCAGGAGTTCCGTTCTGGAGTATTAACAGGCATACTCCGGACAGTCCGATTGCAAGTCCTATACTTTTCAAAAGTGATATATTCTCTTTAAGTATGATGGCTGCAAAGACAAAGGCAAAAATCGGATTTGTTGATATTATTATGGAAGAATTGACAGGAGAGGTATAATTAAGGCCAACCAGAAAAAGAACCTGGTTTATAACGACCCCAAAAAATGAGCAGCCAAAAAGGTACAACAAGTCTTTTCTGCTGACTTTCTCTTTTGGCAAAAAAATACTTGTCAGCCAGAAGAGTCCTGCTGCACTTATACTCCTTAAAGAAACAAGAGCAAGCGGTTTGATATGATCAGGCATCACTGCCTTTGCAATTGAGTAGTTAACCCCATAAATAATATTGGCCGCCAGAAGTGAAATATGTGCCCATGTCTTAAAAAAGGTCTTGTGCATATCCGGAATTTGTGCCGCAAAAGTATGAAAAGAGAGAGGATTATCAAAAAAAGATGGCAAAACCAAATCATAAATCTCCAATTAATCATCAATCGGTATATTTAGAGATATTGAGATTATATAAGTTACTATCTTTACAGATAGTTATCAGTAAGTTTAAACATTCTAACAATGAGCAAAAAAATATCACTGATTAGCGGAGGTGCCAGCGGTCTCGGACTGGAAATTGCAGATCAGCTTGTAAGGTCAGGTAGAAATGTAATAATTCTCGGCCGGAACGGAGAAAAACTTATCCGGGCAGCAGCCAGGCTTAAAAAATCTGCCGGAAATAATTCAGTTGATACACTTATTTGCAATATTGGCAATGAAGAGGATGTCAAGAAAAGCCGGCAATTACCTGATTGATAACAAGATGTCGGCAGAGTATCTCTTCAATAATGCAGGAATGGGATTATTTGCCAATGCAGAAGCTTCCACCTCATCAATGATCGATACTGTTTTTGAAGCCAATCTTAAAGGGATGATCCTGTTAACCTCTGAAATCTTACGGATAACTCCAAAGGAGGAAGAACTTACAATAGTTAATATCATGTCGACATCTGCACAGATCGGAAGAGCTCAGGAGACGATATATTGTGCTGCAAAATTCGGAGCACGAGGATATACAGAAGCATTAAGGAGTGAATTGAAGGGAACCAGACGCAATATAATCGCTGTTTATCCCGGTGGCATGAAAACAGATTTCTGGAATATCATTGATAAGAATAAGGATCTAAGCAGTTTTATGGATCCGGCAGAAGTAGCCTCAAAGATTGTGAATGCGGTTCTTGTGTCGGACAGGATGCTTGTCACTGATATTACAATAAACAGGAAAATAAGTCTTGCGGTCCTGCGGTCCTGCGGCCGGAGGATAGACGACTGCACGACTTGCACGACTTGCACTACATTATGACAACCTGTTCTTATAGTCACTGTAAGCCAAACTCCCTAATCAATTTGAATTTTCCGTCTGTTGTCCACATTCCGATTGATGGGTGGTGGACACCATTGAATGTCGTGGTCTTTACCATCGTATAGTGGATCATATCGAGGAAGATTATCCTGTCACCTGGTTTAAGTTCGTTGTCAAATGACCAGTCACCCATGAAATCACCGGAAAGGCATGAATTTCCACCAATCCTGTAGGTTGGCTTGCCATTTACCGGATCAGTTGCATCCTTTATTTTTGGTTTATATGGCATTTCAAGGCAATCGGGCATGTGAGCAGTAAAAGAAATATCCAGAATAGCTGTTTTAATACCCTGATTTATCAACTATATCTTCGACAGTTGCCACTAACTCCCCTGTCTCCCATGCGAAAGCGCTTCCTGGTTCAAGAATTACATGAAGTCCTGATTTCTCCCGGAATCTTTTGAGGATTTTAATAAGGTGAGCGACATCGTAGTCCTTCCTTGTAATAAGATGCCCTCCACCCATATTTATCCATTTCAGAAGAGGAAAGAATTTCCCGAATTTCACTTCAACAACTTCCAGGACTTTTTCAAGAGCGTATGAGTCGGATTCAAAAAGAACATGAAAATGTAATCCTTCAATCCCTTCAGGTAATCCATCAATAAGATCTTCTGCAACAATGCCCAGTCTGGAACCAGGGGAACAGGGATTGTAAAGGCCATGGCTTATCTCCGAGAATTCAGGATTGATCCTTAATCCGGCAGAAATTTTCCGGGGATATTCATCCAGCCATGAAGAGAATTTCATGAACTGGTTCAGTGAATTAAAGGTCACATGCGAACTGTAGTTAAGTATAGAAAGGAAATCATTTTCTTTATAGACTGGTGAATATGTATGTGCATGTGAATGTATCTCATCATAACAGAGTCTTGCTTCATCTGCTGAACTGGCTGCTGCTCCTGAAACATATTCCCGGAGTACAGGAAAGACTCCCCACATTGCAAAACCTTTGAAGGCCAGGATTATTTCTGCTCCCGATTCATCTGACACATGTTTTATCAGGGAAAGATTTTTCCGGAATCTCTCCTCATCTATCACGTAGCAGGGGGAGGGTATTTGATTGTAATCGATCACAGGATATTTTAAAAATATTGGATATCTTATTACTAATGCGTGCGGTGCTGGGTGCTGGGTGCTGGGTGCTGGGTGCCGGGTGCCGGTTAGGATTTATACAGACCCAGAATCCAGAACCCGGAATCTACAGCTCCAGGTCCACATCATGCAGTTCCACCCATGGCAGACCGAGTCTGTTGAGTTCGGACATAAAAGGATCAGGATCAAATTCCTCCACATTATATACACCGGGCTTTTTCCAGATGCCTGTCAGATACATCATTGCCCCAATGGCAGCAGGAACACCAGTGGTATAACTCACTCCCTGGGTACCAGTCTCTGCGTATGCAGCTTCATGACTGCAGTTATTGTAGATATAATAGGTTTTTTCCCTGCCATCTTTTATACCCTTTATTCGGCATCCGATCGAGGTCCAGCCCTTATAGTTTTCGCCCAGCTCTCCCGGATCAGGAAGTACTGCTTTGAGGAACTGAATAGGAATGATCTCTCTTCCCTCAAACATGATCGGTTCGATGCCTGCCATTCCGATATTTTGAATTACACGCAAGTGGGTAAGATACTCCTGTCCGAATGTCATCCAGAACCTGGCTCTTT
Organism: uncultured Bacteroidales bacterium; assembly: GCA_963846335.1. Classification (GTDB taxonomy): domain Bacteria; phylum Bacteroidota; class Bacteroidia; order Bacteroidales; family VadinHA17; genus LD21. Next base: position 38,965 of record CAWJVS010000036.1, read on the forward strand.
TAAGTGTAGGGAAGTTCTTAACGAGCGATTCAAGCTCTTCATGATATATCAGATAGGATTCCTTCGGACCAATCTCAGGATAATTCAATGGTTTGTGAATTGCATGAGGTTTAGTTGTAACCCATTTGCCATTTTCCCAGTATTTGCCTTTCTGTGTTACCTCCCTGATATTTATTTCCGGATTGAAATTGGTTGCAAAGGGTTTGCCATGATCTCCTGCATTGCAATCGACAATATCGAGATAATGCAGTTCATCAAAATGATGTTTGGCGGCATAGGCTGTGAATATGGAGGTTACGCCCGGATCAAAACCGCAGCCAAGTATTGCTGTAATCCCCGCTTTTTTATACCTGTCCCTGTAGGCCCACTGCCAGTTGTATTCAAATTTTGCCTCTTCAAGCGGTTCATAGTTTGCCGTATCAAGATATGCGACTCCTGTTTCCAGGCAGGCATCCATTATATGAAGATCCTGGTAGGGCAATGCGACATTTACCACAATATCAGGCTTGAATGATCTTAATAATTTAACCAGCTCAGGAACATTATCAGCATCAATCTGTGCAGTTTTAATCCGGCCTTTACCGATCTTTGCCGCAATAGCATCACATTTTGATCTTGTCCTGCTGGCTAACATTATTTCTGTAAAAACTTCCGGCAATGAAGCCATTTTATGAACAACAACTGTTCCTACTCCGCCGGCACCGATAACCAATACTTTTCCCATAGCATAATTATTATTTAAGGAATCAAATATAAGATTAAAAATGACCATTTAATGACCGTTTATTGACACAAAATAACTGATGCAGGCTATTCATAACCGGAAAAAACCTGAACCAATTATTTCTGCTTATATTTGTAGCTTAAAATTCCTGAATCCCCGATATGAAGCTGATCAATCCACTGTTGATTTTAAGGATATTAAGCAGGATACTTCTTATTGAGACATTTGCATACCTGTTATGCTTACCCGTTTCACTGATATATAAAGAATCCATGTCTCCTTTTATATTTTCTGCTTCAATATCGTTAGTTTTGTCAGGACTCTTTTTTCTCGCCGGGAGGAAAGCTGACTCAAACAAATTCAGCAGCAGGGACGGATATCTGTCAGTAGTTATTTCATGGATTGTCTTTTCCCTGCTTGGAACTTTACCATATATTTTCAGCAATACTATTCCATCTTTTATTGATGCCTTTTTTGAATCAACATCCGGTTTTACAACAACCGGCTCTTCAGTTCTGAGGGATGTCGAGATATTGCCCTATTCCATTCTTTTCTGGAGCAGTCTGACCCATTGGTTTGGCGGGATAGGAATCATTGCACTTGTAATCGTCATCCTGCCATCTCTGAGAGTTACAGGGTATCAGCTTTTCAGCCTTGAATCGTCAATGAAAGAGAAGATTCATCCAAAAACCAAGGCTATAGGATTCAGGGTGCTCTTCATTTATCTGGGATTGACCCTGTCCGAGATAATTTTGCTGAATCTTGGTGAAATGACACTATTTGACAGTATATGCCACTCATTCAGCACAATCGCAACCGGGGGCTTTTCAACCAGGAATGACAGCATGATGTCCTATTCATCCTACACCCAGTATATAGTTCTGATTTTCATGTTCCTGGCCGGTATAAGCCAGGTTATTTACTATTACCTGGTGAAACTCAATTTTAAAAAAGTCAGGCAGAATGAAGAGTTCTGGTTCTATATTGCTGTTGCCATAATTGCAGGATCAATTGCTACAATAATACTGGCAGTAAACTCTGCAAGGACTTTCGAGGAATCTTTCCGTGAAGGATTTTTTCAGATTATATCAATAATGACCTGCACAGGATTTTCTTCCGCCGATTATATATTATGGCCGTTGTCAGCTGTCCTTTTAATATACCTGATAATGTTTTCGGGAGGAAGTACAGGATCAACAAGCGGTGGCATCAAAATGGCAAGGCATCTGATTGTTCTGAAGAATATAAAGAATGTATTCATCAGGCTCAATCATCCAAAATCTATCTCTTTTGTAAGATTAAATGGAAAGATCATCACTGAAAATACAAATATCTCCATACTGTCATTTGTTGTTCTATACCTTTTTCTCTTTCTGTTCGGAACAATATTGGTTGTATTGACCGGTGTTGATCCTGTAACAGCCTCAAGCTCAGTTGCAACGTGTATGGCAGCAATCGGTCCGGGACTCGGACAGTGTAGGTCCAAACGGAAGTTTTGCAAATATCCCCGAGCTGAGTAAGATCATTCTGAGTCTTCTGATGATAATCGGAAGACTGGAGATTATAACTGTATTTGCAATATTTACAAGGACTTTCTGGAAGCTTTAAAGGGGTGCTGGGTGCTGGTGCTGTCTGGGTGCCGGTGCAGGAGAGAGTTGATCCAGAACCAAGGATCCAGAACCAGGAACCAATTTTCTATTTATTTCCAAGTAATCTCCTGACATGCTCCAGGCTCTCCGGAGTGCCGACATCCACCCAGTACCCCTCATCGTGCTTCAGGGTATATATTTTATGTTCTGATGCAAGTTTAAGATACAGGTCAATCATGGAATAAATCCCTGAGTGCATGTAATTGAAAATTTCCGGTTCAGCAATATGCATACTTGAAAAGGCTATTTCAAAAAGTTTTTCTTCAGTTTTGCCTGCAAGTATTTCCTCACCTGTTGAAATGTTTCTCCAGCCCCGAACCTGTCCCTGGTTATCAATGAGAAGAAACCTTTTCCCCGGACGGTTTCTCACTGCCAGCATGGCCAGACCCTTCTTTTGAGTGTGTAAGCGGTAAAGGGCTGAGAGGTCAAGATCGGATATTATATCAACGTTATAGAGCAGAAAGGGATTATTGTCAAAGAAACTCCTTGCCTTATATAATCCTCCGCCATTTTCAAGCAGCAAATCCCTTTCATCAGAAACCGATACCCTGAATCCCAGCTTGTTCAGTCCTGACACTTCCTCTTCCACCATATCCGCGAAGTGGTGAACATTTATTATTATATCATCAAATCCATAAGAAGTACACCTTTCCACAGCCAGGTGAAGCGCTGTCTTTCCATTAATATCTACAAGGGCTTTCGGGATCTCCTGTGTAATTCTTCCAAGCCGTTTACCCAGGCCGGCTGCAAATATCATTGCTTTCATTGTATCATTATCTCATTTTTAAACACGGAGTTTCTCAGAGTCTAACGCCTGCCTGCCGGTAGGCAGGGAGTTTCACTGTTTTACTCCGTGCTTTTACTCAGTGTTACTCCGTGTAAATCAGTGGTAAAATAGTTTTCATAATTACTTTCTGAACTGATCCAATTTCATTTCCCGCTCCAGATCTTTATAAATCTGAACACCCGGAATTCCCCTGACAGTCTGGGTTAATTCAGGAAGTGATACAGGAAGCTTCCCTGAATCAATAAGCTGCAGCAAAAGAATAACAGCAGGGACAATGCTGCCGGTAAAAGTTGGTTTTCTTTCATACAATCCCCTGAAACCAAATGCTCCCAGTGCCTGCATAAGCCTTATCATACTGAATCCCGTGAAATACCCGGTGAATTCCTCTTTTTTCTCACCCGATACTGTGCAGAAGTTTTCAATATAATGATCAAGGAGTCGCTGACGGTTAATTTCAGGAATATGTGCCTTGGCGTCATAAAGAAGAGATGCAACATCATATTGAGGGGCACCCTTCCTCCCACCCTGATAATCAATGAACCATGGAGAGCCATCAACAAGCATGACATTTGCCGATTGAAAATCCCTGTACAGAAAGAAATCCTGTCCCGGTTCGAGAAGAAAATCCGCTAGTTTTTCAAAATCATGTTCAAGCCTGCGTTCATTAAATGGAACTGCCAGAAGCTTTAGAAACATGTATTTGAAGTAATTCATATCCCACATCATCGACTGCTTGTCGAAACTTCTGTGCGGATAGCAGAGATCGAGGTTAAGTCCTTCAATCCCCTTGATCTGGAACAGGATAAGGGTATCAAGTATTTTTTCGTAGATTCGCTCAGCTTCAGGATCAAATCCGGCTTCATGCCTTTGCTGCAACCATGTAAAAAGATTCGTATCACCCAAGATCTTTAAGATAATAGACATTCTTCTCAGGAAGATAGCCATATATTTCAGGGACAGGCAGCTCCCTTGGAAATAAAATGGTGCGTAAATCCGATAAATGCTTCGTTTTCTTCAGGATTTGAATTAAATGCGCCGATTACACTTTTTTCCCCCGACACGATTCTGAAATATTTTCTGTCGGATCCTGATTTTGGCAATGGAACTATCTCAAAATCCGAATCACCAAATAACTCCCTGTATCCATCTGATACAATATCAATTTCACTCATTCAATTTACTTTTAACTTTTGTTACAGCCTTCCGCCTTCTTTAACCACTGAGTTTCCCGGAGTTTTCACGGAGTTACACTGCTTTAAGTCACTATGCTTCCCTGTCTCCCCTTTTGCCATTTACCAGTTACCATTTCCCATTCTCCTTTTGTCTTTTATCTTTTGTCTTTTATCTTAAGTCTTACAACCTTATCATAATCTTCCTCCTGTACAGAATCAGAGCCACAATCCAGAGAAGCAGCATCTGTATTACGGCAAACATCAGGCTTCCGTTAAGATTGCCTGCAACCGGGACACATACCTTTTCGTAAAACCAGTTGTAAAAACTGATTTTTCTCCGCCGGAAGGGATTTTAATGACATACAGCATCAGTTTGGTCCATATTCCGGCCAGTACAAATGTAAAAAGGGCATTTGTTCCGAAAACCGTAAAGAATGTCCCCCAGACTTTAAATTTCAATACATCAGCAATAAGATAGATAACAGATAAAAACACCATGGCAAGACCGGCAGAATACAGAACATATGAACTTGTCCACAAGGCTTTGTTTATCGGGAAAATCATGCCCCACAGATAGCCCAGACCTGTTGCGCCTGCACCGATAAGCAAGAGCTTAATAACAGTTTTACCGTTTGCTGAACCTTTGGCAACCAATTCACCGGTAAAATAGCCGATAATAACTGTGCATATCAGATGGTATGGTACTTAATAAGCCTTCAGGTTCAAAAGGAATTCCGAATCCTTTATACATATGATTTTTACCCAGAATTGCCAGATCAGCTTTAAGTGCAAAATTATCATTCAGACTATAGGGATCAGCTCCTCCGAAAAAGGCCAGCAAAGCCCAGTAAAGAAGCAGCAGAACTGCTGTTACTATCCAAAGATATTCCTTTCTTACTGTCAGACATATAGTTGCACCAATACCATATGCCAGTGCAATTCTCTGAAGAACTCCCATTATTCTGAGAGTTGAATAATCTCTCGAGAAATATGGAAAAATAGTAAGAAAAAGGCCAACTGCAAAGATGGCAAGCATCCGTCTGAAAATCCTGAAAATGGAGCTGCCATTAATCTCATTGCCATATTTCTTGAGAGAATAGTAGGTCGAAACTCCGACAATAAACAGGAAAAAGGGAAAAACAAGATCTGTCGGAGTACATCCATGCCATTCTGCATGTTTCAGAGGAGCATAGACATATTTCCAGCTTCCCGGAGTATTAACTATAATCATAAATGCAATTGTCATTCCCCTGAAGATATCGAGGGAGACCAGTCTGGTGCTGCTTTTTGCCATTGGCGGATTTGTAAATATACGGTAAAAATAATAATTTAAGCTGATATTCGTCGCCCAACAAGAGATCATTTTGGATAAAATCAGGGACTTCATGAAATTCAGAATAATTATTTAATCATCCATCCCGGATGATCGCAGATTATCAAATTATATTAATTTAGAATTTGTGAAAAAAGTATTTATCCATTGAAATTCTAATATATGCAAATCAGAAAGCAAATTAGGAATTCTTATAGCAGTTGATTTATTATTTCCGGAAATATCGGGGCTCAGATCACGATCCTCCATTTTCTAAAGTACATGAATCATCCGTGGGTGGATTCTGTACTGAAAACTCTTACAATCGATCAGCAGATAGCACAATGCATATGGATTGCAGGATATTCTAACAGGGAGGTATTGAAGAGGAGGTTGAAGTCAGTGATATTATCAGAAAATATGGAATCGGAGGAATTATCTTTTTCCAGGGAACAGCTGAAAAACAGGCTGAACTGACAAATTATTACCAGAAAATCTCAAAGGTCCCGCTTCTTATTGCTATCGATGCAGAATGGGGTATCGGAATGAGACTCGAAAATGTTGAAAAATTTCCATATCAGATGACTCTGGGTGCAATTAAAAATGATTCACTTATATACAGGTTCGGTGAAGCTGTTGCCATGCAGTTCAAAAGACTGGGAATGCATATGAATCTTGCACCTGTTGCTGATATAAATATAAATCCGGGAAATCCGGTTATTAATTACAGGTCATTCGGAGAGAACAGGGAAAATGTTGCCAAGAAAGCTGTCATGTATATGAAAGGAATGCAGGACAATGGAATTACTGCAACAGGAAAGCATTTTCCCGGACATGGAGATACAAATGTTGATTCACATCTTGATCTGCCTGTGATCACTCATAGCAGGGCAAGACTCGACAGTATTGAATTATATCCTTTCAGAAAGCTTATCGGGGAAGGAATCGGAAGTATAATGACAGCCCATCTTAACCTTCCTTCGCTTGATACAGCATCGGGACTTCCCTTCCACACTTTGTCGCCGGTAATAATAAATGACTTCTTAAGGAAGAGCTTGGATTCAGGGGACTGGTAATTACCGATGCAATGAATATGCAGGGTGTTACAAAATATTTTCAACCCGGGGAAGCCGATGCTAAGGCACTTGCAGCAGGAAATGATGTTGTTGAATTTGTTACGGATGTTGAAGCGCCAATAAAGGAAACCAAAAACATATATCTCAGCAAAAAAACTTACAAATGAGGATATAGCATTGAAATGCAGAAAGATTCTTGCACTGAAATATTGGTCGGGATTGAATCAGAATTCAGACAATCAGTAAAGAAAATATTGAAAATGACTTATCTCCGGCAGTTAACAAAGCCTGATAAGTGATCTTTATGCAAATGCACTTACTGTTCTGAATAATAATCAGAATATTATTCCGTTAAAAATCTGCAGAATATAAGAATTGCCACAATTGGCATAAACAGGAATAAGATATCGGTATTTCCAGAAAAGAATATCAAAATATCATCCTGCAGATCATTTCATCCTTAAATCCTGCAGATACTGCATCAGCAGTGAAAGTTGTTAAAAAAGCTTTCCGGATATGATCTTGTTATTGCCGGAGTATTTGGTCTGGACCAGCGTCCAAATAGGGATTTGGAATAAAACCCGGATCTGACTGAATTTCTTGAGAAGCTTATTGGCAAGAATAAAACAATTATAACCTGGTTTGGAAATCCCTATGGAATTGACAAGATAAAATCACTTCAGAATGCAGACGGACTTATTCTTGCATACCAGGAAAATGACTATACCGAGGATCTTTCAGCACAGCTTATTTTCGGAGGTATTGGTGCCAGAGGAGCACTACCGGTAACGATAAATGAAAACTGGCCATCGGGATTTCGGGATAATCACCCCGGGCAATCTGAGACTTCAATACGGATACCCGAAAATGCCGGTTTGTCTTCAGAAATACTTAACAGAAAAATTGACTCAATTAGTTAACTACCGGATTAAACGCAAAAGCATATCCCGGCTGTGAGATAATGGTTGCACGAAAAGGAATTGTGGTATCTTCAGAAGTGCTTATGGCTATCAGACTTATGAGAACCGACTGCTGTTACAGGAAGATGATCTTTATGATCTTGCTTCAGTTACAAAAATCTCTGCCATCACTGCCCGGATTTATGCTACTTGATACCGAAGGGAAATTTTCTCCTGATGAGACACTGGGTAATTATCTTCCCTATTTCAAACATTCCAACAAGGGAGATATGCTCTATGAGGGATTTACTTACCCATCAGGCCGGTCTGACACCATTTATTCTGTTCTGGAAAGAGACCATGAAAAAGACGGCAGATATAAAAGGAGAATTTACAGATCAGAGTATTCGGAGAAGATATCCTCTTGAGGTTGCACATGGACTTTACATAAATAAGAATTACAGGAAGAAAATGTTTTCTGAAATTAAGAAAAGTCCGCTTGGAGAAAAGAAATATGTCTATTCTGACCTGACATTTATTATAACTCCTGAAATAATTGAAAGAACTAACCGGAGAAAAATGGTATGATTTTGTATCTGACAATATTTACAAAAAGATCGGGGCTTATGATATTGTTTTTAATCCTGATCAGAAATACCCGCTTAGCAGGATTGTTCCTACCGAATATGATTCACTTTTCAGAAAACAGCAGCTTGCATGGTACAGTGCACGATGAAGACAGCTGCAATGCTTGGAGGAATATCGGGACATGCAGGACTTTTCGCGACTGCCAATGATCTTATGAAGCTTATGGAACTCTATCGCAGGATGGGAGAATATGGAGGTGAGCAGCTTATTGGAAGAGATGTACTTGAAAGAGTATACAAGTGTTCAGTTTCCGGAGAATAAAAACCGAAGGGCGCTTGGATTTGACAAGCCTCTTCTGAATAATTCTGAACTTCCGCAGAAAGAGGCTTATCCGACAAAAAGTGCATCACCTTCAAGTTTTGGTCATTCAGGTTATACCGGAACATTTGTATGGATTGATCCTGAATATGAGATCACATATATTTTCCTCTGCAACAGGGTTTATCCTACAAGGAATAATAACCTTGTTTCTGATCTGAATATACAGGACCGGGATACTGCAGGCGATTTATGATTCTATTCTATATTAAAAATCTCATAAAACCCAACGATCTATGAACCGTTTATTATTTCTATTATTTTTTAGCACTATTGCTGTAACATCTCAGGGACAAGCCCTTTTTGATAAACCTCATGACATAAAAACCCGGTGGGCCAGTGCTGAAAACTGGACCGGGAAGAAAGGCGGCGGTGGTATGACTAAAGGGGGAAGAAAAGGTTCACCCTCCTTCAGCCTGAAAGCAGGTCAGAGTAAAACCCTGGCTGAAGCCTCAGGGACAAGCGGTATTATAAGAAGAATCTGGCTTACAATAGATGAACGGACACCGGAATTGTTAAGAGGGGTGAAAATTGAAATGTTCTGGGACGATGCAGCTGATCCTGCTGTTTCAGCTCCACTGGGCGATTTCTTCAATCATGGACTTGGACAAATGTCGGCTTTTGAGAATGCGCTTTTCTCCAGCCCTGAGGGCAGGAGTTTTAACTGCTATATCCCTATGCCATTTCGGAAGAGCATGAAGATAATAGTCAGAAATACTTCTCCGAAAGATGTAGCTATGTTCTTTTATGATGTGGATTATACTGTTGGAGACAATGTTGATGAAAATACTCTCTACTTTCATGCCTGTTTTAATCAACAACTGGCAACGGTGCTGAGGGCCGATTACCAGATATTGCCAAAAGTATACGGAACCGGAAGATTCATCGGAGCAAATTTAAGTGTGGTGGCAAATGACAAAAAATATTCACGTGCATGGTGGGGAGAGGGTGAAGTTAAAATCTACACCGATGGAGATACAGATTTTCCGACTCTTTGCGGAACAGGTACAGAAGACTATATCGGTACAGGTTGGGGACAGGGAAGATATATCAACCAATACCAGGGATGTACAATTGCCAATTTTGAAGAGTTCGAATACGCATTCTATCGCTACCACATCCCCGATCCGGTATACTTCTATAATGACATAAGGGTTACAATACAGCAGATAGGCTTTGCCAGGGATGAGGCAATTGATAAGCTCAGTAATATGAAAGACACCATCTTTAATGCCGGTGAAAAAATGGAACCTGTCGACTTTTCAAAAGAGATAAGCTACCTATTTTTTGAAAGGTCAGACAATTACTCATCCTGTGCTTACTTTTACCTTGACAAACCGGGAGCAGCATTTCAGAAATAAACTCATAAGAAAATAAACCTGAATAATCCTGATAAAGTTAAAATACTGATTATGAAAGAATTAATACTGGTCATTATACTTTTACCGGTAATATTGTCCGGGTGCACCACCCCTCAGTCCAGCCAATCTGACAAAGACAATCCATTCGCACTCTCGTTTATACCTCCCAAAAATACTGACCGGTCCAGGCTTTTTGATACTGACTGGAAATTTTACAAAGGAGAACTCAGCGGTGCAGAAGTGCCGGAATTTGATGACAGCCAGTGGCGAACACTGGACCTTCCTCATGACTGGAGCATAGAAGATCTGCCCGGGCAGAAAGATGGGGAGGTTGTCGGGCCATTCGATAAAAAGAGCATTGGCCTTTTCTATACAAGTTATACAATAGGTGGAACCGGATGGTACAGGAAATCATTTATCGTGGAAAAGGCTTATCAGGGAAAAGAGTTAAGCATATATTTTGACGGGGTTTATATGGAATCGGATGTGTGGATCAACGGTCATCATCTGGGTTCTCACAAACATGGATATACCCCGTTCTATTTTACGATTAGCGATCATCTGAATCCGCCCGGACAGCAGAATACAATTGCGGTGCTGGTCAGAAACATCGGGGAAAACAGCCGCTGGTATTCAGGTTCAGGTATTTACAGGCATGTCTGGCTGCGGATGACCGATCCCCTGAACATACCTGTGTGGGGTGTATTTGTAACGACTCCTGAAGTTTCGGAAGAGAAATCAACAGTCGAAGCGGTAGTATCAATTGTGAACAATGGAGGTTCATCAGCTGAATTCACTTTGAAAAATACTATCTTTTCACCTGAAGGAAAAGAGGTAAACACCTCAGTCAGCAGCGAAAAGCTTGAAAGCGGTGAAAAGATTGATATTAAACAACTTATTGATATTCTGACTCCGGCTCTGTGGTCATGTGAATCACCTTCATTATACACTCTCAGAAGTGAACTGATATCGGGAGGAAAGGTACTGGACAGTGAAGAAACAATATTCGGCATACGGAGTATTTCATTCAGTCCGGAAAAAGGATTTCTTTTAAATGGGAAGCATGTTATACTGAAAGGTGCATGTATCCATCATGATAATGGTCCTCTTGGTGCCGTTGCAATTGACCGGGCCGATCAGCGGAGGATTGAAATTCTGGAAGCAAACGGATTCAATGCCATCAGGACAAGTCATAATCCCCCTTCTCAGGGATTCCTGGATGCCTGCGATCGTGCCGGGATCCTGGTGATGGACGAGGCGTTCGATATGTGGCAGAACCCGAAAAGACCGGATGACTATCATCTTTTTTTCCGCGAATGGCACGAAAGGGATCTGCGCTCAATGATGCTGCGGGACCGCAATCATCCATCGGTTATCCTCTGGAGCATCGGCAACGAGATCTCCGAACGTGCAGATTCGTCCGGGTTAAGAATTGCGAAGGAGCTTATTAATACGGTAAAAAGTATTGACATCACAAGGCCGGTAACCCATGCCATCTGCGAATTCTGGGAAACAAAGGGACGTCCCTGGGACGATTCGGCTCCTGCCTTTGCATTGCTGGATGTATGCGGCTATAATTATGTATTTTATGAGTATGAAAAAGACCATGCCCGGTACCCGGAGAGGGTGATTGCAGGAACAGAATCATTTGCGATGTCAATCTATGAAAACTGGAAAATGGCAACTGAAAAATCATATGTAACCGGTGATTTTGTGTGGACGGGAATGGATTACCTGGGAGAGGCCGGGATCGGTCAGGCAATGGCTGATTCCACACCGATGTGCTGGCCCTGGATGAATGCCAACTGCGGCGATATAGATCTGATCGGGTACAAGAAACCACAGGCATTTTACCGGGATGTTGTCTGGGACCGCAGTAAACTGGAGATGGCTGTTGAAGAGATTCCCCCTGCCGGCAAGGAATGGCTTATAAGGGCATGGGGATGGTATCGGGAATATCCGGGCTGGAACTGGCCCGGTAATGAAGGAAAGAAGATGAACGTACGTGTTTACACAAAATTTAATGAAGTAAGGCTGGAATTAAACGGAAAATTAATTGGAACACAATCCGCGACACCTGACAATAAATTTACCCATTTGTTCAGCGTTCCCTATGAACCGGGAGAACTTAAGGCCATTGCTCTATCTAAAGGCAGGGAACAGGCTGTTAAATCACTTATTACTGCGGGTCCGGTTGAAAAAGTTAAGATTATTCCCGACAGGTCAATAATTTCCAGGAACAGGAATGATCTGGCATATCTGACTATCGAGCTTGTTGATTCCAGGGCAACCGCGTTACTGATGCCGAAGCAAAGGTAAGATTTCAGGTAGAAGGAGATGCTGAACTTGCAGCAGTTGATAACGCCAATCCACGTGACCCGAAGAGTTTTCAGTCTGACAGTGTCACTACTTTTCACGGACGTTGCATTGCAATATTAAGGCCAACCGGTAAAGCGGGTAATGTGATTCTGACAGCATATTGCGGAGATTTAACTCCTGGCTCATGCACTGTTAAAATAAAGTAGCATTCTGAAATAAAAAACCAGACTGTATAAACAATCTGGCTTTTTGTGCCCAGAACAAGACTCGAACTTGCACACCCTTGCGAGCACCAGCCCCTCAAGCTGGCGTGTCTACCAATTTCACCATCTGGGCGATAAGGTAAAGGCTCAAAGGCTCAAGGGCTAAAGGCTCTAAGCTCGATACCATAGAACTTTTTACTTTTCGCCTTTTTGCGCTTTGCGCCTTTAGCCTTAGTCGTCGTCTTTCTGTGCCCAGAACAGGACTCGAACCTGCACATCATTGCTGACACTAGTCCCTGAAACTAGCGCGTCTACCAATTTCGCCATCTGGGCTCATCGGGAGCAATAGCGGGTGCAAAAATAAATAAAAATTTTTAACTATAAAATATTGTTCACAAAAAAAATGCTGATTAAATACTCTGTATTAATTAAAAGTATATTTTTGCTCCCTGATTATTAAATATGAACGAACAGTTAAAAAAGTTATTGAGGTGTATTAAGCATCTGTATCCAGGTCTGTATTTCATCTTTTACTGAAATTATAATGACTAATGAAGATAACAGACCTGCAGATGAATGCAGGTTTTTTTTATAAATTAACGGAAGGTATGAAAATAATGAAATTTGGAGGAACATCAGTTGGAAATCCCGACAGGATGAAAGCACTGATACCATTGATAAATGATGACGACAGAAAAATTGTTGTTTTGTCGGCAATGTCGGGAACAACAAACAGTCTGGTGGAGATAACAGATCTTCTGTATGCTGATAAAATTAATGAGGCATCGCTAAAGAATGAAGAGCTGAGGGCAAAATACCATAAGGTAGTAGATGAACTTTATTGCGACTGAAAAATTCAGAAAATCAGGTCATGAACTTATTGATTCACATTTTGAGTATATCAGGAATTTTACTCTCAGGGTATTTACCAAGCTTCAGGAAAAAGCAATTCTGGCTCAGGGAGAGCTTATATCAACTTCACTGTTTCATATGCTGCTTCAGGAAAGGAATATTAGAGTCAGTTCTTCTTCCTGCTTTATCGTTTATGCGAATTGACAAGGATGGTGAGCCTGATTCATTTTATATTAAGGAAAATCTGAGAAGGGAACTGAAAAAACATGTCCTCAGAGAATATTATTATTACCCAGGGATTTATCTGCAGAAATGCTTATGGAGAGATAGATAATCTCAAACGAGGAGGCAGTGATTTTACTGCATCAATAATCGGGGCTGCTGTTAAGGCTTCTGAGATTCAGATATGGACAGATATAAATGGATTTCACAATAATGATCCAAGGTTTGTTGAAAATACTAAGGTAATCCGTGAATTATCATTTGATGAAGCTGCTGAACTGGCATATTTCGGAGCAAAAATACTTCACCCTTCAAGTGTAAATCCGGCCCGCGAAAACAATATACCTGTAAGACTTAAGAATACTATGGAACCTGAGGATCGGGTACTCTTATCACTTCTGAATGCAAACTTGAAGATTATAAGGCAGTTGCTGCAAAGGATGGCATATCGGTTTTAAGGATACAGATCAGACAGGATGCTAATGGCTTATGGATTTCTCAGGAAGGTGTTTGAGATATTTGAAGCTACAAAACACCTATCGATATGATTACAACTTCAGAAGTTTCTGTATCAATCACAATCGATAATCCTGAGTTTATTGCAGCAGATTGCAAAAGATCTGAAAGAACTTGGACAGTGTTGAAATTGAGGAAGAATCTGTCAATTATATGTGTTGTAGGTGATTTCCGTACTGAACGGACCGGATCAGCTCCGGAGATATTTGAAGCACTGAATACTATCCCTCTTAAGATGATCTCTTACGGAGGAAGCCCGTACAGCCTTTCGCTGCTTATTGATACTTCAAATAAGACAAAGTTCAGGCTTTAAGATTACTCAGCAAACATCTTTTTGGCAAGGAAAAATGATCAGTAAATAAACTTAAGACGGTTCAACGGTTTGACGAGGAGTACATTACTACTTTGGTCACCTTCCTACCTTGCTGTGCTTTATCCCGTAAAAGAAATAGATACATAAGTACCGATAGGCCATCCAGACGATAAGCCTTAACCATGTATCAAGAGGCAGTGCAGCCATCTGAATAAAGCATATTGATGCTCCAAGGATTGGAACAACAGGTACCCATGGTGTTTTGAAAGGACGTTCAATATCGGGTTTCGACTTTCTCAATACAAGAACGCTGATACAGACAATAATAAATGCCAGAAGAGTACCTATAGAAACCAGTTCACCAAGAATGCTGATCGGGAGTACTCCGGCAATTATCATTGCAACAGATACCTGTAATTATTGTACTGATATAGGGAGTCTTGAATTTTGGATGAACCTTTGAAAATACAGGAGGCAGCAGGCCATCCTTCGACATTGAGATAGAAGATTCTTGGCTGACCAAGAAGCATGACAAGGATTACCGAACTTAAACCGGCAATGGCAGCCATTTTAACAATCGGCCTGAGCCAGAACATCCCCTTCCCCATTGCATCAACACCAACGGCAACAGGATCAGCAACATTTAAGGTTGTGTAACTTACAATACCGGTAAGTACGATTGCAACCAGGATATATAAAACTGTGGAAATTCCAAGAGACCCGAGAATACCTATTGGCATATCACGCTGAGGATTCTTAGCCTCCTGGGCAGCCGTGGAAACCGCATCAAATCCTATATACGCAAAGAAATATTACACCTGCTCCTCTCAGAACGCCACTGATACCGAATTTACCAAACTCCTGACTATAAGCCTTCAGCCAGCCCCAGAACCCTCCATACTGAGAAAATGGAGCAGCTTTCAACCTTGTTGGCAGGTATAAAGGGATGCCAGTTTGCTGATTTCACAAACATGAAACCTATTGCAATAAAAAGAATAATTACTGATACTTTGGTTATAACCATTATATTATTGAAATTGGCCGATTCACTGATACCGATTACCAGAAGTGTTGATAAAAGGGCAACTATGAACATTGCAGGAAGATTAATAACACATGTAACATGAGCCAGTGAATCCACCTGTATACCTGAAGCGGCAAGGGTCTGGGCAAAAGTATCGGAAAGAGGTTTCCATCCCATTTCCGGCACATCAACCATCACAGTCCCGACAGCACCGGTAAACTGCGGCGGAATAAAAATATTGAGATCCTTCAGAAAACTTACTACATAACCCGACCAGCCAACTGCAACAGTTGATGCTGCAAAAAGGTATTCAAGAATAAGGTCCCAGCCAATAATCCAGGCAAGAAATTCACCAAGTGTGGCATATGAGTAGGTATAGGCACTTCCGGCTATTGGTATCATTGAAGCAAATTCAGCATAACACAAACCTGCAAAACCGCAGGCAAGTCCTGAGATAATAAATGATAGAACAATGCCGGGACCTGCATACTGGGCAGCAGCCTGTCCGGTAAGGACAAAAATACCGGCACCAATAATAGCTCCAATACCCAATGTTGTAAGATTCAGTGCTGTCAATGATCTTTTTAAACCACCTGATTCCTTTGATTCACTGAATAACTGAGGAAGTGGTTTTGTAATAAATAACCGGCTTTTTGACATTTGCTTTAATTGAAAGGTTGGAATTTAAGTATAATTTGTTACAAACGTAACTTTTTTTTTGTAAAAAAATTATTTTATCCTCAGGTAAAAAGAGGAATTCCAGTCACTGATTAGTTAAATTTTAATTATTTGTATTACTTTTAGAAAAGAAACCAGTTAAATTTATCATGCAACGACTTATTATTCTTTCTATTTCGCTTGTTTTATTGTCCTGTTCTCCGGTAAGAAAATACCGTGATCAGCCAGAAGTACTGGCATGGGAGGATGAAATTCAGAATTTTGAAAAGCTTGACAAAAGCAGAAATTATTCTCAGGATGCCGTAATATTTGCAGGTAGTTCAAGCATAAAGCTGTGGACATCACTGGAAGAGGATATGTATCCGTATCCAGTGATACAGCGTGGTTACGGGGGTGCAAGACTAAGCGATTTTGCAGTGTATGCCGACCGGATATTTGCACCTCACCCATGCAGGGCAATAGTCATATTCATAGCAAACGATATTACAGGCGGCGATTCTGACAAAACTCCTTCGGAGGTGGCTGCCCTTTTCAGGTATCTTATCAGAACAATCCGGAAAACACATCCGGAAACACCTGTATTCTGGATTGCAGTAACACCTACCGCTGCCAGGTGGAGTGCATGGAATGAAATACAAAAAGGAAACAGCATGATCCGGGATGTCTGCGAACGTAACAGAAACACATGGTTCATCCGCACCGATTTTGCATTTCTCGATGAAAACGGAAAACCAAGAACCGAACTGTTCGTTGATGACAAGCTCCACCTTAACCAGCACGGATATGCGATCTGGACTGAAATAATAAAAGGGGAGCTGGAGAAAGTAATTCCTATTTATTAACCCGCCGTTTATAAAGATCCTGCCAGTTTTCTGTATGATGAATCTAACGGAGGTTGTATCTTATCTGCTGCTTTTCTTTCAAGTTTTTTGATAACCATTGATCTGGTTCCCTTCGCCGCACCTTTTGTATGTTCAACATAATCAACCCAGGCGGTAAACCTGTTGATCTGATTGGGAATTATTTCAGGAGTGCGGATAAATCCTATGTCTTCAGCACGCAGTGAATAATTGTCATGATTCTGTTCCCAGACATCAACATAGTGAACGTACGGTTCAAGCCCTGAAAAAACAGCCATGCCATACTGATCCGTAAAACCTTCGGTAATCATATTTGTCTGATTATCCCAGTCCACAACTGTGGGATAAAGAATTATGCTTGCATCCGGAACAACATACTCGTCATAGTATTCCAGAACCTGAATCTCAAGCAGTGTTGGCACCATAACCGTGAGGATAAGTGAAGCATTATCCTCAAGATTGCTCTTTGAAATCGCCTTGAGTTTTACTTCATATGTCCCGGTAGCATTGAAACTGTGGATCGGATTAACCTCGCTTGAAATGTAGCCATCGCCAAAATCCCATTCAAACCTGTTTGCATCATGGGAATCATTGTAAAAAATCACCTCATGCCCCACCTCGGGTTCGAGGGTGTCAGTATGAAAAACTGCCACAGGGGATTTTTCCTTTTCACAGGAAATCATAATTAAGGCAAGTACAAGGATCGGGAAGAAAATCTTTTTCATTTCAAAAGTTTTATTAGTTAAAATCCTGCTTCCAAATAATGTGCCACGAATTATAAAAGTAAATATTAAATAAATACTTTACAACTTGAGTCAAGCCTTTTTAAAGGCTGAATCTAAAAATAATAATTATCTTTGCACTCCAATAAAAAGAAGCAAATAAAATGATAAAGATAACTTTTCCGGACGGAACAGCAAGAGAATATAAAGAAGGAATAAATAGTCTGGAGATCGCTGAGCAGATAAGTCCGCGACTTGCAAAAGAGGTCTACAGTGCAACTGTAAACGGGGATATCTGGGATCTGACAAGGCCGATTGAACAGTGATGCGATCGGTTAAACTTCACAAATGGGATGATGAAGCCGGCAAGCATGCATTCTGGCACTCCTCTGCGCATCTTATGGCTGAAGCTCTTGAATCATTGTATCCGGGAATTAAATTCGGGATAGGACCTGCAATCGAAAATGGTTTCTATTATGACGTTGATCCTGGCGATGGAGTGGTTATTACGGATTCTGACCTTCAGTCTATTGAAAACAGGATGAAGGAGCTTGCCGCAAAGAATCTTGTTTACAGCCAGAAGGCAGGTGAGCAAAAAAGAGGCAATCGATATCTTTACAGAAAAAGGTGATGAATACAAAACTGAACTTATCAGTGAACTCGAAGACGGTACGATAACCTTTATACTCACAGGGCAATTTTACCGATCTCTGCAGGGGTCCTCATCTTCCGTCTACAGAACCACTGAAAGCAATTAAGCTTTTAAGTGTTGCAGGCGCCTACTGGCGCGGAAATGAAAAGAGGAAGATGCTCACAAGAATTTATGGAATAACATTCCCGAAACAAAAACTGCTTGATGATTATCTTGTTTTTCTTGAGGAGGCAAAAAGAAGGGATCACAGGAGAATAGGAAAAGAACTGGAATTATTCACCTTTTCCCAGAAGGTAGGAATGGGTCTTCCGCTGTGGATGCCAAAAGGTTCAGATATCAGGCAGAACCTGATCAATTTTCTTACATCCGTACTCAGAAAAAGAGGTTATAAGATTGTAACAACACCTCATATCGGCAATGTAAATCTTTACAAAACTTCCGGCCATTATGAGAAATATGGTGCTGATTCATTTCAGCCTATCTCCACACCCCAGGAAGGAGAACAGTTTATGCTTAAACCGATGAACTGTCCGCACCATTGCGAAATATACAATGCCACTCCTCATTCCTACAAGGATCTGCCACTCAGAATGGCGGAATTTGGAACTGTTTACAGGTATGAACAGAGCGGTGAGCTGCACGGACTGACAAGAGTAAGAAGTTTTACTCAGGATGATGCACATCACTTTTGCAGAGACGACCAGCTGAGGGAAGAATTTAAAAGTATTATTGATCTGATTCTGTATGTTTTCAGCATACTTAATTTCAATGATTTCACTGCACAGGTCTCGCTGCGTGATCCTGAGAACAAACAGAAATACATAGGGTCTGATGAGAACTGGGAAAGAGCTGAACGTGATATTATTGAGGCTGCTGCGGAAAAAGAGCTCGAGACGACGGTTGTTACAGGGGAAGCTGCATTTTATGGACCTAAACTGGATTTCATGGTAAAGGATGCAATTGGCAGGAAGTGGCAGCTTGGAACAATTCAGGTTGACTACAACCTTCCTGAAAGATTTGAACTCGTGTATAACGGAAGTGACAACCAGAAACACAGGCCGGTAATGATCCACAGGACAATCTTCGGATCCATGGAACGTTTTGTTGCTGTTCTCATTGAAAATACCGCAGGGAAATTTCCGCTCTGGCTGGCACCTGAAAAGGCGGTCATCTTACCTATAAGTGAAAAATTCAATGAATATGCTACAAAAGTTTTGGAAATTCTAAATAATTCCGATATTTGCACTCTGATTGACGAGCGCAGTGAAAAAATCGGTAAGAAGATCAGGGATAACGAATTAAAGAGGATTCCCTACCTTCTGATAATAGGTGAAAAAGAGGTTGAGAACGGAACAATTGCAGTCAGAAAGCAGGGAGAGGGTGATAAAGGGAGCATGAAAATTGAAGAATTTGTGAGTTTTATAAACTCAGAAATCAAGAAAGAAATTGCATTTTAATGCGCCATAGTTAAAATTCAGTAATAACTAAAAGAAGGAGGAAAGAGCTATAGCTTTACCAATTAAGCGAAGCCCGGCAAGGATCACCCAGCCGGCTCACAAAATTAATCAAAGGATCACTGCCAAAGTGGTCAGAGTAGTCGGGGAAGAAATTGAATCAGACGTGATGAGCATTCAGGATGCTCTCAGGCTGGCAGATACTCTTGAACTTGATCTTGTGGAAATTTCTCCCAGCGCAGATCCCCCTGTCTGCCGAATAGTGGATTATCAGAAATTTCTCTACCAGCAGAAGAAGAAGCAGAAAGAGATCAAAGCCAAGACTTCAAAAGTTGTCGTTAAAGAGATACGATTCGGGCCGAACACTGATGATCATGATTATAACTTTAAGCTCAAGCATGCTATCCGCTTTCTGGAAGAGGGAGCTAAAGTAAGAGCATATGTGTTCTTCAAGGGAAGATCAATATTGTTCAAGGAACAGGGAGAGGTGCTTCTGCTGCGGTTCGCCAACGACCTTGAGGAATATGGAAAGGTAGAGCAGCTTCCAAGACTGGAAGGCAAGAGAATGA
The DNA here is from genome assembly GCA_963846335.1 of uncultured Bacteroidales bacterium. Lineage (GTDB taxonomy): Bacteria > Bacteroidota > Bacteroidia > Bacteroidales > VadinHA17 > LD21. The sequence continues at coordinate 59,295 of CAWJVS010000036.1, forward strand.
TAGTATCATTTTCACCAAAAAAGAGAAAATAGTTTTTAAATATATTTGAGATAGAGAAATGCCAAAAATGAAGACTAATCCCGGTGCAAAGAAGAGATTTTCTCTGACCGGAACAGGAAAGATCAAACGTAAACATGCATTTAAAAGCCACATCCTGACAAAAAAATCAACAAAGCGCAAGAGAAATCTTACCTATGCCGGTCAGGTTCATAAAACAGACCTTAAGAATGTTAAGGTAATGCTGGCAATGAGATAATTGTTCTGCGTCCTGATAAAATTAATTATAGTACTAACAGATTGTTCAGCATATAAGAGTCAATCATCAGACCGCTGACATTCAAAAAAAATGAGTTATGCCAAGATCAGTAAATGCAGTCGCTTCCAGAGCCAGAAGAAAAAAGGTTCTCAAGCTGACAAAAGGTAACTTCGGATCACGAAGAAATGTCATCACAGTAGCAAAGAATACCCTGGATAAAGGTATGGGCTATGCTTACCGTGACAGGAAAAGAAAGAAAGGATTATTCAGGGCCCTTTGGATACAAAGAATAAATGCAGGAGTACGTCAGTACGACATGAGCTATTCCGAATTCATAGGCAAAGTTGCAAAAAAAGGTATCACACTTAACAGGAAAACTCTTGCAGACCTTGCAATGAACCATCCCGATGCTTTTAAAGCAATTGTTGAAAAAGTTAAATAGAACTACTTACAGAAATAATAAAAGGGACCTGTAACTGCAAGTCCCTTTTTTTATGCGCGACTTTAAATAGATTTTTTGACACTGGTTTACCCCCTCTGCCGCTACGCGGTATCTCCCTAAAGGGGGGATTTATTATAAAAGGCAACCCCCTCTGCCGCTGCGCGGCATCTCCCCCAAGGGGGAGAAAAATTCAGGGATTTACCTGAATTATAATAAAATAGTGGGATTTCCCCCCCTGGGGGGAAATTAAAAGGGGGGGAATGGTCAGAACGAACTAAAGTTATTTACCTCACCTTCATAAACATCCTTCCCAGCCGGATCTTTTTGATCCCCTTTGACTCCTTGTCAAGCGAAAGCCATATGAACTTTGGCTTTCCAACCACATGATCCTCAGGGACAAAACCCCAGTATCTCGAATCGGCTGAATTATGGCGGTTATCCCCCATCATCCAGTAATAGTCCATTTTAAACGTATAACTGTCTGACTGTACATTATTGATGAATATTTTATCACCCTCTACTCTGAGATCATTTGCTTCGTAGACATCAATTATACGTTCATACAGACACAGATTTGAAGTATCGAGCTTTACAACAGCTCCTCTGGCAGGTATCCATACAGGACCAAAATTATCTTCATTCCATGCATAAACAGGATTATAGGGGAATATATGAGGCGCAAACTCACCCTCTCTTGCCATTACCGGTGATACTTCAGTCACATTCGAAAACCTGCCGATTGTTTCAGCATTTGCCCTGGTGAGTGGCACCAGGTAAGCCGAACCGGAGATCATCGACTGATCAGACCTGTAAATATTCATTCTTTCAAAAGCTTTCGGATTTATGGTAGTCCCGTTGGTCTGGACAACATAAGTAGTTTGCTGTGTCTGGTTGTCCGGAACCACGTTTCCGTTAATGTAAACTTCGCCTGATCTGATAATCAGCGTATCACCAGGAATGCCTATGCATCTTTTTACATAATTATCCCTTCTGTCGACCGGCCTGTAAATTATTGTATATTTCTCACGGATCTCATTTCGCGCCATCTGCATGTAAAAACTTTCAGGCTTTGCAGGAGCTCCTGTGTAGTTGTCCCTGGCTTTAAGATCCCTTGCACTCCTTCTTACTATCTCATAATAACTTGTAGTCGTCTCTTCAAGAACCACAGTATCTCCTGCCGGGAAATTAAATACTATAGGATCATTATTTTTTACCGTCCCGCAACCAGCCAGACGCTTATAAGGCCAAAGAACAAGATTTGACCATGACTGCCCCTTGGCCAGAGGCATTGTATTTTGCGTAAAGGGAAAAGCCAGTGGAGTATTCGGCATTCTTGGACCATAAGCGAGCTTGCTGACAAAAAGATGATCGCCGACAAGCAGGGATTTTTCCATCGAAGGAGTAGGAATACGGTAATTCTGAAATAGAAAAATATTTATCAGTGTAACGGCTATTACAGCAAATATCAATGCATCAAGCCATTCTATGAAGGCACTGTTCTTCCCATGACGTTTTTTCCAGAAGGTCCAGTTAACCTTTTCAGATATATACAGATCATAAATAATAGCCAGCCCGAGAAGCAACCAGTAGTTGCCGATCCAGATTACGACCAGCAGATAAATAATTGCTGCAATTGCAAACCTTGCATACTTGCCTGAAAAATATTCCTTCATATTATTTGTTTTAGAACCGGTAAAAGTAAAAATAATTATCAGAATCCCATTACATCATTCATTGTGAATATTCCTTTTCTGGAATGAATAAACTCTGCAGCAACAACCGCTCCAAGCGCTAATCCCTTTCTGTTCTTTGACTCATGACTTATAGTGATTGCATCAATCTCTGAATCCCATGAGACCGTGTGAGTCCCCGGTACTACTCCTTCCCTGAAAGATTGTATGGGAATACAATTCTCTTTTTTATCATTTTCAAAACACCAGTTCTCATATCTTCGGATGTCCGGCAACTATTCCCTGAGCCAGTGATATTGCAGTTCCACTTGGTGCATCGAGCTTTTTAGTGTGATGTATCTCTTCGATGGAGACACTGTAGTCAGTGTATCTGGCCATATATCTTGCAAGTTCTTCATTGACCCTGAACAGAATATTGACCCCGATGCTGAAATTGGAGGAGTGAATAAAAGATGTATTTTTCTTTCTGCAAATTTCAGCTGCCCTTTCATAATCATTTAGCCAACCAGTCGTTCCGGATACAACCGGAACTGACAATTCAAGACATCTGGATATATTTTCAAACGCGGCACCGGGTGATGAAAATTCAATAGCAACATCAATATCAGATAGTTTCTCCGCACAAAGGTCACTCATATTTTCCAAATCGATAATCAGACTGATAATATGACCTCTCCTCAAAGCGGCAGCTTCAATTTCATGGCCCATCCTTCCATAACCTATCAATGCAATGTTCATATTAATAATTTTTGCGAAAATACCTGTTTTGACAGAGCAGACATAATTTATATTCAACAAAAAATGCAAAGGTATTTAAATTTATTGCATTCGCAGTTGAACTGGTCTTTCGTCAAAAACCATCTTATCTGTCATACTAACCACAATTATGTATTTAACCACTGAGTTGCACTGAGTTTTCACGGAGGTTCACTGTAAAAACGGCTCAGAATGGTTAATATTTCATTAGCTCTTTTAAAGTAATATTAACCTGGAGATCGGGAATATTCAGCTCCTCTGGTATTGGTCAGTTTACTCCGTGTATTACTCCGTGTAACTCCGTGCGACTCCGTGGTTAATAAGCAATATACTTGCAGTTAGTGCCAATATTTTCCATATATTAACATATCGAAAAAAAACTGTAATGAAAAATATATTCATTTCATTATCAATAATATCCATGACATATCTTGGTTCATGTTCCGGGAAAGAAACAGCTGATCTGGTAATAATTAATGGTAAAATCCTCACGATAGATAAGGACAATCCATTGCCGAAGCACTGGCTATCAAGGGTGAAACCATACTGGCTGTCGGTACAACAAAAGAAATATCTGAAATGATCCTGGAGGGAACCACCAAGGTCATTGATGCCAGGGACAGACTTGTTATGCCCGGATTTAATGATGCTCATGTTCACTTCGGGCCACTTGATCCCGATTATATTGAACTGCGTTACACTACAGATCCTTCAGTTTTCACTGAGAAGGTCAGGGCCCAGGTTGCAAAGTCAAAACCGGGAGAACTTATAAAAGGCGGGCACTGGGAACATGAAATGTTCATCGATAAAAAATGGCCTGCCAAAGAACTGATTGACAAGGTTTCTCCCTGAAATCCTGTAGTTCTAAGCAGGGCCGACGGGCATTCTGTACTTGTCAATTCATTATGTGTTGAAGGCATCAGGAATTACAAAAGACACTCCTGATCCTTTGGTGGAGAGATCCAGAAAGATCCTGTGACAGGAGAACCAACAGGTATATTAAAAGAAAATGCGGTGGATCTGATTAATACAGGTGAGTCTAAACCTGCAAGAAGTGCGGAAGAACAAGGCCGAGAACCTGGGAGGGATATCTTCTTGCTCTGAAGGAAGCACGTGAACTTGGTGTTACAAGCATTCAGATACCCGGAAGTGCTGATTTTGAAGCATATGAAAAGCTACAGAAAGAAGGATAGCTTACAAGCAGGATCGATATTGGCGAACCACTGACCTCGATACAATTCTCCTCAGGAAATACCTTGACCTCGTGGAAAAGTACCCGCCTGAAGGAAACTGGATCAGATTCGGGTACCTTAAAGCATTTATCGATGGTACAATCGGTTCGGGAACAGCCCTTATGTTTGAACCATTTTCCGATAATCCGGGAACATCCGGATTGTCAATGATGCCATATGAAGAATTTGAGAACATGGTTATTACTGCCGATAAAATGGGATTTCAGATTGGGGTTCATTCTATCGGTGATAAAGGCAATAACTGGACTTTGAATGCCTTTGAAAAAGCCCAGAAAGTAAATGGCAAACGCGACAGCCGGCACCGGGATGAGCATGCCCAGACACTTCCAGCCTTCAGATATTCCAAGATTTGCACAACTGGGAGTTATTGCATCCATGCAGCCAACACATTGTATTTCAGACAAAAAATTCTGCATCAAACGAATCGGACCGGAAAGAGCCAAAGGTGCTTATGCATGGAAAAGTCTTGCAGATGCAGGTGCCTCGATAGCATTTGGCACTGATTACCAGGTCGAACCACTTAATCCGATGGAAGGACTCTATGCCTCAGTAACAAGAAAAGACAGGCTGGGAGAGGATGGAGAAGGCTGGTACCCTGAACAGAAAATATCGATGGAGGACGCAATCAAGATACTACACTCTGGGGTCAGCTTATGCACAGTTCATGGAAAACCGGAAAGGAATGATCAAACCCGGTTATCTGGCCGATATTGTTATAACAGATAAAGACCTGCTCACCATTCCGGAAAATGAAATAATGAAGACAAAAGTTGATTATACCATTACCGGAGGGAAGGTTGTTTATTCTTCAGGTAAATAATTGCTCCTGGCTGCTGCGCAGCCTTCCCTAAAGGGGGATTAATTCCAGTATAAACCATATTATTCAGAATGAAAGAGAATTAGCCCCCCTGCAGGGGGGTTGGGGGGCTGCTCGAAAGCGAGTACAAAATCTTCATCGCCTCTTCCCTGTCTGAACCGCAAAAATCAGGTTCAGCTGTAAAATCAGAGCATACCTTCGGTTTGGAAGGATCATCAAAAAGTGCACACCTGTAATCATCAAGAAGATGAATACATCTCACTCCTGAAGGTTTACCATCAGGCATTCCGGGTATTGGTGATGAGATTGACATGGCAATACAGCATGCACCGCAGTCAGAACGGCAATCCATGGATAGGAATTTGAAGATTTGAGATATGAGATATGAGATTTGATGCAAATATATTAGATTTAATATTTAGACCACAGGCACTCAGACACTCAGCACCCAGCACCTAGCACCCAGCACCATTGCACCTAGCCATTCAACCTTGCACCTCTTCTATTTTCTTACTATTTTTACAAAAAGACCATAAATGAGAATTGACATTATAACCGTTCTGCCTGAGCTTACTTGAAAGTCCACTGAACTATTCTATTGTAAAAAGGGCAAGGGACAAGGGACTGGTAGAGATAAATGTTATTAACCTTCGCGATTTCACAACCGATAAATACAAAACTGTTGATGATTATGCCTTCGGAGGTGGTGCCGGTATGGTAATGATGATAGAACCGGTATTCAAGGCAATTGAAAAACTGAAAAGCGAAAGAGACTATGATGAGATTATCTATACTTCACCGGATGGTGAAAGATTTACCCAGAAAATGGCAAACATGCTTTCGCTGAAAAACAACCTAATAATTCTGGCAGGCCATTACAAGGGTGTCGATCAGCGGATCCGTGAACACCTGATAACCAGGGAAATATCAATCGGCGATTATGTTCTGTCGGGTGGAGAGATACCGGCAGCTGCAATAACTGATGCCATTGTCAGGCTTATTCCGGGAGCCATTTCTGATGAACAGTCAGCACTCTCCGACTCATTCCAGGATGACCTCCTTGCTCCTCCTGTATATACTCGACCATCTGATTTCAATGGGTGGAAAGTACCTGACATCCTTTTATCGGGACACACAGCTGAGATTGATAAATGGAGACATGAACAATCAGTTGAAAGAACAAAAAAACTCAGACCAGACCTTTCAGATGATGAATAAGATTTATTTTTATGACAAGATTTGCAATCTGGTTTCTGTTCGCTATTGCTTCATTCCTGCTCAACCCCGCATAAGTCTGATATAATAAAGGAAGGATTTCTTAAATCCTCCTGATTCAGCCAGGCCGGGAGTATACTGGTATTTCATGGACGGAAATCTCGACCGGGAAGCCATGACGGCTGATCTTGAATCGATGAAACAAGCAGGAATCGGTTATGTCTTGTTTCTGGAAGTAAATGTTGGCGTACCCCGCGGAAAAGTTGATTTTCTCAGCGATGAGTGGCAGGAGCTCTACAAACATGCAGTAAGGGAAGCTGAAAGGCTTGGGATAAGAATAATATCTGGGATCAGGTCCTGGATGGGCAGGCAGCGGAGGACCATGGGTTACTCCTGCCCAATCAATGACTCACCTGGTTGCAAGCGATACAACAGTAACCGGTCCTGCAGAGTTCAGTGGGAAGACTTACGGTGCCGCGAAAACAGGAAACCATTCTTCGGTGAAGGCAGTCTTACTCCCGGCTTAAAAAAATCAAGGGATGAGTGGTATGAAGATGTTGTTGTTCTTGCTTTTCCTTCACCCGAAACAGATGACAGGATTGATGATACAGATGAAAAAGCACTTTATTACCGGGCACCCTATACATCTCAGCCAGGTGTTCTTCCATACATATCTGCACCTGCATCCTTCAAGGAATCAACAGGTTCTGCAATTGATCAGGCAACAATTATCAACCTGTCGGACAAACTTCAGAAGGATGGAAGCCTGACTGGGAATATTCCGCCCGGCAAATGGACCATTATGAGGTTTGTCAAACGGAATAATGGTGCAGTGACACGACCTGCACCTGAACCCGGTTTGGGCTTTGAAGCTGATAAGTTTGATACAGCTTCATTCGATGCCCATTATAATATCATATATCGGAAAGCTGATCAGAAAAGTTCAGCCCCGCATCAGGACAAATCAGGAGGAGGCTGGACAATGATTCATATCGACAGCTGGGAAATGGGAGCCCAGAACTGGAGCCCTGATTTCAGGGAGGAATTCAGAAAGAGAAGCGGCTATGATCCTTTCCTTTTCTTCCTGTATATACAGGCAGGATAGTAGACAGCCTGGAGATAAGCGAACGGTTTCTCTGGGATCTCCGTCAGACATCCAATGAACTGATTGTTGAGAACCATGCCGGTCGGTTTAAAAAACTCGGAAGAAGAGACGGCTTCAGTCTCTCAGTGGAGCCATATGATATGAATCCGTGCGGCTGATCTTGATCTGGGGGCGTTGCCGATGTACCAATGTGTGAATTCTGGAGCGATGGACTTGGTTTCAACTCCTCTTTCAGCTGCATCGAGGCGACATCAATTGCACATGTTACAGGATTACCTGTTGTTGCTGCCGAAGCCTTTACAGCTGATTCACCCGAAGCCTGGAAGAAATATCCCGGAAATATGAAAAACCAGGGTGACTGGGCCTTTTGTATGGGAATAAACAGGTTTTTCTATCATACTTTTGCCCATAAGCCACTCCCCGACAAATACCGGCCGGGCATGACAATGGGACCATATGGCGTACACTGGGACCGCGGCCAGACATGGTGGCCTATGGCTGAGGCCTATCATAAATATATTACAAGATGCCAGTATGTGCTTTCACAGGGAAAATCTGTTGCGGATATTCTCTACCTTACACCTGAAGGCGCTCCTCAGGTATTTCTTCCACCGAAGTCGGCACTTGACGGAACTGCCTTAATGCCTGACAAAAAAGGTTATTCATTTGATGGATGTTCGCCTGCATTCCTTATGAAAAATGCAACTGTAAGGAATAAAATGATTGTATTCCCCGGAGGAGCTTCATACAGGCTGCTTGTTTTGCCGGAGGTCGAGACTATGACACCCGAACTTGTTGCAAAAATTGAGCACTGGTTAAGGAGGGTGCGTACTATTGTCGGCAATCCTCCTTTCAAATCACCTTCCCTGGTCAATTATCCTGGTGCGATTCGCAAGTGAAATCATCAGTGGAAATTATGGGGAAAGGGAGAAATACCGGAAGAAATTACTGAACAGGAGTTATGGTTCAGGAGAGATAATCTTGTGGAAAGATGCTTAATGATAATAAATCACCGGGTCAGTAACGGATTCACTGAATCTTTATCCCGACTATCAGGTAACAGCTTCACTATTGAATAATGCCGGAGTAAAACCTGATTTCATATCCTCCGGAAATATTCGCTATACCCACAGAACGCTGGAAGACAGGGATATATATTTTATTTCAAACCGGACTGATTAAACGTATATGACACTTGCTTTTTCAGGGATGGGATCACCAAATGCAGAAGTATGGAATCCGGTAACAGGTGAAATAAATGCAGTTGACCTATCAGAAGATGGATGATCAATGTCTCTGCCCTTAAACTGGAGCATTTCAAAGCTGTTTCATAGTATTTTCTCACGCTCAAAAATCAGTAAAGGAGAAGAGTACAAAACCTCTGAAATATTTTCAGAACAAAAAGTATTATATACTCTTGAGGGCCCATGGAATGTATCATTCGATACTGTCTGGGGAGGACCGGATAAAATTGTCTTCACCGGCCTGGACTGACTGGTCCGGGCGGATCAGAAGAAGGGATCAGATATTATTCGGGAACTGCTCTTTATACAAAAACATTTGACATGCCTGACGATGAACCAATAAAACAGGAAAGCTCAGTATTTCTCGATCTCGGGATAGTAAAGAATATGTGCCGGGTAAAGCTGAACGGACAGGATCTGGGTATCCTCTGGACAGCACCCTGGCAGGTCAACATAACCGGGATCTTAAGGAGAAAGACAATCAGCTTGAGGTGATTGTAACAAATTTGTGGATCAACAGGCTTATCGGGGATGAACACGAGCCATGGGACGGAGTAACTGACGGAAAATGGCCTGAGTGGCTGCTAAACGGAACAAAGCGTCCGACCAGACGTTTTACATTTACTACTCACCGGTTTTACAGGAAAGATGACCCTCTGTCCGAATCGGGTTAATCGGACCTGTTAGCATTAAAATGGCGACCGTTCATCCCTGATCTGAACCGGTTTGGATTACCTGAAATTTGATTTTGAAATCTTAAAAAGCTTTTGTAAGATTGTAATCACAATTATCTGTTTCTTAACTACTTAATAATCAACAACATGAATACTCAGGATTATATCAACCGGGAGGATAAATACGGGGCACACAACTATCATCCGCTTCCGGTGGTGCTTGAGAGAGGTGAAGGACCGTTTGTATGGGATGTTGAAGGAAAGCGATATTTTGATTTTCTGTCAGCATATTCAGCAGTAAACCAAGGGCATTGCCATCCAAAAATTATAAAAGCACTTACAGACCAGGCAACAAGACTGACGCTTACATCAAGGGCATTCTACAATTCTGTACTTGGTGAATATGAAGAATATGTTACAAAATATTTCAAATACGATAAGGTTCTTCCGATGAATTCAGGAGCTGAAGCAGATGAAACAGCACTTAAACTTTGCCGTAAATGGGCATATAAGAAAAAAGGTATTAAACAGGATAATGCCAAGATCATTGCCTGCGAGGGAAATTTTCACGGAAGGACAATAAGCATTATTTCAATGTCGACCGATCCTGATGCAAGAAATGATTATGGACCATTTACTCCGGGATTTATAATTATACCATATAATGATCTCAAGGCACTCGAGAAGGCACTCAAAGATCCTGATGTTGCAGGTTTTCTTGTAGAACCGATTCAGGGTGAAGCAGGTGTATATGTTCCTGATGAGGGTTATCTTAAGAAAGCATTATGATCTTTGCAAATCAAAAAATGTTCTGTTTATTGCCGATGAGGTACAGACAGGTATAGCCCGCACCGGAAAACTTCTTGCATGTGACCATGAAGGTGTACGTCCTGATATCCTGATCCTCGGGAAAGCACTGTCAGGAGGCGTTCTGCCTGTTTCTGCAGTTCTTGCTGATGATGAAATAATGCTGACCATCAAACCGGGAGAGCATGGTTCTACTTTCGGAGGAAATCCTCTTGCCTGCAAAGTTGCAATTGCCGCTCTTGAAGTTATAAGGAATGAAAAACTTGCTGAAAACTGCAGAATCGTCTGGGAGAAATTTTCCGTGCAGGAGTTCAGTAATATCAATTCTGATATGATTGAGCTTGTAAGAGGAAAAGGATTGCTTAATGCCGTTGTAATCAGACCCAAAAACGGAAAAGAAGCATGGGATGTTTGTCTGGCAATGAAAGAAAATGGATGTCATTGCAAAACCTACACACGGACATATCATCAGGTTTGCTCCTCCTCTCGTTATCACTGAAGCTCAGCTAAGGGAAGCAATAGGACTTATAAAGGAAGCATTTAAATTATTTGAATAATAATAGTATTAAACTTGCTGGCAATATCATGATACCTGGTTTGTCACTGGCGTAACGGTATTCATCATGATTATTAATAAACATATGTTCGAAGACTCTGCATACTGTAGGGGACCTTTCTACTTATCTACTTATTAAGCTCGTGTGCCACAACTAAAAACAGTGAAATTACTGAAAGGCAATTAAAGCAGCATATTAAATACCTGTCCTCTGACCAGCTACAGGGAAGACTGACTGGCTCGGAAGGTGATAGCCTGGCAGCGCTCTACATCAGGAATGAACTTGCCTCATATGGATTTAAACCTATGACTGGAGACGGCTTCCAGAAATTTTCAGTTACAAAAAAGGTATTCCCTGGCATTAATAACTACTTCTCGGTAAATGGAAAGGAATACATTGTTGAAAAGGATTATATACCAATGGGATTCAGCTCAGACGGTGAAGCTGAAGCTGAGATTATTTTTGCAGGTTATGGATTCAATATAAATACTGACAGTATAAAATGGAATGATTATGCAAACCTTAATGTCAAAGGTAAATGGGTCATGATCTTACGTGCCGACCCTGAGGTAAATGATACCAGAAGCTTCTTCATACCATTTAGCGGAGACAGGGATAAGGCCCTTATAGCAAAAGATATGGGAGCCTCAGGAGTTTGCTTGTATCAGGACCAGGGTCTGATGCGCAGGATTCTTTTGAAGCTCTCAATAAAAATGATTTTTCTGTCGGATTACCAGTCTTCAGGATAAAACGTCAAGTTGCAGATCAGATACTTACAGAAGCAATGGCTACAACTGCCGCACTTGAGAAAAAGCTCAATGACAGCAGAAAACCATTTGGCTTAAATACAGGATCTGTCCTTACCGCAAAATCTGAAATTGCAAGAGAAGAAACAGGTACCCGAAATGTTGCAATGATCCTTCAGGGCAATGACGAAAAACTTAAAAATGAATTTATTATAATAGGAGCACATTTCGACCATCTTGGATTGGGAGGGCCGGGATCATCAAGCAGGGCTGTTGACACTGTTGCTGTACATCATGGTGCAGATGATAATGCATCAGGGGTAGCTCTGATGCTGGAACTTGCGAAAAAATTTGCTCTGACTAAAAACAGCCATAAAAGAAGCATTATATGTATAGGTTTCACAGGAGAAGAAAAGGGATTACTTGGGTCTAAATATTTTACGGAAAATCCGTATATCGATCTTAATAATGTCAATGCCATGATCAATCTTGATATGGTTGGCAGACTTCGTGAAACAAATATGCTGCAGATAACCGGAATTGGCACAGCTGCCGGTTTCAGAGAACTTATATATTCAAAAAGCGACACATCGCTGATTAAACTGACGCTGTCTGATGAAGGGTACGGACCATCGGATCACTCTTCATTCTACGTTAAAAATATTCCGGTACTGTTCTATACTACCGGAGCTCATCTCGATTATCATACCCCGGCAGATATTGGGATAAACTCAATTTCCCGGGTATGGTAGAAATTTCAACCCAGATATTCAATGTCGGATCAAAACTGGCCACTTCACCCGACAGGCTCCAGTTCAGGGAAGCCGGACCAAAAGCTGAACCCGTGAGGTTTCGCAGGGGAAAAGGTGTCAGCCTCGGTATCATGCCTGACTTCGCCGGCGTTATTAAGGACGGATTGAGAGCTGACGCTGTTACTCCAGGTAAACCGGCCGCGCTTGGAGGAATGAAAAAAGGGGATATCATAACTGCAATCAACGGAAAATCAGTCAATAATATCCAGGATTATATGTCCAGGCTCGGTCAGCTGAAGCATGGTCAGACTATCAGTGTTGAAGTGCTGCGCAATGGGAAAAAAGAGGTACTATTGATACAATTATAGAGGTGAATGGCAAGGGCAGAGGCAGATGGCAGATGGCAGATGGCAGATGGCAGATGGCAGATGGCAGAAGGCGGAAGGCGGAAGGCAGAAGGCGGAAGGCAGAAGGCGGAAGGCAATAGCGAAAGTAAAAAAATTTATACTGACATTTTAATATCTCTTTATGAAAAAATTTATCCTGTGGTCCTTAGCATTCATAATTACTGTATCAGCAGCAATTTACCAGAGACAAACCGGTCCGACATATCCGAAAAAGCTGGATATCACTGTCAATGGCCAGCTTCAAAAATTAAGGCTTGTCCGCAGCCTGGCCCTCGATGAAGGGTCAGAAGTTAAACTGAACATAAACGATACAACTGTAAAGGCAAAGATCTTTTTCAAGCGCTTCAGGTCTGACGAAGAGTACCAGTCTGCTGATTTTCAGTACAGGGTAAATCCGGTTCATTCTTTTGTCATGAACAAGATCTTCAAAATGACAGAGGAAAAGGGATTCTTGGCCGAATCGCTAAACCTGCTGGTCCAGCGGGTTTCTTTCGCCTGTTTTCTCAACAACAAAATAGGCGCAGCCAAAATTGCAATACTCGCTTAAATAATCCTGAAAGCCGGCAATCGAAAACTCCTTGCTGCCTTTGGAATTGTTATCTTTGAAAAATCCGCGCAGGCGCAGTTGGTTATAGCCCCAATCGCCTACAATGTAATCGTATCTTTCCAGCACATCGCTATAACGCTCGCGAAACATTTCGAAGTTCCAGCCATTCTTATTCTCATGCACAAGCTGATAATTATTCCCGCCGACAAAATACAAAGTGTTCTCCTCCTCAAAAGCAAGTGCTGATTTCCATAGGAATTATTATTATATCATGAATGAGACAAGATTCCATATCCCCTGATATTTTGCTATCAATTATGATACACTTAAGCTGTGACGACTTTTGAAAGGTACGGTGATTCCCCGCAAATGTTGGAAATCGAGCATATATTAAAGCTGGTGCAGGCCGGAGATCTGGATATTCAAGAAGCGCAGCTTCAGCTGAAGGCGCATTTAACAAGCTCAGGCGATGGTGAAGGCGAATTAGGATTCGCGACTTTAGACCTGAACCGGGAGAAACGCACCGGGTTTCCTGAAGTGATTTTTGGCGAGGGCAAGACCGTTGAGCAAATCATTGCCATCATGAGCAAGCTGATGCAGCATACGGAACGTGTACTCGCCGCAAGAGTGGATGCGGTAAAAGCGGAGGCTGTCGTTGCCGCACTACCCGGGGTCACCTATCATTCCACGGCGCGGGCTTTAACCTGGTTTAAGAAGCCGATTTTACACGTCTACGGGGGTATATTGCTGTGGTTTGCGCCGGAACCTAGATCTTCCTGTGGCCGAAGAAGCCGCTATTACCGCCGAATGCATGGGCTGCCATGTGGAACGTATTTATGACGTGGGTGTGGCCGGGATTCACCGCTTGTTTAACAGGCTGTCCTTAATCCGCGGCGCCAACGCCATAGTTGTTGTTGCCGGCATGGAAGGCGCATTGGCGAGTGTAGTGGGCGGATTGGTGAACAAGCCCATCTTCGCCGTGCCAACGAGCATTGGTTATGGAGCCAGCTTTCAAGGTTTGGCCGCCCTGCTCGCTGATGCTTAACTCCTGCTCACCCGGTGTTTCCGTCGTGAACATAGACAATGGATTTAATGCCGGCTATTGCGCCGCATTAATTCAGCAGAATATTGAAAAGAGGTTGTGATTGCATGCGAATTTTATATTTGGATTGCTTTTCCGGAATTAGCGGCGATATGACTTTAGCGGCATTGGCAGATGCAGGCGCGGACATCAGCTACATTGAAAGCGAATTGGCCAAAATCCAAATCGAGCCCTTCGCCTTAAGCTGGAAAAAAGTAAATAAACGCGGCATTGCCGCATTAAAAATGGATGTTCATCTTGATCCGGATGCCAGCCCCAAGCAACATCGCCATTATTCCGCAATAGTGGAGATGATTATAAAGGCAGGATTCAATGCCCGCGTTACCGCTCTTAGCCTCGCCATTTTCGAAAAAATCGGCATTGCCGAAGCGAATACACGGGATCCCGGTGGAGAACGTGCATTTCCATGAAGTTGGGGCGATCGATTCTATTGTAGATATAATTGGCGTTTCCCTCGCCATTGACTCATTAACAATCGACCATATCGTGGCTTCACCGGTTCCATTGGGATCAGGTACCGTGTTATGCGATCACGGCATTTATCCGGTACCCGCTCCGGCTACTCTGGAAATGATGCGCGGCTTGCCGATTGCCCCGACACCGTATAAGCTCGAAATGACTACGCCAACCGGCGCCGGCATTATTGCCGCTGTTGTGAATAACTTTTCCGGCAGTCTGCCGCAAATGATCATTGAGTCGATCGGGTACGGCGCAGGACACGGGATTTGCCGAATCAGCCTAATGTGCTAAGAGCAGTCATTGGGACAACGGAAGCCTATGCAGCGGATTGGAAGTCCCAACCGGAGGCTTTACAGCTGATTGAGCATGAGCACCATGACCATCATCATCATTCACACGAGCATAAAGACGGGCATGAGCATCAGCATGAACACGGACATAGTCACAGCCATGGGCATTCTGATTCGCATAGCCACTCCCACCCGCACAAACACGATGAGGTACAAAGCTTCCAGCAGCATCTGACTAACAATCATAAGCATTAGTACCCTCCCACTGGGTGGCAGCACGGTAGAGAGTCGCATAAACAGCAGCATTGCCTTTACAATAAGTTTAGTATATAATCAGACATAAATCGGTCGGAAAGAATCCGCCGCCCTAATCTTCGTTATACCAGTTCACGCTGGTTTGATGAAGATTAGGGCGGCGTTTTTTGTTGAACTCAGAGGAAGTGGATCGTAAGTGCGCTAAATTGTCAATAAAGAGGGTTTTTGGATGCGATGCGGACTTGGGTGCAGGTGCGATGATTCACCTTGCAGCTTCAGTGCAAGGCTTGCCAGAAACTGTAGCCTGACCTCGTCATATACTTGTTTGAGTGGTACGTTGTATGCTCTTGCCGCTTGCTCGCATTCTTTGAATTCTGGCGCGTATTGGACCAGCTTGCCTGCATGATGGCCGGCTTTGACTGTCATATCGCCCCACATCGTCGACACTTTCACAAATGTGCGCGCCAAACGATGTACCGTTGCCGGAATGTAGCGCAAGCCCAATGTGGTCGTTTCCCGAAAAATAATCGCTTCCAATTCTGAAAGCAGCGATTGATCGGCTAACACCTGCAGTTGCAAACCCGGCCTGCCTTTTTTCATGATTATCGGAATCCAACAGACATCATTGGCCCCTTGCTCGAACAATAAATCCATCACGTAACTGCAATACTCCGGATTCATGTCGTCAATATTCGCCTGTTCATAATCATTTGCTCATCCAAATGTTCAAGCGCATGGTTAAAATCCATATTCATTCCTCACTTAATCAGCTCATCGTTAGGACTTACGCCGCTGCAACAGCATTAGGTCGGTGCTTATCATT
>CAWJVS010000037.1:0-91902 GCA_963846335.1 uncultured Bacteroidales bacterium
AGTTATTTCGTTTAAAGTTTATTCTTTTTGAAATATTTTGTATAAAGATTTTTGAAATATTTTTATTTGGGTACATGGTTATTAAAGTTGCTTGTTTTTAAATGTTCATCTGTTGATTTTTCATAATTTTGTTTCGGAGGAACATGTAGATTCCGTACTTTGTGAAGTTATTTCACATTGGAACAAATCGTGTTCCTTCCTTTTTTTTGTCTGTTTCCTGGATATTGGAGCTTTTACATCAAATTCCTGGAAACGTCGATTTTTTTCGATGTTTGCGTTTTCCTGTTGCTGCTTATCCTCTTGTTTCTCTTTTGAACGTTCAGAATTTTGTTTGTCAATTAGAGGATTATATACTTGCCTATTTTTAAGGATTCCGTAGATAATTCTCAGAATCTTGTGCATACAAACGCCAATAGCAGCCATTTTGGCCATTCCATGAGATATTTTATTTTCATAAACCTCGGTTATTAAAGGATTATAAGTAATAGCTCCTTTGGCAATGTTAAACAGGATTTTTCGCATATTTTTGCTACCCTGTTTGCTCATCCTGACACCCATTATCTTGTCTCCACTTTGCTTAAACTTGGGATGTAATCCAAAATAGCAGCTGAAGCCCTTCACTGTAGGAAAACGCTCAATGGTTTCTATCTCAAGCAGCAAGCCAATTGCAGAAATGGTATTTATGCCTTTAAATGATTTTAAAAGTTCAATTTCAGGGCATATCAGATCCCGTTCAATCAATTGCATCTGACTTTTAATATTTTGATCAAATGATTTGATTTGTATGGCAATCTGGCTTACCAATAATTCTGCGTTCCTATCGGTAGCAGAAGCAATATTTTGGTTTGCTTCTGCTACCAGTTCTTTTGCTCTTGACAATGAGAGATAAGGGATTTTTGCAAGTTTCTCAGGTTTTGCCCTGGCTAGCTTGTCTGCCGTTGGACATTGGATTATTAACTCCAATAGCCAATTAGGAAGATTTCCTTTCTTAAACTGCATCAACGTGGGATTAGCGCTGTACAAAATTGTTTCCAGTTGATTAATTGTCTGCACCCTTTGCTGCTTTTGCATTTCAACAAAATTCCAGTGACGACAAAGAGTTTTCCATTTATCATCCTGATCATACACGATATTCTCAGGATGGTTAATCATAAACTCCGCAATACTCAAAGCACTTATAGCATCTGTAACATTTCGCTTCATGCCAGCTCTCCGGTTGAAATTAACACCTGCCGGATTTATCCTGGCAACCTTCAGGTTAAAAACTTTCTGATAGCTTTTAAGCGTGTTAAACCAGTTGTTTTCATAACCACCAGTGCTTTCCACTGCCGCATAGATTTCTGATCCTGGATGCTTCTCAACATATGCTTCAAGCATAGAATAAAGCTTGCAATGACCTGTATAGGTGTCATCAAGCTGAAAGTTCTCCAGAACAGTCTGTTTCTTTTCTGAAAGGATTATCCAGTCGGCATATCCTTTACTGACATCTCCACCCAAATAAAGTTTCATAGAGCAAAAGTTTTTGTTTTACTTTTTCCAGGTAACATCTTTCTCGTAAATCCGGTTTCTGGAACCATGTTATTTCCCGATTTTTACCTGACTGACATAATAAACTAAGAGGCAGGTTCAATAGACCTATGTCTCTAATCATTATTGTCAGTGAAGTAAAACAATAAGTTTCAATCTTTATACAAATATTTCAAAGAACAAACATACGAGTCTCTTAGTCTCTCAGTTATTTCGTTTAAAGTTTATTCTTTTTGAAAAATTTTGTATAAAGATTTTTGACATATTGTAATCGGGTACATGGTTATTAAAGTTGCTTGTTTTTAAATGTTTATACTGTTGATTTTTCATAATTTTGTTTCGGAGGAACATGTAGATCCCGTACTTTGTGAAGTTATTTCACATTGGGACAAATCGTGTTCCTTCCTTTTTTTTGTCTGTTTCCTTGATATTGGAGCTGTTACATCAAATTCCTGGATACCGACGATTTTTTTCAATGTTTGCATTTTCCTGTTGCTGCTTATCCTCTTGTTTCTCTTTTGAACGTTCACAATTTTGTTTGTCAATTAGAGGATTATATAGCTTGCTTGTTTTTAAGGATTCCATAGATAATTCTCAGAATCTTGTGCATGCAAACACCAATAGCAGCCATTTTGGCCATTCCATGAGATATTTTCTTTTCATAAACCTCTGTTATTAAAGGATTATAAGTAATAGCTCCTTTGGCAATGTTAAACAGGATTTTTCGCATATTTTTGCTACCCTGTTTGCTCATCCTGACACCGATTATCTTGTCTCCGCTTTGCTTAAACTTGGGATGTAATCCAAAATAGCAGCTGAAGCCCTTCACTGTAGGAAAACGCTCAATGGTTTCTATCTCAAGCAGCAGACCAATTGCAGATATGGTATTTATGCCCTTAAATGATTTTAAAAGTTCAATCTCAGGGCATATCAGATCCCGTTCAATCAATTGCATCTGACTTTTAATATTTTGATCAAATGATTTGATTTGCAGGGCAATCTGAGCTAACCAATATTTCTGCGTTCCTGTCGGTAGCAGAAGCGATATTTTGGTTCGCTTCTGCTACCAGTTCTTTTGCTCTTGCTAATGACAGATAAGGGATTTTTGCAAGTTTCTCAGGCTTTGCCCTGGCTAGCTTGTCTGCCGTTGGACATTGGATTATTAATTCCAATAACCAATTAGGAAAATTACCTTTCTTAAACCGCATCAACGTCGGATTTGCACTATACAAAATTGTTTCCAGTTGATTAATGGTCTGGACCCTTTGCTTCTTTTGCATTTCAACAAAATTCCAGTGACGGCAAAGAGATTTCCATTTATCATCCTGATCATACACGATATTCTCAGGATGGTTAATCATGAACTCAGCAATACTTAAAGCACTTATAGCATCTGTAACATTTCGCTTCATGCCAGCTCTCCGGTTGAAATTAACACCTGCCGGATTTATCCTGGCAACCTTTAGGTTAAAAACCTTCTGATAGCTTTTAAGGGTGTTAAACCAGTTGTTCTCATAACCACCAGTACTTTCTACTGCTGCATAGATTTCTAATCCTGGATGCTTGTCAACGTAAGCTTCAAGCATAGAATAAAGCTTACAATGACCTGCATAGGTGTCATCAAGCTGAAAGTTTTCCAAAACAGTCTGCTTCTTTTCTGAAAGGATTACCCAGTCGGCATATCCTTTACTGACATCACCACCCAAATAAAGTTTCATAGAGCAAAAGTTTTTGTTTTACATTTTCAGGCAACATCTTTCTCGTAAATACGGTTTCTAGAACCATGTTATTTCCCGATTTTTACCTGACTGACATAATAAACTAAGAGACAGGTTCAATAGACCTATGACTCTAATCATTATTGTCAGTGAAGTAAAACAATAAGTTTCAATCTTTATACAAATATTTCAAAGAACAAACATACGAGTCTCTTAGTCTCTAGTCTTCCTTTCTCCCCTTCTCCTTTTATCCTCCGTAGCTTTAGCGAAGGAGGACCCTTCTCCCCCTCCTTCCTCTACAGTTCACAATAGAGCTCATCATCCGCAAGGTTTTTACATGGATATCTCCATGTGAGTCCTTCACCTTCAATCAGGTCATTAGCGTGTTCCGGTCCCCAGGTTCCGGCCGGGTAACCAAATACTTTTATCTCCGGATTCTTTGCCCAGGCGTTTTGAATTGGTTCCAGAAACTTCCAGGCAGTCTCAACTTCATCATCGCGTGAAAACAGGGTTGAGTCGCCAAGCATTACGTCATACAGCAATCTCTCGTAGGCTGATGGAACTCTCAGATCAGCCAGGTCTGAATAATGGAAGTCCATATTCACATTTTTCACATTAAAACCGGCGCCTGGTTCTTTCATGTCAAATTTAAGCAGGATACCCTCATCAGGCTGAATTCTGATAATCAACTGATTGGCAGATAATTTTCCTGACTGGCGCAGGAAAAGGTGATGCGGAGTAGGCTTGAAATGGATCACAATTTCCGTGACACGTGTAGGAAGTCTTTTACCTGTCCGGATATAGAACGGGACTCCTCCCCATCTCCAGTTATTGATATAGAATTTTATTGCCACATAAGTTTCTGTCCTCGAATTTACAGCAACTCCTTTCTCATACCTGTATCCGGTAACACATTCACCGCGGATCAGAGATCCGGTGTACTGGCCACGAATTACCTGATCAGGAACGTCTTCCTCCCTGATAGGCTGCAATGACTGGAATACTTTCAGCACCTCGTTCCTGATAGCATCCGCATCAAGTGAAGATGGTGGCTCCATAGCAGTCAGACCAACCATTTGCAGAAGATGGTTCTGAACCATATCGCGCAGGGCTCCTGAAGAGTCATAATATCCTCCTCTCTGCTCCACTCCTAGGTTTTCAGCAGAGGTGATCTCGATCCTGTCAATATAGTTCCTGTTCCAGAGTGGTTCGAACAATCCGTTTGCAAATCTCGTAACCAGAAGATTTTGCACTGTTTCCTTTCCGAGATAATGATCTATTCTGAATATCTGCCTCTCTTCAGCAAGATTATGCAATGTCCTGTTGAGCTTTCTGGCAGATTCCACATCATATCCGAAAGGCTTCTCGATAATTATCCTTCTGAAGCCTTCATGCTGATCACAAAGACCCGATTCGGAGAGATTGACCGATATTGCCTCATACAGGTTTGGAGGGGTGGCCAGATAAAATATATTGTTCCCGCCAATGTTAAATTTATTGTCATATTCCTGAAGAATTGCCCTTGAGTTTCACATACTCATGCTGCACGGTATAATCCATTGAAATGTAATTGAGAGCTTCCGTAAAGTCATTAATCTGACCGGCATCCGGATCTTTCTCCTCGGAATGGGCGACAATGGCAGAATTCATCTTTTCTCTGAATTCTTCTGTTGACATTTTTGTCCGGCCAACACCAAATATGCTGTACCTGTCAGGCAGCAGATCTTGTAATTTCAGAGAAAACAAAGCAGGTATCAGTTTTCTGGAAGCAAGGTCTCCTGATGCTCCAAAAATTACAAGTATAAGATTTTTAGGATTTTCCATTAAATTCAGGTAAGTGGCAATTTTTTTTGCTAATATCAGCCTTTTAAAGAATTACAATTTAACAATATTTACGATAGATTGTTTCCCTTTTAAAGGAGATTAATAATTATCCGGGGTTATTTGCTGATAATTAAAATGTTTAAAATATTTTGAAATTTAATCTTGAAATTTATTAATTTTTAAAATCAATTTAAAGATAATTTGTAACAAAAGCAGTATATTTGCCGGCAAACATTAAGGAAAATGTATTATTATAGATCCATTATATCAAGGCGCCTTATTAAAAGGTTAACTCGAAGCTACTGAGAATGGTGTTTGATATCGGATTAGGGATGGCCGTTCTCTGGAAAATGCAGGGAACGGTTTTTTTTATAAAAGGGATAAATTATGAAAAAAGAACGGCCAAAACAACAGGGATTGTACCGTCAGGATTTTGAGCATGAAAATTGCGGAATTGGATTTGTTGCGCATATTAAGGGAAGGAAATCCCATTCTATTATAAGGCAGGGACTAGAGATACTCACCAATATGACACACCGGGGGGCAGAAGGTGCCGACAGTAAGACGGGTGACGGAGCCGGTGTGCTCATCCAGGTACCCCGTGATTTTTATCTTATTCAGGGTTATTCGCTTCCTCCTGAAGGGCAATTTGGAACCGGACTTGTGTTTCTTCCCCAGGACAGGGAAGAATCTGCAAAGTGCAAAGAGATTCTCTGCAATATTATATTAGATGAAGGTATCAATATTATCGGCTTCCGTGATGTTCCACGCGACAGCTCAGTTATTGGAGAGATTTCACGTGCGGCTGAACCTGAAATAGTGCAGATATTGTTAGATTCCGAACTTGCACAGGAGGATTTTGAACGTAAACTGTATGTCATCAGGAAGCTTGCCGAGAATGCAATACGCAATTCGGACCTGAAGCAAAAGAATTTCTTTTATATTCCAAGTCTCTCAACAAAAGTATTGGTATACAAAGGCATGCTCACATCCATACAGCTGGGACAATACTTTCTTGATCTTGTTGATGAGCGTTTGCAAAGTGCAATTGCATTGGTCCATTCACGGTTCAGCACGAATACATTTCCAAGCTGGGATCTTGCACAGCCTTTCAGGATGCTGGGGCACAACGGTGAAATAAATACCATCAGGGGAAACCGTTTCTGGATGGAAGCCAGGGAATCGATCCTCAAATCTGATAGACTTGGAGATCTGAAAAGACTTTATCCAATTATTGAACCTGACAAGAGTGATTCAGCCTCATTGGACAATGTACTTGAATTTCTGATCATGAGCGGTAAATCATTTCCATATGCTATGTCTGTACTGATTCCTGAATCTTCGAATGACAAGAATCCGATTTCTCCCGAGCTGAAGGCATTTTATAAATATCACGCTACATTCCTGGAACCATGGGATGGTCCGGCTTCACTTATTTTCTCAGACGGCAGGTATATTGGTGGCATGCTTGACCGCAACGGACTGCGTCCGTCAAGATATACCATAACCACAAATGATCTTATTGTCCTTGGATCCGAAACCGGGGTGCAGTCATTTGCTCCTGAGGAGGTAAGGGAAAAAGGACGGTTGAAAGCCGGCAAAATGATCCTGGTAGATACAAAAGCAGGAAAGATTTTTTATGATGAAGAGCTGAAGTCCCAGCTGGCCAATGAATTTCCTTACGGACAGTGGATCGAAAGTAACATGGTCAGACTTGAAAGGATTGAAATAGGTCACCAGGAAACTCCTGAAATTGGAGATTTGTACAATAAGTACTTAACTGCCTTCAACTATTCACTTGAAGATACCGAAAAGATAATCAAGGAGATGGCTGCCACAGGCAAGGAGCCTATCGGTTCAATGGGGAATGATGTTCCTGTAGCAGTGTTATCAAAGAAGCCCTACCGTCTATTCAATTACTTTAAGCAAGTGTTTGCCCAGGTGACCAATCCTCCTATAGATTCAATAAGGGAGGAACTTGTTATGACTCTTGCAGGCTACCTTGGCTCGTTGCAGGACAATATCCTTGAGACATCACCTCTTCATGTCAAGATGGTCCGTTTCAGGAATCCTGTCATTTCCAACACATATTTCCAGGTTGTTAAAAACTTGAGATATAAAGGATTCTCGGCAGCAAACCTGCTCCTTCACTTCGATGCCTGCAATGGAGCTAAGGGACTTGAAAATGCTGTTGATCAGTTATGTCTGGATGCAGAGAGAGCCGTTGATGACGGCAAGAATTATATAATCCTTTCCGACAGGGGCATTGATAAGGATAAAGCACCTATTCCTTCACTGCTTGCAGTGTCTGCCGTGCACCATCATCTTATCAAAACAAGAAAAAGGATGCAGATAGATATTGTTGTCGAGTCAGCAGAACCCCGCGAGGTAATGCACTTTGCCCTTCTCTTTGGTTATGGTGCAAGCATCATAAATCCATATATGTGCTTTGCCGTAATTGAAAAACTTGTAAAAGAGAAAGCTATTCAGCTTGACTATCAGAAGGCTGAAGCAAACTATGTCTATTCAATAAATAAAGGGATACTCAAGATAATGTCTAAGATGGGTATCAGCACCCTAAGGAGCTACAGATCTTCTCAGATATTTGAAGCAGTTGGCATTCATACTGACGTTATTGACAAATACTTTGCCGGTACAACATCAAGGATCGGAGGCATCGGAATGGCAGAGATATCCGAAGAGGTGCTTATCCCCCACAGAAAAGCTTTCAGCGATGCCGTGTCTCTCGCAGAGGTTCTCACCGAAGGTGTGTATGCATACCGCAAGTTCGGTGAACACCATGCCTGGAATCCCGAAACCATCTCTTTGCTTCAATGGAGTACAAGAACGGGAGATTACAAAAAATTTAAAGAGTATAGCAGCAGGGTAAATGCAGATACTGACAGTCCGGGTTTTATAAGGGGATTGTTAAGAATGAAGAAGAATCCCATTCCTGTCGGAGAGGTAGAACCTGCTGAGAATATAATGAAGCGTTTCGTTACAGGAGCAATGTCATTCGGATCAATAAGCAGGGAGGCGCATGAGACACTTGCTATTGCAATGAACCGAATCGGCGGCCGGAGCAATACGGGCGAAGGAGGAGAAGATCCTGAAAGGTTTGTTCCGCTTGAAAACGGTGACAGTGTAAGGAGCTCGATCAAGCAGGTGGCCAGTGGCCGTTTCGGAGTGACCACGGAATACCTGGTCAATGCTGATGAGTTACAGATTAAAATTGCCCAGGGGGCAAAACCTGGCGAAGGAGGTCAGCTCCCGGGTCACAAGGTTGATAAGATTATAGCAAAAACCCGTTATTCAATTCCCGGCATTACCCTGATTTCACCTCCGCCACATCACGACATCTACTCGATTGAAGATCTTGCACAGCTTATCTTTGATCTGAAGAATGTAAATCCGAAAGCAAAAATAAGTGTCAAACTTGTTTCGGAGAGCGGCGTTGGAACTATTGCAGCCGGTGTGACAAAAGCAGGTGCCGATCTGATAACCATAAGCGGTTATGAAGGTGGAACAGGTGCAAGTCCTTCATCGTCTATTAAGCATGCAGGGCTGCCTCTGGAACTGGGACTTGCAGAAACACAGCAGACACTTGTAATGAACAACCTCCGCCGGAAGGTGGTGGTGCAGACAGATGGACAGCTGAAGACCGGAAGGGATATTGTAATGACAGCCCTTCTTGGTGCAGAAGAGTTCGGTTTTGCCACAAGCTCACTGATAGTGCTCGGGTGTGTCATGATGCGAAAATGCCACCTGAATACCTGTCCTGTTGGTGTTGCCACCCAGAATGAGGAGCTCAGAAAAAGATTCAGTGGAAAGGCTGATAACCTGGTGACATTTTTCCGGTTCCTTGCTGAAGAGGTGAGGGAAAACCTGGCTGAACTCGGATTCAGAAAATTCGATGATATTGTTGGCAGGGCAGATCTGCTCGAAAGAAATCCTGAGGTCATCCATTGGAAAATCAGAAATCTCGATCTCTCCGGATTGCTGACAGTACCTGCTGAGGCTGCTGAAAATGCAATGCACTGCGTTGATGTTCAGGATCATAAAATTGACAACATTCTTGACAGGGAGTTGATTAAGCTCTCCGGGAAAGCGCTTTCTGATTCAGAACCGGTGGTAATTGAAAGACCTATACACAATACAGACAGGACAACAGGAGCCATGCTTTCAGGTTTGATTGCCATGCAGCACGGCTCAGCCGGTCTCCCGGACGGGACCATCAAATGCAGGTTCAAAGGATCGGCAGGTCAGAGTTTCGGAGCATTTCTCTCCCCCGGAGTTGAACTTTATCTTGAAGGTGATTCAAATGATTACCTTGGGAAAGGGCTTTCAGGGGGAAGGATCATTGTTGTTCCGCCAAAGGGATCAACCTTCGAGCCCGACAAAAACATTATCATCGGGAATACAGTACTCTACGGTGCCACAAGAGGTGAAACTTACATCTCAGGAGTAGCCGGAGAACGTTTCGGTGTCAGAAACAGCGGCGCAACAGCTGTAGTTGAGGGAGTCGGAAACCACTGCTGCGAATATATGACCGGAGGCCGTGTGGTTGTCCTTGGCATTACAGGGAGCAACTTTGCTGCAGGAATGAGCGGCGGGGTAGCATATGTCTTCAATGAAAAGGGAGATTTTGACTATTACTGCAATATGGGAATGGTCGAATTATCTCTTGTCGAAGACCATGGAGACGTAAATGAACTGACTGACCTGATAAAAAAACATTATCACTTTACTGGAAGCAAAAAGGCAAAGATGATCCTGGATGATCCCAATAAGTACCTTGATATGTTCATAAAGGTCGTTCCATATGATTATAAAAAGGTGCTGCAGGAGCAGAAACTGGAAGAGATCAGGAAAAAGATTGCTGATGTCGAACTTGATCTTGAGATAAGCGCCAGCAGTTTGTAACAGTTTATTGAGATGTAGTATTTTACAAGAAGAAGAATATGGCTGACATATATGGATTTTTAAAGATAAAAAGAAAAGATGCAGGCAACAGGCCGATTCCTGACAGAATCCGTGACCATAGTGAAGTTGAGCAGACCCTGAACAGTGAAGACCGGATGCTGCAGGCTGCAAGATGCATGGATTGCGGTATCCCTTTTTGTCACTGGGGCTGCCCGGTGGATAATCTGATCCCCGAATGGAACGACCTGCTTTACAAGGGAGACTGGAGAGGAGCTTACAGCAGGCTGAACTCAACAAATAACTTCCCGGAGTTTACAGGAAGGATATGCCCTGCACCATGCGAACATGCATGCGTACTGACTATCAATCAGGAGCCGGTAACCATACGGGAGAATGAGGCTGCGATCGTTGAAAAGGCATTTTCCGAAGGATACATCAAACCAAATATCCCAGCGGTACGCACAGGAAAAACAGTGGCGGTCATTGGAAGCGGGCCTTCCGGAATGGCTGCTGCAGACCTGCTGAACCAGGCCGGGCACACTGTTACTCTTATAGAAAAAGATGATAAACCCGGAGGTTTGCTGAGATATGGCATTCCCGACTTTAAGCTGAGCAAAACGGTAATAGACAGACGTATTAACCTGATGATTCAGGAAGGTCTTATCCTGAAAACAGGCATAGCAGTAGGAAAGGATATTTCAGCCAGAGAGCTCATTGATAAGTATGATGCGGTCTGCATAGCTATCGGGGCAGGCCACCCGCGCGATCTTGCAATAGAGGGAAGGGACCTGCAGGGGATCCATCATGCTATGGAATTCCTGACTCTTCAGAACCGGGTCAATTCAGGAAGCCTTAATCCATCTGATAATCATATAAATGCTGATGGCAAAAAGGTACTGATTATTGGTGGCGGCGATACAGGATCGGATTGTGTTGGAACCTCCATTCGTCAGAAAGCTGAGAGGGTAATGCAGATCGAAATCCTTCCCAAGCCTCCCCTTGCCAGGACTGAGGATAATCCATGGCCGTATTTCGGCAAGGTGTTAAAAACCTCCACATCGCATGAAGAGGGTTGTGAAAGATACTGGGGTATATCGTCATTAAGATTTCTTGGTGAAGCCAATCATGTTACAGGTGTGGAAGTTGAGGATGTGGTCTGGAAGAATGATAATGGTCGTTATACTATGGAGCCTGTAGAGGGTACCCGAAGAAGAATTGATGCTGATCTTGTTCTGCTTGCACTGGGGTTCGTTCATCCTGTAATTGAAGGTTTACTCTCAGAACTTGAGCTTGACCTCAATATGAGAAAGAATATCAGGGTTGATGAGCAAAACCACACCAGCAGGGAGAAAATTTTTGCAGCGGGAGACTCCGTAAGCGGAGCCAGTCTGGTTGTAAATGCTATTGCATCAGGCCGAAAAGTTGCCAGGGATATTGACAGGTTCCTGAGGAACAACTAGAGTATTAAACAGGAAGGTCCACAAAGAAAATTGTCCCGTCCTTTTCATTGGTGATAAAACCTGTCTTCCCTTGCAGATAATTTTCTGCCAGCAGTCTGACTGAGTAGGTACCTAACCCTCTTCCATTGCCCTTAGTGGAAAAAGATCTCTTGAATATATTCATTTGAATATTATGCGGAATCACTCCTTCATTTCTGACCCAGAATCTGATCTTATCCCCCCTGTTCTCAGTACCAGCCAGAACCAATCCTTCATAAGCTGTAGCTTCCAGAGCATTCTTGAGAAGATTGATGATTATCCTCTGAAGCAAAATTCTGTCTGTGTTGAATACTATTTCATACGAGTGTTCTGCTGCCAGGATTAGCTTATTTTGTCCAACTTCATGGGATCGTATCAGCTCTATGGCAGCATTAAGGGATTCAAGGGAATTAACCAGGTCAGCATTGATCTGAATGTCTCCGTCCTCCGCAGCCCTTAATTGCCTGTACATCATTATTTCTTCAATAATGTCGCGGCTTATGGCTTCCGACTTGATAATAAGGTTTTGTGTCTCCTCCGGATCGATCCCCTCTTTTATTATCATCAGCAACCCATTCAAGCCGCTTGCAATATTTAAAAGATCATGGAAAAAGATTCTTTCAAGAGCTGCGAGTCTCTTTTGATAGCTTATATCCTGAAGCGAAAGTACATAAAATTCCTGGTCCGCAAGCATTATGGGCGTAGAGGTTACTTTAAGGTCCCAGCTCTTCTGTTCTCCATCAATAAACGATGAAACAGATGTTTCCTTCACTGCCTTGCGATTGGTCTCCTGACTTTGAAATATTGCATTAACTGCTCCGCAATAGTTGCAGGCATCTGATGTTCCGCAGCCGTGAGACCCCCTTCCTGAATTAATACATGAAATAACTTCCCCTGTTCTTTTACCCAAAACGGGCTCCAGAGATTTAATGCCCAGGTATTCAAGAAAGGGTTCATTTGCATATACAATCTGGCGATTTCTGTTAATTACGGCGCTGATACCGGCTATAGCCCCGAATATTTCAGTGAATAGTTTTTGTGAAGCAATAAGATCATGGTCATTCAGAATTTCTTCCACTGAATTTTTTAGTGCCGGAATAAAAGAAGGTTCATCTTCCATAAATATCTTGCAATTCCTGTGATTTGCTAAATTATTTTTATAATAAACAAATCAAGTTTATTAATGTTTGACCATTATCACATTTTATATTCATTAACATTTCAAACAAATCAGCTCACAGATTAAAATCATTTTCATTCCAGCGCTTTAAAATCTCCGTGTAATTCTTATTCAATTCTGAGAGCTCTGGATGGATTATAATTTGCAGCCTTTATCGTCTGATAACTTATTGACAGCCAGCCAATAATCAGGGCAACAATTGTTGCCAGGACAAATATCAGCGGACTTACTTTCACCTTATCCGCAAATCCTTCCAGCCAGTATCTTGAACCAAACCAGGCAATCGGATAGGCAATAAGTGATGAAATAAGGATCAGAAAAACCACTTCCCTGGAGAGTAATGAATCCGAGTACAACTCTTATTGAGGCTCCATACGTTTTCCTGATTCCGATCTCCCTGGTTCTTTTGTTTGTGATATAAGTTATAAGACCGAGCAATCCCAGGCAGGCAATTAAGATTGCCAGAACGGAAAAGAGTATGAATATTTTTCCGGTTTTCATTTCAGATGCATAAAGGTTATCCCAGGTATCTGTAAAAAAATCGTATTGAAAAGGCTGCTTCGCTGTAAAGTCCTGCCATTTCTGTTCAATTGCTCTGATCAGTAGCCGGCAACATTGTCCCGGTAAGTCTGACTGTGGCATACTGATCACCTCCTCCCGGGTCGATTGCACTGTGAAGCATACCGGGGTGATGCCTTATGCATCGATTCAATGTTAAAGTCTTTCATCACACCAATGATCTTCAATTTCTGGAATTGCTGGGCCCTCTGGGCTGAAGAATATATTTTCCTACAGGATCTTTTAAGCCCAGTGATTTAACTGCAGCTTCATTTATCAGTACTGAAGTAGAATCGCTTCCAAATTCGCGGGAGAAGAATCTGTCCTTCGACCAGCTGAACACCAAGCGCCTGGGGAAAATCAAAACTCACCTAGTGTCTGA
The DNA here is from genome assembly GCA_963846335.1 of uncultured Bacteroidales bacterium. Lineage (GTDB taxonomy): Bacteria > Bacteroidota > Bacteroidia > Bacteroidales > VadinHA17 > LD21. The sequence continues at coordinate 13,591 of CAWJVS010000037.1, forward strand.
TTTAACAGATAAGTGTTCTTTTTCCGGATCTTCATCGTTAAAGAATGCATTGTTATTAAATGTCAGTCCTGGTACGGCCCGGGAGAATCCAACCTTTTCAACTCCCGGTATCTGCAAGAAGCTGGTCTCTGAATGCCTCATACTGACCATAAAATGCATCCGATCTTCGTATAACAATAAGGTTTTCCTTTTTAAATCCAAGGTCCTTCCTTGTCATAAAATTAAGCTGGTTATAGACAATTATTGAACCTATAATGATCACAATTGAAACGGTAAACTGAAATACAACAAGCAATGTCCTCTCAGCTTTTTTGAGATTGATCCCGGATTCAATGTACCTTTGAGCACCTCAACAGGATTAAAGGATGCAAGCACAAATGCAGGATAAAAACCGGCTGAAATAGCCACAACTATTATCAGTCCAATCAGTGAAAATATCCCGAGGCAGAGTATCAAGCGATCCTGCCGGAAGATTCTTTTCCAATTAGCTGATTAAAAGATGGCATTAAGGCATAAACCAAGAAGTACTGCCAGGATTGCAGCGAATGCAGTTATCAGAAGCGATTCTCCAAGAAACTGCGATATCAGACCTGTTTTATTGGCACCTGCAACTTTTCTGACTCCTACCTCTTTTGCCCGGTTAACTGATTTGGCAGTCGCAAGATTTACATAATTAATTATAGCGATAACCAGGATCAGAATTGCAATAACGGCAAAAATATATACTGTAGTCAGAGAACCCATTGGTTCAAGATTATATTGAGGTGCCCCCTTCAGATGAATATCCTTCAGGGGCTCCAGGGCAAATCCGTAATCATTACCCGATTTTCTGAAATCTTCAAATGAAACACCAATCAGCTGCCTGTAACCTGAGGACCAACATATTTTGTGACCAGTCCCCCGAGTTTCTCCTGAAGACATATCCTTATCGGTTCCGTTCCTTGCAATAAAATAGGTATAGAAATTATTGCTTACCCAGATACTGATTGTTTGCCTGATCCGGGATAGCTGCTCAGTGAGGCAAGCATATCAAATTTTATATGTGAATTATCCGGAATATTCTGAATAACACCTGTAACTGTATACAGAATGGTATCTGCCTCAACAATCATTTGTTGCCCATCGGATCATTATTCCCAAAATATTTTCTTGCATACTCTTCAGTCAGGATCATCGATCTTGGTCTTACAAGTGCACTCTCGGGATCTCCTTTGAGCAGTTTAAAATCAAATACACTGAAAAATGTTGAATCGGCAAAGAGTAACACCATCCTCATTAAAACGGTTCTCGCCGAATTGTATCAGCCAGGCTCCCATCCTTGTCACTCTGGTTGAGATAAACCACTTCAGGATAATCTTTCAAAAGAGTGCTCGCCAGCGGCGCGCAGGTAACAGCCTGATCCAGAACGCCTCCTGACATCTGCCCAACTACCTTTACTCTGTAGATATTTTCATAGTTCTTATGGAACCTGTCATAGCTGAGTTCATTCATCACATACAAGTGTTATAAACAGGAAACTTGTTAGTCCGATTGCGAGTCCTCCTACATTCAGTAATACATAGCCGCGCTGCTTTCTCATGTTCCGGACATGCATTAATAAAAAAATTCTTAATCATGGCTTAGGTGGTTAGTTTTGTATGAAAATTTTACATTAAAGACATGAAAAAAAACTTCTTGCTGCATTTACTGAGAATAATTTAAACATTGATGATTTCTCTGTGGACTCGTCGTACTGTTAGTTCTTACTTATTTTATTACACAGAGACTCACACAGAGAACCATAGAGAGAATTAATGGTTAATTTCTTCCTGTAAGAATTTTCATATCATGGACGGTATTGATCAATCTTATCAGTTCAGATCTGTACCCTTCTTCATCCTCGCCCCTGGCTGACCTTGCCAGGGCAGCAGCAGATTCAAGAGTGGCATTGCCCCTGAAATCTGAATTTCTCAGGATCATCCCGAATTCTGCAACAGCTGCAGCAAATCGCAGGTTATCAGATGCATATGCTACAGAACTAACCGAACCTCCGACACTTTTCACCATAAGCATGCTTTTCATTCCTTCAGGTTTCTTGTAACGGATCTTGATCGTCAGGAATTCGTTATTGAAATCATCAGACCTACTCTCCGTCTCATTTAAAACCTGATATTTCAGGGGATCAATTGTAGGCAGAGTTTCATCAGAACCTGCAGGGATCAGTTCATACAGAGCGGTTACATTATGACCTGCCCCCATCTCACCGGCATCTTTCCTGTCGTCATTGAAATCCTCATCAGCCAGAAGCCTGTTCTCATATCCGATCAGCCGGTAGGATTCAATCCTTGCAGGGTTGAATTCAATCTGGAATTTTACATCCCTGGCAATTGTAAAAAGTGTCCCTCCGAATTCACGAACAAGAACCCGTCTGGCTTCCTGAAGGTTATCAATGTAAGAATAGTTGCCATTACCTTTATCTGCTATCAATTCCATTTTATCATCTTTGACATTCCCCATCCCAAAACCCAGTACGGTTATAAACACCCCTTCCTTCCTTTTTTCCTCCACAAGCCTTTCCATGGCTCCATTGCTCGACTCACCGACATTGAAATCGCCATCAGTTGCAAGTACTATCCTGTTATTGCCTCCGGTTACAAAATTTTCCTGAGCCACCTGATATGCAAGTTTCAATCCAGCTCCGCCGGCAGTTGACCCTCCTGCATTGAGGTTATCTATTGCTGCCATGATTGTCTCTTTCCTGTTTCCCGGGGTTGATTCCAGAACCAGACCCGCTGCGCCTGCATAGACAACAATTGCAACATGGTCACTTGGTCTTAATTCATTGACAAGTAATCCGAAAGCCGATTTCAGCAAAGGGAGTTTGTTGGGATTATTCATAGATCCGGATACATCTATCAGAAATACAAGGTTCGAGGGAGGAAGCGAAGATTTGTCAAAACTTTTTCCATTAAGTCCGACATGCAAAAGCCAGTGCCTTTTATTCCAGGGACATACTCCGAGTTCGGATGAAACAGAAAATGGATGTTCTCCTGAGGGTTCAGGATAATCAAATTTAAAATAGTTGATCATCTCTTCAATCCTAACTGCCTCAGCAGGTGGTATCTGACCCATGTTAATGATTCTGCGAATGTTTGAGTAAGATGCATTGTCAACATCAATAGAAAAGGTGGACAATGGATTGCTTTTAACATTTTTATATCCGCTCTCGTTAACAGCCGCATATCCTTCGGTATTGAAATTGTTATTGTATCGCTGAAATGCAGAACCTGAACTAACACTTGCAGACACTGGCGCCGCCATGTCGTACGACTTTGATTCCCGCTCACGTTTGGTACCATAACCTGTAACAACCATTTCGTTCAGAGCAGTAATCTCTTCTTCCATTTTAACATTAATAATAGTCCTGTCCTTTATTTTCTCTTCAACTGTAATAAAACCGATACAGGTGAAAATAAGAACTCCGGCAAGTCGATCTGTGGTGAGTTTATATTCCCCATTTTGATCTGTTACTGTACCGGTGGACGTTCCCTTGACAACTATTGATACTCCGGCAAGTGGCTGACTGCTCTTATTTGTTACCTTCCCGGTAATTGTCCTTGATTCTGTATTAGCCATCAAAATGGCTGCGAGAATAAGTATTGCGAAAATTGAAAATCTTTTTTTCATGACCTGATTTTTAGTTAAACATTTATCATATGATGCAAACATCTCTTTAATTCCATAAAACAGGTAATATCTTTTTCAAATCAATTAACTTTAAATTATAATCAGATTGATGAAATGTTACACAGGGATTCACAGAGAATTCACAGAGGTTCACAGAGGATTTTACTTAGTGGCCCTCTGTGTCTTCTCTGTGTCACTCTGTGTAACCAAAAACATAATGAAACTAAAGATCAGTTAATTAACACATGATATTTAAATTTCCCGGGAGAAGATCACACGAGAAAACCGATGAGGAGTTAATCGCTGAATTCCGTTCCACCGGCCAGCTTGAAGCGCTTGGGGAGTTGTATTCAGCGTATATGCACCTGGTTTATGGTGTATGCCTTAAATATCTAAAGGATAGGGATGAATCAAAGGATGCCGTGATGCAGATATTCGAAAAGATAATAACTGAGATCCCAGGACACAGAATTGAAAACTTCAGAGGCTGGCTATACGTAGTTACCAGGAATTACTGCCTCATGCAGTTAAGATCAGCAAAATCGGAGCAGGAGCGTTTCCTCGAATGGTCGAAGGAATATACCGTTTTTATGGAAAATAGCACTACTCTGCATCCTATTGATGATGATAGCTCAAACATTGAAGCAGATCTGGCAGACTGCATAAAGAGATTAAAAAATGAACAAAGCGAATGCATCAGATTATTCTATTTTGAAAACAGATGTTATAATGAGATCTCAGAAAGCCTGAAAATTGATGAAAAAAAGGTGAAGAGCCATCTGCAGAATGCAAAAAGAAATCTAAAACTTTGTCTTGAAGAAAAACATGCGGGAGAAGAATAAAAATAAGAGGGTGTCTCTGACAGATTTTATCAGATATCGCAACGATAAAATGAAAGGTAAAGAGAGAAATGCTTTTGAGAGGGAGCTTCAGAAAGATCCTTTTGCAGAGGCAGCTTCAGAAGGTTTTGCAGTTGTTACGACACAGGAAGCTTCGGATGATATTGCCGGCCTTCAGATGCACCTAAAAAAACGAGTAATAAAGCGACAACGTTTAATCTTTTACCGGATAGCAGCATCAATCGCCGTATTAATGCTGGTGTCATCAATATTTATAATTATCGAAAAAACCAGCACAAAGAAACATTTTACCTCTGTTATTGCTCAGACTGAACCTTTGGAGATTGAAGAATCCGGACCAATTACTTTGCCTGCTGAAATCGTCGAACTCTCAGAAAAATCAGCAGTTGTCGCGAAGGAAATACCAGATCGGGTTGTTGAACTTTCAGTCAAAAGGGAATCAGAAGAACCAGTTACACCTGCAACGGAGGATAGAATTGCTGCCAGCAAGGAGAAAAAGGCGGTTTTACAAGCTGAAGATGAGGAGTTTGAAGCTGAACAGGATACTCCGGTAAATGTGAGGTCGGATCCTCGCTTGTCTGCACAGAGTGAAGTGGTTGAGGTTGGCTATGGTGTGGCAAAAGATGAATCCGGCAAGGAAGAGATGCCAGATGGTTATATACCACCCCTGCCTGCAGTCGGAAAATCAAACTTTGATGCGTATATCCGAGAAAACATCAGGCAACCCGATACAACCACTTCAGGACAAAAGGTTGTTGTTATATTGAATTTTATAGTTCATACAGATGGAAGTATCGATAGTATAAGGATTCTCAGAAGTCCAGGCAAACTATTCTCTGATGAAGCAATCCGGCTGATAAGATCAGGGCCTGCCTGGAAGCCGGCAGAGAATAATGGCAGTTTAATTGAAGACCAGGTCAGGGTACGTATTGTCTTTAAATAGCCTTAAACACCTGATTTCAAGACTTTCAGCATATCATTATAAGAATTAAGAAGAATAGAGGAGTCCACCCCGCAGAGCATGAATGTACAACCATCTTTCAGGTCAGATAGCATAGCTTCAGGGGTCATCCTGAAGATGCCGAAAGGTAAACCGGCTTTGCGGCATTTATCCTTAACCAGGTCGATTGCTGATTTTACATCCGGATGGGAAAGCTGTCCGGTCAGTCCCATACTGGCAGAAAGATCATAAGGTCCGATAAAAATTGAGTCAATTCCCTTTACTTTAAGAATTTCATCAATATTCTTAACTCCTTCCTTATGTTCTATCTGAATCATAATTACCAGATCTCTGTTCGCATTTTTGACATAATCTTCGAAACCGCTGCCATATTTATGAGCTCGTGAAAGCCCTACACTCCGTCTTCCTTCAAGCGGATATTTTGATGACTGAACCACCTTGATGGCTTCGGCTGCAGTGTTGACCATAGGTACAAGGATTCCGTCACATCCAGTATCCAGTATCCTTTTTATCCATATTTCATCATTTCCAGGAACCCTCACGATCTTCAGGATTTTATCGCCCATAATCTGCAGGGCATTCTGGACGTTTTCCAGTGAGATGGATGAGTGCTCCATATCAATAAGCACCCAGTCAAAACCTGAATCTGAGATGATCTCTGCCACCTGGGGAGCACTCATGGAGAGTAGTGTGCCTGCCAGAGGCTTGCTGAAAGGTTTTTCTGCTTTCATAGAATAAATATAAACTGAGATTAGTTAATATACTGATTGATAACATTTTCAATTGATCTTCTGCAGACCTTGCAGAATGTCAGATGACGGGTATACATTATGCAATCTATCTGGGGGCGATATAGCCCTTTTGCCTGATAACCGGCACCTTCGAAAGCCCCTACTCTGTCCCTGAATTTTTCCATTGAAAAATATTCATTCTCCTGATTCATCTGCCGGGTAAACAGATCTTCCATCACTGTTTCAGGTACCATTGCTGCACGCAGGCTGTCACGCTCTGTCTGAATTAAATACCCTGATTTGTCAAATTCCTCTTTACCCCATGGTGTAGGAACGGGGGTTCCCTCCTCAACCAGGTCTTTCCATTTAAGGTAATCTTTATCAAACAATGCTGTGATATTCGTTTCCCATGGTTCAACTTTTACATCAGGCACTTCATATGAAACTGATGAAGTATAATATTCGTCAGCCAGGCCTGCTATATGATGGCCCATTTCATGGATCATAATATATTCCGAAAACTTATTGTCAGCTGATACTGTGGTATACAAGTTATAAATACCCCCGCCTCCATAGGTCCTTTCATTTACCATAATAACCATCAGATCGTAGGGCACAACGGATGCAACATCCCTGACGGTCCGGTTGTCATATGTAAGAGCATAACGCTCGGAATCAAAACTGCTGTAGTGAACAGTAAGAGGAGTCCGTTTAAATACTCCGTGATGTGGCTTATTGACCCCTGATGATCGTGATGGAGTCTCTACCGCCCTGATATTAAAATCTGACGCATGCGATCTGAAAGGCTCGGCATTCATGAGGTAGCCTGAAAGCCTGACAGCATCTCTTCTGAATTTTTCCATCTCGTCCTCAGAGTAGCCATCACCCATTATAACCAGATCAACCTTTTTGTCAGCCGGACCATTATCAGCTATTACATCTACCTTGTGAGTATGTTCCAGTTCGGCGGGATTCACCTCCCTGGCGGAAGGGTCAATATCAGCTGTCCAGATTGTTTTGAAATTATTCAGGGAGTCGCGTTTTTGAATTATTACAGTTACAGGGTTCAAAGGCCATGGGAAACGCAGGGATTCATGAAAAGTACCCCATTTTTCTGCGGCTTCAGGGATGGTCTGCCATTCACCGAAAATACTGGCAAAACCTCTGGAATAGAGCAGCATCTTTGACTCCCGGTCAATAACTTCAAAAAAATACAGCCCAAGTCTGAGATCATCTGCAAGAATATTTTTGCTGCCGCTCCAGATACCGTCTGAAACAATCCTGTCGGTTGCAAAATGTTCTTCCGAGGCGGTACCTGAATGGAAGTAATCAAACCGCATGGTTTTATCCATAAAAAATTTACTGAAATCTACATTTCCATTGTTTACCACCTGGTAATCATCAGATACAGAAGGCTTCCTGTCCTGATTATTAATCCCGCTCTGGTTACATGAACAGAAAATAATTAAGCTCAGCGGGAATAAAAATACTTTTTTCATAATCAATGAAATTAGTTAAGGAATGATTTAATAAAGTTAAAAATATTTACATTTAAAAATTATACTTTCAGATACCGGATGAATACAAAAAGGATAATTCTTTTACTTTCCTTTCTGGCAATAACATTTTACCAGGACATTATTAGCCAACCTGTTGATTCAACATCCTTTAAATTATACTCACGGTTTAGCTTTTACTCTTTCGAAAAGGGTGGAGAATTCCTGCTTCATGTACCTTCCGGTAAATCTCAGTCCGTTATATCAGTATCCATATCAAATGGGGAAAAGATCATCGCATCATGGAATGGAAAACCTCGCATGGGTATTTTAAGAATCCCTTTTACAATCGACCTTCCTCCTTCAGTTTACAGGGTTACCGCCAGAATCTCAATGCCATCCGGATCTAAATTAATTTTCCTGGCAAGCACCGACCTGATTATACTTTCATCTAAAGCGAATGAAGTAAAAACTGACCTTCTTACCGGCGGTCTGATAGTTAACCGCCGCCAGTTTTTCCCGTTCGGATTTTATTGCTATTCCCCTGTATCTCCAACACTGCCTGAAGAAGAGGTTATCAAAGGGTTCAATATGATATCTCCCTATCAGGCAATTTTACCTGAAACCCTGAAGGAAAGAAGGACGTACATGGACCGGTGTGCCGAACTTGGAATGAAGGTCCATTATAATCTTCTGTCATTATCCGGCGGAGGTGGGGTTAATTCAAAGATTGGGGGAGGACTGAGTGCTGATGAAAAGAAACTGAGACTTATTGAAGAGATAAAAACCTTTATGAACCACCCTGCCCTGCTGGCATGGTATATTTCCGATGAACCCAACGGATTTAAGGTACCGCCTGAAACACTGGAAGATATCTACCATACCGTGAAACAAACAGATCCATGGCATCCGGTCTCAATGGTATTCACGGCTCCATTCCTCTCCTCCGTAAAATATGTAAATGCACTCGATATAGTTATGGCAGACCCTTACCCTGTGCCAAATTACCCGATTACAATGGTGGGTGATGTTACCGGTCAGTTAAAAACGGAATTCACTGGTAAAAGATCTGTATGGATGGTTTTACAGGCATTTGGAGGTGGTGAGTGGTGGGGACGGGAGCCAACGATCCAGGAGTTGAGATCGATGACATGGCAATCCATTGTAAGGGGAGCCGCAGGCATACAATACTTTGTCCGTCAAGGTCTTAACTATTTTCCGAAATCAGTGGCCACATGGAATGAATGTGGACGAATGGCCATTGAGGTAGCAGAACTCACTCCCTGGCTTCTGTCCGATGAAGAGACAGTACCGGTGGAATCATCCTCAAAAAATATTGCTGTCTCATCACGAGTCCATAACGGGCAACTTCTGGTGATGGCAGTTAACAAAATCAATGAACCTGTCTCAGTCTCGATAAGAATTCGAGGGATAAACAGCGGAATAGCCAGACTGATATTTGAAAATCGCTCATTACCTGTCACAGGTGGTCTTATCAATGATCATCTTGCACCTTTCGGATCACAGGTTTACCTGATAGATATAAAGCCTGGAAAAAATGAGAGGAAAGTATTAACAAATAATCTGCTGAAAGATCCTGGATTTGAGGATTTCACGAGCCCTGGTGTCCCAACTGCATGTTATGCCCGGCCGGGAGGTGACAGAGGGGCCACCTATTTCCTTGATTCAAGGGAACATCATGAAGGAAATCATTCAGTCAGACTTGTCACTCCGGCTGAGAACAAAAGCATAACTTTAAGGCTTTTCCCCATTACTGTAAAAGCCGGATCTTCATACGGTATTTCAATATGGGCAAAATCAGATCCCGAACAGAGATTTTCCATGATAACGGATCAGAATGCTGAAAGTCATAATGAAATGATTCAAGACCCTCAGTATGTTGAAGTTGAACTGGGAGTATTTGGGAAGGCCAGGTTTGTTCCAGATCCGAACTGGAGGCGCTATATGACTTTTGTTGCCATTCCTCCTGATACCCTGAAATCATTCAGGACCAATCTTATAATCAGGATGCCCGGACAAGGTGTTGCATGGTTTGATGACCTGAAAGTTTATGAAGAGAAACCTTAACCGCGCCCTGTTAATGTTAATGCCAGGTTAATGGATCTTATAGAATTGGCCTTACAAAAAACTACCTGTACTTTTAGTAAATTATATAAATTAAGATTGCCGGAATATGTTAAAAAATCTCCTCAAAACAGCTATCAGACACTTACTGAAACACTTTGGCTACAGCATACTTAATATTATGGGACTAACCATAGGTATTGCGAGTGCATTATTCCTGATTATTTATGTTTCCGATGAGATAAGTTATGACAGATACCATGAGAAGGCAGACAGGATTTACAGGGTTTCATCTAAACTAACAGAACCAGATGACCAGTTTACTTGGATCGTTGCACAAATACCATTCGGGCCCCAGGTAGTTCAGGATTATCCTGAAGTCCAGTCGTTTGTAAGATTTATTAATATGCCAAGAGAGCTTTATAAATATGAAGACAAGGAATTTAATGAGGAGAATTTTTATTATGCAGATTCCACTCTGTTCGACATATTTTCTTATAAAGTAATTAAAGGGGATGTCAGATCTGCACTTCTCGAGCCGAATAAAATAATCCTTACCGAAAGAATAGCAGAAAGATATTTTGGAAAGAGTGATCCCTTAGGAAAAACTCTTACAACAGGAACAAGTACCTTTGAAGTAACCGGAGTTATAGAGAATATCCCCTTCAATTCCCATTTCAGGTTTGATGCAATTGCTGCGAGGAATAATCTGCCAAAACAACTTGGAACCTGGGGCAATTTTGGTGTTTACACCTACCTGCTCTTCCCTGAAAATTTTAATACAGGCCCTTTCGAATTGAAACTGAAGGAGATGTATACAAATTATATGGAGCAGATCTTCGGACCAATAAATATAAATGTTGAATACAAGCTGGAACCTCTGACGCGTATCCATCTCTATTCGACAAATGCAGGCGAACCTGAACCTACAGGAAGCATAACATATGTCTATATTTTCGGTATAATAGCAGTTTTTCTTATCCTGATTGCTGCCATGAATTATATGAATCTTGCCACAGCACGTTCAACCAGAAGAGCCCGGGAAGTAGGACTGCGAAAGGTTTCAGGATCAAGACCCGGACCGCTTGTCCTGCAGTTCCTAACTGAATCAGTTGTTTTTACCATTATTTCCCTGATCCTGAGTTTAACCATTTTATTGATATTGCTTCCTAAATTCAACCTTCTCGCCGGCAAATCATTTGATCTCCACATTGTATACAGCCCTGTGGTTATAATGAGCTTGTTTGCTGTTATTATCATTGTTGGCATATTAGGAGGAGGTTATCCGGCATTTTTTCTTTCACGATTCAGCCCTGTAACAGTTCTCAAAGGTGAAATTACACAGGGATCGGCAGGAAGTTTATTCCGCAAAATTCTTGTAGTAATTCAGTTTACGGTTTCAGTTATAATGATCATCTGTACCATGGTAGTATTCCGCCAGCTCAATTATCTGAAAACAATGGACCAGGGATTTGATCAGAAGAATGTACTCAGTCTTCAGCTGAACAGCGGCATGAGCAGCAAATATGAGGTTCTGAAGCAGCTTCTCCTTGATAATCCCGGTATCAGGCATGTGTCCGCCACAGATACTCCGGTTGGAGATGGTTCCGGAAAGTTGCTGTTCAATGTCGAAACCGATCAGGGGATGTCCAGGAGAGGAGTCAATTACGCTGTCGTTGATCATGATTTCATAAAGGCTCTAGGTATAAAAATCCTCACAGGGCGCGATTTTCAAAGAGACATGCCATCAGATACTCTTAAATCTGTAATTGTAAACGAGACCTTTGTAAAGCGGATGAACTGGGCGGAGCCAATTGGTAAGAAGGTTGAAGCAGGTGACACGAATACCCTCCGTGCCAGGGTTGTCGGAGTGATGAAGGACTATCATCAGACAGGAATGTACAATGAAATCGAATCACTCCTGCTGGCCTACAGGATCACCAATGATGTCGTCTATATAAAATTAGGGGATTCTGATGTCCGGTCAACCATAAGTTTCATAGAAACAAAGTGGAAGGAAGTATTTCCCGATCAGCCTTTCATCTATACATTCCTTGCTGAAAGGTTCAACAGGCAGTTTGAGGCTGATGAAAAACGAGGGTTCATCTTTACACTTTTTACAATTCTGGCGATATTTATTGCCTGTCTGGGACTTTTTGGACTGGTATCCTATACAGTGGAACAGCGAACCAAAGAGATAGGGATCAGAAAAATTTTTGGCGCAGATAATATTACAATTCTGAAGCTGATAGCCAGAGATTTTTTTGTACTTGTCACAATTTCGATAATAATCGCATTTCCTGTTGCATATTTCTTCATGAACCGCTGGCTGGACAATTATGTTTACAGGAGCACTCCTGGGCCGCTATTGTTTATTCTTTCGGCTATGCTGACAATCTTTATAACAGTCATTACCATCAGTTTTAAGGCTTACCAGGCTTCTGTAATGAATCCTGCCAATTCAATAAAAACTGAATAGTAATATTCCTGATCACGGGACGACCAGAATGCAGATAATCGGGAAAGTTTTATATTTTTATAGGTAAATAATGGCGGCATACTTGCTTATTCTCCCCAAAATGAATAAATATTTCTTCCTTATCATCCTGCTTTCCTCCCTTATCCTTTGTAACTGCTCCAGGAAGGAAGGGAATACATATTATAAGAACAATCCTGAACCGTTACGTCCGAACGCGTACATAAAATTGCCGCTTGGCACTGTAAAGCCGTCAGGCTGGCTAAAGTCACAGCTTGAAGCAGAGGCATCAGGTCTGACAGGAAACCTTGACGAATTCTGGCCCGATCTGGTCAACTCATCCTGGAAAGGAGGCGATGGTGAAGCATGGGAACGCGGGCCATATTATCTTGACGGACTGGTACCTCTGGCATATCTGCTGGATGATGACCATCTAAAAGATAAAGTAAAATCGTGGATTGAACCGGTTCTTGCAAGTGGCAGAGATTCAGGATGGTACGGACCTTCAAAAAACAGGGACAGGTGGCCGCTTTCCGTGGCAAATAAAGTACTTATGCAGTATTATGAAGCTACTGGCGATAAACGGGCGTTTGATGTCATTGTGAACTATTTCAGATACCTTCACGATTCACCACCCGACTGGCCCCATAAGGATTGGAGAGGTGTTCGTGCCATGGAAAATGCTGTCACCGGATATTGGCTTTACAGACAAACAGGTGAAAAATGGATACTTGAAACAATAGAGTCTATCCAGAAGAACGGTGCCGACTGGACAACCTACTACGAAAAATTTCCCTGGGATTCAGCTGCAGCAGCAGATAAAACGATACCCCATGACGGCACACCGGAAGGCATGACCGCTCATGGAGTAAATAATGCAATGGCAATAAAATACCCCGGTTTATGGTACCAGCAGTCAAAGGATCCCAGATTTAAGAATGCCGTGTTCACCGGAATAGAAAAATATGATAAAAACCATGGACAGGCAGCAGGAAAGTTTTCGGCTGATGAACATCTCGCCGGAACCAGCCCGGTCCAGGGTACAGAATTATGCACCGTAGTGGAGTATATGTTTTCCCTTGAAGAACTTTACGCAATATTCGGCGACAACAGGTTAGCTGACAGGCTTGAACTGCTTACCTATAATGCATTGCCCGGGGCAACCACTCCTGATATCTGGGCGCATCAGTATGATCAGCAGTCCAACCAGGTCATTGTCTCAGATGCAAAAAGAGACTGGAGTTCAAATTTTGACGATTCAAATATTTACGGTTTCATGCCGAATTTCGGATGCTGCCTTGCAAACATGCACCAGGGCTGGCCCAAGTTTGTTGAAAGCATGTGGATGGCGACGAACGACAATGGACTGGCATTGGTAACCTACGGGCCTTCTGTGGTAAAAGCCAAAGTCGGTAAAGACCGGGAGGTGATAATCAGTGAGGAGACGGATTACCCGTTCAAAGGATCAGTAAAACTATCAATAGCTTCAGATAAGCCGGTAAAATTCCCGATTTATCTCAGAATACCTGGCTGGGCCGATTCAGTTACAATAAAATTCAAAAATAAAATTGCTGTTGTCAGGGGGGAGTCACAATTCAGGCTTAATGAAAGATGGAAGAACGGTGATCAGATAACAATTGAGATACCGCTTAAGATGCGTACCGAAACGAGATACAATAATTCGGTATCCCTTTTACGGGGTCCATTGCTTTTTTCTTTAAGGATTGATAAAGAATATAAAAGCGTAAAAATGAAATACGATAATTTCTCCTATAAGGGGAGTGTCGATTGGGAGATCCAACCGTTAAGTGCCTGGAATTACGGACTTCTTATTGACCAAAATAACCTGATGAGGGGAGTGAAGGTGACTGAGAACACTATAAGCAAGTATCCCTTTGCAGACAAGGGTGACATGATCTGGTCGGCAGATTCTGCAAGATACCTCGTATGGACAGTTGATGCACCGGTTGTTATAACAGCAAGAGGCATAAAGATCCCTGAATGGACTATTAAAAACAATTCGGCTGATAAACCTCCCCTGAGTCCTGTGAAACCGGAAGGCGATCCTGAGATTATTACTCTTGTTCCATATGGATGTGCAAGGCTCAGGATTACGGAATTCCCTGTAATGGATATAATGCTGATGGAGGATGTTATTAAACCTGCAGGTAACACGGGTAATCGGTAATCGGTAATCGGTGGCCCTGGCTAATAATGACAACATTTTTTAGATGGATTGTTTCGTGAGCAGGGGATTCCTCAGCGAGGGATCTCATGGATCATCCAAACAGTTCTTATGTCTGCCTTTTATTATTCTTACACAGTGAATGAACCAACAGATCTCACGAATCTCATTCAAATGCCATTTAACATTTATTTTCAGCCTATTATTCTCTATGTTGTCAGTACAGTAAATAATTGTGATGAAAGATTAGCTTTTGCAGAAGAGGTGGCCTCAGCGCAATGATAATCTATACATTTCACTAATTCTGAGGTGTTACATTGCTACCGGGACGGGACTCTGTGGAACTACGTGAAACCTGAGTTCAAATTATTTTTAAAGAGGATCTGTCTTCCCCCTGAGCCAGAGTTTTTCCGCATCATCGAGAAACGGGCTCAGTTTTTCATACACTTCGGCATGGTATCTGTTCAGCCAGTCAATCTCTTTCTGATCGAGTAGTGAGATGTCAATCAATGATTTATCTATATAGCATAGTGAAACAGTGTCAAATTTAAGGAACTGCCCGAACTCAGTCTCCTCATCCTCATAGCAGAGAATAAGGTTTTCTATTCTGATCCCATATTCTCCCTCCCTGTAAATTGCAGGTTCGTCTGAAATGAGCATCCCGGCCTCAATTACCGTTTTGGATTCCGCTCCCTCTCCCGGGCTTATGCTTACAGGGCCTTCATGAACATTCAGGCAAAAACCAACACCATGTCCTGTCCCATGACCATAATTAAGTCCCTGTTCCCATAATGCTTTACGGGCGAGGATATCCAGCTGTATTCCTTTTGTGCCGGCAGGTATCTTAGCCATTGCAAGGCTGATATTACCCTTCAGTACCAGGGTAAAATCTCTTTTTTGATTTGAAGATGGCCTTCCTATAGCAACAGTTCTTGTTATATCAGTCGTGCCATCAAGATATTGTCCTCCGGAATCAATCAGGAGAATCCCTTCTGAACCGATAAGTGCATCAGAATCAGCTGTTGCTGAGTAATGAGGCAATGCACCGTGTTCATTATATGCGACGATGCTGGAAAAGCTTGGTCCAAGGAAAACGGTCTGTTCAGATCGCAGCCTGTCAAGTTTTTCAGAAAGCAAAAGTTCTGTCAGGTTTTCTGTACCTGATTGTTTCTCCATCCAGCAGAAAAATCTGGTTAATGCCGTTCCATCCTTAACCATTGCCTTTCCCAGATTCTCTATTTCAACCTTGTTCTTAACTGCCTTTAATTGCCCGGGGATACTGAACCCTTCAACAATTTTCATCCCGCTGGGGATGGATTTATATAAACTGGCGGAAGTAGTTCCCGGGGTGATCAGGATAGTGGAATCTGGTGAAAGGGTCGAAACAATTCCCGAAGTTTCTTCATAGGGCAGTATTACAATTCCGATCCTGTCGAATTCTGATGCAAGTTTATACGGGATTTGAGTCTCCCCGGCAAAAAGGAGTATCTGATCAGTGCTCACAACAGCATATGATGTTAAAAGAGGGGAATATTTCACGTCATCGCCCCTTATGTTGAGCAGCCACATTATATCATCGATTGAAGTGAGCAGGTGATAATCAATTTTCTGTTTCATCATCTTTTCGCGAACCTCAGCAATTTTCGTTACCCTCTCCTTTCCGCAAAGTGACACAGGGAAATCATATGCCTCAGTGAGTGGCATAGGCGGACGGTCAGTCCATATCTCTGAAATCAGATCAGAATCAGTAATATATTTAACATCTTTCCCGGCCATTGAAGATTCAATCTTTCTCATTTTCCCGATCGATATGGTCCGCCCATCAACACCAATCATGCTGTCATCTCTTACGTTATCAGACAACCAGTCAGTGAAATCCTTTTTGTCGTTCAATAAAGGTTTCATAAAATGAAATCCTGAATCACGGAGCTGGTTATGGGCCTGGACAAAGTACCTGGAATCAGTCCACAATCCTGCAAATTCATCTGTTACAATAACTGTGGCAGCAGATCCTGTAAAACCGGTGAGCCAGGCAATTATCCGCCAATGATCCGGGATATTTTCGCCAAGATGGGGATCTGTATCTGGAATTACATATACATCAATGTTGCCTGCTTTCATTGATGTTCGCAAATCGGCAAGTCGCTTGTGTGAATGGATCATAAAGGGATAGTTTTAACCTGTGACCGTTTTCATTCCGGAGAAACTTTAAAATTAATAAAAAGTTCCTCACTGCTGAAGATGAGCCGAGTCATTGTTCACATACATCATTTCAAAGGAATTTATTTACCTGCACCCCTGGTCAGTTTAAACTGTTTAAATGAATCAAGTTTTAAGACAAAGCGTATCCTGTTTTTAAATGTGCCGGTCACAGATTCAATATTTCCGGATACCATCAGAGGAACATATATCTCAAAGAAGTTCCAGATACCTGCCTTCAGCCCTGCTTCATAATAGAATAGCGAATTTTGACCCGTTCCGGTACCGTGATCGTTCAGGAGAATATTCAGGAAGGGTTTGACCGGTAACCTGGCGGCTACTCCCGGCAGGCTGCTTGTGAAAGATAATGAGATCAGCCATTTGCTATATCCCAGGCTATCATTTACAGGAGATACCAGCTCTCCTTCCGATAATGTCATCTGTCTTGACCCGAATGTTGTTGGAAACACGCCAAACCTGTCAGGGTATGTGCCATCGTAAAGATAATTATCACGTCCGCTTCTCCCGCCCGGAGCCAGAGCATAGAATGGGACATCCGGGGTTTCCTTAAGCAATGTACCGGCAAACAACCTCATATCCAGACCATTATTTTTTCCATAATAACTATACCTGTACCTGAACTCTGCTGAAACTTTATTATAGGCTTTATTCGATTCAAATGCGGCTGACAGACTAAAGGGATTGACCATACTTGTCTTCTCGAGTTTATATCCAAAAAGTAAATATGAAAGCATCATTGCCTTTGCAGGAAGCTCAATCTGATACAGGTCTGATGCTGCTATGAAATACCCGTAGACCTTTTGATTTACAGGATCATTCATTTTCTTTGTCCTGAAATAAATGTCAAGCCCGGCTTTTGCCTTATGATAGTTCTGATTGCCGGGTGCTCCGAATTGGGTACCTTCCAGAGAGAATGTTGCCATCCTTACGAGCCTGTCATAAGGTGTTACATTGAAGGCAAGTCTGCCAAATCCGGCCAGTTCAGGGCCATTAAAAGAGTAGAAAGGCATAATAAAATATTCAAAGGGTTTGGAAACGGTAAATCCGTTGGTTAATGCCATACCAAGCATGAGACCATTTTCCCTGGTCCAGTTAATTGCAGGAATATATATCAAAGATCGCCTGTCAGGATCTTCAATTGTGAATAATAACTGAGGCTGAACAGGGTCAGCTTTTCGAAATATACCTGACCGGCGGATGTTATTATTCAGCCTGAATAATTCAGGCATCACATGAAAAGGATCTATTTTTATCTCCGAATAATCGCCTGCGGGAATATCAATCCATTTCCTCCCTTTGAATCCATCAGACCACTGCTCAAAAAAGATTGAATCACCAGTCATTCCTGAGATGACCAGAGGAGATTCCATTTCACCATTATTTTCAATAAGTACCTGCCCGCTGCTCAAACTAACCACACCATAGTCAATTCGTTTTGTCGTTCTTATGAAATCGCCAAAAAACCAGCTCAGATCTTTACCTGATGATAATTCAAAAGCACTCCGGAGATCATCAGGATTTGGGTGTTTTGATTTCCATTTGCGGTAGTACACATGCATGGATGCATCAAAAATTGAATCACCCAGATAAGCCCTGAGGTAATTGAATCCAATGGCTGTCTTGGAATAAATTATGCTGCCGTAATTCACAGAGCTATAATCCGCAGCAGGAAGGTCAATGGGCTGTTCGAGGTTTTGCCTGGCCTGAATGAGCCATTCAAGCTCAGGGACCCTCCGGACAGGCATTTTCTCTATATGCATGAAAGCTGCGGCTTTCCTTTTTCTGAAATATAGCTCCCAAAGCTTCTTTTCCGGGTACCTGTTATGTAGATACCGTTCTTCATATACGCTGGTAATGCCTTCATCCATAAACGGATACCGGCGTTCGTCTGAAGCCAGCGCACTATAAAACCAGTTATGACCTATCTCATGGGCAATTACCTCATCGAGGGCGTAAGGATCGTCGGCCAGGCCTATTACTGTAATTCCGGGGTATTCCATCCCGACTCCGGAGCTTAAGGCGCTTTGAACAGCGGTAAATGTATTGTAAGGATAGTCTCCGATCGTATTTGAGAAAAATAATATCGAACTATTTACATAATCCAGGGCATTCATCCAAAGGTCAGCCTGCTGGTTGGTAAACATGATCATTGTTGTGACTTCCCTGCCTGATTCAGGCAGGTGCACACTTCCCTTTAAAACATTAAATCTTTTATCTGCAAACCATGCGAAATCATGAATCTCTGTTCCTGTGTAATGCAAAGTTTTGAATTGATCTGACGAAACAGGAAAATCTTCATATGTTACTTCGGTTGTACTTTGCCACGATGTGTCCGCTGCAAGATTATTAAGCCTTTCCTTTTCATCTTCATTCTGAAGGTCACCGGTTGCTCCTACCGTGTAATTATCCGGGAGGGTAATGTAAACGTCAAAACTGCCGAATTCAGAATAAAACTCACCCTGGTCAAGATATGGCATCGGGTGCCAGCCTGATCTGTCATAAACCGCCGGTTTTGGGTACCATTGTGACACCTGGTATGATTCCCCGATGTGTCCCAGTCTTGAGCTTACTCCTTTGGGAAGCTTAACATGAAAAGGGGTAGTTATGATTATCGTGTCACCCGGACAAAGAGGTTCATTGAGAATGAGATTACAAATGTCCGGCTGATCAGGTAATAAATTCCACTGAACAATCTTATTGCCTACTTTAAAATCAAGAGAATCTATATACCCCTTAAGTTCCAGGTCTTTAAACAGGTGTTCTTTCCCCCTCCAACCTGACAATTGTTTTGCGAGTGCTGTATTATTTGATGAATAAGCATTTGGCCAGAGGTGAAAAAAAACACAACGGAGAGTATCAGCTGAATTATTGATGTACTCAACAGATTCAAATGAGTTTAATTCATGTCTTTTATCATTCAGAGTAACATGAATCTTATAATTAACCTCTTGCTGAAAATAGCGCTGTGGGAAGGCCGCCTGCGAGAAGCCGGCAAGGATAAAACAAGTTAACCATAAATTCATTGGAATCCAACCCTTGATCAGACCAGGAGAATTACAAGAATAATAATAAGAATCAGAGTTGTAACCCCTATAACAACAGTCCCGTCGTTTCTCTGTACATTCTTTTTAATCCCTTTGACTTCTTTTTTCAGTTCCCGCTTTTCTTTGACTGTCAGATTCGTTTTATCCATATCGCGTATTTCTTCAACACGTTTTGTTAACCGGCTAATCTCCTCTTCGGAAAGTTTATTTTCCGTTTTTTCCGGAACAACCAGTTTATCAGTTGCGGATTTTGAATCTGACTTTGCTGCAAACACGGTTGTTGCACCAAACGACAAGAACATAATAAATACAAAAACCATTAGTTTTTTCATTTTCTCACTTTTAATTTATTTAATATCATTTATTATTCAAAGGTACACTGCTCAGGAGCCCTAACTGTTACACAATTCTCTGATTAAATTATATTATTCACACATCATATACTGCCTGCTTTAAAAACTCATTTACCAGTGCCTTGCTTTGCCCCTGAATGAGTGAATTATGTAACATATTTCCGGATTTGTGTAACACTTTCCCGCATAAAGAATGTCACCTTTGCTAAACAACTATGTATCTCTGAAAATGTAATCCAAATAAAATTTTATGAAAAAATCATTTACAATTCTGATAATGTTTCTCCTGTATGCTTCAGCAGGAAATTCTCAAAGTCCTCTGGGTAAAGGAAACCATCAGTTAAACGCAGGCCTTGGCTTTTCCGGTTGGGGTGTGCCCATCTATTTCGGAATTGATTTTGGAGTTCACAAAGATGTTACCCTGGGCTTCGAAACTTCTTTCAGATCATATAACCAGGACTATACAGGGGAAAAATATAAAAGCTCAATTTTTGGCATATCAGGCAACGCAAATTATCACTTTAATACGCTCCTGGAAATTCCCAGCAACTGGGATTTATATGCAGGATTGAACATTGGTTACTTTTTCTGGGCTACATCTGATAATTATCCCGGAACAGAATCCTCGGGTTTAGGCCTGGGTGCTCAAATCGGCGGCAGATATTTTTTCAACAGAAATTTCGGTTTGAATTTTGAATTTGGAGGGGGCAATGAGTTCTCAGGCGGGAAATTTGGAATTACATATATTTTCTAAGCTGGCAGGTTTTACCAGCCGGAGCTTTAGCACAGGCTGGAGGCTGGAGGCTGGCGGCAGGACCAGGCATATGGGATCCGGATGGTGTGAATGATGTAACTTATATAAAAAATTATATAACTCTTCTGTACAAAACCCGGATTACCTTTACACTGAACAATTAAGTTTCCAAATATTAAACAAAATTATCATGCCTATTCTTACTGTTCTCATCGTCGTCATTGTTGCCGGAGTTCTTCTCTGGCTGGTTAATACTTATATTCCAATGCAGCGGACAATCAAAAACATTCTGAATGCTGTTATTGTGATCATTTTAGTGATCTGGCTGCTTAAGGTATTCGGAGTTCTCAGCAGTTTGCAGCATATAAATATCTAAGTGCCGCTTATCTGAAGTTAACCGGATGAAATCGAATTACATTCATAATAATTACTAATTCATTGTATATAAAAACATTACCCGGATCAATATATTCTCTATATAAATAATTTAAACTGATATTTTGAGCATCTGAGTCCCGGAATTACGGGACTTTGTTGTATTGAGAAATTAATAAAACGAACCAATATGATAATTACACTTTTAGTATTAGCTGTATCTGCAATAGTCTTGAAAATCGTCAGAGACAAAGTGCCAATAAATAAAAAAACCGAAAAAGAGGAAATCAAAGGCAACAGAGATGAGATAAAGGAAGGTTCATATACTACTGATAATGCAAATCTGCGTGAAAATAAACTCATTATCCGGGAAAATAAAAGGCGTGCACTTTTCAAACGGATAAGTGAGAGAAAGGATAACATATTTTATAAGAGAATCGGGACTGCAAAAAAAGCTGTGGCTGATGACCTTACCATAATCACCGGAATTGATGAATTGATTGTGAAAAAGCTGAATGCACTGAATATATATTCTTTCAGGCAGATCAGCAGATTCAGAAAGGAGGATATTCAGGCAGTAAATGAATCAGCCGGTTTCTCCCCGGGCAGAATTGAAGCTGAGGAATGGATCAAACAGGCAGCAGATCTTGTCAGAATAGCTGGAAACAAGGCAGATCTCTTTAAACGTATAAGAGAGAGAAAATGGATATTGTATAAAGCCAGCTTAAGGATTGCGCCCGGACCCGGACCTGATAATTTTAATCATTTGGGATTATCCGGATTATAGGTTCTTTACCTCGTTCACCAGGCGTTGGAGAGTTCCCCTTGCATCGCCGAATAACATTCTTGTTTTACTGTTGAAAAACAGCATATTCTCAATGGCTGCATATCCCTTTCCCATTCCGCGTTTCATGACAATAATGTTTCTGGCATCACGGGCTTTTATTATAGGCATACCGTAAATCGGACTGGAAGGATCATCTTCTGCAGCAGGGTTGACAACATCGTTTGCACCTATCACAACAAGTACATCGGTATTTGGCAGATCAGGATTTATCTCATCACTTTCAATAAGCTGCTCATACGGGACATCTGCTTCTGCGAGCAGGACATTCATATGCCCGGGCATTCGTCCGGCAACAGGGTGAATGGCATACTTCACCTCTACTCCTTTTTCTTCCAACAGCTTATCAAGTTCATGACAAATATGCTGGGCCTGTGCGACAGCCAATCCGTAACCGGGCACAATTACAACCTTCTTTGAATAGCTGAGAAGAATTGCTGCATCAGAAAGTGAGATTTCCTTCACAGAACCTGCTGCATCACCGGCAGCCTGTCCTCCTCCTCCGAATACTCCCACAATCACATTCAGCAGTGAACGGTTCATAGCTTTACACATCAGAATGGTGAGGATAGTACCGGCCGATCCGACCAGGATACCTCCTGTAAGCATTGCCTGGTTGTTATAAAGAAAACCTCCCATGGCAGCAGCGACTCCGGTAAATGAGTTTAAGAGTGAAATTACCACGGGCATGTCTGCCCCGCCTATGGGCATAACAAAAAGGACACCATAAACTACAGCTATACCGAACATCAGATAGACATACGGGATAAGTTCAACACTTGCCTGTACATTGCGGGTCATGATAAACACTATCAAACCAATCAGAACCGCCAGGATTGTCAGGTTCACGTACTTCATCGCCCTGATGCGCATGTCACCGATCCAGCCGTCAAGTTTACCGAAAGCTATCATACTGCCGGCCCATGATACGGTACCAATCAATAAGCCTAAAAGTATCGCCAGTACCTGTCCGTTAGCCATGCCGCTTCTGGCTATAAGCTCATTGCTGATGTGAGGAAATTCCATAATGGAGATAAGGGCCGCGGCGGCACCTCCCATACCGTTGAAGAAGGAAACAAGCTGTGGCATTGCCGTCATCTTTACCCTCTTTGCAATAAGCCATCCGATTACAGTGCCAATGAGAATAGCTGCAAGAATAAGTGGAATGTTGCCTATTTGCTCACCCTCTTTCTGATGAAAAATAATTGTGGATACTATTGCAAACCCCATGCCGAATGCCGCAAGAATATTACCGCGCCTGGCAGTAAGCGGATGACTTAACATCCTCAACCCTAAAATGAAAAGCACGGAGGCAATAACATATGTAATCTCCAAAACTGAGATGCCTGCTGAAAAGTGGGATAAATCATTCATTCTGTCGACCTTTAACTATTCTTAACGGACTGGCTATTTCTTCTTTTTGAACATCTCGAGCATCCTGTCGGTAACTACAAATCCACCCACAACATTAAGAGTGCCAAGGATAACTGCGAGAAAACCCAACACTTTGGCGCCGGTGGTATCAGCATGGCCAAGAACGATTATTGCACCGATTATAACCACACCATGAATAGCATTTGCCCCGGACATCAACGGGGTATGGAGGATTGCCGGCACATTACTGATTACTTCAATACCAAGAAATATTGAAAGTATTACAATGAAAATAGCCTCTCTGTGCAATAAAAAAAATCCTAAAATATTTTCCATCTCCTTTTAGTTTATATGAAGCAATTGCTTGAGTCTCTGACCAACATACTCTTTGTGGTGAACTGCCATGGTTCCCTGAATAATATCGTCTTCCATGTTAAGTTCCAGATTTCCGTCTTTGTCAACCATTATCTTCAGGAGGTTGATCACGTTACTTCCGAACATCTTACTGGCATCACTTGACATCTCGGAGGGATAATCGGTCTTCCCTATAATATGCACACCATTGACAACTATGTTCTTTCCGTTGGAAGTCAGTTCACAATTTCCGCCCGATGAAGCTGCAAGGTCTACAATTACTGACCCGGGTTTCATCGAACTGACGGTATCCTTAAGAATAAGGACAGGGGCTTTTTTCCCGGGTATCTGGGCCGTGGAGATGACAACATCAGCGGCTTGGGCTCTCTGTTGTATGAGTTCCTGTTGTTTCTGCCTGAAATCATCACTTTGTTCAACGGCATATCCGCCGGCCGCAGCATCCTCTTTCGCTCCTTCAACCTCAATAAACTTTCCCCCCAGACTCTTTACCTCCTCTTTAACTGCTGACCGGACATCAAACACCTCAACAACAGCCCCCAGTTTCCTGGCCACTGCAATTGCCTGCAAACCTGCCACTCCTGCCCCCAGTACAAGTATCCTTGCCGGTTTAATGGTTCCGGCAGCAGACATGAACATAGGGAAGAAGCGCGGTAATCTGGAGGCAGCATCGAGAACTGCCTTATAACCGGCAACAGTGGCCATTGAGGATAGTATGTCCATCGATTGGGCGCGTGTTGTCCTTGGAACAAGATCAAGGGCGAGAAATGTTATACCTTTCTCCCTTACCGATTCAAGCCACTTACAGTTATCGGAAGGATTGAGAACCGAGCAGAGTACCTGGCCTTCCCTGAAGACATTTAAATCTTCATCCAGAAGAGGATTGACTGATAACAACATATCTGATTTTGTAATTACCTTTTCCCGTTCTGCAGTTACCGCACCGGCTGAGGTATAAGATTCATCAGACGCAAAAGCTTTTTCACCCGCATGAAGCTCGACCAGAACTTCAATGCCCATCTTTTTCAGAACAATCACTTCTCCGGGTAGCATGGCCACCCTGTTTTCAGTTCCCGATTCCTTAAGGATCCCTAAAATCATCTTTACTGAGTTAAGTAAATAAAGTTCTTAATACGGACACAATATAATAAACAATAACTTATTATCTAACAGTGGGGTAAATCTTATTTAATATTACCCTGGAAGATTATTTTCCAAAGAAATTCCTTAACCAGAAATTATTGGTTTCAGTTTTAATATGATTTGCCTTGGGTCCGCCCCAGCCATGTCGTCCGTTTGGATAAAGCATGAATTCGAAACTCTTGCCCTCATCCTGTAATCTGGAAATCAGGTAGATGGAATTCTGCAAGTGAACATTGTCATCCATATCTGCATGATACAAAAACAATTTCCCCTTAAAATTCCTGACATAATTCAGGGTCGATCCATCCCTGTACCCTTCAGGATTATCTTTTGGAGTATCCATATACCTTTCGGTGTATATGTTGTCATATAGCCTGTAATCGGTAACCGGCATTCCTGCCACCGCATGGGTCCAGTAGTCTGCGCCTTTAGTCAGGGCCAGGCAGGACAAATACCCGCCATAAGAGGTACCGGTAATTCCAATCCTGGTGCTGTCGATGAATGGTTTTAATCGCAACCATTTGACTGCATCTGCGTAATCAAGTATTTCCCATTTGCCAAGATTCCTGTGGAGATAGTCCATCCCTTTCATCCCGAAATGACCTGATCCGCGATGGTCAACCGTAAAAGTTATAATATCATTCCGGGAGTACCAGGTTGGGGTGTTACCCTGCCAGCTGTTGCTGACATTCCTGGAGCCCGGACCACCGTATATACTGAAAACAACAGGATAATTCTTCGAAGGATCAAAATTCAACGGGTATGTAATAATTCCAGGCATATTGAAAAGATTGTCTGATGTCATGATCTTAACCATTTCTGATCTTGAGTTATTGGCCTGATCTGTCATCTGCGTTCCAAAATTGTACAATTCTCTGATTATCCTGGCTTTCCTGTCGAGTAAATTAATGGATCCCGCATTGGCAACACTGCTCCAGGTATCGACCATATAAGTTCCTCCGGGGGAAATGCTGACTGTATGAGTCCCTTCTCCCGCCGTTATCTGCATCAGGTTTTTGCCATCAAGCCCCACCCGGAACAGATGCTTGTCGGTTGATTCCTTGCCTGTGGCATAAAAATAAATAACCTTTACCTCTTCATCCACTCTTTCAATGGCAGTAACCATGAAGGGGAAATCAGTAAGCTGCAGCAATTGATTCCCATCCATTCCGCAGAGATAGAGATTATGCCAGTCATTTCTGTAGCTTCTTAATATAAATCCGGAGCCGTTCTTCAACACGTAAATATCCTCGAAGAATTCTACCCATGTCCTGCGGTTTTCATTATATATCCGGGTATAATCACCTGTTGCCGGATCAGCCAGGATAATATTAATATCGTTCTGATCACGGTTAACTATCTGAACTGCAAGTTTTTTACTATCATTTGTCCAGAATGGCCAGGCAATGTACTGATCGATGGCAGGGTCTGTTTTTACCCATGTTGTTTTTCCGGTACCAATATCGGCAATCCCCATTTTAACCTTTGGATTCGGGTCACCCGGCTTGGGATACGGAGTAGCCTCTATCAGTCCATGGACCCCGTCGGGCTCATCCAGCCTGTTTAGTGTAAAAACAGGGACATCAGTCTCATCAGTTCTGAGATATGCAATCTTTGTTCCGTCTGGAGACCACCAGAATGCTGCATAGCGGCTGGCTCTGCCAAGTATCTCCTCAAAATATACCCATGAAGCATATCCGTTGTAAATTTTATCAGAGGCATCAAACGTAAGTCTTATCTCCTTTCCAATTATAAGATCATATATATACAGATCCTTATTCCTGGTGTAAGCTATCTTCTTGCCATCAGGAGAAAAACGGGTATTTACTTCAGGAATCTTGTCAGTGGTGAGCCTTTTCATCGCCTTGTCAGCAGATGAGAAGAGGAAGAGGTCATTATCCTTTACCAGAATTATGCTTTTTGAGTCAGGACTAAGTACATCATTCATGGTCAGGGATGTTCCCTCAGGAAGCAGAGTGGCAATTAAATCACGTCCGGTAACCACAGGAGTGTAAATTGATTCTCTTCCTGATTTTACATCCACACGTCTGGTAATCAGATTTTTATTTTCATCGTACGATCTGAAGAGATAATGCGTGTCATCAGTCCAGCCCGTAACAGCAACCTGATTTCCTCCGCTTCCCGGTTTCTGTGCGCAGGTATTGCCGGGGAATATTCCGGATGACAGAAGGAAGGTATAGATTATGAATTGAAGAATTGTATGTCTCCTCATAAATTTTGAGATTAAAATGTGATTATCTGAAAACAGGGTAGCAAAAATAAGAATTTTTCATTTGCATCCACATTTAAAAAGAACCTGACAACCACTCTTAAACACCGATAATTTAGAATAATTTTAAAGTATTGTTATTTTATTAACATTGTTATTTATTTCACATCTTATTTATATTTTTGTAGCGTAATAGTAAAAAAGTTATTGGCAGTATAATAACCAATCAATTATAGATTAAAGGATTACAAGATATTTATGACACTAAAAGAGATAACGGCCCTTATTGACGGAAGAGTGTTTTGTTGCGAAGAAAGGCTTAATACATCAGTGGAATATGCGTTTGCGTCAGATCTTATGAGTGATGTGCTCACAGTTGAAAAGGAGAACATCCTGCTCATAACCGGTCTGGCAAATATGCAGACAATACGGACATCGGAGATGTCAGATATTAATTGTATAATCTTTGCCAGGGACAAGAAAATCGGAGAGGAGATGATTTCTGTTGCCAGGGAGAATAAGATGACCCTGATAGGAAGTCCCCACACCCTCTATTACATCTCGGGAGAATTATACAAGGCAGGGATCAAATCAGTTTACTAGAGTATGCTACTGAGGCACAAAATAGCCGGTGGTGATTTTGCAAATGCAGGAAAGGTTGCCAGTTCTGTAAAGAAGATTCTGCGTCAGCTGAATATTGACCATACAATTTCCAAAAGAGTGGTAATTGCATTGTATGAAGGAGAGGTAAATGTCGTGGCCCATGCATATTCCGGTATTGTTGAAGTGGAGATTGATGAATCAAGGATCAGGATAACGATAACTGACAAGGGACCAGGCATATACGACATCGAGAAGGCCATGGAGGAGGGCTATTCAACAGCTACTCCACAGGTAAGGGAAATGGGCTTCGGAGCCGGAATGGGTCTGTCAAATATGAAAAAGAACAGTGATTCAATGAAGATTACAAGTTTGCCCGGAGACGGAACTGTAGTTGAACTGATAAATTACACCAGGTTAAATGCAGGATAGTAACAAAAATACAGATTTTCACCATGCTCTGGCAGTGCAGAATGAACTCTGCATCGGCTGCACACATTGTATGACTGTATGTCCCACACAGGCTATCAGGGTGAGGAAAGGCAAAGCACAGATCATAGCAGGCAGGTGTGTTGATTGCGGAGAATGTTACAAGGCATGTCCCGTGTCAGCAATTACGGTGGAACAGGATGACCTCGATATGATATTCAAATTTCCCGTCAGGGTGATTCTTGTCCCCAGTGTACTGGTCGGTCAGTTTCCAAGGAAGATCATGGCATCAAGTATCTACAAAGCACTGAAGGAGATAGGATTTACGCATGTATATGAGGTAGAGAGCAGCGTGGACATGGTAGTGAGCGCAGGAAGGCAGCACATGCATGAGAAAAAGGAAAGACCAATGATCTCATCTTTTTGTCCGGCCATTATCAGACTCATTCAGGTCAAGTTCCCATCCCTGGTTGACAATATAATGAGGGTCAACCCTCCAATCGACATGACAGCAATGTATTACAGGGAGAAACTTAAAACCAGCGGGATACCTGAGGAAGAAATAGGACTATTTTATGCCACTCCGTGTGCTGCAAAAATAGCTGCCGTAAAAAGTCCTGTCGGAGAAACAGAATCTGCGGTCACAGGAGTGATAAATATTGATTTTCTATATAACAGGATATTAAAATTCCTCACATTAAAATATACTGAGACTGAACCACCGCAGACCGATGATCTTCTGACCTCCAGAGGTATTTTATGGAGCCTCACCAGGGGGGAGGTTATCCATTTCAGCGGACGCGGTCTTGCCATAGACGGAATTAAGAATGTTAATGAATTTCTTGAAAATATTGAAAATGAGAAGCTTGACAATATAGATTTCCTTGAACTCAGGGCTTGCGATGAAAGCTGTGCGGGAGGGATTCTTATCAGAGGAAACCGTTTCCTTACTGTTGAAAGGCTTAAGAACAGGGCCGAAGAGTTCAAGGCCAGGGAAGATGACAGGAATCTTAAACTAACTGAAGGATTTCTCGATATAAACGAACACGGTTTCCTTGGGAATATCCAACCAAGACCAATGGGTAAACTGGATGAGGATATATCCATCGCGCTCCGGAAGATGGAAAGGAAACGCCGCCTGATGTGCTTTCTGCCCGGATTCGATTGTGCAGCCTGCGGTGCTCCTGATTGCCAGACTCTTTCGGAGGACATTGTAAAAGGAGAAGCCCAGATTTCACATTGCATATTCATGCAGCAACAGATGATAAAACAAAATCTCCTGAGCCAGAGCCAGGCTTTCAGGATAACTGAGAATATATGGGGTGCTGAGAGACTGGAAAAAAACTGTAACAAACTGGGAGCAGAAGATGAGAATAACTGAAATCACAGAGATACTTGATCTGAAAGTACTTTCAGGTCATAACGGCCTGTCAGATGAAATTACCGGAGGATACGTATCAGATTTGCTCAGTGATGTAATGGGCAATGCAAGAGAAGGTCAGATATGGATCACTCTCCAGACGCATCAGAACATAATTGCTGTGGCTTCTCTCAAGGATCTCGCTGCAATAATAATTGTAAAAGGATTGAGACCTGATACTGATACTATTGAAAAAAGCAATATTGAAAATATCCCGGTTCTGTCAACCAGCCTGGATACATTCAACATGGCAGGACGTTTATTTGAATTACTTAAAAAGGAATGAAAAATTACCGGGCAGATCTGCATATTCATACCACGCTTTCGCCTTGCGGAGATCTGGAGATGCACCCGGTAAAAATAGTTTCAGAAGCCGCAAAGAAGGGGCTGGATATCATCGGCATTACCGATCATAACTGCACCCGGCACTGCGAGCTGATTTCAAGACTTGCAGAAGAAAAAGGCATTTTTGTTCTGCAGGGAGCGGAAGTCACAACAAAAGAGGAGGTTCATTGCCTCGTGTTCTTTGAAAAATCTGATGCACTTAACACTTTCCAGGATTTTCTTGATGAAAGTCTGCCTGACATTATGAATGCTCCCGAAATATTCGGGTACCAGGTTCAGGTAGATGAAAATGAGACAATAATCTTTGAAGAACCGCGACTACTTGTAAATGCTCTCAATAAATCACTGGAAGAGGTCGAATCATTTGTTCATACTCTCAACGGACTGTTTATTCCGGCTCATATCGACAGAAAGAAGAACAGCATCTACAGTCAGCTCGGATTTCTGCCTGCAAACCTCAGGGCAGATGCACTTGAAGTTTCCATGCAAACAACACCGGAACAATTTAGCGCATTACACCCTGAAATCAGCTGCTTTCCGCTGATCAGATCATCGGATGCACATTTCACAGACTATATAGGGTTGGCCGTTTCAAATTTCAGCATTGCGAATGCGTCATTCTCAGAAATTTCATTTGCTCTTCGCAATGAAAGAGGAAGGAGGATCTGCCGGTAATGAAAACTCTGTCTCTTAACATACTGGATATAGTTCAGAACTCTGTGAGGGCAAAGGCTGATGTAATTTCAATTGAGATCGAAGAATCCGTAAAAAGCGACCGGTACCTGATAACGATTACCGATAACGGCAATGGCATACCTCAGGAGATACTGGAAAATGTAACTGACCCATTTGTCACTACCAGGACCAGAAGGAGACTGGGTCTTGGACTTCCGCTTTTAAAGTTCCATGCAGAGATCACAGGGGGCGGACTTGAGATTTCCAGTGAAACAGGTAAAGGAACAAGGGTGTTCGCTGAACTATCTTTCAGTCACATTGACCGTCAGCCGCTGGGAGATATTTCCGGTGTATTGAAAATACTGGTATACGCCAATCCGGGTATCAGTTTCATCTACCGCCATCGCACTGATAAGGGAGAGTATTGTTTTGATACAAGGGTAATAAAAGAATATCTGGAAGTTGATAACTTGAATGATATGGTTTTGATGGAAGATATCAAAAACATGATAAATGAAAATCTTATTGAAATAAATGCATCAGGTGTACGGGTTGAAGCTGCCTTTTAGCAAATAATATTTAGGCAGGAATAAATAAAATGAATAAATTTAAATGAGCAAATCCCCGGGGATATGCTCTGCATAATAATCAAACTAAATTAATAACAGAATGTCAAAAATCACATCCCTCGCGGATCTGAAAAAGAAACGCGATGAATTAAAGAGCGGGCTGGACATCAGGGTCAAGGCAATTGATCCTGAAAGTGTTGTTCAGGTCAAAGTCGCAATGGCAACATGCGGCATTGCTTCCGGAGCGAAAACCGTTATGGAGTTCTTCCTGGAGCAACTCGACCGGAGAAATGTTGCAGCTGTCGTTACTCAGACAGGTTGCATGGGGTACTGCTATGCAGAACCGACAATCGAGGTCAAACTTCCCGGACAGGATCCGGTGGTTTACGGCTTTGTCGACCTGAAAAGAGCGGACCAGATAATTGAAAAGTACATTAAGACGGGGGAACTGGTTGACGGCATCATCCCTGTGAATTACCAGACTATTGATTTTAAAGAATAAGGAGGATAAATTATGTCAAAATACAGTATGCATCTTCTGGTTTGCGGCGGCACTGGCTGTCATGCTTCAGAAAGCGATGCTATTGTCTGCAATCTCAGGGACGAACTTGAGGCCAAGGGACTTATGGACACCGTACAGGTAATACTCACAGGATGTTTCGGGTTTTGTGAGAAGGGCCCTATTGTAAAGGTTATGCCTGACAATACTTTTTATGTACAGGTCAAACCTGAAGATGCACAGACAATCGTTGAAGAACATGTGATAAAAGGCAGAAAGGTTACAAGGCTTCTGTACAAGGACCCTGTAACCAAAGAGCTGGTTTCCGATTCAAAACATATGGGCTTTTTCAAGAAGCAGCTGAGGATCGTTCTTCGCAACTGCGGTTTTATCAATCCGGAAAACATTGATGAGTATATTGCACGCGACGGGTATCAGGCGCTTGGAAAAGTCCTGACTGAAATGACGCCCGAAGAGGTAATAAGAGAGGTTAAGGAATCGGGACAGAGAGGCCGTGGTGGTGGTGGATTCCCGACAGGGCTGAAGTGGGAAATTGCCAGCAAAAACAAAGCGGATCAGAAATATGTGGTCTGCAATGCAGATGAAGGTGATCCGGGAGCATTCATGGACCGTTCGGTTCTTGAAGGTGATCCGCATTCAGTGCTTGAGGCAATGGCAATATGCGGATACAGCATTGGCGCTTCTCACGGTCTTATATATATCCGTGCCGAGTATCCTCTCGCAATCGCAAGACTGAAAATTGCAATAAAGCAGGCAAGGGAATATGGTTTGCTTGGCAATGAAATTTTTGGCACAGGTTTCAGTTTTGATATAGAACTGCGTTATGGTGCAGGTGCATTTGTCTGCGGTGAAGAGACAGCACTTATTCATTCCATGGAAGGCCTGCGCGGAGAGCCGACTATCAAACCTCCGTATCCGGCAGAATCGGGTTACCTTGGGAAGCCCACCAACGTCAATAATGTTGAGACCTTTGCGGCAATACCTGTTATAATACTGAAAGGAGCAAAATGGTTCAGCAGTATCGGAACCGAAAAAGCCAAAGGGACAAAAGTATTCGCTCTGGCAGGAAAAATAAACAATGTCGGTCTGATTGAGGTACCGATGGGAACAACCCTCAGAGAGGTAATATTTGAGATCGGAGGCGGGATCAGAAACGGCAAGAAATTCAAAGGTGTTCAGACCGGAGGTCCTTCAGGCGGATGTCTGTCAGAAAAACACCTTGATACTCCCATTGACTTCGACAATCTTATAGCAGCCGGTTCGATGATGGGATCGGGGGCTATGATCGTACTTGATGAGGAGGACTGCATGGTATCAATGGCAAAATTCTTTCTGGAATTTACAGTTGAAGAATCATGCGGGAAATGCGCCCCCTGCAGGATAGGCAATAAAAGACTGCATGAACTTCTTGGACAGATATGTGAAGGCAAGGGAACACTCGCTGACCTGGACAGGTTAAGGAATATGAGCCTTGTAATCAAGGATACTTCGCTGTGCGGTCTTGGACAGACATCGCCCAATCCGGTTCTCTCAATGCTTGAAAACTATCACGATGAGTATGTTACACATGTTACCGACAGGAAATGTCCTGCCGGACAGTGCCGCAGCCTGATGGAGTATGTTGTGAACCCGGAAAACTGTGTAGGTTGCACAGCCTGTGCAAGGGTATGTCCTGTTAATGCGATTACGGGTGAAAGAAAAGAGATCCATCTTATCAATCCTGCAATATGCATCAAGTGTGGTGCGTGTATGGAGAAATGCAAGTTTGATGCAATATTTATAAGATAATCAGAATATAATGGAAACAATAAAGCTTACAATTGACAATAAAGAGATTGAAGTGCCAAAAGGTACTACGATATATAAAGCTGCAAAGGAACTGGGCATAGATATTCCAACCCTTTGTTACATGGAGCTGCATGACATGAACATTGAAAACAAGCCGGGCGGATGCCGCATCTGCGTGACAGAAGTTCAGGGAAGAAGGAACCTGGCTCCTTCCTGTTCGACAAACTGCGAACAGGGGATGGTCGTTAAAACTCATACCACAAGAGTTCTCAATGCCCGCAGAACTGTCATGGAATTTATACTTTCCGATCATCCCAAAGATTGCCTTATCTGTGCAAAATCGGGTAATTGCGAATTACAGGACATGTCACACCGCCTTGGAATAAGGGAGATCCCGGGAGCAGAATATGCAGAAATGTCTACTTATAGAAAAGATACATCACCCTCAATAATCAGGGAGCTTGACAAATGCATAATGTGCCGTCGCTGTGAAATGATGTGCAATGATGTTCAGACTGTTGGCGCTATTTCGGCAGTAAACAGAGGCTTTATGGCAACGGTAGCTCCGGCATTCGAGCAGAATCTGGAACATTCAACATGTACATATTGCGGACAGTGCGTATCCGTTTGTCCGACAGGAGCTCTGACAGAAGTTAACCATGTTCCGCAGGTACTGAGAGCTCTTGTAGACCCGACCAAGACTGTGGTTGTACAAACCGCACCTGCAGTGCGTGCTGCCCTTGGCGAAGAGTTCGGGCTTGCACCGGGAACCCTGGTCACAGGGAAAATGACCGCTGCTCTAAGGGCTCTGGGATTCGATTATGTTTTCGATACTGATTTCGCTGCTGACCTTACGATAATGGAAGAGGGTACTGAACTTCTCGACAGGCTGAGCAGGCATCTCAAGGGTGATACAACTGCAAAGATTCCGATACTTACATCGTGTTGCCCCGGCTGGGTTAATTTCTTCGAAGAATATTTTCCTGACCTGAAAGATGTACCATCCACAGCAAAATCACCACAGCAGATGTTTGGAGCAATAGCCAAAACATACTTTGCTGAAAAAATAGGAATAAACCGCAAGGATATGGTCGTTGTGTCAATAATGCCCTGCCTTGCAAAAAAATATGAATGCCAGAGAGACGAATTCTCGGTTGATGGCAATCCTGATGTCGATTTCTCAATATCTACCAGGGAACTCGCCACATTTATCAAACAGGCAAACATCGATATTAAAACACTGCACGATGAAGAGTTTGATGCTCCGCTTGGTGAATCGACAGGAGCCGGTGTCATATTCGGTGCAACAGGGGGTGTTATTGAAGCGGCCTGCCGTACTGCATATGAGCTCTATACGGGTAAAAAACTCGAGAGACTCGACTTTACTGAGCTGAGAGGCATGGATGGAGTACGTTCGGCAACAATAGACTTTGATGGTCTTCCTGTTAACATTGGAATAGCACACGGACTCGGAAACGCCAGAAAACTCCTTGATGATGTAAGATCAGGAAAATCACAGTTCCATGCAATTGAAGTAATGGCATGCCCCGGAGGCTGTATCGGAGGCGGAGGACAACCACTGCACCATGGAAATTCTGAGATCATTAAAGCAAGGGCTATGGCTATTTACTCTGAAGACAGGAAGAAACCTATCAGAAAATCTCACGAAAACCCGTTTATTATCAAACTTTATAATGAATACCTGGGTAAACCAGGAAGCGAAAGATCTCATCACCTTCTTCACACTCACTATTTTGATAAACAGAAAAAGGTATTAATTAAAAAATAATAAAACAATATTCGACAATTAAAAAACTTCGGCTATGTCTCATATTAAAATAGAATTAAGAAAAGAAGACGTTGACTTTATACAGGGGATATGCGACTCCTTTAATAAAGATCCCCAGGAACTTATCAATGTCCTGCATGCCTGTCAGGAGCACTTCGGATATTTGCCGGCAGAGGTGCAGGAGGTTGTCTCAGAATCCCTTGAAGTACCTGTAGCAAAGGTATATGGTGTGGTGACTTTTTACTCTTTCTTCACAATGACACCAAAAGGTAAAAATCCGATAAGCATATGCCTTGGGACAGCATGTTATGTAAGAGGTGCGGAAAAGGTGCTTGAGGAATTCAAAAAAGAACTGGGAATCCAGGTTGGTCAAACCACCGGGGACAATAAATTTTCATTGTCGAGCCTTAGATGCGTGGGAGCATGCGGGCTTGCGCCGGTTGTGCTTGTTGGTGACAAGACCTATGGCAGAGTGGCACCCGATGATGTGAGGAATATACTTAAGGAATATGAATGATTTCAGATTGCTAAGTAGTACTTCAGTATTCTGATAACAAAAATTGTCATGTTCTTTACGATTAATACCCCCTTTCTAATCCCGCCTAAGCGGGAGGTTTTGTTCCTTCCCCCCTGGGGGAAGGCTAGTATGGGGGTACAAATTATTATAAAAAACCAAGGAAAGTTTAAACTAAAAACTGTTACATGAATTGTGAAGAATTACATAGCTATCGAAAGCGAATCACGGATTTTAATCAGAATCTTTTCCTGAGCTGAAGATAGATCCTGTTGTATTTGTACTGCTGTTCAAATGTCCCTTCGTAGTTGATTCCAAAAGCCATTTTGGCCGGCAGCATCCAGTATAGGTTTACTTCTCCGATATGCTGAATCTCACTAAGGTCGTTTTCAGGCATTGTGTAACCGGCATAGTGATAACCAATGCCTGTTTGAAGCTTGTTCTTAAAAAAGTCGCGGGTTATGTTTATTCCATAGATCTGGCTATTCATATAACTGGATTCAGAATATGTACCAGATACTGTTAATGCAGAATTTATTCCGGGAATATTGCTGTAAGTGAAGTAACCGTAGATATTTTTAGCTGGACGCGGGTCGGATTTTATAAAGCGGTAGCCTGTCTGCAAGCCGAATGTGAGATCTCTTGTAAAACGGTAACTGGCCTGCAGCCTGAATCCCTGCCTCAGCTCATTTTCAAGCATCCTGTCAATAAACGTTTTGTAAGTCTCATAATACATTACATTCTTCCTTGCATCGTAAGATCCTGAAACAGAGAGCTTGTTTGAAAATTTGTATCTGAGTGACAGGTACATGCCTGTAGGGTCAAAACCATTGGATGCTGTTTCAGTTTTATTGGTTGTATCAACCTCCAGCTTATATAGGTCAACCTCAAATGTGCCAATGAAGTAGAGATTTTTAACAAGGGAGTTGGAATGCTGAAAATAAATGAATCTGCGGTCAATATCAGAACCATTCATTTGCTGCATGAAAGCTACTGAACTTTCACTGTATGAATTTGCATTCTTTGTGTTTAATCCAAGATATCCGCCAAACTGAAGCAGGCTTGTGTTGAATCCGTAATCAGAATAATCGGGTCTGGAGCCAGCAAGGGCGCCCACAGAAAACTTTCCGAATGATTTCTCAATCTGCAGTCCGTCGGCCGCGCCAACATTTGAGAGCCGGGGATTAATCCTCCTGCCGATGCTTATTTTTGTGCTCTTGTCGGGTTCGTAAATCAGAGCGAGGTTAAATATCTTAAGTGCATTGAATATGTCACTCTGCACAACATCCCATTCACCCAGTTTATGCCTGAAGGAGGCATAAGTCTCGAATGAAAACTTTGAATCTGCAATATTCCGGGCATCAAGTGACAGTGTATAACGGAATCTCTGCGAATTATCAGAAGGGGTATTTGACATATCAGTATATGAATTTACTGAAACGCTGCCATTGATTCGTTGCTTCAACTCCACTGATCCTGGCTTACCGGCAGGTGTCCCAGTCCCGGTTTCCTGCACCGGTGCCACATCTGCTGCCACAGCAGGAACGGCGCTCCCCGCTCCTGTCCTACTGGATCTTACTCTGGCAGTTACAAGGTCAGAAACTGCAAATTTTGCAGGAGGTATAACAGTACATACACAGGAGAGTGATGACAAATTATCAACAGTCAGCACCGGAATGAGACCTCCGTCGGTCTTTGCAAAAAGAGTGTCCCCAACAGATATACCTGCCGTAGATTTAAATTTCACATAAACACTCTTTGTGCTTACAAATGACACCTGACCTGTCAGATTATCACTAGCCTGCTGTCCATTCAGATCAGCCAGGCAAATAAAAAAACATACTATAAAAAGATATTGTCTCATAATTAAATTTTAGTCTGCATTCCCCCTTGGATGACAGCGTAAACACTCTGTACTGTTGTATGAATAGCCACCAACCTCATCATGCTCATTATCCATGCTTGTTTGGTTATGCTCATGACATGTAAGACAGGTGAACTGGGAATAATCCGAAGGGTTGGTATGGCAATCCGTGCAGGAATCCCAGGTGCCGTTATGCCGGCCGGTATATATCGGGAATGACTGATTGTCATGATCTTTGAAGGATGCCGGTTTCCATCCCGGACTGGTGGAATGGCACGTGGCACAGGTTGTGGGAAAACCCATTGACTGATGGCCCGGATTGGTTGTGTTGATATAGTCTTGCTGATGGCAGGAATAACAATCCGGATTTGCATCTGAATAGTTACCTGTAGTATGGCAAGCCGAGCAGTTAAGACCTGAATGGCCCTGGTTCAGAGGGAAAAAGGCATGATTGAACCCGGCACCGGTCCATTGAAATGAATTCACCGGATGGCATGAGGAACAATCCTCAGAAAATCCTGCTTCAGAATGATTGGGATTTGTTGTTGACATATAATTCTCCCGGTGACAATCTATGCAATTTACTCCCGGGACATCAAAACGGACAAATGTCTCAGACTTATGACAATCTGAGCAATCTGCCATCCTGTGGGCTCCAAGTAAAGGGAAACGGCTTGACTGATGAATTTCGGTTATATTGCTTACCAGCCATGAGTTAGGAGTATGGCAGCGGGCACAATCAAGTCCGGCAGTGGACTGATGCACATCAGCATGACAATCATTGCATTCGGTTTTTGCTTCTGTGAAAACGAGTGATATATGGCACTGGCGGCAGCCGGCTGCAGAATGCTGGCCGGTGAGCCGAAGCCTGGTCCTGTTATGGTCAAAAGAATAAATTGCACTGTCGAGGTGCCATCCCTCTGAACTGTGACATGTGCCACAGCTCACCTTGAAATCAGGACCATGAGGTGACTCAGTTTCCTGATGATGAAGGACCATGAAAATGAATAAAACCAGCAGTGACAATATTCTCATTTTTATTCTCTTTCCTTAAACCTTTGAAATTTAAAAACAAATCCTAATCTGCCCGTCCTGTTGGATGGCAGTTCAAACATGCTGCACTATCGTACAAATAACCATTTCTTCCGCTATGCTTGGCGTCCATATCAGTTTTATTATGCTCATGACATGTGAGGCAGGTAAACTGTGAATAATTGGAAACATTGGTATGACAGTCGGTACAGGAATTCCATTCACCATTATGTCTTCCGGAATATATTGGAAAGGATTGAGTATCATGCTGAGCATAAGATGCAGGTTTCCATCCGGGGTTGGTAGTATGGCACTGAGTACAGGTATTTGAAAATCCTAAGGTCCTGTGATTCGGATTGACAGAATTATTATAGTCAGTCTGATGACATCCATAACACTCCGTAGGAGTCGTGGTATAATTTCCACCTATATGACAATCTGTGCATGATCGTCCGGCATGCCCAAGCGTAAGCGGGAAAAAGGTATGGTTAAAAGTTGCAGGCTTCCAACCCGGATTGGTACTGTGACATTGAGTACAAA
Organism: uncultured Bacteroidales bacterium; assembly: GCA_963846335.1. Classification (GTDB taxonomy): domain Bacteria; phylum Bacteroidota; class Bacteroidia; order Bacteroidales; family VadinHA17; genus LD21. The sequence goes on from CAWJVS010000037.1 coordinate 52,845, forward strand.
CTGTGGAATAACCGGAAGAGGTATGATTAGGATTTGTTGTCGCAGTAAAATCCTGCTGGTGACATGCGTAACAATCTGTAGGAGTTGTTGTATAATTTCCACCGATATGACAATCTATGCAATCCGGAGCGGCATGTCCCAGTGTCAGAGGGAAACTGCCATGATTGAATGTGGTAGGCTTCCAACCTGGATTCACAGTATGACAGGAAAGACATATTGTAGAGAACTGGGATGCAACATGGTTGGGGTTTGCAGATGAAACAAAATCCGGTTGATGACAGGAATAGCAATCGGTTGACAGCGCTGTGTAATTACCGCTGGTATGACATTCGATACAATCAGGGGCTGAATGACCGAGTGTAAGTGGGAAACTGCTGTGATCGAAAGCAGCAGGCTTCCAACCGGGAGTCAATGTATGGCAATTTGAACAGGTAGTCGGAAAATTTGAAGTGGTATGATTCGGACTGGTTGTTGCAACAAAATCCGGCTGATGACAGGAATAACAATCAGGGTTTAAACCGGTAAAAGTTCCTGATGTATGACAATCGGTGCATTTAGCTGTTGAGTGTCCCTGTGAAAGAGGGAAAAAATTATGATTGAATCCCCCTCCTGACCACTGAAAAGCATTTATCGGATGGCATACGGAACAATCTTCCGACATACCTGACTGGACATGATTTGGATTGGTTGTGGACATATAGTCTTCCCTGTGACAATCCACACATTCAACTCCCGGAACATCGAAACGCACAAGAGTCTGCGATTTGTGGCATTCCGAACAATCGGCTGTCCTGTGAGCTCCAAGTAACGGGAAGCGGCTCTCCAGATGGATTTGTGTAATATTATTTACGAGCCATGATGCAGCTGTGTGACAACGGCTGCAGTCAAGTCCGGTAGTTGCTTCATGGACATCCTGATGACACTCATTGCATGCTGTCTTCGCCTCAGAAAAGATCAGCGAAGAATGACACTGACGGCAGTTGACTATAGTGTGCTGCCCTGTCAGGGCAAATTTAGTTTTATCATGATTAAAGGCATAAACAGATTTATCTATTTGCCAGCCCTTTGCGCTATGGCAAATACTGCAGCTGATCTTAAAATCAGAACCATGAGGTGATTTTGGCTGCTGTTTAAAAAAGGCCATAAACAGGCATAAGACTAGAAGTGACAGGATTCGCATTTGAATTCTTTTATTTTATACATAACAAAAAATTCTGATCCCTCCTGCTGAGGTTTGTGGCATTTTGCACAAGGTACATTAATATGCTTTCCGTCTAACCTGAATGCAGTTTTATTATGATCAAACCCTGAAGTTTTCCAGTTGTCTGTTCCGTGACAATCCGTGCAACTGGTAACTCCGTTTTTTTCAAACTGATTGCGATGCTTATCTGCATGGCAGGTTGAACATGTTTGAGATAAACCGGCAAATTTCTGCTGGACCTTTCCATCAGCGTCCGCCCTGAAATGACAGGCACGACAACTTTTACCAGCATGTGACCCCGTCAGGGTAAACTCTGTTTTCGCATGATCGAACATGATTTCAGACCACCGGTTTTCTTTATGACAGCCATTGCAGTTTGCATCAGGGTAATATTTTTTGTCAATAAAATTCTGATGGATATCAGGATGGCAATCATTACATTTGGTTCCAATTTTCCGGAAGCTCCATTTTTCCTGTTTTCTGTGACATTCGTAACATGGAGTTGCCAGGTGGGCCCCCCTGAGAGGGAAATCACCTTCATTGTGCTGTTCCACAGTATAGGAAAAAAGATTAAAACCATTCAGGTTATGACACTCTGCACAATCAGGCGTAACACCGTTTTTTACAAACTGACTTTTATGATAATCAGTATGACAGTTATTGCACCGTTCGAATTTCAGCGGATCAGTAAATTTTCCCTTATGACATGATTTGCAGTTCACTATCAGATGCTTTCCCTCAAGTTTGTAATCAGTTTTATTATGATCAAACTTTTTAGTTCCCTCTATGATCCGGAATGACTCTTCGCTGTGGCATTGACGGCAATTCTGGCCAAATTTACCGGTGTGGGGATCTTTATGACAGCTGGTACAGTTAGTATACGGCATTCCGCTGAACTGCTGGAACTTTCTGCCTTCAGAAGTATTGATTTTGTGACACCTGACACATTCCACGTTCCTGTGTTTTCCGGCAAGCTTAAATCTGGCATTATCGTGGTTGAATTTCGATGCCGGAACAAAGGAATCAGGTGTATGACAGGTTAAACAGTTCGACGATAGTGTTCGCAGATGGTAATCATCATGACAGTTCAAACATTCTGTCTTTACACCCAAAAAGGTATTCTTCTTAGTCTTAAGTTTCGGATCTCCAATAAATTTCGCAGTATGGCACTCCTTGCATAATTTTTTAGCATGGGGCACAGATAATGGATACCCTGTAAGGTTATGATTAAAATTGTCGGGATCAATTCGTATGAGCTCAAAATTCTTTCCATTATGCTCACTGTGACATGAATAACACTGCTTACCTTTTACTTCAGAAGATGAGTGATAACCTTTATTATTGGAGATCCTTTCATTTATTTCCTTGTGGCAAGCCAGACACTTTTCATTTGTCTGCCTGTTACCAAGAACGTGACACTGGGTACAATTGGAAATTCCCTCCAGATTAGAATGTGGACCGGAAAGATCGCCGGGAGAGATCTGTGCAGCCAGGTTGTGAACTGATAGTATCATGATAAAAATAAACACAATATGTTTCCAGGCTCCTTTTTGCATACCATGATTCATTGTTACTACCTCACTTGTGTCTTGTGTTCCCGTTGTGCGGGATTTCGTCACTGAGTTCCTCAACTTTTTACTTTTGTCTTTTTACTTTTGTCTTTTTACTCTTTGTCTTTTGTCTTTCCCCTAGTGTTTCATAACCGTCTCTCCAAACTTACGCGTAATCTTAATCCCGGCTTTCTCAAGGAACTGTGTTGGAAGTTCCCCACCGGCGAAAATATATACCATATCATTTGCTATATGTCTTTGCTCTTTATTATTTCCAACAGTTAAAATAACTGAGTCGTCTTCAATTGAAACAAGATTTGAACCAAGAAGGAGGTCAATTTTTCCATCGGCCACAGCCCTGTTCAATGCAATATTATTAGGAGCTTTGATCCTGTTAAAGACCTCATTGCGGTAAGAAAGTGTTACATGGTTTTGATCAGCCAGAAGCAGTGCCGATTCAACAGCAGAATCGCCGCCTCCGACAACCATGACGTTCTTTCCTGTGATTTCTTCCGGTTCAAGGAGACGGTAGGCAACCTTCTCCTTCATTTCTCCGGAAACACCCAGTTTACGCGGTGTTCCTCTCCTGCCAATGGCAAGCAATATCCTGGCACCTGTATACCTTTCACCTTTTAAGGTAGCTACTTGAAAAATGCCATCTTCAGAAGTAATGGCTTCAACTTTTGAATTCTCATTCACAGAGATATTGTTACCTCCCAGGACTCCATTCCACAATTCAAGCAACTCGGTTTTTGAGGTTTCAAAAAGTTTTACCTTACCATAGAGCGGCAGATCCATCGGAGAAGTCATCACTATTTTTTTCCGTGGAAAGGTGAAAACAGTGCCTCCAAGGGAATCCTGCTCCAGCAGCAAAAATTTCAAACCGTGTTTCTTCGCTGTGAGACAGCCTGATATTCCTGCGGGACCAGCTCCTACTATAATAAGATCATAGGAGGCAGTATGGTTCCTGTTAAAGGTTTTTACAATATTTTCAACAGCCTGTCTGCCCTGTTCCACTGCATTTTTTATCAGCCCCATGCCACCCAATTCTCCTGCAATGTATATTCCCGGGACATTTGTCTCGAAGTTCTGGTTAACATGAGGCAGATCGACACCGCGCGTTTCAGTACCGATTCGCAGGCTGATAGCCTCTGTCGGGCAGGCGTGAAAGCAAGCTCCATGCCCGATACATCTGGAAGCATTGATTATGGTTGCCTTACCATTCACTATTCCAAGTATATCTTTTTCCGGACAGGCAGCAATACAGGCACCTGTCTGAATACACCTGTTAACATCTACAACCGGATGGAGTGAAATTGGTTCATGCAGTCCTTCATCCTTTGCCTTTCTGATTTTTTCCTCGACAATTCTCGACTCTCTCCGTTTTTTCCGAAGGTAGATTATTACAACAGTAACACACAGCAATGCTGCAAGTGAATAGATTAAAATACTTTCAATCAGAATTTCCATGCTTAAAAAATCCATCTGTAACCGAAGACAATTGTAACAGCGACATGTATAACCATTATAACGAGCATAATGAGAGCAAAGGGCAAATGAACAACATGCCAGTACTTGAATAAACTCTGCATTGTATCAAGCCTTTCAATTTTTTGATTCAATTTTATGTCATCCGTTATGAGTCCAAGTATCATCATCTTTTCAGATCGTGGCAATTTGTTCTTCCTCAGCAACGATTTTACTGTGCGAATGGTCTTCCTGTCCCTGAAATAATTATTGACAGAACGAACAAGTGCGTTTTTTTGATATATCCCCACTTTCTTTTTTATGGAATCTACGAGAAAGCTATAGGTCACTTCATCCAGGTTATAAGAATTCTTCAGAACAAGGGCTACATCTGTTTTCATCTCCCTGACCTCATTAAGGCTTAGTTCGCGTCCCTCGATCGTATGAGGGATCTGAAGATAAATGAACCTTCCAATTATGCCGCTGAGAAATACTGCTACCATGCTCCAGAAACTGACTGCTACCAATCCTCCGAACTTATAGGCAGTATGAAACAGAACCAGTAATGGGCCTAGCGTGCACAGAAAAATATGGAATTCAAGCCAGTGCTTAAGTATTCCGATTCTCGACAAAAAGCGGTAGCGCTTGCGTGCCATGTATGAACTTACCCCGAATATGATGAGCAGGGTTCCAGCTATTCCAAGTCCATGTCCGATGAAACCACTGGGTTTTAAATCAGAATGATCAGTATGATAAACTCTCTCTGCCAAACCTAATGTATAATATGAGATCCCGTTGTAAATGAGTGTAATAACGGCAATAAATACTATTGCAGCCAAAATGGCCAGATACATCCTGTGGAAAGTCTTAGTCATTCGTTGATCCTGTTATTTATTGCAATGGCGATTTTGCTGCAATAAGGTAAAAATAATCAAAATTTGCTTTGTTATGTTTCTATTTAGTGTTTAATAGGACAACTCTGTTAAAGAAATTATTCTGAAATCTTCTTTTATCTTTAACGTTCCATTTTTTGTTTAAGTATTGCATGTTTAATAACCTGATATATATCATAAATGAAGACGGAAGACGGAAGACGGAATTATTGGTCATTTGCTGCGCGTCATTGATGGTCATTACGCTGCGCTGTCATTTATGGTCATTTGCACTGCGTGCGTCATTGATGGTCATTACGCTGCGCTGTCATTTATCGTCATTTATGGTCATTTGCGCTGCGCGCGCATTGCCCTCCCTAGCTTCAGCGAAGGAGAGTCATTTATAGTCATTAACCTTCAGCGTGATTAATAACAATAAATGACTACTTAATGACTACTTAATGACTACTTAATGACTACTTAATGACTACTTAATGACTACTTAATGACTACTTAATGACTACTTAATGACAAATGGAGAATAATAGTCCGCACTCATATTAAAAGTTTAATCCATGAAATACAGAAATCTTGGAAACACAGACATACAGTTATCAGCAATTGGTTTGGGATGCATGAGCATGAGTCATGCCTATACAGGCAGGGACGACAAAGAATCTGTTGCTACCCTGGGCAGGGCAATAGAATCAGGAATAAATTTCTGGGATACGGCAGATTTTTATGGCAATGGACAAAATGAAAAACTTATTTCCAGAGTCCTGGTACCCAACCGGGATAAGGTTTTTATAGCCACAAAATTCGGCTTCAGGGCAATCCCCGGCAACCCCTATCATCTCGATGCCTCGCCCTCCTATATGAAAAAAGCTGTTGAGGCCAGTTTAAAAAGACTTAAGACAGAAACAATTGACCTGTATTATGCACATCGCATTGATCCTAAAGTACCGGTAGAAGAGACGGTGGGTGCAATGAGCAAGCTGGTAGAAGAGGGAAAGGTACGATTCATAGGGTTATCGGAAGCATCTGCAGCTTCAATACGGAAGGCACATGCAGTTCATCCGGTTTCAGCCCTGCAGAGCGAATATTCACTTCTTACCAGGGATGCTGAAAAAGAGATAATCAGTGTCTGCGAAGAGATGAAAATCACTTTTGTCCCATTCAGCCCCCTTTCAAGAGGGTTGATCACCAATACACTTGACAGGGATAAGTTTGACAGTGACGATTTCAGAAGGCTGCTGCCCCGTTTCTCCGGCGACCACTGGAAAAACAACAGGTATCTGGCAAAAGCTTTTGCTGATCTGGCCTCAACCAAAAATTGTACTCCGGCGCAGCTCGCCCTTGCCTGGGTGCTGGCCCGGGGTCAGCACATCATTCCGATTCCCGGTACCAGGCACAGAAAATATCTTGATGAAAATGCAAAAGCAGTTGACATTAACCTTACCGCCTCCGATCTGAAGGATATAGAAACCTTACTTGCACTGTTTCCCGATATAGGCTCGAGATACAGCGAGAATTTTGCAAAACAGGTGGATAAGTAGGAGAAATGAGAAATGAGAAATGAGAAATGAGAAATGAGAAATGAGAAATGAGAAATGAGAAATGAGAAATGAGAAATGAGAAATGAGAAATGAGAAATGAGAAATGAGAAATGAGAAATGAGAAATGAGAAATGAGAAATGAGAAAAAAGAACCGAGAAAGGAAGGAAGTTACAAGAATATTAGTTAAGAGTGGGGAGGTTTAAAATTTCTTTTTGTACCAGAAGAAATATTCTTTCTGCCTTTTCTTTTCTTCACTTTTCCTTGCCACATATACTTTTTTGCCGGAATAAGGATCAAAACCGGTATAGTACATTATAGTTGAAAGGGTCATTGGCGTCGGAGTGAAATCCTGCACCTGTTCAGGTCTGATACCCATGCTCTTCACCTCAGAAGCCAGAAATTTCATATCCTGATCAGAGCATCCGGGATGTGATGAAATGAAATATGGAATGAGCTCATATTTGAGATCATATTTCTTCATTAATCCGTCGAATCTCCCTTTAAGTTTCCTGAAAAGGTCAAACGGGGCCTTTCTCATCAGCGACAAAACATGGGGAGCAGTGTGTTCCGGGGCAACCTTTAGCCTTCCTGAGACATGATTTCTGACAAGCTCTTCAAGGTATTCTGCTTCGTCCCTCCCGGCAGCTGCGTTCCATTCCGGAAATAGAAGATCGTAACGAACCCCACTGCCGACGAATGATTTTTTTATTCCATCCATCATGTCCACCTTTTTGTAAAGTCCGGTTAGCGACTTATGGTTTACATTAAGATTTTTACATACCGCAGGCCAGATACAGGATGGTCTTGAACAAACCCGGCACAGATTCATATCCCTGCCTTTCATCCTGTACATGTTTGCTGAGGGTCCGCCCACATCAGAAATATATCCTTTAAAATCAGCCATCTGTGAGATTTTCCTTACCTCGTTCAGTATAGAGGTCTCTGATCTGCTTACAATCTGCTTACCCTGATGTGCTGCAATAGCGCAGAAACTGCAGCCTCCAAAACACCCCCTGTGAATATTCACAGAGAATTTTATCATGTCCCATGCTGGAATATCTTCCTTCTTATTATATCGTGGGTGGGGCATGTACATATAGGGCAGATCAAAGGAGCGGTCTGCCTCTTCCTCCTCCATCGGCATAAAGGGCGGATTAATAATTATATTGAGGTTTCCTGAGGGTTCACTCAGCCTTGCCGAAACCATTTTGTTAGATTCTTTCTCAAACTTCACAAAGTTCTCAGCAAAGAGCTTTTTATCCGCAGCACATTGCTCAAATGAATGAAGAAATATATCCTTCCACATTTTCTGCAAGGGAAGGGGTTCATCCTTTTTCAACACAAAAGCTGTCTGCGGCACTGTTTTAAGTGAAGAGAAAGGAACTCCCTTCCTGAGCAACCTTACAAACTCTCTTAAAGGCTGTTCGCCCATCCCGTATATCAACAGGTCGGCGTTGCTGCTTACCAGCATGGATGGTTCCACTTTGTCTTTCCAGTAATCGTAATGTGTAAGTCTGCGCATTGAAGCCTCAATGCCTCCGATCACTACAGGTACTTCCGGGAATATTTGCTTGAGAATCCTTGTATAAACGATTGTGGGATAATCTGGACGAAAGCCGGATTTGCCTCCGGGTGTATATGCATCATCGGATCTCAGGCGGCGTGCCGCTGTATAATGGTTGACCATTGAATCCATATTCCCGGCAGTGACCCCAAAGAAATATCTCGGCTTACCCAGCTTCCGGAAATCGCGCAGATCATCCTGCCAGTTAGGCTGGGGTACTATGGCTACCTTCAGACCCTCTGCCTCAAGTACCCGTCCCACCACAGCAGGTCCGAATGAAGGATGGTCAATATAGGCATCACCGCTGAAAATTATTACATCGGGTTCATCCCAACCAAGATAATCAAGCTCCTTTTTTGTAGTCGGGAGCCACTTGTTATTGAAAACAGATTGATTCTTCACGATGTAAATTTACCCAAATTTACTATCTTGCTTTTAGATGTGATAATAATCACGGGCATTTAAATATGCTGGGAATGAGAATAAAATACTGGTCATTGATACTCCATCGTCTGAGAATAATCCTAAAAAATAGTCTTTCAGCCTTTTTGCTATTCTCCCTCTTCTTTAATTCTTACTCTCAGGAAATTCATAAGAGACCATCAGTAGGTCTGGTTCTGAGTGGCGGCGGAGCTCATGGCATTGCTCACCTCGGCGTGATTAAACTGATGGAGGAATCAGGCCTGAGACCTGACTATATAACAGGCGTCAGCATGGGCAGCATCATAGGGGGAATGTATTCATTAGGTTATTCAGCTGATAGTCTGTACAAGATCCTCCAAGAAATAAACTGGGAAGATATTTTTTCAAATAAAATTCCGGAAAACAAAGTGACCTTTCTGGAAAAGAATAATTTCTATAACAGCATTATTTCCCTGCCTACCTCTTCAGCAAGGGTCAGTCTTCCATCAGGACTCATTAACGGGCAGCAAATTGAAAATATGTTAAATTATTATTTATGGCCTGCAGCAAACATTTCAGATTTCTCCAGACTACCTGTCCCATTCATGTGCGTCGGTGCAGATATCATCAGCTATAAAAAAATAGATCTGAAAACCGGGTATCTCCCTGATGCGATACGTGCAAGTTTTGCAGTTCCTTCGATCTTTACACCAATAAAGATTGATACACTTCTGCTTGTGGATGGAGGATTGATCAGGAACTTTGCAGCTTCAGAGGCCAGAGAAATGGGTGCCGATATACTGATAGGATCATATGCCGGCTTCCAGGCATACAAGGAGGAGGAACTTCATACAGTTTCCGGAATAATCAGGCAGATCGCATTCTACCGCAGCCTGGAAGACTTCAATGATCAGAAAAAACTTGTAGATGTGCTTATTACTCACAATCTAAGAAAACTTCCCAAAACAGATTTTAAAGATGTAGACTCACTCGTTAAGAGGGGGTATGAAGCAGCCTTGCCATATAAAGAATATTTCATGAAACTGGCTGATTCACTTAACCTGATTGAGAAACAAAAACCTCCGGAGAATATTCTGGATAAACAGTCATACATATTTGACCGGATCGAAATAAAGGGAAATAATATCTATTCAGATGACCAGATACAGGGAATTCTTGATATTGAGCCAGGAGAGAAAGTCGATAAGACAATGCTTCGCGAAAAGATTGACCTGCTTTATGGAAAGGCGTGGTTTGAAAAGGTAAAATACAGGATCATTCCCCGGAATGACTCTCTGATACTGGTAATTGACTGCGAAGAGAAACCGAAAGGAATGCTGTATGGATCGTTCCATTATGACAATACACTGGGAGCCGGCGTTATTCTGGGGCTGTCGGTTAAAAACCTTTTAACCCAAAGATCCGTGATTAATGTGAATTCTTACATAGCACAGTATTTCAGGGTTGAAATGAACGCCATACAGTTCATTGACCGGAATCAGAAATTTGGTTTATCCCTGAATTTTTATGCAGATAATACTCTCTATCCTATGTTTGAGATGAGAGGTGATAACGGTGATGTTATAAGCAGGAATTTTGTACCATCACTCTCCATTAGCAGACAAATTGGCCTTAACCAGCTGATGAGCGTTTCACTGGATTACGAGAATAAGAATCTTATTCCGCAGTTTGCTTCCGATGATCACATTAAAAGCCTGACATATAACTATTTAACATCTTCTTACGACTACTTTATCAATTCGGTTGATACAAAACATTTCCCAAACAGAGGAATGATTTTCAATCTTTCTGCCAGTACATCCAAACTGATTTCAGAAACTGTAACTACAGATACAGGAACAACTTCTGACTGGAGCAGAAACAACAGTGATTTTTTTTCAGAGCGGTTTTATACTCTTTACGGGCATCTGAAATATTATTTCAGTAACTCCGGCAGGGTGACTTTCTCAATTGGAGGGGATGTCTCTATTCATCACCGGCACCGATTCGGTGTCCTCACGGAACAACTTTTACATGCTCGGAGGCATTGAATCTGTCAATAAAAGGTCTATTCCGTTGATAGGTTACCATGCCAATGAAATTCCTGTAAACAATATGGCCGGAATAAGAGCTGATCTTGACTTGGAGTTATTCAAGGATGTTCACCTGGAGTTGATGGCCAATGTGGCAGCTATCAGAGAAATTTGAATCTAATGATGGCTTCTCCATGGTTTCAGGATATGGAATGGGAGTTGGATACATGTCAATTATCGGTCCCCTCAGGCTCGGAATAATGTATGGAAACAGCAGCCGTGAGGAATATTTTAATAAATTCAAGGGGTATATAAGTATAGGATTTAAATTCTGAATCACAGCCTGAAAGACTAAAATCAATTGGTCTGATTGTTGCAGATAGGTTATTATAATATGACTTAGTGATTTCTTGTCAAAAATTTATTGCAAAGGAGTAATAAAATGGATGTAGCAAAAGTAATACAGCAACATAAAAGACTCTGCGCCTTTGTTTCTGAAAGAAGAATAAAGCAAAGTCTTGATATTCTTTCAGATATGATTGCCATACTCATCCATCAGGTGATCTTCGTGATGAGTATGATAATATTGTAATGACTTACAGGAATATGCTCACCTATACTATTGAAGGTATAAATGATCCTGAGCGCAATAAAATATATCTGAAGCTTATTCAGTCTATACTCAGGCTTTCCGACCGGGTAAGACAGGACATATTGTCACATTATTCCGGATGGCATACTTACTGGGTTAAACAACAGGCAGAAAAAGAGATGAAACTGAGCGGTAAAACAATTGTTGAGACTGTTGATGATCTTATGTTCAAATCAGAACTTGATGAATGGCTGAAACTCAGCAATGAGATAAATCCTGATCCGGAATCAGAGATTTCAAAAAAACACAGACAGCTGATAAAAAATATTTTCAATCATCTGTGGCTGACTGATTATTACGGTGAAGCGGAAAACAGTCTTATCAGATATTATCCTTAAATCAGGAAAATTCAGATGGCATGAAGCAAGTATTTTTACCACGGCAATAACGCTTAGTTCACTCAGGACATGGCAATCAGAAAAATTATTTCACCTTATTGATATATATGAAGCCGGACAGGAACAGGTTATGGAGAGAGCACTTTCAGGACTGATACTGAACCTTCATTATTATAACGTCAGGATTCTTTTATACCCTGAGATTACTTCCAGGATCAAGAAGATGAGCCATGAACAGTAAGTTCAGGGAGCATTGCAGGATTATTGTATTTCAGACAATAAGATCGAGGGAAACTGAAATGCTCAGCAGAAAACTGCATGATGAGATACTTGCCTCAGGTTGCAAAACTTAAGCCCAGAATTGAGGAAAAGCTTGATCTTGACAATATTCTGCCGAAGGATAAAAATGAGGAAAAAAATCCTGACTGGTCAGAAATGTTCAGTGACTCTGAGGAGATATTCAAGACTATGGAGGAACTTACAAAACTTCAGATGGAGGGAGCTGATGTTTATATGTCGGCTTTTGCCAATATGAAACACTTTGACTTCTTCAAGGATTTCCAGAACTGGTTTGTTCCATTCTATCCTGATCATGAGACAGTGAATGAGATATACAGGGATGAGATACTTGGACCGGGCACCAATGAGCTTGCAGAAGCACTTTACAAAACACCTTTTATCTGCAATTCTGACAAATATTCACTTCTTCTAAACCTGAAATATCTGCCATCCGCTCAAAAAAGCATGATGCTTAAAGTTTTCCGGATGGAGCTTGAAGGATTACAGCAACTAAATGATGATGAATCAGTTGCATTGATCCATACAGAAATTTCAGGATAAATGTCACTCAGTATCTTCAGGATATTTACAGGTTTTTTAAACTTTCGCCCTACAAAAAAGAGTTTGAAGATCTGTTCATTGGCAAGATGGATATTTACAATTCTGAATTTTTCAGGATGACATGTAATGCAGCTGATGCAGAAGCCGGACTGGCTGATTATTTTTTCAGTAAAAATTTTTATGATGATGCTCTCGATCTGTTTCTGAAACAGGTAAAGGAAAAACCAGCTGATGTTCAGCTATATGAAAAAATAGGGTATTGCTATCAGGAAAACTCAGATTATGAGGAGGCTCTTGAGTATTACAGAAGAGCTGAGCTGATTGACAGAAAAGCCTGGACATTGAAAAAGATAGGTTTATGCCTCAGAAGGCTTGGCAGAAATGAGGAGGCACTTGAGTATTATCTGCAGGCCAGTGATCTGGAACCTGAAAATATTCATACAGTTATTATGACTGCCCATTGTTATCTTGATCTTAAGGATTATGAGCAGGCACTTAAATATTATTTCAGGGTTGAATATAACGATCCGGGCAATCTTAAGATACTTAGACCGATAGCATATTGTTATTTTGCACTGGGAAGGTTTGATGATTCAGAAAAATATTATGACAGGTTATCGGCAGGAAAACTTAATGCCCATGACCAGATAAATAAGGGTCATCTGGCTCTTTGCAGGGGAAAAAAAAGAGAGGCTATTGATCTGTACCGGCAGAGTTTACAGATGGGCGAATTGTCAAAAGATCAGTTTATGTCAATTTTTTCTGAAGACAGGCTGCTTCTTTTATCTCTTGGGGTAAATCCTGATGATCTTCCAATTCTTCTTGATTATCTGCTCTTTATTATTGATTGAACCTGATCAATAGAAAGCTATTCATCAACCAGCTTAACCTCATAGTCTTTTGTATATCCTATAAGGAATAGATTCCTGTTTTCAAAACCGTTGAAGGGTGCATTACTCACAAAGTCATAATCGGTCTGAAGAAGGTCAGGACGATGTATTTGCGGATGCCTGATAAACTCATTGCCATAAATAGCAAGTCCGCTCATGAAATAATAGGCAATGTCGTAGCCCTGCCATGCGTAGCTTTTCTCGGTGGGTTCAGTAAGAAATTTATGTCTGAAATCAGAATTGAACTGCACGACATCACTTGCGGAATAATCAATCCAGTAAGGGTAAAATATCATAAGATCGAGATCGAAGAAGTACTTGGGATCAAGATTATCCAGTTCTCTCATAACAGGATAGCCAAATACCCTGACATCGAATCTTCTTGACAGGCTGTGCACATCAATCAACGTTTCACTGATCACCGGTGCTTCCTCGGATGCAATGACAACTATATTTTTTGACCTGTCGGTGAGGGCATGACTGAGTCTGTTAATTGAATCATTACCGAACATTGACCTGCTGTAAAAGAGAAATTCCCTGAACTTTATCTCTTCATATGGCATCCTGGCACTCAGTTCAGAGAGAATAAGCATTCTGAATCTTTTAACATCTTCATCGGTCCCCAACGTATCGGAATGGATGAATATGAAATTATGATCAGGGTACTCACCTAACTTTTTAGCGATAGCCTGCTGGGCAACCTCAAGAGATGCACTTGCAAGATAGAGTCCCGGATTGCCTGACAGCACAGAATTATCATAAAGAGGTACCGGTGATACAACAGGTATTCCAAGATTATTTGCATAAGAAGCGACAATAGAAAGATTGCGGGAATAAACCGGTCCGATTATCAGGTCCATTCCCTCAAGTTTTCCAGCGCTGATAATCCGGGTAAGTTCTACCGTATCACCCTTGATATCAAAGGTATGAAGCTTTATATTCATTCCCAGAGTACGGAGTGTATCAGCGGCAAGCAGTATTCCCTGATACATTTCAATAAAATCCAGGCTTCTCGGATATATCCAGTCGTCATTCCTTTTGGTGACTTTGATATTTTTCTTCCCCCTGACTGCCTTGGATGAGTCAATTTCTGTGCGGTTTTCATTTTCCTTAAGATAGAAAGGAAGCAGGACTGCCACGTTCAGAGATCCGTTAAGATCACGCACAGGTGTGAATTTATCGGCTCTCTCCACCATTATTTCAGGAACTTCGGCAATGATAACCGTATCAACTGTTACAGTTACCGGTTCCGGCTTTTCCGGCTGCTTTACACCTGGAACTTTTACATACTCACCAACCTGTGGAAATCTCAACTCCCTGTTGGCCTTCCTCATTTCCCTGACAGTCAGTCCGTATTGCTCCGCTATCGAAGAGAGCGATTCACCTTGCTGCACTTTATGATAAAAATAACCCTTGTCCTTCTCCTGCGGTTTCTCCCGGGCTGTACCTCCTGCAGGGCTTTGTGTCGTTACCGGCACCAGGACAGGCACCTGTACCTGCTCCTGTTCATGAATCTTAGCCTGCGGCTTTTCAGTTTCTTCAAATTTCTGCCTGCTGCTCATGAAATCCTTACGGGGAACAGCTATTTCCATACCGACTGACAGTTTTGTGATGTCAATTCCGGGATTACTCTGAATTATCTCGTTTTCAGAGACATCATAGCTTTTGAGAGAAAATATATTGTTTCACCCGGCTTAAGAGTATGATAGATGAATTTTGCTTCATCACGCCTGCCTATTGCAGCCTCTGATTGAGAACCGGTTACTTCATAGCGGATTTGAAAGGAATTCTCAGGGTCTGACCTTCATTAAGGCCATACACTGCAGGAGGATTTTCCTTTGTTAATTCTTCAACCGTTATGCCGTATGCTTTGGAAATTGAATAGGCAGTTTCTCCTTTTCTTACCTGGTGAATATAGTAGGTAACTCCGGAAATAACTACCTTGTCTTTTGATCTCTCCACTACAACCTGTGACCATACGTTATTGACTGAATATCAGCAGTATTATTGCTAGAGGTAGAGCCTTTATCAAGCTTCTCATTTTCATTTCTGACATCAGTCCCGCTGCCGTTTAATGGTTTTAAGAAATGTTCTGCAGTTTTTTTCAATCCTTTCAGGAACATTAGATATATCTGCCTTAATGAATTTTTCACCGGTTATCTTTTCATACAGTTCAATATATCGTTCAGAAACTTCATTTACAAATTCATCACTCATTTCCGGAACAGATCTGCCCTGTCTGTCCCTGGAAGCCATTTGCCATCAGCCATTCCCTCACAAACTCTTTTGACAGCTGTTTCTGTGGAAGCCCCTTGTCAAACCTTTCCTGATACTCATCAGCATAAAAATAACGTGATGAATCAGGAGTATTGATCTCATCTATCAGGTAAATCTTCCCATCTTTCTTTCCAAATTCATATTTGGTATCAACAAGAATCAGGCCATGTCTAGCAGCAATTTCTGAACCTCTGATGAAAACCTCCATAGTATATTTTTCAATCAGGTTATATTCCTTCCTCAGAAATAAGTCCGCTGTCTATTATCTCTTCCCGTGATAATATCCTCATCATGCTTCCCCTGTTCAGCTTTTGTGGTAGGAGTGATTATCGGTTTTTCAAATCTCTGATGCTCTTTCATTCCATCAGGGATTCTTATTCCGCATATCTCCCTGCTTACCTGCCTTGTATGTTCTCCATGAACTTCCTGTAAGATAAGCTCTTACAATCATTTCAACAGGATATGGTTCACATTTATGTCCAAATGTTACTGTCGGATCAGGAGTGGCAATTTTCCAGTTAGGAACAATATCGCTTGTGGCATCAAGAAATTTTGCAGCTATCTGATTAAGAACCTGTCCCTTATACGGAATACCCTTTGGAAGGACAACATCAAAGGCTGAAATCCTGTCGGATACGATCATCAGGAGGTATTTATCATTAATATTATAGACATCTCTTACTTTTCCCTTATAAATACTTTTCTGTCCCGGGAAATTGTAATTTGAACTCAAAATTGTCTTTACCATATTGTTTTTTAAATTATTTCAATCAGTTATTTATTTTCAGTCCTGTCGTTTCGCTTCTCTTCATTTTCATAAGCTCTTACAATTCTTCTTCACCAGTTTATGTCTCACAATATCCCTTCATCAAATTTTATTATCGAGATCCCCTCAATTCCGGATAAGTATCCGCATAGCCTGCAGCAGACCTGATTCATTCTTTCTTGGAAGGTCAATCTGTGTGGTATCACCGGTCATAATGAACTTTGAATTTACTCCCATTCTTGTAAGAAACATCTTCAGCTGGCTTATTGTTGCATTCTGTGCCTCATCAAGTATTACAAATGCATTCTCAAGTGTTCTGCCTCTCATAAAGGCAAGAGGAGCTATCTGAACAGTTCCGTCTTCAAGCCATGTTTCAAGTTTTTTGAATGGCAGCATATCGTGAAGGGCATCATACAGAGGCTGAAGATAAGGATCCAGTTTTTCCTTCATATCTCCCGGAAGGAATCCAAGCCTTTCACCGGCTTCAACAGCAGGACGTGTAAGAACAATCTTCTTTACCTCCCTTTCCTTCAAAGCCCTTACGGCCAGCGCAATGGAAGTATATGTCTTTCCTGTTCCTGCAGGTCCTTCAGCAATTATCAGATCATTTGTCTTGTAATCTTTAACAAGCTGAACCTGGTTAGCTGTACGCGCCCTTACCGGTTTTCCGCTTGTACCAAAAACTATTACATTCTCAAATTCACCATTTGATGCTGACTTCATATGTTCAGCATCAAAGAAGATATTTCTCAATATCCTGTTCGTCGAGCCGGTGATATTTCTGGTAATATTCAAGGAGCTCATTGAACTTCTCTGCAAAAAGAGTAATCTCAGCCTCCTCTCCCATACATTTTATCTCATTGCCCCTGGCAATGATCTTGATTTTTGGAAAGAAACTCCGGATTTTATCAAGCAGCGAATTATTTGTGCCGAAAAAGACTACCGGATCAATATCCTCAAGAAAAATTAGTATCTCTGTCATTAAATCTAACCAAATTAATGATCTTCCTGTCATTTGCTCTTCTGATTAACGAATATGGCAAAAAGTTCAAAAAAAAAATCAATGAACAGTACAAAGTAAGGTTATTTTTTCCTTAGAAGATTATCTTTGTTATAAGTTTTTTAATATGCCGGTAATTACACTAACAACAGAATGGAAGCCAGATGATATCTATAATGGAATCATTAAAGGAAAACTAAGCAGTTTATGTCCGGGTATTGTCATTATTGATAATGCCGGAAGCATTCCTGCATTTAATATTTCACTTGCCTCCTTTATTATCAGGAATACATTCAATAATTATCCCGAAGGGTTCAGTTCATATTATCTGTGTTCATTCTGAAGCCGGTAAGGATCAGGAATATCTGATTGTAACGGCAAGAGATCATTTCTTTATCGGAACTGACAACGGGATCTTTAATCTGATACTGAATTCCGAACCTGATGAGGTTGTAAAAATTGAACAATCAGGGGATTACAGATGAACTTGAAATTTTTGCCAGGACAGCTGCAGAAATAATATCAGGAAAAAAGCCTCAGAACTGGGAACTGCCGTAAAGAGTATAAGTGAAAGAGTCCCCTGAGGGCAACAATTGATAAGGATGTAATAATAGGTAGTATAATATTTATCGACTCTTACGGAAATGCAATTTCCAATATTACAAGGGAAGTCTTTTACAGGGTTTTTGAAAACAAGGATTTCAGGATACTTATACAAAGCAATAAAAATTATACTGATAAGATTTCAGCAAAGGTACAGTGATGTTCCGGTTGGTGATATGCTTGCAAAATTTAATCAGCTTGATCTTCTTGAAATTTCAATTAATGGAGCTGATGTTTCAGAATTGCTTAGTACTTGAAGTAGGATCGGTTGTACGAATTGATCTTGCACATAAGGCAGCATCTCCAAACAGGTTGTTTTAAAATCAATTACAAATGAATGACAAAAACAAAAGTCTTGAGGAGTTTGAACAGGCTTCTTGATATTATTGATGAATTAAGGGTAAAGTGCCCATGGGATATGAAACAGACATATGAGAGCCTCAGAAAACTAACAATTGAAGAGACATATGAACTGGCGGATGCAATTTCCTCAGGAAGTGATGAAGGTATAAGAAATGAACTTGGTGATCTTATGCTGCATATGGTTTTTTATGCCAGGATAGGTTCTGAAAGGGGAACCTTCACCATGGCTGAAGTACTTGAAGGGAATCAATAACAAACTTATTTACAGGCATCCTCATGTATTTGGCGATGTAAAGGTAACGGGAGCCTCACAGGTTGAGGAAAACTGGGAACATCTCAAGATCAGGGAAAATAACGGTTATAAACCTGTTCTTTCAGGAGTTCCGTCATCTCTCCCTGCAATAATTAAAGCCAACAGGATACAGGAAAAGGTAAGAGGTGTCGGATTTGACTGGGAAAACCGGGAACAGATCTGGGATAAGGTACTTGAGGAGATTACTGAACTGAAGGAGGAGATAAGAAAACAGTGATACGTGAAACGATAGAATCGGAGCTTGGTGATGTACTCTTTTCAATTATAAATGCCTCACGACTTTATGGAATTGATCCTGAAGCTGCTCTTGAAAAGACTAACAGGAAATTCATAAAAAGGTTTAATTATCTTGAAAAGGAGACGATTGCAAAAGGCATTTCACTTCATGATATGAGTCTTGATGAGATGAATGTTATCTGGGAAGAGGCAAAGAAGGAGGATTGATCAAGGTCTCGTGATCAGTCATGGTATTGAATCAGTTACCCCCTTCGGGGGGTTGGGGAGCACACAATGGAAAGATCCAGATTATTTCTGCAAACCTGTAGCTCAGCAGCTGGTAGATTATTTTTGCAGCAATAAAATCAGGAGCTTTATTTCCTGGTGAAGGACATAGTTCAACAACATCAAAACCGACAACATTTTTTTCCCTGATAACATCTCTCAGAAAATGTAATAATCTCAAAATAATCAGGTCCGCCTGGCTCAGGGGTTCCTGTTGACGGCATAATTGAAGGATCAAATACATCCAGATCAATAGTTATATATACATTGTTCCGTCAGCTTTTCAATTGCTTTTCCATACAGGGTCTTGTCATAGTAAAGCTGATGTGCATAGAATATCCGGTCTCCTCTCGTGCATAAGGAAGTTCCTCTGCCGACATGCTTCTGATTCCAACCTGAACTATCTGGGGCAAATTCACGTGCTCTTGCCATTGCACAGGCATGATTAAATGCTGATCCTTCATATTCCTGCCTGAGATCAGCATGAGCATCCAGCTGAAGAACCGTGAGATCATTGTAAAATTCAGAAAAGGCTTGTATTGATCCTATCGAAACAGTATGATTTCCACCGATTATTACAGGAAATTTATTATCAGCAAGCAGTGATAAGATCCTGTAATATACAGCTTCTACAAGTTTTTCAGGGGTCTCCTTTTCAAGTACCGGATTCAAGTATAATATCCCCTTCAGATGTGCCTCTGATGCTGTTTCAACATCATAAAACTCAAGATTTACAGAGGCTTCCAGAATTGCATCGGGACCTTTATCGGAGCCCTTCATCCAGGTGCTGGTCTCATCATATGGAACAGGAAGAATGATTATTTCCGATTCGGCATAATCATAAACGACTTCATTTCCTCCAAAATTCACTGTTGCGGAATTATAGTGGTGGTTTTACACCGCCTTTGGTTTCCTGGGAGCTCTTTTTCTTTTCGGTCAACGGAGCAGCTTGCTGAATCTGATTCTGGTTTCAGATTCATCCTTTGCTTCTTCAGGCTCTTCTTTAACAAGCAGATTCAGCTTGTGAAGAATGTTATACCAGAGTGCTACCTTCTTTATGTCACTGACATAAACCTTATCTCTCGAATAGTCAGGCAAAATCCCCTCAAACCAGGTCTTAAGCTTGTTCCCATCAGCTTTTGAATCGATGGCAGATCCACCGTTTGTCTTTTCAGAGATCAGATCAAATACTTTCCCGAGAGGCATATCTTCCTTCTCAGTAAATATTGCAATGTCTTCAAGAGAACTTACTTTAGCGGATCCATATGCGCTGCTTCTCTTTTTTGTTTCAAGGTGTTCAACAATAATTGAATTCTTTCCCTGGGCAATAAATCTGAAGAGCCCTGGTTCACCTGAGATTGCAAGAATATCTTTTAAAATCATATTCTATTTTTTTATTTGCAAATTTAATCCTTGTATTTCAATGTGGGTCAATTGTAGTTCAGTTTTTTGATAAGAATAAGGTTGATTAAACCATATTCCTCTCTTTTTTTATCTTTTCATAAGCTTCATTAACCTTCTTGAACTTTTCATCAGCTGTTTTTCTGAATTCATCTCCCAGATGACTTACCTTGTCGGGGTGATATTTCATTGCCATCTTCCTGTATGCTTTCTTGACCTCTTCGTTTGTTGAAGCAGGGTCTATTTCAAGGATCTTATATGAAGAGTCGGTTTCAGGAATAAACATATTCTTTATCGAAATAAAGTCATTTGAAGCATACGCCCAGTGCTCCTGAGATCTTTTCAAGCAGTTCAATTTCTTTCGGATGTATCTTACTGTCAGCAAGGGAAATATTAAATAAAAGGTGCAACAGCTGGAGCCGTGATGAGTAATCCATATTCCTGCCTATCTGAAGACAAATATCCCTGACCGGAATATCCTGCTTGAGTATATCCTTCAGCATCAGAAGTGCCTCTTTTGCAGATTCCTGACCAAATTGTCTGACAAAAAATTGCTTTACATAATCAAGCTCTGATTTTACAACGGTCCCGTCAGCCTTCATCACAGCAGCAACAAGTACAAGGAGGCTCATGCCGAAATCACCCTGGGTGGTTCTGGCAGGTCTGTTGGTGTAAACAGTTGCATCCTGAGTGGTGCTGTCAATCACAGACCCGACAATAAAGCCAAGCAATCCTCCGATTGGACCTCCCATTACAAAGCCAAGTCCTCCTCCCAGCCATTTGCCAAACATTCCCATAATCAGTTAAGGGTTTTAATATTTTTTAAAATATCTTCATGAATATCCAGAATTGCAGGAATAATCATATCATTTTCTGAATTATAGATCACATAATCAGACAGTTTGATCCTGGACTCATCGTCAAGTCTGGTTCCTCATTCTTTCGAGTACCTGATGTCTTGAAAGTTTGCTCCTGTGGGTCACCCTGTTAAGCCTTTCATCCTCCGGCGCTACAATCGTAGCAATTTTATCGACAAGCTTTGATGCTCCGCTTTCAAAAAGTATTGCTGCCTCCATAATTACATAGGGAGCAGTCTGATTCTTTACCCATCCTGCAAAATGTTCAAAAACCACAGGATGAACAAGGGAATTGACTTTTTCAAGAAGAGTATGGTTGTTAAAGATAATAGATGCAAGAGCCATTCTGTCGAGACATCCGTTACCATACAGATCTCTGCCGGCAATGGAATTTATCCTTCTGATAATTTCCTCATCATTATCCATTATTTCCCTGGCTATCCGGTCAGCTGAAAATACAGGTATTCCAAGTACAGTGAAGACTTTGCAAACTGATGTTTTTCCGCTTCCGATGCCACCTGTTACACCAAGCTTTAATGAAGGTTTGTCAACTTTTTTCATCTTCCATCAGTTAAAAGGTTAGATATCTCCTTCTGTCTGCCATCAACTAATGTTCACCGGGACGCCGCTTTGCATCATACCTGTTTAAGGAAAAAAACAGAGTATCCGGCTTAATCGCTATTATTTCACAGCCGGATCTGATCTGCACTGTCATACTTTTAACCAGTCCTGTTGTAACAATGAAATAATCAGGATTTTTGCTTTCAGGAACCCGTTTATAAGTGACTTTGGAAAGATCAATCAGCACGGGAGGCTTTTTCCCTGATACTTTAAGCTTCAAGATAGTGTAGCCGGGGCCTTTGAGTGAGAAATTAAGCCTCGAAGGAGCCTCTTCAGAAATTATCCTCTCCTTTGGAACGTTGACAAATTTTACAGAATATTTTATATCTGCCTCAACCTCTTTGCCAAGGGAATTTATGTACCACAAACCAAATGAAAGGAAAAGGAAAAAAGCAAAAACCACAACATCCCTGTTTATGGCACTTACTTTTTTCTTTGTAAGTTTGTTATCCTGTATACCATCGCTTCCCTTCACAAAAACAGATTATGAGAAGAATTTAAAATTTATTCTTCAGCAGAGGGGTCTTTCAGCAAAGCGCTTTTGTCAACTTTAAGTTTGACATCGCCTCCGACATCCATTGTTACATAATTGTCTTTCACTTCATAAATTCTTCCGTAGATCCCTCCTGTAGTGACTACTTTATCGCCTTTCTTGAGAGAACTTCTGTAGGTGGTCATCTCCTTCTGCTTTTTCATCTGAGGCCTTATCATGAAGAAGTAGAACACAACAAATACCAGAATAAGGGGAAGAAAAGTCAGCAAGGGATTACTCTGGCCGGCAGCTCCTGCAGGCTGCCCCATCAAATACACATAAGCTAAATTGGTCATTTTTTGAAATTTTAAATATTAATTGTTCAATGAATTATTGGTTCAAGGTTCAAATTCTACTTGCCTGATACAACTTCCGCTGTTATCTTCAACACAACGACCGGCGGTTCAGCATTGGATTTTACTGTAATGGTTTTTGTCTGCATCCCGTTCCTGCCGGAGGTATCGAAAACAACCTCCAGGTTTCCGCTTCCTCCGGGAGGTATTGGACTGGAATCATATTCAGGAACAGTGCAACCACAACTTGTTATCGCTGATCTGATAATAAGATTTGCACTTCCCTGGTTTTCAAATTTAAACACATAACCCACTTTTTCTCCCTCAGAGACTTTTCCGAAATCATGTTCATACTCCCTGAAAACTATTTTAACAACTCCTGTATCTCCCGTTGAAAGTCCCGTCGTATTCTTTTTACCGTCAGTCCCGCACTGGGATAACAACATGCTAATTATCGCGAGGCTTAACAAAATGATCCTGTTCATCAATGTCACCGAATAAAATGTTATTAATTCTTGTCTGGTAATTTTTCCCCAACCAGTCCTCTTCCTGTTTTATTTAAAAGCCCTTCCTGACGGATCTCCCTGACGATATTATCCAGAATACCGTTGACAAAGGTACTGCTTTTTGAAGTACAATAGAATTTGGCAATCTCAATATACTCATTAAGGGTAACCTTAACCGGGATCTCCGGGAATTCAAGAATCTCAGTTATTGCAAGCTGCATGACGAGGATATCCATCAGTGCAATTCTGTCAACTTCCCAGTTGGTTGTGTTTTTATCAATGAGTTCAGAACATTTTTTGGAATGCAAAATTGCTTTACGATAAAGGATCTTCACAAATTCCTCATCCTCTTCGTTTTTAAACAAAGGCATAAGTGGTGTATTTTTATCAGAATCATGTTTGAACTTCTTAAGCGTCTTTTCAATCATTGTTGAAATGTATTCAAGGTCATCATTCCAGTAGATGCTTTGTTCTTCAAGATTTGACTGCAGATCTTCCGAGTTTAGAAACAGATTGGTAATCAGGTTAATGACAAACTTTTTATCAGTCGAGTAGTTATGGATCTCACTCGTCATATATTCATCATATACTTCCCATGCAATCATCCTGTTGTAAAGATTTCTGGGAAGATGGGGGTAATTAGCCCATGACAGTTTTTTGGTTGAGATATAGTTGTTGAACTGAACGTTATTCCTAAGCTGTTCAATCATCTGATTATCAACGAATCTGCGTTGTGGATTAAGATCTTCGGGTGCAGGCATTCTCTTCTGGAGGGCAAAATCAATTTTTTCACTGGCTATATCGGCTATTTCAAGCACAAGCAGCAGAAGGTAATGATACAGATCGTAAGTCTTCCCGATGCTGAACATAAGTTCTTTTTCGGCCAGGGCTAAATTAACATCCTCTCTGCGGTTAAAAGCATATATAGCCATCAAGGCCTTTATACGAAGTAATCTTCTGCTTATCATTAATAAAGGAACATCGATTTTTCCGCTGCAAAATTACTCTTTTTCCATTATTGTCAAAGAAACTTTCCAAAAATAAGGCAGATACATAATAAACCAGTTGTCTTTTTCTTTATACAAATGACTATTCTTCATTCATTTGGAAGCTCCCCTTAATATTCAAATTAACACGTAATTTGTACAAAAAGTTCACTCTGTTTTGATTTGATAAAATAATTGTTACATTTGACAATACAAAACAAAACCCTAAAACTAACTGACTTGGAAATGGAAGAAGAAGCTGGTATTAAAGAAGTCATAAACGGGCATGAAGAAAAAATCAATAAGGAAGAAATATTCACCAGGGTGGTGCGTGCCGGAAAAAGGACCTATTTTTTTGATGTAAAAGCTACAAGGAAGGACGATTATTACCTGACTATCACTGAAAGCAAAAAACGACTGGGTAAAGAGGGAAAGGTTTTTTATGAAAAGCATAAGATCTTCCTGTACAAGGAAGATTTTGATAAATTTACTGAAGGACTGAAAGATGCAGTCTCTTATATTGACAACAACAATGCAGAAACTGTAATTCCGCTGCGTGCATCAGACATTGAGTCTGCAGATCAGAAAAAATCGCTGGTCACAGCTGAATTTACAGACATCGAGTTTGAAGACCTGGGTACAAAGTAGTAGGTCTTTTTGGATACATTTTTTCGCAGGATAATTCTAAATGTCAGACTATATTCTCCTTATATCAGGAATTATTCTCATGATCCTGGGAATAATTGGTTGTTTGGTTCCTGTCTTGCCAGGCCCGCCTTTAAGCTTTCTGGGATTAATTTTACTCCATTTTACACGTTTCGGCCATTTCCCGAAATCAACTTTGATAACTCTGGGGGTGATTGCAGTTGTAGTTACAATACTCGACTATATTGTGCCTGTCTGGGGGACAAAAAAATTCGGAGGGTCCAAATATGGAACCAGGGGGGCAACGGTAGGACTTGTCATTGGACTGTTTCTGGGGCCTATGGGGATTATCATTGGACCTTTGATTGGCGCATTTGTTGGCGAGATGATTTTCAAGGATGACTTGCATTATGCTGCCCGGGCAGGATTTGGGAGCCTTCTGGGATTTCTGACAGGAATAGGGCTGAAACTTGCAGCTTCCTTTATTATGACCTTCTATTTTGTGAAGGAGTGGATAGCATAAGGCTCGGCTCAGGGCTCAGGGCTCAGGGCTCAGGATATTCAATAATTATCTTTAAGAAAAACCCGGAACCCAGAACCACTTTCTCACTATGATCCCAGTGTCGCCACCATCACTGCTTTTATAGTATGCAACCGGTTCTCGGCTTCATCAAACACTATTGAATATTCAGATTCAAATACATCCTCAGTTACTTCCATCCCATCCAGACCGAATTTCTGAAATATCTCCTCTCCCACTCTGGTTGCCCTGTTATGGAAGGCAGGAAGACAATGGAGAAATTTGACTTTCGGATTGCCGGTCCGTTTAACCACATCAATATTTACCTGGTAAGGTCTGAGCAGTTTAATACGCTCGTCCCATACTGAATCAGGTTCTCCCATTGACACCCACACATCAGTATAAAGGAAATCGACCCCTTTTACAGCCTCATCAACCGAATCAGTTATAGTTATTCCGGCTCCGGTTTCTTTTGCTATTTCGCGGCAAGTCTCAACAAGGCTTTCAGCAGGCTGACAGGCTTTCGGAGCAGCAGCCCTGAAATCCATACCCATCTTGGCGGCCCCAACCATCAGTGAATTTCCCATATTGTTCCGTGCATCTCCCAGATAACAGAAGGATATCCTGTTCAGGGGTTTATCAGAATGTTCCAGCATAGTCATAAAATCTGCAAGGATCTGTGTAGGGTGAAATTCGTTTGTCAGACCGTTCCAGACAGGTACCCCGGCATACTTTCCAAGCTCCTCAACGATATCCTGACCATAGCCGCGATATTCAATTCCGTCATACATCCGTCCAAGCACCCTGGCTGTATCGCGCATTGACTCCTTTTGTCCTATCTGTGATCCGCTCGGTCCGAGATATGAAACATGAGCTCCCTGATCAAGTGCTGCGACCTCAAAAGCACACCTGGTTCTGGTAGAGGCTTTTTCAAATATAAGGGCAATGTTTTTCCCTTTCAGTCGCTGTTGTTCAGTACCGGTATATTTTGCTTTCTTAAGATCAGAAGCAAGATCCAGAAGGAATTTGATCTCCTCTGGTTTGAAATCAAGAAGTTTCAGAAAATTCCTGTTGCGTAGATTATAAGACATTGTCGTGAATTTTTATTTGCGCTTGCAAATGTAAGAAATATTGGGAAATAAATAATCAAAGTTCCTGGTTGCCGGGTGCCGGGTGCTGGGTACTGGGTACTGGGTGCTGGGTAGTCAAGTTTAAACAAGCACCAAGCACCAAGCACCAAGCACCAAGCACCAAGCACCAAGCACCAAGCACCAAGCACCAAGCACCAAGCACCAAGCACCAAGCACCAAGCACCAAGCTCTTATCTTCGTTCATCCTCATACTCCATGGTTATCTTCGATCCAAATTTCTTATCGGCAAGTTTGAAAGCTTCCGTTATAACACTCATTTTTCCTCCGTTTTTAATGAAGTTAAGACAGGCCACAACTTTTGGCGCCATGCTTCCCTTAGCAAACTGACCATCCTCAAGGTATCTGAGCGTATCGGAATAATTAAGAAACTCTTTTATCTCCTGGTCAGGCTTATTGAAATTTATATAGATATAGGGAACATCCGTCAGAATATAGAATTCATCAGCACCAATCTGAGTTGCCAGAAGAGATGATGCAAGATCCTTATCTATGACCGCTTCAGCAGGTCTGACATCTTTCTTGTTGTCGATATAAACCGGTACACCCCCGCCGCCTGCCGCAATGACTATATTCCCTTTAAGGGCGAGTTCTCTTATTGTGGAGACGTTCATAACGCCAGCCGGAGCCGGTGATGGGACGACACGCCTGAATCCGCCGGCAGTTTTTACCTCCTCCCTGAAAAGCCACCCTTTTTCTGAGGCAAGTTTATCGGCCTCATTCTTTGAATAGATCTTTCCGATCCGTTTCTGAGGATCAGTGAAGGCAGGATCATTAATATCGACCAGTACCTGGGTAACAAGACAGATTACATTTTTGCTGATCCCGTATTTATTCAGCACATTTCTGAATATCCTCTCTATCATATACCCTATACCTCCCTGAGAATCTGCAACGCAAATATCGATCGGCATCTGGGCAATGCCATATAGTTGTTCACCGGCATCGTTCCTCATAAGTATGTTTCCCACCTGAGGCCCGTTTCCATGAGTAATAACGAGATCATATCCCTCATTTATCAAAAAAACGAGGTTTTCAAGAGTAAGGGCGGTATTCTCTTCCTGTTCATCGATAGTTCCTATCTGATCCCCCCTTAAAAGAGCATTACCTCCCAGTGCAACTACAGCAAGCTTTTTGTTCATAGTAGTTAAGAATAATAAACTAACCAGAATTATTCTGGCTGTAACAGTTTAAACACAAAGCTATCAAATTGAGTTTAATTAAAATCAGTGCATCAGCTGAAATGAAGGTCAGAAACAGATGTTAAAAAACAGGTTTATTAACCGGAGTCCCATAATTATCAACCCGGCTGACCGAAATAAAAAAAAATCGTTACATTTACCGATTCAAATTAAGCAAAAGTAAGTGAGATTCAGCTATGTGTCGCTCATTGCGGTCATTTTTGCAGTGACATGTTACTCCTGTTTAATAAAGGGGAACAAAAATATAGATCAGGGAGAAATCGATTATAGCATTGATTATTCAGGCACTATTGGATCTATTCCGAAAGAGGTCCTGCCAAAAAATCTCATCGTTTCATTTAAGGATGACAAGATACTTTTTGAGATGCTGTCGCCGATTGGCAATTCAGGAATAATCAACCTGTCAAATCCGAAAAAAGAGATCTATGATACATACTTCAGCCTGTTCACTCTAAAATATTATTATGCTGCAGAACAGGGTGAGATGTATCCCGGGTTTGAGGCAATGGAGGGTATGGAGATACAGAAAACTGAAAAAACTGCTGTGATATGCGGTTTTAACTGCAAAAATGCCCAGGTAACCTTTCCGGCTGACAGGAAAAAGGTCTATGATATCTGGTACACAAATGAAATCAGCGTTAAGAACCCCAATGCATCTTCACCCTTTAACGAAATTGAAGGAGTAATGATGAGCTTTTTCTTTCTTATAGGCAATTCAGAACTTAGTTTCACGGCAGAGAACGTTTACAAGAAAGATATTCCTGATAAGACATTTGAAAGAAGGGAAAAATTTGTAAGAGCATCAAGGGAAGATATAGTAAATTTCATCAATAAAATGCTGATGTTCTAACGCAGGAATACTTGGCTCCAAATTTATTACCTTTGAGCTGCCAAATGAATAATATTAAACAGGAATGACTAAAGAGAAGGAAGAGGCTGGCAAAAAGAGCACCAAAACTGCAAAGGGGTCAGAAAAGTCAAAGCCTTTCTTTACTGATGAGAGGATTAAATTTATTGCAGGTATTCTGATAACCGGCTTTGCATTTTATCTTCTGCTTGCCTGTATTTCGTACCTCATGTGGTGGAAAACAGATCAGAGTCTTCCGGCATCAGACGTTGTTTCCGGACCTGATATTGAAGTAAAAAACTGGTCCGGCAAAAGCGGCCATTTCCTTGCTGAAATGATCATAAGGTACGGATTTGGATTCGGGGCATTCTTTGTTCCTCTGATCTTTGGCACTATCGGATTATACCTTCTGAGATTCCCCGGAATAAGGCCTTTAAGCCTGATCCTCAAGTTTACATTTGCGGCCATCATCCTTTCACTGGTGCTTGGATTTGTGTTTGGAAAGTCAAATGTATATCTCGGCAGCGGTCCGGGAGGTGCCCAGGGATATATGGTTTCCAGGTGGATGAATGCTTTCATGGGAAAAATCGGGACAGGTGTCCTGGTAGCAGTCGTTACGATAACTTACCTGATTTTTGCATTGAAATTCAGACCTGAATCATTTGGCTTGAAGATTCCTTCATTTTTAAAATTCAGAAAGTCTTCACCTTTGCCTGAACCGGTAACAGAAGAAGGCAGCGGGCAGGAATCAGATCCATTGATAAACGAAGAGACCGATGCAAAAGTGGAAATTGATGAAGACAACCCTGTGGAATTTGTGGTCAAAAACACAAATACCCGTATTGATGAGGATGATTCTGATGATGTAATCCCGGAAGTATTCCCAGAGGGTCTATAATCCGTGATTTTGAAAATGACAACAAGGAAAAGCCTGTTGAAGAGGAGGTTCCGATACACATAAGGCGGCCCGGGACAGAAGGCAACCTTACTGAACACGAGGTTGACAGGATAATGGAAAATTATGATCCGCGTCTGGACCTTTCCCATTACAAATTTCCTCCGGTGTCGATACTTAAAGAGCATAAATCAGAAAGCGTATTTGATAATACAGAAGTATTTGAGAACAAGGAGAATATAATAAAAACACTTGGGGACCACAAAATAAGTATAAAAAGCATCTCTGCCACAATTGGTCCGACAGTAACCCTTTATGAAATTGTACCGGAGCGCGGCGTCAGGCTGGCTCGCATCAAATCACTTGAGGATGATATCGCGCTTAATCTCTCGGCTTTGGGGATAAGAATAATTGCCCCTATTCCTGGCCGTGGAACCGTGGGTATAGAGGTTCCGAACAAAAAGCCGGAAATGGTTTCCATGCGATCACTGATTACCTCCAAAATGTTCCAGGAGACCAAATTTGATATTGCCCTGGCTCTCGGAAGAACAATAACCAATGAACCATATATTGTCGACCTGACAAAGATGCCCCATCTGCTTGTTGCAGGAGCAACGGGACAGGGAAAATCTGTGGGGATAAATGCAATCATTACATCTATTTTATATAAAAAACATCCGGCAGAAGTCAAATTTGTTCTTATCGATCCAAAGAGGGTGGAACTTCCTCTCTATATGAAGATTGAAAGGCATTTTCTTGCCAAGCTTCCGGGGGAGGAGGATGCCATTATCACAGATACACAGAAAGTTATAAATACCTTGAACTCTTTGTGCATTGAGATGGATAACCGCCTGGAACTTCTGAAAGCAGCCCAGTCAAGAAATATCAAAGAGTACAATGAAAAATTTATTTCAAGGAAACTTAATCCTGAAAAGGGACATAAATATCTGCCATACATCGTCCTCATAATAGATGAATTTGCAGATCTGATAATGACAGCAGGAAGGGAGATTGAAGGCCCCATAGGAAGGCTTGCACAACTTGCCAGGGCCATTGGGATACATCTTATAATATCTACCCAGAGACCATCCGCAAACATCATAACAGGTTTTATCAAGGCCAATTTCCCAACAAGAATTGCCTTCCGTGTTTTTTCATCGATCGATTCCCGGACAATTCTTGATTCAACCGGAGCTGACAGGCTGGTAGGCCGTGGTGATATGCTTGTTTCATCAGGGAATGAACCTGTCAGGGTGCAATGTGCCTTCATCGATACTCCTGAAATTGAGGAGCTGACAGAATTTATAGGATCACAGAAAGGATACGCTGATGCCATGCACCTTCCTGAGTATGTAGACGACAGTGAGGCAGGAGCGGTTGAAGTTGACCTCCGTAAAAGGGATCCGATGTTTGAAGATGCAGCAAAACTGGTTGTGCAGCATCAGCAGGGATCAACATCCCTTATTCAGCGAAAACTCTCAATAGGATATAACAGGGCAGGAAGAATTATTGATCAGCTTGAGGCTGCCGGAGTGGTTGGTCCATTTGAAGGAAGCAAGGCAAGAGATGTTCTCATTTCAGATTTTATAGCTTTGGAACAGATTTTGCAACGTCTTGAATAAACCACTTCAGATGAAAATAGTTATACTTCTTATCCTGGCTGCTTTTGCAGATATAGCAATTGCACGGGGACAAAATGATCCTCAGGCAATCACGATACTTGATAACTTTTCATCAAATGCAGCGAAGGCTCCATCTGTCTCCATGGTATTCCGGATGATATCTGCAGACCTCACGGAAAACAGATCGGATACGCTCGACGGATCCATTATTCTGAGCAAGGATAAATACAGGCTCCATCTCGGAGAAAATACGGTCTGGTATAACGGTGAAACAATCTGGAATTATCTCTCTGCTGAAAAAGAGGTAACAATAACCAACCCGGATAAGAAAGATCATTCATTTCAGAATCGTCCTTCGGAAATTTTCACTATGTACAAATCCGGTTATAAAATCCGGCTGGTAGAAAACAGATCAGATGCCTGCATTATAGACCTCTATCCGGAAGATATAAAAAGCGACCTTGTAAGGGTAAGGCTAAATATAAAAAAGGCAGATCTAAGTCTCATCAGCCTGGAATATAAAGGCAGGGAGGGATTGGTTATTACGCTTCTGATTTCAGAATACAATCTTAAACAAAAACCAGATCCTGACACATTCATGTTTCAGGCAGGCAAATATAAAGGTGTGGAGATAAATGATATGCGTTAACTATCAGTTGAGATGTGCCATTACAATTTTTTCTTCAACCATTTTCATAATTGCCTCTTCTTCCATCTTCGCCTTGGAATCGATATCGCAGCTTTTAATCAATATCTCTCTCACGAAATCTTTGTCCTCCAGTACTGATGCATTTATCCTGACATTAAGGTAAGCTCCCTTAATACAAGCTCTGAGAGCCAGGGTACCAACTCCTGCATCTGTGACAGAATTAGGGTTGCCTTCTTCGACCATTTCACGCAATAGTCCAAAACCTGTCAGGGCGGTCTCCATCACTTTAATGGGTATAAGGATAACAGCTTTTGTGGCATCCTGAATTGAATCACTTCTCAACTTTTTCTCCTCTTCAGTTTTTTTGGGGAGTGAGAATGTATCCATGAGCTTCATGAATGCATCAGTATCCTCCTCAACGAGACTGAGAAGCGTATTCTGGATGGCTTTCCCCTGTTCTGCCCAATCCGAAAACAGCTTCCATCTGTCGTCCCAGCCCTTCTTGTGGCTTGAAAGGTTGGCAACCATTGTTCCAAGGGCTATGCCCAGGGCTCCCATGTAAGCAGAGATTGACCCGCCGCCGGGAGCAGGCGAATCTGATGCTGTTTCATCCATAAATTCTTTCAGATTCATGTCAATCAGTCTGCGTTTGCTTTTTCCTTCCATAATGTATTCTATTATCTTTTCTTCCGGTTTAAATGGATGTATGTCATTCAGTCCCATGCTTTTTACAGCTATTTTAATTAGTTCCTCATCAGATACTCCGGAGGAACGCTGCTGTTTATGAAGGAAATACCTGCCTGCATCAAGCAGTGACCGGAGCGGTACGAGTCCCACTATTTCAGAACCTGTTACTCTTACGCCCCTGGCATCAGCCTTCCGGCATACTTCATCAAAAGCAATATGGACCGGAGTGACTGAAATATCTGTAAGATTCATTGATATCTGTGCAATTCCATATTCCTCTATATACCAGCCAATCGCTTTTACTGATTTCAAAGTACCGGGTTCCATCACCTTTTCCCCATTTTCATCATAAATGAACTTGCCTGTCAGAGCATCTCCCTCACGCACAGGCCTGCCTTTCTCCCTGACATCATATGCTATGGCATTCGCCCTCCGCGTCGATGTCGTATTAAGGTTTATATTATATGCAACCAGAAAGTCTCTGGCTCCTACAGCAGTAGCCCCTGATCGCTCATTAAAAAGTGCCGGGCCATAGTCCGGTTTCCACTTCGGATCAGAAAGCTTCTTACTGAGTCCTTCATATTCCCCCGCCCTGCAATTGGCAAGATTTCGCCTCACATCTGAAAAAGCTGCATGCTCATAGCAATATACGGGTATTCCCAGTTCCTCCCCTATCCTTTCCGCGACTCTTCGTGCACAGGTGACTGTCTCCTCCATGGTGACCCCGCTGACCGGAACAAAAGGGCAGACATCAGTAGCACCCATTCGCGGATGTTCACCACGGTGCTTCGACATATCAATGACTTCAGAAGCTTTCTTTACTGCAAGAAATGCAGCCAGGGCAACAGCTTCCGGATCTCCTACAAAGGTTACCACCGTACGGTTTGTTGCTTTCCCGGGGTCAACATTCAGCAGCTTAATGCCTTTTACCGATTCAATAACATCAGTAATCTGTCTGATAATCCCCATATCCCTGCCTTCGCTGAAGTTTGGAACGCATTCTATGATCTTGTTCGCCATCGGAAAAATTGATCTTTTTTATTCTCTGTGGAACTTTGTGATCCCGATAGCTATCGGGACTCTGTGGATCTCTGTGTAACAAAGAAAATAATTTACGCAGAGAGTCACAGATGGAACACAGAGGCACACAGTTAACTTATTTATTAATTACTTCCCCTTTCAGTATTACAGTCTCTATAAGGTCGCTGCCAAATGCATATGGCATGAACTCATACGAAGGTATCTCTTTTGTTATGAACACATTTGCAACCTTCCCCCTGGCAATTGACCCGTGTGTCCCTGACAGACCCATTGCATAGGCTGAGTTTACGGTAACAGCATTGATCACCTCCTCAGGAAGCATTCTGAGTTTGATGCAACCCAATGACATAACCATCTTCATGTTCCCTGATGGCGACGACCCGGGATTATAGTCAGATGCAAGTGCTACAGGTAACCCGCTGTTAATCATTTTCCTTACCGGCGGGTCATTCAATCCAAGGAAAAACGAAGACCCCGGCAACAGAGTCGGCATGGTATCTGACTCCAGAAGTGCCGCAATCTCATCATCGCCAGTGCACTCCAGGTGATCCACCGACAGGGCATTGTATTTAACTCCTGCCTGAATGCCTCCTGAATAGTCAAGTTCATTGGCATGGATTTTTGCAGTCAGCCCGTATTTGATGCCTGCCATCAGGATCCGTTCAGTATCCTCAACAGAAAAAAAGCCCCTGTCACAAAATACATCGATATAATCAGCAAGCTCTTCTGTGGCAACCACAGGAATCATTTCTCCAATAACAAGATCAACATATTTTTCCCTTTTATTGACAAATTCACGCGGAACAGCATGGGCGCCCAGGAAAGTTGCCTTTACTTCCATCGGACAGGATTCCTTTATCCGCTTTATTACCCTGAGCATTTTAAGCTCATCTTCAAGGTTCAGTCCGTAGCCGCTCTTAATTTCTACAGCACCGGTACCAAGTGCAATTATTTCCCTGATTCTCACCATTGACTGGGCAAATAACTCTTCTTCAGATATCTCATGAAGTTTCCCGGCAGAATTAAGAATCCCCCCTCCCCGCCTCGCAATTTCCTCATAAGATAATCCTCTTATTTTGTCAGTAAATTCGGTTTCACGGCTGCCGGCATACACAAGATGGGTATGAGAATCGCAAAAGGATGGTAAGACCAGCTTCCCTGCTGCATCAATAGATCGTATCAGCGGATCATTTAACGGTATGTCTGTGAGCTCAAGGTCTTTCATTTTGCCAAAATCCAGGATGATTCCATTCCTTATATATAGAAACGCATCTTTAATTGTATTGAGCGCTGACATTTCGCTTCCGGAGATCTTTGAACGGACAAGATCCTCAGTCTGGACAAGACACCTGATATTGACAATAAGTAACCCGGTTGGCATTAATTATATATTTCAACCTCTAAGGTAGCAAATATTGAAAAAAGATTTTGCCATAATCAAATTTCTTTATCTTTATAATTATGAACTAAACCTAATTCTAATGAAAAAGACCTTAATTCTGTTTCTGGTAACATTGCTGACAATATCAGGGACTGCACAGGAGAAAAAAGTCAAAACCGGATGGAAATTCGGAGGCGCGCTGCCTACTGTTACATATGATTCAGATCTTGGATTTCAGTATGGCGCTCTTGTAGAGTTCTTCAACTACGGTGACGGAAGCAAATACCCTGACTTTCTGGACCACACCTACACTGAGATATCACGTTATACTAAGGGAAGCGGTATATACAGGTTTATGTACGAATCCAACCATCTTATACCGGGAGTACATTTAACGAGTGATCTGAGCTATCTTCCTGATCAGGCCAGTCATTTCTATGGATTCAACGGGTACGAATCAGTTTTCAACAAGGATTGGATGGATGATGAACTGTCCACTCCGCCTTACAAATCAAGAATGTTCTACAGGTTTGAAAGAAACCAGTTCAGGTGGAAAACCGATATGCAGGGAAAAATTGCAGGAGACCACTTCAAATGGAGCGGCGGCCTCGCATTTCAGCATTTTGAGAATAGTTCCGTAGATATTGAAAGACTGAATAAGGGGAAAGAGAAAGATTTGCTTCCATCTGTTGACTCGGTCCCGGGTCTTTATGAAAAATATCAGGCACTGGGACTTATTTCATCAGCGGAGTCAGAAGGTGGATGGGTCAATGCCATTAAAGGTGGTCTTATGTGGGACAGCCGCGATAACAGGCCAAACCCGATGAAGGGAATATGGACAGAAATTGGCGTTGAAATTGCCCCGTCGTTCATGGGTAATGACTGGTCCTTCTCTAGATTTTATCTCATTCATCGTCAGTACTTTACACTGATTGAGAAAAACCTT
Organism: uncultured Bacteroidales bacterium; assembly: GCA_963846335.1. GTDB lineage: Bacteria > Bacteroidota > Bacteroidia > Bacteroidales > VadinHA17 > LD21. The sequence goes on from CAWJVS010000037.1 coordinate 88,813, forward strand.
TCCTTTGTATACCGTGCTGGATATCAATCCAAGCTTACCGGAGATGTTCCATTCTTTTACCAGTCGCAGGTTATTACCTCAATGCTGACCGGGGCAACCAACGAAGGTCTTGGCGGATCAAGTACACTGAGGGGGGTTGTAAGGAACAGGGTTATAGGTGATGCATTTATAATGGGCAACATCGAACTTCGCTGGAAACCATTGTATTTCACCCTGTTTAAACAGGATTGCTACCTGGGGCTGAATGGCTTTTATGATTTCGGTATGATTACCGGTAAGATAAAGCTTCCTGATAATCTTGAATCTACTTTCAATGACCTGTATGGCGATGAAGAAAACTTCGCTGACTATTTCAATCCGGGAGGTGAAAAGCTGCACATGAGTGCCGGAACTAGCATTTTGCTGGCAATGAACCAGAACTTTGTAATTGCAATTGATATAGGTAAGGCTTTCAACAAGCAGGATGGAAATATAGGATTCTCAATCGGGCTGAATTATCTGTTCTAGGATCTTAAAATCCTTTCAGGAAGTAACCCAATGCCACACCCAGGTAATTACCTGCAATATAGCCAATTATACCAACTGTAATACCTGTGATAATAACGTCCTTGTTCTTTAAGGCACCTGCAACCACGGGTACAAATGGTGGTGAGAAGACGAAGGCAGTTGTTGTTATTAAGAAATCATCGGCATTGACCCTGAAGATTCTGGAAAGGATTATATGCAGGATAAGTGTCCCGAAATAGGCATAGGATATATAGGCAAAAAGCCCCAGGAAACCGATGCTGAATATTACGCCCAGATCAGCCATTGAGGCAACAGTCAATGAAAATACAAGAATGAAGTACATCCCGAGCTGAAAAGTCTTTTCAATCCTGTTAATACGGTTTATTAATGAAGCAAGGACAGCAAGTGTTGTAATCGAAAGGATCACTGCCACCATCTGTGAAATCTCCGGAAGCAACAGGCTAATGCCAAATGATATAATAAAGATTAGAAGCGCAAGACCAAGAGCTTTAAGAAGGGGAAGGATCCTGTTTTTGGTAAACATACCTGAAAAATCTTCAAAACTCTCCGCTTCATGTATGATGCTATCGGTTACTTCAGTATCGCCGTTATGCCTGAAGGGAGGCAAGATAGCCCTGAATACTCTTGGACCGGCAGTAATAAAGAAGATAAGCGTTATTGCTCCCACTATCATGTCATAGGTGCTGGTCATCAAAAAAAGATTAGGATCGACTCCAAGAGCGACTTTAAGCGATACCAGGTTTGGCGTCCCGCCTGTATATACTCCAACCAGCATTCCTGAAACTTTCCACGAATCAGGCACCACGTTTTTAAAGATAAAAAATCCCGATACGACAATTACAACCACTGAAACAAGCGCCAGTATCATTGAGATAAATCCTTCTTTGGCAAAACGGAGCCATCTTCTGATATTCAGTGAAAAAAGGAGCAGGGGGAAAGATAATGGCACAATTACTGAAACAAGCATATCCTGCACTGAAGCAAGTGAATTGACATAACTATCATTCTGATCAATTATCCCGGAAGCCAGCAATGCCTGCATCTCTGCGTCCGGTAGGGCAGCCCTGCCCTGTAAGGCTAAATGATAGGCGTCACTTCCCTGAGGCATAATACCTATACTTCCCAGGATGAGACCAAAACCATAAGCAAGTACAATGGACCCCAGTTTTCTCAGCAGCGACCATCTTTTGCACAAATAGATAATCACCAGTGGAAAAGTAAAATAGAAGACAACGAGCAGGAAAATTTTTACCATCTTGACAGGTTTATGTCTGTATCAAATATAAAGAAAGCGACATACTGAATTGCGTGTCGCTTTAAAAATAGGCTTTTATACTTAGCTACTTTTTCTCATCACAATCGCATTCCTCAAAGCTCTTCTGGTACTGTTCAATTGCTTTGAGGCTCATGCCCATACTTGAGAAACCACCGTCATGGAAGAGGTTTTGCATTGTAACCTTGCGGGTAAGATCAGAAAACAGGGCAACACAATAATCTGCACATTCTTCAGCAGAGGCGTTTCCCAGGGGTGACATCCTTTCGGAGAAATCGACCAGGGAATCAAATCCATGAATTCCCATACCTGCAGTTGTGACAGTAGGTGATTGAGAAACGGTATTGATCCTTACTTTCCGGTCCCGCCCATAGATATAGCCAAAACTTCGTGCAATCGATTCAAGCAGTGCCTTGGCATCCCCCATATCATTGTAACCGGAAAGGGTTCGCTGTGCAGCCACATAGGATAATGCAACCACCGATCCCCATTCCTTCAATGCATCGAGCTTGTAGGCAGTCTGCAGGACCCGGTGAAAGCTAAGTGCTGAAATGTCAAATGTTTTCAGCATATTTTCATAGCTAGTCTGTTCGTATGGGATATCCTTTCTTACGTTTGGCGACATCCCGATTGAATGGAGTATAAAATCGAATTTGCCTCCAAATATCTTCATACTTTCTGACAGGAGGGCCTCAATATCCTCCATCTTTGTAGCATCAGCCGCAATAACTTTGCTTCCGGTTGTTGTTGCAAGCTCGCTGATGGTACCGAGTCTCAATGCCACCGGCGAATTTGTCAGAACCAGTTCAGCCCCGTTCTGCCATGCCTTCAGCGCAACCTGCCAGGCAATGGATTTTTCATTCAGGGCACCGAAAATGATGCCTTTTTTCCCATTTAGAAGACCTTCTCTCATTATTAATATATTTAATTGATTGCAGCTGTTAAAAGTTCTTTTGCATTTTCGCCGACCGCGCCACCAAGGGGGCACGTTGCAGCAATAGCATTATACCCAACAAATTTTTCTGTGTGCTAGAGAGCGTGCCATGTGTGACGTTCCGGTACCGGATGGTAACCACAGGTTTTTCACCCGAGCTGTGTGGCTGGGGAATGCTGCATCCGCCACGACGTCACTCGATGAATGTGATTGAATTATGGATACAGCATTCTCCGCCCATTGATCCGTAAGCAATAATTGGTGCAGTGGCGACAATCCGAACCTCTCAATGATGCGCTCTAGTAATTGCAGCGTCACATCCTGCGTAAGGTGCTGGACAAGTGTCTGCCTGCTG